>NZ_JACLAU010000022.1 GCF_014230305.1 Novosphingobium aerophilum
AGCCGGCGGCGGCGGAGGCGGCGGGGGCGGAGGCGGCGGCGGCGGGGGCGGCGGCGGGGGCGGCGGCGGCGGAGCCGGCTCGACCGGGGCCGGAGCGCCACCGAAGTTGTACGCGATGGTCGCCAGCAGCGAGTGCGAGCGGAACCGGGTGCGGACGTTGCGGCCGGCGTTGTTCACCAGATCGTTGCCGTTCTGGTTGAAGAAGCGATACTTCAGACCGACGTCGAAGTGATCGCTGATCGGCGCGCGGATACCAGCGAGGGCCTGCCAGGCGAGACCGGTGTCGCTGTCAACCAGGCTGAGCGACGGGTTCGGGGTGAGCAGCGCATTCTTGACGCGACCCACGCCGATACCGGCACCGATGAAGCCCTGCAGACCATTGTCCGGCCCGAAATCGAGCAGGCCGTTGGTCATGAAGCTCAGCGCCTCGGCGCCGCCGCCGATTTGAGCGCTGGTGTAGCTGATGGCATTGCTGCTGTAGCTGCCTTCTTCGCCGCGGCGATAGCTCGCCTCGGCTTCGAGACGGAACCCGCCGAAGTCGTAGCCGACGATGCCGCCGAAGTCGTAGCCGCCCTTGATCTTCAGGGTGCCGTCGTTGTTCCGGCCGGTCAGGTTGAAGATGTCTTCAGCCTTCATGGCGCCGGCATCGGCTTCGACATACCACTGCTTGTCGCGAGCCTGGGCGGGAGTGACGAGAGCCGCTGCAGCAACGGCGGAAAGCAATGCGAGTTTTTTCATGGTCCCCTCATGAGACTAAGGAATCTGGCACCTCACTAGCGGTCCTACAATTTGGTTGCAATGCCATATGTGTTGCGCATCGGTTCTGAGGCATGTCCAAATGGACACGGCGAGACCAGCAAAAACGATCAGCACGCCGTCATGATTTCGCGGGAACGGCGCTATTCTTGGCTCCTACCCCCCTGGCTCACGGCTCGCACGGATGCCACCAGCCGATCGCGACGCGATCCGTGAATGCAGAATTTACCATGATTGGTACCGGCAAGTTGCAAAAGCGCAACAGCAGTTCCCGGTCCCTGGGCGGGTTACTCCCAGGGTCGGGGCGCGCCCGGCTCCAGGCGGTTCATCAGTTCGAGCCGCCGCGCCTGCCGTGATTCGAGCGTGAGGGTCAGGATCGGCTGGGGCCTGGCGACGAACTGGGTCGGCGACATGCCGAACAGGGCGGTGAACTCTCGAATCAGGTGGCTCTGATCGTAATAGCGCAGCGCCAGTTCCTCGGCCTCGGCCTGGTCGGCCACGCCGCGCAGGTGACTGGCCATGTCCAGCGCCCGCGCCCGGCGCAGGACCTGCTTGGGCGGCATGCCGAAATCGCGCCGCACGATCCGCTCCAACTGGCGCTGGGTAATGCCGCACTCCTGCGCGAAGTCGGCGACGCTCGCGGCCGGATCGGTGAAGGCCAGCGCCTCGAAGC
Source organism: Novosphingobium aerophilum (assembly GCF_014230305.1). Classification (GTDB taxonomy): domain Bacteria; phylum Pseudomonadota; class Alphaproteobacteria; order Sphingomonadales; family Sphingomonadaceae; genus Novosphingobium; species Novosphingobium aerophilum. The sequence goes on from NZ_JACLAU010000022.1 coordinate 1,430, forward strand.
GGGCGCTGACCGGATCGGGTCGCTGCACCCCCGGCTCATTGACCACGGCCCGGATCACGCTTTCAAGCTGAAGCAGCCAGGTTTCGGGGTCGGCCTGCGGGTCCAACTGCGCCAGGGCCTGTTCGCCGGGCAGGCGCAGTTCATCGCAGAACAACAGCTTGTCGACATAATCGACCGCGTTGACGCCGCGCACCGCATAGCCGCTGCCGGGACGCAGGGCGAGGCCGATGCTGACGAAGCTGCCCGTCACCGTCACTGGCATGCGCCGCGATTGCGGGCCGAAGAACAGCGCCGCCCGGCCATAGGCCTTCGGCCCTTCGGCGGTCTCGGCGGTCCACTGCCCGCGCAACTGGATGCGGATGGTGGCCACATCGTTGAACAGGCCGCAGACGGTGTGATGACCCTCGGGCGCTTCGACCACGGTGGCATAGAGCCGGCCGATCCACGGCGCCAGGTCCGGCGCCGGAGCCCGGTTGTAGGACAAGGGCTGCCCCCCGCGGGTCACCCCATGGGCAGGCGCGATCGCCGTGTCGACTGCCGGGAGTGTCCGTTTGCGCATAGCCCCCCACCAGGTGCAAGCCCTGCCTGGCTGCGACCCTTACTTTCGATCAGCGCAACCTACCCGCGATAGACCGGCTGACAAGCCCAAACCCGCGGATATCCGCCATTCGTTGTGGTTAATGGCGCGCTTGACCGCGGACCTGCTGCGGCGGCACAACCGCCCCCATGAAGCTCGACGCCGACATCGCTCTCGCCATCCGCCTCGCCGAGGCCGCCGGCGCTGCCATCCGCCCCTATTTCCGGACCGAATCGGGGGCCGAACGCAAACCCGACGCCTCGCCGGTGACCCTGGCCGACCGCGCCGCCGAGGAGGCGATGCGCCGCATCCTGACCGCCGAGGTCCCGCGCGACACGATCATCGGCGAGGAGTTCGGCGCCACGGCCGGGACGTCCGGCCGCAGTTGGGTGCTCGATCCGATCGACGGCACGGCCGGGTTCCTCGCCGGACGGCCGATCTTCGGCACCCTGATCGCCCTGGTGATCGAAGGCTGGCCGGTGCTGGGGATCATCGACCAGCCGATCCTGGGCGAACGCTGGATCGGGGCCAGCGGCCGGCCCACGACGCTCAACGGCCGGGAGGTGCGCACCAGAGCGTGCCGGGCCCTGGGCGATGCGACGATCGCCACCACCGGGCCGCACTATTTCGACGATCATGACGGCGCCCACTTCATGGCCCTGGCGGCGCGGACCGACCATCGCCGGATGGTCATGGGCGGGGACTGCTACAACTACGCGATGCTCGCCAGCGGGCAGGTCGATCTGGTCTGCGAGGCCAATCTCAAGCTGCATGACTGGGCCGCGCTGGTGCCGGTGGTCGAAGGCGCCGGCGGCACCATGTGCGACTGGACCGGCGAGCCGCTCCACGCCGGATCGAGCGGCCATGTCCTGGCACTGGGCGATCCGGCCCGGCTGGAGGACGTGGTCGAGGCGCTCGGTTGCAACCACTGACCCGGCTGGCCATGCGGCATCCGGGCGAAGCCGTTGGCCCGAAACCCTTGCCTTGTGCTGCGTTCCCGCCTAAGGGGCCGCCCTTCATTGACACGGAATCGATGGTCCGCCTGGCTATCTAGGGCTGCCATGGCGGATCGGACGTGTCTCGAACCAAGGAGACGAAAATGCCCAAGCTCAAGACGAAGAGCGGCGTGAAGAAGCGCTTCAAGCTCACCGCCACCGGCAAGGTGAAGCACGGTGTGGCTGGCAAGCGCCACCGCCTGATCAGCCACAATGGCAAGTATATCCGCCAGAATCGCGGCACCGACGTGATCTCCGACGCTGACGCGAAGGTGATCAAGAAGTGGGCGCCCTACGGGCTGAACTGAGGAGCGCTGACTTATGAGCCGTATCAAGCGGGGTGTTACCACCCGTGCCAAGCACAAGCGCATTCTGGATCAGGCGAAGGGCTATCGCGGCCGTCGCAAGAACACGATTCGCGTTGCCCGTCAGGCGGTCGAAAAGGCCGGCCAGTATGCCTACCGCGATCGCAAGGTTAAGAAGCGCAGCTTCCGCGCCCTGTGGATCCAGCGCATCAACGCGGCGGTCCGGGCCGAGGGCCTGACCTATTCGCAGTTCATCCACGGCACCAAGCTGGCGGGCATCGAGCTCGACCGCAAGGCCATGGCCGATCTGGCGATGAACGAAGGCGGGGTGTTCAGCGCCGTGATCGCCCAGGCCAAGGCCGCGCTGCCGGCCTGAGCCCGCGCCAGAGCCACGAGACCGGAAGGGCGCGGGCAGCGATGTCCGCGCCCTTTCTCATGGGCGGGCGGCGCGGTTGCCCCCCCGCGCCGGACGCACTAAAGGCCCACGCCTGACCAGGTATCCGCAAGAGATGGGAACCCCGTGAACACCGCAGCAACCGGACAGGACGCGCTGGCGCAGATCGCCGCCGCCGAGGACCTAGACAGCGTCGAACGGCTGCGTGTCGCCTTCCTGGGCAAGCAGGGGTCGATTTCCGGCCTGCTCAAGACGCTGGGTGCGATGAGCCCCGAGGAACGCCAGAGCGTCGGCCCGCAGATTCACGCCCTGCGCGAGAGCGTCACCACGGCGCTGGCCGAACGCAAGGCCGCGCTGGAGAGCGCCGCGCTCGAGGCCCGGCTCGCCGCCGAGACGGTCGACCTGACCCTGCCCGCGCCCGAGGCGCCGCGCGGCACGGTCCACCCGGTCAGCCAGGTCATGGACGAACTGGCCGAGATCTTCGCCGACCTGGGCTTCGCCGTGGCGACCGGGCCCGAGATCGAGGACGACTGGCACAACTTCACCGCGCTCAACATGCCGGAAAGCCATCCGGCGCGGGCGATGCATGACACCTTCTACTTCCCCGACGCCTCGCCCGCCGGCGGGAAGATGCTGCTGCGCACCCACACCTCGCCGGTGCAGATCCGGTCGATGCTGCAGCATGGCGCCCCGCTGCGGATCATCGCCCCAGGCCGCGTCTACCGCTCGGACAGCGACGCCACCCACACCCCGATGTTCCACCAGGTGGAAGGCATCGTGATCGACAAGGGGATCCACCTCGGCCACCTGAAGTGGACGCTGGAGACCTTCCTCAAGGCCTTCTTCGAGCGCGACGATATCGTCCTGCGCCTGCGCCCCAGCTACTTCCCCTTCACCGAGCCATCGGTCGAGGTCGACGTGGGCTTCGCGCTGCTCAGCGGGCCGGACGGCAAGAGTCGGCGGGTGCTGGGCGGTTCGGGCGATGCCCCCGGCCACGGCTGGATGGAGCTGCTCGGCAGCGGGATGGTCAACCGCAAGGTGATCGAATTCGGCGGGCTCGACCCGGACGAATGGCAGGGCTTCGCCTTCGGCATCGGCGTCGATCGGCTCGCCATGCTCAAGTACGGCATGGACGATCTGCGCGCCTTCTTCGACGGCGACCAGCGCTGGCTGGCGCACTACGGTTTCTCCGCGCTCGACGTGCCGACCCTGTCGGGCGGCGTCGGCACTCCGGCGTAAGGAGCAAGGTTTCATGAAGTTCTCGCTCACCTGGCTCAAGGACTACCTCGATACCGAGGCTTCCGTTGCCGAGATCGCCGCCGCGCTGAACGCCATCGGGCTGGAAGTGGAGGGGATCGAGGATCCCGCCGCGAAGCTGGCCGGCTTCCGCGTCGCCAGGGTGCTCACCGCCGCGCCGCACCCCAATGCCGACAAGCTGCAGGTGCTGACCGTCGACACCGGGGAAGGCGATCCGCTGCAGGTGGTCTGCGGCGCGCCCAATGCCCGCGCCGGTCTGGTCGGCGTGCTCGGCCTGCCGGGCGCGACCGTGCCGGTGAACGGCATGGTGCTGAAGGTTGCCGCGGTGCGTGGGGTCGAATCCAACGGGATGATGTGCTCGACCCGCGAGCTGGAGCTGGGCGAGGATCACGACGGGATCATCGAACTGCCCGCGGACGCCCCGATCGGCACACCCTTCGCCCAATACCATGGCGCCGATCCGGTGTTCGACGTGGCGATCACCCCCAACCGGCCCGACTGCATGGGCGTCTACGGCATCGCCCGCGACCTCGCGGCGGCGGGGCTTGGGGCGCTGCGGTCGGTCGAGGTCGGTGCGCGGGCTTCGACAGGCTCAGCCCGAGCGGGTCTGGGGATTGAAACAAACACAACCTCCGCTCAGCCTGAGCCTGTCGAAGGCCACGCGCCAAGCTTCCCCTGCCCCACCGAGATCCGCACCGACGATCCCGAAGGCTGCCCCGCCTTCCATGGCCGCGTCATCAAGGGCGTGACCAACGGCCCCTCGCCGCAGTGGCTGCAGGACCGGCTGAAGAGCGCGGGGCAGCGCCCGATCTCGGCGCTGGTCGATCTGACCAACTACGTGATGCTGGGCTTCGGCCGCCCGGCCCATGCCTATGACCTCGCGAAGCTCACCGGCGCGGTCGTCGCCCGCCGTGCGCGCGAGGGCGAGACCTGCCTGGCGCTCAATGGCAAGACCTATGCCCTCACCCCCGAGATGACCGTGATCGCCGACGCGGCCGGGGTGCACGACATCGCCGGGATCATGGGCGGCGAGCATTCGGGCTGTTCGGACACGACCACCGACGTGCTGCTGGAGGTGGCCTATTTCGATCCCGAGCGGATCGGGGCGACGGGCCGCGCACTCAACCTCACCTCGGATGCACGCAGCCGGTTCGAGCGCGGGGTCGATCCGCTGTTCCTCGATACGGGGTTGGAACTGCTCACCCGGCTGATCCTCGAGACCTGCGGGGGCGAAGCGTCGGACGTGGTCCGCGCCGGCACCGCGCCGCGCGACACCGCCGTGGTGGCTTATGACCCCGCGCTGGCCGAGACCCTGGGCGGGGTGGCGATCCCCGCCGGAGAGCAGCGTCGCATTCTGGAAGCGCTGGGCTTCAGTGTGGGCGAGGACTGGACCGTCACCGCGCCCGGCTGGCGCCCCGACGTGGTCGGCGCGCCCGACCTGGTCGAGGAGGTTGTCCGGATCTGGGGGCTCGACAACATCGAGTCCGTCCCCCTGCCGCGCGCCGATGGCGTGGCCCGGCCGACCGCGACCCCGGCGCAGAAGCTGGAACGGCGCGTGCGCCGCGCCGCCGCCGCGCGCGGGCTGAACGAGGCCGTGACCTGGTCCTTCCTGCCGGTGAGCGAGGCGCAGGCCTTTGTCCTTCGACAGGCCCAGGATGAGCGGGAATCGCCGCTGTGGGTGCTCGACAACCCGATCAGCGAGGACATGAAGGCGATGCGCCCCTCGCTGCTACCCGGGCTGCTCTCGGCCGCGCGGCGCAATCTTGATCGCGGCGCAGGATCGCTGCGGCTGTTCGAGATCGGCCGCCGCTATCTGCGCGGCGCCGAGGGGACGAGCGACGAGCGCCTGACGCTGGGCGTGGTGCTGGCTGGCGAGCGCACCGTACGCGGCTGGGCAACGGGCAAGGCCCAGCCCTTCGATGCCTTCGACGCCAAGGCCGAGGCCCTGGCCCTGCTGGCCGAGGCCGGTGCGCCGGTCGACAACCTGCAGGTCATGGGCGAGGCCGGGCCGCAGTTCCACCCGGGTCAGTCGGCCACGCTGCGGCTGGGCCCCAAGACCGTGCTCGCCCGCTTCGGCCTGCTCCATCCGGCCACGGCCAGGGCCTTCGACCTGTCCGGTCCGATCGCCGTAGCCGAGCTGTTCCTGGATGCCATCCCGGCGAAGCGCGGTGCGGTCGGCTTCGCCCGCCCCGGCTACGCCCCGCCGGCGCTGCAGCCCGTGACCCGCGACTTCGCCTTCCTGGTCGCGGCCGACAAGCCGGCCGGTGACCTGGTCCGTGCGGTCAAGGGGGCCGACAAGGCCAACATCGTCAGCGCGCGCCTGTTCGACGATTTCCGCGGCCAGGGCGTGCCCGAGGGGCAGAAGTCGCTGGCGGTCGAGGTGACGTTGCAGCCCGTCGAGAAAAGCTATGCCGAGGCCGACCTCAAGGCCATCGCCGACAAGGTGACGGCGGCGGCGGCCAAGCTTGGAGCCGTGCTGCGCGGCTGAGGCCGGTCGCTCTTCACCCTCAAGACGGCGTCATCCTGAACGTGTTTCAGGATCCGTCGGGCGGCGGGGCGCCAGGCTGGGCAAGATCGCGAGACCCGGTCCGAAGCGTGCAAGCTTCGCGCTTGGGGCGACATGGACCCTGACACGAGTTCAGGGTGACGAGAGTTTCGTGCATGGCGGGCGGCCCGGAGTGCCAGTTCCTGGCACCCGCCCTGCCCACCCCCTCGCTTTTCCGTCCGAATCCCCCTAACGGCGCGGCCATGACCACCCCATCCTCGCGCCGCACCTTCGCGATCATCTCCCACCCGGACGCGGGCAAGACCACGCTGACCGAGAAGCTGCTGCTGCAGGGCGGCGCGATCCATCTGGCCGGCGAGGTCAAGGCGCGTGGGCAGGCCCGGCGCGCCCGGTCGGACTGGATGAAGATCGAACAGCAGCGCGGCATCTCCGTGACCAGCTCGGTCATGACCTTCCGCAAGGTGTTCGACGACGGGCGCGACATCACCTTCAACCTGCTCGACACCCCGGGCCACGAGGACTTCTCGGAGGACACCTACCGCACGCTCACCGCGGTCGATTCGGCGATCATGGTGATCGACGCGGCCAAGGGCATCGAGCCGCAGACCCGCAAGCTGTTCGAGGTCTGCCGGATGCGCTCGGTGCCGATCATCACCTTCGTCAACAAGGTCGACCGCGAAGGCCGCGCGGTGTTCGAGACGCTGGACGAGGTGGCCGATGCCCTCGCGCTCGACGTGGTGCCGATGTCCTGGCCGGTGGGCATGGGCGGCACCTTCCAGGGCGTGCTCGATTTCGCCACCGGTCTGGTCAGCCGGCCCGAGGGCGACAGCCGCGAGTTCCTGGGCAAGCGCGAGGCGATGGAGATCCCGCCGGAGATCGCCGAGGAGATCGAGCTGGGCCAGGCCGGCTATCCCGAATTCGATCTGGAGGCCTATCGCCATGGCGATCTGACCCCGGTCTACTTCGGTTCCGCGCTCAAGAACTTCGGCGTGGCCGAACTGATCGACGCGATCGCCCGCTTCGCCCCGCCGCCGCGACCGCAATCGTCGGACCAGGGCACGATCAGCCCCGAGCGGGCCGACGTGACCGGCTTCGTGTTCAAGGTCCAGGCCAACATGGACCCCCAGCACCGGGACCGGATCGCCTTCATGCGGATGGTTTCGGGCACGTTCAAGCGGGGCATGAAGCTCACCCCCTCGGGGCTGGGCAAGCCGATCGCGGTCCATTCGCCGATCCTGTTCTTCGCGCAGGACCGCGAGATTGCCGACACCGCCGAGGCCGGCGACATCATCGGCATCCCCAACCACGGCACCCTGCGGGTGGGCGATACCCTGTCCGAGAAGAACGACGTGCGCTTCACCGGGCTGCCCAACTTCGCGCCCGAAATCCTGCGCCGCGTCGCGCTGAAGGATCCGACCAAGACCAAGCAGCTGCGCAAGGCGCTCGACGACCTGTCGGAAGAGGGCGTGATCCAGGTGTTCTACCCGGAGATCGGCGCGCAGTGGATCGTCGGAGTGGTCGGCCAGCTCCAGCTCGACGTGCTGATCAGCCGGCTCGAGGCGGAATACAAGGTCGAGGCCGTGCTCGAGGAATCGCCGTTCGACACGGCGCGCTGGCTCAAGGGCAGCGATGCCGCGCTGAAGGCCTTCGCCGATTTCAACAAGAGCAACCTGGCCAAGGACCGCGACGGCGACCCGGTGTTCATGGCGCGATCGTCCTGGGACGTGGGCTATCAGCAGGAACGCAATCCGGAGCTGGTGTTCAGCGCGACCAAGGAGCGATGAGGAGAGCGCAGATGCCCCTCTCCAACTGCGGCTAGGCCGCTGCACGGCCAAGCCTCCGTATCCTCTCCCCCGCCGGGGGAGAGGATGGCGCAGCTTGTCGCGAAGCGACTGGCGAAGCCTGGAGAGGGGTGACGGCCCCGGTCCGCCCACGCTACTCTCCCGCCCCATGCAGCTCACCTTCGCCAGCTACAACATCCACAAGGCGGTCGGACTGGACCGCCGGCGCGATCCGGACCGGATCCTGGCGGTGCTGCGCGAGATCGACGCCGATGTCATCGCGCTGCAGGAGGCGGACCTGCGCTTCGGGCCGCGCACCAGCGTGATTCCACGCCAGACCCTGGACGACTACACGCCGTGGCGGGCCGTGCCGCTCAACCAGCGGCCCGACAGCATCGGGTGGCATGGCAATGCGCTGCTGGTCCGCCGCGGGATCGAGGTGGTGGACGCGGCGATCGTGCCCCTGCCCACGCTGGAGCCACGCGGGGCGGTGCGCGCCGACCTGCTGGCGGGCGGGCGGCGGGTGCGCGTGATCGGCATGCACCTGGACCTCAGCGGATTGCGACGGCGGCAGCAGTTGCGCACGCTGCTCGGCCATGTCGGGTCCTGCCCCCAGCCCTGCCCGGCCGTGCTGATGGGGGACTTCAACGAGTGGTCCCGGCATGGCGGCAGCCTGAGGGAATTCGCCGGCCCCGACTGGCAGGTGCTGGCCCCGGGCCGCAGCTTTCCCAGCCGCCGCCCGATCGCGATGCTCGACCGGATCGTGGCATCGGGCGAGTGGCAGACGCTGGAGAGCCGGGTCCATCACAGCGCGCTGGCGGCCCGCGCATCGGATCACCTGCCGGTGACCGCGCGCCTGTTGCTCCCGACCGATACTGCTGCCTGAATTTTAGGCAGGCTGCACAGGATTCGAGCGCGACGGGGCGGAACGACTCGGCCGCGCCCTCACGCCCGTTTGGAACTTGGCAAGGATTCCAAGCAAACGGTAAATTGGCACGGGCCTTGCTGTAGGGGTTTTGCCGGCGACGGGACCGGTAGGCTTCCAGGGGGCACCGATGAAATTCATCATCGCCATCATCAAGCCGTTCAAGCTCGACGAGGTGCGTGAAGCCCTCGGCGCCATTGGCGTCGCAGGGATGACCGTGTCCGAGGTCAAGGGCTTTGGACGCCAGAAGGGCCAGACGGAGATTTACCGCGGCGCCGAATATTCCACGAACATGCTGCCCAAGGTGAAGCTCGAGATTGCCGCCGCCGACAGCCTGGCCCCGCAGATCGTCGAAACGATCCAGCAGGTCGCCAGCACCGAAGCGATCGGTGACGGCAAGATCTTCGTGCTCGACCTGGCCGAAGCGGTCCGCATCCGCACCGGCGAGGCCGGCGACACCGCGCTGTGACCGGCGTGTCCGACAGGAGGGAAACCACCATGAACCGCAAGACTGCCAAGATCGGCAAGCTGTGCGCGGGCCTCGGCGCGATGGGAGCCTCGCTCTTCGCCGCCACCGCCGCATTTGCCCAGGACGCTACCGAAGCCGCGACCGAAGCGGCCACTGCCGCCGCCCAGGCGGCCACCACTGCCGCGGCCACCACGCTGATCAAGGCCCCCGCGGCCGACCAGCTCGCCGCCATGTCGAACAAGGGCGACACCGCCTGGATGCTGGTCTCGTCCGCCCTGGTGCTGATGATGAGCATCCCCGGCCTCGCCCTGTTCTATGGCGGCCTGGTGCGCACCAAGAACATGCTGAGCGTCTGCATGCAGGTGTTCATGATCGTGTCCGTCGCCGGCCTCGTCTGGGCCAGCTGGGGCTACTCGCTGTCGTTCACCGGCGGCTCGCCCTACATCGGCGGCCTGTCGAAGGCCTTCCTCGCGGGCGTCACCTCGAGCAGCTACGCGGCGACGTTCTCCAACAACGTCTACATCCCCGAGCTGGCCTTCGTGGTCTTCCAGATGACCTTCGCGATGATCACCCCGGCGTTGATCGTCGGCGCCTTCGCCGAACGCATCAAGTTCACCCCGCTGATCGTGTTCGTGGTGCTGTGGCTCACCGTGGTCTACTTCCCGATCGCCCACATGGTCTGGTACTGGGCCGGTCCGGACTTCCTGCCGGATGCTCCGACCGACACGGGTCTGCTGTGGGGCATGGGCGCGCTCGACTTCGCCGGCGGCACCGTGGTGCACATCAACGCCGGGATCGCGGGCCTGGTCGGCTGCCTCATGATCGGCAAGCGCGTCGGCTTCGGCAAGGAAGCCACCCCGCCGCACTCGCTGACCATGACCATGATCGGCGCCGCCCTGCTGTGGGTGGGCTGGTTCGGCTTCAACGCCGGCTCCAACCTGGAAGCCAATGGCGTGACCGCGGTGGCCTTCATCAACACCATGGTCGCCACCTGCGCCGCAGCGGTCTCGTGGTCGATCATCGAACAACTGCACCACGGCAAGCCCTCGATGCTGGGCGCCGCGACGGGTGCCGTGGCCGGTCTGGTCGCGATCACCCCGGCCTCGGGCCTGGCCGCGCCGATGACCTCGATCGTGATGGGCCTGCTCGTCTCGCCGGTCTGCTACCTGTTCGTCGCCGTGGTGAAGAACAAGCTGAAGTACGACGACACCCTGGACGTGTTCGGCGTCCACTGCGTCGGCGGGATCTTCGGGGCGATCGCCACCGGCATCGTCGCCGACCCGGCGCTGGGGGGTCAGGGCTTCTTCGACTACACCCAGTTCCCCGCCGCGACCGGTGTCTATGACATGGGTGCCCAGGTCATGACCCAGATCAAGGCCGTCCTCCTGACCATCGTCTGGTCGGGTGTGGGTTCGGCGGTGCTCTACTTCATCGTCGACAAGGTGTTCGGCCTGCGTCCGACCGAAGAGGCCGAGCGCGAAGGGCTCGACATCTCCGAGCACGGCGAGCGCGCCTACAACTACTGATCTGCTGAGCTTGGCGGGGTCGGAGGTTCCTCCTCTCCTCCCCTTCGACCCCGCCATCCGACGTTCCTCCTGCGAACGCCACCTAGGGTCCGGAGCCAGCCGCTCCGGACCCGATTTTCGTTGATGGGATCGCCGGCCATCCGCAATGATTGCAGGATGGTGCCGCTTCTCCCCCTGCTGCTGTCCGCCACGGCTCCGGCCACCGAAGACCCGCCGCAAGCCGCGCGGCCCCTGCCCGGCTATGCCCTGGGTCAGCCCCTGGCCGAATCCCGCCAGGTGGTCCCGCCCGGCGAGACCCGCGGCACATGGGTGCTGCGCTGCGCCGGAGACGTGGGCGCTCCGGCCGGGCTGGGCGCGGCCCCTTCAGCCGCGACGGAAGCCCTGCACTGCTGGCCGATGCGCATCGGCGCCGATGGAGAGCGCCGCGCCTCGGCCTGGCACCGGCATGCCGCGGCGATCGAGGATCTGGAGTTCCGCGGGGACCGTCTCGCCCTGATCCGGATCGTGACCCGTGCCGCCGACGGGACGACGCGGGTCGAGGTGTTCACGACCGGAGCGGGCGCGGCGCGCTAAGGCCCGGGCTCACGCCACAGGCGCTTGATATCGGCGGACGAGCGGCGGCTGCCGTCATGGCTCCAGCCCGGCGGCCCGAAGACATAACCCAGCTTGGCCCGCCACGGCGCCCGCCAGACATCGGCGGCGATCGCCAGCCATTCGTGGAAGGCGGCCAGCAGGAGATTGAAGGTGCCGAGCTGGCGCACGATCCCGAAATGGATCGTCAGATCGTCACGCTCGCGCTGGAACGTGCCGAACAGGCGGTCCCACACGATCAGGACCCCGGCGTAGTTGCGATCCAGATAAGGCGCCTCGACCGCATGGTGCACGCGGTGGTGCGAGGGGGTGTTGAACACCGCTTCGAACCAGCGGGGCATCCGTCCGATCGCCGTGGTGTGGATCCAGAACTGGTAGATCAGGTTGAGCGCGCCGCAGGTGATCAGCATCGCCGGCGGGAAGCCTAGCAGCACGATCGGCAGGCGGAAGGCGAACGAGGCGGACAGGAACCCGGTCCATGGCTGGCGCAGCGCGGTCGACAGGTTGTAGTGCTGGCTGGAGTGGTGGTTGACATGGGCAGCCCAGAACCACCGCACCCGGTGCGCGGCCCGGTGCCACAGGTAATAGGCCAGGTCATCCAGCAGGAAGCAGGCCAGCCAGGTCCACCAGACCCAGCCGAGCGTCGCGAACCGGAACCCGTAAAGCCAGGTGCCAAGGTCCAGCACGATCCCGGCAGTAAGCAATCCGGCGACCACGCTGCCCAGTCCGAGCATCAGCGAGACAAAGGTATCGCGCGGCTCGTAAGCCAGCGGATCGCGCCGCCGCGCCCAGGCCATCTCCAGCGCGATCAGCAGGACGAAGCCTGGAATGGCGAAGGGAATGGGATCGAAACCGGTCATGCCAGGCCCTCGTTGCGGGCCCCGGCGTGATCGCCCAGCCGTCGCAGACTGGCCGCCCAGTGTTGCGCCTCGGCGCCCAGATCGAGCGTGATCGGCTCGAAGCCCGGCTCGGGCAGGGCGAAGCGGAGGAACTGGCGTTCCAGTTGGATGCCCTGGTGGCTGGTCAGCAGGCGGGCGACGAACCGGGCCCCGTGGCGCCGCAGCAGGATGACCTGCCCCCCGTCATCGGCCAGCAGGGCCCCCAGGCCCGCCCGGTCCAGGCTGATCGCGGTCGGCCGGAAGGCGCAGTCCGCGGCCTGGGCCAGGGCCCGCGCCTCGTTGGGATCGCGCAACCGCACGTCGGCCCCAAGGCCCAGGCTCCGCGCCAGCAGGCTGAGCGCGACGATCGCGACCAGCGAGCCGAGCGGGACCAGCACGGCAAGAACGAGCGGGCCTGGCACCATGGGCTGGACGGATCAGGCCGAGCGCGCGGCAAGCATGTCGAGCAGGCTGCGGATCGGGCCAAGATCATAGCCCGCGCGGGCGGCCGCCATGGCGAGGTCGTCGGGGCTATCGCCCTGCGCGGCGCGGGCCAGGGCCCACAGCAGGGTCGACCGCGTGCCCGACCGGCAATAGGCCAGCACCGGCCCGGGCGCGCCGTCGAGCGCGGCCGCCATGGCCTGGACCTGAGGCTCGCTGAAGCCCGCATGGGTCACCGGGATCGCCACGTAGTCGATCCCGGCGGCGTGCGCGGCGGCCGCGATGTCGGGGCCGGCGATCTGGTCCGGGCTCTCGCCCTCCGGGCGGTTGTTTATGATCAGCGCGATGCCCAGGTCCTTCGCCGCGGCGACATCGGCCAGGTCGATCTGGGGGCTGGCGTAGATGCCTTCGCCAAGGGCGCGGAAGTCGGATCCGGTCATCGGGCAGTTCTCACGATTGGGCCGCCCGTTCGCGCGCCTTCGCGCGGCGGTTGCGGCTGATGATGTTCAGCGTCTCGACCCCGGCCGAGAAGCCCATGGCCGCATAGACATAGCCCTTCGGGATATGCACCCCGAAGCCGTCGGCGATCAGGACCAGCCCGATCATCACCAGGAAGGCCAGGGCCAGCATCACAAGGGTGGGGTTGCGCTCGATGAAGCGCGACAGCGGATCGGCGGCGACCATCATCAGACCCACCGTGATCACCACGGCAGTGATCATGATCGGGACCTCGTCGGTCATCCCGACCGCGGTCAGGATCGAATCGATCGAGAACACCAGGTCGAGCGCGATGATCTGGGCAATCGCGGCGCCGAAGGCGATCTGGGCGACACCCTTGTCATGGTCGAGCAGCTCGCCGCTGGTCGGCTCCGAGTCGATGTTGTGGTGAATCTCCTTGGTCGCCTTCCACAGCAGGAACAGTCCACCGGCAATCAGGATCAGGTCACGCCCGGAGAAGGCGGTCTCGAAGGTGGGTTCGCCGTAAGGACCCGGTGCGCCGCTGAAGCCGAGGTCGAAGAGCGGGGCCTGCAGGGTCACGATCCAGCCGATCAGGGTGAGCAGGCCAATCCGCATGACCAGCGCCAGGGCCAGCCCGAGGCGCCGCGCCTTGTTCTGCTGTTCCGGCGGCAACTTGTTGGAAAGGATGGCGATGAACACCAGATTGTCGATGCCGAGAACGATCTCGAGAGTGACCAGTGTGACCAGCGCGGCCCAGGCAGAAGGATCGGCAATAAGCGACATGATGGTCATGCCCCGGCTTTTGCCAAGGTCATGCCGGCGTGACAAGCAGAAGCCCCGCACCGCGCCGGAGACGATTGTTTCGGTGAGTCCGATTCCATTCGCCCTTGTGGATATTTTCGGCTATGCCCGAAGATGCAGAGGAGAGGGTTGCGGCCAGCCGCAATCGCTGGCCCTGTTGCCTGGCGGGTTTCGTCCGCGCCGTCCGGGCATCGTGATTGGGGCGAAGCGAAGGTAAGTTCGGGTTTATGGGTTTCGATAGAGGACGTCGCGGCAGGGGCCGCGACAAGCGGGACGGTTTCGGGGAAGAAGGCTTCGACCCCTTCTACGGCGGCGGTGATCGTGGCGGTTTCGGCGGCGGTGATCGCTTCGGTGGCGACCGCGGCGGATATGGCGGCGGCGGCGGCCGTGGCGGCTTCGGCGGTGGTGATCGCGGCGGCTTCGGCGGCGGTGGCGGCGGCCGCGGGTTTGGCGGCGGTGGCGGCGGCGGTGGTCGCGGCGGCTTCGGCGGCGGCGATCGCGGCGGAATGCCGGCCCAGGTCGTTGGCCAGGGCAAGGGCGTCGTCAAGTTCTTCAACGGCCAGAAGGGCTTCGGCTTCATCCAGCGCGAAGACGGCGGCGAGGACGTGTTCGTCCACATCAGCGCGGTCGAGCGGGCCGGCCTCGAAGGCCTGGCCGAGGGTCAGGGCCTGGAGTTCTCGCTGGTCGATCGCGGCGGCAAGATTTCGGCGGCCGATCTGGTCGTGGTGGGTGACGTGATCCCGGTCGCCAAGCGCGAACCGGCTGCGCCGCAGCGCCAGCTGACCGGCGAAAAGGCCACCGGCACGGTCAAGTTCTTCAACTCGATGAAGGGCTTCGGCTTCATCACCCGTGACGACGGGCAGCCCGATGCCTTCGTTCACATCAGTGCGGTGGAGCGCTCGGGCATGCAGGGCCTGAACGAGGGCGACCGACTGGAGTTCGACATCGAAGTCGATCGACGAGGCAAGTACTCGGCGGTCAACCTCGTGCCGCGTCAGGGTTGACCCAGCCCGCACGCCCTTCGGACATTTGACCGAAGGCACGCGACAACATAACGCGCGCAAGTGGCGGCCCTACCCGGGGCCGCCATTTGTCGTTTGCGTCTTTCCCGTCTTTCGATTCGCCAGGCAGGCACGCGCCACAGGCCTGGCCCGCATGCAAAGGACCCGTTCGATGTCGATCTCTCCGCTGATGCCCGTGTACCCCCGGTGCGGCTTCCGGCCGGTTCGTGGCGACCACTGTCACCTGATCGGCGAGGACGGCCGCCGCTACCTGGACTTCGCCGCGGGCATCGCCGTAAACATCCTGGGCCATTCGCATCCGGGGCTGATCGGCGCGATCCAGCGGCAGGCCGAAACGCTGATGCACGTCTCCAACCTCTACGGCAGCCCGCAGGGCGAGCATCTGGCGCAGCGGCTGGTCGACCTGACCTTTGCCGACACGGTGTTCTTCACCAATTCGGGGGCCGAGGCGGTGGAATGCGCGATCAAGACCGCGCGGGCCTATCACCAGCACGTCGGCAACGATCACAAGTTCGAACTGATCACCTTCAACAACGCCTTCCACGGCCGCACGCTCGCCACGATCAGCGCGTCGAGCCAGGAGAAGATGCACAAGGGCTTCCTCCCCCTGCTGCCCGGCTTCAAGTATGCTCCGTTTGACGATCTGGAAGCGGCCAGGGCGCTGATCGGGCCCAACACCGCCGGCTTCCTCGTGGAACCGGTCCAGGGCGAAGGCGGCATCCGCCCGGCCAGCGACGCCTTCATGCAGGGCCTGCGCGCGCTGTGCGACGAGCATGACCTGCTGCTCGTGCTCGACGAAGTGCAATGCGGGGTGTGCCGCACCGGCAGCTTCTATGCCTATGAACAGTACGGCATCACGCCCGACGTGCTGGCCACGGCCAAGGGGATCGGCGGCGGCTTTCCGCTCGGCGCCTGCCTGGCGACCGAGAAGGCCGCGCGCGGCATGGTCGCAGGGACTCACGGATCGACCTATGGCGGCAATCCGCTGGCCATGGCGGCGGGCGAGGCTGTGCTTGATGCCGCGGCCAACCCCGCATTCCTCGAGCACGTTCGCACCATGGGGGAACGGTTGCGAGCGCGGCTGGAGCAGTTCATCGGCAATTATCCGGAGCTGTTCGAGCTGGTCCGCGGACGCGGCCTGATGCTGGGCGTGAAGATGAAGGGCGAACCCCGCCCCTTCGTCGCCCATCTGCGTGACAATCATCAGCTTTTGACCGTGGCCGCCGGGGACAACACCCTGCGGCTGGTGCCGCCGCTGGTGATCGACGAAAGCCACATCGACGAGTTCATGGACAAGCTCTCGGCCGCGGCGGCGAGCTACCAGGTGGAGCAACCGGCATGACGGTCCGGCACTTCCTCAACCTGACCGACGCCGGTGGCGACGCCGTCGCCGCGATGCTGAACGACGCGCTCGATCGCAAGGCCGCCCGGGCGGCCTGGCCCAAGGGCTGCAGCGATGCCGACGCCCCCCTGGCGGGGCGGGTGCTGGCCATGATCTTCGAGAAGAACTCGACCCGCACCCGCGTTTCCTTCGACATGGCGATGCGCCAGCTGGGCGGCACGGCCATCGTGATGGACGCCGGCGGGATGCAACTGGGGCGGGGCGAATCGATCGCCGATACGGCCCGGGTGCTCAGCCGGATGGTCGATGCCGTCATGATCCGGACCGACGACCATGCCAAGATCGAGGAACTGGCGGCCCAGGCCTCCGTTCCGGTGATCAATGGCCTCACCGACCTGTCCCATCCGTGCCAGATCATGGCCGATCTGCTGACCGTGATCGAACACGGCAAGGCGCTGCCCGGGCTTGAAGTCGCCTGGGTGGGCGACGGCAACAACGTGCTGCATTCGATCATCGAGGCCGCCGGCCTGATGAAGTTCAACGTCCGGGTGGGCGTGCCGGAAGGCTACGATCCCGATCCGCGGTTCGCCGCCGCGGCGGCAACGGCCGGGGCCCGGGTGACCACCCATCGCGACGCTGCGGAGGCCGTTTCGGGGGCCGACGTGGTGGTCACCGACACATGGATTTCGATGGGCCAGGCCCATGCCGAGGCCAAGCTGGCCGCCATGACGCCGTTTCAGGTCAACCCGGCCTTGATGGCGCGGGCCAAGGCCGATGCCCTGTTCCTGCATTGCCTGCCCGCGCACCGCGGCGAAGAGGTGACCGATGCGGTCATCGACGGGCCGCAGTCCGTGGTCTGGGACGAGGCGGAGAACCGCGTCCATGCCCAGAAGAGCGTGCTGCGCTGGGTCTTTGGCCAACTGTGAGCGACATGATGCCAGCCAGCCCGGAGAGTGCCGAGACCGGCCACGATCAGGTCCTCGGCTTCACGGTTCCGGGCCGCAATGCCCGGGGCCGGGTGGTGCGGATGGGCCCCGTGCTCGAACGCATTCTCGGCGCCCACGCCTATCCCGCGGCCATCCGCCACCTGCTGGCCGAAGCGCTGGTGCTCACCGTGCTGATGGGCTCGCTGCTCAAGGACGAGGAGAGCCAACTGACGGTCCAGGCCCAGACCGAGGGCGGGATCGTCGACTTGCTGGTGTGCGACTATCGTGCAGGTGAAGTGCGCGGCTATGTCCGCCACGACGCCGAGCGGTTGAGCGCCCTGGGAGCAAACCCGTCGCTTTATGCCCTGTTCGGCAAGGGCTACCTGGCGATCACCTTCGATCTGGCGGCGACCGGCCAACGGTACCAGGGCATCGTTCCGCTGGAGGGAGATTCGCTGGCGGCGGCCTGTGAAAGCTACTTCGCGCAGTCCGAGCAGGTTCCCACCCTGATCCGCGTCGGAATCCGGTCGACCGCGCAGGCCTCGGTGGCCGGCGGCCTGCTGGTCCAGCACCTTCCCGATGGCGAGGAGGGCCGCGAACGTCTGCACGTGCGGATGGATCATCCGGACTGGGAGCATGTCGCCGTCATCGCGGGTTCGCTGCGCCACGACGAGCTGGTCGATTCCGACCTGTCGCTGGAGGCGGTGCTCTGGCGCCTGTTCCACGATGAGCGCGAGGTGCGGATCGATCCCGGCGCCGTGCTGGAACGCGGCTGCCGCTGCTCGGTCGACTATTACCAGGGTGTCCTGTCGCGCTTCGCCGCCGCCGATCTGGACGAGATGCGCGACGAGACCGGCACGATCAGCGTGGACTGCGCATTCTGCTCGAAGGTCTTCGCAATTCCGGTTTAACGCTTCACGGCTATCATCACACGGTTGGTCGCAGGGCCGTGCGCTCCTATATGGGGTGCGGTGGGTCGGAGCGGGAGCCGCGCGATGGGGACTTGGCATGCACGATGGCTGGTTCCGGGAAGCCTGACCTTGGCGGCCCTGGGTGCCGCCGTACCCACGGTGGCCGTGGCCCCCGACGTGCCGGTGCTGGGCAGGCTGCAGGATGGGCTTTGGGAGCTGCGCTTTCGCGACGGCAGCCCGGGCCGGCGGGTCTGCTGGCACGATCCCTGGCGACTGATCCAGTTGGAGCATCCCGATCTGGCCTGCGACCGGCTGGTGATCGAAAACAGCCCCGATGCGGCGAGCGTGCAGTACACCTGCCGCGGCAAGGGCTACGGCCGGACGACGATCCGCCGCGAGAGCAGCCAGCTTTTGCAGCTTGAAACGCAGGGTGTGGCTGGCGGGCTGCCCTTCGTGATGACCGGCGAGGGGCGTCGGGTGGGCGATTGCCCGACGACGGCCCGACCACAAGTGGTTGCCAGCACCAGCCGGCCTGACTAGCCCGGGGGCATGACCAAGCTGCCACAAACAACCTCGCGCGATGCCGTCGTCCTCCTGTCGGGCGGGCTCGATTCGATGGTCGCCGCGGGGCTCGCCCGGGAGGCCGGCTATCGCATCCATGCGCTGACTATCGACTACAACCAGCGCCACCGCTGCGAGCTCGACGCCGCAGCGCGGATCGCCGGGCATCTGGGCGTGGTCCGCCATGTCGTGCTGCCACTGGACTTGCGCCAGTTCGGCGGGTCGGCCCTGACCGACGACATTCCGGTGCCCAAGGACGGGGTCGGGCCCGGCATTCCGGTAACCTATGTGCCCGCCCGGAACCTGGTGTTCCTCTCGCTGACCCTCGCCTGGGCCGAGACCCTGGGTGCGCAGGACATTGTCATCGGGGTCAACGCACTCGACTATTCAGGCTATCCCGATTGCCGGCCCGAGTTCATCGCCGGGTTCCAGCACCTGGCCACTCTCGCCACCAAGGCCGGAGATGAAGGCACGGCCATCCGCATCCATGCTCCCCTGCAGCACATGGGCAAGGATGCCATCGCCGCCGAGGCCGCCCGGCTCGGGCTCGACGCCGGAATGAGCTGGTCGTGCTACGATCCTCAGCCGGATGGGCGGGCCTGCGGGGTCTGCGACAGTTGCCGGCTGCGCCGGGACGGTTTCGCCCGCGCCGGGCTGGTCGATCCGACCGAGTACGCCGCCTGACCCTGCGAAAAAGGGGCCGGATCGCTCCGGCCCCTTTCGCGTGGGTGGCCAATCTTGGGATGGTCCCTACATCCCCGAACCCGGACCGTAAGTGATCTCGACACGGCGATTCTGCAGCTCGCGGACCCCATCCGCCGTGGGTACGCGGGGATTGGCTTCGCCGAACGCCTGGGCCGAGATTGCCGCGGCAGGCACCCCGTGACCGGTCAGATAGGCCTGCACCGCCTCGTTGCGCCGGCCTGACAGCGCGACATTGTACTGGGTGGAACCCGAACGGTCGGCATAGCCGGCCAGCATGATCGGGACACTCTGGCAGTTGCCATAGGCCGTGATGGCGCTGTCGAGGATCGTCGCGGCCTCGGGCGTGACGTCAGCCTTGTTCCAGTCGAAGAACACGATGTACGGCCCCTTGTTGCACACCGGCGCCGGCGGAGGAGGAGGCGGCGGTGGGGGCGGCGGCGGCGGCGGAGGGGGAGGCGGAGGCGGCGGCGGCGGCGGGGCGACCTGCTCGACCGGGGCCGGCGCACCCCCGAAATTGAAGGACAGCGTGGCCAGCAGCGAGTGCGAGCGGAAGCGGGTCCGCACGTTCTGCCCGACGTTGTTGACCAGATCGTTGTGGTCCTGGTTGTAGAAGCGGTACTTCAGGCCGACGTCGATGTTGCTGGTCAGCGGCGCACGCACCCCCGCCAGGGCCTGCCACGCGAAGCCGGTATCGCTGTCGACCAGATTGATCGCCGCAGTGGGCGTGAGCAGCGCGTTCTTGACCCGACCGATCCCGGCGCCACCGCCAACGAAGCCCTGCAGGCCGTCGTCCGGACCGAAGTCGAGCAGGCCGTTGGCCATGAAGCTGAGCGCCTCGGCTCCGCCCCCGACCTGATTGTCGGCATAGCTGAACGCCTGGCTGCGATAGGCCTTTTCCTCGACCCGGCGATAGCTCGCCTCGGCCTCGAGGCGGAAGCCGCCGAAATCGTAGCCGACGATACCACCGAAGTCGTAGCCGATCTTGGTTTCCAGCGTGCCGTCGTTGTTGGCACCGGTCAGGTTGAAGATGTTCTCCGCTTTCACCGCCCCGGCATCGGCTTCGACATACCACTGCTTGTCGCGGGCATGCGCCGGCACCGCCAGAGCGGTGGTGGCCATGGCCAGACCAAGAACAAGTTTACGCATCATGGTTCCCCTTTTTGCCGCCCGCGTCGGGCGCGGCCGGAAAAGTCGTCGGTTCGAACGCATGCCTGGCAGGCACGCTGGACACGCGCCGGAATCGGCCATCGGCTGTCCGGAACGCCACGAGAGACCTCGTGTGCCGCTCAAACCGGTCGGTCCGGGAATGGTTCCGTGAATCAGGCCGGGAAGACGGCCCACTGTTGCAGGGCCGCAACAAGCGCGGCGATCGCGGCCCGCGCCTCGACATCGATCACGGCGCCGCCGACCGGGGCCGGTGGCCGGGCCGGAGCCCGCCAGGTCCCCGCCACCCGATGCAGCATCTGGCGGCGCCCGCGATCGAGCACCTGCATCCCGTCACGCGGGGGCGCGAACAGCCACTGTCCCGTCTGGCGCAACGCCAGCAGGCCATCGCAGCCCGCCCAGTCGCCGCTCGCCCCGGTGGCCACGAGCCAGGCGGTGCCGTCGGCCGCCGCGGCCGGCGGCGCGACCGCCTCGCCCTCGATGGCGCAGTGCACCAGGCCATCCAGGGCGGACAGCGCCTGGTTGACGAAGACCTCCTTCTGCGCCTGGCCCGCAGGCGTGACTGTGTTGGGGCCCGCGCAGCGATTCGGGTTCGCCGGCCGAGAACAGCGTGGCCTGCGCCCCGCTGGGCCAGGTCAGCCGGCGCAGCGAGCTTTCGTAATGCGGTTCCTGTCCCGGAGGAGCGATCCGGCGCAGGCCGCTCTCGCCCTCGACCATGATCGCCCGCGCCTCGCCCAGGCTGGCGCCGATAAGGGCGATCCGCGCCGCGCCATCGGCGCTGGCGATGGCCTGGACCCATTCGGCCCCGGCCCGGGTCTTGCCGAAGCCGCGCCCGGCCAGGATCAGCCAGCGCAGCCAGTCCCCCTCCGGAGGCAGCTGCGCCCGCCGCGCCCAGACCGGCCAGGTTCGTCGCCAGCGATTGCGCTCGGCCCGGTCCATGCGCGCGACCAGACTGGACTTCTCCGCATCGGTGGCCCGGTTCAGCCACTGGAACCAGGCGGGAGTCGCCGCCTCGGGGAGGGTAACCGGGCCCATGCCCTCGCGGCTTGCGGCCCCGGAGGCAGGCTCAGGCACCGGCCGCCTCACGGTCAGCCGGGCTGCCGGGCACCGCGGAGGGGGTCACCGGCGGCACCCGTTCCATCGCTTCCCGTTCGAGCACTTCGTCGCGCAGCCGCGCCAGCTTCTCCTCGATCGAGGCGCGCACCGCCTCGGCCGAGACATGATCCTGCTGCGCCATGTACCGGGCGCGGCTGTCGCGATGGGCAAGAAGCAGCCGCAGGGCGGTGGCATTGTCATAGCGTCGGGTCGCGTCCCGCGGCTCGCCCTCGCGCAGGCGGGCCAGCAGCTCGACCTCGAGCTGGTCGTAACCCTCGCACAGGGCCGCCAGCCAGTCCTGGGCGAAATCGCGATCCTCGCGCTTGGTCTTGTAGACCCAGCTTACGCTGACCTGGGCCTGCTGCGCGGCCGCGGTGACATTCGACGTCTGCGCCAGGGCGGCCAGGAACTGGCTGCGCCAGTTGCGCGGCGCGCCAGGGCGAAACGGGCGACGCGGCGCGTCACCGACGGGGTGCGTCATGCTGGGGGTCCCATAGCCGGGGTGGGGTGATGCGGGAGGCGACAGGCGGAAGGGCCGGGAGAGGCCGGAGCGACTCGGACTATCGCGATGTTCCGTTTATGTACCGAAACAGCGTGACGATGTCAAGCCATTTCACCAAATAGGTTATATTGTGCCGGCTTGCGGGGTTCCTGCCGCGCCCCTATGGCGGAGGCGATCATCACGGGAGCCCGGGAATGCTGCGCCGCCTCTACGACTGGACCCTGGCCAAGGCCGCCGATCGCCGGGCCGAGGCATGGCTGGCGCTGTTCGCCTTTGTCGAGGCGAGCTTCTTCCCGGTCCCGCCGCACCCGCTGCTCGGCGTGATGTGCCTGGCCGAGCCGCGCAAGGCCCTGCGCTTCGCGGCGATCGCCACCCTCGCCTCGGTCGCGGGGGGCCTGCTCGGCTATGCCATCGGCCACTTCCTCTACGAGGCCATCGGCGCGCAACTGCTGCACTGGCTGGGCCTGGAGCGGAGCTTTCCCAAGGCGGCCTGCTACCTGCGCGAGACGGGCTTCTGGATCTTCGTGGTCAAGGGGGCGACCCCGATCCCGTTCAAGCTGCTGACCATCACCGCCGGCTTCATCGCCATGCCGCTGGGCACCTTCCTGCTCGCCAGCCTGGCCAGCCGGGCGATCAGCTTCATGATCGTGGGCGTGCTGTTCCGCCTGTTCGGTGCGCCGATCAAGGCTTTCATCGACAAGTACCTGGCCCTGGTCACCATCGGCTTCGTGGCACTGGTGCTGGCCGGCTTCGCGGCGGTCACCCTGCTGGAAGGCGGCACCCATCGCCCCGGATCGAAGTGCGACAGCGTGACCGCGATCAGCCTGGTGCCCCCGTCCCGCTAGCCTCTCCGGAACCGGCGGGACCCGCCACGGATTGACAGGAAGGCCTGCCTCGCCCGAGATGGGGTCAGCCCATCACCAAGGGGAATCCCGATGAACACCCGTCTGCTCGCCGTCGCCGCCCTGTCGGCCCTGCTGCTCGGCGGCTGCACCGACACCAGCCCCGGCGGCCAGGCCGTGCGGGCCCGGCACGAGCATTTCGAGGAGCTGGGCAAGGCGATGAAGGAGATCGACGGCCAGCTCAAGGCCGACACCCCGACCTCGGCCACGGTGCGGGTCGCGGCGGACAAGATCGCCGAACTGGCGCCCCGGGTGAAGACCTGGTTCCCCGCAGGATCGGGCCCGCAGGACGGCAAGCGCACCGACGCCAAGGCCGAGGTCTGGACCCGCAATGCCGATTTCGGCACCGCGGCGACCCGGCTGGAAGCGGCCGCGGTCGCGCTCAAGGCCGCGGTCGAAGGCGGGGATGCGGCCATGGTCCGGGCCGCAGTCAAGAACGTCGGCGCGGCCTGCAAGAACTGCCACGACGCGTTCAAGACGGACTAGAACCTGTACTCCGGTGTCCGGTCACAGCCGGAAGCGGTAGGAATAGACCACGCCCAGGTTGAACGCGGCGCGCTGCCCGCGCTGACGGATCAGCGACGAGCTGGCCGGACGATCGCCCAACTGGTCGATCCCGCCGAACAGCGAGACCGTGCGGCTGCGGTCCAGCGGGCGGATCAGCGTGCCGCCCAGACCATAGGACACGAGCCCACCCTGCGGCCGCGACACGGCCAGCCCGGTGCGCGCCGCCTGCGCGGCATCGACCCCGAAGTAGGTCTGCATATAGTCGCGGCTGGCCAAGGTCGCGCGCGGGCCGACCGAGTAAAGCAGGCGCCCGGAGCGGCCAGCGTAGGACAGCGACAGGTCGCCCACCAGGCCCTCGTGCGCCCCGAAGCCCTGGCGCAGCTCGGCGCGGGCGCGCCAGCTGCCCATCCGGCCGAAGCGCCGCTCGACAAAGGCGCCGGCCTCGCCGGCTATGCCGATGTCGCCCATCCCGCGCAGCGCCGTGCTGCCGCCCAGGACCTGGAAGGGCGAGCCGCCGTTTTCGGCATTGCGCCCGAAGCGCGGCTTGATCAGCGGACCGGCCTTCCATTCGCGGGTGTTGACCGCGTTCCAGCCGAGCCCTTCCGGGATCGAGAAGAACAGGCGGTCCTTGTAGTTGATCCGCAGGTCCGGGATGACGCCCAGCGCCGTATCGCGCGAGCCTTGCCAGGCCGTGCCGAACATGGTGCCGACGCCGACCGACATGGTCCAGCCCTGCGGCACCGGCGGCCCGGCCGGGCGCGCGCCCATCCCGGGCGCGCCGGCCGGAGCAGCGGCTCCCGGCGGGACAGGCTGCGCCAGCGCGGGCGCCGCCGCCAGGGTCAGGGCAACAAGAATGACGGAACGGGCACGCATCGCAGACCTCCGCAAGGTGTTCGGTGCGGCGCTATGCCCGAGGTCCTGCATTCACAGCATGTCCCGGATGTGTCGAAACATGGCTGAGCGTACCCCTACCCCCGGAGACAGGCCGTTCCGGAAGGCTGGCCTGGCGGGGCCGGGAGGCTGGCCTGGCGGGGCCGGGGGTCAGAGAATCCCGGCGGCCTTGCCGGCGCGGGCGAACATGCCGATGATCGTCTGCACCTGTTCCGCGGTGTGTTCGGCGCAGAGCGAGCAGCGCAGCAGGGTCATCCCCGCCGGCGTGGCGGGCGGACGGGCCAGGTTGACATAGAGCCCTTCGTGGAGGAGCGCTTCCCACATCCCGGCGCCGCGCTCCAGATCGGGCATGATCACCGAGATGATCGCGCTCTGCGGCTCGTCGGTGCCGAGCTGGAAGCCCAGGTCCTTCAGCCCCTTGTGCAGGGTGCGGCTGTTCTCCCACAGGTGCGCCCGCTTATCCGCGCCGTGCATCAGCTTGCGGATCGAGGTTGCTGCGGTGGCGACCACGCTGGGCGGCAGGCTGGCGGTGAAGACATAGGGCCGGCAGACCAGCCGCATGATCTCGAACTTGGGGTGGTTCGACACGCAGAAGCCGCCGACCGTGCCGACCGACTTGGAGAAGGTGCCGATCACGAAATCGACCTGGTCGAGCACGCCCTGCTCTTCCGCCACGCCGCGCCCGTTGGGGCCGATGAAGCCCATCGAGTGCGCCTCGTCGACCAGGACCATCGCTCCGTTCTCCCTGGCGACCGCGATCATCTCCTTGAGCGGGGCGATGTCGCCCAGCATCGAATAGACGCCCTCCAGGATGACCAGCTTGCCCGCGCCCTCGGGAATCCGCTTCAGGCGCTTTTCCATCGCGACGATATCGTTGTGCTTGAACGGCACGACCTCGGCGTCGCCCATCTTGCAGCCGTCCCAGATCGAGGCGTGGCTGTCGATGTCGAGCACGATGTAGTCGCCCTTGCCGGCGATCGTGCTGATGATGCCCAGGTTGGCCTGGTAGCCGGTGGAGAACACCATGGCATGGTCCATGCCATAGAATTCTTTCAGCGCATCCTCGACCGCGCGGTGCCCGGCATAGGTGCCGTTGAGGACGCGGCTGCCCGTCGTGCCCGAGCCGAAATCGTCGAGCGCCTGCTTGCCTGCCGCGATCACGTCGGGATCGAAGGTCATGCCCATGTAGTTGTATGTGCCGAGGAGAATCGTCTCCCGCCCGTTGCACACCGCCACGGTGGGCGAGATCACCCGCTCCATGACCAGGCCGAACGGGTCGGTCACCCCGGTCGCCAGCAGGCCCTCGCGCTGGGCGATCAGGGCATCGAATTTGGAGAAGAGATCGGTCATTGTCTGTCCCGTAAACCGTTTACGTCGTCTGCCACCTTGCCCCCGGACCCATAATGCCCAGGTCCGCTCAGCCTGAGCTTGTCGAAGGCCACGCGCCCACCCCCGCCCCAAGACCAAACGCCGCGCGCGTGCTTCGACAGGCTCAGCACGAGCGGACGGGGCAGGGCGGGCTGGACGCCGTTACCCCTGCAGCTTCACCACCGCATCGACCAGCTGGCCGTAAGTCTCGATCTCGGCCTGCTGGTTCATCGAGATGATGATGTCGAACTCGTCCTCGATCGCCGCCACGAAGTCCATCACGGTCAGGCTGTCGAACTCCAGGTCACCGGCAAAGGTCGTGGCATCCGTGATCGCGACGCCCTTCTTGTTGAAAGGGGCGATCAGGGCGGCGATCCGGTCGGCAGTGGCGGCGCGATCCATGGTCCATCTCCAGAAACGGGGCCCGGCTGGCCCCGGCCGCAGCCTGCGGCATGTCCCTAGGCCAAAGCCGGGGCGGCGGGCGAAGTCAAGCCGTCGCCTTGTCCAGGAGCCCGCGCACCGCAGCCAGGAATGGCCCGATCGACACCGGCTTGGCCAGATAGCCCTCGGCCCCGGCGTCGCGGATGCGCTCCTCGTCGCCTCGCCCGGCATAGGCGGTGACCGCCAGCACCGGGATCGGACGCAGCGCGGGATCGGCCTTGGCCCGTTCGATCAGCTCGACACCGGACACGTCGGCCAGTTGGATGTCCATGATGATCAGGTTCGGCACGAAGTCCCGCGCGCGGGCCAGCGCCTGCGTGCCGTCCGCCACCGGCTCGACGGCGAAGCCCTGGCTCTTCAGCACGTCGCAGAACAGCTTTCGGTTGAGATCGTTGTCCTCGACAACGAGAATTCTCTTTGCCACTTGCAATCCCGCCCAGCGAATGCCTTGCTGGTTCACCTCTATGCCCAAGGGAAGACCCTGACAATTCTCCGCGCGCCCTCATCCCCCGCCGATCCCGCAACGGATCCCCAGGCACTGGCGCTCGGCGCGCTCGGCTGGCTGCTGCAGAGCGAAAGCCGGGCCGAACGCCTGCTGGCGCTGACCGGACTGACACCGGATGCGCTGCGCGCCGGGCTGGGCGATCCGGCGGTGCTGGGCGCCGTGCTGGATTTCCTTGCCGCGCACGAGCCCGATCTGGTCGACGCGGCCGATCATCTCGGGGTCGCGCCCGAGGTGCTGGCCCATGCCGCGGACAGGCTGCCCCGATGAGCCGCCCCGACGCCGCCCGCCCGCTGGTGATCAGCGACTGCGACGAGGTGCTGCTGCACATGATCGCGCCGTTCCGCGCCTGGCTGGACGAGACCCAGGGCGTGACCTTCAGCATGAAGGGCAACGACTTCGCCCGATCGATGACCTGGACCGACACGGCCGAGCCGGTCGAGCCGAGCGAGATCTGGCGGCTGCTCAACCTGTTCTTCTGCGAGGCGATGGATCGCCAGTACCCGATCGCCGGCGCGGTCGAGGCGATGGGCGCCCTGGGCGAAGTGGCCGACGTGGTCGTGCTGACCAACCTCGGCGACGAGCACCAGCAGCGCCGCACGGCCCAGTTGCTGGACCACGGGCTCAACCTGAAGGTCTACACCAATCTCGGCCCCAAGGGTCCGGCGCTGCGCCGCATCCTCGACGAGTACCGGCCGAGCCGCGCGGTGTTCATCGACGACATCGCCCACCACCACAATTCGGCGGCCGAGCACGCCCCCGAGCTGGGCCGCCTGCATTTCTGCGGCGAGCCCGAGCTTGCCCCGCTGATTGCCTGCGCCCACAGTGCCGGCCATGCCCACGCCCGGATCGACGCCTGGCCCCAGGCACTGCCCTGGCTGCTCGGCCGGATCAACGGAGACCCTGAATGACCGATACCGCAAGCGAAGCCGGCGCCATCGAGGCCCGGCTGGCCGAACTGGGCCTGGCCCTGCCCGCCCCCGCCGCTCCGGTTGCAGCCTATGTCCCGGTGGTGGTGGCCGCGGGCCTGGCCCATGTCTCGGGCCAGTTGCCGTTCATCGACGGCAAGCTCGTCACCGGCCGACTGGGCGAGGATGTGTCGGTCGATCAGGGCACGGCGGCGGCGCAGGCCTGCGGCTTGATGATCCTGGCCCAGCTCAAGGCAGCGCTGGGATCGCTCGACCGGGTCGAGCGGGTGGTCAAGCTGGGGGCCTTCGTCAATTCGACCGGGGCCTTCACCGACCAGCCCAAGGTGGCCAACGGCGCCTCGGAGCTGATGGCGGTGGTGTTCGGCGAGGCCGGCAAGCACGCCCGCAGTGCGGTGGGCGTACCCACCCTTCCGCTCGGCGCCGCGGTGGAGGTTGACGCCATTGTCGCTGTTAAGCCCGCTTGATCGCTGGCTGGCCCCGGCCCCGAAGCCGGAGCGCGTCGCGTGGTTGCGCGGCGCAACTTTTGCCCACCGCGGCCTGCACGGGCCGGGGGTGCCCGAGAACAGCCTGTCGGCCGCCATGGCGGCGATCGACCGGGGCCTGGGGATCGAGTGCGATGTCCACAAGTCCGGCGACGGCCAGCCGATGGTGTTCCACGATGATACCCTGGACCGGCTGACCGGGCTGAGCGGCCGGATCGGTGAGCGTACCGCCGCCGATTTGGGCACGATCGCGCTGCTGGGCAGCACCGACACGATCCCCACGTTGCGCGCGCTGCTTGACCGGATCGCGGGCGAGGTGCCCCTGCTGATCGAGATCAAGGCCCCGGAGGACGGGCGCAGCGGGGCCTTGTGCCTGGCGGTGCGCCGCGTACTGGAAGGCTATCGCGGCCCGCACGCGGTGATGAGCTTCGATGCCCGGATCGTCCGCTGGTTCCTGCTCCATTCGCCGCACACGGTGCGCGGGCTGGTGATCAGCGAACAGGACGACAAGGCGCTGACCGGGCGCTGGCGGCGGCACCGGATGCTGTGGCAGGCCAAGCCCGATTTCCTGTCCTACGACATCCGTGACCTGCCCGGCCGGTTCCCCCGCGCCCAGCGTCTGCGCGGCCTGCCGATCGCCACCTGGACGATCCGCACGGCCGACCAGCTGGAGCGGGCGCTGGATCATGCCGATGCCCCCACCGTGGAAGGAGCGGGCGTGCCGTGAGCCCGAACGATCCGCAGGCCGCGGGGGATGAAGGGATCACGGTCGCGATCGCCCCGGGCGTCGGATCGTTCGGGGCGGCGGAATGGGACGCCCTGACCGATGGCGGCAATCCCTTCGTCAGCCACGCCTTCCTGACCGCGCTGGAGGATTCGGGCAGCGTCGGCGGCCGCTCCGGCTGGGACCCGGTGCCGCTGGCGATCCGCGATGCGGCAGGGACCCTGGTGGCGGCCCTCCCGGCCTACCGCAAGACCCACAGTCAGGGCGAATACGTGTTCGATCACGCCTGGGCCGATGCCTGGCACCGGGCCGGGGGCGATTACTACCCCAAGCTGCAGATCGCCGTGCCGTTCACCCCGGCCACCGGCCCCCGCGTGCTGACCCGCGACCCGGCGCTGGGCCTGGCCCTGCTGCGCGGGGCCGAGGCGCTGGTCGCGGCGCAGGGGTGGTCCTCGGCCCATGCCACCTTCATCGAACCGGCCCAGGTCCCGCTGTTCGAGGCCGCGGGCTGGCTGCCGCGCAGCGACATCCAGTTCCACTGGACCAATCGCGGCTATGCCCGGTTCGACGATTTCCTCGCCACCCTGTCCTCGGCCAAGCGCAAGACGCTGCGCAAGGAACGCGCCGCCGCGCAGGAGGGGGTCGAGATCCGCCGGCTGACCGGTGCCGGGATCCGGCCCGCGCACTGGGACGCCTTCTGGCAGTTCTACCAGGACACCGGCGCGCGCAAATGGGGCCGCCCCTACCTGACGCGCGAGGCCTTCACCCTGCTGGGCGAACGCATGGCCGACCGCATCCTGCTGGTGCTGGCCTTCCATGATGGCACCCCGGTCGCCGGCGCGCTCAACTTCATCGGCGCCGAGGCGCTTTACGGGCGCTACTGGGGCGCGGTGGTCGACAAGCCGTTCCTCCACTTCGAGCTGTGCTACTATCAGGCGATCGACGCCGCGATCGAGCTGGGCCTCGCCCGCGTCGAGGCCGGGGCCCAGGGCGGGCACAAGCTGGCGCGCGGCTATGAGCCGGTGCAGACCGTGTCGGCCCACCACATCGTCCACCCGGGCTTGCGCGCCGCGATCGCCGACTTCCTCGAACGCGAACGCGCCGGGATCGAGCAGGAACAGCTGCTGCTGGGCGAGCGGACGCCGTTCCGGAAGGGGTGAGCGCGGGGGCAGGGTCTTGGGTTCGCGCAGAGACGCAGAGGCGCAGAGAGGTTGCGCCCGCGACGAAGTCGCCCGGTAATGCCGAACGATCGCCAGGCCTTGGCGGTCAAAAAGGCTCGCTGCGCGCGAGTGGTGCACAGGCTCTCTGCGCCTCTGCGTCTCTGCGCGAACAAAACCCAGCAAGGTTTGCCCAATGCGAGGCCCGGCGAAGGCCTCAGCCCATCCGCTTGAACAGCCAGGCGAAGTTGCCGCCCCCGCGGCTGACGAGGCCCTGGACCACGATCTGCTGGATCGCCACCGGCCGGGCATTGCCATCGGCCCACAGCGATTCCTCGATGACGACCTCGCCACCGCCGACGCGGAACTGCCAGTAGGACCCGTCCGGCAGGGCCAGGCCGACGCCCTGACCATCGGGCGACTGGCCAACCTCGATCCCCGGGCCAAGGTGGAAGCGGATCGCGAAGGCGACCTTGCCCTTGGCGCCCTTGCCACGGGTCGGCACCAGCAGGTCCTCGCCGCGCAGCTCGGTGCCATCGTCGCGCAGGATCAGGATGCGGCGATGGACCAGGCCATAGCGCGCCACATAGCCGTCATGGCTGGCCTCGATCCGGGTCGCGCCGCCGTTGCGCTCGCCCATCAGGGCGCGCCGGTCCACCTCGACCTCGGCCACGCCGGCGCCGATCTTGCCGTTGATCAGGACCGCGGTCGAATTGGCGTCATCCAGCACCAGCGTGGAATGGGCTGCCGTGGCGCGCAGGCCCTGTTCGAGCCGCGCCGGGATCAGCCCGCCCGCCGCCGCGGCCCCGCCGCAGTTGACAATGATGCGCTGGCCCGCATGGCTCAGCTCGAAGGCGAGGGTCGAGGCGCAGCCGGTGCGCGCGTGCCGTGCCATCGGCGGGGGCGCCGCGTCGAACTGCAGGATCGTCTTCTGCGCCACGGCCCGCTGATAACCCCACTGGCGCGCATCGCGCAGCGGCCGGGTGCGCACGCCCGAGGCCTCGATCAGCCGGGCCACCTCGTCGGCGCTGATCGCCCAGCCGCCCTGCCACGAGCCCAGCGAGCCGTCCCCGTGAGTCAGCGCCAGCAGCGGTGGCACCAGCAGGCCCAGCGTGCCCTGGATCACCTGCGGCGGATCGTTGCGCAGCGCGCGGTAGCAGGCCGACAGGCGGACCAGCAGCGCGATCGCCTCCATCTGCGCCAGCGGGCTGCGGGCCAGGGTGCCGCCATCGTCGCCGACCAGCTCGCCCAGGCAGCGCACCAGTCCGGCCTCGCCATACAGGCGGCGGCCCTTGCCGTCGGGCAGGAGCAGCCCGGCCGCGACCAGGCCGCACCAGCCGGCGAGCTGGGCCAGCAGGTCCTCGCCGCGGCCGACGTTGCGGTCCAGCCAGCGGGCATGGCCGTCGATCATGCCCAGCATGCGGGTGCGCAGGCCGCCCGACAGGATCAGCGGAGCGTGGACCAACCACGACAGCAGGCGGGTGCCGGTGAGCGACACGGTCCAGCTACCGGCCTTGGCGGCGCGGGCCGGAGGCTCGGCATTGGCCTCGATCCAGGCCGCCAGGATGCGTTCGGCCAGCGGCGCCGCCTGATCGCGGCTGCTGGCCGCCTCGAGATCGGCCAGCCAGGTGAAGCCGTGGACATAGCGCTCCATCGGCGGCGTCATCCGCGCCACGCCGGCCAGCTCGGCCTGGGCGATCGGCAGCTTGACGCCGTGGAGCAGGAAATGTCCGGCGCGCAGCGCGGTCCCCGCCACGCGGTCGCCGGGCAGCGGGTTGGCCACGGTGGCCAGCAGGCGCCGCTTGGCCGGCTTGCGGAAGGCGCCCATCACGCTGCCGCGCAGACCCAGGCCATAGGCCAGGCGGACCAGCCGCTCGGCCGGAGACAGCGATGGCGGCGAGAAGTCGGCCAGGGCCAGCATCCGGCCCGGCTCGATCACCTCGCTGCCCACGGCCGCGGCGGTCAGGTCATCCCCGCTCAGCGCATGGGGTTCCGGCCGACCGACCGGCAGCGGCACGGCCAGGGCTTCCCCCTCCCGAACGCCCCCGTCGCGAGTACCGCCGCCGCGAGCACCGGCACCTGTCGGGGCGGCGGAGCGGGAGGCGACGTCGACCATGGTTCAGCCTTGTCCCTTGAGCGCGGCGATGTTCGCGGCATAGTGTTCGGCGCCGCCGCGGAAGGTGGCCGTGCCGGCCACCAGCACATCGGCCCCGGCGGCCACGCATTGCGGTGCCGTGGCCCGATCGACCCCGCCATCCACCTCCAGCCGGATGTCGCGGCCGGACTTGTCGATCATCTTGCGCACCGCCTCGATCTTGCGCAACTGGCTGGCGATGAAGCTCTGCCCGCCGAACCCGGGGTTGACGCTCATCACCAGGACCAGGTCGATATCGTCGATCAGGTAGTCCAGCATCTTGGCGGGCGTGGCGGGGTTGAGCGAAATGCCCGCCTTCTTGCCGAGCGAGCGGATCAGCTGGACCGTGCGGTGCACGTGGGGGCCGGCTTCGGGGTGGACCGTGATGATGTCGGCCCCGGCGGCGGCGAAGGCTTCGACATAGGCGTCGACCGGGCTGATCATCAGGTGGACGTCGAACGGCTTGGCGGTGTGCGGGCGCAGCGCCTTGACCACCATCGGCCCGATCGTGAGGTTGGGCACGAAGTGTCCGTCCATCACGTCGACATGGATCCAGTCCGCTCCCGCCGCGTCGATCGCGCGCACCTCTTCGCCCAGGCGCGCGAAGTCGGCCGAGAGCAGCGAGGGCGAAATGAGCGGCGCGGTCATGGTCGGGAATGGTCCTTGCCCTGCGGGGTTAGACAGCGCGGACGCGGCCCACAACCACGCGGCGCGCCGTTTTCCACACCGTTCGCGACACACCGATTTGACAGCGAACGGAGCGCCATGACGTCGGGGCTTGATTCGCGGTCGCGGCCCGGCCACGGTTGGTGCCAGAACGCACATTGATGCCGTCCGCAGGAGCCGCTCGATGATCCCATGCAAGCCCGGTCACCGGGCCCTGCCGCTTGTTGCCGCGCTGGCGGCCCTGGCGGGAGGCACGGCGCCAGCGCGGGCCGAGGCGGCGCCGGCAGGATGCACCGGCACCCCCAGCGCCACCTGGATCGATGTCGCGGTGGAGGGCGTGGCGAACGGCAACGGGCTGATCGCGATCACGCTCTATGCCGACAATCCGCGCAAGTTCCTGGTCAAGCACGGCTCGCTTTACGTCGGCCGCGTGCCCGCCCGGGCCGGGACCACCACCGGGTGCATCTACGTGCCCGAACCGGGGGTCTACGCCATCGCGATCTATCATGACGAGAACGCCAGCCAGACCTTCGATCGCACCGGGCTGGGCCTGCCGGCGGAAGGCTATGGCTTCTCGAACAATCCCAGCACCCTGGCCGGGCTGCCCTCGTTCCGTTCGGTACGCCTGTCGATCCCGCGCTCGGGGCTGCTGACCCGCATCCGGATCAAGTATCCGTAGACCCCGGTTCCATTGCAGGAAAGCGGCGCGGCACCGCCCCCGGTCAGCCGTACAGCGCCGCGAGCTGCCCCGGCGCCTGGGCTTCGGCCAGGGCATGGGCCCGCGGGTCGTCCACGTCGAGCCACCAGGCTCCGGCGATCTCCATCGTCGCGGCGCGACCCTTGTCGGCCAGGCGCTGCATCCCGTCGGACAGGCTGCCGGCGGCCCCGGCGGCGATCGCCTCGGCAATCGCCTCGGGCAGTTCGGGGGTGCACAGGAAGGCCCCGCAGTCGACCGCGTCATAAGGGCTGATGGTCTTGCCGATCGCGCGGATCCGCCCCTGTTCGTCGGTGCGGACCCAGGTGGCGTCGTCGGGATCGACCAGCGGGTTGTCGACGCGGCGATCGATCGCCAGCGTCACCCCCCGGTCACTGCCACCCTCCCGGGCGAGGCGATGGAGGATCTCGGCCGAGAAGATGTGGTCGGCCATCATCAGCAGGAAGTCACGTCCGCCTGCCTGGGCCACCCGCGCGGCTCCGGCGATCACCGAAAAGCCGTTGGGTCTGGACCAGTCGCTCACCCGTTCGGCCAGGATCGGGATCCCGCTGCGCTGGGCCAGGTCGGCCAGGAAGGACTCGACCCGGGCCGCCTCGTGCCCGGTCACCACGGTGACACGGCGGGCGCCGGCGGCATGAGCCTGGCGCACGCCGAGTTCGATCAGGGGGACGCCGCAGACCGGGGTGAGCGGCTTGGAATCGGACAAGTCGCGCAGCCGGCTGCCATAGCCGGCGGCGATGATCACCGCATCCATGCCGCGCCCGTTCGTGCCCCGTCCCCGGCGCCGGTTACTCGGCGGCGATCGCCGTGGCCGCGATGTATTCCTCGACCATGTGGGCCGCGGTATCGTCGCTGAACTGCTGCGGCGGGTGCTTGCAGAAGTAGGCCGACGGGCCGACCAGCGCCCCGCCCTCGCCGCGATCGAGCGCGACCTTGCAGCAGCGGATCGCGTCCATCACGCAGGCGGCCGAATTCGGGCTGTCCTCGACCGAGAGGCGCAGCTCGAGGTTCATCGGCACGTTGCCCCACTGCGCGCCTTCCAGGCGGAGGAAGCACAGCTTGTTGTCCTTCTGCCACGGCACATAGTCGGACGGGCCGACGTGGATGTTCTCATCCTCGAGCCGCTGGGCGAGCATGGCCTGCACCGCCTCGGTCTTCGATTCCTTCTTGCTGCCCAGCCGCTGGCGGTCGAGCATGTTCATGAAATCGGTGTTGCCGCCGGTGTTGAGCTGGTAGGTCCGCTCGACCGTGACGCCGCGGGCGGCGAACAGGCTCGACAGGACGCGGTGGACGATCGTCGCACCGACCTGGGCCTTGATGTCATCCCCCACGATCGGGATGCGCTTCTCGCGGAACTTGGCTTCCCACTCGGGACGGCTGGCGATGAACACCGGCATGCAGTTGACCACCGCGACGCCCGCTTCCAGCGCGCATTCCATGTAGAATTCGGTCGCGGTCTCGCTGCCCACCGGCAGGAAGTTGACCAGCACCTCGGCCCCGCTGTCCTTGATCGCGGCGACGATCGATTCCTTGGTCGCCTCGGGTGCGTCGGCCAGGATGAAGCCCTTGTCGCCCATGCCGGTCATGTGATCGGCCACGCCGTCGAGGATCTTGCCCATGATCACCTTGGCCCCCGTGGCGGGGACCTCGGGCTGGAACACCGCGGTGCAGTTCGGGGCGGCGAAGATCGCCTCGGCAATGTCCTTGCCGACCTTGCGCTGATCGACGTCGATGCCCAGGACGAAATCGACATCGCCGGCGCCATAGCCGCCGATCACGTCATGGATCAGACCCTGCGACGAGTTGTTCTGGCGATAATAGGCCACGCCCTGCACCAGCGAGCTCGCACAGTTGCCCACACCGATCACGGCAACCTTGATAGACTTCATTAACTGGAACCCCTTCAGGCGGACGATCTGGAGAACCCTTCCGGCTCCGGCGCCCTGGTTAGAACATCGCTTCGAGCAGGCCATCCGGACCGGCACCTTGCCGTCCCTCACCTCCTCGACGCGCGGGATACGCCCTTCGTCCACCGGACTTCCGACGTTGCACGACAAATGCCGCCCATCGGCCAATCCTTTGCAGACCTGTCCGGTCCTGCACCATGGCCGAGGGGCAGCACTGGTGCGCCCGACGGGCCGGGACTATAGTTGGCTTCACGGCCCCCGCAAGCCTATATGACGGTTCGGTTGCAGTAAGACGCATTCACGACCGCCGCCGGACCGCCCGGTGGCGCACCTTACGAAGGGTAGGTACAGGTTGAGCAGCCAGGAAGGCGCAGTTGCCGTAACGTCAGGTTCCCGGAAACGGCCGCAGCGCCCGCGTGAGCTGCAGGATCCGCTGAATCACTACCTGTACCATCCGCTGGCCTGGCAGCTCGCGCGTCTGCTCGCCCCGACTCCGCTGACGCCCAACATGGTGTCGGTGATCGGGGGGTGTTGCGTGGTCGCCGCAGCCTTCGCTTATGCCGCGCCGGCGCTGGGACTGCTGGCCTGGCCGCTGTCGGCCCTGCTGGGCATGGCGCTGCACATGACCTGGCACGTGGTCGACGGCGCCGACGGCGATCTGGCCCGGCTCACCGGCCGGTCGAGCCCGATCGGCGAGATGGTCGACGGGCTGTGCGACTATTGCAGCCACATCGTGCTCTACCTGGTGCTCGGCTGGCTGCTGGCTGGGATGGGCGACCCCGGCGCGCGCTGGATCGCCTGGACGTGGATGTGGGCGGCCGGGCTGAGCCACATCGTCCAGTCCAACCATGTCGAGGTGCAACGGCGGCAGTACCAGTGGTGGGTCCACGGCACCCCCTGGATCCGCAACAGCCATTCGGCGGATTCGGCCACCGGGCGCAGCCCCTTCGGCCGGCTCGTCTCGGCCTACCTGGCCCTGGCCACCGGGCTGACCCCCCATGCCCTGCGGATCGATGCCGCCGTCGCCGCCGCGCAGGATGATCCCGCCCGGCTGGCCGCGATCCGCAGCGCGGTGCGCGCCGAGGCTCCGCCGCTGCTGCTGCTGTGCAAGATCCTGGGGCCCAATCCCCGCGCGATCGTGCTGGGGCTGGCCATGCTGGCGGGCAGCCCGCTCTGGTACTTCCTGTACCAGTCGCTGGTGCTCAACGCGCTGCTGGTGGTCTCGGTGATCGCCCATAACCGCGCCGCCCAGCGCATCGCCACGCGCATCGGCGCCTGACCACCTTTCCCCGGGGCGTTCCCTGCAGCCCTGCCCCCGCGACGCCCTCGACAGGCGTTCGCGCCGGGGTAAGATGCGCGCCATGCTCCACGCCGACCTGCTGACCGCCGCCACCGGCCTGGCCGACGAGATCGTCGGCCTGCGCCGCGCGATCCATGCCGAACCCGAACTGGGGCTGCACACCCCGCGCACCCGCGACAAGGTGCGCGCCGCGCTGGCCGGCCTGCCGCTCGACTGGCGCGAGGGGCCTTCGACCACCGGGCTGGTCGCCACCCTGAAGGGCGGGGCGGGCGCCGGACGCCGGGTCCTGCTGCGCGGCGACATGGACGCCCTGCCGATGCCCGAGGAGACCGGGCTGGACTTCGCCTCGACCATCCCCGGCACCATGCACGCCTGCGGCCACGATGCCCATACCGCCATGCTGGCCGGCGCCGCGCGCCTGCTCTGCGCGCGCCAGGCCGAGCTGGCCGGCGAGGTCCAGTTCATGTTCCAGCCGGGCGAGGAGGGCCATCACGGCGCGCGCTTCATGCTGGAGGACGGCCTGATCGATCCCCTGCCCGAAGCGGCCTTCGCCCTGCATGTCATGCCCAATGCCCCGCACGGCCTGGTCGGCGGCCGCGCCGGGCCGCTGCTGGCCGGGGCCGACCAGATCGACATCGTGGTCGAAGGCCGGGGCGGTCACGCCTCGCTCCCCCATGAGACGCTCGACCCGATGCCGGTGGCCTGCGAGATCGTCATGGCGCTGCAGGCCATGGTCACCCGCAGGTTCAGCGTGCACGATCCGGTGGTGCTGACCATCGCCCGGATCGAGGGCGGCACCGCCCACAACGTGATCGCCGATCGCGTCGCGATGCGGGGCACCATGCGCACCCTCTCGACCACCAGCCGCGCGCGCATCCGCGAGAGCGTGGTCCTGGTTGCCGAAGGCATCGCCGCCGCGCACGGGCTCACCGCCCGGGTGACCGTGACCGAGGGCTTCCCGGTGACGATCTGCGATTCCCGCGCGGTCGATTTCGGTGAGCGGGTGACGCGGGACCTGCTGGGGACCGGCGCCTTCCAGCGCCTGGCCGATCCGATCATGGGCGCCGAGGACTTCGCCTACCTGCTGGAAAAGGTCCCCGGGGCGATGTTCTTCCTCGGCATGGCCCATGCCGACGACGACTGGCGCCAGTGCTGCGGGATCCATTCGACCCGGATGGTGCTGGACGAGACCGTCCTGCCGCATGGCGCCGCGTTGCTCGCCGCACTGGGCGCGCGGTTTCTGGCGGAAGGGTTCGGCTGAGGCACGCGCCAAGGCGCGATCGGGCGAAACAAGCCAGCCTGCAGAGACCAGCCTTCAGGTGACGGTCAGTCGCCGGCCGCATCCCCCGGACGCAGCCGGAATGCCTCCACCGGCACGCCCCCGATCAGGTGTTCCTGGAGGATCCGTTCCAGCACGGGTTCGGTGCAGGAGTGGTACCAGACCCCGTCGGGCCAGACCACGGCGACCGGGCCGGCCGCGCAGATGCGCAGGCAGTCCGCCTTGGTCCGCGCCACCCCGCCCGGACCGTCGAGCCCGAGCTGCCTGACCCGCTTCTTCAGGTACTTCCACGCGGCGCTGCCCACCTCGGGCGCGCAGCATTCGCCCTTCTGGGGTTCGGCGCAGAGAAAGATCTGGCGCCGCGGACCATCACCCACCGTCTTGGCGAGCGCCGCCCGCGCCTGGGCCAGTTCGGACGCGCCCCCACCTCCGCGATCGTCCTCGCGGTCGGTCAAGCCCGTTCAGCCCTTCTTGCCGACGATCCGCGCGATCTCGGCCGCGACCAGTCGCTCGACCATCGGCGGCAGGTTCTTGTCGAGCCATTCGGCCAGCATCGGCCGCAGCATGTCGCGCACCAGCCCTTCGAGCGAGGTCTCGCCCGAACGGACGATCTGCGGCGCGGCGCCGGGCGCGGCCATGGTGGCCAGGGCCGCAAGCGAATCGCGCATGGCGTGAACCGCCTGGTCCGGCAGCAGCGGGGCGTCCGCGTCGTCGTCGTCCAGATCGAAGGCTTCAGCCTCGGCCAGGTCGAGCACCTCGTCCGCGATCACCGGGGCGCGCGGGGTCCGGCTCGCGGCGGGCGCCGATGCGGCGGCCGGACGCCGATCCTCGGACGCGGGCAGCCGGCTATCGCGCGCGATCACCTTCTTGATCGAATCGAGGATCTCCTCGACGGTTGGTTCGCCCGCCTGACGCATTGCCCTTGTCCCCCACATTCCTTCATGCCGCGTGCCGAATCGCGGCCGGTCCGGCTTACACGCTCACCGCAGGCCCGCTCAAGGCTGCGATTTCACCGGGCTCGTCGCGTCCTGCGCCGGCGTATCGGCGGTGCGGGTGGAATGGGCCACCGGCTCGGGATCCTTGTCCCAGTCGAAGATCCGGTGGCGGACCCGCTCGTAATTGGTCTGCGGATCGTAGAGCGCGCCGCCGTCGAGCCCGAGATCATCGGCATCGGCCTTGCCCATCGCCGAAAGCAGGTTGAACCCGGCGACATAGGCATTGCGCCGCGCGGCGACCAACTGGACCTGGGCGCGCAGCAGTTCCTGTTCGGCATCGAGGATGTTGAGGATCGTGCGGTTGCCGACCGAGTTCTCGGCCTTGACCCCTTCGAGGCTGAGCGCCGCGGCATCGACCGCGGTCTGGTTCATCGCGATGATCTCGTTCGCCGCGCGCCACTGCGCGAAGGCCGACCGCACCCCGGAGATCACCGCGCGCTCGGCGGCGATCTCGCTCTCCAGCGCGGCGCCTTCGCGGGCCTGGGCCTGGCGGGTCTGGGCCGCCGGGCGTCCGCCCTGGAACAGCGGAACCGACAGGCTGACGCTGGCCTGGGCGGTGGTGAACTGCTGCAGCGGGGTGAGCCCGCCGGGAATGGTGCCAAGCGTCCCCAGCGTGTTCTGGTAAGCGCCCTGGGTGTTCACCGAAACCGTCGGCAGCTTGGCCGCTTCGGCCACGCGCACGTCGATCTTGGCCGCCTTGCTCCGTTCGCGCGCGGCCAGCAGATCGGGGTTGTGCTCCAGCGCGAAGTCGACCGCCTCGTCGGGCGTCGCCGGCATGCCGGGCAGCGGGGGCGGGGGCGCCAGATCGGCCGG
This sequence comes from Novosphingobium aerophilum, assembly GCF_014230305.1. Lineage (GTDB taxonomy): Bacteria > Pseudomonadota > Alphaproteobacteria > Sphingomonadales > Sphingomonadaceae > Novosphingobium > Novosphingobium aerophilum. The sequence continues at coordinate 41,275 of NZ_JACLAU010000022.1, forward strand.
GGCCTTGCCGACGATCTGGATATAGCGTTCGCGGCTGGACACCAGGCCGACCTCGGCATTGCGCAGATCGCCCCGGGCCAGGGCCAGACGCGACTGTGACTGGGCGACGTCGGTGCGGGTCAGGTCGCCGATCTCGTAACGGTCGGTCGTGGCCTTGAGGTTGACCTCGAGCACCTCGACCGTGTGGCGATTGAGGCCGACGATGGCGGCATCGCGGATCACGTCCATGTAGACCGCCACGACCTGGCTGAACAGGCCGGCCTCGGTCCCGCGCAGGTCCTGCTGACCGGCCCCGACGCGGGTTTCCGCCGCCTCGACCGCGTTGCGCACCGCCCCGCCCGAATAGACCGGCACGCCCAGGTTGACCTGACCGGCAAGGGTCCGCATCGGCGCGGTGAAGGCGACCGGATTGCGCTTCACGAACTCGATGAGGGTGGCCTGGCCCGACAGGCTGGGGAGGCCATTGGCGCGCGCCAGGGGCACGGTCTCATCCAGCGCGCGCTGGTTGGCGCGGGCCGCCTGGATCGTCGGGTTGGTGGCATAGGCGCTGGTCAGGGCATCGCGCAGGTCATCGGCCCGCAGCGGAGCGGCCACCAGTGCCAGCCCCGCGAGCAGGGCCAGCCGCATCGGACGCGGTCTGCGCGTCGGCGCCATCAGAAGCTCCAGCGCTTGGGCGCGGCGAATTCGGCCAGGACCGGGATGCCGATCTCGAGCAGCGGCAGCAGCGCCACCGAGCCCCCGGCACGGGTGCCGACCGCCAGCCGGGTGACCCCGCGCTCGACCGACCCGGTGACGATCCGGCCGCCTTCCGCCAGCAGCCCCGCCAGACCGTCCGGCAGGTGCTCGATCGCACCGTCGACCAGGATCAGGGCATAGGGTCCGCCCGCCGGAGCCGCGGCGGCTTCGGCCGGAGTTGCCGTGGCGACCTGGGCGCCGAGCGCGGTGGCCAGCGCGGCCAGGTAGCCCGAGGCGGACACCACCAGAACCGGCTCGCCCGGGCGGATGCGGGCCTCGGTCAGGGCCAGGCCGTGGAACAGCGGTGCGGGCAGCGCGTGCCCATCGCCAAGGGGAATCGCCCGATCGATGTAGGCGAGGTCCCGCTGTGCCGCCGGCACGTGGTCCTCACGCGCGACCCGCTCGATCGCGGCGAGCACGGCGGGATCGTTGACGCCGCTGACCCGCAGTTGGCTGTCGATCATCGCCCGCCGGGCGGTGCTGGCTTGATCCAGCACATTGGCCTGCACAATCGTCATCCGGTCTTCGTCCTGCCCGTATCTGGTCCTGTCGGCCTGCCGCTGCCATGCGTTCGCGGTGGTGTCCTACGGCAGCAATACACCACTGCAATGTTCCGCCTTCTAGGACAAGGCCCTTTTTCCGCCAAGCGCTTTCGCGGGCGCAAGACGATGCGCCGAATGGCGTATCGCCGCAGGTCCTGTCTCACCCGGGGCCCGGGGCCCCGGCCTTTGTCCCGGGCCCGTCCGGGCGCGCGCGCGAAGCCGCTTTACGGCGGCGCGGGGTTGGTCCTATGGGCGCCGCATTGCATCACCCACGGCCCCAAGGAGCACGGCAGGCATGGCGGACATGGTCACGATTCGCGAGGCTGACCTGATCGAGAGCGTCGCCGACGCGCTGCAGTACATCAGCTATTTCCACCCGATGGACTATATCCGCGCGCTGGGCGACGCCTATGAGGCCGAACAGGGCCCGGCCGCCAAGGACGCGATCGCCCAGATCCTGACCAACAGCCGGATGTGCGCCGAAGGGCACCGCCCGATCTGCCAGGACACCGGGATCGTCAACGTCTTCATCGCATGGGGCCAGAACTGCCGGCTGGAGAGCGACCGTTCACTGCAGGAGGTCGTCGACGAGGGCGTGCGCCGGGCCTACCTCAACGCCGACAACAAGCTGCGCGCCTCGGTCCTGGCCGACCCGGCCTTCACCCGCCGCAACACCCGCGACAACACGCCCAGCGTGCTGCACGTCACCATGGTGCCGGGCGACACGATTTCGGTCGATGTCGCGGCCAAGGGGGGCGGGTCGGAAAACAAGACCAAGTTCAAGATGATGAACCCCAGCGAGAACATCGTCGACTGGGTGGTGGAGATGCTGCCGCAGATGGGTGCCGGCTGGTGCCCGCCGGGCATGCTCGGGATCGGCATCGGCGGCACGGCCGAGCACTGCATGCTCTTGGCCAAGCAGGCGCTGATGGAGCCGATCGACATGGCCCAGCTCAAGCAGCGCGGGCCCAGCAACGATATCGAGGCGATGCGGATCGAGATCTTCGACAAGGTCAACGCGCTGGGCATCGGCGCCCAGGGGCTGGGCGGGCTGTCGACCATCCTCGACGTCAAGATTCTCGACGCGCCGTGCCATGCCGCCTCGAAGCCAGTGGCGATGATCCCCAACTGCGCCGCCACCCGCCATGCGCACTTCACGCTCGACGGCTCGGGCCCGACCTTCCTCGAGGCGCCCAAACTGGACGAATGGCCGCAGGTGGAATGGGCGCCCGACGCCGCCGCCAAGCGGGTCAACCTCGACACGCTGACCGCCGAGGAGGTGAAGGGCTGGAAGCAGGGCGACCGCATCCTGCTCAACGGCAAGATGCTCACCGGCCGCGATGCCGCGCACAAGCGGATCAAGGACATGCTGGCCAGGGGTGAGGCGCTGCCGGTCGATTTCAAGGGCCGGGTGATCTACTATGTCGGTCCGGTCGATCCGGTGCGCGACGAGGTGGTCGGCCCGGCCGGCCCGACCACGGCCACCCGGATGGACAGCTTCATGGACATGATGCTGGACCAGGGCCTGCTCGCCTGCGTCGGCAAGGCCGAGCGCGGCCCGGCGGCGACCGAATCGATCGCCCGCCATGAAAGCGCCTATCTGATGGCCGTGGGCGGCGCCGCCTATCTGGTCGCCCGCGCGATCAAGGGGGCCAAGGTGGTCGGCTTCGAGGACCTCGGCATGGAGGCGATCTACGAGTTCGACGTGGTCGACATGCCGGTGACCGTGGCGGTCGATTCGACCGGGCAGAACGTCCACAAGCTCGCCCCGCTGGTCTGGCAGAAGAAGATCGCCGAGGAAGGCCTGCTGGCCCGATAAGACGCGGCACGGATGGCCGCAGCCCGGCCTCGGCCGGTCGGGCTGCGGGGCAGCGCGTATGGCCATGGTCCGCCGTCCGGCTATGCTAAGGGCATGGCCCTGTTCGTCTGCTTCCTGCTCGGCATCGCCAATTTCGCCCTGCACCGCGCGGTGCTCGACAGCGGGCATCCGGTGCTGGCCCAGCTCGGCTGGCTGTTCGGATCGTTCGGCGGGCGCGGGAGCCTGGTCGTCGAATTCGCCCTGCTGCTCGGGTCGATGCTGCTGGTGGCCAGCGGGACCGGATCGTGGGCCTGGGGCTATGGCCTCTACAGCCTGAGCAATGCGGTCTCGGCCTGGCTGATCCTGTCCCGGCGGGTGTGAGCCGGCCCGAAGGGGCCGCTCCGGACCGGAACAGGCGGCCCGGGCCACGGGTTGGCACGCCATGACCGCTGCAACCCCCGCCCTCCCGTCAGCCCCGCTGTGGCTGGTGACCAATCCGGCCAGCGGCAGCAATTCGCCGGCGGCGACCCGCGCGGTGAGCGCAGCCCTGGCCGCAGCCGGCTGTCCTCCCGCCCGGGTGATCGATGCCGCCGCAGGCCTGCCCGACCGCGCCGCGCTCGAGGCCGCCGGGGTCGGGGTGCTGGCCGTCTTCACCGGCGACGGCACGATCAACGCCGTCGCCGCGGCGCTGGAGGGCTGGGGTGGCGCGCTGCTGCCGCTGCCGGGCGGCACCGCCAACCTCCTCGCCCGCGCCCTCCACGGCGATGATCCGGCCGACACGATCGCGGCGCGCCTGCCGCGGCTGGTTCCCACCCGCCGGACCTGCGTGCGCACCGGGCACGGCCCGGCCCTGGCCGAAGTCCTCGCCGGGCCGGGGGCGACCTGGAGCGACGTGCGCGAGGGGCTGCGCGACGGGGCGGTGGCGGACATCGCGGGGGCGGCGGTCAGCGCGATCCGGCAAAGCACGGTCGGGCCGATGGTTGCGCTGGACGATCCGTCGCTGGGCAAGGCCGAGGGCTATGCCGGCATCCGCCTGGCCCCCGGCCCGCGCGGCCTGATCGTCGCGGGCTATGGGGCCGAGAGCATCGGCGACTATCTAGCCCAGGGCCTCGCCCTGCTGCGCCGCAACTTCCGCGAGGGTCCGCACGAGCCCCTGGGCGAACACGCCCGGGTCACCTGCCGATCGCTGGAAGCGGCTCCGATCCCCTTGATGATCGACGGCGAACGGCGCGACGGCAGCCCCACGGAGCGCTTTTCGCTTGCGCCCTTCGCGCTCGATCTGCTTGGCAGCGGGGCATGAGCCGCCCGATCACCCTGTTCCACATCAGCGATCTGCACTTCGGCCGGGAAGACCGCGGCGCGCTCGACTGGGTGGCCGGGGCGATCGCCGCGGAGCGGCCGGCGGCGGTCGCGGTGACGGGCGATCTCACCATGCGCGCGCGCCACGCCGAGTTCCGCGCCGCCAATGCGTGGATCGGCGCCCTGCCCGTCCCGGTCACGGTCGAGCCGGGCAATCACGACATGCCCTATGTCAACCTGGTCGAGCGCTTCGTCGCCCCCTATCGCCGGTTTCGCGCGATCCAGCGCCTGCTGGAGCGTCCGCTCGACCTGGACGATCTGCACATCGTCCCGCTGCAGACCGTGACGCGGGCGCAATGGCGCTTTCCCTGGGTCGATGGCTGGGTGCGCGAGCCGGCGCTGGCTGCCACCCTGGCGGCAATCGACGCCCTGCCGTCCGGCGCCCGGGTGCTGGTCACCGCGCATCACCCCCTGCCCGAACGCGACGCCCGGGGCCGCGTGCTCACCATCAACGGCACCCGGGCCATGGCCGAACTCGCCCGGCGCGGGGTGCTGGGCGTGCTGACCGGCCATGTCCACGACCCGTTCGACCTGGTGGCCGAGACCGCTGCGGGGCCGCTGCGGATGATCGGCGCGGGCACGCTGTCGCAGCGCGTCCGCTCGACCCCGCCGAGCTTCAACGAGATCCTGGTCGACGGGCGTGAGGTGCATGTCCGGGTGCGCAACCGGGCCTCCGTGCCGACCGAGGCGATGCAGGTGGACACGGTCCCCGCCTCGGTCCTCCCGCCCCACGAGGCGGGCGAGCCGGTGGCCCCGGTCGCGGCGGGGTCGGCCAGCGATCGACCGCAACCCTGAGCGGCAGGTTCAACCCCGCCCCAGCACCCTTGCCTCCACGGCCCGGAACAGGGCGTCCAGGTCCTCGCGGCTGACGTCGAGCACTTCGTCCCATTCCTCCAGCACGGCGTCGAGATCGGCCGGGGAGTAGCGGGCCGGCCCCACGGGGGCCGGGGCGGCGCGGTGGGGATAGCGGTGCCCGGTGGCATTGTTCCACAGCCAGCCGGCCACGAGCAGTCCGGCGAGATTCACCGCGAGCAAGGGCAACATTGCGGGATGGCCCAGAGCCCCGATCAGCGCGCAGGCACCGCCCGGCGGATGGAGGCAGCGCGCCAGGCTCATCGCCACCAGCGCGAGGCCGAGCGCGAGCGGCGCGGCGAGCGCGGGCGCCGGGACCAGGCCATGGACCAGCAGCCCGACCAGCATGGCGAGCAGCGATCCGCCGAGCACCGGCCAGGGCTGGGCCAGCGGGCTGGCCGGCAGGGCCAGGACCAGCACGGCCGAGGCGCCGACCGGCGCGACCAGCAGGGCGCCCTGCCAGCCGGGCGGGAGCAGGCGCGCCGCGAGCAGCGCCAGGGCGATCCCCAGGGCACCCCCCAGGGCGCCACGCAGGTAGCCAAGGCGGCCGGTGGCGCGCGAGGCGGCGCGGGCCAGGGGATGGACAAGGAGGCGGTAAGGCATGGCCGCGCCATCGGGCGCCCGGCGGCAAATGGCAAGCGCCCATGCCGCCGGCGGAACGGTCAGAGATCGAGCCGGTACCAGGCGCTGTCGCACCAGCCGATATGGGTCTGCATGGTGTTGCGGACCGTTTCGACATGGCGGAACCCGCACCGCTCCAGCAGCCGCCGCGACGGGGCATTGCGCGGATCGACATCGGCCAGCAGGTGATCGCAGGCCCGCACGTCCCGCATGTGGGCGATGAAGCCACGCAGCGCCTCGGTGGCGATCCCCTGCCCGCGGCAGTCCGGGTGGAGGGCATAGCCGATCTGCGGCAGGCGCCAGCAGCCGAGCTTGCCGACGATCCGGCCATCATGCTCAATGAACAGGTCGAAGGCGCTGCCCGCCGGATCGTCGAACACCGGCTGCAGCCAAGCGGCGGTCTCCTCCAGCGAACCATGCGCCGGGCCGGACCAGTAGGTCATTGTCGCCGGATCGCGGAACACGGCGTGGATGTCCGGCAGGTCGGCCGGGGTTGGACGGCGCAGGATCAGGCGGTCGGTGCGGATCATCGCGCCCGGATGCCACAACGAAAAAGGGGCCGGCAAGCCGACCCCTGTTCCGTATCCTGTCCGGCCGCGTGGGCCGTCCGGGAGATCAGCGCTTCGAGAACTGCCAGCCGAGGCGCGATTAGCGCTTCGAGAACTGGAAGCTGCGGCGGGCCTTGGCCCGGCCGTACTTCTTGCGCTCGACCACGCGGGGGTCGCGGGTGAGGAACCCGGCGGCCTTGACCGTGCTGCGCAGCGCCGGCTCGAACTTGGTCAGCGCCTGGGCGATGCCGTGCTTGACCGCGCCGGCCTGGCCCGAGAGCCCGCCGCCCTTGACGGTGCAGACCACATCGTACTGGCCGAGGCGATCGGCGACCTGGAACGGCTGGTTGATCACCAGACGCAGGGTCGGACGGGCGAAGTACACGTCCTGGTCACGGCCGTTGACGGTGATCTTGCCCGAACCGGGCTTGATCCACACGCGGGCCACGGCGTCCTTGCGGCGGCCGGTGGCATAGGAACGGCCCTGCGCGTCGATTTCCTTCTCGCGCAGCGGCATGGTCGGAGCGGCCGGAGCCAGCGGGGCGGCGGCATCGGCCGCGCCGGTGGCGGCAACCGGAGCGCCGGCGGCGAGCGCGCCGAGATCGGCGAGATCGGTAACGGTGTTATCGGACATCAGGCGCCCACCTTGTTCTTGCGGTTGCGGCTGGCCACGTCGAGCGCGACGGGCTGGGTGCCGGCATGGGGGTGTTCGGCCCCGGCGTAGAGGTGCAGGGCGCGCATCTGGGCGCGGCCGAGCGGACCACGGGGAATCATGCGCTCCACGGCCTTTTCCAGCACGCGCTCGGGGAAGCGGCCTTCCAGCACCTTGGCGGCGGTCACTTCCTTGATCCCGCCCGCATAGCCGGTGTGCTTGTAGTACACCTTCTGCTTCAGCTTGTTGCCGGTCAGGCGCACCTTGCCGGCGTTGATCACGACGACGTGATCGCCGCAATCAACGTGCGGGGTGTAGCTCGGCTTGTGCTTGCCGCGCAGGATGTTGGCGATGATCACCGCGAGGCGGCCGACCACCAGGCCTTCGGCATCGATCAGATGCCAGTTCTTCTCCACCTCGGCCGGCTTGATCGACCGGGTGACCGTGCTGAGCGCCTTCATGGCTTGGTCTATCCCTATGATTCGTTGATCGCCGGACGGGGCCCGACGGTCAGGAAGGCGCGCCAATGGCGAAAGTGCCGCGCAGAGTCAAGGTTTGCGGGGGTTTGCGGAGAGGTAAAATAATACCGTGAAGGGTGGGCGCGACGATCCTCCCACGTTTTGCGCCGTACAACAGGGGAGAATCAGGCCGACCCCACCCCCGCCAGCCACGCCAGCGTCCCCGGCGCTGCCGCATCGCAGCGCCAGCCGAGGATCGCGGGCGTGTCATAGGGGTGGACCTCGCCCAGCCGCGCAACCGCGCGGTCAAGCCGGTCGGCCGTGGTCTTGAACAGCACGCCGACCTCGTCCCCCGCCTGCCGTTCACCCTGCCAGACATAGAGCGAGCGGATGGCGGGCAGGATATTGGCGCAGGCGATCAGGCCCTCGTCGAGGAGGACGCCCGCCGCCTGCTCCGCACTGGCGCCATCGGGGAACGGGCACCAGATCAAGGCAGCCGTCACCGCATTCACGCCCGGCGCCCCAGGGCGTGCGCCCCCCAGGTCGTCGCGGCGACCAGCAGCGCGCCGCCCAGTTGGTGCAGCACGGCGAGCCACAGCGCGATCCCGCTCATCACCGTGGCGATGCCCAGCAGCACCTGGACCCCGAAGGCGCTGTGCACCGCGACAGACACTGGCCGGGCGCCGATCCGGCGCAACTTGCGGCCCATCACCACCAGCACGGCCACCACCACCCAGGCAAACCAGCGGTGATCGAAATGGGTCAGGAACGGATCGTTGAGCGCGGCGTGGAGCGGCCCGCGGCCCCAGTCCACGCCCGCGGGAAAGGCTTCGCCCTGCATCAACGGCCAGTCGCTGGCGACATGCCCGGCGCGCATGCCGGCGACCAGCGCGCCCATGAACAGTTGCAGCGCCAGGGTGCCGAGCGCGAGCAGGCCGAACCCGGTCAGGCGGTGCGGCGATTCGCCCCGCGCCTCGGCAAACAGGTCGAGCGCGGTCCAGACCAGCCCGCCCAGGGTGAGCAGGGCGGTGAGCAGGTGCGTGGCGAGGCGGAAATGGCTGACCCGCACATCGTTGACGATGCCCGACTGGACCATCCACCAGCCGATCGCCCCCTGCAGCCCGATCAGCGCGATCAGCGCCAGCAGCCGGGGCTTGTAGCCGGCCGGGACCTGCCCGCGCAGCCAGAACCACGCGGTCACCGCGATCAGCACGGTGCCGATCAGCCGCGCAATCAGCCGGTGGACCCATTCCCAGAAGTAGATGAACTTGTAGGTCGCCAGCGTCATCCCCGCCGGGCCGTTGACCTGCAGATACTGCGGGGTCTGGCGGTAAGCGTCGAATTCGGCCTGCCAGGCGGCCTCGCTCAGCGGCGGCAGAGTGCCGGTGACCGGCTTCCATTCGGTGATCGAGACCCCCGATTCGGTCAGCCGGGTGATCCCGCCGACCGCGACGATCCCCACCACCAGCGCCGCCACCAGCAGCAGCCAGCGGCCGAGCGGCAGCGGGCGGGCGCGATCCGCAGCGGGGGAGGAGCGGGGAGAGAGCGTGGCGGACGGGCCGGCGGCAAGGGCGTCAGACATGGCGCCCCGATGCGCCCCCACCCGCGCGAGTTCAAGCGTCTTGTGGGGTAGGGTGCGGCGGAGGTGCGCCGGGCGGGGTGGCCGGACGCGTGCCCGGCAAGGCCCCCTCCGTCGGGCGCGTACGGCGGCCGCCGCAGAGGGCTGACGGAGGGGGCGGGCTGCAGCGGGCGGCATGACGGTGTGCGACCCCACCTTGATTGATGTTACAATATAACATACATGGGCGGCACGATGCGTGATGCCATCCTCTCGATTCGCGACCGGCTCGACGGGTTCGGGGTGTTCCTCTCCGGGCTCTGCGCGGTCCATTGCCTGCTGGGGCTGATCCTGGTCCCGCTGATCGGGCTGGGCGGCGGGGTGCTGCTGTCGCCGCGGATTCACGAGGCCGGGCTGGCCCTGGCGATCACGGTCGGCGTGGTCACGCTGGGCCTGTCGGCCCTGCGCCACGGGCGCCTCCAGCCGGCCCTGATCGGCGCGCTCGGCATCGTCCTGATGGCCCTGGCGCTCGGCGTGGGCCACGGCACGCGCGAGGCCGTCCTGACCATCGCCGGGGTGGCGCTGGTCGCAACTGCCCATTTGCAGAACTTGCGCGCCGCCGTCTGAGCGCTATCTGCGCTTGCCATGACCACGCACCTGTCCCTCATCGTCAACGGCGAGCCGCGTCGCGCGTCCGCCGGCCAGTCGATCGCCGACCTTGTCACCGGCCTCGGGCTCAACCCGGCCAAGGTCGCGGTCGAACGCAACGGCGATATCGTCCCGCGCGCCACTCTGGCCCAGGTCCTGCTGGGTGACGGGGACCATCTGGAGATCGTCCACTTCGTCGGCGGCGGCGAGGACGCGCCGGCCGACCAGGACACCTGGACCGTGGCCGGGCGGACCTTCCGTTCGCGCCTGATCGTCGGCACCGGCAAGTACAAGGACTTCGCCCAGAACGCCGCCGCGGTCGCCGCATCGGGGGCCGAGATCGTCACCGTGGCGGTGCGCCGGGTCAACATCTCCGACCCGACCGCGCCGATGCTGACCGACTTCATCGATCCGGCCAAGATCACCTACCTGCCCAACACCGCCGGCTGCTTCACCGCCGAGGACGCGATCCGCACGCTGCGCCTGGCCCGCGAGGCCGGCGGCTGGGACCTGGTCAAGCTGGAAGTCCTGGGCGAGGCGCGCACGCTCTACCCCGACATGCGCGAGACCCTGCGCGCGACCGAGATCCTGGCCAAGGAAGGTTTCCTGCCGATGGTCTATTGCGCCGACGATCCGATCGCCGCGCGCCAGCTGGAAGAGGCCGGGGCCGTGGCGATCATGCCGCTGGGCGCGCCGATCGGGTCGGGGCTGGGCATCCAGAACAGGGTGATGATCCGCCTGATCGTGGAAGGGGCCAAGGTGCCGGTGCTGGTCGACGCGGGCGTGGGCACGGCCTCGGACGCGGCCGTGGCGATGGAGCTGGGCTGCGAGGGCGTGCTGATGAACACCGCCATCGCCGAGGCGAAGGACCCGGTGCTGATGGCCCATGCCATGAAGCTGGCGGTCGAAAGCGGCCGCGCCGCCTATCGCGCCGGACGCATGCCAACCCGCCGCTATGCCGATCCGTCGAGCCCGCTGGCCGGGCTGATCTGAGGTAGCCAATCCGCGACACGGCTGGCGCGGCGCGCAAACCCGTCATCCCAGCGAAGGCTGGGATCTCTCTCCGGATTGTCGAACGCCGGCGAACGGCGCCTCAAACAGGGGCACCACCCAGCCGCCAAAGGTCCCAGCCTTCGCTGGGATGACGGGTGCGTGAAGACAAAGTCCCGCCGCTTGAACCTTACCTTGCCAGCGGGTGCGCTCCCGGGGGCATGGTTAACCCGATCCTTACCAGCCGGTGCCATCCTGCCGGCGTGGAACAGTCCACCGGCAACAGGATCATGCCCATGCGCTACGGCCGCACCACGTCGCTTGCCATCGCGGAGTTCCGCGAGTTCGCGGGCTTTTCCCCCTGCGAACAGCGCTACATCAAGCGCAGCCTCGATATCGGGCTGGGCCGCCAGGACGCGTTCAAGCTGTGGGCCCGCGATGCCGAGGAATCGGCCTCGATCCGCAGCCAGTACATCGCGTACCAGGAACTCAAGACGCTCCGCCGCGACATGCCCGACGAAACCGCCTTCGAAGGGATCGAGGCCTTTGTCGGCAAGCTGATCCGGGTTTCGGCCTTCGATCTGGCGCAGGAGCGGCTGGCCTGTTTCTCGGCCTACCGGTTCCTGTACGAACGCCTGCTCGGCCCCGAGGTGCGCCCCTGGCTGCCGGCCGCGTTCTGCGGCGCCGCGGCCCTGCCGCAGATCCGCCCGGGTCTGCGCAAGGAACTGCTCCAGTCGATCAGCGAAGCCGCCGCCACGGCGCCGGGCTGGTCCGACACCGCACCCAGCTTCTATCCGGAGTGGGTGGAGAAGGAAGCGGCCTGAGGGCGAACCCCGGCGCAATCGCTCCCGCCTTGGCGCCACCATGCCGCGGCTTCGCCTCAGGCGCCTCCACACAACTGAGCCCAGCCGGACGATGGATCCTGAAACGAGTTCAGGATGACGAACCTCGCCATGTGTGCCCAGCGCATGCCTTCAGGCTCCCACCCTACCCCTTGTACAGCGCGTCCAGGCGATCCCCGTAGCGCGCCTTCAGCTTGTGCCGGCGGATCTTGAGGCTGGGGGTCATTTCCTCGTTCTCGATCGTGAACGGTTCGTCGGCGAAGGCGAACTGGCGGACCTTCTCGATCACCGAGAGGTCGCGGTTCACCCGGTCGACCGCCTCGCGCACCGCCGAGCGGAAGGCCGGCAGGTCCTGCAGCGCGGCCATGTCGTACTTTTCGCCGTTGTCCCGCGCCCAGGCGAGCGCCCATTCCGCGTCGGGCACGATCAGCCCGGCGATGTAGGGCCGCTTGTCGCCCACCACCATGGCCTGGGCGATCTCGGGCTGCAGGGTCAGCATGCCCTCGACCTTCTGGGGCGAGACATTGTCGCCCTTGTCGTTGACGATCATGTCCTTCTTGCGATCGGTGATGACGATCCGACCCTTGTCGTCGATATGGCCGATGTCCCCGGTGTGGAGCCAGCCATCGATGATGGTCCGCGCGGTTTCCTCGGGATTGCGCCAGTAGCCCTGCATCACCAGCTCGCCCTGGACCAGGATCTCGCCATCGGCGGCGATCTTCACCGTCACGCCCGCCATCGGCGGGCCGACGGTATCCATCTTCAGCCCCACCTTCGGTCGGTTGCAACTGACGATGGGGCCGCTCTCGGTCTGGCCATAGCCCTGCAGCAGGGTCAGCCCCATGGCCTGGAAGAAGGTGCCGATCTCGGGGTTGAGCGGCGCCCCGCCCGAAACCATCGCCTTCACGCGGCCGCCGAAGCGCTGGCGGATCTTGGGGCGCAGCAGCTTGTCGATGACCAGGTCGATCGGCAGGTCGGTGAGGCGCCGGCCGCGGGTGGCGATGGTCAGGGCGCGGTCCATCAGGTAGTTGGCCACGCGGCCCTGCTTTTCCACCTGCTTCATGATCCGGGTGCGCAGCACCTCGAACAGGCGCGGCACCACCACCATCACCGTGGGGCGGACCTCCTCGATGTTGCTGGCAAGCTTTTCCAAGCCTTCGGAATAGTGGATCTGTCCGCCCAGCGCGATCGGCAGGTACTGACCGGCGGAATGCTCGTAGGCGTGGCTGAGCGGGAGGAACGACAGGAACACCTCGGGCGTGCGGCCGGACTGGTCCCAGGCGAAATCCTCGGCGAAGATGGTGGCTGCGCCGGCGACGTTGCACAGGATCGCGCCATGATGCTGCATCACCCCGCGCGGGGCGCCGCCGGTACCGCTGGTGTAGATCAGGCAGGCCAGGTCCTGGCGCTTGATCCCGGCGATCCGGGCGTCGACCGCGCGCCGCGCCGCCGCGGCGTCGCCGGTGACCAGCGCCGGCCATTCGTGGCAGTCGGTCTGGCCGAGCTGGGGCAGCTTGAACGATTCGATCGCGATCAGGTGGCGCACCGCGCCGCCGTGGAGCACCGCCGGCAGCAGCGGCTTGGCCAGCTTGGCGCTCGCCACGATCACCGCCCGCGCCCCGGAATTGTCGAGGATGTGCTGGTGATCGCGCTCGGTGTTGGTGATGTAGGTGGGCACGGTGACCAGCCCGGCCGCCATGATCGCCAGATCGGCGATGCACCATTCGGGGCGGTTGTCGGCCACCAGCATGACCCGGTCGCCCGGGGTCAGGCCCATGCCGGCCAGGGCCTCGGCCAGCAGGCAGACCTGGTCGGCGGTCTGGCGCCAGGTCAGCGATTGCCAGGCGCCATCGCGCTTGGCGAAGAGAAATGGCTGGTCCCCGAGCGCATCGGCGCGCTGCAGGAACAGCGCGACCAGGTTCGGGCTGGCATCGAAATCGGCAAGCTGCACGTGTCTGTCCTCGTCCCCCTTGGCGACGCGCCATGCGTCGCTGCCCTTACGGCTTAGCCGACCAACCTAGTCGGGGGAGCGGGCCGGGACAAGCGGGCCGGAAGGGGTTGGGCCGGGACGATCGGGCAAGGCCCCGACCAGCCGGGCCGAAGGGGCATGACGACAGGACCGGGTGCGCTCAGGGCGTGGCCGCGGCGCCCTCGCTGCGCGGATCGGCGGCGCCGACCAGCTTGCCGTTCACCACCTCGACCGCATTGGCCTTGAAGCTGGCCTCGCGCGGGCGGACATCGGCGTGGCCCAGCGCCTGGAGCGCGGGGATCATCGCCTCGTGCGCCGAGCCCTTCTCGACGAAGACCGTCGCGCCGGGCGCATAGAGCACCGGCAGGGCAATCGCCTGCTGGGCCGGCAGGTTCCAGTCGAGCACGCCAATGATCGCCTTGGCGACCTGGGCCGGGATCGTCGTCCCGCCCGCCGCGCCGACCGCCAGCCGCAGGTGCCCGGCGGCGTCGTAGATCAGCGTCGGCGACATCGAGCTGCGCGGCCGCTTGCCCCCGGCCACGGCATTGGCGGCCGGCTTGCCGTCGGTGGTCGGGGCGAAGTTGAAGTCGGTCAGTTCGTTGTTGAGGAAATAGCCGTTCACCATCAGCCCCGAGCCGAAGGCGCTTTCAATCGTGTTGGTATAGCTGACCGCGCTGCCCCAGCGGTCGACCGCGACGAAATGCGTGGTGCCGTGCTCCTCCTGGGCCGGGCCATCGGCGCGCGCCAGCCGCTGCGCCCCGGGCGGGGTCCCGGCGCTGACCAGGGCGAGGGTCTTGCCCGGATCGATCAGGGCGGAGCGGCCCGCGAGATAGGCCGGGTCCATCAGCCCGGAGACCGGCACCTGCACGAAATCGCCGTCCCCCAGGTAACGCTCGCGATCGGCATAGGCGAGCCGCATCGATTCGGCGATCAGGTGCCAGGCGACCGGCGACTGCGGCCCCAGCGCGGTCAGATCGAACCGTTCGAGCTGCTTGAGGATGGCATAGACCGTGGTCGCGCCCGAGGACGGCGGCCCCATCCCGCAGATGCGCCACTGGCGATACATCCCGCAGAGCGGCTCGCGCACCACCGCCTTGTAGCCCGCGACGTCGGCCAGGGTCATCGGCGCGCCGCCGGACGGGGCCGTGCTGACCTCGCGCGCGATCGCCGCGGCATTGGCGCCGGCATAGAAGGCTTTCGGCCCGGACGCCGCGATCCGCGCCAGCGTGGCGGCCAGCGCCGGGTTCTTCAGGCGCGTGCCGACCGCCACGGGATTGCCGTCCGCCCCGTAGTACAGGGCCTTGGCATCGGGATCGAACTGGCCCGAGCGCGCCGCGCGGGCGAGCGTGGTGTTGAGCCGTGCGGTCACCAGGAAGCCGTCGCGGGCCAGCCGGATCGCCGGCTGGAACAGCCGCGCCCAGGGCAGCCGGCCATATTTGGCATGGGCCTCGGCGGCGAGCGCGATCGCCCCGGGCACACCGACGCTGCGGGCGCCGGGCACGACCTCGGGCCAGGGAATCGGCCGCCCGTCGCGCAGGAACCATTGCCCGTCGGCCGCGGCCGGAGCCCGCTCGCGCCCGTCGAAGGTCACCACTTCGCCCCGCGCATCGCCGCGCAGCAGAAAGCCGCCGCCCCCGATCCCCGAGCTTTGCGGTTCGACCACGTTGAGCGCCAGCATCACCGCCAGCGCGGCGTCGGTGGCCGAGCCGCCGGCCTTGAGGATTTCCGCCCCGGCCGCCGCGGCGCGCGGATCGGCCGCCGACACCATGCCTTCGACATGGACGGGCGCGGGGCCACGTGCCGCCGCCGGCATGGCGAACACCGCCAGGGCCAGCGGCAGCGCCAGCGCCAGCAGGGCAGTGGAAAGCGAACGGCGGGCGGCGGGGGGGAGCGGAGTCATCCCCACACGCTATTCGCTCCCCACCGCCTCCGCAATCGTCGAGAAGCCGTATTGCCGCAGCAGAGTTTCGAGCCCGCGGGTGATCCGCCGCGCGATCCCCGGCCCGGCATAGACCATCGCGCTGTAGAGCTGGACCAGGCTGGCCCCGGCGCGGATGCGGGCGAAGGCGTCCTCCGCCGTGGCGATCCCGCCCACCCCGACCAGCGGGATCGCCCCGCCCGTCGCCCGGCGGAAATCGCGCAGGCGCTGTTGCGCCAGGTCGCGCAGCGGCGCCCCGGACAGGCCGCCGGTCTCGCCGCCATGGGCCGAGCGCAGCGGGGGGCGGGCGATCGTGGTGTTGGACACGATCAGCGCGCCCAGCCGGCGGTCCAGCGCGATCCGGGCGATCGCGTCGATATCGGCCGGCTCCAGATCGGGCGCCACCTTGAGGAACACCGGCGGCCCCTCCGGCCCGCGCGCGGCCAGCACGCCGTCGAGCAGGTCGGTCAGCGCGCTTTCATCCTGCAGCGCGCGCAGGCCGGGGGTGTTGGGGCTGGAGATGTTGACCGCGAGATAGGACGCCAGCGGCGCCATCAGCCGGGTCATCGTCGCATAGTCGGCGCTGCGATCGACCGAATCCTTGTTGGCGCCGATGTTGATCCCGACGATCCCGGGACGAGCTGCCCGGGCCGCGAGCCGGGCCACGGCGGCCTCGGCTCCGCCATTGTTGAAGCCCATGCGGTTGATCACGGCCTGGTCCTCGACCAGCCGGAACAGCCGCGGACGCGGGTTGCCGGCCTGGGGCAAGGGCGTGATCGAGCCGACCTCGGCAAAGCCGAAACCCAGCCCCAGCAGGGCATCGGGCACTTCACCATCCTTGTCGAAGCCCGCCGCCATGCCCAGCGGATTGGGGAAGGTCAGCCCGGCCACGGTGGTGACCAGCGGCCCCGCCGCGGGCCGCGTCGGCGCCCCGCCCCCGCGCAGCTTCAGCCCCGCCAGCGCCAGGCCATGAGCGCGCTCGGCGTCGAGGCGGAACAGGGCGGGGCGGAGCAGGGCGTAGATCATCGCGCGCCTATGCCAGCCGTCCCGGGCACTGTCCATGTGGGCGGGCTATGCAGGCGGGCCATCAGGTGGGGCAGGACACACGAAGCAGAGGCCCATCATCGCCAGCATGATTCAGGAAAACGGTGGCATGTCGAATCCGTACAATTCTGCAACCCAACACTGCGGCTATCGCCCAAGTGCGACCCGAAGGGCTCTCGCACCGACGTGCGTTGAGTTCTTTACTTTGAAGGGGCGGTTGCCCGGGCCCGGCCCGGTTGTGACCGCCCCCTTTTTTGGTGATGGGGTCGTTTGCGGGCACAAGCCTGGAACCCCCGCCTCATCCCCTCGCTCATCCTGAGCCTGTCACACGACGGACGGGGAGCGGACCGTGGCCGGCTTCGGCCGATCCCTCCTTGGTCGTCGCGCCGGCCTTGAGCCGGGGCAGGGCTTGCGTGGCAACGGTTGGGGAAGAACAGCCCTGTCCCGGGTCAAGCCCGGGACGACGAGGGGAGAGTTGTGTAGACAGATTCGAACGACCGATTGCGCCTGGGGTCCGTCGTGAAATCCCGCGCTGTTCCCGCACCAAACCTCGCCCAGCCTGAGCTTGTCGAAGGCCACGCGCCGGCATCCGCCCCACATTCCTGCGACCGTGCCTCCAGATGGAACGCCCCGGATACCCAGCTCAACCGCCTCGCGTGGGCTTCGACAAGCTCAGCCTGAGCGGGGTTTGGGGATATCCGACTGTGGAGTTGGTGACTCCATTCGTCGAGCCGCCCAACGCCCGCTTCCCACCGATAGTGTTGAAAAAGTCGGCCTTGCACTGGGTGTGAGCGTCTGATTCAGCATCAGAATGCTGAAGGACGCCAAGCGATGATGGGCGAGCGCCGGATGGCGCAGGAGGCCCTGTTCTACGAGTTCAG
>NZ_JACLAU010000023.1 GCF_014230305.1 Novosphingobium aerophilum
GAAATCGTCGCCTGGCCAAGGATGTCGAGGCAACCCTCAAATCCGCAGCAGCATTCCTCTACGCCGCCGCTGCCATGCTCATGATCCGCCGACTGGCACGCTCAGCGTGAGTTTCGAAACCGACTCTAAGATGAAGCGCACCCTGATCGCCCTCCTGGCACTCGCTGCCACGGTTTCGACCCCGGCCATGGCCACCGGTTCGAAGCACAAGCACTATTGCCGCTGCGGCCACTCGGCCGGTTCGAAGAACTGCGGCGGCAGCAGCTCGAGCTCGAGCACCAGCACCAGCTCGACCAGCTCGTCGTCGAGCGGCGGGTCTTCGTCGGGCGGTTCGTCGTCGGGTGGCACCTCGACCTCTTCGGGTGGTTCGAGCTCGTCGACCACGTCGAGCACCTCGACCGGCGGGACCAAGGTTCCCGAGCCGGGCATGCTGGGTCTGATGGGTCTGACCCTGGTCGGGCTGGGCATGAGCCGCCGCCGTCAGGGCAACGGCGCCGCCTGAGCTGAAGCCCTGCCCGCCGGGCGGGGCTCAGCCCTCCGGACGCAGCCCCGCCGCCTTGGCGCGGGCCAGCCGGGCCCTGAACACGGTGTTCTTCGGGTCGGCGACCAGGGCGGCCTCGATCAAGGCCAGCCCGCGGGGCGCATCCCGACCCGCATCCAATCGAACGACCCCGGCAGCGAACTGCATGTCGGGGTTCGTCGCATCCAGCGCCATGGCGCGGTCCGCCGAGGCGATCGCCAGATCATGCTGGCCCGAACGGCTTGCCGCGATGGCCAGGCGCCGCAGCACTTCGGCATCTTCGCCGCGCGCCTTGAGCGCCGAGTAAGCCGCGACGGCCGCCGGCCATTGCCCGCGCGCCGCGGCATCCTCGCCCTGGCGCATCAGGCGCTGCGTCTCCGCAAGGCCTGACCGGCGCTGGGCGAAGCCGGCGGCCTCGGGCGATCCTGCCGCCCGGGCAGCCCGCTCCGCCAGATCGAGCTCGCGCTCCCCGGCGGCGGCAGCCTTGGCCAGCGGCCGGATTGTCTCCAGCGCGGTCCGGGCATCTCCGGTGGCAAGCTGCGCCTCGGCCAGCATCAGGCGCGAGTAGGGGTTCTGCGGCGAGGCGGCGAGCGCCCGGCGGAACAGGGCGCGAGCCTGTTCGGGCTGCCCCAGGTTGAGCAGCGCCTCGGCATAGGCCAGGCCATCGGCCGAGCGCGGATCGAGCGAAGCCTCGTAAGGAGCGAGCCGTTCGCGCACCGTGGCCCAATCGCCCTTGAGCTGGGCCACCTGCACCACCCATTCGCGCACCCGGACGTCGTCCGGCGCGATCGCTTCGGCGGCCTTGACCAGACGCTCGACCTCGTCGTCGCGACCGGCGGCATCGGCCAGGGCCGCCTGGCCGAGCAGCGGCTCGACCCGGGTCGGGGCCTGCTGGGCTGCCGCAGCGAATACCTTGCGCGCCTCGTCCTGGCGGTCCTGCGCGGCCAGCAGATCGCCCTCGAGCAACTGCACCGACAGGGCCTTCGCGTCACGCTGCTTGAGCTGCGCGAGCAGGCGCTCGGCAGCCGGCCAGTCCTCGCCATCCATGAGCAGTCGGGCATAGGCGATCAGCAACCGCATGTCGTAGCCAGCCGCGGCGCCGGCGGCATAGGCGGACAAGGCGCCGGGCTGGTCCTCCCTGGCCAGAGCGGCCCCGGCCCGGATCCGCCATGCGGCCGGGCTCTGGTCCCGGGCGAGCAGGGCGACGGCCCGTTCGGGCTGGCCGCGCAGCAGCTCGGCCTCGGCCCGCAGGCGGACCATGTCGGGCGTGCCGGTCGCCTGGGGACCAAGCTTGTCCAGCGTGGCGATCGCGCCCTCGCCATCCCCCAGGCGGACCTGGACCTGGGCCAGCAGGGCGAGCGCGCCGGGGTCGTCCGGGCGCTGCTTGAGCAATTGCAGCAGATCGATCCGCGCTGCCTGGTCGCTTTCGGCGGCATAGGCCTCGCGGGCATGGGCCAGGAGCGTGTCGGGATCGGTGGAAGCACCGCAGGCGCTCAGCAGCAGCAGGCCGGCAGCCATGATGACGGGTCGCAGCATCGGTCTCATGGCGGCAGCCATAGCAGGCAAATGCTTCCGATCGGTTGATCAACAGGCGGCGCTGCCGAGGGGACGGCAGCCGGCGCTCAAGCCCGTGTTTGCAACCGCACCCCTTCCCCTCTATGGGCCCGGCAAACTGGATTTCCGGAGTAAACCATGGGCTTTCGTTGCGGGATTGTCGGGCTGCCGAATGTCGGCAAGTCGACGCTGTTCAATGCGCTGACCGAAACGCAGGCGGCGCAGGCGGCGAACTATCCGTTCTGCACGATCGAACCGAACGTGGGCAATGTCGGCGTGCCCGACCCGCGTCTGGACGAACTGGCCCGCATCGCCGGCAGCGCGAAGATCATTCCGACCCAGTTGGGCTTTGTCGACATTGCGGGACTGGTGCGCGGGGCCAGCAAGGGCGAGGGCCTGGGCAACCAGTTCCTTGGCAACATCCGCGAGGTCGATGCGATCGTCCACGTGCTGCGCTGCTTCGAGAACGACGACATCCAGCACGTCGACAACAAGGTCGATCCGATCTCGGATGCCGACACGGTCGAGACCGAGCTGATGCTGGCCGATCTGGAAAGCCTGGAAAAGCGCGTGCCCGCGGCCCAGAAGAAGGCGGCGGCCGGGGACAAGGAAAACAAGATCATCGCCTCGGTGCTGGGCCAGGCGCTCGAGCTGCTGCGCGAGGGCAAGCCCGCCCGGCTGACCCAGCCGAAGGACGATGAAGAGGCGCGGGTGTTTCGCCAGGCCCAGCTGCTCACCGCCAAGCCCGTGCTCTATGTCTGCAATGTCGAGGAAGAGAGCGCGGCCGAAGGCAACGCCTTCTCTGCCCGCGTGTTCGAAAAGGCCAAGGCCGAGGGCGCCAATGCGGTGATCGTCTCGGCCGCGATCGAGGCCGATCTGGTCGGAATGGATGCCGAGGAGCGGCTCGCGTTCCTTGAGGAGATGGGGCTGCATGAAACCGGGCTGGCCCGGGTGATCCGGGCCGGTTACGACCTGCTGCACCTGCTCACCTTCTTCACCGTGGGGCCGAAGGAGGCGCGCGCCTGGACCGTCCACCAGGGCGCCAAGGCCCCCGAAGCGGCGGGCGAGATCCATTCCGACATGCAGCGCGGGTTCATTCGCGCCGAAACGATCGCCTATGCCGACTATGTCGCCCTGGGTGGTGAAACCGGGGCGAAGGATGCCGGCAAACTGCGCCAGGAAGGCAAGGAGTACGTGGTGCAGGACGGTGACGTGATGCACTTCAAGTTCAACGTCTAAGGCGCTATATCCCGGCCGGGCTGATCGATCGGGATGGCGTTCGATGGATTGTGGAACCTCGGATGCGGGCGTGAGTGCCGACTGCGCGGGTGACAGCTCCGCCTTCGGGTTTGCGGATGTGACTATCCCCGTCACTGCCGAAGAGGCCGACCGGGCCGATCTGGAAGCACTGGTTCCGATGCTGCTCGGGGCGATCGCCCCCACGCTCTTCCTCGTGATCCTGCTGGGCATGCTGTTTCCGCGCGTGTCGTGGTCGGTTTTGCTGCTGATCCCGTTCATGGCTGCGGTGGTGGCACCTTACTGGATTGCCTGGCGCTCCGGTCGTCCGCTGCGGATCGGTGGGACCCGGGTCCGGGGTCAGGCCCGGGGGCGCATCCTGGTCGCGGGTGCCCTCTCCGCGCTGATCCTGTTGTTTTTCACCAAGCCCGCGCTGTGGTGGCTGGCTGAATGGCTGGCGCAGCGTCTGCCGCAGTGGTGAACCTTCGTCCCTCCCCCCTTCCCCGAAACACGGCGTGGGCCTATAGGACCCCCATGTTCCGCCACCTGCTGGCCTTCCTGCTGATCTTCGGCCTTGCCCTGCCGGCCATGGCGGCGCCGCTGCATTGCGCCACCATGGCGCAGCCTGCGGCGATGACCGCGCACCACCGACACGGGGACCATCATCAGCAGGCGCCGCAAGCGCCCGCCAAGGCCGCCCCCATGCAGGACTGCCTCGGCTGCGCCGCCCTGCGCGAACCCTTGCCCCCGCCAGCCGGGCTGGTTGCCCTGCCCGCGCTGCCGCTGATCGCTCCCCGGTTGGCGGCGATGGTCGGCCATCGCCCCGCGCCCGAAACACCGCCTCCGCGGCCCCTGTCCTGATCGCCGCGCACGCCCCGGCGTGCCCCACGCTTTCAAAGACAGGATTGATTTTCCATGCTTCGTACCACGTTGGTGGCGCTGGCCTGCGCCACCGCCCTTCCCGCTGTTGCCCATGGTCAGCAGGCTACCCCTTCCCCTCAAGACCATTCCCGGATGGACCATTCCAGGATGGGCCATCCGCAGATGGACCACTCGGGCATGAACCAGTCCGGCAGGCCAGGTGCGGGGGCGAGCCCGGCGTTCTCCACCGGATCGGGCACGGCTCGCCTGCCCGGGGCCGAGCCGCATGGTCCGGCCTTTCACCTTATGGCCGGCGACTGGATGGTCATGCTCCATGGCATCGCCTCGGCCCAGTACACGGCCGCCAGCGGCCCGCGAGGCAGTGACAAGCTCTACACCACCTCGATGCTGATGGGCACGGTGAGCCGCGCCACGGGCTGGGGCAAGGTGCAGGTCCGCACCATGCTGAGCCACGAGCCCACGCTGCGCCGCGATGGCTATCCCAACCTCTTCGCCACGGGTGAGACCGCTTACGGCAAGCCCCTGGTCGACCGTCAGCATCCGCACGATCTGGTGATGGAGCTGTCGGCCCGGGTCGACGTGAACGTGGCTCCGGACACGGCGCTGTTTCTCTATGGCGGACCGGCTGGCGAGCCGGCGCTGGGGCCGAGCATGTTCATGATGCGCGGCTCGGCGATCTATAACCCCGAGCCGCCGATCACGCACCACTGGTTCGATTCCACCCACATCACCTATGGCGTGGTGACCGCCGGGGTGACGAGCCGGCTGTTCCAGATTGAGGCCTCGGCCTTCCGCGGGCGCGAGCCGGACGAGCGGCGGTGGAACATCGAAACCGGCAAGCTCGATTCCTGGTCGGTCCGCGGCACGCTGACGCCGTCTCCGCGCTGGGCGATCCAGGCGAGCTATGGCCAGATCAAGGAGCCGGAGGCGACCCATCCCGGCGAGGACGAGCGGCGCTTCACCGCCTCGGCCCACTATGCCGACGGTCGGCGCCTCTCCGCCATGCTGGCCTTCAGCGCCAAGCGGCGGGTGCCCGGAGAGACGCTGACCGCGATGATCGCCGAAGCCAACTGGAAGCTGGGTCCGCACAACGCCCTGTTCGGCCGGATCGAGAACGTCGGCAATGACGAGCTCTTTCCCGATCACGCCAAGGGCACCGGCGATCACGAGCATGCCGAACGGGTGACCAAGCTCCAGGCCGGCTATGCCCGACTGGTGCCGACGGCAGTGGGCGAAATGGCGCTGGGCGCCACGGTGAGCACCTTCGCCAAGCCGGCCAGCCTGTCGGCCGCTTATGGCCGGACCCCGGTCCAGGCCACCCTCTTCGCCCGGATCCGGATCGGTCGATAGGACGCCCGGCCCCGTCCGCTCCGCTCAACGCGCCCGGTCAAAGCTTTCGCTCAACAGCGTAGCATGCCGGGCGCGGTGAAGACGATCTGGTCCCACGCGTCGCGGATCGTCAGGACTGCGGGCCAGGCGAGGCTCTCGACGCCCAGCGCGGTGCCATCGCCGGCAGCGCGGGCCAGGGTGATTGAGTGGCTCTTGCCGACATAATGGGCGCGCAGACTGGGCACGAGTTCTGCGCTGCCCACGTCGGCCGCCAGGATCATTACGCGCCCCGCCACCTTGACCAGCGCCCGCCGGCCGTTGGCGAGCAGGATCGGCGGGGTGCCGGGCTGGCTGGCCGAGGCGAAGCGGCAGGCCGGTCCGCCGAACCGGTCAGTGGCAGGATTGCGCTCTGCGAGGGGCTCCGGGCTCAGCGCGACCGGTGGCGGATGGACCTTCTGGGCGGCTTCGACCATCGCTATGGCTCGGGCATCGTCCCGGGCCTGGCGGGCCGGGTCGGCGGCCGGGTGGCATGCGGTGAGCAGCCCGCCGATGCAGGCGCCGAGCCAGCTCCGGAAGCCCGGCATCAGGCCCGGCCGAACAGTTTCTCGATGTCGCCATGCGCCAGCTTCACCCAGGTCGGGCGGCCGTGATTGCACTGACCCGACCGGGGGGTGCGTTCCATTTCGCGAAGCAGGGCGTTCATCTCTGCCACGGACAACGCGCGACCGGCCCGGACGGATCCATGGCAGGCCATGGTCGCCAGCACGAGGTCGAGCCGCTCGCCCAGCAGCAGCGCCGTCCCGTGCAGCGCGATATCGTCGGCGATGTCGCGCACCAGCGCGGCGATGTCGCCGCCGGCCAGGGGAGCGGGGACCGCCCGGACCAGCATGGCATCGGGCCCGAACCGCTCGATCGCCAGGCCGAACCGGGCAAGGTCCGCGGCGCAGTCCTCCAGCCGGTCACAGGCCGGCTCGTCCAGCTCGACCACCTCGGGGATCAGCAGCGCCTGGCTTGCGGCCAGTCGGTCGCCCGCTCCGGCCGCCTTGAGCCGTTCCAGCACCAGCCGTTCGTGAGCGGCATGCTGATCGACGATCACCAGCCCGTCGGCCGCTTCGGCCACGATATAGGTCTGCGCCACCTGCCCGCGCGCAACCCCGAGCGGGAAAGCGGCGGCATCGTCGCCCCCTTCCCCCGGGCCCGGGTCGATCGCCGGTTCGGCCCGGCCAACCGGAGCCAGACCGGCCGAAGTGAGACCGCCCGAAGTGTAACTGGCCGGAGACATCACCTCGCGCTCGTACTGGCGCCAGGCCAGCCCCGCCTCGTGGACACGCGGCGAGGGGGCCGAATGCTCCCGCCCGAAGAGCGAACCGAGCGCTGGCGCGGGAGGCACAGGCGGGGCCGCAGGGCCGAGCGGTTCGACTTGCCACTGGCCCATCGCCGCCACCGAGGCGGGCTGCGCGCTGCGTCCGGCGCCCCCCTCCAGCGCGTGACGCAGGCCGGAAACCAGGAACCCGCGGATGAAGGCGGGATCGCGGAAGCGCACCTCGGTCTTGGCCGGGTGGACGTTGACGTCGACCTCTTCGGGGGGAACCTCCAGGAACAGGGCCAGGACGGCGTGACGATCGCGCGCCAGCATGTCGGCATAGGCGCCGCGCACCGCGCCGATCAGCAGGCGGTCCTTCACCGGGCGGCCATTGACGAACAGGTACTGGTGATCGGCGACCCCGCGATTGAAGGTCGGCAGCCCCGCGACGCCGGTCAGCCGCGCGACCGCGCCGGTGCCGAACCCCCGCTCCGCCTCGATCGCCACGCCCTCGTCGGCCAGTTCGCGGGCGACCAGCTGGGCGACCCGCCGGGCGAGGCCCTCGCCCCCCTGGATCGCCAGGGCACGGCGCCCGTCGTGCTCCAGCACGAAGCCCACGTCGGGCCGCGCCATGGCCAGGCGGCGGACGACGTCGAGGCAGGCGGCATATTCGGAGCGAGCGGAACGGAGGAACTTGCGGCGGGCTGGGATGCGGGCAAACAGGTCCGTCACGCGGATGCGGGTGCCCGGCGGCAGTGCGGCGGGTCCGTCCAGCACCACGTCGCCGTGATCGACCACCCGCTGCCACCCCTCGGCATGGCTTCCGGGCCGGCTCTCGATGGTCAGCCGGGCGACGCTGGCGATCGACGGCAAGGCCTCGCCGCGGAAACCCAGGGTGGTGACCAGCTCGATCGCCTCGTCGGGCAGCTTGGACGTGGCGTGGCGCTCCAGCGCGAGCGCCATCTCCGCCCGGTCCATGCCGCAGCCGTCATCCGTGACCTCGATCAGGTCGAGTCCGCCACCGGCCAGCCGCACCGTGATCTGCCCCGCCCCGGCATCGATCGCGTTCTCGACCAGCTCCTTCAGGGCGGCCGCCGGACGCTCGACCACCTCGCCCGCGGCGATGCGGTTGATCAGGGTCTCCGGCAGGCGGCGGATCGTGGGCATCGTGCTGTCTTGGGACGTAAGGGACGCGAAAGGCACCAACTAACGACGAAGCGGCCGGAATTCGAGCCGACCGTCCCGCCTGTCCCCGCCTTTCGCGACAAAATTTTGGCCTTTGCCGCAGCGCTGCGCTAAGGAGCCGCGTCCCTAACCACAGGCAGGCGCTTTCCGGGTCGCGGAAAGGACCGCCGCTGAGCCAAGAAGGCACGGAAATCCCTAGATGTCCTCAATGATGTCCCGATTCTTCAAGCTGGGCTCGCAGAACCTCGCGATCGACCTCGGCACCGCCAACACGCTGGTCTATGCGCAGGATCGCGGGATCGTGCTGAACGAGCCTTCGGTCGTGGCGATCGAGACCACCAACGGCATCAAGAAGGTCAAGGCCGTGGGTGACGATGCCAAGATGATGATGGGCAAGACCCCGGACAACATCGAGGCGATCCGCCCGCTGCGGGACGGCGTCATCGCCGACATCGAAATCGCCGAGGAGATGATCAAGCACTTCATCCGCAAGGTGAACGGCAAGCGATCGATGTTCCGTTACCCGGAAATCGTGATCTGCGTGCCGTCTGGCTCGACCTCGGTCGAACGTCGCGCGATCCGCGACGCGGCGTCGAACGCCGGCGCCAGCCAGGTGTTCCTGATCCTCGAGCCGATGGCCGCCGCGATCGGCGCCGACATGCCGGTGACCGAACCGGTTGGCTCGATGGTGGTCGATATCGGCGGCGGCACCACCGAGGTCGCCGTGCTCTCGCTGCGGGGGCTGGCCTACACCACCTCGGTCCGCGTCGGCGGCGACAAGATGGACGAGGCGATCGTCTCCTACGTCCGCCGCCACCACAACCTGCTGATTGGCGAATCGACGGCGGAGCGGATCAAGAAGGACTACGGCGT
The DNA here is from genome assembly GCF_014230305.1 of Novosphingobium aerophilum. Taxonomy (GTDB): domain Bacteria; phylum Pseudomonadota; class Alphaproteobacteria; order Sphingomonadales; family Sphingomonadaceae; genus Novosphingobium; species Novosphingobium aerophilum. The sequence goes on from NZ_JACLAU010000023.1 coordinate 8,883, forward strand.
GGCCGTGATCCCGGCCGACGGCGTGGGTGAGACGATCCACATCAAGGGCCGTGACCTGGTCAACGGCGTGCCCAAGGAAATCACCATCACTCAGGCGAACATCGCCGAGGCCCTGTCCGAACCGATCGGTGCGATCGTCGAAGGCGTGCGCATCGCGCTGGAAAACACCGCGCCGGAGCTGGCCGCCGACATCGTCGACCAGGGAATCGTGCTGACCGGCGGCGGGGCCCTGATCAAGGGGCTGGACGATTTCCTCCGCGAGGAAACCGGGCTGCCGGTGTCGATCGCCGAGGATCCGCTGTCGTGCGTTGCGCTGGGAACCGGGCGCGCGATGGAAGACCCGATCTATCGGGGCGTGCTGACCACCGCCTGAGCGGGGTTCGAACGGGTTGCGTAACCGATCGGGGGGAAGACCCGCACCGCGGCCTGTCGCCGGGCCGGTGACGCCCCCCCGGGCCGGACAGTGAAGGAGCAGCGCATGGCGCCGCCGACTTCCCGGCGCTCGGGCTTTTCGAAGCGGGCGCAGTACGGGACGTTTCTCGGCTACGTGGCCGCATTCGCCGGGATGCTGGCGGGTGCCCTGGTGCTGGTTGTCGCCTTCATGAACCGCGACGCCTTTTCCGGCCTGCGCGGCGCTGCCGGTGATGTCGTCGCGCCGGCGGGCCGCACCATGGCCGCCGGCCGGGCGAGCGCGCATGATCTGGGGGCGGTGCTTTCGGGCTATCTGACCAGCGGTGCCAGCCACGCCCGGATGCAGCGCGAGCTGGAGCTGGCCCGGGTTCGCCTGGCCGAAGCCCGGGCGCTGGAGGATGAGAACCGCCACCTGCGCGCGCTGCTCGCCCTGCGCGAGGTACCGGACCGTCCGATTGCCTTCGCGCGGATGATCGCCTCGAGCGCGTCGAGCACGCGCCGCTTCGCCACCATTTCGGCCGGGGCCGGACAGGGCATCGCCGTGGGCATGCCGGTGCGCACGCCGCGCGGGCTGGTCGGCCGTGTGCTCGAGGTGTCGCGGACCACCGCGCGCGTGCTGCTGGTGACCGATCCGGAAAGCCTGGTCCCGGTGCAACGCGCGCGCGATGGCGTGGCGGCCCTGGCGCAGGGCCATGGTGACGGCACGCTGCAGCTGCGCCTGATCAATCTGGGGATCAACCCGATCAAGCCCGGGGACGTGTTCGTCACCTCGGGTTCGGGCGGGCTCTACGCCCCGGGGACCGCCGTGGCCGTCGTGATCGAAGTGACGCGCGACGGCGCGATTGCGCGGGTGCTCGGCGATCCCGCCACCGTGGACTACGTGGCGATCTATCCGGTGTTCGCGCAGGCCGCCGCCATGCCGGAAGCCCTGACCGCGCCGCCTGTCGCCGAACCGGCGGCGCTGCCCCGGCGCAAGCCGGGCGCCAAGGCGGCCACCGCAGGGGCGGCGGACTGATGCCGTTCGGCCTCGCTGAGCCCGGCCGCCAGATCAACCGGGTGCATTCGCCGCTGCTTGCCCGCGCCGTGCCGTGGCTGACCGTCGCCCTCGCCTCGATCATGCAGACCATGCCGGTGATCGCCGCGGCCCCGGTGGTTCCGCCGCTGGGCTTCATGATCCTGCTGGCCTGGCGTCAGCTCCACCCCGGGCTCCTGCCGGTCTGGGCCGGTCTGCCGCTGGGCCTGGTGGACGATCTCTATTCCGGCCAGCCGATGGGATCGGCCATGTTCCTGTGGTCGGTGGCGATGATCACGCTCGATCTGGTCGAGCAGCGTTTCCCCTGGCGCTCCTACCTCGTCGACTGGGCGGTGGCCGCCGGGTTCATCGGCGTTTACCTGGTCCTGTCCGGCATCCTTGCCGCCCCGCCGCAGAGCCTGCCTCTGCTGCAGGTGCTGGGGCCGCAACTGGTCCTGTCGATCCTGCTGTTCCCCCTTTCGGAGCGGTTCATCGCATTGTGCGATCGGCTCCGCCTCGCCCGGTTCCGGAGCATCGCGTGATGTGGCCGTTCGGTCGGCGCGAGCGGGCCCGCCAGACCATGGGCCGCCACATCAGCACCGGCACCTTGGCCAACAGCTTCGATCGCCGGGCCGTGGTGATCGGATCGGTCCAGGGCGGCATCGGTCTGCTGCTGGCCGCGCGGATGGGCTACATCGCGCTGTTCCAGAACGAACGCTACAAGACCCTGGCCGAAAGCAACCGCGTCAACCTGTCGCTGATCCCCCCGCGCCGGGGCTGGATCCTCGATCGGCACGGGACCCCGCTGGCGACCAACCGCACCGATTTTCGGGTCGATCTTGTGCCCGAGCGTCTGGTTGACCCCGAACGGACCGTCAGCGAGCTGGGCAGCCTGCTCAAGCTCAGCCCGGTCCAGCTTCAGGACCTGTCGGACAAGATCAAGCGGAGCCGCGGTTTCCAGCCGGTGGAGGTCGCAGCCAAGCTCGATTTCGATACCTTCTCGGCGATCAGCGTGCGCCTGCCGGAAATGCCGGGGGTCATCCCGCAGCGCGGTTACCTGCGCTATTACCCGACCGGGCCCGCCGTCGCGCACCTGATCGGCTACGTCGGTCCGGCCTCGGCCGAGGACTACGAGGTGGATCGCAACCCCCTGCTGATCACGCCCGGCTACAAGGTGGGCAAGGACGGCCTGGAAAAGGAGTTCGAGACCACCCTGCGCGGCGTGCCGGGGGCGCGGCGGACCGAGGTGACCGCCACGGGCCGGGTGGTGCGGGACCTGTCGATGCGCGAGGACGTGCCCGGCAACCCGATCCGGCTGACCATCGACGGACAGCTACAGGACTATGCCGCGCGGCGCATCGGACTGGAATCGGCCGCCGTGGTGGTGATCGATTGCCAGACCGGCGGGATCCTGGCGCTGGTGTCGATGCCGGCCTTCGATCCCAACAGCTTCGTCGGCGGGATCGGCCGGCTGCAGTGGAAGATGCTGAACGAGGATGATCACATCCCGCTGCTCAACAAGGCCTTGCGCGGGCTGTACCCGCCCGGCTCGACGATGAAGCCGATGGCCACCCTGGCCCTCCAGCAGCATGGCGTCGACCCGGCCGAGCGGGTCTCGTGCCCCGGGGGCTATCGCCTGGGCAGCCGGTTCTTCCGCTGCGACGCGGTGCATGGCTCGGTCGACATGCGCCAGGCGATCGAACACAGCTGCAACACCTATTTCTGGTCCATGGCCCACCGCGTCGGTTACGATGCGATCGCCCCCGTGGCGCGGCTGCTCGGGCTGGGTCAGGAATTCGATCTGCCGGGAACCCGCCAGCGGTATGGCACGATCCCCGACGCGGCCTGGAAGATGCGGCGCTACAAGCAGGAATGGACCGCGGCGGATTCGCTCAACGCGTCGATCGGCCAGGGCTATGTCTCGGTCTCGCCGTTGCAGCTGGCGGTGATGACCGCGCGGATCGCCTCGGGCCGTACCCTCAACCCCTCGCTGATCCACGGCCGCCCGCAGCCGCTCGGGCCCGCCCTGCCCTTCACACCCGAACAGTTCGCGGTCACGCATGATGGCATGTTCGGCGTGGTCAACGGGCGCGGCACCGCGGTGGCCAGCAAGCTGGCTGTTCCCGGCGTGCAGATGGCCGGCAAGACCGGGACCGCGCAGGTCCGCGCCCTGGTCAGCCGCGGCCACGTGGGGGACTGGAAATCGCGCGATCATTCGCTGTTCATCGGCTATGCACCCACCGACGCGCCGCGTTATGCCGTGTCGGTGGTGGTCGAACACGGCACCTTCGGCGCCCGCGCCGCAGCGCCCATCGCGCGCGACGTGCTGACCTTCCTGTTCGATCCGGGCCGAGCCTGGGACACCCTGCTGGCCATGGAAAAGACCTGGGGCGGCACACCGACCGAACGGATGGAGGCGCGCTATCGGGCCTATGTCGCCAAGGTCGGCACCGGGGCGCCCAGCGTGGGCGATGACGAGGCCGTGGCTCAAGCGATCACCGAAGCCGACAACACCGAGGCTCCGGTCGAGAACGTGGGCACCACGCCCGACACGGTTCGCGAGGAGCCGCCCCAGACCGATCCGCGCGATGCCAATCCCCGGCCCGCGACCACGCCTGAGGCCAGGCCTCGCGCAGCCGCCGGTGCCGAACCCGCCGCCGTTGCCGAGCCGGTGACCGCGCCGAAGGGAGGACAGCCATGAGCACCGGACTGGTCCCCGATCCCGTCGCGCGGCAACCCTGGACCGTGATTCTCCCCCTGCTGGCGCTGGTCACCTTTGGCGCGACGGTGCTCTATTCGGCCGCGGGCGGATCGCTGCGGCCGTGGGCGCTGACCCATTTCCTGCGCTTCTTCGTGTTTCTGGCCATGGCCATCGTGATCAGCCGGGTGCGCAAGGACACCTTCAAGCAACTGGCCTACCCGATCTATGGTCTGACCGTGCTGCTGCTGGTGCTGGTCGAGCTGATCGGGGGGATCGGCGGAGGCAGTCAGCGCTGGCTCAACCTGGGCTTCATGACGCTGCAGCCGTCGGAGCTGATGAAGCCGGTGATCGTGCTGGTGCTGGCCCGGTTCTACGATGACCTGCCGCCCTCGATGACGGCCAGTTGGCGGGCGCTGGTGCCCGCCGCGGCGCTGCTGGTCCTGCCGGCCGGGCTGGTGATGATCCAGCCCGACCTGGGGACCGGGCTGGCCATCAGCTTCGGCGCCGTGGTGGTGGTGTTCCTGGCCGGGGTGCCGCTGTGGTGGTTCATCGCGGCAGGCACGGCGGCGCTGGTCGCGGCGCCGGTCGCCTTCTTCACCCTGCTCCACGATTACCAGCGCCAGCGCGTCTTCGTGTTCCTCGATCCGGCAGCCGATCCGCTGGGGACCGGGTATCACATCCTGCAATCGACCATCGCGATCGGATCGGGCGGGCTGGTGGGCAAGGGCTTCGGCAACGGATCGCAAAGCCACCTCGATTACCTGCCGGAAGCGCACACCGACTTCGTCTTCGCCACCATGGCCGAGGAATGGGGCATGCTGGGCGGGCTGTTCGTGATCGGCACCTTCGCCTGGGTGCTGGGCTGGGGCTGGCGGGTCGCGCTTTCCGCGCCGGACCGGTTCGCCCAGTTGCTCGCCGGCGGGATGGTCTTCACGATGTTCTTCTATGTCTGCATCAACCTGATGATGGTCATGGGCCTGGCCCCGGTGGTGGGGATCCCCCTGCCCTTCATGAGCCACGGCGGCTCGTCCATGATGACCAACATGATCTGCGTCGGCACGATCATGGCGGTGGCCAACTGGAGCCGCAGCGGCACCGGCACCCTAGCCTGACACGCCGCGCACGATTTTTTGCGGCGCGGCAAAAAAAGCCCTTTTCACCCGGATTTTCGACGCTATAGGGAGCGCTCCCGGCGACGGGAACCCTGGCACAGCCAAACGCGGCAGGCCATGTGGACGCATAGCTCAGTTGGTAGAGCAGCTGACTCTTAATCAGCGGGTCCTAGGTTCGAGCCCTAGTGCGTCCACCACTTTCTCCTTATAAAGCATATGCTTACAGCGCGACAGCAGAGACCTGCCGCGTGGCGGAATTGCGCTAGGTAGCTCTCTAGGTAGCAGGCTCCTTGAAACTGATTTTGTGAGCGAAAGCTGCAAAATGGCCGTTCCGCGGGTTGCTTTGCGGCCCAGCTCAAGCTCACTTTCCAAGGCTGGCACGAATCGGCACTCTCAAAGTCGTCAGCCCTGCGACTTATATTTGAGTTCGGCGGTCCCATCTCAGCGGCAGAGGTGACCAAATGCCAATTCCGGATGCGATGATCATTATCTGCCCGTCCTGCTCGATGGCAAGGCGCAGCTCGATGGATGAGCTAGCCTATAGCACGCTGCAGGCGGACAAGGTTCTGGTGTTCTGACGCCGGGTGATAGCAATCCTGCGGGGCTTACTATGGCCGCGAAGGAGCACGGCAATTCGCTCGGTGACGCCTCCAGGCGCTGGCGCTGCAGCCTCCTCGGCCAGATCACAGATCGCCGTGAAGCGGGCTGGCTTGGCGAAGGACGAATGCAGGCGCGGCCTTCATCGCGATCAAGGCGAAAAAGCCCCCGCTCCAAACGTAACACAACTCGCGGAAGCATCTTGCCCCGCGCTCATTCGATTTGCCCGGATGTGCTCCGGGTTTCGCGGGAGCAGAGATAAAGACGCTGGCATCTAATGCGACGACTAATGCTGTGCGTATACGCTGGTGCGCGCGGCCCCGAATGCAATGACGTTATACCGCTGCGCGCGAACGCCCGGCACCTCCATGCCTGGCGAACCGATCGGCATGCCTGCGACCGCAAGCCCGCGAACACCTTTCGGGCGGTTCGCCAGCACGCGGCGCATGTCGACAATCGGAACGTGTCCCTCGAAGGCGATTCCGTCGACAATCGCAGTGTGGCATGACGCCAGGTTTGCAGGAAGACCCGCCTGCCGCTGGAAGGCAGCACGGTTCGCGTCATCGACGATCCGCACATTTCTGCCGAAGGCCTGGCGAACCCGGGCCGCCCATTGTTCGCAGCACCCACATCCCGGATCGCGATGCATCAGGATGTCGCCTGCCGCGAGCGCGGGGGTCGAAAACAACGCCAGTGCCAGAACCAGCTTTCGCATGTGTAATCTCCTCATCCGCGGGTGGCCGCTGAACCGCAACGGCGTCAACTACAGCCAAAATCCGCTTTTGCCGGTAGTCACATGGCAATGCGCGGAGGGTGGCTGAATACCCTCCGCGCACCATTGCTTACTTGTGATCCATGCCGCTCATGTCGTGACCAGCATGCTCACCAGCCTGCTCGCCATGCTCCTTGCAGCAGGCCATCTGGCCGTGCTCGTCCTTCTTGCAGCAACAGCACGGCTTTTCTGGCGTCGGTGCAGGCTCGGCTGCAAACGCGGCAGTAGAAAGCGAGAGCGCGAGGGCGCCCAGCAGATACTTGGATTTCATGTGTATTCTCCAGATAAGATTGAAACGGATCGGGAAACCGGCTGGCGCGGGGGCGGTGTCGGTGGCTCGGGCGTCAATCCGGACAGGCTTTGGGGCGCCCGGATCTCCGGGCCGATCCAATCCCATCGTATGGCATTCAGATTGGTGCCGATGGCAGGCGCAGCAAAGAGGCACGCATGACAGACCCGCGCCACGTCCGGTGCGCCATGATGATGTGAGCGGTCGCCGCTTCCCGGCATGTCGCCGCATTCCATGTTAGCGGTCTGCATCGAAGCCGCTGCCGGGGCGGCGCAAAGCGGTCCTGCGCCGAACGCCAATGCTAGCGCAACAATGAAAGCGACGACCGATTTCATAGGATCAAGTCCTGCTCCGTTGCGACCCGTCGGTCCAGCCAAAGTCATTGTGCATTGCCATCAGAATCAGAACCAGACCCTGACGCCAGCGACAAAACTGACCGCATCTGGATCTTCTCCTGCGAGCCGTGACAAACGCGCGGTGTCACCCGCCTTCCGGCTCCATTCCACGCCAACATAGGGCGCGAGCTCGCGTCGGATCTCATAGCGCAAGCGCGCACCCAGTTCGAAGTCGGTGAGTCCTGATCCGACCCCGATCACGGGCATGTCCTGAGCGGAGAAATTAAGTTCCGCTCGAGGCTGGAAGATAAGGCGCTGGGTGATCCGCTCATCGTAGCTTCCCTCAAGGCGAGCCCGGATGTCCCCCTTGTCGGAGAGGAACATCTGCCCCGTCAAATGGAACCAGTAAGGCGCGATCCCCTCTACCCCGAGCACGGCATAAGTCCGCGAGGGATTGGGCACTATATCGTGCCGCAAGCCGACATGGGCATTCCAGAACGGCGAGATGGCACGTGAATAGAGTGCCTGGATTTCCAGATCCTCGATCGGCTCGCCGAATGCGCCCTCGCCCTCTGTTTTGATCAGGAGGCGATCGACGTCACCGCCGAACCAGGCCTCGCCTGCCCAACGATAACCGTCCCTGCCCTTGCGCGCCTGGAATTCGGCGAGATCGAAGAGTACCATCGACCCGCTGAAGGCTCCATTCTCTCGCCGTAGGGCTTCGCGTGCGCGCGCCATCTCAGCGGGATCGAACACGGTATCCGCGGCATGGTCGCCTGGCGGCGCAGGGGCGGGAGCAGTTCCGATAGCCGGATCACCCTCGGACATGCCCGCCATGGCATTCATATCATGGCCGGAGTGATCGATGGCTTCAGGCCGTGGCGGACCGGCTGGCTTAGGCTCGGCAGCGTGTCCGGCATGGGGATCGACTGCGACAGGCGCGGGAACTGCAGCTTCGGGCTGACTATGGCCGGAATGGTCCATTGCAGCCGGCGGGGCCTCGGCTCGAGCAACTGTGCCGGGCGCATCCTTCATTTCCATGCCTGGCATGGTGGATTGAGCCCCCGCAAAGCCGGGCGTTGCCAGCAAGACAGCAGCGCTGATGAGAAGGGTCGCCTTCATGCCGCGTCCTCCTCATGGCGCACGGTCACGACCCGGAACATCCCCGACATCATGTGCAGCAGCATGTGACAGTGAAATGCCCAGTCGCCGAGTTCATCGGCCGTCAGGTCGAACGAAACCTTGCCACCGGGCAAGACATTGACCGTGTGCTTCAGCGGATGATGACCCGGATTACCTGTGACCAGTTCGAAGAAATGACCGTGCAGGTGAATCGGATGGGGCATCATGGTGTCATTGATGAGATTGACGCGCACCCGCTCCATGTGGCGGAACGCGATCGGCTCGGTGTTCTCGCTGAACTTTACGCCATCGAAGGACCACATGTAGCGCTCCATGTTGGCGGTCAGATGGATATCGATCTCTCGCGACGGCGTGCGCTTGTCTGCATTGGGGGGCAGCGCTTTGAGGTCACGATAAGTCAGCACCCGGTGATCGACCTTCTCAAGGCCGGTCGGACGTTCGCCCGTGCGGTCCATGGGCATTGGCGAAAGCGTCGCAACGCCTGGTCCCATTTTGACCTGCGGCGCGACCGCGGGATCGCGCATCTTCATCGAGCCGTGATCCATCCCGGGCATGGCGTGGCCCATGGCTGCGTGATCAGTTGCACTCGCATCGGCACCGGGTGCCGCCATATCGCCCATGCCCATGTCTTGCATGGACAGCAGCGGGCGTTCGCGGATCGCCGGGATCGGCGCGACCATGCCGAGGCGCGGGGCGAGCGTGGCGCGCACCTGACCGGAGCGGTCGATGGCTTCGGCGATGAAGCCATAGGCCTCGTCGGCTCTGGGCACGACAATCACGTCATAGGTCTCGGCGATGCCGATCTGGAACTCGTCGGTCTCGACTGGCTGCACGTTCTGCCCGTCGGCGGCAACCACGGTCATCGCAAGGCCCGGAATCCGGACATTGAAGTTGGTCATGGCGGCAGCATTGATGATGCGCAGGCGCACACGCTCTCCGGGTGCGAACAGTCCAGTCCAGTTCGCGGCGCTGTCATGCCCGTTGACCATGAAATGATAAGTGGCGCCGGTGACATCGGAAATGTCGGTCGGGTCCATCCGCATCCCGGCCCACATGCGCCGTTCGGAGGCCGACTGGTCCTTTCCCGCAAGTAGTCCCGAGAGGGTCTGCTTTTGCAGGTTGAAGTAGCCGGGCTGCGCCTTCAGCTTCCGCAGCTGCGTGTGTGGGTGCATGAAGCTCCAGTCGGCGAGCATGATCACGTGTTCGCGGTCATAGGCAATTGGATCGGGTGCTGCGGGATCGATCACAATCGCGCCATACATGCCCATCGCCTCCTGCATGCCCGAGTGGCTGTGATACCAGTAGGTCCCGGACTGCCGGACGGGGAATTCATAGACGAAAGTCTGGCCGGCCTTGATCCCGGGAAAGCTCACCCCCGGCACGCCGTCCATCTGGAAGGGCACGAGCAGCCCGTGCCAATGGATCGAGGTTTCTTCCTTCAGCGTGTTGTTCACTGCGAGGCGAACCTTCTGACCCTCTTTTAACCGGATAACCGGGCCAGGTGTCGCACCGTTGATGCCGATGGCATGCCCGTCACGCCCGCCGACACGGAGCGAGGCATGACCGATGGATAGTGCGATTTGCTCCCCGGACACCTCGGCCATCGGGACTCCAAGACCAGAGGTTCCGCTGCGCGCCCAGGCTGGGAGCACTGCCGAAAGCGCGAGGCCCCCGCCCCCCAGGGCAGCCGAACGAATGAGGGTACGGCGATTAAGCGCAAAAGAATGCATGAATGGTGTCCGGTACGATTGACGGCTTCATAGTTCTCTACGCAGCCGCTTTCCTTACCCCTCAGATCTGGTCGCCAAGCATCGCTTTTAATTTTCCCCTCGCCCGGTAGAGCCGGGTCTCAACCGTTTTTTCGCTGACACCCAGCACCTCTGCGGCTTCAGCCTGGCCGAGCCCATCGATCGTGCGGAGGACCAAGGCATCGCGCAGACGGGATGGCAAGCGCGATATGGCCGCGGTCACGCGCGCCAGCTCGGCCCGGTCCACCGCTTGTACGTCGGCGGAAATGGCATCGTCCGAAACATCGAAAGCCATCTCGAGCGGCATTGCGCGCGTGAAGAAGGCACGCACCTTTCTCCTTCTTGCCCAGTCCCGGCACTTGTTGAGCGCGATGTGCTTAAGCCAGGCCAGGAACGGTCGCTCATGATCGTAGCGTCCAAGCGCCGAGAACGCGGCGATGAAGGTCTCCTGGGTAATGTCGAGTGCCTCGTGCGGATCGCCGACGGATGCCCGTACCAGACGAAATACAGATTCACGGTGGCGCGCCAGCAGTTCGCGATAGGCGTCTTGCCGACCAGCGAGCGCCAGTGCGGCCAATTCGCCGTCGCTCCCCTCTGACAGCGAAAGGCTCACCGTACTTCTGGGGTCAGGGCTCTGGTCACAGTCCTGTCGAATTTGACCGCCTGATCAGGCCTCAGGACGGCGCGCATGGCAAAGAGATGCTCAAGCGTCTCCTTTTGCATCTCACCCATCACCTTGTGAGTATGATCGATCGCGGCCGTGACTTCCGGACCATAACCATGTTCCACTTCCATCGCTTCGGCCAGGTGGGCATTGGCCGCCCGCATCTCGAGCTCAAGCGCCTTGCGGCGGGTGGCAAAACGCTGCTCGATTGCTTCGATCTTTGCTTCCTGTGCGGCATCGAGTTCAAGCTCGCTGTGCAGCAGCGCATGGAGTTCGGTCTCGCTCTGCCTTTCCGGTGCGAACAGGACGCGGCCAGCATAAGTTCCGCCCAGCGCCGCCGCGAATGCGACAAACGCGATCAGGATCAGCCGCCTGGTCCAATTCACGGGTGGACATCCAGCAAGGTCGAAGGTGCGAGGGGATTGTCGGGCGCAAAGGGTGAGATTGGCTGAGCTGTGGCGGGTTCGCCGCCCGCCAGTCCACCACCCGCTACGCCGACCACCAGCGCCAGGGCTGCGGCAAAACCCATCAGCCGCGACCCGGCCGCAGCCTCACGGCGGCTCGCAGCCAGTCCGGCAAGCACTGCGTCGTCGATAGTCGCCAGCTCCGAAGGGGCCGGAAGTGTGGCCAGGCAGCGGAGCGCCTGATCAAGGTCGGACATGGTGGGTCTCCCGAGGTCTTGTGATCCTATACGCAGCCATATCCCCGATCCCTCAGAAAAATTGAACCCGGCCAATTTGAGGGATGCTGTTCCGGGCCGCGTATTTCAACCTGATAGCCGTTTCCAAGGAGATTCCTGATGCGTTTGACCAGCCTTGCCCTCGCCGCCGCCGCTCTGGGTCTCATCGTCCCGCAGGTTGCCAGCGCGCATACGCAGCTTGTGTCCTCGACCCCGACCGCCAATGCAACGGTCGTAGCACCTACGAAGGTCGAACTGCGCTTCAATGAGGCCGTGATCGGCGCAACGGCACGGGCCGAGATCGCAATGACGGGAATGCCGGGTATGGCAAACCATGCGCCGATGCCGATCACGGGTTTCACCGCCCGGCTTGGCAATGACCGGAAATCGATGACTTTGCTGCTCCGTCGGCCGCTCGCCGCCGGCACTTACCGCGTGACCTGGAGCGCGGCCGGAGCCGACACGCATCGCATGGGCGGCAACTTCAGCTTCACCGTACGCTGAAGACATGGACAACCTGCCTGTCATCGCCATCCGGTTCGCGCTTTACGCCGACCTGATGGTGCTGGCAGGTGTGACGGCCTTCTCGCTTTACGCGCTGAAACCCGAGGAGCGAGGCACTGTCTTGCTGCCGCTGGCCAAACCCGCCCTCCTCCTTTCGCTGCTCGGACTGCTGCTGTCCGGCGGCGGCATGATCGCACTTGTCGCAGCCATGACCGGGACAAGCCTCTGGGCAGTAGATGGCTCGGCCTTCAGGGAAATCGTTACACAGAGCGCCATCGGCAGCGCCTGGGTTGTGCGCATGGTGGCAGTTGCAATTGCCCTGCTTGCCGCCCTGGGGCTTGGCCGAACCCCACACCTAGCAAGATACTGTCTGCTTGCCTCGGCTGTGCTTGCCATCGCCACGCTGGTTTGGACTGGCCATGCCGGTGCAACCGAAGGGTGGACTGGAACGCTCCACCGGCTGAGCGACATCGTCCACATGCTGGCGGCGGCTGTATGGATCGGCGGAATTGCAGCGTTCGCCTGGCTGCTTTTTCAGCCATTGGCGCAGCAATCCGATGCGCAGATCAGGATCGCGCATCGGGCGCTTGAACAATTCTCGCGGGTTGGGACGCTTGCGGTCGGGTTGATCGTTCTCACGGGCATCATCAACAGCCTGAGCCTAATGGGCTTGCCGCATCCGTACGCCTTGTTCGCTTCGCGCTACGGCCAACTCCTGCTTATCAAGCTCGCCCTGTTTGCTGCAATGCTGATGCTGGCGGGTGTCAACCGCTGGCGGCTGACACCCGCCCTTGGTGCAGCCATCGCCAACGGCAATCCGGTCCCCGCGTTACGTAGTCTTCGGCAAAGCCTGATTCTGGAGACGTCCACAGTGCTTACGATCCTCGCCGTGGTGGCCTGGCTGGGTACGCTGGAACCGATCATGGCGTACGGGTGAATTACCTCTTGACCCTGACATGATGTCAAGGTTGATGCGAGTTGCGACAAGAGGAGTACGAAGTATGACCGAGTCGCATCACGACCTTGCGAAATGCACCCATTTCGGATCGAAGGCTCCAGGAACGGTGATTGACCCCGTCTGCGGAATGAGCGTTGACCCGGCAACCACGCCGCATGTCGCGACCCATGACGGCGCCCATCACTACTTCTGCAGCGCTGGCTGTCTGGCCAAGTTCAAGACCGATCCAGCGCGCTATATGAGCGATGCACCGCGGCCAACAGAATATGTGGCAGAAGGCGCGATCTGGACCTGCCCGATGCATCCCGAGGTTCAGCAGTCCGGGCCGGGAAGCTGCCCGATCTGCGGCATGGCCCTGGAACCGATGGCCCCGACGCTCAGCGATGGACCGTCACCGGAATATGCCGACATGAAGCGGCGCTTCGTGATCGGCCTGATCCTCGCCTTGCCGGTGGTAGCGCTCGAAATGGGCGGGCATCTGACCGGACTGCGCAATTATTTGGATGGAAACATCGCCAGCCTGATCCAGATGGTTCTGGCGACGCCGGTGGTCCTGTGGGCAGGCTGGCCATTTTTCGAACGCGGCTGGGCCTCGGTGAAAAGCGGCCACCTCAACATGTTCACCCTGATTGCGATGGGAACGGGCGTTGCCTGGATGTACAGCATGGCGGCGACGCTCGCGCCCAGTATGTTCCCGCCCGCGTTTCGCGCAATGGACGGCTCAGTCGCGGTCTATTTCGAGGCGGCGGCGGTCATTACCGTGCTGGTCTTGCTTGGCCAACTGCTTGAACTGCGTGCCCGGGAAACAACCAGCGGTGCGATCCGCGCATTGCTCGACCTTTCGCCCAAGCTCGCCCGCCGGGTTCGTCCCGATAGTAGTGACGAGGAGATCACACTCGACCAGGTTCTGGTCGGCGACACGCTACGCGTTCGTCCTGGCGAGAAAGTTCCGGTTGATGGCGTGGTCCTGGAGGGCCGCGGAACGGTCGATGAATCGATGGTAACCGGCGAATCCATGCCGGTGACCAAGGAGGCATCGTCGAAGCTGATCGGTGGCACGATAAACCAGACCGGCGGCCTCGTGATGCGCGCCGAGAAGATCGGGCGCGATACCATGCTGGCGCGCATCGTCCAGATGGTCGCAGAAGCCCAGCGCAGCCGGGCGCCGATTCAACGGCTTGCCGACACCGTGTCGGGCTGGTTCGTGCCGGCAGTGATTGCGGTCGCAGCAGTCGCATTCGCCGCCTGGTCGCTGGTCGGTCCGTCCCCGGCGATGGGTTACGGTCTGATTGCGGCAGTAGCTGTGCTGATCATCGCCTGTCCCTGCGCGCTCGGCTTGGCCACTCCGATGTCGATCATGGTGGGGGTTGGACGCGGTGCGCAGGCCGGTATCCTCATCAAGAATGCAGAGGCGCTCGAACGCATGGAGAAGGTCGATACGCTTGTCGTCGACAAGACCGGCACGCTCACCGAGGGCAAGCCCGCGGTGGTTGCGATCGAGACGGCTGAAGGGTTCGACAGCCAAGAAGTTCTGCGCCTTGCCGCGAGCCTTGAACGCAGCAGCGAACATCCGCTGGCCCTGGCTATTGTGAGGGATGCAGAAGCCAAGGGGCTCGCAATAAGCGAACCGGGCGACGTCGATCAGCCAGTCGGCAAGGGTATCACCGGCATCGTCGATGGATATCGACTTGTTGCTGGAAATGCCCGCTTTCTTGAGGAACAGGGGATCTCCACCGCCCAACTGGCGCAACGTGCTGATGCCCTGCGTGCCGAAGGTGCGACCGCGATCTTCCTCGGCATTGATGGCCAGGTGGCGGGTTCTATCGGCATTGCCGATCCGGTAAAAGCGACAACGCCTGCCGCGCTCAAGGCTCTGGCCGAGGTGGGGATCCATGTCATCATGCTGACGGGCGACAATCGCGTCACCGCTGAGGCCATCGCACGACGCCTCGGTATCGCCGACGTCGAGGCAGATGTCCTTCCCGACCAGAAGAGCGCTATCGTCAAGCGCCTGAGAGACGAGGGACGGATCGTAGCGATGGCGGGCGACGGTGTGAACGATGCCCCAGCCCTCGCTGCCGCCGATGTCGGCATCGCCATGGGTTCGGGAACGGACGTGGCGATTGAAAGCGCAGGCATCACACTGCTCAAGGGCGATTTGACGGGGATAACGCGTGCCCGGCACCTCAGTCATGCAACCATGACCAACATCCGGCAGAACCTGTTCTTCGCCTTTGCCTACAACGTCGCTGGTATCCCGGTGGCTGCAGGCGCGCTCTACCCGCTGTTCGGCATCATGCTTTCACCGATCATCGCAGCGGCGGCGATGGCGCTTTCCTCGGTCAGCGTCATCGGCAATTCGCTGCGTCTCAGGAGGATTGCGCTATGAACCTTTCCAGCAAGCGCGCGTGGCTGCTGGCCGCGGCATCGGTCGCGCTGATCGCCGCTTTCCTGCTCTATCCGGAACACCGGCAGCACTTCTTCGGGCTGATCCCTTACGCATTCCTGTTCACCTGTCCGCTGCTGCACTTCTTCCATGGCGGCCACCACCAAGGACGCCACCCCAAGTTCGGCGAACAGCAGCCATGAACATCGGACAGGCATCGAAGACCACTGGCGTGTCGGAGCGGATGATCCGGCACTATGAGCGCGTAGGTCTGATGCCGCCCCCTGACCGACGCGACAATGGCTACAGGGACTATTCACCGCAATCGATCGAGCGCCTGCGCTTCATTGCTAACGCCCGCGGCCTTGGCTTCTCGCTTGAGGAAATCACCACTCTCCTCGGCCTATGGGACAACCGCGAGCGGACGAGCAGTGAAGTGAAGGCCGTTGCCCTGGCACATGCCGATGACCTTGGCCGCAAAGCGGCAGCACTTGAAGCCATGCGTCGCGCCTTGCTGGAACTGGCCGAAGGGTGCAGCGGCGACAGCAGACCCGATTGTCCGATCCTCGATGGGATCGCAGTGAGTTGACCAGATCCTCTGGACACCTGCACATCGATGCGGTCGCTCGCGAACACATCCGGACGGAAAGATTGCTCTTAATCAGCGGGTCCTAGGTTCGAGCCCTAGTGCGTCCACCACCTTTCTGCATTATATCAATAACTTACACGGCCTGGAATTTGAGCCAAGACGATACGTCGTCGCGCTAGGTAGCTTCCTAGGTAGCACCGCCAGCTGTCGATTATTTTTTCGGTTGCGGCTCCGCAGGAGAAGCGTGGCCTCGAAATGGCCCGCCTGTCTGGCGTCGCTGGGGGGCAGGAAGGGCTGCATCAGCTCGAACGCAGATCTTGGCACAGTGTGCGTGTTGATTTCCACTGAGTGTCTGATTCAAAATTGCGGGCGTGGCAATCAAGGCCTTGCGATGCGGCGAGCATATAGCTGGATGGATGCGATAAAGAGCCAGGCCGTGGCGGACGCGATGGTTTCCTCGAAGTCCTTTGCCAGACGCCGGTTGCGGCTCAGCCAAGCGAGCGTTCGTTCAACGACCCAACGTCGGGGCAGGACCTCGAAGCCCTTTGCAGTGTCGGACCGTTTGATGATTTCGACGGTCCACTTTCCGATCCGGCGCAGGGCCTCCTTGAGCTTGTTTCCGGCATAGCCGCCGTCTGCGAACACGTGACGCAGCCAGGGGAAGCGCCTGACGATTTCTCCAAGGACCAGCGGTGCCCCGTCCCGGTCCTGAATGTCGGCGGCGTGTACGACGGCATGGACAAGATTTCCATCGGTGTCGGTCAGAATGTGCCGTTTGCGTCCTTTGATCTTCTTCCCTGCATCGTAACCGCACAGGCCACCGCTTTCGGTCGTCTTGACCGACTGGCTGTCGATCACGCCAGCGCTGGGAGAAGCCTCTCGGCCATCAGCTTCGCGGGCCATCATCAACAAGGTGTGGTTTATCGTCAGCCACAGCCCGTTGTCTCGCCACAAGTAGAACCAATGCCGCACGCTCGACACCGGCGGAAAGCAAGGCGGCAACATCCGCCATGGCAGGCCTCCGCGCAGCAAGTACAGAATTGCCTCGACGATGCGTCGTAGTGGCCATTTGCGGGGCCGTCCGACACGAGACGCAGGTGGAAGCAATGGCTCCAGCAGCGCCCACTCGGCATCCGTCAAATCGCTTGGCAAAGCCAGCCCGCTGCGCGCATGAAGGGCGCGAGTGGTATCGGTCCACATCGTTGAATCCATGGTAGTTTTTGGCGAAACCCATGAATCAATGACAGGCCAAAGCGTCAAGCTAGCCTGCTGATACCACTCAACTTATTTTCTGATCAGGCTCTGAGAGCTGACCCGGGATTTCCATCGAGAATTGACCCGGGTGGATACTATGTCCCGCTGTGCGGGCGGTGGGTCAAGCGGGTGATTTTTCCTTTCTGGATTTGGGCGCTGCCGAACTGGCGCGGAAGCGGAAGCTGTCGTTTCCGGTTTCGAGGATGTGGCAGTGATGGGTGAGCCGATCGAGCAGCGCTGTAGTCATCTTGGCATCGCCGAACACACCGGCCCACTCGCTGAAGCTGAGGTTGGTGGTGATGATGACGCTGGTGCGCTCGTAGAGGTTGCTGAGCAGGTGGAACAGCAGCGCGCCGCCTGACGCGCTGAACGGCAGGTAGCCCAGTTCGTCGAGGATGAGCAGATCGAGGCGCAGCAGCCGGTCAGCCAGTTGCCCGGCCTTGTTCATGGCCTTTTCCTGTTCCAGCGCGTTGACCAGGTCGACGGTCGCGAAGAAGCGGACCTTCTTTCGGTGATGCTCGACCGCCTGCACGCCGAGGGCGGTGGCGATGTGCGTCTTGCCAGTGCCTGGGCCACCGATCAGCACGACATTGTGAGCCCCATCAATGAACTCGCCGCGATGAAGCTGGCGGACCATGGCCTCGTTCACCTCGCTGGAAGCGAAGTCGAAGCCGGCCAGGTCCTTGTAGGCCGGGAACTTGGCCGCCTTGATTTGGTAGGCGATGGACCGGACCTCGCGTTCGGCGACTTCGGCCTTGAGCAACTGGGAGAGGATAGGGACGGCCGCATCAAACGCGGGTGCCCCTTGCTCGATGAGTTCGCCGATGGCCTGGGCCATGCCGTACATCTTGAGAGAACGCAGCATGACCCCGCCGGCGGCGCTGGCGGGGTCATAACGCATGACGCAGATCCTTATTCCGCAGGGTATCGTAGCGGGCGACGTTGGCCTTGGGTTCATGCTGCAAGGTCAAGGCCTGCGGGGCATCGATTCTGGGCGGCGTGCCATCCTTGCCGTCGATCAGGCGATGCAGGATATTGAGAACGTGGGTCTTGGTCGCCACGCCAGCCTCGAGGGCCAGTTCGACGGCACACAGCACGGCCTGTTCGTCATGGTGCAGGACCAACGAGAGAATCTCCACCATCTCCCTGTCGCCGCCGGAGCGCTTCAGAAGCTTGCTCTGCAGCTGCCGGAACCCTCCGGCATCTCGGTGAAGGGCGCGCCATTGCGCAAGGCTCCCGGTTTGCGCTGGATCACCGCAAGATAGTGCCGCCAGTCATAGATCGTCCGACCCGGTTGATCATGGGATCGTTCGATGATCCGCCCATGCTCGCACAGGATCTGCCCCTCGGCGGCAATGACGATGCGTTCGGGATGGACCCGCAGGCTTACCGGCCGATTGGCGAAGGAAGCGGGCACGCTGTAACGGTTGGGTTTGTCAGACGACTCGATTGCATGGGCAAGAATGTGCGCGAGGCTGGTGTTGGCTTCGCCTCGGAATGGCGAGGGCTGGTGCATCGACAAAAACTCCAACGATGAGGAACTGAGTCGTAGCCATATCGCGCTTGATCCATGTAGGAAAATGAAAAGAACATTTACGGAACATCTCGTTTCTAGGCGAATCATCCCCTAGGCCCGAGTCGCCGACAATCACCGCCATGCTCTTCGGGATTCGTCGACGCTGACTACCAGATAAACCGCTATTTCTGCGTATTATCGCCGACGCCATCCAATCGATGCGTCCATATCTGTCCGCCACTTCAGCTCCAGCGGCAATCCGACTTTCCTACATCGATTTCCTAGATGCATGTGGAACACACAGCGAACGAAAGAACGCTGGATTCACCCCTCCAGATGGAGCTCCATATGCAGTCTCTCACCCTCTCCCGGCGTTCCGGCGCCATTGATCAGAACCCCTCGAAGTTCGGGCGGGCCATGACCTTTGCAGTACCGCTTGCGGTCGCAGCACTGGCCGCAAGCGCAGCCTATGCTGGCGCCGACACGACCTTCACCCCTGCCCTCACGAAATTCACCGATTTCCTCGAAGGCTCGGGCGGCAAGATCATCACCGTCCTCAGCCTTGCAGGCGGCCTCATCGGTCTCGCCTCGGGCCGGTTCTCTCTCGGACAGGTCGCTGTTCCGGTCGGTGTCGGCATCGGCGTCGGCACAGGTGTTCCGATCGTCACCTCGGTCGTCACCGCGGTCATCTGACGCATCGGACGGGAAGGCGCGTCGCCATGGCAGACCCATATATCATCCCGCGTCGGCTCGACGATCCGGAGCTCATCGGCTTCTGGACCATCGACGAGTTCGCCGGAATGCTTATCCCCTTCACCTGGGGGATCCTCAGTCAGCATATCTTTGTCGGCATTATCGTTGCCTTCGGCGCCTGGTTCGCGCTGCGAAAGGCAAAAGCAGGACGCGCCAGCTCCTGGGTAGCCCATGCCGCCTATTGGTATCTGCCTGCCGGATTGCTGGGCCTGAAATCGACGCCGCCTTCCCACTGCCGCCTGCTTGCCGGTTGAGGGGAAATATCCATGTTTGCCGACATTTCACACGAGCGTCAGCAGTCGCTGCTGCGCCAGCGCAACCTCTTTGCGCTCACCAGCGCCGGGCTTGGCATTGCGCTTGTCGTAGCGGTCAGCCTTGCCGCCACCCGCGACCGCGAAGTCGTACTCCTGCCAACGCTCCCCAAGCAGCTGACCGTCAGCAGCGCGGGGGTCGAGGCCGACTATCTCGAACTCGTGACCCGCGATGCCGCGCTCGTCTTGCTCAATCGCAGCCCTGAAGGCCTCGACTACTGGATGGACGAGATCCTGAAGCTCGCCGATCCGGCAAGCTACGGGCGCCTCAAGGCCGATCTCGTCCGGATTGTCGAAGAGCAGCGGGGTTCGGACGTCACCCAGGCCTTCGTCATCCGCTCGATGACCGTCGACCCCAAGGGGCTGACTTCCGACGTGACTGGGACGCTAAAGACCTTTGTCGGTGCCCAGGTCATCGCGAGCGACGAGCGCCGTTTCCGCTTCAACTGGACCTACCGGGGCCTGCGTATCGCGCTGTCAGGCTTCAGCCAGTTGCCCACCAAAGACCCAACGAAGGAGGCCCCGTGATGGCTTACCGACGCAAGACGCGCGCGCGGAGCCTGGCTCTTTGCGCCAGCACCATGCTCGCATTTTCAGGAAGCGGCGCTCAGGCCGCCGATCAGTTCAAACAGGCTGCAGATGGAGCAAGCATCGAATGCGCCGTGTCGGCCCGCGAGCTGACGCGCTTCGCGCTTATCGACGACCAGTTTGCCAGCGTGTCGAAGATCTCGACCGGCACGCCCTACAACGATTTTGCGGTCACCAACGAACCGCTGCGCGGCGACATCTACGTGTCGGTGCCCGAGACCTATGCGGCGCGGTCGATCAGCTTCTTCGCCACGACCAAGAAGGGCTTCGTCTACAAGGTTTCCTGCCAGGTCGAGCCTGTCCCCGCAGTGCAGGTCTTCATCACCAACCCGGCTATCGCGACAAACAAGGCATCTGGCTGGGAAAGCGAAACGCCGCTGGAGACGAGCGCAGTGCGGCTCATCCAGGCCATGGCCAATGACCAGACGGTCGATGGCTTCGAAGTCAGGCAGTCCTCCGCCCTTCCGGCACGGGTCGGCGATCTCGAAATCCAGCTCATCGCCGATTATCGCGGCAGCGCGCTCGCCGGAAAGGTCATCCGCCTGGCGAACCGTGGCCGCAAGCCGCTGACGCTTGCCGAAGCGGATCTCGCGTCCTCCCAGACACTCGCAATCTCGATCGCCCAGCCCACTCTCAAATCGAGAGAAAGCACGGTCGCCTTCATCGTCGGTTCGAACGGAGGGTTGGGCCATGAGTGATGCTCCCTCGATCTCAACCCCGGTACAGGCCGATCCGGCATCGCCGTCGCCGGTAGCCAGCCTCAACGCGAAGACTGCACGGCGGCAGAAGCTTCTGCTTGGCTCCTTGGGCGCAATCGCGCTTGTCGGCGGCAGCTGGTTCATCCTGGGCGGCGACGACAGCGCGAAGAGCGATGATCCCACCGCCGCGCAGACCATCGACACGGCAGGGCTCATCAATCGCGACCTTTCGCAGCGCGAGTTCGTCGCGACCTACGGCAACCGTCTCGATGCCGTGACCCGCGAGCAGAAGGCCATGAAGGACGCGAGCCTCCCGCGCGAGGAAATCGAATCCCAGCTTGCCGCGCTCAAGGCGGAAAACCAGGCCATGCGGGTCGACGGTCAGGCCGCAATCGATGCGATCTCCGCTGAGAACGCGGATCTCAAGTCACGCCTTGCCAGCCAGGCCGCCCCGGCATCCGCAAGCCTGCCGCCACCGGCCTATGGCCCGCAGGCGGGTGGCTACGATGCGCGCGGTCGACCGGTTCAGCCTGCTCCTGCGGGTGCCGCGCTGGGCGCAAGCGAAACCGGCCTGCCCGGTCCCGGTGAAGTCAAACTCATGAGCTTCACCTCCGACAAGGCAGGAGCCAGCGGCCTCAGGGCGGCTCGCCCCGAAGCGCCGCCGGTGGTGGTCGAGGATTCGCCGGATTATCTCCCGCCCAATTCCTATGCTCCTGCCAAGGTCATTGTCGGCGTCGATGCGTCGGCGGGGGTCGCGAGCCAGACCGATCCGCTTCCCGTGGTGCTGCGCATTACCGGTCCGGCGCGATCGGTCATGCAGAACGGCAAGGTTCTGACCACGCGGCTTCAGGGCTGCATCGTCAATGGCGCAGCGCGCGGCGATCTCTCGTCCGAGAAGGTTTACGTGAAGCTGGCGCGGATGACCTGCGACCAGCCCGGCGGGCGCGTCGCGGTGAGCGAGGTCAAAGGCTTCATCAGCTTTGCTGGAAAATCAGGCGTGCGTGGCCGTGTCGTCAGCCG
Organism: Novosphingobium aerophilum; assembly: GCF_014230305.1. Classification (GTDB taxonomy): domain Bacteria; phylum Pseudomonadota; class Alphaproteobacteria; order Sphingomonadales; family Sphingomonadaceae; genus Novosphingobium; species Novosphingobium aerophilum. Next base: position 30,923 of record NZ_JACLAU010000023.1, read on the forward strand.
CGAGGGCAGCCTTGTCAGCCAGGCTCTGCTTGCCGGGATTGTCGGCGGGTTCGGGCGTGGCTTTTCGGCGAACGCCAACAGCGTCTTCTCCGGCGTCACGACCAATGCCGATGGCACCCGCTCGAAGCTCTCTGCCGGCGACATCCTCGGCGGTGGGCTCGGCCAGGGCGCTGCCGATGCCGCCGATACGGTCAGCAAATATCTGATCGAGCGCGCCGAACAATACCAACCCGTCGTCGAGATGCCGACCGGCATCGATGTCGAGATCGTCTTCCTCGACGGCGTCTACGTGAGGAACTCCCAATGACCCCCGCCACAAACGATCCAACCCCCACCAAGCCGCGGCGCTGGCTGCGACCGGTGGCGACCGTTGCTGCCGTCGTCGCCCTGTCAGCCGCAACGGGTTGGGGCGTGGCCAGCCTCGCCTCCCCGGCTCAGGCTCCCGACACGGCAAAGGTGCGCGCCGCGCTCAAGCTGCGCCTCCCGAAGACGCCGATCGACGCCATCACCTGCGATGGCCTTGGCGGCCTGTGCGAAGTCGCCTCGAAATCGACGCTGTTCTACGTCGATCGCGCGGCCAAATATCTGGTGATCGGGCGCATCTACGACATGGAGGCGCGGCAAGACCTGACGGCAGCCCGTCTCCTCGCACTCAATCCAGACTTGCTGACTGCGGGCGGGGCACGGCGGAGCAATGCCAACGACGAAAGCCAGCCAGCCCCGCGCGCCACCCCGCAGAAGGTATCGCTCGCTGGCCTGCCCGCGAACGGCGCGATCACCTGGGGACCAGCCAACGGCCCCAATGTCGTCGTCTTCTCCGATTTCCACTGCGGCTACTGCAAGAAGCTCGAGGGCGAGCTGAAGGCGATCGGCGCGCGCGTCGAGGAGCGGCCCATTTCGATCTTCGGGGCCGACAGCCGCCGCGATGCCGAACGGGTGCTGTGCTCGCCGCGCCCCGAGGTGTCCCTGCACATGGCCTATTCGGGTCTCGCCCTCGCCAACCCGAAGCCGTGCGACACGAGCGGGCTCGATGCCAACGAGGCCTTTGCCAAGGCCCATGGCTTCAACGGAACGCCGGTGATCGTACGCCCGTCGGACGGCGCGATCCTCGAAGGGTATCGCCCGGCTTCCGTGCTCCGCGAATTCCTCAAGCCCGTAAAAGCGGCTGCCCCAGTTCCGGCCAAAAAAGGATAATCGTCATGGGATTTTCCCACCGTATTTTCGCCTCTGCCTGCCTTGCCGTGCTGACCAGCGGCTGCGCCACCTTTGGCACTAATATCGAAGGCGATTTCACCTGCCGTGCCCCCAAGGGCGACTGCGCACCCAGCCAGGTGATCGATGCCCGCGCGACCAAGGATTTGTCCGCGAGCGGACCGGTCCATGACGGTCTGCGTCGCCCTGTTTCCGTCGCATCCGGCGATCAGGGCCGCACCTCCGAGCGTATGATCCGACGACCCGGCTCTATTTCAACGCGCGCTCCAAAGGCTTCGTGCTCACGGTCACTCCTCTGATCGGGGCGGACGAACGCACTGGCGAGATCCTCGGGTCATTCTTCTCCGAAGGGCTTCCGGCAGGCGCCTGTCTCCAGGTCCTGCATCTCGCCTCTCCGCGCATCAGCCGGATCGTCGCACCCTGGTTTGCGCCGCGCTATGTCCAGGGCGGGGTCTACGAGGCGATTGCCCGCCACCGCGCACGGCGACTCTACGGCCTCGTCTGGGAATCGGGTTCGCAGGACGCGCCCTTTCACGCCCGGCACCATCAGGTCATCGTTTCGGTGGGCGTGCCTGCGGCCAAGGCGGTCAGCAACGAAGATCTCAAGCAGACCCGCGACGGCCTCATCGCCATGCTGAAGTCGCTCAATCTGGGCGTTGCCGAAGTCGAGCCACAGCAACTGATCGCCATCATCGACGACCTGACTTCGCCGACCACCGCGCCGCAGGACGATGCTGTGCCCTATAATCCGAACGACGCGATCGCGGCCCAGGCGATCCGGCACGATATCGAGCTCGTCATCCACGAAGACCGGATGCGGCTCGTCACCGAGCGGTTTCGTGCGACGGGCAAGATCGAGGACGGCGTTCCCGAGATCGGCACGGTCTATCCCGACGCGTTCGACGTTCGGCATTTTTCCTCGCGCAACATGCCCCAGCGCTGGGCGCCGTGGGAATGCGCGCGGCTCATCGGCGACATGTTCACCGACAAGCTGCGTTTCCCCTGCCCGGCGGCGACGATGCTGTGCCTCGTCTATCCCGACCAGGAAGCCGCTTCGGCCACCCGCACCTGCTGTTGGTGGGCCGGCGCGGCCAGCCCTTCTTCTGGTCGCCGTTCGAGAACGATGCTGGCAACCACAATGTCGCGATCTGCGGCAAGTCGGGATCGGGCAAGTCTGTGCTGCTGCAGGAAATGTGCGCGGCGCTTCGGGGTGCGGGCGCGCAGGTCGTGGTCATCGACGACGGACGCAGCTTCGAGCATTCGGTGAAGCTGCAAGGCGGCCGGTTCGTCGAGTTCACGATGAAGGCGGGCTTCTGCCTCAATCCGTTCTCGATGATCGATGGCGAGCGCGCGGCCGAAGACGAGGATTACCGGCTCGACTGCTTCGGCATGGTCAAGGCCATTGTCGGCCAGATGGCGCGGCACAGCGCAAAGCTCAATGACACCGAGCGCGGCCTGATTGACCGGGCGGTCAACACCGTCTGGAGCGAACGGGGCGTCGATGCCTCGATCACCGGCGTCGGCGAAGCATTGGCCGGTCTCGGCAATGAAGCCGCGAGCGACCTTGCCACCGCGCTTGCGCCATACATGGCCGGCGGCACCTATGGCGCCTTTTTTGAAGGCCAGGCGAGCCTCGATCTCGACACCGATTTCACCGTCTTCGAGATGTCGGACCTTGCCACACGCGAGGAACTGCGCAGCGTCGTTCTCTCGGCGATCATGTTCATGACCAGCCAGGCCATGACCCGCAGCCCGCGCTCGATGAGGAAGCTGCTCTTAATCGACGAGGCGTGGTCGATGCTCAAGGGCGGCTCGATGGGCGAGTTCGTCGAAACCTATGCCCGCACCTGCCGCAAATATGGCGGGGCGCTGGCAACCGCGACGCAGTCACTCAACGACTATTACAAGTCCGACGGCGCGACCGCTGCGCTCGAAAACAGCGACTGGATGCTGATTCTCCAGCAGAAGCCCGAGACGATCGCCGATTTCAAGGCGTCGAAGCGCCTCGATATGGACGATCGCACCGAGACCCTGATCCGCAGCCTGAAGCGTTCGGGGAGCGACTATTCGGAAGTCTTCATCAAGGGCCCGGAGACCGAAGCCATCGGCCGGCTCGTGCTCGACGACTATTCGGCGACGCTGTTCTCAAGCTCGCCCCAGACCTTTGCAGCGATCGATGCCGAAATTGCGCGCGGCCATCAGCTTGCCGACGCGATCGAACGGATCGCCTTTGCCAATCGAACCTGACTTCTCCCTCCATCCAAGGACACCCAAAACCGATGCCACTCCATCTCGTCACGCCGATCGACCGGGCCCAGGATGCCCGTGCCGACTGCGACAGCCTCGATCTTCCGGTCAAGGGCTGGCGGTCTCATGCCGCCGACCTTTGCTACATCGTGCTTCGCGGCAGCACATTCCTCGCCTCGAGCTACCTCATGGCGCTCGGGCTTCCGCTGCTCTTCTTCCTTCTGATTTCCGGCGGAGATGCCGGGGTCTTCTTCGCCCATCTCGCCAATATTTCGGACCGCTTTCTCGGCGCCGAGCAAGGCCGCCAGATCGGCTTCCTCGACGAGTTCAAGTTGGTCCTCATCGGTGTCGCAACGCTCGTCGTGGTCTGGCGCCTGCCGCGCTTCATCAACGATCTCGAGCGCGAGCTTTCGCGAGAAAAGCTGTGAAGAACATATTGGCAACACAGTCCCTGCGCGGCCGCATGGGTGCGGTCAACTGGACCGCCGTCGCGCTCGGTTTGAGTATGGTCGGCTCGGCGCTCTGGGGCGTCTGGGCTACCGACAAGCTGCTCGCGCTCGACAAGCGCGAAGTGGTGACCGTGCAGCTGAGCCGCATCATGGGCGACTTCATCGAAGCCGAGGCGCGCGCAGGCCGACCGCCAGAAGAAACGAAGATGCGCGTCCAGGCCTATCTCCAGGCGGTCGAAGCCTCGGTCGAACATCTGGGCCGCGAGGGCCGCACGGTCCTTGTCGCCGAAGCGGTGGTGGCCGGCAGCACGCCTGATCTCACCGAAGCCGTGCGCGCCGATGTCGCGCGCCGCGTGGGAGCCATTCCCGATGTGCGCCGCTGATCTTGTCCTCCACTCGCCAACCGGGCGGCGCCTCGCGCTGTGGGCAGGGCTTGGCGCGGCAGCGCTCGCGCTCACCTCGCTCGCCGCCTTCTCGAAGGACCATGCGCTGATGATCAACGCCAGTCCGAGCCTGCCCTACTGGGCGATCTGGCTCGATCGCGGCGCGCTGCCGCAGCGCGGCGAGATCATCCTGTTCGATCCGCCCGCCTCGCCGCTGCTCGAAAGGCACTTCGGCAAGAAGCCCAGGCCGTTCGGCAAGAAGGTGAGCGGCATGCCCGGCGACATCGTGACCGAGAAGGAGCGCAGCTTCTTCGTCAATGGCCGCAAGGTTGCGGTAGCCAAGCGCGCAAGCCGTTTTGGCGAGCCGCTGGCTCTCGGTCCGACTGGCGTGGTGCCTCAAGGCTGCTATTTCGTCACCACCGCGCACAAGGACGGTTTCGACAGCCGCTATGCGGCGATCGGGTGGATCTGCGCCAGGCGCATTCTCGGGGTCGGGAGGCCGATCTTGTGACACCGCTGCGCGCCGCCCCATTCCTCGTAGCCGGTCTTCTGATGGCTGCGCCGGCAAGCGCCCGCGACTACGGCCAGCAAGGCACGGTCTGGTCCGTGATCGAGCCTGACCTGCTCGAGCAAATCCATGCGCGTCTCACCCATCTCGAGAAGTCCGGCGAGACGGCCAAGCTCAACGAAGAGCTGAAGCGGCGCACGATCGCGCGCGTCAACCGCCCTGAGCCGGTCGCTGGGATCAGTGCCGCGGCGGCGGCGCGTAGCTGGCGATTTGATCCGACGATCAGCGTCGAGCGCGACATTGCCAACGACAAGGGCCGGGTGATCGTCGCCGCCGGAACTCGGGTTAATCCGCTCGACACCGTACCGCTGCGTGTGCCGCTGGTGTTCCTCGACGGGGACGACCCCGAGCAGCTTGCCTGGGCAACCCGGCGCTATGCCAGCACCAAGGCCAAACTCATCCTCGTGCGCGGCGCGCCGCTCGAACTGATGAAGGCCCGCCAGCGCCGCTTCTATTTCGACCAGGGCGGCAGCCTCGTGAAGCATTTCGGCATCCACGCCGTGCCCGCAACCGTCGAGCAGCAGGGCCGCGTCCTCATCATTACCGAGCAGCCGGTTCGATCCAAGGAGCGCGCATCGTCATGAGCAGAAAAAATCGTCTTCTCACATGGATATGCTGCACGCTCCTCTTCTGCAGTCTGAGCCTTGCTGCCGCTTCGCCAGCTCAGGCATCTGCCGGTCCGGGCCGCTGCACAGGCAAGTTCGTCAATCCGATCACCGATATCTGCTGGTCGTGCCTGTTTCCAATCTCGGTTGGCGGTCTGAAGATCTGGCCGTCGAGCCGTCCCGATACGAGCAACCCGACGCTTCCCGTTTGCCTCTGCGGTTTGCGGCCGGGCATCGCCATGGGTTTCTGGGAGCCGGTACGGCTTGCCGACGTCAGCATGAAGCCCTGGTGTTTCGTCAATCTCGGCGGGATGAAGCTCGATCCCGGCTTCGACATCGGGTTCAAGTCGATGGCCGGTCCCTCGGCCGTGGGCGGCGCGACGCAGTACAATTCGCAGTGGCATGTCCACTGGTATGCTTATCCGCTGATCTACTGGATGGAGATCGTTGCCGATTTCCTGTGCCTCGAGCAGGGCTCGGTCGACATTCTCTACATCACTGAGATCGATCCGCTCTGGCAGGACAGCGAGCTCACCGCGATCATCAATCCCGAAGCGGTTCTCTTCGCCAATCCGCTCGCGCTTGCAGCCTGTGCGGCTGACTGCGTCGCTGCGACGGCCAAGCTCCCGACCGACGAACTCTTCTGGTGCGCGGGATGCCAGGGCAGCATGTATCCTTTGAATGGCAATGTCTCGGCGACGATCGGGCATGTCCAGGCATCGCGGCTCGCCCTCGCCCGCTTCTCCTACAAGCTCCACCGCGAACTCGTCGCCTGGGGCACGATGGGCAGCAAGGGGCTCTGCGGCAAGTATCTGATGCCGGTGATGAGGAAGCAGCAATACCGCTTCCAGGCCACCAATCCCAACCCACAGACCAAGGGCCGCTACGCCTGCGCGCCCATTGGCGCCTCCACCACCTTCATGTCGGCAGGCCAGGTCTACCACAGGACTTATGGTGAGATATTAGCGAATGACGTGTCTGAAGCCTCTTTATTTACAGTTGAACTTCCAATCGCCTGACGGGGTGGGGAGAACGCGGTGTGAACCGGTCGGCCTTGTACGCTGGCGACTGGTGAATGCTTGCAGAGCATTCGTGTGCGGGTCGTCCTTTCTTGTCCGCACGCCCGAACCGCAAGGGGTTAAGCGTCGCACCTACGGGTCCAAGGTTGATCGTCGGAACACGGGAACCACCATCGTCCGCCTGCTTCGGAGCAGGCTATCCGCGGAGACCGGGGATGGGCGCTGGTGGGGCGGAGCCTGCGTAGTAGTCCGAGGGCGGGAAAGCCGTCCACATGGCGAAGGCGGGCAGGAAGTCGGTGAGCTGTCATGACGGAGGAACTACCAGTGGACTCTGGTAATCAAGCCCCACAGGCTTGGCTCCTCGGCGTTCAGCGAAAGCTCTACCAGTGGAGTCGGGAAAACCCCGGCGAACCATACGGCGACTTGTGGAATTGGGTAACCGATCCCCGCAATTTGCACATGGCCTGGAGGACGATTGCCGGTAATCGCGGCAGGCGCACTCCAGGAGTCGACGGGGCGACCGTAGAGAAAATTGCGACCGGTATTGGTGTCGACAAGTTCCTTCAGGGGCTCCGCGAGGAGCTTCGTTCGGGCGACTATCGTCCGTCTCCTGCACGAAGGAAGTGGATCGCCAAGCCGGGCAAACCGGGGAAGTTCCGACCCCTCGGTATCCCTACGGTCAAGGATCGCGTGGTGCAGTGCGCGGTCAAGCAAGTACTGGAGCCGATCTTCGAGGCCCGGTTCTGGCCAGTCTCATACGGGTTCCGGCCCGGACGGGGCAGTCAGGCCTGTCTCGAACATATCCGTGTGACCATCCAATCGCGGGGCAAACCCGCAGCGGATGGCTACCGACACAATGCGCCGTACCAATGGGTAATCGAAGGCGACATTGAGGCCTGCTTCGACAATATCGGCCATCACCCGCTGATGGAACGCGTGCGCCACGGCGTCGCAGACCTCAAGGTCAACCGGTTGATCGTGCAGTTCCTCAAGGCCGGGGTCTTGGAGGATGTCACGTACAGCCCCACGGACACCGGCACGCCGCAAGGCGGGGTGCTCTCACCGCTGCTGGCCAACATCGCGCTCAGCGTGATCGAGGAACGGTATCGGGACTGGGTTCGCCGCCCCGAAAGCCCGGAGCTGAAATCCGATGGGATCAAGCTGGCGGCGATCAGGCGCGACAAGGATCGGAGGGCCGGTCGAACGGTCTTCTACCCTGTCCGCTATGCTGACGACTTCCTGATCTTCGTGTCGGGGACGGAAGCTGACGCTCTTGCCGAAAAGCAGGCGCTGGCAACCTACCTGCACGAGGCAATGGGTCTGACGCTCTCGCCCGAGAAGACGCGCATCACTGCGCTGACCAAGGGCTGTCGGTTCTTGGGATGCCGCGTGCGGCTCAAATGGGACAAGCGGTTCGGGCTTCACGCCCGCATCGAAATCCCGCGCGAGCCAATCAACGGCTTCCGCATCCGGGTAAATCAACTGGCCCGACGGCAGACGCTTCGGCGTTCGCTCACGGCCATGCTTCAGGAACTCAATCCATACCTTCGGGGGTGGTCCGCTTACTACCGCTACTGCGTGGGGGCGAAGCGCATCCTCGCCAGTCTCGACTGGCATGTGCGCCAACGTCTCTGGTTGTGGCTGCGGGCCAAGCACAAGCGCGTCCCCGGTAGGAAAATCGCATCGTGGCGCAGGCCGAGTATCGCCCACCCGGGCAACTCGGTCTGGGCCGAAGGCGGCACGGAGCAGTTCTTGATGAGCTACGTGCCTGTTCGGAGGTTCGATCTCAAATGGATGAAGAAACCCGAGTTCGCCAAGACTTCTGGAGAGCCGGATGCACAACGAAAGGTGCAAGTCCGGTTCGGAGAGCAGGCGTGGGAAACTGGCGGTGGAGACACCCCACAGCGCCCACGTCTGACTCTACTATGAAAATACTCCCTCATCTCCTCGTAATCGCGTCGATCACTGGCGCCGCCGCTATGGCGGGAGCCGCAGCGCAGACGAGCGAGCCGGAGCTCGATCTCGAAGCGATACGCGCCCGCGCCAAGGTCGAGGCGAGCGAAGCCGATGCGCTTGCCGCCAATGCCCGTGCGCGCGCCGAAGCTGTCCTTAGCCAAGCCAATGACAGCGCCGCCGAAGCCCAGGCGCACGGCAAGCGCTACACCGAGCAGGCGGCAAGATCCGCGCGGCCAGAAGGCGAGGACGCCTTCGATTTCGACAAGATGGTGGCCGACGCGGGCACCATGGCCAGCGAGGGCTTGGGCGAAGCCCCCCGCTTCATCGCGTTCGCTTCGCTCTCGATGCCGCCAGCGGCCTTGCGCGCCATGGCGGACGACGTCGCCCGCGCAGGCGGTGTGGTCGTGCTTCGCGGGCTGCCAGGAGGCAGCGCCAAAACCCTGACCGCAGCGCTCGCGAAAGTCGCAGCGGACGGCGGCAAGCTCGACGCGGTCGGCATCGATCCGCGTCTGTTTCGCGCCTTCGGGATCGAGGCGGTCCCTACCTATGTGGTGACCAGCAGCGATTTCGATCTCTGCGATGGTTTCGATTGCCGGACCCAGGTTCCGCCCCACGACCGGATGAGCGGCAATGTCAGCGTGTCCTATGCGCTCGAAACCTTCGCGCAAGGCGGCGGTCCCGGCGCGCTCCTCGCATCCCAGCATCTTGCCCGCCTGCAACGGAGTGACCCATGAAGCGGCTTCTCCTTCCCCTTCTCTATCTCGCCTGCGCCTGTCTGCCGGCAAGCATCTCGGCCCAAACCACGACCGATGCCGCCAAGGCAGACGGCAAGGCGTTCGGGCGCGATAAGGCGGCCGCTGCGCAGAGCGCGGCGACGACCGACCCGGATGCAAACCGCATTCCCAATTTCGGGGGAGTGCCGAACCAGTCGGGCTATTTCGACGATCCTGACCGGATGGCGCGTGAAGCCGCAAGCCAGGCAACGGCGAACACCGGATACCGGACCATGCGAGATTCCATGGATCGCCGTGCGCAGTTCGCGCCCCAGGATCTCGACGCGGTTGTCGCGCGCAGCAATGTCATCAACGACGATCCGCTCTCCTACACGAGCGGTATGAGCATCAGCGGGAGCCAGGGCCGCTGCGTCCCCCTGCCTCCGGGTACCGGCACGACAGCGCGCTACATGGCGACCTGCAATGTCGGCTACGTCTGTCGCCGCCGACGAGGGCAAGGATGGACCAGCTCTTCGGCATCGAGAATGTGAGGTCGGTGCCAGCGCGATGCGCCCTGTTGTCGCTCCCGACACGGCTGCCATCGGGCAGCACGCCCTTGAGCACGGCCTCGAACTGCGATGCTTGGATAACGCCTCGCAGTCCAAGCGTTTCCGCACCCTTGCCAAGCCATTCACCAGATCTCTCGGCATCGGCGCGGGTATAGTAATTGTCGGCGGCAAAGTAGTTGGCAGCGCCGCTGGCGGTACGGACATTGGCTACAGAGAGCATCAGGTCTCACTCCGCCCGGCGACGTCCGCCTCGTGCGTCACAGTTCAAAATCGCCGAGGTCGGGACCCTCCTGCGAAGGCTGATCCTGCTCGGGAACGCCGTCTTCGAGCATGAGCTTGCGGGCTTCTGCCTCTCGCTGGCGCTGGGCTATCCGATCGACGGCTTGCGGCTTATCCGAGGGCGGATTGGCCCGCGGCAAGTCGCTTCGGCGTCCCTCCTCCACGCTTTTCGATGGATTCTTCTCATCGGGATGATCGCCTTTGCGGAGCGTCGCATTCGTGGGCAGCAATGGACGGGAGTTACGCGGCGTTGCCGTACGCTCTTCAGGCGACGATTTTCGCGGATGACCGGACTTACCTGACGGCTTCCTGAGGTCGTCGGGAATGTCCTTCTGCGCCCGTTTCGCCGCCTGCTGGCGTGATTGCTTGGCATCCGCCTCAACTACCGGCTCTAGCGAAAGAGTACCTTGCTTTGGTACGACAGGCTTGCCTGCCCCGTCATCGTTCGACGAAGGATGTTCGCTATGATTTGCTGGCGGATTGTCAGCTGTCTCGCCGCCTTCACTCTTGCCGTCGACCTGCCGGATCGGCTGTCGATCCTTGGCCCGACCGACGAAGACATGTGCGATTCTTTCCCGGTCTATCGGCTTCAGACGGACCGGCGCTGCAGGAAAGCCGTCGGGGAATTTGATGAAGCCCGACAGACGCGGCAGGTTCATCAACTGGTCCGGCAGCAGCAAAGGCTCGATATGCTTGCGAGGCGTCAGGCTGACGGCGTCGCGGGCATTGTTGTAGCCATAGGTGTAGCCTTCTTCCATGTCGCGAACCTGGCGATGCCCGATGAAGTCGGAACACCAGGTGGCCGTCTCGCGGTCTGCCGTACCGAGGATCAATTTGGTCCTGGCAAGCGATGCAAGCGTCATCGCCATGTTCTCACCGTAGACCTCCTTGAGCTTGGCATAGGCATGGGTGCCGGTGACGATTGCACCACCGAAATTGCGCGCTGTCTGCAGGCCTTTCTCGAGAGCGGGGAGCCGGTGAAGCGCGCCCAGCTCGTCGATGAAGAACCAGCATTTGAGGTCCTTGGTGCGAGGCATCGTCATCAGCGTGTTCATCGCCGTATCGAGCCACAGCGTGAGCAGCTGCGCGCACACGCTCATGTCGACGTAGCGCGCGGAGATGAAGACCATCGAGCCACTTCTTTTGGCGTTAGTGCCTTCGTCGTCATGGGCGCCCTCCTCGATCCAGTCGCGGACCGAAAAGCGGCGCCCGGAAGTGGGCAGGAGCTTCAGCGCCTTGGCGTTCACGTTGAACACTGCCCGGATCGATTCCGCCATACGCGCGGCTTCAGGAGCGGTCAGGGGATCGGCGATCGTGCCTCGCATCATTGCGTGGACCCGCGAGAGATCAGCGGTCATCAGTTCGCGGGCAAGCGCAGCATTGGTGCCCCGCCCTTCGGCCACCAGCTTGAGGCAGAACTCGACGAATAGGGCACGCGCCGCGATAACCCAGAACTGCGCCTCCCCGCCCCCATCATGGGGTACGAGGGCTTCCGCTGCCGCCCAGAATTCACCTTCAGTGCGGCATTCGTCGAAGAGGCTCCATTGGGGACAGCGCGCGTCGAGCGGGTTCAGAATGATGTCCCGGTCGGCCTGGTAGAAGTGTTCGATGAAAGCGCCGGTTAGGTCGAATACGACGCAGCGCTGTCCCTTGGCGCGGGCTTCGGCAATCATGTCCGACATGGCGACTGTCTTGCCCATGCCGGTGGTCCCGATGAGCATGGCGTGGCTCTGTTCAAGCCGCCAGGGATAGACAACCGTCGCAAGATGCGAGGGCCGGTATGGAAATGCCGCAGACAGTTCCTTGGGCGAACACAGATGCCATTTCCAACCCATAGAGCTCGAGAGCTCACGGGCGCGCTCGCGCTGGTTGTGCCCGCGCAGTTCATCGACCAGTTCCGGTAGTGTAACGAGCATGGCCCCGCGCTCATGTTTGCGCTCTTTTGAACGGCTGCCGAAGCGCGCTGCGAACCAGTAGAACAGCACGAACGCCGGCACGAGAAGCAAGGCCGACCCGAGCAAAAAGATAGGAGGAAGCCCTGACGGACTTCCTCCTTGTGTGTGGCATCAGAATTCATCGCTCAGCTTTCCGGGCACTGTGTCGATGACCCGGTCCAGCATGGCCTTGGGCAGTGCGCCGTAATCGCCCTCATCGACCGCGATGTAACCTGCCTCACCATCGGTCAGTACATATTGGGTGAAGTAGCTGTGAAGGGACCGGGCATGAGCCTTGTCGAGTGCGGCAACCAAAGCTGCCTGATCTGCCTGGAATGAACCCTGCGCGATATTCAGTGAAGCGTACATGATCTTTCCTCCTGATGTTCGATGCGTCGCATCAGGAGCTGCGAAGATGTGGGTGACGGGCCGGGTCAGGGACCGCGCATAGCGCGGCCGCGAAGCGGCGATGGGGGAAACGATTTTTGCCGGGCTTGCCCGGTAAAAATGGTGGGGCCCCGTCGTCCTTGACGCGGCCCCAAAGCCCGCATCACACTTGGCCTTTCTGCGAGAGAGACCTCTCCAACGTCAGCGTGAAAGCACTGGCATCGCGGCAAAAACCGTTTTCCTACATCGCCCCATGTTGGCACTGTCGCGCGTGGAGGGGACCAACGGCCAGCGAAAGGACAATCTGATGGCCAGGTCCAAACCGAGCGCGCGCAATGCGCTCAAGAAGCTGCGCGAGCAGCGCGAAGAACTCGATGCACAGGAGGCCAGACTCCGCGAGGAAGCGGCAGGCGAACTGGGCAAGGTTCTTCTCGAATGCGGAGCCGAGACTATCGAACCTGCGCAACTGAAGCAGCTCATCCGCGCATCGCTCACCATCGGGATCGACGATGCTCTCAAAAGGCTCTCCCCCGCCTGACACTTCAACCGCGGCGGGGTGTGACCCCGCAACATCCAGTCTTGGGGTGTGATGAGGCGCCCCCAATCCGCAAAAGAAGGTCCTAGGGTCCAACAAATATTTCGACGGGGGTGCCCCCTATCTGGCGCCTCCAGGAATCTCGTCGTCCTTCCATTGAAGTCATCGCACAGACAACTCCAACGCTCGGCTAGGCGCTCCATTCACCCCTTCGGAGGTGCGCAGGTGCCTGCCACGATTAACTCGGTCTGCAACTCCGGCACAGCCTCGCGGGTGCCCTTTGCCAATTCGACGCTTGATTCTCCTAGCTGGCGGAGGGGCATTTTCACAGACGTGAGTTTGGGTCGCACCAGCGCGGCTGCGATGTTGCCGTCGAAGCCTATGATGGAGAGGTCTTGCGGCACGGACAAGCCCATTTCCTGCGCACCCCACATGACGCCAAGTGCCATTGCATCGTTGAAGCAAAACACGGCTGTTGGCCGATCTCCAGTGCTGAGGATCTTTTTTGCCGCCGCGACGCCTGCATCGACCAGCTCTTCTGGTGTTGAACTTCCGCCGGTCCGATTATCCGAAGGCGCGACTACGCCAAGGTCTTCAAACCGCACGATGCTGACATCGGAGGTGTTGCCGCCAGCTTCAATCCATCCATCGAGGAAGCCAACCACGCGGGTTCGCGATGCAGCGTGGCTCTTCATACCTTGGATAATCGCGACCTTGCGGTGACCGAGACCGAAAAGGTATTCAGCCGCAGTCGCTGCTCCTTCGGCTTCCTTCACGGATATCACGATGCCTGGGCCGGTCGGATCGATCGGCGAGATGCGAACCAGTGGGACGTTTTGCGATGCGGCCAACGCTAACAGTTCCGCATCGTCACACAACGGTGGGAATGCCACGATCGCTGCGACTTCATCGATCTCTACATCCCCAAGATAGCGGGACATGGGTGTGCTGCCAGCCGGACCAACCTCTTGCACCACGAGGTTAAGCCCACTGCGCCGGGCTGCGGGAAGCGCGCCTGCAAGGATCTGCAGAAAGTAAAGGGAGTCGACGCGATCACCAAGGAGGATGAGTGTGTTGGGTGCACTGTTCTTGAGGGCTTGAGCCGCGCGGTTGAGGCGGAACCCCAACTGTTCGATCGCGGCAAGGATCTCTTCTCGCTTCGCTTCGGAGACGCCTTTTTCCCCGTTCACCACGCGCGAAACTGTCTTCGCCGAAACTCCAACGAGTTTGGCAACGTCGTTCAGCGTAGCACGCCCGCTGTGATGACCCCCCAGTGTATTCACGCCAAAGGCCCTAGCGCAAGGCGCAAACGTATTCAAGACGTCAACGTTGACGTAATAAATTTGACAACGATGACTTAGGTGGCCAGAGGCACCGTGGTCGTCACAACGAGTCCCAGGGAGGGAATCATGAAGAAACTGGCTTTTGGAGTCAGCGCGTCGATCTTTGCGCTGACTTGCACCCCCGCCTTCGCCCAGGCAGCTGATGCTGAACAGGCAGAAAACTCCGACGAGGCAACGCAGGCTGCCGACAGTGCAGATGCGGGCGAAATCATCGTCACCGCGAACCGCGACCCCTCGCGCCTTTCCAAAACCCCGATCGCACTATCTGCGATCAGCGGCGCGGATCTGGCGGCTTCGGGCGTCACCACGCCGACCGCACTTGCTGCGATCACGCCCAACCTCTCGATCACGCGCGATGCGGTTCCGGCTTCCGGCGGCGGTCTGCAAATCACCATCCGCGGCATCACCAGCACCGACGCTTCGGAAAAGGGTGATCCGTCGGCAGCGTTCCTGCGCGATGGCATCTACATTGCTCGCCCGCAGGCACAGGAAGTGTCCTTTTTCGATGTAGAGCGCGTGGAAGTTCTGCGCGGTCCGCAGGGCACGCTTTATGGCCGCAACACCACTGCTGGCGTCGTCAACGTCCTTTCGGTCCGTCCGAAGGATAAGTTCGAAGTCGTCGGTGACTTCGGCTACGGCAGCTACAACAACATCACCGGCACTGGCGTCGTGAACGTGCCGGTTAGCGAAGGACTCGCACTGCGTGCCGCCGTGAACCACGAGCAGCGCGACAGCACGGTAATCCCGACCAACAGCACGGTCGACATCAACCCCTTCAGCAACAACACTTCGGTTCGCTTGTCGGCCCTGGCAAAGCCGACCGACAATGTGACCCTGTTCGTTCAGGGTGACTATTCCTGGATCAAGGGTTCGGGCTTCGCCGTTGTGCCTGTTACCAACTTCTTCCAGGTGCCCTTCACGGCTTTGACCGCGCCGGTGCGCATCGAAGCGGATGCTGACGTGCTGCGCTCGACCAACCGCGTCATCCCGTGGGAAGAATACCGCGACAATCGCGACCGCGGGGTGATGTCCGAGCTAAACGTTGACCTGGGCTTCGGAAACGTGACCTGGCTGTCGTCCTATCGTGAACTGGATCGCGATGAGCATCGCCATCAGGGCCCTGGTGGCACCACGAAAAGCGTTTTCGTAGGCAACTTCTGGCAGCACTCGCAGGAACTGCGTTTGTCACTTGGTGGTAACAGCTGGTGGAAGGCGCAGCTGGGCGGCTACTACTTCAAGGAGCAGTCGAACCTTATCGGGGCCAACATGACCGCCAACACTGGCTTCATCCAAGGCCCCACCAAGGCGATTGGCAAGGCGCTATTCGCACAGGCCACCGTGACCCCGCTCGACGGTTTCAACATCACTGCGGGTGTGCGATATTCGCATGACGACAAGTCGCGTAAGGGCGTGATCGCAAATGACCCGTTTGGAACGCCGGTTACGACCTCGATCAATGACGCTGCCCGTTCGTTCAGCAAGACCACCTGGCGCATCGGCGCGGATTACGACCTGCCGGGTCTGGGCCTAGTCTATGCCACAGTCTCGACTGGCTACAAGGCAGGTGGCTTCAATGACGGCTGCGAGATTGGCACCCAGGCTGGTTGTTCGCTCACGGCTGCTCAGCTATACTATCAGCCGGAGTCCGTCACCTCCTACGAAGCCGGCTTCAAGTGGCGTTTGCTGGACAACATCGTGCGACTGAATGGTGCGGCGTTCCATTACGATTACGCAAACATGCAGTTGAGCCAGGCCAGCACCTGCTCAGGCATTGCTTGTCAGGTCACCAGCAATGCCGGCCAGTCGAAGATTGACGGTGTCGAACTGGAATCGGTTCTGCAGCCGGCGAAGGGGCACGTGTTCAACTTGTCGGCAAACTGGCTGAATGCGCGCTTCACCGAGTTCGCTCCAGCTGCTGGGGTCAACCTCGCAGGCCGTCCGCTTTCGCGCGCGCCCAAGTGGACCCTCAGCGCAGGTTATACCTTTACGCAGGAGCTGGAGAATGGCGGCAAGATTACTGCGAACGTAACGAGCCGTTACTCCGCGCAGTATGACCTGACTGACCTTGCCACCCGCGTGTTCTTCTACCAGCCGAGCTTCACGAAGACCGACGTTTCGCTGGGCTACACGGCTCCCAACGGGGTCTGGAATGTCCAGGTCTTCGGCCGGAACCTGGAGAACACTCTGGCGCTGACCTACGCTCGCAACTCCGCCACCGGAGAAGCAACGTTCGAGCAGCCGCGGAATTTCGGCGTCCGCGCCGGCTTCCGCTTCTAAGCACTCTCCCCAGGGGCCCTGCGATCATCGCAGGGCCCCGCTTTCTTCAAGCGCGCCATGCGATGATCGCTGCAAGCATTCTGCAGCGACGAATGCGGCGCATCGCCATCAGCGCACAAGGATCAGATGATGCGTAAGCTCGCCGTATCTGCAGCAATGACGTCTGCACTAATCGCTTCAGCCGTTGCGGCGAAAGAGCCTGCCAGCACCAATGCCGATGCCTGGCAGCGCGCTGAGGCGACAGAGCAGAAAATGACGGATGCCGAGCGCGTCGTCATGACAAGCGGGATCACTGCCTTGCCGAATGCTGGCGACAAGATCCCTGAAGATGCAGTGCTCGGTGCGGGCTACGTCGCGGGTATCCCCAGGCTCGGCGTGCCTGCACTCAAGGAAACCGACGCTGGTCTCGGGGTTTCCTGGGCACTCGGTGCGCGTGGTAACGAAGGAGCCACCGCTCTTCCCTCAGGTATGGCGCTGGCTGCAACCTGGAACCAGGAACTGGCTTACCAGGCCGGACAGATGGTCGGCGCGGAAACCCGCGCCAAAGGCTTTAACGTTCTGTTGGCGGGCGGGGTCAATCTCGTTCGAGATCCGCGCGGCGGCCGCAATTTCGAATACTTCTCTGAAGACCCGCTCCTCTCCGGGATTCTGGGGGGCTACTCCATCGCTGGCGCTCAGTCGAACCACATTATTTCTACGGTGAAGCATTTCGCGTTCAACAATCAGGAAACAGCGCGCAAGTTCGGCAATGTAACAATTTCTGAGGCTGCTGCCCGCGAAAGCGAGCTGCTGGCCTTCAAGCTGGCTATCGAGATCGGCAACCCCGGTTCGGTGATGTGCAGCTACAATCGCCTGAATGGTCCCTATACGTGCGGCAGCGAATGGCTGCTGCAAAAGGTGCTCAAGCGTGACTGGGGTTACAAGGGCTTCGTCATGTCGGACTGGGGTGCGGTCTATGAGCCCGGCTTTGCCTGGGCCGGTCTGGACCACCAATCGGGCAGAAGTTCTGATCCCCAGGTTTACTTTGCCGATCAGCTCCTAACCGATGCAGGCACCGATGCAAAGCGCAAGAGCCGCATTTCCGACATGAACCGGCGCATCCTGTGGGCTGTCTACAGCAATGGCCTGGATCGTTTCCCCGTGTTGCCCGGCGAGAAGATCGACAAGGCAGGCCACGAGGCTCTAGCTGGTGAAGTCGCACGCCAGGGGATCGTTCTTCTCCGCAACGAGCGAGGCGCTTTGCCGCTCGCAGCCGAGGCAAAATCGATCGCGGTGATCGGGGGCTTTGCCGATACCGGGATGCTCTCAGGCGGTGGGTCAAGCCAGGTGCATGGGGACGGTGGTCCTGCCGCGATGATCCCAGGCGGAGGGCGCGGGCTGTTCAACGGCTGGGAACAATATCAGCGCGGCACGACCCCCTTGGCAGCGATCAGAAAACGTGCGGGCCAAGACGTGACCGTCACCTATCGCACCGGCAATTACATCGCAGAAGCTGTTGAGCAGGCCCGCAAGGCCGACGTCGCGATCGTGTTCGCCAACCAGTGGCAATCCGAAGGTCGCGATAATCCCGACCTGTCGCTGCCGCGCGGGCAGGATGCGCTTATTGCTGCTGTTGCTGCTGCCAACCCGAACACTGTGGTCGTGCTCCAGACCGGCAGTGCCGTGCTCATGCCTTGGTTGGACCAGACCGCAGCCGTGCTCGAAGCATGGTATCCCGGTGTGCAGGGAGGCGAAGCCATCGCATCCGTGCTGTTCGGCGACACCAACCCCTCGGGTCGACTTCCCGTCACTTTCCCTGCGTCTCTGGAGCAATTACCGCATCCGGTGTTGCCGGGGCACACCGAAGCGGACCCTGACAAGAACGGCGCTGGTGCACCCGGTCAGCAGGTCACCATCGACTACAATGTCGACGGCTCGGATGTCGGCTACCGCTGGTTTGCACGGCAAGGACACAAGCCGTTGTTTCCGTTTGGCTACGGCCTCAGCTACACGAACTTCGCGACGTCCGGCCTGTCGGTAAAGGGTGGCAAGGCCACTGTAACGGTTCAGAACACCGGTGGCCGCGCTGGTGCGACAGTTGCCCAGGTATACCTCGTTGCGCGCGGCAAGGTAGCGACAAGGCGTCTGGTCGGCTTCCAGCGCGTCTCGCTTGAAGCAGGCGCATCAAAAACAGTCACGATGACCATCGATCCGCGTCTCCTCGCCGACTGGAAGGACGGACGCTGGTCCATGCCTCGCACAACCTACTACTTCGCGGTCGGCGAGAACGCCGAGGCCCTGAGCTCTCCGATTGGTATCCGCCTGCCCGCGAAGCGCTGGGCAGATTAGAGTTTCCACCCCTGGCCGTCTCGACGTTGCGCGAGGCGGCCTTTTTTCTTTTCAATCGCAGGAACGAGCACATGGCCATTCCCTCAAGCGCGCCCACTGCAGCGCAGGCAAATGCCCAGCCCGAAGCGCAGCAGCTTCAGTTCTATGTGATGGGGCTGTTCTTCATCTTCGGCGGGATCACCTCGCTCAACGATGTGATTATCCCCAAGCTGAAGGAGCTGTTCACGCTCAACTACACCCAGGCAATGCTGGTGCAGTTCTGCTTCTTCACGGCCTACGCGGTGATTGGCATTCCAGGGGCGCGGCTGGTCAAGAAGATCGGCTACATGCGAGGGGCCGTCGCCGGTTTGCTGACAATGATGGCGGGGTGCCTGCTGTTCATTCCGGCCAGCCAGACCGCGACATATGCCTTGTTTCTCCTTGCCCTGTTCGTGCTCGCCAGCGGCGTCGTGATTGTTCAGGTCGTGACCAATCCGCTGATCTCGATGCTTGGGCGGCCCGAGACTGCACACAGCCGCCTCACCTTTGCTCAGGGGTTCAATTCCCTTGGGACGACCGTCTTCCCCATAGTCGGTGCAATCCTGATCCTCGGTGGCCTCGCAGCGGTTTCGGCTGATCAGCTGACCGGGGCCGAACTTGATGCCTATCGCACTGCGGAGAGCCAAGCGATCGTGCATGGTTATCTCGGCATTGCCGCAGCCTTGGCAGTGGTCGCCGCTGCCGTGTGGAAATTCCGCAACGCGTTGAAGAATGAACGTCACGAAGAGAGCAGCGGCCTCGCTGGTCTCGACCTCCTCAAGCGTGGCAGGTTCGGCCTCGGTGCGCTCAGCATCTTTCTCTACGTCGGTGCCGAGGTCTCGATCGGCTCGCTCATCGTAAACTACCTGATGCAACCCCACGTTATGGGCTTGGCGGAGCAATCAGCAGGCAAGATGATCGGAATTTACTGGGCGGGCGCCATGGTCGGTCGCTTCATCGGGTCAGCCTTGCTGAGGTTCGTCAGCCCTGGAAAGGCATTGGCAGTGGCCGCGCTGGGCGCAATCACCCTGATAGGTCTCTCGATTTCGTCCAGCGGAGCGACTGCTGGCTACAGTCTGCTCGCCGTCGGTCTGATGAATTCGATCATGTTCCCGACGATCTTCAGCCTGGCCTGCGAAAAGCTCGGCCCGCGCACCGCCGATGGTTCAGGCATCATGAACGTCGCCATCTTTGGGGGTGCCGTAGTTCCGATGCTGACCGGCGCGCTTGTAGACCATCTGGGCAGCATTGCGCTCGGCCTGGCGCTTCCTGCGCTCTGCTACGGCGTGATTGCATACTTCGGCTGGTATGCGCGGCGGCCGGCCTAAGCAGCGTCCTACAGATTCCCTAGCAGTCTGAGCGTGGCAGGATCGCGACTGTCCGCGAACCATTTCTGGTGGGCGGCCTTGGTTCGCCGGCGCGACATCCAGGAAGAGCGTCAGACAAGATCGCAGCTTTGCGGCGTCGATCGAGCCGAGGACGGCGTCCGGGTCGTTTGTCGGCAAGCTCTGCAACGCCTCCAAACACTCGATAAGCCTTGCGCCGAGGAATTCGTGCGAGAGATATGCCTCGGCTTCAGCGAGAGACCGGAGCGCATAGAATTTCGACGTCTCGCTGTATCCAAGTCCCGCGAGTTGCGGAAAGATGAACCACATCCAGTGGCTGGTCTTGCAGCCCGCTGCGCAGTTCGCGCAGGACTTGTGGATAGCATAGTTCCTGCGCGTTGATGAAGCGGTCGAGGTCGAAAGGATCGTCAGTTGCCATGGGCTCATTTCGCGCTCTGGTGGGAAGCTAGGCTCAGGACTCACTGATCACAGCCAGAAGAGCACGGTGGCGGCGAGTGCGAGGGCGGAGAAGAAGACGGTTGGACAGCGGTCGTATCGCGTTGCCACGCGTCGCCAGTCCTTGAGACGGCCGAACATGATCTCGATGCGGTTGCGCCGCTTGTATCGGCGCTTGTCGTATTTGACGGGGATGGAGCGGGATTTCCGGCCCGGAATGCAGGGCTTCGGGTTACAAAAGTGAATCCTCTGTAGGTGAGGCTCCAATAGGTGGCGCCGATACCAGGTGACCATGCTGCATAGGTGGCACCTTGGTTCCCGCCATTGCCGGGTATGGACCACGTCCCAGTCTTGCTTCCATCAGCCGGTACTTTCGCGATCGCACCGCAGAAATCGGTGTAGCCATAGGGCGAGAAGTCCATCGCGGAGTAGAGCGGGAACGCGACAAAAGTGCTCGTGACAGCAAGCCCTCCGAACCCAAATGAGTTCACAAAATTCGTTGTCGTGTCGAGCACCAATGAGCGGGCCAGTAAGACCGTGCCGTTGCCGTCGAACTTGTAGATTGCCGCCGTGCCTGCGCTCGAATTGCTCGACTGGACCCATATGTTTCCAGAGGGATCAATCTGGACAAATCCATCCAAGCCGTAGGTGGTAGGAAGCGAGATCTGCCACTGGATGACCGCGCCCGAGCTGATCTTAAGCAGTGATGGCGTGCCATTGACGTTGGTCATCCAGTAGATGTTGTTGGCGCTGTCGATTGCCACGCCGTAGCCATAGTCATAGGCAGTGCTGCCGATCGACCTCTGCCAGCTGATTGCCGGGGTCGCGGTCGAAATCACCGTGATAAGGGCGTCGTATCCGCCGGAGGTCGAGGTCAAGGTGTAGCCAGATAGGACCAGCAGGGAGCCATCGGGGCTGAGCGCCATCTGGCTCGAAAACTCGTCGCTGGAGCCACCATTGGAGCGCTGCCACTGCAGGGTGCCAACGCTGTTGTACTTGGCGATGTACTGATCATAGCCGCCCGAGCCGCCGCTCGAATTGGTGTATCCCACGACGTAGACGTTACCCGAGGCATCCACCGCCGCGTTGTACCAATACTCCTGAGCCGACCCGTTAAGGCTGCGCTGCCATTGCAACGTGCCGCTGGTGTCCAGCTTCAGCAGATAGGCGAAGTAGTTGCTCGAGTAGTAGCCGCCCGCCAGATAGACATTGCCGCTCGCATCCACGCAGCCACCGCTGAAAAAAGGACCGGACAGGGTTTTGGCCCAGAGCAGCGCTCCATCCCGGCTCCACTTCAGAACGACAGAACTGGCGCAAGCGTAGATGTTCCCGCCGCTGTCCGTCCCGAGCATCCGGTAATTGAAAACGGAGGTGCCGAGGCTCGCATGCCAGAAGCTTTCATTGGATTTGCTGTCAACGGCACTGTAAAAATCCCCGGAAGTGGCAAAGTAAAATTCCCCACCTCAGGTTTTGGGCAGTCAGGTGGTTGGTGGCGGGCCTCCATTTTTGGGTGGGCGCCCGCGGCGGCGTGGTTCGATCAGTACGGGCGGTGTAATTGGTGCGTTCGACCTGATGTGCTCGGGCAGGAGATCGGCATGGCGACGCAGGCGGTAGCTTGAGCCATCGATCTGGATGACGATGGCGTGGTGCAGCAGTCGATCGAGCAAGGCCGTTGCCACTACGGGGCTGCCGAAGATGTCGCCCCACTCGGCAAAGCCGCGGTTCGAGGTCAGGATCATCGCGCCCTTTTCGTAGCGCGCATTGACCAACTGGAAGAACAGGTTGCCGCCGCCGGGTATGACCGGGAGGTATCCGATTTCGTCGACGATCAGGAGTGATGGCCGGCAGTAGAAGCGAAGCCGCTCCCGCAATGTGCCTTCGCGTTCAGCCTTCGCGAGAGCGCCGATCAGATCGGCAAGGGTGATGAAGGTAACGCTCTTGCCTGCCTTGACGGCTTCCAGGCCAAGCGCACTGGCCAGATGGCTTTTGCCGGTGCCGGGCGGGCCAAGCAGATGGACCACCTCGGCGCGAGAGACGAAGTTCAGCTCGGCAAGCGCCATGATCCTGGCCTTGTCGAGCGAGGGTTGGAACGAGAAGTCGTATCCTGCCAGCGTCTTCACGGTGTTGACCCGGCCCATGCGCAGTGCCGCGCGGATGCGGCGCTCCTCGCGGAAGGTCAGCTCCTCGAGCAACAACTGCTCCACTGCCTCAAGGGCCGTTATCTCGCCTCGGTCGAGACGGGATACGCAGTCATCGACGACCTCGATCGCGCGCGGCATCTTGAGGCCGACCATGCTGCATTTGATGCGATCTAGCAGGGAGGCTGATGGGTCCGGCAGCAGAGAGTTCATGCTCTTGCTCCCGCCAGCTGCTGGCCGATGGCGGCGTAGATATCGAGAGAGCGGCGCGCGACTTGCTGCCCGGTAAATCCATGCGGCAACGGCAGATCGTCATTCCGGCGCTGATGGCGCCGGTGTCCATCGAGCAGCGAACGCTGCCGCCGCCCTTCCAGCAAGGGGTGGCGTGCGATCAGGCGATCATCCTCGAAGATCCGGATCTCGTCGGCGAGGCTGTGCACTTCGACCACGCGGCGCCGGGTTGCATCGGGGACCGAGTAGTAGTTGCCGCCAACGCTGAC
>NZ_JACLAU010000024.1 GCF_014230305.1 Novosphingobium aerophilum
GCCTTGCTTGACCTCGGCTGTGCAACCAGTCCGATACATCGGCCTCCTGCCCGCATCGGCCGGGATGCGCATCCCGGCCGATGCAACCAATAAAGCACATCTCGTCCACACAAGCCCGGGACGACGAGGGGAGAGTTGTGTAGACAGATTCGAACGACCGATTGCGCCAGGGGTCGGACGTGAGATCCAGCGCTGTTCCCGCACCAAACCCGCTCAGGCTGAGCTTGTCGAAGCATGTCCTGAGCTTCGCTGAAGGGCCCACGCTCCGGCATCCGCCCCAAGTCCATGCGACCGTTCCTCTGTGCGGCAATGCTGCGATCGCCCAGATTCAGCCGCAGCGCGTGGGCTTCGACAAGCTCAGCCTGAGCGGGACTTGGGGATATCCGACTGTGGAGTTGGTGACCCCATTCGTGGAGCCGACCAATATCCGCTCACCACCCAAACCGGACATCACGCACCCCTCCCCCATCGTCGCCCCGGGCTCGACCCGGGGCAGGGCTTGCGCGGCACCGCCAGGGAAGAACAGCCCTGTCCCGGGCCCCCGCCCGATCCAGCCGTTTATCCCACGACCGAACGCGACTCACCCCGGCTTCAAGGACGGCGCCAGAGGACCTCGACCAGGCTGTCGCCGCTTTGCGCGGACAGCAGCAGTTCATCGCCGCTCACCCGATAGCGGCGCAGCTGGTCGCCGCTCAGCCGGGAGTGCGAGGCGCCCTGGACGTGGTGGATGACCGTGGCCCCATCCTCGTCCACCGAGACCGGGCCGTAGTAGGCACTGTGACCCGCCGGCTCGCCCGCCATCTGGCACGCCATCCAGCCATCCGCCGTGTAGGCGATCAGGCCGCGAGGCTCGGGGCCGAAGGGATGCTCGATCCGTCCGTCGGGATGGGTCATGGTGCACGAGACCAGTTGCCAGGCCCCTGCCAGACCGGCGCGTGCCAGAGCTTCGCCCGGGCTCATTCGCCGGCGCTCATTCCCACTCGATCGTGCCGGGGGGCTTGCTGGTGTAGTCGTAGACCACGCGGTTGATGCCCTTGACCTCATTGATGATCCGGGTCGCGACCCGGCTGAGGAAGGCGGCGTCGAAGGGATAGATGTCGGCGGTCATGCCGTCGGTGCTGGTCACCGCGCGCAGCGCGCAGACGCTGTCATAGGTGCGCCCGTCGCCCATCACGCCCACGGTCTTGACCGGGAGCAGGACGGCGAAGGCCTGCCAGATCGCATCGTAGAGCCCGGCGTTGCGGATCTCTTCCAGATAGATCGCGTCGGCCTTGCGCAGGATGTCGCACCGTTCGCGGGTGACCTCGCCGGGGATGCGGATGGCCAGGCCCGGCCCGGGGAACGGGTGGCGGCCGACGAAGACGTCCGGCAGGCCCAGCTCGCGGCCCAGTTCGCGGACCTCGTCCTTGAACAGCTCGCGCAGCGGCTCGACCAGCTTCATGTTCATCCGCTCGGGCAGGCCGCCGACATTGTGGTGGCTCTTGATCGTCACCGATGGGCCGCCGGTGAAGCTGACGCTTTCGATCACGTCCGGATAGAGCGTGCCCTGCGCCAGGAACTGGGCTCCGCCGATCTTCTTCGCCTCTTCCTCGAACACGTCGATGAAGGTCTTGCCGATGAACTTGCGCTTGGCTTCGGGATCGGTAACCCCGGCCAGACCGCCCAGGAACAGGGCCGACACATCCTTGTGGACCAGCGGGATGTTGTAGTGGTTGCGGAACAGGCCGACGACCTGCTCGGCCTCGCCCAGCCGCATCAGCCCGTGATCGACGAACACGCAGGTCAGTTGATCGCCGATCGCCTCGTGGATCAGCACGGCGGCCACGGCCGAGTCCACCCCGCCGGACAGGCCGCAGATCACCTTGCCGTCGCCGACCTGGGCGCGGATTTCCTCGATCTTGGTCTTGCGGAACTCGGCCATGGTCCAGTCCCCGGCCAGGCCGCAGACATGGCGCACGAAGTTCTTGAGCAGCTTGCCACCGTCCGGGGTGTGGACCACCTCGGGGTGGAACTGCATCGCGTAGATCCGCCGCTCGTCATCGGCGACCACCGCGAAGGGGGCACCGGGGCTGGCCGCGACCGGACGGAAACCGGGCGCAAGGCGGGTCACCTTGTCGCCGTGGCTCATCCAGACCTGATGCTTTTCGCCTTCGGCCCAGAGCCCGTCGAACAGCACGCAGCGATCCGAGATATCGATGAAGGCGCGGCCAAACTCGCCGGAATCGCCCTCCAGCACCTCGCCGCCGAGCTGCTGCATCAGCGCCTGCTGGCCATAGCAGATGCCCAGCATCGGCAGGCCCGAATGCAGGATCTCCTCGGGAATGCGCGGTCCGTCCTCACGCGTCACCGAGGCGGGTCCACCCGACAGGATGATCCCCTTGGGCTGCATCCGCGCAAAGGCGGCCGCGGCGCTGCCGAAGGGGGCGATCTCGGAGTAGACCCCGGCCTCGCGCACGCGGCGGGCAATGAGCTGGGTCACCTGCGAGCCGAAGTCGACGATCAGGATCGAGTCTGAGGGCTGGATGGTCATGGCCAGCCGATAATGGCCGGGCCCGACGCTGTCCAGTCGGACTCCGGCGCCTTCACCCGATCGGTAAACAAAGCCCTGCACGCACGCTCAGTAGTTGCATTTCATGCAACCGTATTTGATGATTTCGCACTTGCAGCATAAAGTTGCCGAGCCTAGATGCGCTGCAGCATACGTCGTTTGGCGTATTGAGAAGCGGGTTCGCTCCGCTTCGCAACAGGAGAACACACCATGCGCAGCATCAGCAATTTCGTGCTGCCGGTCATCATCGCCGCTTCTGCCAGCGGCCTGATGTTCACCGCCACGCTCATCTGAGCCGCGGTCGACCGCAGACGCCAAGACGGCCGCCCTTCCGGGCGGCCGTTTTTGCATGTGCGAAGAGATTCCTCCCCGGTGGAGTCGGAAACCGCCCCTATAGTTCCAACCTGGCCGTGATGCGGATGTCCCGCCCGGCCAGCGGCGCATAGTCCTTCAGGAACGAGGCATGGCGGCGGGCGGTCACGTTGAACAGGTTGTTGGCGCTCAGCAGGAAGGTGACCGGCCGGTCCTCACCCCACGGGCGCCAGCCGACGCTGGCATTGACCATGGTGTAGGCGGGTGTGGCGGTCTCATTGGTGGCAACCCGGGTCTGCGCCGTGACATGCTCCACCTCGGTGCGCAGGTCCCAGCGGTCCGTACTGGCGCCCAGCCCGCCCTGCACGCGCAGCGGCGGGATCTGCGGCGCCGGGCCGAAGCCGTCGATCGTGGCATGGACATAGTCGCCCAGGGCATCGGCCTTGGCGGTCCAGTCACCGATCCGCGCCAGCGTGACCTCGCCCTGGACTTCAAAGCCGTACCAGCGCGCGTTCGCCTGGCCGATCTGGTAGACCGGCAGCCCGTCCTCCACCCCGCCGGTGCGGGCCATGTAGATGAAGTTGTCGAACCAGGTGTGATAGGCCGAGACTTCCACGCTGTACCCATCGCCTTGACCGCGCAGCACCGCCTCGACGCTGCTCGCCCGCTCCAGCTTGAGATCGGGATCGCCGATCTCGAAGGCCTCCGTCCCGGCGTGCGGCCCGTTGGCGAACAGCTCTTCCGCGGCCGGCGCGCGTTCGGTGCGCGACAGGTTGAGGCCCAGCCGCCACCCCGGGACCACCTGGTACGAAGCGCCGCCCGACAGCGAAACCGCATCGAACGAACGGACCCCGCGAGCAAACTGGGCCTGCCCGGTCGCAGGCTGGGATTCGAGCCGGGCGTGCTCCAGCCGCGCTCCGGCCTCCATCTTCCAGGCGCCGAAGTCGAAGGTCTGGAGCGTGAACAGGCCCACCTGGCGCGTGCTGTTCTTGGGCAGGAAGGCCTCATCCCCCACCACGTTGAACTCGCGGTTGACGAATTGCACCCCGGTCGCCCCCCGCCAGGCCCCGTGCGCGGCCTGGGTCAGTTCGAGCCGCGCCTCGACCCCCTTGTTGAAGAAGGTCGTGCCCACGGCCCCGTCGGGCTCGAGTTCGGAATGCTGGTAATCGGCATAGCCGACGCGCAGCAGCACCTTGTCGATGATCTTGCCGCCCGGATTGATCGCGGCACGGACATCGAACCGGTCCTGCAGCAGTTGCAGCCGCGGCGCTTCCTGGGTCTGCCCGGGCTCGGTCGCAAAGCGCAGGGGGATGCCATAGAGGCTGTCGGTGCGGGTGTAGGAGAGTCCGATCATGCCGTTGTCGGCGATGTAGGACAGCCCCGCGCCCCCGGTCCAGGTCTTGGCGGCACTGTTGGGCAGCACGCCCCTGACGGCGGCATTGGCGGCGAAGTTGGGATCATCGGGCGAGACCGGCAGAAAACGGGACGCGGTATCCAAGGCCTGCGCCCGCAGCGCCGGGGTCAGCGCATAGCCGCCGATCCGCAAATCATCGGTCTGGTCATAGCTGCCATCGACATGGGCCACGAAACCGCCACCCAGCGCCAGCTCGGCGGTGCCCGCCAGAGCGCGCTCCCGCGCCGCCGTGCCGAAGGTGCCGACGGCGCCGACATGGAACGGCTCGGCCGGGAGGGTGGTGGGAATGCGACGGTCGATCACGTTGACGACGCCGCCGATCGCCGAAGACCCGTAAAGCAGCGACTGCGGCCCGCGCAGCACCTCGATGCGTTCGGCCAGCAGCGGATTGACGACGGCGGCATGGTCTGCCGAGGTGTTCGACACGTCGATCGAGCCGATCCCGTCGCTCAACAGCCGGACACGCTCCCCCTGCAGACCACGCAGCACCGGGCGCGAAGCCGTCGGGCCGAACGACGTGGCCGAGACACCGGGGGTGCGGGCCAGCGTGTCACCGATCGACGCGCGCAACTGGCGGTCGAGATCCACCCCCTGGAGCACTGCCACGCCCGATAGGATGTCCTGCCGGCTGCGCTGCAGGGCGCCGGTCACGACAATATCCTGCGGCGTGTGCTCGTGCGGGTCGGTGCCGTCGGCAGCGGACGCCTCTGCTCCATCGGCCGCGAGGGCCGGGGGGATCACGGCGATGGTGGCGACACCGAGCAGAAGGATATCAAGGACTTTGCGCATGGGGTTCCCATAACCGGAGGAGCATCTGAACGATCACGCCGGACCCGACCGGGCGCGACCGCATGTCACGGGGCCCTTAACCCATTTCGATCCATGATACAATATTACATATCCTTCATGCGAAGGCCTGCGCGGAACCGGCGGTGCGGACCGGTTAGCTGTGGAAGCCGGGGCTATCGCGGGTTCCCCGCGCGCGCGTGAGTCCCTATAGGCCTGATATGTCTGATCTGCCTGAAAACACTCCGAACCAGAACGCCTACGGCGCCGATTCGATCAAGGTCCTCAAGGGATTGGATGCCGTGCGCAAGCGCCCCGGCATGTACATCGGCGATACCGACGATGGTTCGGGCCTGCACCACATGGTCTTCGAGGTGTCGGACAATGCGATCGACGAGGCCCTTGCCGGCCATTGCGACCTCGTCCTGATCGAGTTGAACCCCGACGGTTCGGTCTCGGTGGAGGACAACGGTCGTGGCATCCCGACCGACATCCACTCAGAAGAAGGTGTCTCCGCGGCCGAGGTCATCATGACCCAGCTCCACGCCGGCGGGAAGTTCGAGAACACGTCGGACGACAACGCCTACAAGGTGTCCGGCGGGCTCCATGGCGTCGGTGTCTCGGTGGTCAACGCCCTGTCCGAATGGCTCGAACTGACGATCTGGCGCGACGGTCAGGAGCACTGGATGAAGTTCGCCCACGGCGATGCGGTGGGCCCGCTCAAGGTGGTGGGCGCCGCGCCGGTGGTGGATGGGAAGCCCAAGAAAGGCACCCGGGTCACCTTCCTGGCCTCGGACGAGACCTTCAAGAACGTGACGGTCTACGATTTCGAGAAGCTCGAGCATCGCTACCGCGAGCTGGCCTTCCTCAATTCGGGCGTGCGCATCCTGCTGCGCGACAAGCGCGGCGAAGAGGTGAAGGAGCACGATCTCTACTACGAGGGCGGGATCGCGGCCTTCGTGAAGTGGCTGGACCGCAACAAGCAGGCGCTGCTGCCCGATCCGATCGCGATCTCGGCGCAGCGCGACGGCATCGGTATCGACGTGGCGCTGGAATGGAACGACAGCTACTACGAGAACGTCCTGTGCTTCACCAACAACATCCCGCAGCGTGACGGCGGCACCCACCTCGCCGCCTTCCGCGCCGCGCTGACCCGCACCCTCAACAACTATGCCGAGAAGAGCGGCATGTTGAAAAAGGAGAAGGTCAGCCTCACCGGCGACGACATGCGCGAAGGATTGACCGCGATCGTCTCGGTCAAGCTGCCCGATCCGAAGTTCTCCAGCCAGACCAAGGACAAGCTGGTCTCCTCCGAAGTCCGCCAGCCGCTGGAAAGCCTGATGGGCGACAAGATGACCGAGTGGCTCGAGGAAAACCCCGCCTATGCCAAGGCGGTGATCCAGAAGATCATCGATGCCGCCGCCGCGCGCGAGGCGGCGCGGCGGGCGCGCGAGCTGACCCGGCGCAAGGGCGCGATGGACATCGCCAGCCTGCCCGGCAAACTCGCCGATTGCCAGGAACGCGATCCCAGCAAGTGCGAACTGTTCCTGGTCGAGGGCGATTCAGCCGGTGGTTCGGCCAAGCAGGGCCGCGATCGCGCAACCCAGGCGATCCTGCCACTGAAGGGCAAGATCCTGAACGTGGAGCGCGCCCGGTTCGATCGGATCATCAGCTCGAAGGAAGTGGGCACGCTGATCCAGGCGATGGGCACCGGCATCCGCGACGAATTCAACCTCGACAAGCTGCGCTACCACAAGATCGTCATCATGACCGACGCCGACGTCGACGGCGCGCACATCCGCACCCTGCTGCTGACCTTCTTCCACCGCCAGATGCCCGACATCATCAAGGCCGGGCATCTCTTCATCGCCCAGCCGCCGCTCTACAAGGTCGCCAAGGGGCGCAGCGAGGTCTATCTCAAGGACAACGCCGCGCTCGACCGCTACCTGGTCGAAGCCGGGCTGGCCGGGCGCCTGCTGGAAACCCAGGGCGGCGCGCGTGGCGGGGTCGAGCTGGAGGCGCTGGTCGAACACGCCCTGCGCATCAAGGCCCTGATGGGCTTCGTCCCGCGGCGCTATGATCCCGCGATCATCGAGGCCCTGGCGCTGGCCGGCGTGTTTGAACCTGAGCTGTCGCGCGAAGGCCGTGAGGCCGCGCTGGTCCGTGCCGCCCAGTGGCTCGACCGTGGCGACCGCGAGGCCCGGTGGACGGCCTTCATCGGTGAGGACGGAGCCGTGCGCGTCGAGCGGCTGTGGCGCGGGGTCACGGATCACCACGTGATCGAGGCGAGCTTCCTGGGCAGCGCCGAGGCCCGCAAGCTGGCCAGGCTCGCCCAGGAGAACGTCGAGGTCTATGCCGGCCCGGTCAACTTCGTGAAGGGCAGCACGGTCGAGGCCGAGCCCGAACCGGAATTGCCGAGCGACGAAGGGGTGGACGATGGCCCGGGCGCCCAGGCGCCGCGCGCGGTGGCTCCGGAAGGCGCGATCACCCGTCCGACCCAGTTGCTCGACGCGGTGATGGCCGCGGGCCGCAAGGGCCTGTCGATCCAGCGCTACAAGGGTCTGGGCGAGATGAACGCCGAACAGCTCTGGGAAACCACGCTGGATCCGGACAACCGCGCGCTGCTGCAGGTCAAGGTCGAAGATGCCGACGTTACCGACGAGATCTTCACCCGGCTGATGGGCGACGTGGTGGAACCGCGCCGCGACTTCATCCAGGAAAACGCCCTGAACGTCGCCAATCTGGACGTTTAGAGCCTGTCCTGTTCAGGTGGATGCGCCGGTCAGTTGGGGCGGCGGCCCGTCGATCGCTTGCGTCCCAGCCCTGCGGTCTTGGCGTGTTCGCGGCGCTGCTCGACCACTTCGGGAGCCGCCATCGGGTAGTCTGCCGGCAGGTTCCACCGCGCCCGGTAATCCTCGGGCGTGAGCTTGAAATGGGTCATCAGGTAGCGCTTGAGCATGCGCAGCCGCTTGCCGTCTTCCAGGCAGACGATGTAGCCCGGCTGGATCGAATCCTCGATCGGCACCGCCGGGCGTCGATCCGTCGGCCGGGCCACCTCGATCATGCCCCGCTGGACATCGGCGAGCTGGAAGAGACCGGTCGGTGTCGCCCCGCCTGCCGCCAGCTCAAGTTCGGTCAGCGTGGCATGCACACTGCGAATGAAGCTCGGGACATCGGCGACCGGCACAGCATTGTTCGACAGGTGGGCCGAGACAATCTCTGTGACACTGGCCAGGACTGACGGCATACCGCCTAGCTTTTGCGACATGGGTTCTCCTTTTTGCCGGCAGCATGACACGGATTGTCTGCTCACGAAACCGTTATCCGATAAGAACATGACTTCGCTCATCACCCGCACCGAACGGTCGCAGGACGGAAGCAAGCACAGTGGCTGCGAGACAGCACGATGGGGCAGCGGGCACGACAACCCGCCTGGGGCGGGGCGGCCCGGGCAGGTCGGCCTGGCTCCAGGCCGGAAAGGACGCTAGGCTGGCGGCGACGGGAGACAGCGTGACCGATCCGATCACCACCACCGGCCCCGACCCGCAGACGGCAGGCCAGCGCGTCTGCCTGCTGGGCGCCACCGGCACCATTGGCCGGGCGACCGCCAGGGCCCTGGTCGCGCGGGGGCATGAGGTGGTGTGCTTCGTCCGCCCCCGGGCGCAGGGCCGCGCAGGCAGCGCGCCAGCCGATCCGGGCCTTGACGCCGGGGCCGCCCTCCGCTGGGTCGATCCCACCGATCCGGTCGCCCTCGCCCGCGACGGGTTCGCCGGAGAGCGGTTCGATGCCGTCGTGTCGTGCATGGCCTCACGCACGGGTGAACCCGGCGATGCCTGGGCGATCGATCACCGTGCCCAGGGCCATGTGCTCGAGGCGGCCCGAGCCGCGGGCGCGCGGCATTTCGTCCTGCTCTCGGCGATCTGCGTGCAGAAACCGTTGCTGGCGTTCCAGCAGGCCAAGCTGGCCTTCGAGGCTGAGCTGATCGCCTCGGGGCTGCGCTATTCGATCGTGCGGCCGACCGCCTTCTTCAAATCGCTGTCGGGCCAGATCGACCGGGTCCGTCAGGGCCGCCCCTTCCTGCTGTTCGGCGATGGCCGGCTGACCGCCTGCAAGCCGATCAGCGACGACGACCTGGCGGCCTACCTGGCCGATTGCCTGACGGACGAGAACCGCTGGAACCGCGTGCTGCCGATCGGCGGGCCGGGCCCGGCGATCACCCCGCGCGACCAGGGGGAGACGCTGTTCGCGCTGCTGGGCCAGGCTCCGCGCTTCCGTTCGGTCCCGGTGCGCCTGCTCGACGGGATCGCGGGCACGCTGGCGATGCTCGGGCGGATCGTCCCCGCCCTGGCCGCCAAGGCCGAACTCGCCCGGATCGGCCGCTACTATGCCACCGAATCGATGCTGGTGCTGGACCCGGCGACGGGCCGCTACGATGCCGCCGCCACCCCCGAGACCGGCACCCAGACCCTGGTGGACCACTATCGCGCCGTGCTGTCGGGTGAACGCACCACCGAACGGGGCGATCATTCGGTGTTTTGACTGGCATTCGGTGCTCTGACCGGATCGTCCTCGCCAGGGGGACGGGCTGTCGAAACCGGGACAGGGCAAACGCAGTGAGGGCGGGATGCCGCCTGGCCCAGCATGACGACGATCGGGTCTTTCACTCTCCCGGCTCGGACCCTATGGACAGCCCATGGTACCCCAGTTGCAGACCTTCCTGCCATGGCTCGATCTGGCCGGGATCGCGGTCTTCGCGGCATCGGGTGCGCTGGCCGCCGCGCGCCAGCGGATGGACTTCATCGGCGCCTGCTTCTTCGCGCTGATCACGGCAACGGGCGGGGGAACCCTGCGCGACCTGCTGATCGGCGCGCCGGTGTTCTGGATGCACAACGCCACCCCCGTGATCCTGTGCCTGAGCGTCGCCGTGACGGCATGGATCGTGCCGCTGCGCTGGTGGCCGGAGCGCGCGCTCGAATGGCTCGATGCCATGGGCCTGGCCGCCTATGCCGTCTATGGCGCGGGCAAGGCCCTGCAATTCGGCATCGCCCCGGTCTCGGCGGCGGCGGCGGGGATCATCACAGCCTGCCTCGGCGGCGTCATCCGCGACATCACCGCCGGCGTGCCCTCGATCCTGATGCGCCATGAGCTCTATGTCACCGCCGCGGCCTGTGCCGCCGGGCTGTTCGTCGCCCTGTCGCGCTTCGGGATGGACAGCCAGCACGCGGCCTGGGCCGGGGTGGCCCTGGGCTTCCTGGCCCGCGGCGCGGCGATCCAGTGGAGCCTGTCGCTCCCCGGCCATCGCGGCCACTGACCGGAACGCCCAAGCGGCCTCTTTATCCTGTCATCGAAGTGCCCTAGCGCTGGCACCGACCACCCCTTGTGCTGCGAGCCCGTCGATGCATCCTGCCCCGTTCGTCCGCGTGTTCCTGATTGGCGGGGCCCTGCTCGCCCTGGCCGCCTGCGCGGGGAGTCCGCGGCCGATAGCCTCCGCACCGGCCCCCACCGCACCTGTCCCGAGCGAACCGGTGACGATCGGAATCGCCGCGATCAACGATTTCCACGGCAACCTCGAGCCGCCCAAGCAGGCCGCCATGCTGCCCGATGGCCAGGGCGGCACGGCCTCTGTCCCGGCCGGGGGCGCGGCCTATCTGGCCACCGCCGTGCGCCAGGTGCGCGCCCAGTATCCCCACCACCTGACCATTGCCGCGGGTGACCTGATGGGCTCCAGCCCGCTCGCCTCGGCCCTGTTCCTGGACGAGCCCGCGGTCGAGGTGATGAACCGCATCGGGCTGGACTTCAACGCGGTGGGCAATCACGAATTCGACTATGGTGTGCCCGAACTGCTGCGCAAGCAGAGCGGCGGCTGTGCCCAGCACACCGAGCGCCGGCCCTGCCAGGTCGAGCCGTTCCGTGGGGCGCAGTTCCGCTTCCTGGCCGCCAACACGGTGAACCGGGCCGATGGCCGGACCCTCTTCCCGGGCACCGCGCTGCGCAGTTTCGGCAGTGGCCCGGGCAAGGTCACGGTGGGGCTGATCGGCCTGACCCTGAAGGGCACCAGCGATCTGGTGAACAGCAAGGTCAACGCCGCCGTGGCCTTCAACGACGAGGCCGAGACCGCCAATGCCCTGGTCGGCTCGCTCAAGGCCCAGGGGGCGGACGCGGTGATCCTGGTCATCCACGAGGGCGGGCGCACCTCCGGCGACCCCGACCCCAACGGCTGCAACGCGCTGTCCGGCGGAATCCGGCCGATCCTCGACCGGCTCGACCGGCGGGTCGATCTGGTCATCTCCGGCCACACCCACTGGGCCTATGTCTGCGAGGTGGCCCAGCCCGGGCGGGACCAGCCGCTGCTGCTGACCAGCGCCGGGCTGTGGGGCGAATATGTCACCGACATCGCGATCCAGATCGATCCGGTCACGCACCGGATGGTCGGCCGCCGGGCGAAGAACGTGATCGTCCAGTCCGAAGCCTACAACAGCCCGCTGCGCGCGATCCCCAATTCGGCTGTGGTGCCGCGATTCAGCCCGGACCCGGATATCGCGGGCTATGTCGCGCGCTACGTCGCGGCATCGCAGGCCTATGTGAAGCGTCCGGTCGGCTGGCTGGCCGAGCCGCTGGAGAAGGCCGAGGGCGATGCCTGGGGCACCGGCGGGCGCCTGGGCAACCTGATCGCCGACGCCCAGTTGGAGGCCAGCCGCGGCGCGGGGGCCCGGATCGCCTGCACCAACCCCTTCGGCATCCGCCGCTCGCTGCTGCCGGGGCCCGACCACGTCGTCACCTATGGCGATCTCTACCTGGTGCAGCCGTTCGGTTCCGAGCTGATCACCCTGACCCTGACCGGGGCGGAGCTGAAGGAAGCGCTGGAACAGCAGCTCGACAAGGATGCGCCGGAGCAGTTGCTCGCCTGTTCGGCCGGGTTCATCCAGACGATCGACCGCAGCCGCCCGATCGGCGACCGGGTGGTCGGCGCCACGCTCGATGGCGCCCCGATCGATCCCGCCCAATCGTACCGGATCACCGTGAACGCGTACCTCGCCAATGGCGGCGACAGCTTCGCCGCCTTCGTCAAGGGACGGGAGCGGACCATCGGGATGACCGACATCGCCGCGCTGGAAGCCTACCTCAAACCGGCCCAGCCGATCCGTTCCGCCTCGCGCGAGGTGCGGGTGAAGGACCTGCGGCCCGAGCTCAAGACCAACAATCTGAAGGCTCCGCCCGGGATCACGTACTGACGGTCCCGGGCCTGCCGCGACGGTCGCCCGGTCAGGTGACCGAACCGAACCCCTCGGCATCGGGCCACAGCGGGGACGCCAGCCCCATGACCTTGAACAGCGTGCCCATCTGGCCGGGATCAACCAGCCGCGTGTAGCCCGACAGGATGGCTTCGGCCTGGTCCGGGGCGGCCTCGGCCAGCGCGCGGGCGCGGGTCGGCGCGCCCAGCGCGTTGAGCCAGGCGCCCTGACCGGTCGTCCCCAGCCAGCGGCAGTCGCGGCTCTCCGCCACGTGACGCAGGGTGGCAAAATCGACCAGTGCGGTCAGATCGGCCTCACCCGGGGCTGCGAAGGGATCGGCCCGGGCATGGGCCCGCACGGCCTGGAGGGTCGATCCGTCCTGCGGCGTGTCATAGCCATAATCGATCAGCAGGGCCGCCCCCCGCTGGGCGACCAGGCGGCCGGCCAGCTCGAAGACCACGGCGGCCGCGCCCGGGCAGGATTCGACGATCGTGCCGACCGCGACGTCGCGGCGATCCTCCGGCACGGCGGCGTCCATCGGGCGGTCCCCGGCGACCGGGATGAACCCGGTCCCGTCCCAATCGACCAGGCGCTCGCGCCAGCCTGCATCGGTGCGGACCATCTGCCGGATCGGCAGGGCATCGAGAAACTCGTTCGCGACGACCAGCAGCGGGCCATCATTCGGCACGGTGGACAGGTCGTGGTGCCAGCGCGCCTGCGGCACGGCCTCGAGCTGCACCGCCTTCAGCGCGATCGAGCTTTCGACCAGGTGCACGGTGGGTGCCAGCCCGAAGCGGGCCATGGCGCGGAGCGCATCGCGCGCCAGGGTGCCGCGGCCCGGCCCCAGCTCCACATAATGCACCGGCTGCGGCCGCCCGGCCCGGATCCACAGGTCGGCCAGCCACAGGCCAACCATCTCGCCGAACACCTGGCTGATCTCGGGCGCGGTGATGAAGTCACCGGTCACGCCCAGCGGATCGCGCGAGGCATAGTAGCGGGCGTTCGCCTCGCCCATGTAGTGCTGGATGGTGATCGGGCCCTGCGCCGTGATCAGCCGCGCGAAGATCGCCGCAAGGTCCTCCGGCCCGTCCGGGCCGGCCCCGGGCGTAGCCGTGTCACCGGTCGGAGGCAGGCCCCTGCGCCCGAAGCTCATGCGGCGCGGTCGGCCATGGCCATGCCGGCCGGGGCCGCGCCAAGCGGACGACGGACCAGCGCGATGACGATCAACGCCAGCCCGAGCAGGATCATCGGCACGGTCAGCCACTGCCCCATCGACAGGCCGGTGCGGGCCGCGAACTCCTCGAGCTGTGCATCGGGTTCACGATAGTATTCGACGAAGAACCGCGCCACGCCATAGCCGCCGACGAAGACGCCGGTCAGCAGGCCCGGACGGAAGCGGACGCGGGTGGTCCAGAACAGGAGCATCAGCACGATCAGCAGCACCAGCCCTTCCAGCCCCGCCTCATAGAGCTGGCTGGGATGGCGGGCGAGCGGTCCGCCATCGGGGAAGATCATCGCCCAGGGCACATCCGGCCCGGCCGGGCGGCCCCACAGCTCGCCGTTGACGAAGTTGGCGACCCGGCCGAACAGCAGGCCGAAGGGCACCGCCACGGCCACATAGTCGCAAACCCGGATGAAGTTCAGTTGGCCGCGCCAGGACACCCAGGCCATGGCCAGGGTGCAGCCGATCAGGCCGCCGTGGAAGCTCATCCCCCCTTCCCACAGCTTGATCAGGTCCTGCGGGTGGGTCAGCAGTTGCGGGGCATAGAACGCCGCATAGCCCAGCCGCCCGCCCAGGATCACGCCCAGCGTGCAATAGAAGAACAGGTCATCGGCATGGCGCTGGGCCATCGGCGCACCGGCATGCTTCAGGGTGCGCGACGTGTGCCAGTAGGCCAGGACGATGCCGGCGAGATAGGCCAGGCTGTACCAGCGCAAGGTGAAGCTGCCGAGGGCGATCCCCCGGGTCAGGCCCAGGTCGAGCCAGTGGATCGGGGCCCCTTGGGCCGAAACTTGGGCCGCCGCAGCGGACAGGAGCGAAAGCACGCGGATCACTTCCCTTGCGGATGAGGTGTCTTGTGCTTCTGGCACAGGCTGCCGCGCGATGGAACCACGGCAATCGGCCCAGGGCCTCGTTCCGCCGCGACATTCCCCGCGAGCCGGCCCGCGGGACTTGTCTGCCGCGCGCGAACGCGTATCTCCAGCAGGCCCAGACCTTCCCAACCGCGAGCCGCCCTGTCTTGACCAGCCCCCGCATTGCCAACCAGCGCGCCATCGTCGAACGCCGGAGCCTGGCCGTGGCGATTGCCGATCTGGTCGCCGCGCAAGGCGCCGAACGGTCACGGCCCCAGGTGGTCGCCCTGCTGCGCCAGGCCCTGGCGAACGGTCGCGAGGAGATCGCCCGGCGCCTGGCCGACAAGCCCTCGGCCGGGACCGAGTGCGCCGCGGCCCAGGCCTTCCTGATCGACCAGCTCGTGCGGGTAATCCACGATCACGTGGTCGGCGATGTCTACCGCGCCTCGAACCGCTCGACCGGGGAACGCATCGCGATCCTGGCGGTCGGCGGCTATGGCCGCGGCGAGATGGCGCCGCATTCCGACGTCGACATCGCCTTCATCACCCCGTCGCGCCAGACCGCCTGGTGCGAACAGGTGATCGAGGCGATGCTCTACTTCCTGTGGGACCTGGGGCTGAAGGTCGGCCAGTCGAGCCGCTCGCTGGACGAGATGGTGCGGATGGCGCGCAGCGATCTGACGATCCGCACCGCCCTGCTCGAAGGCCGCTATGTGTGGGGCGACCAGGACCTCTACGAAGAGGCCGAGCTGCGCTTCTGGAACGAGGTCGTCCAGGGCACCGAGCGGCAGTTCGTCGCCGAGAAGCTGGCCGAGCGCAACGAACGGCACAAACGCCTGGGGGACAGCCGCTACGTGGTCGAACCCAATGTCAAGGAAGGCAAGGGCGGCCTGCGCGATCTGCACACGCTGTACTGGATCGGCAAGTACATCCACAAGGTGCGTGACGCCTCCGAGCTGGCCAACGTCGGCCTGCTCACCCCCAACGAGTACCGCGCCTTCCGCCGCGCCGAGGCGTTTTTCTGGGCCGTGCGCTGCCACCTGCACACCATCACGCGCCGCGCCGAGGACCGGCTGACCTTCGACCTGCAGCGCGAGGTGGCGGCGCGGATGCAGTTCGCCGACCGCCCCGGCAAAAGCGCGGTCGAGCGCTTCATGCAGTACTTCTTCCTGCATGCGAAGCGCGTCGGCGCGCTGACCGGGGTGTTCCTGGCCCAGCTTGACGAGCAGTTCGCCCGCAAGCAGCCGCGCGGCCTGCTCGCCGGCTTCCGCACCCGGGCCCGCTCGCTCAAGGGCTACCGCGTGTTCGGCGGCAAGATCAACGTGCCCTCGGACGACTGGTTCGCCCAGGACCCGGTGCGCCTGGTCGAGATCTTCGCCCTGGCCGATGCCGAACGGCTGGAGATCCACCCGGAAGCCATGCGCCTGGCCTCGCGCGATGCCAAGCTGATCGACGCCCGGGTGCGCAAGGACCCGCGCGCCAACGCGCTGTTCCTGGACCTGCTGACCAGCCGCAACGATCCCGAGACCGCGCTGCGCTGGTTCAACGAGGCGGGGGTATTCGGCCGCTTCGTGCCCGACTTCGGCCGGGTCAACGCGCAGATGCAGTTCGACATGTACCACCACTACACGGTGGACGAGCACACGATCCGCGCGATCGGGCTGCTCTCGCGGATCGAGCGCGGCGAGCTGGGGGTCGATCACCCGCTGGCCACCCAGATCCTCCCCAAGATCCAGTCGCGCCGCGCGCTCTATGCCGCGGTGCTGCTGCACGATATCGCCAAGGGCCGGCGCGGCGACCATTCGGTGCTGGGCGCCGAGGTGGCGTTCAAGCTGTGCCCGCGCTTCGGCATGGACGAGGGCGAGACCGAACTGGTCGCCTGGCTGGTGCGCCACCACCTGCTGCTCAGCGCCACGGCCTTCAAGCGCGACCTGGCCGACTGGAAGACGATCAGCGATTTCGTCGGGGTGGTCCAGTCGGTCGAGCGGCTGCGCACCCTGACCCTGCTGACCATCGTCGATATCCGCGCGGTCGGTCCGGGAGTGTGGAATTCGTGGAAGCGCCAGCTGATCGGTGAGGTCTACGAGCTGTCCGAGGAACGGCTGCGTCTGGGCCATGCCGAGCACGGCCGGGCCCAGCGCGTCGCGGCGAAGAAGGCCGCGGTCGGCGCCGGGCTGGGGCGCGATGCCGGACTGGTCGAGGCGATCGGCGGCCAGCTTGCCGACGCCTACTGGATCGCCGAGCCGGAGGACATCATCGCGATGAACCTGCGGCAACTGAAGCGGGCCAAGGGGGCGCCGCTCGACGTGGCGACCGAATACTACGCGGCGCGCGGCGCGACCCTGGTCACGGTGATCGCCGCGGACCACCCCGGGCTGTTCTACCGCATCGCCGGGGGCATCCACCTGGCCGGCGGCAACATCATCGACGCCCGCATCCACACCGCGCGCAACGGCATGGCGGTGGACAACTTCCTGGTCCAGGACCCGCTGGGGCGGCCGTTCATGGAGGACACCCAGCTCGCCCGACTGCGCACCGCGATCGGCGATGCCCTGGCCAACCGGGTCAAGCTGATGCCCCAGCTCGCCGCCCGCCCGCTGGCCCGGCCGCGCGCCGAGCACTTCCCGGTGCGCCCGCGCGTGGAGTTCGACAACAAGGCCTCGAACCGGTTCACCGTGATCGAGGTCAACGCGCGCGATCGCCCCGCCCTGCTCAACCGCCTGGCCCGCGCCCTGTTCGAGGCCCGGCTGATCGTCCATTCGGCCCACATCGCCACGTATGGCGAGCGCGCCGCCGACACGTTCTATGTCACCGACGTGCTGGGCGAGAAGATCACCGACGCCCCGCGACTCAAGGCGGTCGAGCGGCAGTTGCTCGACGCCGCCGGCGAGGAGACGGTCGAGGTGGAAATCGCCTGACTTCGCCGCCCTGGCGGCCCGATCGTGGGAAACCAGCCGGTTACCGTCCGTTTACCATGGCAGGGCCATGAGGCCGGCCGAGGCACCCGATGCATTTTGCCCGCTTCCCCGCGGGCGCGATTCGCATTAAGGACGCCGCCAGAGCAGTCTTATCGGCGATTACAGGAGAACGAATATAGCTCCCCCACCCCGGCGTATGTTGCAGCCCCCGGTCAAGAGCGGGCCGCGCTACAATCATCTCATCCAGTCGGACAAGGTCCGCGTCATCGATGAGAACGGAGAGAACCTTGGCGTGATGTACACGCGCGAGGCGATCGAGCAGGCGGCGGAAGTCGGCCTGGACCTTGTCGAAGTCTCCCCCAACGCCGATCCGCCGGTCTGCAAGTTCCTCGACGTGGGCAAGTACCGCTACGAGGCCCAGAAAAAGGCCAACCAGGCGCGCAAGACCCAGAAGACGCAGGAGATCAAGGAGATCAAGATGCGTCCGAACATCGACGATCACGACTATGACGTGAAGATGCGCGCGATGCACAAGTTCATCGGCGAGGGCGACAAGGTGAAGGTCACCCTGCGCTTCCGCGGCCGCGAGCTCTCGCACCAGCAGCTCGGCATGAACCTGCTGCGCCGCGTGCAGGAGGACGTCGCCGAGGTCGCCAAGATCGAGGCCTATCCCCGCATGGAAGGTCGCCAGATGCTGATGGTGATCTCGCCGAAGTAAGCGGGCGGCTTACCGCCGGTCTGTAGAGGGCGCTCCTGCGGGGGCGCCTTTTGCTTTTGGGGTACAACGGCCTGGGTCAAACGCCGGTGCTGAGTCATGCACCGACCAAGTCACCGGATCGTCGCTCTGGACTTGCCAGGGGCCAGCTTGTCTTTGAGGCGTCGCGAATCAAAAAGACTGGGTCGAGAAACAGCCCCAGGACGACGGGCCAAGTTGGCTTTCCGCTATCAGCTGCAAGAAATGCGACACGCCGATGCGGGGAGCTCATTGACCTAGCCACCCAATCCCTAGGACTCGTTCAGTCCGACCCTGTAAAGGCATGTCCTCAGCGACAGCCACATAGTGGCAAGCGGATGGGTCGCGCCCCGGCGCCAGCTCTGTTTCACGC
This sequence comes from Novosphingobium aerophilum, assembly GCF_014230305.1. Lineage (GTDB taxonomy): Bacteria > Pseudomonadota > Alphaproteobacteria > Sphingomonadales > Sphingomonadaceae > Novosphingobium > Novosphingobium aerophilum. The sequence continues at coordinate 18,390 of NZ_JACLAU010000024.1, forward strand.
TATTCAACCGCCGTTACCATCGGAAAGACGTTTCGAATGGTGTCCGGAGGACATACCAACAAGGGGGACTTTTCGGTCATCAATGCCTTTTCAGTCAATACGCCTTGAAATACAACCAAATCTCCACCATCAAAATAGACCTCTATCGGCTCAGATCTGCCAGTATATTTCACAGATCTGACGAGATATGTATTTGAGCATTCACTCAAAAATCCATATCCATCGGTCGGTTTGATTTTTATGAATGGCTGATAATCTAGCGTTTTTATCGCCACATATCTATATTTTTCATCTACTCTCTTGTATTTTGTGTCTGGCAGACGCTTTTTTACTTTTTCCCCGCCAAATCTAATCCAATGGGCTCCGCCTGAGCCGTTTTCAACAATCTTCTTTTCAATAATTTTGTATGCGGTGGCGATCATTATCGCAATTAAGGCAAGTACAAAGCATAGACGACCCATAAGCGGCTCATTTGGAAAAAGTAAGAGCTTAGGAGACAAAAATAGTCATTATAACTGAGGAATTGTCATTTTGGCTTTTGGCCTTACACTCAAGGGAGGCTACCCCTTCCACTCGCGCCGCTCCTCGGCGGCGCGCAGGACCTCGTAGCTGACCTGAAGCTTGCGGAACTGCTCGGCGGCGGCGGCGTCGCCGGGCTTGACGTCGGGGTGGACCTCCTTGGCCTTGGCCCGCCAGGCCTTCTTCACCGCCTCGAAATCGGCATCGGGATCGAGCCCCAGCACCTCGAGCGCCTTCATCTCGTCGCGGCTGCGCGAGCCGTCGCCCGATCCGCCCCAGCCGTAGTGCGCGGCTTCCTTGTAGCCGGAATTGTCCGAGGTTTCGCGCTGCTCGCGCGCGGCAGCCTCCTCGGCGGTGAGGCCGGCGAAGTAATCCCAGCCCGAATTGTACTCGGCCGCGTGCTGCTGGCAGAAATACCAGCGGTCCGGACTGTTGGGGCTTTTGGGCGCCGGGCAATCGCCCTTCTCATGGCAACCGGCGCGGTCGCACATGCGCACCGGGGCCGCGTCGCTAGCGCTGCCGTAGCCGCGCCAGCGCGGGAATCCCCAGTCATTCGATCGGCGGGCGCGGCTCATGATTGTAAAGATAGAGCCCCTGACCCGCCGTTCGCAAGTCAGTCGATGGTCACGGTCACGGCGCGGCGGTTCTTGGCCCAGCTCGCCTCGTCCGAACCGAGCGCGACCGGGCGCTCCTTGCCATAGCTGACCGTGGTCAGCCGGCCGGCGTCGAGCCCCAGGCTGACCAGGTAGTTCTTGGCGGCGGTGGCGCGGCGCTCGCCCAGGGCCAGGTTGTATTCGCGGGTCCCGCGCTCGTCCGCATGGCCCTCGATCGTGGCCTTCTTGCCCGGGTACTTCATCAGCCACTGCGCCTGGGCGGTCAGGGCGGCGGCATCGGCATTGTCGATGTTGTAGCGATCGGTGTCGAAGTAGATCGTGTCCTGGCCCATCATGCTGGCGACGAAATCGGCCTGGCTGCCCGGGGTGGGACCGCTGACCGTGGCGGGCGCCGGGGTTTCCACCGCCGTGGTCGGAGCCGGCGGCGGCGGCAGCTCAGCCGGGGCCTTCTTGGCGCAGCCCGACAGGGTCAGGGCACCGGCCAGCAGCAGCGCGGCGCCAAGCTTCAGCGCCGTCTTCGGGTGAGCGTTGCGGATGGTCATCGCCATTCTCCTTTCACAAACGTCAGGGCCGCACCGGGCCCCAGGCGGGGTCGGACGCGTCAACCGGGGTCGGCAGCTTGCGCTCGTTACGCCCGGTCAGGTCGACCTGCCAGATGCCGGTCCGGCCGGACCCCTTCTCGGTCCGGAAGAACTGCACGATCCGGCCGTTGGGCGACCAGGTGGGCGCTTCGTCCTGCCAGCTGTCGGTCAGGTACCGCAGGTTAGACCCGCTCGGGCTGATCACCGCAATACGGAAATTGCCCGCGATATGGGTGAAGGCGATCTGATCGCCGCGCGGGCTCCATTCGGGCGTGGCGGCGCGTCCGCCGAAGAAGCTGATGCGCTTCTGGTCCGAACCGTCGGCGTTCATCACATAGATCTGCTGGCCACCCGACCGATCGCTTTCGAACACGATCTTGCTGCCATCGGGCGAGAACGACCCGCCGATGTTGATCCCGGGGGTGTTGGTCAGCCGTTGCGGCTCGCCGCCGCCCGCCGCCGAGATCTTGTAGATGTCGGTGTTGCCGCCGATCGCCATCGAATAGAGGATCCACTTGCCGTCAGGCGACCAGCGCGGGGCGAAGGTGGGGTTGGTGCTCTGGGTGATCAGGCGCTGCTTGCCGGTCTCCAGATCATAGACGTAGATCCGCGGATAGCCGTTGAAATAGCTGAGGTAGAGCAGCGAGCGGTAATCGGGGGCATAGCGCGGGGTCAGCGCGATGGCCTGGCCGGTGGTGATGTAACGGTGGTTGGCACCGTCCGAATCCATGATCGCCAGGCGCTTCATCCGGCGATCCTTGGGCCCGGTCTCGGCGATGTAGGCGATCTTGCTGTCGAAGAACGGGCTCTCGCCCGAGAGGCGCGAATAGACCAGGTCGGCGCACTTGTGCGCGGTGCGGCGCCAGTCTGACGGGGGCACCTGCCACCCGCCCTTCACCAGTTGCTGGCGCAGGGCCACGTCATAGAGGTAACAGCCCACGGTCAGGCTGCCGTCGCCATTGGCGCGGACATAGCCGTGGACCAGCATCTCGGCCCCGCGCCCCGACCACACGCCGAAATCGGGCGCGACGATTTGGCCGAAGCTGGGCTGCGGCAACGCATCGGGCCCGGTCGGCTTGAACAGGCCGTTGTTCTTGAGGTCCGAGGTGATGACATCGGCCAGCGCCCGACCCAGCCCGGCGGTCGATCCCGCGCTGGTCTGGGTGGCGACATCGGCATTGGTGGCAAAGGTGGGGATCGCGATGCCGAGGTCCTGCCAGGGGGTCTCGTCGGAGACCGAGCCGGTCAGCCCGCCTTCGTCCTGCTCCGCGGCAGGGCTGGTCGCGGTCACCACCGGTTGCGGCGACATCTGTGGCTGGGCGACAGCCGCGGAACTCAGCAGCAGGACAAACAGGGGCAGACGGCGGAAACTCATTGCGACAACTTCCTGTCGAAGCGGAACTCCTTCACGCGTTTCCACGCGGGATAGAGCTCGGATGGCAGATCGAACGGCGCCGCGAGACGGACCGCGCGCATCGCCTGTTCAACGTGGCGTTGGGCCTGAGGCCGGTTGGCATCGGTCACGCCCGACTGGCTGACCAAACGGGGCGGGCCGGCCAGCGTTCCGTCCGGGTTGAGGTCCCAGCTCAGCACGGTCACCAACTGGTCGGCCTCGGCACCCTGGGGGGCCGCCCATTTCGGTTTGAGCTGGCGGGCGATCGCGCCGGACAGGGCCGCCCTGACCTGTGGCCCCATGGTGGCCGCAGGCGGCGTGGTGTCGCGCGCGGCGGGGTTCTGGCCGCCGGGCAGGCCCTTGAGGAAATCGTCCCCCAGCCGCGAGCCGCCACCACCGCTCCTGGCCGGAGGGGCCGGCTTGGCGGGGGCGGGCCTGGCGGGAGCGGGGGCCGCCTTCACCGGACTGGGCGCGGGCTTGGCCGGAGCCGCCTGGGGCTTGGCCGGGGTCTTCGGGAGCGCCGCAGGCTTGGACTGCGGGACCGGCCGGGCCACCGGCTTGAGTGGTTCCGGCTTGGGCGGTGCGAGCTTGGGCGGTTCGGGCCGGGGCGCCACCTTGGCCACGGGCGGCGGCGCAGGGCGCGGCTCGGCATCCGGTTCGGGCGCAGGAGCGGGCACCGGGTTTTCGCTCAGCACCGGCGCGACAGCCGGGGCCGCCTCGGCCGCGGGCTTGGGCGAGGTCGACTGCATGGCCACCTCGTCCGCAAAGGTCACCGTCATCCGCTGCGGCGCGGGCAGGGGCGCCGGCATCGGCGGCTTGAGCGCCAGCCAGAGGATCAGCGCCGCGTGCACGGCCACGGCCACCACCAGACCGGCAGCTTCCTCGGTGCGGAACGTGGGTGCGCGGGTCGCCATGGCTGCGGGCTAGGGCGCCTGAACTGAACCGTTGGTGACCAACGAGATAGAATTGAACCCGGCCCGGTTCAGCTCGCCCATCACCGCCATCACATCGCCATAGGGCAAGGCCTTGTCGGCGCGCAGGGTCACCAGCGGCGGCTTGCCGTCACCCCCGGGCGCGATCCCGGCCAGGCGGTCGGCCAGCTCGCCCGGGGCGATCTCGGCCGCGTCGAGGTAGGTCTTGCCATCGGCGGTCATCGCGATGGTCACCTGGCGCTGCTCCTGCGGCAGGGCCTTGGCCCGGCTGTCGGGCAGGTCCACCGGCACCCCGGCGCTGAGCAGCGGCGCGGTGACCATGAAGATGATCAGCAGCACCAGCATCACGTCGACCAGCGGGGTGACGTTGATCTCGGCCATGGCCCCGCGCTTGCCGCGGCGCCCGCGGCGGCCGGATCGGCCGCCCCCGCCCCCACCCCCGGCCGTGCCCATGGCCATCAGCGGGTCTCCAGCTCGCGGCTGAGCGTCGCGTGGAAGCGGTCGGCGAAGCGCTGCAGGCGGCCCTCGAAGGCGTTCACGCTGTGCGAGAAGCGGTTGTAGGCGATCACCGCGGGGATCGCCGCGAACAGGCCGATGGCCGTGGCGAACAGAGCCTCGGAAATGCCCGGTGCGACCACCGCCAGCGACGAGTTCTGCTGCTGCCCGATCTGGAAGAACGAATTCATGATCCCCCAGACCGTGCCGAACAGGCCGATGAAGGGCGCCGCCGATCCGACCGTGGCGAGGAAGTTGAGCCGATCCCCCATGCGATCGGCCTCCTGCTCCACCGCGCCGTCCATCACCAGGGCGAGCCGCTGGCGCAGCCCTTCGCGGTCCACCTGCTTCAGCCCGCTGCTGCGCCGCCATTCGGCCAGCGCCGCCCCGGCCACGCGGGCGATCGGGGCCTTGCCGTCGGTCCCGGCGTGATAGACCTCCATGTCCTTGGCCTGCCAGAAGCCTTCCTCGTATTCCCGGCACTTGCGACGCACCGCGCCCATCCGCAGGCTGAACGAGACGATGATGGTCCAGACCCAGACGCTGGCGACCAGCAGTCCGGCCATGATCGCCTGGACGACGATATCGGCATCGGCGAACAGCTTGACCGGGTTGAGGTGGGCCGGCGCGGCGGCGGCGAGCAGCGTGAGGGCAGTCATGGGGTTTCCGGAGCAGAAGCGAGGAACGAGGCGAAGGCGGCGCGCCAAGGCGCCGGCTGGCGGCGCGGTCGGCCGTCGCGACCGACAAAGCCGACCCGGACGCGCATTTCGGAGAGGAGCACCGGGGCGCCGTCGGGCTCGACCCGGAAGGCCTTTTGCAGCAGCCGGCACGAGGCCGCGCCGATGTCCTCGGCGTGGGTTTCGATCAGCACGTGATCATCCAGGCGGGCCGGGGCGGCATAGCGGATGGTGAGGTCGGAGACGGCATAGGCCCCCTCGCCCGCCTCGTGGACGGCGCGCTGATCGATCCCCAGCACGCGCAGCAGATCGGACCGGGCGCGCTCGAACCAGCGCAGGTAATTGGCGTGATAGACCACCCCCGAGAGGTCGGTGTCCTCGAAATAGGCGCGCACCGCGAAGCGGTGGACCTGCCCGTCAAGGCAGCCCTCAGCGGGCCGGGGCATGGGGGGTGTGGGCTGCACGGTCATGGGCGCCCGCGCTATTAACCTTTCCGCGACTCGCGGGGCAAGCGGATTGTCGGCAGAGGGGGAAGAACCCCGTTCAGTCCTGTGACACCATGGCGTAGAACTGGCGCCCGCCGAACAGGTGGACATGGAGATGCGGCACTTCCTGGTGCCCGTGCTGGCCGATGTTGGCGAGCATCCGGTAGCCCGGCTCGACCAGGCCGAGCTCGCGGGCGACGGTGCCCACGGCGCGGACAAAGCCAGCGATCTCAGCCTCTTCCGCCTTGGCCGAGAAGTCGTCCCAGCTCACATAGCGGCCCTTGGGGATCACCAGGACGTGGACCGGAGCCTGCGGGGCGATGTCGTGGAAGGCCAGGGCGAAGTCGTCCTCGTAGACCCTCTTGCAGGGCAGTTCGCCGCGCAGGATGCGGGCAAAGACGTTGCTGTCATCATAGGGAGCGCGGGGATCGATCGGCATCAGTCGGGCTTTCTTGCGGCTTTCTCGGCAATTCCGGAGAGGCCTTCGCGGCGGTCCAGCTCGGCCAGGACCTCGGCCAGCGGGACCTCCCTGGCGCCGAGCAGGACCAGCAGGTGGAACAGCAGGTCGGCTGCCTCGCCGACCAGTTCTTCCCTGTCGCCCGAGAGCGCGGCGATCACCGTCTCGGTCGCTTCCTCACCCACCTTCTGGGCGATCTTGCCCACCCCCTTGGCGTGGAGCTTGGCGACATAGGAGCTGGCCGGATCGGCCCCGCGCCGCGCGGCGATGGTCTGTTCGAGGCGGGCGAGCGTATCGGTCATGCCACCGCGATGCAACGGCCCAACAACCGGGTCAAGAGCGCGCCGGAAGCCCGGCGGCGCGCAGCGCGGCATGCGCCTCGGCCACGGTGTGCGTGCCGAAGTGGAAAATCGAGGCGGCGAGCACCGCGCTGGCATGGCCCTGGGTCACCCCGGCGACGAGGTGATCGAGGCTGCCCACCCCGCCGCTGGCGATCACCGGGACCGAGACCGCATCGGCGATCGTCCGGGTCAGCGCCAGATCGTACCCCGCCTGGGTCCCGTCGCCATCCATCGAGGTGACCAGCAGCTCCCCCGCGCCGAGCCGGGCCAGCCGGATCGCATGGTCGACCGCGTCGATCCCGGTCGCGCGGCGGCCGCCGTGGGTGAAGATCTCCCACTGGCCCTGGGCGGTGCGCCGCGCGTCGACCGAGGCGACCACGCACTGGCTGCCCATCCGCTCGGCAATGTCGGAGACCACCTCGGGCCGGGCGACGGCGGCGGAATTCACCGCGACCTTGTCCGCCCCGGCCAGCAGCAGGGCCCTCGCATCCTCGACCGTGCGCACCCCGCCGCCGACGGTGAGCGGCATGAAGCAGACCTCGGCGGTGCGGCGGACCACGTCGAGCAGTGTGCCGCGCCCCTCGTGGCTGGCCGAGATATCGAGGAAGCACAGCTCGTCGGCCCCGGCCGCGTCATAGGCGCGGGCCTGCTCGACCGGATCGCCGGCGTCCTTCAGGTCAACGAAGTTCACGCCCTTGACCACGCGCCCGTCGCGCACGTCGAGGCAGGGGATGACGCGGACGCGGACGGTCATGCGCGCCATCCTCCCCGGGACGGGGAGGGGGACCATGCGCAGCATGGTGGAGGGGCACTCACATGGAGACACCAGCCTAGCCGGACGCGCGGCCGCGTTGTGGAGGGTGCCCCTCCACCGCCTGCGGCGGTCCCCCTCCCCGTGCCGGGGAGGATCCGCGCAACCACCCCCATCACACCCGCTCCGCCATGGCGATCGCCGCCTTCAGGTCCAGCCGCCCTTCGTACAGCGCGCGGCCGGTGATGACGCCTTCGATCCCCTCGCCGGCGTGGAGCGCCAGGATGTGGATGTCATCCAGGCCCTTGACCCCGCCCGAGGCGATCACCGGAATGTCGACCCGCCGCGCCAGATCGACCGTGGCATCGATGTTCACGCCCTTGAGCAGGCCGTCGCGGCCGATGTCGGTGAACAGCAGGCTGGCCACCCCGGCGTCCTCGAAGCGGCGGGCGAGATCGACCACCGGCACGTCCGAGACATCGGCCCAGCCCTCGGTCGCCACCATGCCGTCCTTCGCATCGACCGCGACCACGATCCCGCCCGGGAACTCGCGCGCCATGTCCTTGACGAAGTCCGGGTCCTTCAGCGCGGCCGAGCCCATCACCACGCGGCTGACCCCCAGATCGAACCAGCCCTCCACCGCGGCCCGGGTGCGAATGCCGCCGCCGAGCTGGACATGGCCGGGGAACGACTGGAGGATCGCCTCCACCGCCTCGCGGTTCTCGGCCCGGCCGGCGAAGGAGCCGTCGAGATCGACCACGTGGAGATACTGCGATCCGGCCGCGGCGAAGATCATGGCCTGGGCGGCGGGATTGTCGCCGTAGACCGTGGCGCGGGCCATGTCGCCCTCGGCCAGGCGCACGACCTGGCCGCCTTTGAGATCGATGGCGGGGAAGACGATCATGCCGGGGTCACCCCTCTCCAACTGCGGCTAGGCCGCTGCGCGGCCAAGCCTTCGTATCCTCTCCCCCGGCGGGGGAGAGGATGGCGGAGCTTGCCGCCGCGGCGGCTAGCGGAGCCTGGAGAGGGGCTCACGCTCCTCAAGGCCGCCATTCCAGAAACCTTTCCAGCAGGGCCAGCCCATAGGCCTGGCTCTTTTCGGGATGGAACTGCACCCCCACCACATTGTCCTGCGCCACCGCCGCGACGATCCCGCCGCCGTGATCGGTCATCGCCGCCACGGCCGCGCCGTCTTCGGGCAGGAACTGGTAGGAGTGGAGGAAGTAGGCCTCGCCGGGTTCCAGCAGGCCGCCATCGCCGGGGTGCGTGGCCAAGGCGACATCGTTCCAGCCCATGTGCGGCACCTTGATCGCCGGATCGGTCGGTTCGATCAGGCGGACCTCGCCGGCGATCCAGTCGAGCCCGGCGGTGATCCCGTGTTCCACCCCGCGGCTGGCCAGCAGTTGCATGCCCACGCAGATCCCCAGGAACGGCGCGCCGCCCACCTGCACGCGCTCCTCCATGGCCGCGACCAGCCCGGGGATGGCGCGCAGCCCTTCGGCGCAGGCGCGGAACGATCCGACTCCGGGCAGGACGATGCGGTCCGCCGCGCGCACCACGTCGGGATCGGCGGTCACCGCGACCCCGGTCGCGCCCGCCGCCTTGAGCGCATTGGCGACCGAATGGAGATTGCCGGCGCCGTAATCGATCAGGGCCAGGACCTCGGCCATGTCAGTCGCCCGACTCCGGCCCGATCGATCCCGCCCCGAGGATCCCCTTGGTGCTGGGCACGGCCCCGCCCTTGCGCGGATCCCGCTCGACCGCCTGGCGCATGGCTCGGGCGAAGCCCTTGTAGACGCCTTCGATGATGTGGTGGTTGTTGCTGCCGTAGAGCTGTTCGATGTGCAGCGTGATCCCGGCGGCCTGGGCCATCGACTGGAACCAGTGCTCGAACAGTTCGGTGTCCATCTCACCCAGCCGTTCCTGGGTGAAGCGCACGTTCCACACCAGCCAGGGACGGCCCGAGATGTCGAGCACGACGCGCGCCAGCGCCTCGTCCATGGCCGAATGGGCCTCGCCATAGCGGCCGATCCCGGCCTTGTCGCCCAGCGCCTGGGCAATGCACTGGCCCAGCGCGATCGCCGAATCCTCGACCGTGTGGTGCTGGTCGACATGCAGATCGCCGACGATCCGGCAGGTCACGTCGATCAGCGAATGGCGCGAGAACTGCTCGATCATGTGGTCCAGGAACCCGATTCCGGTCGACACCTGGTAGGTGCCGGTGCCGTCGAGATTCACCTCGACCGCGATGTCGGTCTCATGGGTCTTGCGAGCGATGCTGGCGGTGCGCATGGGCTGTCGTCCTTGGTCCGCGCCGCCTATAGACCCCCCGGCCCAAGGTGCAAGAACCGCGTTGCCCCCACCCTGCCCGACAAAGCCGGCTTGACCATCGCGCGTCGGGACGCCACTTGAAGGGAAATGAGCGATACGCCCGACAGTCTGATCCCGTACGACGAGATCGTCCAGGAAGCCCTGCGCGCCGTGGTCGGCCGGGTGCTCGGCCAGGTGGCCGCCGCCGGCGGGGTGCTGCCGGGGCATCACCACTTCTACATCACCTTCAAGACCGCCGCCCCGGGCGTGGACATCCCCAAGTCGCTGCGCGAACGCTTTCCCGACGAGATGACCATCGTCCTGCAGAACAAGTTCTGGGACCTGGCGGTGACTGGGGACAGCTTCTCGGTGGGGCTGTCGTTCAACCAGGTGCCGACCAAGCTTTACGTGCCGTTCTCGGCGATCACCGCCTTCGTCGATCCGGCGGTGGACTTCGGCCTGCAGTTCCAGGCGACGGTCGCCGACCTCACCCCCGAACCCCACGAAGAGGCCGAGAACGATTCGGCCGGCACGGAACAGGCCGATCCCGCCCGCGTTACCGCCGATGATGGATCGAATGTCGTGACCGTCGATTTCGGGCGGAAGAAGTAAGCGGCGCAATCGCGAAGGAGCCGAAGGTGGCGATAGGCAGGAAGCCCGGCGGAAAGGTCGTGAAGCCGACCGGCACGACGCTGGAAGCCGCCCCCGACCAGACTTCCGAGCCGGCGGACACGGCCGCAGACGCTGCGGCCGCGCCCTCCCCCGATCCGATGACCAGGATGATCCTGGCCGATCTGGTGCTGCGCGGCGGCGGAGCCCTGATGCGCCGCGCCGTGGAACAGAACCTGCTCGGCCGCACGCTCGGCAAGGGCAAGGCGCAGAAGATCATCAAGGGCCGCACCATGGGCCAGACCCTGCTCGGCACCGCAGTCGCCCGCATCGCCACCCGCTCGGTCCCGGGCGCGATCATCGTCGGCGGCGGCCTGCTGGCCAAGGCGCTGTACGACCGGAAAAAGGGCAAGAAGGGGTAAGCTCGGGGCCAGCGCCCGACAAAGGCGAGCCCTGTCCCGGGTCAAGCCCGGGACGACGGCAATTGTTCGGGCCTGGCGGGGTTTTCCGTCTGCGTTCTGTCGAGGCCCCGTCCCCCAGGAACCTTCCCCTCGTCGTCGCGGGCTTGACCCGGGATCAAGCCGTCCGATCGCGCAGACCGGGCATTCGGGCAGCAACCAGCCAAGCCGATCGTCCCTCGCATGGCCGGGTTCGGCGGAGGGCCAGGCCGGCCCAGTCCCGGGTCACGCCCGGGACGACGGGGATTTGGGACGAGCCCTGCCGGAAAACATGAGCACGGCAGCGTTTTCCGTCCGCGCCGACACGTTAAGTCCAACACCATTCCATCGTCGTCCCGGGCTTGACCCGGGACAGGGCTGGCCTTCCAGCCTCCGGGGTAGACCGTTACCCTTTTCGCCAGACCACCACCTCGGCGCTTGATCGGAAACACGACATCGCCTCTGTTCTGGCTATGGACAAGCCTCGCTACGGTGGCTGGGTTTACATCATGGCAAACCGCTATCGCGGCACCTTGTATGTGGGTGTTACAGCGGATCTTGCCCGCCGCATCACCCAGCACCGGACCGGATCAGGCTCGGCCTATTGCGAAAGACGCGGTCTCGATTGGCTGGTCTGGGCGGAACCTGGCGCGACCATGGCCGACTGCATCGCTTACGAGAAGCGTCTGAAACGATGGCGACGGGAATGGAAGTTCGCCCTGATCGAGCGTGGCAATCCGGATTGGGATGATCTGTACGATCTGCTGCTGGCCTGAGCAGTCGCACAGGCGGGCAGAGAGCCCTGTCCCGGGTCAGGCCCGGGACGACGATGCTCTGGGGTTGTGCCTGGGGTATCGGCGCCGACATTGGGGAGGCTGTCAGGCGGGCAACAGCAACAAGCACCAGCTCAAAACCTCGTCGTCCCGGGCTTGACCCGGGACAGGGCTGTAGGCATCCGTTTTGCTCCGGCCCAAGCTCGACCGGACCACGCCCCCTTGATCTTTCCCCCGCGCCTGCGGCATGGGCGGCTATGGCTTCCGATACCCTGCACCGCCGCGGCCTGATGTTCATCCTGTCCTCGCCCTCGGGAGCGGGGAAGACCACGATCGCGCGGCGGCTGCTGGCCGAGGACCCGGAGATCGCGCTGTCGGTCTCGGCCACGACGCGGCCGATGCGGCCCGGCGAGGTGGACGGCAAGGACTATCACTTCGTCAGCCAGGACGAATTCGACCGCATGGTCGAGGCCAACGAGTTCTTCGAGTGGGCCCATGTCTTCGGCCATTCCTATGGCACGCCCAAGGCCCATATCCGCGCCGGGCTGAAGGAGGGGCAGGATTTCCTGTTCGACATCGACTGGCAGGGCACCCAGCAATTGCACCAGAAGGCCCAGGCCGACGTGGTGCGGGTGTTCATCCTGCCGCCCAGCCTGGACGAGCTGCGCCGCCGCCTGATCGGCCGCGCCACCGACAGCGCAGAGGTGATCGCGGCGCGGATGGCCCGGGCCCAGGCCGAGATCAGCCACTGGGACGGCTATGACTACGTGGTGGTCAACGACGACGTCGAGGCCTGCTTCACCCAGGTCGCCGAGATCCTGCGCGCCGAGCGGATGCGCCGCACCCGCCAGACCGGACTGATCGACTTCGTGCGCGAGCTGACCCGGGGCTGATCCCCGCCGGTTCGCCGGTGTGTGTCAGAACCCGACCGACCAGCGCAGCGCCGCGCCCTGTTCGGGCGGCAGGCCGCGCATGTGGCCCGGATCGCGCCGCCAGAACAGCGTGGCCCCGGCCGATCCGCCGGCGAACGGCCCGGTCCAGCCCAGTTCGGCATCCAGTTCGCGCCCGGTGGGGGCCAGGTTGATCCGCTGCACCGAATGGACGGCGCTGAGCGTGTCATAGTTCCAGGCGGTGGGCAGGTTGAGGTCGAGCCCCCCGCCTTCCACCCGCAGCGGCTGGGCCAGCCGCAGTGCCAGGCTGTCCCGACGACCGATCACGCCGTGCCTTACCAGATCGACGTTCCAGCCGCTGCTGGCCAGCCGCGAGCTGCCGAGCAGGATCGCGCCGCTGCGGGCGCGGGTCAGGCCGCGGCGATAGGCCCCGGTCAGGGACCAGCCCGAGGCCGGCTGCCAGCTTGCGCCCAGATCGACAAACAGGCTGTCGGCGCCCTGTCCGGCGAAGGCCTGGGCCAGCCGCGCGCCGAGCACGGTGCGGTCCTCGGCCAGCCAGCTCGCCGCGAGCGCGCCGGACAGCCCGCCGAAGCGCCGGTCCAGCGTGACGCCGAACCGGCTGACCCGGGGCGCCTCGCGCATCGGATCGCCCGGCAGCAGGCCGGTCTGGCGCACCGGGAGGACCCGGCCGCTGTCGGCCGAAACGGTCAGGCCGGCCCGGCCCAGCTTCAGCCGGATGGCGCTGGCGACCAGATCGCTGCGCAGGAAGCCCAGATCATCCGCCGCTCCCGCAGCGACCAGGAACGCGGCCTGCGGAGCGCCGCGCAGCCCGGCCCCCAGCCCGTCGCTGCCCGCGGCAAAGCCGAAGGCGGCGTCCAGCCCCGGGGCCACCCGCGCAATGACCCGTCCGGCCAGCACCCGCGCCGCGCCGGCATCCTCGCGCGAGAGGCGCAGCGGGCCGCTCCACGGCTCGCCCGTCGTCCCGTTCAGACCCGGCGTGCCGGCGGTGAAGGCCAGGGTTACCGGCCCGTGGCCGAGGTTGACCGGCCGACCCTGCCCGAGCAGCGCCATGCCGAGGCGCGGGACGATCGGCGTGGTCCGCCCCATCCCCGCCAGGTCGAGCGAATAGGCGCGCCGATAGGCATCGAGCACGGTGGCCCGGGCCGAGACGCGCTGCAGCGCATCGCCCATCGCGCTGGAGGTGATGATGCTGTTGTCGCTGGGCAGCAGCACGCTGGTCGTCCCGGCCAGCGAGGTGGTGCCCTTGGCGGCGAAGGCGGCGGCGATGTTCAGGATGCCGCGGCCGAAGGTCGCGTCCGGCCCGGCGGCACCGGCCTCGGTCGCGCTCGACAGGAGCAGGTCGACCACCTGCTGCGCGGTGAGGCTGGGGAAGGCCTGGCGCAGCAGGGCCGCGGCCCCGGCGATCTGCGGCGCGGCGAAGCTGGTGCCCGAAACCACGGTGATGAAGGTCTGGCCCGAGGCGTCGACCGTGGTCTTGATCTTGCCGTTTTCGTAGACGCAGCAGATCTGCTCGCCCAGCGCGGCGAGGTACCAGTTGGCCTCGGTCCCGGCCTTGTTGCTGAATCCGGACAGCGCGCCCGAGGTGCCGACCGACCCCGCGATGATCACGTTGCCGCCCCCGGCGGCGCGCAGCGCCGAGGCGAAGGAGGTGGGATTGTCGACCCCGCCGTTGCCCGCCGAGACCACGATCACCACGCCATTGGCCGCCGCATTGGCGACCGAGCGCAGCACCCGGCTGCTGGCACCGGTGCCGCCGAGCGAGAGGTTCACCACCTTGGCGCCATTGTTGACCGCCAGGTCGATCCCGTTGGCGATGGAGTTGTCGCTGAACGCGCAGCCGCCGCTCGATCCGCAACTGCCGACATCGTCGGCACGGGCCATCAGGATGTTGGCCTCCCAGGCGATGCCCATCACTCCGGTGTTGTCGCGCGCGGCCGCCGCGGCGAGCGCCACCTGGGTGCCATGGGTGTCGGTCCCGAACAGGCCGCGACCGCCGACCACGTCCTGCGAGGCGGAGGAGATGCGCCCGGCGAATTCCGGATTGGTGGTGTCGATGCCGGTGTCGACGATGCCCAGTGTCACGCCCTTGCCACTGGCGCCGGTCTGCCAGGCGGGGATCGCGTTGTGATAGGCCGGGCCGTCGGAACGGTTGTACTCCGCGGTACGGAAGGTCTCGGCCGGGATCAGCGTGGACACCGGGGTGGTGGGCGTGGTCGGCGTGGTGGTGGTCGGCGTCGTCGGGGTGACCGGCGTGCTCGCCACAGAGCCGCCACCGCCGCCGCAGCCGCTCAGGGCCGCGAGGAACGGCATGACCGAAACGATTAGGCCAATCCGGTGAACACGACGAATCATGGGGCCTCCAGCTTAGATACCCTTTCCGGATAGACTAGCGTTCTTCACCCGGTTTTAAGGTCGTGATAGGTCTATTGCCCCTCCGGGTTGCTCCGGTGGTCCGCACCGTCTAGGCGCGCGGCGCAGGCCTGCCGCGCCTGATCACGCACCGGAGATTCGTTCCATGACCGACCTTGCCGCCCAGATCGAAGCCGCCTTCGAGGCACGCGACACGGTCACTCCCGCCAGCGCCGAGGTTCGGGCCATCGTCGACCAGGCGCTCGACCTGCTCGATTCGGGCGCGGCCCGCGTCGCCGAGCCGGACGGCCAGGGCGGCTGGCGCGTCAACCAGTGGCTGAAGAAGGCGGTGCTGCTGTCGTTCCGGCTGAACGACAATGCGGTGATGGACTATGGCAGCGCCGGGGCGCCGGCCTTCGACAAGGTGCCGCTGAAGTTCACCGGCTGGGACGAGGCGCGCTTCCGCGCCGCCGGCATCCGCGTGGTGCCGGGCGCCGTGGTGCGCCGCAGCGCGCACATCGCCAGGGGCGTGGTGCTGATGCCCAGCTTCGTCAACCTGGGCGCGCGGGTGGACGAGGGCACGATGATCGACACCTGGGCCACGGTCGGCTCCTGCGCGCAGATCGGCAAGAACGTCCACATTTCGGGTGGGGCCGGGATCGGCGGGGTGCTGGAACCGCTGCAGGCCGGGCCGGTGATCATCGAGGACAACTGCTTCATCGGCGCGCGCGCCGAAGTGGCCGAGGGTGTCGTGGTGGGCGAAGGTTCGGTGCTGTCGATGGGGGTTTACCTCGGCGCCTCGACCAAGATCGTCGATCGTGCCACCGGCGAGATCCACATCGGCCGGGTGCCGCCCTATTCGGTGGTGGTCTCGGGCTCGCTCCCCGGCAAGCCCCTGCCCGATGGCACCCCGGGCCCGTCGCTGTACTGCGCGGTGATCGTCAAGACGGTGGATGCCCAGACCCGCTCGAAGACGGGGATCAACGAGCTGCTGCGCGACTGAGCGCGCGAACAGGGGCCGGGGCTACCGGCCGGAGGCGTCGGCACGGGGGAGGTTCCGCCATGTTCCAGTCCTGGCCAGCCATCCTCTGCGCGACGCTGGCGGTGATCGTTTCGGGTCTGGCCAAGGGCGGCTTTTCGGGCGCGGGAGCGCTGGCCATGCCGATCATGGTGCTGACCAATCCCCCGGTGGAGAGCGCCGCGGTGATGCTGCCCATCCTGATCGTGCAGGACGCGGTCAGCGTCTGGTCGTTCCGGCATAGCTGGGACGGCAGCGTGCTGAAGGTGATGATGCCGGGCATGACGCTGGGGGTCGGGCTGGGCTACCTGTTCTCGCGCTCGGTCAGCGAGGCGGCGGTGCTGGGCGTGGTCGGGCTGGTCTCGCTGCTGTTCGGGCTGCAGCGGCTGTGGGCCGAACGCGGCGGGCGCACCACCCTGCCCTCGGACTCGCCCGGCTGGGTGGGATCGCTGTTCGGCACCTTCTCGGGCTTTGCCAGCCATGTCGCCCATGCCGGAGCGCCGCCGTTCCAGATGTGGGTGCTGGCCCGCCGGCTGGAGCGCGACAAGCTGGTCGGCACCACGGCGATCGCCTTTGCCTACATGAACTGGATCAAGGTGCCGGGCTATGTCGCGCTGGGCCAGTTCAGCCGGGCCAACCTGTTCCATTCCGCCCTGCTGGTGCCGCTCGCCCTGGCCAGCACCTGGGCCGGCGTGCGGATCGTCCGGCGGGTCGATCCGCAACGCTTCTACCGGATCATCTATGCGCTGATGATCGCGGTCGGCCTGTGGCTGCTGCGCGAGAGCCTGGTCTAGACTCCGCCCGGCCGATCGGGGCCGGTCGCCGGAGGGGCCTCTGGCGCGGCGCCGGCCCCCGCCTCCCTCGCAGCGGTCAGCGCCGCGTTCATCCGGGCGATCAGCGCGGAGCGCTGCTGCCACCAGGGACGGTCGATCGGCATGGCGTAAACCGCCTCGAGATAGGCCCGGTCCCAGTCGGACAGGCGCTGCTCGGCGGCGATGCGCGGCCCGGACCGGGCGAACATGCCCAGCACGCTGGGGGTGGCCGCCATCAGGGAATCGTTATGCGCGACCGGCGCGAACGAGACCATGGCCGCATAGCTGGCGATCGCGTCGAGCGGAAAACCCTCGGCCTTGTTCACGTCGATGATCACGAGGGTCCCCGTCAGGTCGAGCTTCACCTGGGTCGAGATCAGGCTATGCCCGTAGTGTCGAGCGATGGGTTCCATCACTGGCACCCCGTCGGCGGTCAACGGCAGTGTGCTGTAAGCCCAGCGCACCGCGCGGTCCGAGCGGAGGAAGGCATCGCGCATCACGGAGTTGCCCTCATCCAGCCATAACGGCTGGCTGCTGCCCATGCGCTGGGCCGCAGCCCGACCGTTGGGGGTAAAGATCACGGCCAGGTTGGGCGAGCAACCCGCAGGGGCCTCGGTGATGCGGCGGGTCGCGGCCGCGGCCTCGCGCATGTGGCGCAGGATCACGCCGACGTATTCGTCGCGCAGGCCCACCACGACCGGGCAGAAGGGCGCATCGCGGCGAGCGGCCTGGCCCATCTCGTTCGATACCGCCATCCGCTTGACGAACCGGGTGATCGCCTGCCGCTGCTCCGCGGGGGAGACGTACAGACCGTTGACAGTGATGTCGCTGGGCTCAGCCGCCAGGGCCGAAGCGGAACAGCACAAGGCCGAAAGGATGGCTGCAGTCCGGAGTTTCACCGGGCCGGTGCGAAGGACGGAAACAGCATTCCACATAAGTGGCTCCGACAGGGTCGTGCCACCTTCCCGCGCACAGTTGTGCACTGAGTCACTTCGTTTGCAAGACCTGGCCACACTGGCATACGACGACACGGGCGTACGCCCATCCGGGCGCACGACCACACCGGCGCACGGCCAGCCCGATCAGAACGTGGTCTTGCTTTCGATCGGCGGATCGGCGCGGTGGGCGGCGGCATAGGCCTCGGCGGCCTTGAGCACGCGCATCATGTTGCCGCTGGCGATCTTTTCCAGATCGGCCTGGCTGTGGCCGCGCCGGGCCAGTTCGACGAACAGGGCCGGATAGCCGGACACGTCGGGCAGGCCTTCGGTGGTCGATTCCATCCCGTCGAAATCGGCCCCCAGCCCGACGTGGTCGATCCCGGCGACCTTGATGATGTGCTCGACGTGGTCGGCCAGTTCCCCCAGGGTCGCGCGCGGAGCCGGGTTGTCCTTGACCCAGGCGGCCAGTTCCGCGGCGGCGCGCTTGGGATCGGCGATGTGCAGCGCCTGCAGCCGCGCGCGCTGCGCGGTGCGGGCCAGATCCCATTCGCGCACGCGGTCGCTGACATAGGCCGGCAGGGTCACCGCCATGACGATCCCGCCGTTGTCCTTCAGACGGGCCAGCACGGCATCGGGCACGTTGCGCGGATGATGGGCGATCGCGCGGGCGCCCGAATGGCTGAAGATCACCGGCGCCCTGGCCACGTCGAGGGCGTCCATCATCGTGTCCTCGCTGACGTGGCTGAGATCGACCAGCATGCCGATGCGCTGCATTTCGCGCACCACATCCTTGCCGAAATCGGTCAGCCCGCCGTGCTGCGGGGCGTCGGTGGCGCTGTCGGCCCAGCCGATGGTCTTGACGTGGGTCAGAGTCATGTAGCGCACGCCCAGCGCATGGAACTGGCGCAGCACGCCCAGCGACGAGCCGATCGCATAGCCGCCCTCCATGCCCATCAACGAGGCGATCCGCCCTGCCTTCATCGCCTGCTGGACCTCGGTCGAAGAGGTGGCGAACTGCAGATCGGCGGGATAGGCCGCGACCAGCCGCTTGGTCACGTCGATCTGTTCCATCACCGCCTGGACCGCCTGCTGTTCGGTCAGGTTGGCCGAGACATAGACCGACCAGAACTGCGCCCCGACCTTGCCCTTGCGCAGGCGCGTCAGGTCGGTGTGCATGGCCTGTTCGCCGGTGGCGGGATCGGCGGTGTTGGTGGTGTCGCGGAAATCGAATCCGGCGATCACGTCATTGCGGCGCCCGCGCAGCTGTTCGGGCACGTCGTTGTGGCCATCCCAGACGGGCGCGGCCTTGAGCGCCGCCGCAGCGGTCTCTTCCGGGGTCGCGGCATGGGCGGGGACGGACAGGCCGGCCAGGGCGGTCGACAGGACAAGGCTGCGCAGGAACAGGGAACGCATCGGCAATACTCGTGCAGGACACAGGGATGGCGTGACACTGGCCTGAAATTCGCGCCCGGGCAAATACGCTTTTCAGGGCTCGCCATCCCGCGCCGCCAGCAAGGCCAGCGCCGCTGCGCATTCGGCTGGATAGCGGCGCGCGACGATGCCCGCGAACAGGGCCTGGGTCGGCCCGCCGAGCCGCGCCCCCAGCCGCGTCAGATAGGCGCTCCGCCGGGCATAGACAGCGCGGATCAGGCCTTCCGCATAGGCGGGGTCGGTCCGGGGCAGTGCCGCGTCGGTTGCGGCCACGGCATCGGCGATGATCCGCGCCGCCGCGGCGTGCTGGACGGCGCAGGACCAGGCCACGTCGCGCAGGGCAGCCGGGCCGCGGTCCAGATCGAGCCCGGTCCGGGCCAGCACGGCCGCGACGACCGGGCGATAATGGGTGCGTTCGATGAAGGCCCGCTGGGCACTGGTGAAGGCTTCGGGCTGACCCCGGGCAATCGCCTGCCAGGCGGTCGCGAAGGCGGGCGAACCCGGAGCAGCCGCCCCGAACGCCGCTCGCCATGGCGCACCCTCACCGGCGAGGAACGCGGCGACCGTGCCGGTCCGGCTGGCGAACTGATAGAGCCCTTAGGACACCCCGCCCGGATCGGCCTGGCCGCTGCTGACCGTGCCCGGCCCGCGTCCGCCGCTTTCATACCGTTCGGACAGGTGGCCCAGCGGGGGCGACCCGGCGGGGGCGGGTGGATGAGCAGCGGACTGGGCGCGCGCTGGCGGCGGCGATGGGGAACGGGCCATGGATCCTCCTGACAGATCGGCAGCCGTCCCTCTGATCCGAATCGGCCCGAGTAGGAAAGCGGGGCCAAGTCACCGCATCCGGCTTGACCACCCCGCCCGGGGCCGTGCATCACGGGTCCCGAGGGTTCCGGATGAATTTGCGCGCCGCATTCGAAAACCGGTCGGGCCGGGTCATTGCCCTGTTCAGGGTGATCCTGGTTGGCGTGTTCCTGATCGCCGTCCTGGTCGAACCCGTGGCCACGGCATCGGACCTCGATCGCGGCAAGGCGCTGCTGTTCGGATATCTGGCGGTGAGCCTGCTGGCGGCGGTCGTGGCCTGGCGATCCTGGTGGTACGACCAGCGGATCGCACCGGGGCTGCTGGCCCTGGACGTGACGGCATTCATTGCTGCCGTGTACGTGACCGAAACCGGCAATGCCGATTTCACCAGCCCCTTCCTGGCGCTGTTCGCCTTGGCGATCCTGTCGGCCACCTTGCGCTGGGACTGGCGGGTCGCCTCGGTCACCGGTGTGTTCGCGACGGTCCTGTTCGTGGTGGTCGGGCTGGTGATCTGGAACCTGGGCCTGCCGATCGATGTCTATCGGTTCGGCCGGCGGTCGCTCTACATGCTCGCGCTGCTGATCGTGCTGGTCTGGTTCGGCGTGCAGCGCCGCGATCCCCATGTGACCCGGCTCGATCCCGGCCCGGACGATCCGATGGCGCAGACGGATGACGGCACCGACCTGCGCTGGCGCGCACTGGAACACGCGATGGCCGTGACCGGGGCCCGCCGCGGCGTGCTTGCCTGGAGCGACGCGGAAGAGCCCTGGCTCAATCTGCACCAGATGGGCAATGGTCAGCGCAGACTGGAGCGGCTGGGTCCGGACGCCATCGTCGGGTGGGACGAGGGTGGGGACGAGGTCCGCCTGTTCGACAGCCTGCGCGGGCGCAAGCTGGTCCGCGATGCCGACAACCTGCCGCATGCGCGGACGCTGCGGACGCCGATGCCGCTGGCGGCGCACTGTGGAATCACCGAGGGGCTGACCCTGCCGCTGCGTTGCGTCAGCGGCAGCGGCATCATCGTGCTGGCCGAGCTGACCGGGCCGGGACCCGATTTCGTCACGCTCGGCGGCATCCTGAACCGCGAGATCAGCAGTGCCTTCGATCGCATCGCGGTGATCGAGTTCGAACGCGAGGCCCTGCTCTCACGCACGCGGGCGGCCATCGCGCGCGATCTGCATGACAGCGTCGCCCAGTCACTGGCAGGCGCCTGCTTCCGGCTGGAGGCCCTGCGGCGCATGCAGGATCCGCGGGCGCTGGACGTCGAACTGGTGACCGTGCGTGATGCCCTGCGGCGCGAGCAGGAACACGTCCGCACCCTGATCGATGCGCTGCGCAGCCCCGCCAGCACCCCCGATGACCAGGATCTGCTGCACGATCTCAGGGCCACGGCCAGCGACGCCGCCATGCACTGGAACCTGACCGTGACGGTGACCGGCGCCCCGGCCACCACGGTGCCGGGCTGGTACAGCCACGAGCTTCAGCAACTGCTCCGCGAAGCCGTGGCCAATGCCGCCCGGCATGGCGGCGCGCGCGAGGTTACCGTGGCGCTGCAGCGACGCGGCGCCGGGCTGGTCCTGGACATTGCCGACGACGGCGCCGGGTTCGAACTGACCGGAGCGGACCAGCAGCCATGGTCGATCCGCGAGCGGGTGGCGACGCTGGGAGGCCAATTGGCAGTGGACAGCAGTCCGCAGGGCACCCATCTTGCCATCCTGCTCCCGCTCGGAGCCGACGGAGCCGCCCGATGACCACTGTCCTGATCGCCGATGACCACGCCTTCATTCGCACCGGCGTCGAGGCCGTGCTGGCCTCGACCCGTTACCAGGTGGTCGCCACCGTCGGATCGGGGAGCGAGGCGCTGGAGGCCGTGATCGCGCACCAGCCCGACATCTGCGTGTTCGATGTCGCGATGCCCGACGGCGACGGGGTGAGCACCCTGCAAGAGCTGCGTGCCCGCGGCGATGCGCGTCCCGTGGTGCTGCTCACCGCGCAGATCGACGATGGCCCGCTGCTCGCGGCGATCGACGCCGGGGTCAGCGGGATCGTCGCCAAGGCCGGCGCCGAGGAGGTGTTGATCGGCGCGCTGGACACGGTCATGGCCGGGGGCAAGGCGATTGCCTCCGACCTGCTGGACCGGGCCAGCACCGAAGCCACCCGACGCCAGACTCCCTCGCCCTTCGCCAGCCTGACCCCGCGCGAGAAGACGATCGTGGCCTTCATCGCCCAGGGCCAGCGCAATCGCGACATTGCCGGATCGCTGGGGATCACCGAAGGGACGATCAAGGTTTACCTGCACGCCCTCTACCAGAAACTGGGCGTGGACAACCGCACCGAACTGGCGGTGCTGGCGCTCAAGCACCGCGACGACCTGAGCTGATCCGCACCCCACATCGGGGCGACGCGGGCTCGCGCGGCCGATCCATTCGAATGCAGCCAAGCGCAGACGTATTCTTCCCCTTCCGCAGGGGCAGGCAAATGTGGTTGTAGCATCGGCGCAAGAAGACCGGATGGAGGCCAGGGGCGCCGCTCCTGCCGCCGGACCATCCGGTCCCGACCTTCGGGGGACGAGAATGGGTTTCACCGCCGATTGCCTGCTGCTGTTCGGCGCCACGGGCGATCTGGCGCAGCGCATGCTGCTGCCCTCGCTCTGCGCGCTCGATGCCGATGGCCTGGTCGATGAACACCTGCGCATCGTCGGCACAGCCCGGCAGGAGCTGGACGACGCCGGCTACCGCGCCTTCGCCCGCAAGGCGCTGGAGACCTACCTGCCGGACTACCGCAAGCCGGCGATCGAGCCCTTCCTCGAGCGGCTGCATTACCAGCCGCTGGACGCCAACAACGCGGCGGGCTTTGCCGATCTGGCGACCAAGGTGGGGATGGTCGAGCGCGGCCTGGCCATCTTCCTGTCGACCGCGCCCAGCCTGTTCGAGCCGACCATAGCCGGGCTGGTCGCCAGCGGGCTGGCGGGCGAGCAGACCCGGATCGGGCTGGAAAAGCCGCTGGGCACCGACCTGGCCACCAGCCGCCACATCAACGACGCGGTGAGCAGCGCCTTTCCCGAGGACCGGATCTTCCGGATCGATCACTACCTGGGCAAGGAAACGGTCCAGAACCTGCTGGCCCTGCGCTTTGCCAACGTGATGTTCGAACCGCTGTGGAATGCCGCGCACATCGATCATGTCCAGATCACCGTGGCCGAGACCGTGGGGCTGGAAGGCCGCGTGGGCTTCTACGACGGCGCCGGCGCGCTGCGCGACATGGTGCAGAACCACATGCTCCAACTGCTCGCCCTGGTGGCGATGGAGCCGCCCGCGAGCTTCGATGCCACCGCTGTGCGCGACGAGAAGGTGAAAGTGCTGCGTTCCCTGCGCAAGGTGGAGCGGGACGAGACGGTCACCGGCCAGTACCGCGCCGGGGCGATCGGCGGGGCCGCCGTCCCCGGCTACGATCAGGAGCTGGGCCGGGATTCGGACACCGAGACCTTCGTGGCGATCAAGGCCCATGTCGACAACTGGCGCTGGAAGGGCGTGCCCTTCTACCTGCGCACCGGCAAGCGCCTGTACGAGCGCGTGACCGAGATCGTGGTGCAGTTCCGCCCGGTGCCGCATTCGATCTTCGCCGGGCGCGGTGCGCGGACCCAGCCCAACCAGTTGGTGATCGGCATCCAGCCGGCCGAGAACATCACCCTCTCGCTGATGGCCAAGGAGCCCGGGCTGGATCGCGGCGGCATCCGCCTGCGCGAGGTCTCGCTCGACATCTCGATGCCCGACGCCTTCGCCGGGCCGAAGAAGCGGATCGCTTACGAACGCCTGCTGCTCGACCTGATCGAGGGCGACCAGACCCTGTTCGTCCGCCGCGACGAGGTGGAAGCCCAGTGGGAATGGATCGACGCGATCCGCCAGACCTGGGACGACCACGCCATCACCCCCAAGACCTACACTGCCGGCAGCTGGGGGCCCTCGGCCGCGATCGCGCTGGCCGAGCGCGACGGCGTCACCTGGCACGAGTGAGAACCCCATGACCCTGCATGCCACCCTGCACCCCACCCTTGCCCGCGTCACCGACCGGATCATCGAGAAGTCCAAGGCCTCGCGGCAGCACTACCTTGACCTGATGGCGCGCGAGGGCGATCGCCATGGCGACCGCGAGTTCCTGTCGTGCTCCAACCTCGCGCACGGCTTCGCCGCCGCGCTGGAGGACAAGCCGGCGATCGCCACCATGCGCGGGCCGAACCTGGGCATCGTCACCGCCTACAACGACATGCTCTCGGCCCATCAGCCCTATGGCCGTTATCCCGAGGCGATGAAGCTCTATGCCCGCGAGGTGGGCGCGACCGCCCAGGTGGCGGGCGGTGTTCCGGCGATGTGCGACGGCGTCACCCAGGGGCAGGACGGGATGGAGCTGTCGCTGTTCAGCCGCGACGCGATCGCGCTGGGCACGGCGGTGGCGCTGAGCCACGCGATGTTCGACGGCATGGCCCTGCTCGGCATCTGCGACAAGATCGTGCCCGGCCTGCTGATCGGCGCGCTGCGCTTCGGCCACCTGCCCGCCGTCTTCGTGCCGGGCGGGCCGATGCCCAGCGGCCTGCCCAACAAGGAAAAGCAGAAGGTCCGCCAGCTTTACGCCGAGGGCAAGGCCAGCCGGGCCGACCTGCTGGAAAGCGAGAGCAAGTCCTACCACTCGCCCGGCACATGCACCTTCTATGGCACGGCCAATTCCAACCAGATGATGATGGAGTTGATGGGCCTGCACGTGCCGGGCGCGTCCTTCATCCCGCCGAACACGCCGCTGCGCTCGGCCCTGACACGCGAGGCGGTGCATCGGCTGGCCGCGATCGGCCGCAAGGGCAGCGATCATCGCCCGCTGTGCAAGGTCGTGGACGAGAAGGCGATCATCAACGCCGCGGTCGGCCTGCTGGCCACCGGCGGATCGACCAACCACGCAATCCACCTGCCCGCCATGGCGCGCGCGGCGGGCGTGCTGCTCGACTGGCAGGACCTGGACGAGCTGTCCTCGGTCGTGCCGCTGCTGGCGCGGGTCTATCCCAATGGCGCGGGCGACGTGAACCACTTCCACGCCGCCGGCGGCATCGCCTACGTCACCCGCGAGCTGCTCGATGCCGGGCTGATCCACGGCGACACCCTGACCATCGCCGAGGGCGGCATGGCCGCCTATGCGACCGAGCCGACGCTGGCTGAGGACCGGCTGGTCTGGCACCCTGCCCCGGCCGAAAGCGGCGATGACACGATGCTGCGCCCGGTCGCCGCGCCGTTCCAGCCGGATGGCGGGATGCGGCTGGTCCAGGGCAACCTGGGCCGCGCCACCTTCAAGACCAGCGCGGTCGATCGCGAGCGCTGGACCATCGAGGCCCCTGCCCGCGTGTTCGAGACCCAGGAAGCGGTCACCGCCGCGTTCAAGGCCGGCGAGCTTGACCGCGACGTGGTGGTGGTGGTCCGCTTCCAGGGCCCGCGTGCCAACGGCATGCCCGAGCTGCACAAGCTGACCCCGCCGCTGGGCGTCCTGCAGGATCGCGGCTACCGTGTGGCGCTGGTCACAGACGGGCGCATGTCGGGCGCCTCGGGCAAGGTCCCGGCGGCGATCCACGTCACCCCCGAGGCGCTGGGCGGCGGGCCGCTGGCGCTGGTCCGGGACGGCGACGTGATCCGGCTCTGCGCCCACACCGGCGCGCTCGAGGTCCTGGCCGACCTGTCCGGGCGCACGCCCGCCGTGGCTCCGCCCGCCGGCGAGGGCATGGGCCGCGAGCTCTTCGCGATGTTCCGCCTCCACGCCGACAGCGCCGAGCGCGGCGGATCGGCCATGCTGGCGCTGGGGGGGATGTGATGGGCGGACCGCTGGGCTGGGCGCAAGGCTCACCCCTCCCCTTCAGGGGAGGGGCTTTCGTGACCACCCCCACCGAACTCGTCGCCGTCGACATCGGCGGCACCCACGCCCGCTTCGCCCTGGCCACGGTCGGTGCCGACGGCGCGATCGCGCTGGGGGAGCCGATCACGCTCCACACCAAGGATCACGCCAGCTTCCAGACCGCCTGGGAAGACTTCGCCCGGCATCTCGGGCGCGACCTGCCCCCGGCCGTGGCGATCGCCGTCGCCGGGCCGGTCGGCGGCGAGGTGATCCGCTTCACCAACAACCCGTGGATCATCCGCCCGGCGCTGATCCCCGAGAAGCTGGGCGTCGAACGCCATACCCTGGTCAACGATTTCGCCGCGGTCGGCCATGCCGTCGCGCGGGTGGCGGATACCGATTTCGTCCACCTCTGCGGCCCGGACGAGGGACTTCCGGCCGAGGGCACAATCACCATCGTCGGCCCCGGCACCGGGCTGGGCGTCGCCCATATCTGGCGTGATGGCCAGGGCGGCTACCGCGTCCAGCCGACCGAGGGAGGGCATATCGACTACGCCCCGCTCGACACGATCGAGGACCGCATCCTCGCCCGGCTGCGCCAGCGCTTCCGCCGCGTCTCGGTCGAGCGCGTGGTGTCCGGCCCGGCGATCGTCGACATCTACGAGACGCTGGCCGCGATGGAGGACAAGCCGATCCGCCAGTTGGACGACCGGGCCATCTGGCAGCTCGGCACCTCGGGCGAGGACAGCCTGGCCGCCGCCGCGGTGGATCGCTTCTGCCTTTCGCTGGGCGCCGTCGCCGGGGACCTGGCGCTGGCGCAGGGCGCCGCGGGCGTGGTCATCGCCGGGGGCCTCGGCCTGCGCATCCGCCAGACCCTGATGCAATCAGGCTTTGCCGAGCGCTTCCGCGCCAAGGGCCGGTTCGAGGCGCTGATGGCGGCGCTCCCCGTCAAGCTGATCACCCATCCGCAGCCCGGCCTGTTCGGTGCGGCGGCCGCCTTTGCCAAGGAACACTGTTGAGATGACCCCGATCGAAACCATCATGCGCACCGCCCCGGTCATCCCGGTGCTGGTGATCGAGGACCTGGCCCATGCCGCGCCCGTGGCCGAGGCCCTGGTGGCCGGCGGGCTGCGCGTGCTCGAGGTGACGCTGCGCACCGCCTGCGCGATCGACGCGATCCGGATCATGCGCGAAGTCCCCGGCGCGATCGTCGGCGCGGGCACCGTGCTGAACCCGGCCGACCTGGACAAGTCGCTCGCCGCCGGGGCCGAGTTCATCGTTTCGCCGGGCCTGACCCCGGCGCTGGGCCAGGCGGCGGTGGCCAGCGGCGTGCCGTTCCTGCCCGGCACAGCCAATGCCGCGGACATCATGCTGGGGCTCGACCTGGGACTGACCCATTTCAAGTTCTTCCCGGCCGAAACCTCGGGCGGGATCCCGGCGCTGAAGGCGCTGACCGGCCCATTCCCCATGGCGAAGTTCTGCCCGACCGGGGGGATCTCGCTGGCCACCGCGCCCAACTGGCTCGCGCTGGAGCCGGTGCTCTGCGTCGGGGGATCGTGGATCGTCAACAAGGGTGCGCCCGATGGGGCGGCGATCGAAACGGCGGCACGCGCGGCTGCGGCTCTCGCACAACCCTAACCCACCCCTACCCCGAACGGGGTTATTCTGACAGACTGGCTTCCCGGCGGGCGGCAGTCTGAGAAGAAACAGGCCGGCCGCTCCGGGAGAGGGGCCCAGACAGGCGGAACCGAAGGAACGCCCCAATGCCCACTGCCGTGCCCGATTTCGCCTCGCCGCCGAAGGTGGCCGCGCTCGAAGCCCGCCTGCAGGACCTGCACCGCTTCACCGCGTTGAGCCCGCTGTTCAATCCGGTCTCGCAACTGGGGCTCGAGCTGTCGCGCCAGCTCGAGGCCGGAACGCTGACCCTCGACGATCTTGACGGCCTGATCGCGGAACTGGAATGCGAGGGTCTGCAGGCGCGGGCCAGCCGGCTGGTGCGGATGGTCGGTCCGGTTGATCCCGCCGCCAATGCCGCCACGATCCGCGCCGCCGCGCAGAGCGGCGATTTCGCCCAGTTCGTCGCGCGCTGGCAGCGCCCCTTCCTGCACGTGGTGTTCACCGCGCACCCCACCTTCCTGCTCAGCCGCGCCCAGACCGCCGCCGTGGTCGCCGCCGCTTCGAGCGACGACATCGCCGCGAGCACCGTCTGCGTCGCGCCGCACGATCGCGACACGATCACGCTCGACTACGAGCACGCGGAGGCGATGAAGGCGCTGACTCACGCCCAGGCCGCGCGCGACCGGATCGTCGGCGAGGTGCTGGACGCCGCCCGCGCGCAGTGGCCCAAGCGCTGGCGCGAGGTGCGGCCCTGCCCGTTCCGCTTCGCCACCTGGGTCGGCTACGACATGGACGGGCGCACCGATATCAGCTGGCACACCTCGATCCGCTATCGCCTGGCCGAAAAGGCCGAGCGGCTGGCCGGCTATGCCGCCGCCCTGGCCCAGGCCGCGCCCGACCTGGCCGCACGGCTGACCCGCGCCGGCGAGCGCGCCGCAGACATGGCCGCCCTGTTCGCCCAGGACCTGACCGATCCCGCCGCGCTCTCCGCCGCGGCCAACACGCTCACCGCCGACCATCCGGACAAGCTGGTCAGCCTGGCCCCGGTGATCGCCGAGCTGGAGGCCGAGGCTCGGGAGGCCGATGACGACACCGCGCGCACCCTGCTGGTCACGGCCGCCGCCATGCGCGCGGACGGGCTGGGCATGGGCTGGATCCACTTCCGGGTGAATTCGTCGCAACTGCAGAACGCGATCCGCCGCCGGATCGATCCGGACGGGCGGCTCGATCTGGCCAGCCAGGCCGCGCTGGTCCGCATGCGCGAGCTGCTGGCCGAGGCGCAGCCGCTGCGCACCAACTTCGCCGCCCTGGCGATCGAGAACAGCACGGCGACCCGCCAGTTCCTCGCCATGGCGCAGATCCTCCACCACATCGATGCCGATACCCCGATCCGGATGCTGGTGGCCGAATGCGAACAGCCGACCACGGTGCTGGCCGCGCTGTACTTCGCCAAGCTGTTCGGGATTGCCGACAAGGTCGACGTCTCGCCGCTGTTCGAGACCGAAAGCGCGCTGGAGCACGGCGGCCGCTTCCTCGACTCGCTGCTGGCCGAGGAGGCCTATCGCGATTACGCCAAGGGACGGGGCCGGGTGGCGATCCAGACCGGGTTCTCGGATGCCGGGCGGTTCGTCGGGCAGATCCCGGCGGCGCTGGCGATCGAACGCCTGCACGGCCGCATGGCCGAGGCGATGGCCGCGAACGGCCTGAACGACGTGGCCGCGCTGATCTTCAACACCGGCGGCGAATCGATGGGGCGCGGCTGCCACCCCTCGTCCTTCGCCGACCGGGTTGGCTGGCAGATGTCGCCCTGGGCGCGCCGCCGCTTCGTCCGCGCCGGGATCCGGCTGGAGCCGGAGGTCTCGTTCCAGGGCGGTGATGGCTATCTCAGCTTCGGCTCACCCGAACTGGCGCTGGCCACCCTCACCCGCTTTGCCCAGAACGGCCCGGCCGAGGCCGATCCCAAGGCGCCGACCGATCCGTTCTACCGCCGCACCGACCTGAGCCTGGATTTCTACCGCGCGATCCGCCGCGTCCAGCAGGCGCACCTGGCCAGCGACACCTATTCGCGGGCGGTAACGGCCTTTGGCCTGGGCCTGCTGAACGACACGGGCAGCCGCAAGTCGCGCCGCCAGTCCGACATTGCCGCCGACCGCCGGATGAGCCTGCGCCAGATCCGCGCGATCCCGCACAACGCGATCCTTCAGCAGCTTGGCTATCCGGTCAATGTGATCGCCGGGTTCGGCACGGCCGCGGCCGGCAACGTCGAGGAAATCGCCGCCCTGCTGCGCGAAAGCGACCGTGGCCGCCAGATCGTCCGGCTGGTCCGCGCGGCCAATGCCCTGGCCTCGATCAAGACCGTTGCCGCCTATGGCGAGCTGTACAATTCGGCGTTCTGGGCCAGCCGGCCCTACCGCGGGGACGAACAGCACATCTCCTCGGCCTCGCTGACCCTGGCCGAATACCTGACCAAGGACGATCGCGCCGGCGTGTTCCGCCGGCTGGTCTCGCGCCTGCGGGTCGATGCGGTCAAGCTGCACCGCCTGCTCGACCTGATCCCCGACGAGGCCCCGCTGGCCGACCGCGAGCACGGGCGGCGGAAGATGGGCGTGCTCCAGGCGATCCGGCTGGCGCTGTTCCAGCACATGTTCCTGCGCGCGGTGCAGGTCCCCGCGTTCAGCCGTGCCAACGATATCGCGCGCGAGGACGTGCTGGAGATGGTCTTCACCCTGCGCATCGAGGATGCCCTGGCCCAGTTGCGCCGCGCCTTCCCGACCAGCTTCCCCGAAGTGAGCGACTTCAAGGTCGACGAACCCAGCGACTGGCCCGATGGCGGGGCCACCGGCTACACCGCGATCCGGCGTGACTTCATCGACCCGATCGAGCGCGCCTGGCACTTGTCGCTGCGAATCACCACGGCGATCGCCAACGAGTTCGGGGCGCACGGGTAGGCGCCCGCCCTGCCCGAAAGCGCGGGTCGCTTGCCTTCGGTGCGGCGCGGCGCTTAGGTCTGGACCAGGATAGCCGGGGTCGCGCTCGGGAGAGGCAGGATGACAAGGGAAGGTTGGGCCCGGATCACGGCCGGGGTGATCGGCGCGGCGGTGCTGCTGTCACTGATCCCGCCGCTGGCCAAGGCCCTGGGCCGCGGCGAGGGTCTGTTCGAGGCGATCTGGGGGCTGCTGCGGTGGTTCACCATCACCACCAATCTGCTGGTCGGGCTGGTCTTCACCCGGCTGGCGTGGCGGGGGCGGGACAGCGTCGGGCCGGTGCTGCTGGGCGGGACGATGCTGGCGATCGTGCTGGTCGGCATGGTGTTCAACCTGCTGCTACCGGCGCTGCCGCACCAGACCTTGTGGGATGCGCTGGGCGACCGGATCCATCATGTCGTCGCACCGATCGTGGTGCCGTTGTGGTGGGCCGTGTTCACTCCGCACGGCCGCCTGCGCTGGACCGCGCCGCTGCTCTGGGCGCTCTATCCGCTGGGCTACATCGCTTACACCTTCGTGCGGGTCGCCTTCACGCCAGTGGCGAGCGATGGCCACAGCCGCTATCCCTACTTCTTCATGGACCTGGACCGCTTCGGCCCCGGCACGGTGGTGCTGAACCTGGTGGGAATCTCGGCCGGCTTCATTGTCGCCGGACTGCTGTCGGTGGCGCTGGACCGTCGCCTGGCCACGCGCGGTTGAGGCGGCAAGGACCCGGTCGGGGCGGGTCGCGCAACAGCCGCGGTACGTACCACAACGGGACAACCGTTAGGACTCTGATAACCATGCCACCCCTAATGCCGCTGCTGACATGAGCTGCCGGCAGGGAATGACATGGGCCAGACGAGCGTGATCGAACCGCGGGACAGCGCCCCGCAGGCAGCGCGGAACCGGACGGACCAGGGCCATTCGCGCACCGCCGTGCCCCGGTTGATCGCCTCGAGCGCACTGATGCTGTTCCTCGAGCTGGCCCTGATCCGCTGGCTCGGCGCGAACGTGGTGCACCTCTCGTACTTCTCCAACTTCGTGCTGCTGGGCTCCTTCCTGGGTATCGGCGCCGGGTTTCTCGTCAGCCGCAAGGACTGGTCTGTCTGGCCTTTCTCGCTGCCCCTGCTGACCATCCTGGTCATCGGCGTGCTGCGGTTTCCCGTGACGATCGAGCGCAGCGGGGCGGATCTGATCTACTTCACATCGCTGGTGATCAACGGCCCGCCCGCCTGGGTGGCGCTGCCGCTGGTGTTCGTGCTGGCGGCGATCATCCTCGCCGGGCCGGCCGAACTGGTGGGGCGCTGCTTCGCCCAACTGGCGCCGCTGTCCGCCTATCGGTACGATCTGGCCGGATCGCTGCTGGGCATTCTGGCGTTCACCGCGCTCAGCTTCCTGCAGGCTCCCTCGCTGGTGTGGGGGGTGATCGCCGCCGCGCTTTACATCGCCCTGACCGAGCCGCGCCGCCGGCTGCTGACGATCGCATGGAGCGTCGCTCTGATCTTCATGCTCACCAAGGAGAGCATCCAGAACAACGTCAGTTGGTCGCCTTACTACAAGATCACCACCCATGCCTTGCCGGGCTATGGTCCGGGCTTCCTGCAGATCAATGCCAATGGCGTGCCGCACCAGTTGATGGCGCCCGCCCGATGGAAGGTCGAGCAGGCCGAGCGGATTTATGTGACGCCCTATCTGCGGTTGCCCGGCAATGCCCTGCGCGATGTCCTGATCATCGGCGCAGGGTCGGGGTCTGACGTGGCGATCGCGCTGTCGCAGGGCGCCCGGCGCGTCGATGCGGTGGATATCGACCCCCGGATCCTGCAGATCGGCGCCGAACGCAACATCGATCACCCCTATGCCGATCCGCGCGTCACCCGTCACACCAACGATGGCCGCGCCTTCCTGGAAAGCTCGGATCGCAAGTACGACCTGATCCTGTTCGCCCTGCCCGATTCGCTCACCCTGGTCAGCGGCGCTTCCCAGATCCGGCTCGAATCCTTCCTGTTCACCGCCGAAGCCATGGCCTCCGTGCGGCGCCATCTGAAGCCGAACGGCGCCTTCGCGATGTACAACTACTATCGCGAACCCTGGCTGATCGATCGTCTCGCCGGAACCGCCCAGGCGGCATTCGGCCATGCTCCGTGCGTCGACACCTTCGCCGGGGCCCAGGCGGTGGTCAGCGTGGCGATGTCGGCACGGGACCAGCGCTGTTTGGCCGCCTGGAAGCCCGCATCGCCCAAGGTCATCGCGCCGGCAACGGACAACTTCCCGTTCCTCTACTTCCGCGGCGACACCTTCCCGCCGTTCTATGCCATCACCCTGATCACGATCCTGGTCACTTCGCTGCTGACCGTGCGACTGCTGGGCGGCCCGCTGCGCGGCATGCGCGGCCATGCCGATCTGTTCTTCATGGGAGCCGCGTTTCTGCTGCTCGAAACGAAGAACGTGGCCACCTTCGCGCTGCTGTTCGGCACAACCTGGCTGGTCAACGCCCTGGTCTTCGCCGGAGTGCTGATCGTGGTGCTGGCCGCGGTGGAAGTCACGCGCAAGTTCCGCACGCCGCCGCTGCCGGTGGTCTTCGCCGGGATTGCCGCGGCGCTGGCCCTGGCATGGATCGTCCAGCCGGCCTGGTTGCTGTCCTTGCCCTTCGCCGCCCGTCTGGTCGCGGCGACGGCCCTGGCCTTCCTGCCGATCTTCCTCGCCAATGTCGCCTTCGCGAAGCGCTTCCAGGAATCGTCGGATTCGCAGGCAGCCTTCGCGGTGAACCTGCTGGGTACGATCTTCGGCGGCTGCCTCGAATACGCGGCGCTGTACACGGGATATGACAACCTGCTGATCGTCACCGGCCTGCTCTATCTGCTAGCCTTCGCCCTGGTGCCCAAGGCCACGGCCCACACCGCCTGAGTGACCGCCCGGCCCCCACTGGCCGGGCCCTCTCTGGCCGGGCGCTCACTAGGTAGTCGCCCGTGAAAAGCGCTCAAAGCCGCAGAAATGCGTCGGTTTTGGCGGATTTGAAGTAATCGTATTTGCAAGGTTTCGGGCAGGATCGCGCCAAAAGCTTGCGATTTTGCGCGCCCGTGCACG
>NZ_JACLAU010000025.1 GCF_014230305.1 Novosphingobium aerophilum
TTGGTTGAAAGGAGCCGCGATCGTCTGCCTACTCGCCGCAGACCTCAACTTCGACCAGGCTGCAGATCAGCGGGCTGACCTCAAGGCAAGCACCACTCCCGCGCCAGCGGGTTCGTACAAGTCCCAAGATCTGCCCATGCGCGAGGTGATTCGGCTAGGAGTGCGCCATTCTCGATTCCGGCTTTGGGAATTGAACCCATTTTGAATTCAGCCGTGATGGACCGATTGATGGATTGGCGCTCCAACTGCCCAACAAAATATAAGACATTCAGACTATTGCTTCACCAATTGGATTCCGGCTCGGCCCTTTCCCTAGCCCAGCAGATCGGCCGCCAGCGCCTCGGCGACCTTGATCCCGTCGACCGCGGCCGAGAGGATCCCGCCAGCATAGCCCGCGCCTTCGCCTGCGGGATAGAGACCGCGGGTGTTGAGACTCTGGAAATCCGCGCCGCGGGTGAAGCGCACCGGCGAGGATGTGCGCGCCTCGACCCCGGTCAGCACCACGTCGGGGTGATCGTAATCCTTGATCTGGCGCCCGAACACCGGCAGCGCTTCGCGGATCGCGGCGATCACGAAGTCGGGCAGGCAGAGCGACAGGTCGGTCAGGGTCACGCCCGGCTGGTAGCTGGGCACCACCGCGCCGAAATCGCCCGAGGAGGGCCGCCCGGCCAGCAGGTCACCCACCTTCTGGCCCGGCGCGCGGTAGTTGCTGCCCCCGGCGGTGAAGGCCAGGCTTTCCCACTTGCGCTGGAAATCGATCCCGGCGAGCGGCCCGCCCGGATAGTCGCGCACCGGATCGATATCCACGACCAGGCCCGAATTGGCATTGAACTCGGCCCGGGAGTACTGGCTCATGCCGTTGGTGACGACACGCCCCTCCTCGCTGGTCGCGGCGACCACCCGGCCACCCGGGCACATGCAGAACGAATAGACCGTGCGCCCGTTGCTGGCCCGGTGGCTCAGCGCATAGGCGGCGGCGCCCAGCACCTTGTTGCCGGCGTTGGGGCCATAGCGTGCCCGGTCGATCCAGCTCTGCGGGTGTTCGATCCGCACCCCGATGGCGAAGGGCTTGGCCTCGACGAAAACGCCCCGGTCATGCAGCGCGTGGAAGGTGTCGCGCGCCGAATGGCCGACCGCGCAGATCACGTGGCGGGCGGGCAGATAGCTGCCGTCGGACAAGTGCAGCCCGGCCAACTCGCGTCCGCCGTCGGCTGTGGTCTCGATCGCGAAGTCCTCGACCCGGGTCTCGAAGCGGTACTCCCCGCCCAGGCTCTCGATCGTCTCGCGGATCGACATGACCATGGTGACCAGGCGGAAGGTGCCGATGTGCGGGTGCGCCTCGGTCAGGATATCCTCGGGCGCGCCGGCCTTGACGAATTCGGTCAGGACCTTGCGCGACAGGTGGCGCGGGTCCTTGATCCGGCTGTAGAGCTTGCCGTCGGAAAAGGTCCCGGCCCCGCCCTCGCCGAACTGGACATTGCTTTCCGGCTTCAGCTCGGAACGGCGCCACAGGCCCCAGGTGTCCTTGGTCCGCTCGCGCACGGCCTTGCCGCGTTCGATGATGATCGGCTTCAGCCCCATCTGGGCCAGGATCAGCGCCGCCATCACCCCGCACGGGCCCGCCCCGATCACCACCGGACGTTCACCCCCATAGCCCGCGGGCGCGCGCACCGGGAAGCGGTAGGAGGTGTCGGGGGTCGGACGCACGTGACTGTCGTCGGCATGACGCGCCAGCACGGCAGCTTCGTCGCGCACCACCAGATCGATCACATAGACCAGCTTGATCGCGGTCTTCTTGCGCGCATCGTTGCCGCGCCGGACCACGGTGAAGCGCTCCAGCGCGCCGGGGGTCAGGCCAAGCCGGTCGACGATCGCCGCTTCCAGCGCGTCGGGGCCGTGGTCAAGCGGCAGGGCGAGATCGGACAGCCGGATCATGGTGCCCGCGCTAGCCTGCTTGGGCCAGCGAGGGAAGGGGATGGACGATCAGGCGGCGATCGACCGCAGCCCGGTCAGGTCAAGATCAGGGATCGGCGCGGTGGCATCCACCCGCACCAGCCGGGGCCGTGTCGTGCGCGACCACTGCCAGGACCCGATCCTCAGGAAGCTGTGATGGGCCACCACCGTGCCCCCCATCCGACGATGCGCGGTCAGCGCGGGCAGGTTGTAGTCGGCGATACGGCTGAGCGAGCAAGTCAGCCCGCGCTGGTCCATCCACTCGGCCACCCCGGCCCACAGCGCGGCGAAGCTGCGGCCGAGCCGATGGCGCGGGTTGATCCATAGTCCGGTGTCCCAGCATGCGCCCGACGGCAGGTGGAAGCGCACCGCGACCTCGTCCTCCCGATAGGTTCCGGTGCCCAGCCAGATCAGCCCGGTGAGCGCCCCGCGCGGATCGAACACGCCGAGGCAGGTGAGCCCGGCGGCAAAGCGCAGCGCCCGGGTGGCGGCGTCGGCATCGACCTCGTGCGCCGCCAGGGCCGCAGGCTCCAGTTCGACCACCCGATAGCCGCGCGGCATGGCCGGCAATCCGGCGCGCGGCTGGGCCAGGATGGCATAGCGGTGGAAGGCACCCCGCCGACTGGCACGCGCCACCCGCGCCGCGAGGTAAGACGCCGCGCCAATCACCCCGAGCATCTGGACTGTGTGCATCACCGGCATGCCCGGCCAGCTAACAGGGCTTTGCTAAGGAACCGCAAAGGCCCCCGCGCGGGGGGATCAGGCGCAACCTTCGACCAGCGACAGGGACGAGGGCAGGCCGATATGGATCTGGCCGACCGTGCCGTCCGGATCGATCTCGAACCGCAGCCCGACCGCATCGGGGGCGAGGCGGGACGAGGTCAGGTACTTGGCGGGAGCCTCGGCATACTTGTGCGGTTCGGCCATCAGGTCCGGCAGGGCGCGG
Source organism: Novosphingobium aerophilum (assembly GCF_014230305.1). GTDB lineage: Bacteria > Pseudomonadota > Alphaproteobacteria > Sphingomonadales > Sphingomonadaceae > Novosphingobium > Novosphingobium aerophilum. Next base: position 2,900 of record NZ_JACLAU010000025.1, read on the forward strand.
CGCACTTCGTCTTCGGTGCTGCCGGGGGCCAGGCCGTTCGGCAGGCGGAAGCCGGAGCCGCGGCCGAAGGTGACCCGTTCCAGCCGCCCCGCGATGACGATGGCATAGGATCGGGGAAAGGCCCGCGCGGTGTAGGTCCGGCACTCATCCGAAATCTGGGCAGCATCGGCCCGCCACGCGCCTCCTGCCGGGATGGGCTGGCCGAAGCTCAGTCCCGGCAGAGCCGGGATCGGCGCGACCGGCGGTGCGGGTGTCGCGGCAGCCTCGACCGAGGGCGCCGCAGCCGGCGTGGCCGGCGCATCGGATGCCGGGGGGGGCTGATGGCAGGCCGTGGCCAGCAGGATGGCGGCGATCGCGACGGGACCGGACAGACGGGACATGCGCATGGACCTTTCCGCTGGGCTGACCACAGGCCAGGCCATGATGGCCGGCTGCGGAGCGATCGCCAACCGAACAGGGCGGACCGCGCGGCCCGCCCTTTCCCTGTCCCGGTTGGCCCCGCTCAGCGCGGCAGTTGGCTCTGGCCCATCAGCGCCAGATCGACCGCGCGGGCGGCCTGGCGGCCTTCGCGGATCGCCCAGACCACCAGGCTTTGCCCGCGCCGCATGTCGCCACAGGCAAAGATCTGCGGATCGCTGGTCTGGTAATCGACCACGTTGGCCGCGACATTGCCGCGCGGATCCAGATCGACCCCGGCCTGGTCGAGCAGACCCTGCTTCCTGGGACCGACGAAGCCCATCGCCAGCAGGATGAGGTCGGCCTGCAGCGTGAATTCGCTGCCGGGGACCTCCTGCATCTTGCCGTCGACCCATTCGATCCGGACGCATTCCAGGCCGCTGACGTCGTTTTCGCCCACGACACGCTTGGTCAGGACCGCGAAGTCACGCTCGCAGCCTTCCTCGTGGCTGGACGAGGTGCGCAGCTTGAGCGGCCAGTTCGGCCAGGTCAGCGCCTTGTTTTCCTTCTCGGGCGGCTTGGGCATGATCTCAAGCTGGGTGACCGAGAGCGCGCCCTGCCGGTTCGAGGTGCCGACGCAGTCCGACCCGGTGTCGCCGCCGCCGATCACGATCACGTGCTTGCCCGTGGCGGTCAGCGATCCGCGCGGGGCGGCGCGCAGCTCGTCATCGCCGGCGTTGCGCTTGTTCTGCTGGGTCAGGAACTCCATCGCCAGCCGGACCGAAGGCAGCTCCGCCCCCGGGATTTCCAGCTTGCGGGGATCCTCGGCCCCGCCGGCCAGGACGATCACGTCGAAATTGGCCTTCAGCGATTCGACCGAGACATTGACCCCGATTTCGGTCGAGGTGCGGAACTGGACGCCTTCGGCCTCCATCTGCACCGCGCGCCGGTTGATCAGGTGCTTTTCCATCTTGAAGTCGGGAATGCCGTAGCGCAGCAGACCGCCGATCCGGTCGTTCTTCTCGAACACGGTCACCGAATGGCCTGCCCGCGCCAGCTGCTGCGCCGCCGCCAGTCCGGCCGGGCCCGAGCCGACCACGGCCACGGTCTTGCCGGTGCGCTCCTTGGGCGGCTGCGGCGTGATCCAGCCCTCTTGCCAGCCCTTGTCGACGATCGCGCATTCGATGGACTTGATCGTCACCGGCTGGTCGACGATGTTCAGCGTGCAGCTCGCCTCGCACGGGGCGGGGCAGATGCGGCCGGTGAACTCGGGGAAGTTGTTGGTCGAATGCAGCACTTCCAGTGCATTCTTCCAGTCCCCTTCATAGACCAGGTGGTTCCAGTCCGGGATGATGTTGTTCACCGGACAGCCGTTGTGGCAGTAGGGAATGCCGCAGTTCATGCAGCGCGAAGCCTGGGCCTTCAGCTCAGGCTCGGGATGCGGAACGACGAATTCCTTGTAGTGCTTCAGGCGCTCCTTGGGGTCCGCATAGCCGCGGTCCTTGCGATCAAGCTCGAGAAAGCCGGTTTCCTTGCCCATGATGTGCTTACCCTAACTTATTCCGCAGCCACCGAAGCGGCGGCGAGCCGTTCGGCCTCGAGTTGCTTGAGTGCCTTCGCATAGTCACGCGGCATCACCTTGACGAACTTCGCCAGAGCGGCGTCGAAATCGTCGAGCAGGGCGCGCGCGCGCTTGCTGCCGGTGTGGAGGTGGTGGCGTTCGAGCAGGATGCGAATGCGATCGGCGTCATGACGCAGCATGTCGCCCATGCCCGGATCGGAAGCGCCGTTGGTGCGCTGCTGCGGCCGACCGGCACCTTCGTCCTCGTCGCGACCCGGGGCGATCGGCAGCAGGTCAACCTGGGCCATGTTGCAGAGCTGGCCGAACTGGCCATGCTCGTCATAGACATAGGCGACACCGCCCGACATGCCCGCGGCGAAGTTGCGCCCGGTCCGGCCGAGCACCATCACCACGCCGCCGGTCATGTACTCGCAGCCGTGGTCCCCGGTGCCCTCGACCACCGCGACCGCGCCCGAGTTGCGCACCGCGAAACGTTCACCGGCCACGCCGTTGAAGAACGCCTCACCGGCAATCGCGCCATAGAGCACGGTGTTGCCGACGATGATGTTTTCGGTCGGATCGCGATCGACATGGGTCGGCTGGCGGACGATCACCCGGCCGCCCGACAGGCCCTTGCCGACATAGTCGTTGGCGTCGCCGGTCAGGTCGAGCGTGATGCCGTGAGCCAGGAAAGCCGCGAAGGACTGCCCGGCCACTCCGGTCAGCGCGATGTTGATCGTGTTGTCGGGCAGGCCGGCATGGCCATAGCGCCGGGCCACCTCGCCCGACAGCATCGCGCCGACGGTGCGGTTGACGTTGATCACCTTGCGCTCGATCCGCACCGGGGCCTTGCTGTCGAGAGCCTCGGCGGCGGCGGCGATCAGATCGTTGTCGAGCGCGTGTTCCAGCCCGTGGTCCTGCGTGCCCGACCAGTTGAGCGTGGTCCCCGGCACCGGATCGACCTGGTGCAGCAGGCGCGACAGATCGACGCCCTCGGCCTTCCAGTGGTGGATCGCCTTGCGGGTGTCGAGCCGGTCGACCCGGCCGACCATCTCGGCCAGGGTGCGGAAGCCCATCTCGGCCATGATCGCCCGCAACTCCTCCGCGACGAAGAAGAAGTAGTTGATCACGTGTTCCGGCTGGCCGGTGAAGCGCGCGCGCAGCACCGGGTCCTGGGTGGCGACCCCGACCGGACAGGTGTTGAGGTGGCACTTGCGCATCATGATGCAGCCGGCCGCGATCAGCGGCGCGGTGGCAAAGCCGAACTCGTCCGCGCCGAGCAGCGCGGCCACGGCCACGTCCCGCCCGGTGCGCAGGCCGCCGTCGGCCTGGACACAGACACGGCTGCGCAGGTTGTTGAGCAGCAGCGTCTGCTGGGTTTCGGCCAGGCCGATCTCCCAGGGCGATCCGGCATGGGTCAGGGAGGTCAGCGGCGAAGCGCCGGTGCCGCCTTCATAGCCCGAGATCGTGATGTGGTCGGCCCGCGCCTTCGAAACGCCGGCCGCCACGGTCCCGACGCCCACTTCGGACACCAGCTTGACCGAGATCCGCGCCTTGCCGTTCACGTTCTTGAGATCGTGGATCAACTGGGCGATGTCCTCGATCGAATAGATGTCGTGGTGCGGCGGCGGCGAGATCAGGCCGACCCCCGGGGTCGAATGGCGGGTCGCGCCGATCGTCTTGTCGACCTTGTGGCCGGGCAACTGGCCGCCCTCGCCGGGCTTCGCGCCCTGGGCCATCTTGATCTGGATGTCGTCGGCATTGACCAGGTATTCGGTGGTCACCCCGAACCGGCCCGAGGCCACCTGCTTGATCGCCGAGCGCATCGAATCGCCATTGGGCAGGGGCAGGAAGCGCTTGGGATCCTCGCCGCCCTCGCCGGTGTTCGACTTGCCGCCGATCCGGTTCATGGCGAGCGCGAGCGTGGTGTGCGCCTCCCACGAGATCGAGCCATAGCTCATCGCGCCGGTGGCGAAGCGCTTGACGATCTCGCTGGCGGGTTCGACCTCGTCGATCGGCACCGGCTGATCCGCCTTCTTCAACTCCATCAGCCCGCGGATGGTCAGCATCCGCTCGGACTGGTCGTTGATGGTCTGGGCGAATTCCTTGTACTTCTCGGGCATGTTGCCGCGCACCGCATGCTGCAGCGCGGCGATGTTCTGCGCGGTCCAGGCGTGCTCCTCACCCCGCAGACGCAGGCCGTACATCCCGCCCACATCCAACATGTTGCGGTAGATCGGACTGTCGCCATAGGCGGCAGCGTGGCGGCGGACGGTTTCCTCGGCCACCTGCTGCAGCCCGACGCCCTCGATCGTGGTCGCCGTGCCGGTGAAGTACTTTTCGATGAACTGGCTCGACAGGCCGACCGCGTCGAAGATCTGGGCGCCGCAGTACGACTGGTAGGTCGAGATGCCCATCTTGGACATGACCTTCAGGATGCCCTTGCCGATCGCCTTGATGTAGTTCTTCTGCACCTCGTAGGCGGTCAGCGGCAGGCCCTTGCGGACGCGGATGTCCTCCAGGGTCTCGAAGGCGACGTAAGGGTTGATCGCCTCCGCGCCATAGCCCGCCAGCACGCAGAAGTGATGCACCTCGCGGGCCTCGCCGGTCTCGACCACCAGCCCGGTCTGCATGCGCAGGCCCTGGCGGACGAGGTGATGGTGCACCGCCGCCGTCGCCAGCAGCGCCGGCATCGGAATGCGGTCCGGTCCCTGGGCACGATCCGACAGGATCAGGATGTTCTTGTCGGCCAGCACCGCGTCGGTCGCGGCCCAGCACATTTCCTTGATCGCCATTTCCAGCCCGGCGGCGCCGCTGGCGGCGTCCCAGGTCATGTCGATGGTGTGGGTGCGGAACGCCCCGTCGAGCGCCGCCTCGACCGAGCGGATCTTGGCGAGGTCGGCATTGGTCAGGATCGGCTGGTCAACCTCGAGCCGCTTGTGCGTGCCGGCGTCATGGCCCAGCAGGTTCGGGCGCGGGCCGATCATCGACACCAGGCTCATCACCAGCTCCTCGCGGATCGGGTCGATCGGCGGGTTGGTGACCTGGGCGAAGTTCTGCTTGAAATAGTCGTAGAGCAGGCGCGACCGGTTCGACAGCACCGCGATCGGGGTGTCGGTGCCCATCGACCCGATCGGATCGTCTCCCTGCGCGCCCATCGGCTCGAGGAACTTGGTCACATCCTCCTGGGTGTAGCCGAAGGCCTGCTGGCGATCCAGCAGGCTGGTCGTCTCCACCGGCAGGGCGGCCAGTTCGGGCTCGATCACCTCAAGGTCCTTGAGGTTGTACTGCGCCGCCTCGAGCCAGTCCTCATAGGGCTCGGCGCTGGCGAGCTGGGCCTTGATCTCCTCGTCCTCGATGATGCGGCCTTCGGCGAAGTCGATCAGCAGCATCTTGCCCGGCTGGAGCCGCCACTTGCGGACGATGTTGTCCTCCTTGATCGGCAGCACGCCGCTTTCGGAGGCCATGATCACCAGATCGTCGGCGGTCACGCAGAACCGGGCGGGGCGCAGGCCGTTGCGATCCAGCGTGGCGCCGATCTGCTGACCGTCGGTGAAGGCCACGGCGGCCGGACCGTCCCACGGCTCCATCAGCGCGGCGTGGTATTCGTAAAAGGCGCGGCGCTTGGGATCCATCAGCGGGTTGCCGGCCCAGGCTTCCGGGATCAGCATCATCACCGCATGGGCCAGGCTGTAGCCGCCCGCGACCAGCAGCTCGAGCGCGTTGTCGAGGCAGGCCGTGTCCGACTGGCCGTGCGGGATCAGCGGCCACATCTTGTCGAGATCGGGGCCGAGCAGCTCCGATTCCATCGTGCGGCGGCGCGCGTTCATCCAGTTGACGTTGCCGCGCACGGTGTTGATCTCGCCATTGTGGGCGATGAACCGGAACGGGTGCGCCAGCTTCCAGCTCGGAAAGGTGTTGGTCGAAAAGCGCTGGTGAACCAGGCCAAGCGCCGAGACGCAGTCCGGGTTGCGCAGATCGTCGTAGAACGAGCCGACCTGGGTGGCGAGCAGCAGACCCTTGTAGACAATCGTCCGGGTCGAGAAGCTGGGCATGTAGAGCTGCGCGACGCCCGGCAGGCCGTGCTTTTCGGCCAGGGCCGCCAGCGGGTTCTGGGTCTGCTTGCGGATCGCCAGGATCTTGCGCTCGAAGGCGTTCTGATCGGCGCAGTTCTCCCCCCGGCCGACGATGCACTGGCGAATCAGCGGCATCGATTCGAGCACGGTCTGGCCGAGCCCGTCGAGCGTGACCGGCACGTCGCGCCAGCCGAGCAGCTTCTGCCCTTCCTTGGCGATGAACTTCTCGAAGGTCTCGACGATCAGGGTGCGGCTGGCCTCGTCCTGGGGGAGGAAGCACATGGCCACGGCATAGTCGCCCGGCTGCGGCAGATCGATCCCGGCGCCCTGCGCCCATGTGCGGAACAGTTGATCGGGCAACTGGATCAGGATGCCCGCGCCGTCCCCCAGCAGCGGATCGGCGCCGACGGCACCGCGATGATCGAGGTTTTTGAGGATTTCCAGCGCCTGGGTAATGATCGCATGGCTCTTGGCGCCCTTGATATGGGCGACAAAGCCGACACCGCACGCATCGTGCTCGTTCCGTGGATCATAAAGGCCCTGGGCCTGCGGAAATCCCATCGATTGTCCTATCCTGTACGCCGCACGCCCCCCGTGGCGCCGGTTCCATGGCGAGTACTAAAATGCGACTCAAGCCACCGCAAAAAGCGATGATGTGTCGCAAAGACCGCCCATGACGACAGGATAATCATTTTGCAACCGCGAACCTAGTGCGGTTCGCCGCTCGATACGAATTCGCCCGAGGATCGGGACTTGCGGGAGGGTCAGGCCGCTCCGCTCATCCGCTGCAGCGCAGCCAGCGCATTGCGCAGGGCCTCCTCGGTCACCGCCGGATCGCCCGGCTGGCCATCGGCCAACTGGCCCCCACCCGCCAGGCGGACCGGCGCCGGCGCATCCTCGGCCGGGCGCGGACGGATGCTGGGCTTCATGCTCAGCAGCGAACTGAAGCGATCCCCCGGGGCTTCATCGTCCTCGGCATCATCCTCGAACGGACCATCGGCCGAACCGAACTCGCCGAACCCGGCCTCGTGACCATGGTCATGGGCTGTGACGTCTGCCGTCGCAGCCGGGAAGCCGGATCGCTCGTCGGACAGGCGGGGGGGCAACAGCGACGCCAGGGCGTGGTCGGCCTCGTCCTCGTCGTCGAACCATTCGACGTTCCCGCCCGGCAGGGGCGAACGGAGCATCTCGGGCACGTCGAACGGACGCCCGGGAGCGGACTTGGCGGGAGCGGACTGGGCCGGAGCGGCGAAGGGAGGCGGCGCGGCCAGTTCGGGCGCGGGAGCCCGGATCAGCGCCGGACGGGGGGCGGGAGATGCGGTCGGGGCGGGAGCGGGCGCCACCCGGGGGGCAGCGAAGGGGTTCGCCGCGGGCTCAACGGCCCGCGCGGTCGCGGGAGTGGGCTCCGCCTGCGCTTCCGCGCGGGCGGCATCGCGGTCGGCACGGGCGGCGAGGGCCAGGGCGAACCGCTCGACCAGTTCGACCACACCCAGCGATTCGAGCGGCGCCTCGCGGAGAATCTGTGCCGCGTTGCCGGCCCGTGGGACCAGTCGGCGCGGGGTGGAGGCCGCGGGCTCGGGCGGAAGATCCTGCGGGAGCGTCGCTGCTGGTTCGACCCTGTCGGCAGGATGCGCCGAGGCATCAGCCGTAACCGGGGGCGCGGGCGGGGCCGGGAAGGACAGGATCACCTCGGGCTCGGCCGCGGCGAGCAGCGCGGAGCCACCACGGGCGGCCTCGAGCGCGGCAGCCAGGGCGCGGGGTCCGAAGGGCGACACGACGATCGGGTCCGCGATGTCGGCCGGCTTGTCCTCATGCGCCGGGCCTGTGGCGGCGAAAGGCGCGGACAGGGGTTCGGGCAGGGGTTCGGGGTGGGCCTCGGGCAGGGCCTCGGAACGGGCCGGCCAATCCTGGCGGCCGCTCGGCACCGCGGGTTCTGGCGCGCGCCACTCAGGCGTGGCGAAGGGTGGCGGGAGATCGTCGGCGACCGGCGGAAGCGGCGGGGGCGGCATCAGCGGCTCGACCGCTTCGAGATCGCCCAGATTGAGGATCGAGGGCCCGGGCAAGGATCCCGGCACCGCGGCGTAAGGGTCTTCGCCGGGGGCGCTGTCGGGCGCTGTCGCGGTCAGTCCGCCCAGCCCGCGCCGACGCACCGGCGCGGCTTCGCGGGCGGCATCCAGCCGCGCCAGATCATCGTTGTCGTCCGCCGTGGCAGCCGCCGGGTCGGGCTGAGCGCGCCGGGACTTGCCACGGGCCGACTTGCCACGGGCCGACTTTGCGGGGGAAGGCTTTGTCCGGGACGTCTGGGCCCGACCCCCGCGCCCGGCACCCCGGGCCACGACCACCCGCGCCAGCAGGAAGCCCAGCGCGGCACCGAACAGGGCGAACAGGAGGGCGATCAGCAGGCGCGCGGTGAAACCGAGCGGTGGGGCCGCAGCGGGCACGACCAGATCGATATGCAGGGCACGGACGGCGCCTTCCAGCGTCTGGGCCCGCAGGACCATGCTCGCCATGCCGAACAGCGTGGCGAACCACACCGCGATGGCGGCCGGGAACAGCGGGTGGCTGCTCATCGGGGCCCCGGTCCTGGAGATTGGCCTTGCCTTGGACGTCATCGTTTCCGCCAGCTTCTCACCTTCTCGGCGGCGATCATGCCGCATCCGGCAGCTCTTGCCGATTCCCTGCCCTTAGCACGGTTTGGTAAACGGCCTGATAACGACTCACGTTGCGGGACCAGTCATGGTGGCTGCGGACGTGTTCACGACCCTGGTCCCGCAGGCGGTCCCAATCGTCCCGCCGGGCTGCCAGTTCGGCCAGGGCCGAGGCGCAAGCGGCCGGGCTGTCGGGCGGAAACAGCACGCCGTTGACCCCGTCGGCAATCAGTTCGGCATGTCCGCCGACCGCCGAGGCGGCGACGATTTTGCCCTGGGCCATGGCCTCGAGCGGCTTGAGCGGAGTCACCAGATCGGTCAGGCGACTCGCCTTGCGGGGATAGGCCATGATGTCCATCAGCGCGTACCAGCGCTCGACCTCGGCATGGGGCACGCGGCCGGTGAAATGGATCGCATCGGCAACCGGGGAGGCTGCCGCCTGGCTGCGCAGCGCCCGGTCCATCGGCCCGCCACCAACCAGCAGCAGGCGGGCCCCCGGCTGGCGCGCGATCAGCCCGGGCATGGCGTCGATCAGCACGTCGAGCCCCTCGTAATCGTAAAAGCTGCCGATGAAGCCGATCACCGGGCCGCTGGCGGTCCCGTCACCAGCCGAGAGGCCAAGCCGGGCCGCCAGGGCCGGATCGGGCGCGGCGACGGCGCCGAACAGCGACAGGTCCACGCCATTGGGGGACAGGGTGATGCGGCCCGGGGCCACCCCGCGCGCCACCAGATCGTCGCGCAGGCCGGCGCAGATCGTCACGATCGCATCGGCGCCGGCGATCACCCGGTTCTCCAGCCCGCGGGTCAGCCGGTAGCGCAGCGATCCGGCCCGGCCGGTGCCGTTGCCGACCGCGGCATCCTCCCAGAAGGCGCGGATCTCGTAGACCACCGGCAGGCACAGCCGGGCCCCGGCGCGGAGCGCGGCCATGCCGCAGAGCGCGGGGGAGTGCGCATGCAGCACATCGGGCCGCCATTCGCCGCAGACCTGCTCGATCGCGCGGGCCAGGGCGGCGATCTCGCGCCATTCGCGCAGCCCCGCCGGACCGCTCACCTCGCCCGGGGTGCGATGGAACACCAGGCCATCGACCTCGTCGCGATCGGCCGCCGTCCCCGGGCGGGTCGTCGCGGCTCCGCCCTGGTGCTGCCGGATCCCGGTGATTCCGCGCACGTCGACCCCGGTCGCCTGCTGGGCCTTCATGATCGCGCGCGTGCGGAAGGTATAGCCACTGTGCAGCGGCAGCGAGTGATCGAGGACATGCAGGACGCGGAGCATGGCTGCGGTGCTAGCCGGTAAGGCTTAACGCGCCGTCAACCGCGTGCGTGTAGGCCGGGGCGACCATGGTGGACTATTTCTCGCTCGCGCTCACGCATGCGCTGATGGCGCTGGCCGTCTGGCGCCTGCTGCTGCGCGACGATCTCGATCAGGACCCCGATCCGGCGCAGGAGCGCGCCTCGGACGGGCGGCGTCCCCGCCCCGCGACCGGGGTCAGCCGGACACTGCGGCTGCCCAACGAAGCGACGGACAGCCATGGCCCGGGCGCCGGGACGGGATCGGACAGCCATGCTTGACCTGTCCCTGGCCGGATTCCTGTTCGGCCTGCTGGCCATCGGCCTGCGCCGGCCGTTCCTCTGGGTGCTGGCCTACCTCTATGTCGATATCCTGACGCCGCAGAAGATCTCGTACTTCCTGCTGGCTTCGCTCCCGGTCTCATTGATCACCTTCGTGCTCGCCTTCGGGGGGTGGCTCGCGCTGGATGAGAAAACGGGCAGCCGGTTCACCTGGCGCCAGGGCCTGATCCTGCTGCTGCTGATGTACTGCGGGGCCACGACGCTTGCCGCCGACTTCCCCGATTCTGCCGCCGACAAGTGGGCCTGGGTGTGGAAATGCCTGGTCTTCGCCCTGTTCCTGCCGCTGGCGCTGCGCACCCGGCTGCGCATCGAGGCCGCGGTGCTGTTCATGGTGCTGACGGCCGGAGCCATCGTGATCGACGGCGGGATCAAGACGATCGCCTCGGGTGGCGGGGGCTATGGCGAGCTGGTCACCCTGGTGGCCGAGAACGCCGGGCTTTACGAGGGCAGCACCCTGTCCACCGTGGCGGTCGCGGTCATCCCGCTGATCGCCTGGCTGGCCCGCCACGGCACGATCTTTCCGCCAAGCCGGGCGGTCACCCTGTTCGCCGTGGCGCTGGGCTTCGCCTGCGCGCTGATCCCGATCGGCACCCAGACCCGCACCGGCCTGATCTGCCTGGTGATCCTGGCGCTGCTGGCGCTGCGCTCGGTCAAGCGCCGGATGCTGTACCTCGCGCTGATGGCCGCCGTGCCGGTGATTGCCCTGCCCTTCCTGCCGGAAAGCTATACCGCGCGGATGAGCACGATCGAGAACCACGGCGCCGACCAGTCGGCCTCGACCCGGGTGGCGGTGTGGAAATGGACCGTGGGCTATGCGCTCGACCATCCGCTGGGTGGCGGCTTCGACGCTTACCGCGGCAACCGGGTCACCGTGGTGCTGCGCGATGTGGCGACCAGCGGCAGCCAGACCTCGGTCACCCAGCGCATCGCCCAGGACAAGTCCCGCGCTTACCACTCGGCCTATTTCGAGATGCTGGGCGAACAGGGCTGGCCGGGGCTGGCGATGTGGCTGACGCTCCAGCTGTCGGGGCTGGTCCAGCTCGAATTCATCCAGCGCCGCCTGCGCCGCAGCGAGGACCGGCTGGATCGCCAGGACCGCGCCCTGGCCCAGGCCCTGCAGGCGGGGCACTGCGTCTATCTGTTCGGCGCCATGTTCGTCGGCATCGCCTTCCAGCCCTTCATGTTCATGCTGATCGGGCTGCAGATCGCCCTCGCCGAACAGGTGCAGCGGCGCCATGGCGGCCCTGACCGGGCCACGCCCCGCCCGGGGGACCGCCAGGCCTCGGGCCTGCGCCATGGGCTGCGCCACGGTCTGCGACTACCGCAGGAGGCAACGCCGTGAGCGCCGCCCCGGCCGCCCGGCTCGAAGCCCTCACCGGGCTGCGCGGCCTCGCGGCGTGGTACGTGGTGTTCTACCACATCCGCCTGACCCTGACCGGACTGCTCCCGGCCCCGCTGATCGCGGTGCTGGCCAAGGGCTATCTCGCGGTGGACCTGTTCTTCATGCTGTCGGGCTTCGTGCTGTGGCTGAACTATGGCGCGCGCTTCGCCCGGCCGGATGCGGCCACGGTGGGCCGGTTCTGGTGGCGGCGGATTGCCCGGATCTGGCCGCTGCACGCGGTGGTCCTCGCCGGGTTCTGCGGCTTCGTCGCGCTGCTGGCGCTGACCGGGCGTGATCGCGCCGGCTATCCGCTGGGCGAACTGCCGCTCCACCTGCTGCTCGTCCAGAACTGGGGCTTCACCCCGCGGCTGACGTGGAACCACCCGGCCTGGTCGATCAGCGCCGAGCTGGGCGCCTATCTGCTGTTCCCGCTGATCGCCTGGCTGACCCGTCGCGAATGGAGCCCGGCCGCGCTGCTCGGCGGTCTGGCCGTGCTGCTCACCGTGCTCCACGCGCTCTTCGCGGCGGGTGGTCACCGCATCCTGGGCGCGGAGATCGTCCACCTCGGCCTGCCGCGGTGCCTGATCGAGTTCACCGCCGGCACCCTGGCGGCGCGCCTGTGGCAGCATTGGCACGATCATCCCGCCGCCGCCCGGTTCGCCTGGCTGGGGGGCGCCGGAGCCCTGGCGACCGGCGCGGCCGGCCTGGCCCTGGACCTGCCCGAAACCGCCTGGGTTCCGGCCCTGTTGCTCCAGCTCCTGCTCGGCCTGGCGCTGGCGCGCGGACCGATCACCGCGCGACTGGCGCGCGGACCGCTGCACTGGCTGGGCGAGGTCAGCTATTCGACCTACCTGTGCCACTTCGGCCTGTTCATCGCGTTCAAGCTGCTGCTGGTGGATGACGCGCTGCAGCTCGACGCCCTGCGGCTGGCCCTGTTCATCGCGGTGCTGCTGATCGTCTCCGGACTGTCCCACAGGTGGATCGAGCTGCCGGCCCAGCGCGCGCTCAATGCCCCGGGGCCCCGCCCCAGACTGCGCCCTGGCCCAGCCTGATCGGGTCCGGCAGGCGCCGACAGTCGGCTCAGCCCTTGCGGCGGCCGTGGCGGGCGATGAAGCCCTCCACCTCGGGCGCGATCCGCGTGCGCCAGCGGCTGCCGTTGAAGATCCCGTAATGCCCGACTTCGGGCGCGAGCAGATACTGCTTGCGCGATTCCTTGAGCCCGGTCGTCAGCTTCAGCGCGGCCTTGGTCTGGCCGATCCCCGAGATATCGTCGTTCTCGCCCTCGATCGCCAGGATCGCGGTGTCGGTGATGGCCCCCAAATCGATTCGCTTCCCGCGATGCTCCAGCTCGCCCTTCGGCAGCGAGTGGCGCTGGAACACGTGCTCGATGGTCTGGAGGTAGAATTCGGCGGTCATGTCGCAGACCGACCGGTACTCGTCATAGAACGCCTTCTTCGCGTCGGCGCTCTCGCCATCGCCCTCCACAAGGTGCTGGAACATCTGCCAGTGGCTCATCAGGTGGGTCTGGAGGTTCATCGACAGGAACCCGGCGAGCTGCAGGAAGCCCGGATAGACCCGCCGCCCGGCACCCGGATAGCCCAGCGGCACGGTGGCGATGACATTGTGCTTGAACCACGACAGCGGGCGATTGACCGCGACGTCGTTGACGCTGGTCGGCGCCTCGCGGGTGTCGACCGGGCCGCCCATCATGGTCAGTGTCGCCGGCCGGCAGGGGTGCCGGTTGGCGCCCATCACCGCCGTGGCGGCCAGCGCCGGGACCGAAGGCTGGCACACCGCCAGCATATGCGTGCCGGGACCGATGTATTCCAGGAACCCGACGATGTAGTCGATGTAGTCGTCCAGATCGAACGGGCCTTCCTCGGTCGCGACGAACTTGGCATCGGCCCAGTCGGTGATGAAGACCTCGGCGCTCTCCAGCATTCGCGCCACAGTGCCGCGCAGCAGGGTGGCGAAGTGGCCACTCATCGGGGCGACGATCAGCAGTTTCGGCGCTCCGGCGGGCAGCCCGGGATGGCTGAAGCGCAGCAGGTTGCCGAAAGGCCGGCGCATCACGATCGCTTCGGTCACGGGGTGGGCAACGCCCTGCACCGTCACGGTGGCGATGCCGAAGTCGGGCTTGCCGCGCGGCGCGGCGGCATGGGCGAAGACGTCGAGCGCCGAGGCCATGACCGGGCCCAGCCCCATGTAGCCCATGGGCAGGGCCGGGTTGTTGAGCAGCTCCGCGGTGACCGATGCCCAGGCGCTGGCACTGGTCAGCAGCGCACGGTTCAGTTCATAGGCGTTGTACAGCACTTCGGTCTTCCTGTCCTGCGGCGCCGGGCGCGCATCTCCCGAGGGGGCAGAGATGCGCCCGGGCCGCCCGTTTTGCAATGCAACAAAGGTTGCATGGCCGGGTTAAATTTCGTCAAGCCCGCGTGTGCATCTTTTTCCGGAGCCCGCGCTGCGCTAGGGGCCGGACCATGGCTCGAAGACCTTCTGCCCGTGTTGCCACGTCCGACGTGCCGGAAGGCAAGCCTGCCCGCGATCTCGGTCCGCTGCGGATGGTCTGGGCCATGGCCGGCCGCTATCCGCGCCAGATCCTGTTTGCGGTCACGGCGCTGCTGACCTCGTCGCTGGCGACGATGGCCATCCCGATGCGGGCCCGTATGATCGTCGATCATGGCTTCGGGGCCGGCGCCAGCACGGACGAGATCAACCACGCCTTCGAAGGCCTGCTGGTGATCATCCTGGTGCTGGGCCTGGCGACGGCGGTCCGTTTCTACTGGGTATCTTGGCTGGGCGAACGGGTCGTGGCCGACCTGCGCGAGGCCGTGCAGCGCAACCTGCTGCGGCTCCCCCCCAGCTTCTTCGAAGCCAACAGCCCCAAGGAAATCTCTTCACGGATGACCTCGGACACCTCGCAGATCGAGGTGGTGGTGGGGACAACGGTCTCCATCGCGCTGCGCAACCTGATCACCGGGATCATCGGCACGGGCTATCTGTTCTACCTGTCGCCCAGCCTCACGCTGCAGCTGGTAATCGCCATTCCGCTGATCATCGCGCCCATCGTCTGGTTCGGACGCCGCCTGTCCAAGGCCTCCCGCCTCAGCCAGGACCGGGTTGCCGATGTTGGCGCGCTGGTGACCGAGGTGCTCGGCGCGATGCGCGTGGTCCAGTCCTTCAACCAGGAAGACCGCGAGGCGGATCGGTTCGCCACTTCGGCGGAGGCGATTTTCGCGGCGGCGCGGCGCCGGATCAAGATTCGCGCGGTCATGACCGCCATGGTCATGGTCCTGGTGTTCGGATCGATCGCCGTGATCATGTGGCAGGGGTCGATCAGCGTGGCCACCGGGGCCCTCAGCAGCGGCACGATCACCGCGTTCGTGCTGACCGGGCTGCTGGTTGCCGGGGCCTTCGGCGCCCTGACCGAGGTCTATGGCGACCTGCTGCGTGGTGCCGGGGCGGCGAGCCGGCTGAACGAGTTGCTCAACGAAAAGCCCCTGATCGCGGCGCCCGAGCGGCCGATCGCCCTGCCGGCGCCCCCGCGCGGCCAGTTGAGCTTCGAGCGGGTCTCGTTCCGCTATCCCGCACGCCCGGACATGGCCGCCATCAGCGAGTTCAGCCTGACCATCGAGCCGGGCGAGACCGTCGCCCTGGTCGGGCCTTCGGGCGCGGGCAAGTCCACCGTGTTCCAGCTCGCCCAGCGGTTCTACGATCCGCAGGCGGGCACGATCAAGCTCGACGGGGTGCCGCTCGCCTCGGCCGATCCCGCCGAAGTGCGCCGGCGCATGGCGATCGTGCCGCAGGAGGGCATCCTGTTCGCCGCCAGCGCGCGTGACAACCTGCGCTATGGCAACTGGGACGCCTCGGACGAGGCGATCTGGGAAGCCGCCCGCGCCGCCAATGCCGAATCCTTCCTCCGCGAGCTGCCCGAAGGGCTCGACAGCTTCCTCGGCGAGAACGGCGCGCGCCTCTCCGGCGGGCAGCGCCAGCGGATCGCCATCGCCCGCGCGCTGCTGCGCCAGGCTCCGATCCTGCTGCTCGACGAGGCGACCAGCGCGCTCGACGCCGAGAGCGAGCGACTGGTCCAGGACGCGCTCGACCGGCTGATGGCCAGCCGCACCACCCTGGTGATCGCGCACCGGCTCGCCACAGTGCGCCAGGCGGACCGCATCGTGGTGATGGACGGCGGGCGAATCGTCGAGCAGGGAACCCACCAGCGGCTGATCGCCGAAGGCGGGCTCTATGCGCGCCTGGCCTCGCTGCAGTTCGACGACCAGACCGTTCCCGCGACCTGAAGCGGCGCACATCGGCCCAAAAACCGCCCCATAACAGGACGGTTGCGCCAAACGCACGAGGCGATATGGTGCCCGCATGGTTGCATCCGTAACCGCATCCCCTGCCAACTGACCGGACCAAGTTCCTCATGACCAAGGCTTTCCTGCTCGCCGCCAGCGGAGCTGCGCTGGCGCTCACCCTGATCGCCCCCGCGACCGCCCAGACCGCCGCCCCGACCCCGTCCGCACCGGCCGCCGCCGCCGCTGCCGCCAGCGACGAGGTGGGTGACTGGGGCAAGGCCGGGCTCCAGACCCAGTGGATCGACCGCGCGGTGAAACCGGGCGACGATTTCTTCCGGTACGTGAACGGCAAGTGGGTCGACCAGTTCGAGATCCCCTCCGATCGCACCGCATGGGGCTCGTTCCACCAGCTTCGCGCCCTGTCGGAATCCCGCGTCCGCGCGATCCTCGACGATCTGGCGGCGAAGAAGCCCGCGCCGGGCAGCGACGAAGGACGCATCCTGGCGGTCTACACCGCCTTCATGGACCAGGACGCGATCGAGGCGGCCGGGCTCACCCCGGCGCGGCCCCTGCTGGACAAGATCGCCGCGGTGCGCAGCGCCGACGATCTCCTGCCGCTGTTCGCCGCGCCCGGGCTGCCCAGCCCGTTCGACGCCGGGGTCGACGCCGACCCGAAGCAGAGCGACCGCTATGCCCTGCAGCTCTCGCTGGGCGGCCTCGGCCTGCCGGACCGTGACTACTACCTGTCGGACAACCCCCGCTTCCCGCCGATCCGCGCGCAGTACAAGGCCTATACCGCCATGCTGCTGGGCGAGGCCGGGATCGCCGATCCGCAGGGCATGGCCGAGAAGGTCTATGCGCTGGAGACCGAACTGGCCCGCGCCTCGTGGGACCGCGCGGTCAGCCGCGACAGCGATCTGACCTATCACAAGCTGACCGTGGCCGAGATTGCCGCCCTGCCAGGCGGGGCTGACCTGCTGGCCTTCATCCGCGCCAACGGGCCCACTGCGGCGGCCGCGCCGGCGGTGATCATGGCCGAGCTGCCGCTGACCCCCGAGCAGATCGAGAAGGCGCGGCTGACCCCGGATGATCTGAAGGCCAAGGTCGGCGGCGGCATCCCCGCCGCCCTGGGGCTGATCCGTAGCCAGCCGCTCGACGTGTGGAAGGCCTGGCTCGCGGCCCGGTTCCTGTCCGGTCACGCCGCGTACCTGCCCAAGCGCATCGATGACGCGAACTTCGCGTTCTATGGCAAGCTGCTGTCGGGCCAGCCCGAACAGCGCGCGCGGTGGAAGCGGGCCGTCGACGTGGTCGAGCGCCAACTGGGCGACCTGCTCGGCCAGATCTACGCGGCCCGCTACTTCCCCGCCGCCAACCGCGCGGCAATGACCGAACTGGTCGGCAACCTGCGCAAGGCGATGGCCGCCAACCTGGCCGAGCTGTCGTGGATGGGCCCGGCCACTCGCGCCCAGGCCGAAGCCAAGCTGGCCGCCTTCACCCCGAAGATCGGCAGCACCGACAAGTGGAAGGACTATGCCGGGCTGACCGTGGCCCCCAACACCGCCTTCGCCAACGCGCTGGCGGCGAGCACCTGGCAGTCGGCATTCTATGACAAGCGGATCGGCCAGCCGATCGACCGCAGCGAATGGTACATGCAGCCGCAGACGGTCAACGCCTACTACAGCCCGCAGCGCAACGAGATCGTCTTCCCGGCCGCCATCCTGCAGCCGCCGTTCTTCAACCTGTCGGCCGATCCGGCGGTGAACTATGGCGCGATCGGCGCGGTGATCGGCCACGAGATGGGCCATGGCTTCGACGACCAGGGCGCCAAGTTCGACGGCACCGGCAATCTGCGCGACTGGTGGACCGATGCGGACAAGAAGAACTTCGTCGCCCTGACCGACCGTCTGGTCGATCAGTACAACAAGCTCTGTCCGTTCGATGGCGGCAAGACCTGCGTCAACGGCCGGCTCACCCTGGGCGAGAACATCGGCGATATCGGCGGGGTCAGCCTGGCCTATCGCGCCTACAAGCTGTCGCTGGGGGGCAAGCCGGCACCGGTGATCGACGGCCTGACCGGCGATCAGCGCTTCTTCATGGGCTATGCCCAGGTCTGGCGCTCGAAGTACCGCGAGGAAACCGCCCGGCAGTTGCTGCTGATCGATCCGCACTCGCCGGCCAAGTACCGGGTCAACGGCATCGTCCGCAACTTCCCCGAATGGTACCAGGCCTTCGGGGTCAAGCCCGGCGACGCGCTGTACCTGCCTCCGGAGCAGCGCATCCGCATCTGGTGAGGAACCAGTCCTTCCCGCTGCCGGCGGGGAGGCCTGCACCGGACCTTGATGACAAATCCGCCATGACGGGCGCGACGGCTTGCCAGTGTCGCTGCCGCCCGGCATGACGCGCGGCCATGACGCTGACCATCACCGCCATCCTGCTCGGCATCGTCGAGGGCCTGACCGAGTTCCTGCCCGTCTCCTCGACCGGGCACCTGATCCTGGCCACCGAGCTGTTCGGGTTCGATGCCGACACCTGGAAGGTGTTCAACGTGGTGATCCAGCTGGGCGCCATCCTGGCCGTGGTGGTGCAGTACTGGCGCACCTTCTGGGCGGTGGGCCTGGGGCTGCTCAAGCTTGAGCCGCTGAGCCTGGCGTTCCTGCGCAACCTGCTCCTGGCCTTCCTGCCCTCGGTGGTGATCGGGCTGGCCGCCAAGCGATACATCGACGTCATGCTGGGCAGTCCCCTGGTGGTCTGCGTCGCGCTGGTGCTGGGCGGCTTCGCCATCCTGGCGATCGAACGCACGGCCAAGCCCGGTCCGGCCACCGGGATCGGCCAGTTGCCCGCGCGCCAGGCGATCGGGGTGGGCCTGGTCCAGTGCATCGCCATGATCCCGGGGGTCAGCCGGTCGGGGGCGACGATCATGGGCGCGCTGGCGATGGGGATCGAGCGGCGCACCGCCGCCGAATTCAGCTTCTTCCTGGCGATCCCGACCATGCTGGGCGCGACCGTGCTGGAACTGCACGACAACCGGGCCGCGCTGATGAGCGGCGCCGGGCCGGTCGGCTGGAGCGAGATCGCGATCGGCTTCGCCGTGTCGTTCGTGGTCGCGCTGGCGGTCATCAAGGGCTTCGTCGCCTTTGTCAGCCGCCGCGGCTTCGCCCCGTTCGCCTGGTACCGGATCGTGGCCGGCCTTGCCGCGGGCGCCTTCCTGCTCCTGCGCTGACCCTGCCCGGATCCTGAGCATAGCCCCTGCGCGGCCGTGGTCGCGACCGGCTCTTTGCGCCCGGCGGGGAACCGGGGCGTCTCCCCATGCTTTTCCTGTGCAGACAGCGACATGCGGTCAGCAGCACAAGGATAACGGTTATGGGCCTCATCATTCTGATCATCGTGGGAGGCATCCTCGGCTGGCTTGCCAGCATCGTGATGCGCACCGACGGACAGCAGGGCATCTTTCTGAACATCATCGTCGGCATTGTCGGCGCCCTTCTGGCCGGTTTCATCCTCAATCCGCTGATCGGCGGCAGCAACATCATGTCGGGCGATTTCTCGGCCAGCGCGCTGCTGGTCTCGTTCATCGGCGCGGTCGTGCTGCTGGCGATCGTCAATCTGGTTCGCCGGGGTTCGGTCCGCTGAGGCGGCCCGGCCCGGCAACGTCGGGGACGGCAGCGCGGCTGCCGTCCCTTTTTCATGCAAGGCGAAGGGCAAGACCATGAAGGCACTGACGAAGGGAGTGATGCTCGCCACCGCCGCCACATTGGCGCTGGGGCTGGCGGCCTGCGACAGCAAGCGCGAGAACGCCGCCGAGGACCGGGCCGATGCGGTCCGCGACGCGGCCGACGCGACCGCGGACGCGATCGACCAGAGCGCCGCACGGATGGGCGGGGCCGCCGAGGATCGGATGAACAACACCGCCGACGCCATTCGCGAATCGGGCGAGGCCAAGGCCGATGCGATGGAGGACGCGGCCGACCGGACCGCAGCGCGCGCGGCCCCCTCCACCGCACCCCGCCAGAACCGGTAGGGCGATTCTCGCCGGCTCAGCGGGAGCAGGGGCCAGAGATCAGGGCCGGAGATCAGGGCCGACGGGATGCGCATGTCCCGTCGGCCTTGACTTTCCGGTGATTCCCCCGCAGAGGCCGCAACCTTGCCGGGCGGCGCATCCCTTGCGCCGCTCGATTCCGTTTACACTGCTTGCTTAGGAAAGCGTCGCCATGGCGAAGCCCGCAACCGTCAAGATCCGGCTGGTCTCCACCGCCGACACCGGCTTCTTCTACGTCACCAAGAAGAACCCGCGCAACACGACCGAGAAGTTCGTGTTCAAGAAGTACGATCCGGTCGTGCGCAAGCATGTCGAATTCAAGGAAGCCAAGATCAAGTAAGCCGTGCCGTCCGGTTCCCCGGAACCGGGCAGGTTCACGCCAAGTTCAAGGCCCGTCCGCAAGGAAAGCGGCATGAACAGCTTGATCCCTCCCTTTCGTCCGGCTCTGAGCCGTTTCCTGCAGGGCGCCGCGGTCTCCGCGGCGCTTTGTGTGTCCGCCGTCGTGCCCATGCCGGCCCTGGCGCCCCTGGCGGCGGCCCCTCCGGCCGCCGAAGGGCCGGTCACCAACGACCTGGACCTGGCGGTTGGCGCGTTGCGCGCCGTCACCACCATGCAGGCCGATTTCCAGCAGACCGACCGCAACGGCCAGCGCGTGGCGGGCAAGCTGACGATCAAGCGGCCCGGCAAGATCCGCTTCCAGTACCAGCCGGGCGTGCCACTGCTGATCGTGGGCGACGGCAAGGCGCTGACCCTGGTCGATTACGAGGTCAAGCAGGTCCAGCGCTGGCCCATCCGCAACAGTCCGCTTGGCGCGTTGCTCGACCCCACCCGGGACGTGAAGCGCTACGGCACCTTGCAGCCAACCTCGGATCCGTCGGTCGTCTCGCTCGAGGTGCGAGATCGCGGCCACCCCGAATACGGGGTGATCACACTGATCTTCCAGCGCAGGGCCAGCGCACCCGGCGGGCTTGAGCTGGTCGGCTGGGTCTCGCTCGATTCGCAGAACCGCCGCACCACGATCCGTCTGGCCAACCAGCGCTATGGCATGGACATCGCCGACGACGCGTTCCGCTACACCGATCCGCGCCCGGCCAACCGCCGGTAAGCCTGCACGAACGGCAAGCAGACCGTCGACGGCCCGGGGCGCTTCACCCCTGCACTGCCCCAAGTCCGCGACAAACCGCGACAAAACAGGCCAGTCCGTTCACCGGGGAGCAAGCGAGGGGGCTCTATACCGGTTCTCGACAAGGCAGTCGGAAGCGGGTTTCCCCCTGTTGCCCATGCTTCCCTGGAGGCTGCCCTGTCACAGCGTGACGAACGCGACAAGGAACCCTCGTGCCCCTGCCCCCGGCACGAGGGTTTTCTTGTTCATGAACCCGTGCCCATGAACCTGCGGACGAACCCCTGGCCCCGATCCGCACTGGAAAACCGCGGCGGCGCTCCCTAAAGCCGCTGGCATGGTTTCGATCGCCACCTGGAACATCAACTCCGTCCGCCTCCGCGCCGATCAGGTCGTGCGCTTCCTCGCGCAGGAATCGCCCGATGTGCTGTGCCTGCAGGAGATCAAGTGCGCCGAGCACCTGTTCCCGCACGACGTGTTCGAGGCGGCGGGCTACACGCACCGCGTGGTGCATGGGCAGAAGGGCTACCACGGCGTCGCCACGGTCAGCCGCCTGCCGCTGCGCGAGGTCTCCCGCCGTGACTGGCAGGACAACGGCGAGGCGCGTCATGTCGGGGTGGAGCTGCTCGGGCCGGGCCAGGGGCTGATCCTGGAAAACGTCTACATCCCGGCGGGCGGCGACATCCCCGACCGCGAGGCCAACCCCAAGTTCGGCCAGAAGCTGGATTTCCTCGGCCGGATGACCCGTTGGGCCGAGACGATCGACCGACCCACCCTGATCGTCGGGGATTTCAACATCGCCCCGCTCGATTGCGACGTCTACGATCACAAGGCGCTGCTCAAGGTGGTCAGCCACACCCCGCTCGAGGTCGAGACCCTGCAGCGCTTCGCCGATGCGCACGGCTGGGTCGATCTGGGGCGCAAGCACATCCCCGCGCCCGAGCGGAACTGGACCTGGTGGTCCTATCGCACCTACTGGCAGGAGAAGGACCGCGGCCGCCGGCTGGACCACATGTGGGCCTCGCCCGAGCTGGCTCCGCAATCGCGCGCGCACCGCTTTGTCGAGGAAACCCGCCGGTGGGATCAGCCGTCCGACCACGTCCCGCTGGTGACGGAGTTGGATCTTTGAGCCTTGCCGCGACCGGCGCGAGCCGCCGCGTCGCGCTGGCGCTCGATGCGCTGCGTCACGGCTGGGCCGTCGCGGTTGACCAGACGCTCGCACTGCTGCCGGCCGAGACCGGCTTCGCCCCGGGGCTGTCCGCCCGGCGCATGCTCATCTCGGCGGCCCGGGCGACCACGCTCAAGCTGGCCAACCAGCGTGATGCGGCCGTGCCCGAAGCCCCGGTGCTGATCCATGGCGCCGACCCGTTCGACCTGGCCCAGGCCCGCGTCCTCGCTGATCCGGCGCTGGATCTGGCCTATCCGCTGAAGGGGCCGTTCCGGGCCGAGCCGCTGGGCAGTCCCGCCGCGACCGCGACCGCGATGGAGCTGGCGCGGCTGGCGGGCATCCTGCCGGCCTTCCTGGTGCTCGACACCATGCCGGACGAGGCCCAGGCGGTCAGCACGGCCGATCTTGCCGTCTGGAAGGACCCCGCTCACCTCGCCATTGCCAGCCGCGCCCGGCTCCCGGTGGCCGCTTGCGAAACGGCGGAGATCGTTGCCTTCCGCGCACGGGACGACCTGCGCGAACATGTCGCGCTGGTGATCGGCGATCAGCGCGGCGATCGTCCGCCGCTGGTCCGGCTGCACTCGGAATGCCTGACCGGCGACATCCTGGGCAGCCTCAAATGCGATTGCGGGCCGCAGTTGCACGCCGCGCTCGGCGCCATGGCGGCCGAAGCCGACACGGGCGGCTGGGGCGTGCTGCTCTACCTGCGCCAGGAAGGGCGCGGCATCGGCCTCATCAACAAGCTGCGGGCCTACCGCCTACAGGACCAGGGCTTCGACACGGTCGATGCCAACAACCGGCTGGGCCTGCCGACCGAAGCGCGCGACTTTCCGGTGGCGGCGCGGATGCTCGATCTGCTCGGTGTCGGGGCGATCAGGCTGATGACCAACAACCCGGCCAAGGTCGCCGCGCTGGAGGCGGTGGGGGTCCGCGTCGCCGAGCGGGTGCCGCACCAGCTTCCGGCCAATCCGCACAACGAACGCTACCTCGCGACCAAGCGCGACCGCACCGGCCACTTGCTGGGCTAGGCGGGCTGGGCACAGTCCGACCGCCCGCTTTCGCCCGAAGTCGGCCTCTTGCCCTCGCGTCGGTAAGGGGAGCGGGCCAGAGCCGCTTCCCAGCACGAAACTGGCCGCGGCCCATGCCTGCCCTGTCGTCTCCCCGGGCTTGACCCGGGGCAGGGCTCCCTTGACGGGCCCGGCACGAAGCTGCTCATGGGCCGGCGCAAGCGGAGCCGTCAGGTCCCCTCTGTCTCGCGTGGAGGGCGGCCGCGACGGACCGGCTCGCTGGAGCCGGGATGGATCCCCCGCCGGGCCAGCGCCTCGCGCAGGAGCACCTCGATTTCGGCATTCACCGAGCGGAAGTCGGCCGCTGCGACCCGTTCCAGCGCCCCGTAGAGCGCGGGATCGAGCCGCAGCGGAAAGGACTTGCGCGGCGGAGCAGGGGTATTCGGGCCGCTCATGGTCGCACCGGCCTGGCCCCTACTGGTAAAGCGTGCCGGTGTTGAGCACGGGCTGGGCCTCGCGCTCGCCGCAAAGCACGACCATCAGGTTCGACACCATGGTCGCCCGCCGCTCGTCATCCAGCTCGACCACGTTCTTCTCGGACAACTGGGTCAGCGCCATCTCGACCATGGTCACGGCGCCTTCGACCAGCTTCTTGCGCGCGCTGATCACCGCTTCGGCCTGCTGGCGACGCAGCATGGCTCCGGCGATCTCGGGCGCATAGGCCAGGTGGGTCAGGCCGCAGTCGTCGACCGTGATTCCGGCCACGGCAAGACGGCTGTTGAGCTCCTCGCGCAGCTCGGCGTTGACCTGGTCATGGCTGCCGCGCAGCGTCACCTCCTGATGCTCGATGTCATCATAGGGATAGCGCGACCCGATCGAGCGGACCGCCGATTCGATCTGCACCACGACGAAGGCCTTGTAATCGTCGACATCGAACAGGGCCTGGGCCGTGTCCGAGACGCGCCACACGACATTGCTGGCGATCTCGATCGGATTGCCGCGCAGGTCGTTCACCTTCAGCTTTTCGGACACGATGTTGTTCGCCCGCACCGAGATCCTGATCTTGCCCATCCACGGCCAGACCCAGCGCAGGCCGGGTTGGCGATCGGTGCCGCGGTAGGCGCCAAACAGGGTGATCGCGGCAGCCTGGTTGGGCTGGATCATGTAGAAGCCCTTGGCGATCAGGACCAGGGCCAGTGGCAGGAGCACGATCGAGCCGAGGAAGCCAGCCACCTGGCTGTCACTGGGCTCGGTCCCGGCGAACGTCACGACGCGCAGGATCAGCAGGAAGGCGAGCGCGAGGAAGACCAGCAGCATCAGGTAGCCGCTGGTGCTCCAGGCGGTCCGTTCGCGGGTGGAGGCCATGGGGTCACTGGGCAGGGCAGGATCGGCAGACATGGGATGCGCCTCTTAATTGTGATATCATATAAATATCAAAATCCACATTGTGGTCAAGCGCAACAAAACATTACAGTCCAGTCGTTTAATATCGGACCGATCTGCTCTATTTCCAATCGTACGGACCGGGCCCCTCTGGCGCGGCATCGCAAGCGGATCGGTCACCACCCCCCCTCGGGACCCTCTGCTAATGACCCTCGGGTCGTGCCGCGTGATGTCGGACCGTATCGGATGACGTCGATGCCGGGCCCGGGGAATGTGCCACCTCCCCTCCCCCCCTCCCCCGGCATCGGCGCATCCGATCGCAGCACTCGCTTGTGAAGAGGAGCGGACGGATGTCCAACTATGCCTATCGCCTGATGGAACGCCACCAGCAGCTCGACGCCGAGCTGCGCGAGGTGCTGACGCACCCCGCGGTCGACACGCGCCGGGTCGCGCGGCTCAAGAAGCTCAAGCTGGCGATCAAGGACCGGTTGACCGGGATGATGCAGGGCCGGCGCTGAGCCGACCGCAGGGCCGATCCGGCAGCCCGGCCGTGGACCAGGCTCAGTGCTGCCGGATCACCTGCAGAAAGGCCTCGCCATAGGCGGCCAGCTTGCGGTCGCCCACGCCGCCGATCCGCCCCAGGTCGTCCAGGCTCTGCGGGCGGGTGGCGGCCATGTCGCGCAGCACCGAATCGTGGAACACCACATAGGGCGGCAGGCCCGCCTGCTGCGCCAGTTCGCGGCGCAGCGCGCGCAGCGCGTCGAACAGCGGATCGCCCACCGGATTGGCCGCCGCGCCGGGACCGCCGCGCTTGCCCCGCACCTTCTCGCGGCGGGGCGGGACCACCACCAGCACGGCATCGTCGCCACGCAGGATGGCCCGCGCATCCCCGCCCAGCATCAGCCCGCCATGCTCGGTGGACAGCAGCGCTCCACGCGCCTGCAAGGCACGGGCGAGCGGACGGATCAGATGGGCCTCCTCTGCGCCGACGATCCCGAACACCGACAACTGGTCATGGCCCCGTTCGATCACGCGCGGATCGCTGGCCCCGGTCAGGACCTTTTCGAGATGCCCCAGGCCATAGGACTGCCCGGTGCGGTAGACCGCCGAGAGCAGCTTGCGGGCGGTGTCGGTCGCATCGACCACGCCGGGGGCTTCCAGGCAGTTGTCGCAATTGCCGCAGCGTTCCGGCGGCGTTTCGCCGAAGTGGCGCAACAGGATCGCGCGGCGGCAGCCTGCGGTCTCGACCAGGCTGGCCAAGGCATCCAGCCGTTGCCGCTCGCCGGGCTGGCGGTCCGGCTCGAGCTCGCCCAGGCGCTGGCGCGCCCGCGCGAAATCGTCGGCGCCCCAGAGCATCACCGCGATCGCGGGATCGCCATCGCGCCCGGCGCGGCCGGTCTCCTGGTAATAGGCCTCGATCGACTTGGGCAGCCCGGCATGGGCGACGAAGCGCACGTCCGGCTTGTCGATCCCCATGCCGAAGGCGATTGTCGCCACCATCACCATGTCCTCGCTGGCGACAAAGGCGGCCTGGTTGGCGGCCCGCACTTCGGGCGCCAGCCCGGCGTGATAGGGCAGGACGGTCCGGCCGCCGCCGCTCAGGGTTTCGGCCAGACGCTCCACCTGGGCCCGGGTCTGGGCATAGACGATGCCCGGGCCGGGATGGTCCGCCATGAGCCGCGACAACTGCCGCACCGGCTGGTCGCGCGGCTGGATCACGTAGCGGATATTGGGACGGTCGAACCCCGCGACGATCAGGCCCTCGCCCGGGATGCCCAACTGGGTGAGAATATCGGCGCGGGTATGGGCATCGGCCGTGGCGGTCAGTGCCAGCCGCGGCACCTCGGGGAACTCATCGAACAGCGGCCGCAGCAGTCGGTAGTCCGGGCGGAAATCATGCCCCCACTCGGACACGCAATGCGCTTCATCGATCGCGAACAGCGATAGCGGCGCCCGACCGAGCAGGTCACGGAAGTGCGGCTGGCTGGCCCGCTCCGGCGCGACATAGAGCAGGTCGAGCTCGCCAGCGCGGAACCGGTCGATCGTCTGTTCGCGATCGAGATCGGCGCTGGTCAGCGCCGCGGCGCGGATGCCGTTGGCCTCGGCCGAGCGGAGCTGGTCGTGCATCAGCGCGATCAGGGGCGAAATCACCACGCAGGTCCCCGGCAACAGGACTGCGGGCAACTGATAGGTCAGCGACTTGCCGGCACCGGTCGGCATCACCGCCAGGGTCGAAGCGCCGCCCAGCACGCGGCGCACCACCTGTTCCTGCACGCCCCGGAACGCATTGAACCCGAAGGTGGCATGCAGCGCCTCGGGCAGGCGATCGACGGCAGCGGATTGCGGGATCAGACGGGACACGCCCCGCCTATGGCAGAAGCCCCGCGGATAAGGAATGCCCGGCGCGGAAAGTGGGGGGTAAGGCTCCGCGCCGGGCAGGACGCCACCCCCGCGCGGGGGCGGCGGAAGGAAACGGGGTCGGGGCGATCAGCGCAGCCGGTCGCGTGCCCGGAACTGGTGGAACTCGGCCTCGGCCGCCGCACCGGTGGTGGCCGCGATCACGCCCAGCGCTGCATCGAGCCCCTTGTGGGCCAGGGCATCGATCGCCGGTTCGGCCGATGCGCCGTGCTCGCTCGCCAGGGCCTTCAGCGCGCGGGCGATTTCCTGGTACTCCACCTCCGACAGTCGTGCCGCTTTCCATTCCTCGCGCCGTTCGAAGGCGCTGTTCAGCTCGAAACTCATGCCACTCTCCACCCAGCAAGACCTGCTGGACGGCAAGCTTATGCCGGGTTGGTCGCGACGGGATTAACCGGAAAACCTGCAGTTATCCGGAGGAGGCGGCAAGACTTTGCCGCCCATCGGCCCGCCTTGGTTCAGCGTCCGGCCCGATCGGTAACGCGCTCTTCCGCGGCGCTGAAGGCGCTGCGCGTCCCCCGGTCGGCCGGATCGACCGCCGTGGTGAAGAAGGCCAGCCCCCGCCCGGTGGCCGGATCGAACCACAGTCCCGAGCGCAGCCCATAGGCATCCCCCGCATGGCCCCAGCGGACCCGGCCATCGGCGAACACGCCATCGCGGCATACCCCCTTGCCCTTACCCTCGCCCTCCCCAAGCCGCTGCAGGGCCAGCCCATAGGCACAGAAGAAGCCCGATGGGGTGCCGTCCTCGTCCAGTCCGTTGGTGCCGTCGAACCGCCATTGCGCTGCGGTCAGGGCGGCGAAGCTGCGCGCGGAGAGGAATCCGCGCCCGCCGCGCGCCAGCATCCGGCCGATCCGCGCCAGATCGACCATGGCGATCCGCAGCCCGCCCTGGGGCGAAAACAACGCGCCGTTGTCCCCCGGGCGATAGGTCGACAGGTCGCAGGCGGCCCCGTCTGCCAGGGTAACCGGGCAGGGCATGACGCCGTGCAGGTCGTCGCGGGCCACCTCGCCGGTCGAACGGTAGAGCACCACCGCCCGCTTCAGCGCCGCCGGGCTGCAGCCCGACCAGTTGAAACAGGCATCGATGCGCAGCGGGGCCAGCACAAGCCGGGCCATCAGCCGGTCGAAGCGCTCGCCGGTGACGCGCTCCATCACCGAGGCAACCACCGGGAAGTTGAGGTTGGTGTACCGGAACCACCCGCTGCCCGGGGCATGGCTGCGGTCCCACGCCCGCGGATCGCCCAGCCGCGAGCGCAGGGTCTCACCCAGCGGAATCAGGTAGTCGGCGTCGTCGGTCAGGCTGGACTGGTGCGACAGCAGCAGCCGCAGGGTGATCGGTCGGTCCGGAAAGGCCGGATTGCGTATTGGCCAGCCCAGGTAGTCGGAC
Source organism: Novosphingobium aerophilum (assembly GCF_014230305.1). Classification (GTDB taxonomy): domain Bacteria; phylum Pseudomonadota; class Alphaproteobacteria; order Sphingomonadales; family Sphingomonadaceae; genus Novosphingobium; species Novosphingobium aerophilum. Next base: position 31,407 of record NZ_JACLAU010000025.1, read on the forward strand.
ACGTCGCGATCCAGCTCGAGCCGGCCCTGGTCGACCAGCCGCATCACGCCCAGCGTGGTCACCAGCTTGGACACCGAGGCGATCCGCACCGGGTCCTGCGCGGTCACGGGCCGTCCCTGCGCCCGATCGGCCAGACCTTCGGCGAACAGCGGGCGGATGCGGTCGCGGTCGAACGCCACCGCCACGGTCGCGGGACCGACCCGTGCCTCCTGGGCATGGCCAGCCGGTGGCGCCAGGGCCGGGCCGGCCAGACACAGCAGGGCGAAGAGCATGGAGCGAAGCATGGTCCCCACCATAGCCCGCGCGGCAGGAAGGTCGAGGCCCCGCAACAGCGCGGGATTGCTCCGCCGGATCAGCCCGGCACCACGTCGAAGGCCAGGTTGAGCCGCTCCCCGGCGGCAAAGGGCACGGTCCCGTGCCACAGGGTCGAGGGAAACAGCACCACATGGCCGACCTGCGGCGCGATCGTCGCATAGGGCGCAAGCTCCACGCCCAGCTCGACCGGCGGGGCGCCGCACTGGAAGTGACCGGCCGGGGCGGCGCCCATCGCCGCAGGATCGGGCAGGCTGACGTAGAACGCGCTGCTGATCCAGCCGCGCGGGTGCGAATGGGCCACGTTGAACCCGCCCGCGGCGAGCCGCACCGACCAGCTTCCGCCAATCAGGAGACTGTCGCGCGGACGGGCGAGCAGAGGGTGGGTCGGGTCGAGCGGCGGCAGGCTCGCGACATAATCGCGCACCGCCGCCAGCAAAGCCTCGCGGGCGCGCTGGAGCAGGGGCTCGTGGCGGAGCAGCACCGAACGATCGGTCTGCGTCCCGCCGCGGACCGACTGTTCGGCATAAGGCAGTTGGAAGGCGTGCAGGCCGCGCAACAGGTCTGCCAGCCCGGCCAGCTCGACTGCTGTCAGTCCCACCTCCGCATCCCGCACGAAGGGCGGCGCCCCGTCGAGCCAGCCGGCCCGTTCGTCGCCGAGCAGGCGCCAGCAGGTCGACACATAGGGCCAGGCCTGTCCCGCCAGGGGCGAACACGGATCGGCCTGGGCCAGCGGCAGCGCGATCGCCAGTGCGCGCTCGGGCTGGCCGCGGCGCAAGGCATGGCGGATCGCCGCGATCCGCACGAACGGCTGCGGCCAGTCGGCGGTGAGCGACAACAGCCGTTCGGCTTCGGCCTCATCGCCGCGTTCGGTGGCGAGGAACAGGCGCGCCTCGACCAGCGGGCGGCTCGGACCCAGCGCCGCCTCCGCCCGGTCGAGCACCGCCTCGGCCCGGGGCCAGTCGCGCAACTGGGCAACCGCGGCGAACCAGCCGAGCCACAGCGCCGGATGGCCCGGCTCGGCGGTGATCGCCCGGGCATAGGACGCATCGAACCCCGCGGTGTTGCCCGCCACCCATTCGAGCGCGGCGAGAACGCGGTGCCCCTCGGCCCAGCCCGGCTTCTCGGCCAGGGCCGCAGCCAGGAGATCGCGCGCGCGCTCGGGCCGGCCTTCGCTCGCCTCGGCCAGGGCGCGGTTGCGCAGCGCGTCGAGGTTGTCCGGCCACAAGCGGCAGACCTCGGCGAACAGGGCCGCCGCCGGGTGGCCCAGCTCATAGCGCGACTGGGCGTGGAGAAAGGCGATCAGCGGGTCGGCCGGGGCCAGCGTCCGGGCCCGAGCGATCGCCTGGTCGGCCTCGACCATGCGCTGGGCGCCGCGCAGCACGCGCGCCTGATCGCGCCAGCGAAGCGCCTCGGCGCTCATCCCCGCCGGATCATGCCGCGGCGGCGCAATGCCGGGCCAGCACGTCGGCGTGGCGCGGCAGCCGGCTGGCCTCGCCCGCCATGGCCTGGCGCAGCTTGGCCAGCCAGTCGCGCGCGTCCACCCCGCGGTAATCGAGCAGCGGATCGTGCCCGTCCGGAATGTTGTTCTGGCCGATATGCACCGCCAGCCACGAGGGCGGCGCGAACAGGTCAAGCTCGCGCGCGGTCAGCCGGCCATAGCGGCGGAAGTGATCGATCTTGAGCTGCAGCGTATCGGGCACGGCCATCGCACTGACATGGCGCCACAGCTCGGAGTCCTGCCGCTGGGTCAGCTTGTAATGCAGGATGATGAAATCGCGGATCCGCTCCATCTCGCCATGGGCCACGCGGTTGAACTCGTCACGGGTGGCGGGATCGAAATCCTTGTCCGGGAACAGCGCGAGGATCTTCGAGATATTGGCCTGGATCAGGTGGATCGAGGTCGACTCCAGCGGCTCGAGGAAGCCCGAGGCCAGGCCGACCGCAATGACGTTGCGGTTCCAGTGCAGCTTGCGCCGCCCAGCGGTGAAGCGCAGCGCGCGCGGATCGGCCAGGGCCTTGCCGTCGAGCCGGCTCGCCAGAAGTTCGCCGGCGCGGGTCTCGTCGAGGAAGCTGCTGCAGAACACATAGCCATTGCCGACCCGGTGCTGCAGCGGGATGCGCCATTGCCAGCCCGCCTCGCGCGCGGTCGAGCGGGTGTAGGGGGTGGGGTTGCGATCGCCCTCCGGGTGATCACAGGGCATGGCCACGGCCCGGTCGCAGGGCAGCCAGTGCGACCAGTCGTCATAGCCGGTCTGCAGCGCCTGCTCGATCAGCAGGCCGCGAAAGCCCGAGCAATCGATGAACAGTTCGGCCCCGAGCACCCGCCCGTCCTGCAGGGTGACGCTCTCGACGAAGCCGGTCTCGCCATTCAGCGCGACATCGCCGATCTTGCCTTCGATCCGGGTCACCCCGCGGGTCTCGGCATAGCTGCGCAGGAACTGCGCATAGAGCCCGGCATCGAAATGGTAGGCATAGTCAAAGGTGGACATCACGCTGCGCGGATCGCCCGACGGATGCGCGAACTTGCCCGCCTTGGCGATGTGCCAGGCCATGGCATAGTCATCGAGCGGGGTGGCATCCCCTTCGCTGCGCGCCTTCAGCCAGTACTGGTGCAGCGGCACCAGATCGAAATCACGGCCGAACGGGCCGAAGGGATGGAAGTAGCGGCTGTCCTCACGGCCCCAGCCGACAAATTCGATCCCCAGCTTGAAGCTGCCCTTGGTGCGGGCCATGAACTCGCGTTCGTCGATCCCGAGCGTCTGGTTGAACAGGCGGATCGGCGGGATCGTCGCCTCGCCCACCCCGACCGTGCCGATCTCCTCGCTTTCGACCAGAGTGATCCGGCAATCCTGCTTCAGCGCGTGCGCCAGCATGGCCGCGGTCATCCACCCGGCCGAGCCACCGCCGACGATCAGCACTTCGCGAATCCTGCGATCCATTCCGCTCACGGTGCGCTCCTCTCCTCTCCCGTCCCACAAACAGGAAAGGCGGGCCGGACGCAATGTCCTGACCCGCCTCCCCTTGGTTCACGTGCCCCGCAGGGGGCGCTCGATCAGAACTTGTAGCGGATCGAGGCGGTCATCGTGCGACCCAGCATGGCCGAGTTGTCGAAGATCGCCTGGTTGGCGGTCAGGCCACCCCGTCCACGGGCCTGGATGCTGCCGTTGTTGGCGCGATAGCCCAGCTTGTTGAACAGGTTGTTGACGTTGAAGCCGACTTCCAGGTTCTCGGCCGGGCGGACCTTGACGTAGCCGTTGGCGAAGATCGCGCTCGGTGCGGTCAGGTCGCCGATCGAGAAGCGCGACTGGCCCGAGGCGCTGATGCCGATCTCGGCGATCCCGGCGTCGTAGGACGGCGAGACCAGGAAGGTCCACTTCGGCATGGCCACCGGGACCTTGCCGGTCTTGGTGTCCTTGCTGTCGGTGTAGACCACGTAGCCGTTCATCGCGAAACCGCCCGCGGCGACGTTGCCCGACAGTTCGACGCCGCTCGAGTGGTAGACCGTGTCGGTGAAGGGGTTCTGGTTACGGCTCACCGCGGTGAAGTCGTAGTTCGATTCCTTGACCTGGGCGCGGTAGAACGTCGCTTCCACGCGGTAACGGGCCCCGCCGGCATTGCCCTGGTGCTTCACGCCCACTTCCTGCTGGGTCACGGTGTTGACCGAGAGATGATCGCCACCCGCGGTCAACTGGCCGGCCGCGGTGAAGCTGTTGCCGCCGTAAAGCATGCGGTCCGCGGCGAAGCGGCCGCCGCGCGAGGCGCGGACGAACACGTTGGTGGTGTCGGTCAACTTGTACAGCGCACCGAGCGACCAGGACGAGTAGCTCTTGGTGTAGTCGAGCCGATCGGCCACGACCGACGAGGTGTTGAAGGTCGGCACCGAGGCGCTGCCCAGACCATCGGTGATGGTCATGTTGGCACCCTGGACCACGCCGTAGGACACGCCCTCGGCCTTGAGCATGTCGCGCCGGAACGACGCCGACAGGTTCAGGCGATCGAGATCGGCTTCGCCTTCGAGGTAGAGCGCGTTGTTGGTGTAGGCCAGGTCATACGATCGCCCACCGCAGCAGCCGCCCCACTGGTTGTTGTAACCGGTCACGCCGTTGGCGGTGAGCTGCGCACCCGCCGCGGTGTAGAGGTTGAGCGGCACCGGGTTGCCGTTGCTGTTCAGCGTCTGGGTGACGTTGTTGATCCGCCAGTCCATCACGATGTTCTGGCGCATGTGGAACCAGCCGCCGCGGACATTGAGCGTGCCGCCACCGAGGTCGAACTTGCCCTTCAGGGTCAGGTCGTTGGCCAGGCTGCCGACGTCCTTCATCGTGGTGTAGGCTTGGGCGCTGTTCGACAGGAAAGCCCCGGTGTAGTTCTGCCCGGCGAGCGGACCCGCGGCATAGCGCACCGCGCCGATCACCCGCGTGTCGTTCGAGCCGTTCACGCTGCCGATCGTCTGGCCGATCAGGCCTCCCGGGCCTGACGTCGCCACTTCGCCGGTCCACTGGTTGGCGAAAACGCCGCTCATGTCGGTCCAGCGCACCTTCTCGTCGAGCGTGAAGGTGGGCGAGAATTCATAGTGGAACTCACCACCGATCGAGGTTGCGACCGGGTGGATGCCCTCCATCCGCACGTTCTGGACAGTGCCGTTGGCGTTCAGGATGTTGAAGGTCTGGTTGTAGATGCCGGTCGACGCATAGCGGCGGGCATCGACCCCCGGGAGCGGCGAGAAGCCGGTGATCTCGTTACCCGAGATCGTCGCCAGAGCCGGCATCGAGGTGAAGGTCGGCTGGCGATCGTCCAGGCGCTTGAAGTTCAGCCGGATGTAGCCCTTGCCGTCGGGCAGGTCCTTGGTGATGTTGCCCTTGATCTGGTAGCCCTGCGAAGCGGTGTAGGGCAGACGCGTGGGGCCATTGCCGTTCACCACATAGCCGCCGAAGTGGTAGCGGACGGTGTCCGAGGCGCGGCCGCCATAATCGAAATCGAGCCGGAACTCGCGGTAGTTCAGCGCGGTCGACAGCGCCACGGCGCCGCCTTCCTCGGTGCCGGTCTTCGACACGTAGTTGATGACCGCGCCCGGCGCCTGGCTGGCGAAGGTCGAGGCGCTGCCGCCACGGACGGCCTCGACGCGATCGACGTTGTTGTCGAAGCGGACCCAGTAGTCGTTGTTGCCGAACTGCATGTCACCGAACAGTACGACGGGCAGGCCGTCTTCCTGCAGCGCAACGTACTGCGAACCGCCGGTGCTCACCGGAATACCGCGGACGCCGATGTTGGCGTTACCGCCCGGACCGGCCGTGTCCTGGACGTTGAGGCCGGGGATCGAGCGCAGCACTTCGGCCTGCGAACGCGGCGTGAAGTTGGCGATGGCATCCTGGCTGATCTGCGAAACCGAGATCGAGCTGTTCTGCGCGGTCCGGCCCGAGCTGGACGCGGTCACGACAATGGCTTCGGTCTCCGGGGCCTCGTTGTCGGCCGGCTTGTCCTGAGCCATGGCCGGCACGGCCAGCGACATGGCGACCACCGCCAGTGCTCCCGCCGAGACACAGTTCATCAGATTGCGCTTGGTCATACCCTCTCCCTAGCAAATCGAGTCGCTTGCGCTTGCAAGTCTCAGCCTTGCATTTGCACGTTGCGATTCGTCGTTGCAATCGATTTTATGCAAACGATTGTCGTTTCGTCGTGTTTCCTGCACGCTGTGGCAATCCGGCTACACCAGGCCCGGCGGGACGACGCGGGCGGCGCGTCGGGAGCCTGGGAAATGACGTGCCCTTACAACTGTTTGACCGCTTCGAAAACCAGTCCCACGCCCACATAGTCGCCCCGCAGCCTGAGGTTGAGGCCCTGATTCATCCACCAGGCGCCGCTCGCCCGCGCGGGAATGCCTTCGGGCAGGGCCCCGCCGCCGAGGACCCGCACGGCGTAGGTCCGCGCGGGATCGAGCCCGGCCAGGCGCAGCGGCGCCCACTGGTCCTTCCATTGCGATCCGCGCTGCATCGCGAACAGCACCGCCTGCCCCCGATCCGGCGCAACATAGACCGTGGCGGTCTGGTCCGCGCCCGACACCGGGCGGACCAGGCGATAGAGATCGCCGCGCTGCACGGTGGCCCGGATGCCCTTGTAGGCGGCGATCCAGCGCCCGGCCGTGGCGGCTTCGGCGTCGTTCCACTTGGTCAGGTCGGCCCCGATCCCCAGCCCGCCCTGCATCGCCGAGAGGAACCGGAAATCAAGCGAGGTGGTACGACCATTGGCCCAGTTGGGCGCATCGGTGACCCAGGCCATCATCACCGCGGGGGCATAGGCCATGGTGAATCCGTCCTGGATGCCGAGGCGATCGAACGGGTCGGTGTTGTCCGAGGTCCAGGCCTGGTCGGTCAGGGCCATGATCCCGGTATCGATCCGCCCGCCCCCGCCCGAGCAGGTCTCGATCTCCACGCCGGGATGGCGGCGGCGCAATTCGGCCAGGATGTGGTAGAGGTTGCGCACGTAATCGACGTAGACGCGCTGCTGGTCGGCCCCGGCCTCGGGCCAGCCGGGCTCGGTCCAGTTGCGGTTGTAGTCCCACTTGATGAACTGGATGTCGTTTTCGCGCAGCAGCTTGTCGAGCACGCCGAGCAGGTGGTCGCGCACGTCGGTCCGGGCGAGGTTGAGCACCAACTGATTGCGTCCTTCGGTGCGCGGGCGCCCGGGAAAGTTGAGCACCCAGTCCGGATGGGCCCGGTAAAGCGCGCTGTCGCGGTTGACCATCTCGGGTTCGAACCACAGGCCGAAGCTCATCCCCAGGGCATGGACCTTGTCGATCAGCGGCTTCAGGCCCTGCGGGAACTTGCGCGGATTGACCGTCCAGTCGCCCAGGCCAGCCTTGTCGTCGTGGCGCTCGCCGAACCAGCCGTCATCCACCACGAACCGCTCGACCCCGAGCCGGGCGGCGCGCTCGGCGAGCTTGATCTGGCCCTCGGCGGTGACGTCGAAGGCCGTGGCCTCCCACGAGTTGTACAGCACCGGGCGGAGCGGGGCCCGCTCACCCCCGGGAATAATCCGCGCCATCTGGAAACGGTGGAACGCGCGTGAGGCACCGCCGAAGCCGCCGGGGCTGTATCCGGCGTAGAACGGCGGCGTGTCGAGCGCTTCCCCCGGCTTGAGCGACCAGGCGAAATCGTAGCTGTTGAAACCCGCCGCCACCCGCACCCGGCCGATGTTGTCGGCCTGGGCCGAGAGGCGGAACGAGCCCGACCAGCCGAGGGCGCCGAACCACACCGGCCCGGCCTCCTCGGTGGTCTGCCCCTGCCGGCTGATCGCCAGCCAGGGCTGGTTGCCGTGGCCGACCGACCCGCGCCGGCTTTCCAGCACGGTCAGCGCCGGCGACAGCGGCACCGTGTGCTGGCTCCATTCGGCGGCATGGCGGCCGGACAGGAAATGCAGCCGGTAATCGCTCGCGCCCGGCAGGGTCAGCGTGGCGGAAGCGAGCGCCTCGACCCGCACCGGCTGGCGTCCATCGTTGCGCACCGTGGCGGATCGGGTGACCACCCCCGTGGACTCGTCGATGGCATAGCGCAGGGTCACCGACAGCGGGCGGGCGATGTCCGCCAGCTCGATGGCGAGCACCGCCCCTTCGATCCGATGCGCGCGATACTTGAGCACGAGATCACGATTGCCATCGGCGAACGTCACCTTGATCCCCGGATCGGTCACCAGCCCTTCGCCCTGGCCCGGGAATTCCTGCGCCGTCTGCATGCCGGCGGGATCGAAACCCGACAGCTCCGTGCTGACGCGCGCCTGCAGCGGCGCCTGCGCGTCAATCTCCGGCCCCCAATAGAGCGGCTGGAGGTAGCCCTTGTCATCCACGCCGAAGGCATAAGTGACGTGACCGCCATCCAGCCGGAAAACCTTGCCACCCGGATCGACCGCCACGCCGGCCAGGGCCGGAGTCGCCCATCCGAACGCGAGCAGGCCGACTGAGGGCAAGCCCATCGCGAACAGACCGATCGCGAGCGGGGCCGCCGCCAGGATCCGGCCTGCTCGCCCCGGCGCTCCGGCCGGTCGCCCAGACATCGCCCCTGTCGCGGCACCTCCACCCATGATCGCGTTCCTTTCCCTTGTCCCGCCCGCTTGCGCGGTGCTTTCGGCCCGCGACTTTCGGCATGGGGCAGGCTGGCATGCGGGGTCGGTGATTGCAATCGATTTAGATCGTGCTAGGCCTCTCCCCCGAAGGCTGGCCGCGCGCTATGCTCGATGTTCGCCGCTGGTGCGACGTCGGGCCGCAGGACCGGCCATCTGGGAGCAACCGCATGACTGCCGCACAGTTGTCCGTGACCTTTTTCCTGCAGATGGCGGCGATTGTCGCCGCCTGCCGCGCGGTGGGCTGGGTGGCGCAGCGCTTCCTCGGCCAGCCGCAGGTGGTGGGCGAGATGATCGCCGGCGTGCTGCTTGGCCCCTCGGTGCTGGGCGCCCTCTTCCCGGACTTCACGGCGGCCCTGTTCCCTGCGGATTCGCGCAAGGTGCTGTTCGTGGGCGCGCAGTTCGGCGTGGGTCTCTACATGTTCATCGTCGGCCTGACGTTCGACCGGCGCGAGTTCGCCAGCAGCGCCCGCTCGGCTGCGGTGGTGGCCTTCGGCGGCATGGCCGTGCCCTTCCTGGCCGCGGCGGCGCTCGCGCCCGCACTGCTGGAGATTCCCGGGCTGTTCATGCCCGTGGTGGGGCCGGCGCAGGCGATCCAGTTCCTGGGCGCGGCGATCGCCATCACCGCCTTTCCGATGCTGGCGCGGATCATTCACGAACGCGGCATCGCGGGAACCCGGCTGGGGGTCATTTCCCTTTCGGCCGGAGCGATCGGCGATGTCGGAGCCTGGATCGTCATCGCCTTCGTGCTCGCCAGCCTGGGCGACGGCGCCCTGGTCGCGATCAAGGCGCTGGGCGGCGGGGGGCTGTTCGCGCTGTTCATGATCGTGGCCGCGCCGCGCCTGCTGCGGCGGCTCGACGCGATCGCCCGCCCGGGCGAGAACGATGACCTGATCCTGGCCGTGGTGCTGGTGCTGTTCACGCTCTGCGCCTGGGCCATGGACGCCGCCGGTATCCATGCAGTGTTCGGCGGCTTCCTGCTGGGCGTGGCCATGCCGCGCGGCGCGGTGGCGGACATGGTCCGGGCGCGGCTCGAACCCTTCACCGTCGTCTTCCTGCTGCCCATGTTCTTCACGTACTCGGGGCTCAACACCGATCTGAGGCTGATGCACTCCACCCAGCTGATCGGCGTGGCCATGCTGATCGTCGCGGTGTCGATCCTCGCCAAGGGCGGGGCCTGCTACCTGACCGCCCGGCTTTGCGGCGAGGACCACCGCACCGCGCTGGGCATCGGCGCGCTGATGAACGCGCGTGGCCTGATGGAGCTGATCGTGATCAACATCGGCCTGCAGCGCGGGGTGATCGGCCCGGCGCTGTTCTCGATGCTGGTGCTGATGGCGGTGGTGACCACCCTGCTCGCCACCCCGCTATACCAGCTTTCGGCGCGGCACCGCGTGGACCAGCTGTTGCCGGGCTGACCGGCGCCCCGCTGGCCGCAACACCCTGACCCGCCCATCCCTGCCCCTGCTCGACCAAGGATTTTCGCATGACCACCCCCCTGATCGGCGCCATCGAAGCCGGCGGCACCAAGTTCGTGATCGCCATCGCCCGGGCTGACGGTACCATCCTGGAGCAGGCCCGGCTCGACACCGAAAGCCCCGCCATCACCATGCCGGGCGTTCTGGCGTTCTTCCGCGAGGCGGCGGCGCGGCACGGGCCGATCGGCGGGCTGGGCATCGGCAGCTTCGGACCGGTCGACATCGATCGCGCCTCGCCCACTTACGGATCGATCACCAGCACGCCCAAGCCGCACTGGTCGGGGGCGAGCTACCTCGAATGGCTTGCGCCGCTGCAGGTGCCGATGCTGGTCGACACCGACGTCAATGCCGCGGCGCTGGGCGAATGGCAGGCCGGGGCCGGCCAGGGCACCGGCACGCTGGCCTATACCACGGTCGGCACCGGGGTCGGGACCGGCCTGGTGCGGCGGGGCGAGCCGGTGGGCGGGTTTACCCATTTCGAATCCGGCCATATCCGGCCCCGGCACGATCACGCGCGCGATCCCTTCGCCGGCACCTGTCCCTATCATGGCGACTGCCTGGAGGGCCTCGCCAGCGGTCCGGCGATCAAGGCCCGCTATGGCCAGAGCCTGGACCAGATGGCGGACACCGCCGACGCGGTCGAGCTGCTGGGCGATTACCTGTCCGACCTCGCCCTCTCGCTGATCCTGCTGCACGCGCCGGACCGCCTGATCTTCGGCGGCGGGGTGATGAAGGCCCCCGGGCTGCTGGACAGCCTGCGCCTCCAGACCGAACGCAAGCTGGCCGGCTATGTCGTCCACCCACGGCTCGATCCCGGGCTGCAGCGTTACATCGTCGGTCCCGGCCTGGGCGATCTGGCCGGAATCACCGGGGCGATCGCGCTGGGCCGCCAGGCCATGGCTGCGCCCAGGGCGGGCGCCTAGGGGTGGTCGGCAAGGGAGCGCACCAATGAGCCAGGACCGCGAGCCGCGGCCGCGCCGGCTGCGCAACATCGCCGAACTGGCGAAGCTGGCGGGCGTGTCCGCCGGGACGGTCTCGCGCGCGCTGGCCGACAAGAGCCTGGTCAATCGCGAAACGCGCGAGCGGATCCAGGCGCTGGCCCGCGAACACGGCTTCCGGCCCAATCAGATGGCCAGCCGCCTGCGCACCGGCCAGACCGGGGTGGTGGGTGTCGTCATCCCGCTGGGTCACGAACAGAAACAGCACATCTCCGACCCGTTCTTCATGACCCTGCTGGGCCAGTTGGCCGATGCCCTGATCGATCGCGGCTATGACCTGATGCTGAGCCGCGCCCTGCCGGTGGACAATGCCGAATGGCTCGAACGGATCGTCGATTCGGGCATGCTCGACGGGGTCCTGCTGATCGGTCAGTCCGACCAGTTCCACAACATCGAAAGCGTGGCCGCGCGCTATCGCCCGCTGGTGGTCTGGGGGACTCACCGCGAAGGGCAGCAGCATTGCGTGGTCGGGACCGACAGCTTTGCCGGCGGGCGGCTGGCCGCCCAGCATCTGATCGCCCGCGGCTGCCGCCGCATCGCCTTCTTCGGCGATACCCGCGGCCTGGAGATCGAGCGGCGCCTGGCCGGGGCGCGCGCCGCTGCCGAGGAATCGGGCACGGGCACCAGGATCGACGGATTCGCCACCCACCTTTCGGCGGAGGAGATGGTCAGCCAGATCGCAGCCGACCTCGATCGCATGGACCCGGCCACAGACGCAATCTTCGCCGCATCCGATCTGATCGCCATGGCCACGCTGCGCCAGTTGCACGAGCGGGGCCGCAAGGTGCCGAAGGATATGGCGCTGGTCGGTTTCGACGATCTGCCGATGACCGAGCAGACCGTGCCCAAGCTGACCACCATCCACCAGGACATCGCGGGCGGCGCGCGGGCGATGGTCGCTTCGCTGCTGGCCCGGATCGCCGGAGAGGACACCCCTTCGACCATCATGGTGCCGCGGCTGGTCGTGCGCGAAAGCGCCTGACCGGTCAGGCGAGCGAAACGGTGTCCCCGGCGAAGCGCAGGCGGAACACCGGCGCCGCGGTGCCGCCGAACCGGCTGCGCACCAGTTCCGGATGGTCGGCCAGGCTGCGGCCCGCCAGGCCCCAGTAGTCGACGAAGCTCCAGACCTCGTCCTCGCCCGTCAGAACCCAGGAATAGGACTGCTGCGGCTCGTCCGGGGCATTGGCCGCGACCAGCCCCGACCCGTTGATCGGCCGCCACGGACCGCGCAGACTGTCGGCCACCATGCCGTAGATGCCGTTCGGACCGGCCGGCGCCGACGGGGCGAAGGTGTGGCGCTGGGTCGACCAGAGCAGGTAGTAGGCCCCGGCACGGTAATGAACCTGGGCCCGCTCCAGCTCGTTGTTGACCCCGATCGCGTCGATCAGCGGGGTGTCGAGTTGCCAGCCCGTGACCGTGCGCGTGGCCAGCCCGACCATGCCGTTGTGCGCGACCTCGGCCCAGCCGGCGCTGGCGGTGAAGATCAGGTGATCCTGCCCGGTGACGGGATCGCGGAAGAAGAACGGATCGCGGAAGGCCTTGAGCGTGCCCGGGGCCAGCTCGACCCGGTCGTTCGCGATCTGGTAGATCGCCCCGTCGGCCACGACCAGCTCTTGCGGCGTGCTCCACGCGCCGATGCCATCGGCGTGCAGGCGGCCTGACACCGCGAACAGTCGCTGTTCGAAGGTCAGGTCCGGCTCGCCCGCGCGGCCGGCGACGGTGTAGTACAGGGTCACCTGATCCTCGGCGGTCAGGATCGCCGACCCGGCCCATTCGCGCGAACCCGGGGTCAGTCCGTCGGGCAAGGCATTGCCGTGATCGCGCCAGCCATCCGCCCCGCGCGACAGCAGACGGATGCGGGCATGAGCATGGCGCTGGACCGGATCGGGGAACTGGGCAGCGCTCAGGAAGAACCACCAGGTCCGCCCGGCATGCTCGGCCGTGCGGCCGTCGACGTGGGTCAGCGGCCAGCAGTCCCACAGGTCGAGCCCGGGGACCAGCGGCCGGACGTCCGCCGCGCCAATCGTCGGGATCCTGGCCCCTTCCGCTCCGAAGGCGGTCGGCCGCCATTGGCCGGTTGCTGCGGGGCGTTCAGGCATGGACAGATTCTCTTCTGAAGGTGGGGTCGCCGTGGGGCGAACGGGGTGTTCGGTCATGAATGGGCGAGACCCTCGGTCGCCCCGGTGGCAGCGGCGCGCCCTTCGCGCACCCGCAACACGGCCAGGCCGGCGGCGATCAGCCCGGCGCCGCACAGGGTGAGCAGGTGGCGGGGGTCGCCGCCCAGCAGCTTTTCGTAAAGGCCGAAGCCCAGCTTGACGAAACCGAGGTCGAGCTCGCTCATCAGCACCGAGAACAGCAGCATCGGCAGCACGATCATCATGTTGAAGATCCCCATGTAGACCCCGGTCCGCTCGGCCGGCACGGCATTGCTGAGGATCGCGTAGGGATTGCCCATGGTGCTGCCCCAGGCCAGGCCGATGCCCAGCATCGGCAGGAACAGCAGGGCCTTGTCGGTGACATGGGCCAGGGTCAGCACCCCGATGCCGCCCGCCACCAGGCAGAGCGCGTGCATCGGCCCCGGCCCGATCCGGCGCACCAGCGGAACCATGGCGAAGGCTGCCAGGCAGGCGACCAGGTTGTAGAACGCTGCCATCTGGCCGTTGGTCAGCACCGCCTCATGAAAGCCGCCACTGGCCGGATCGCTGGTGCCATAGACATTGCGCGCCACCACGTAGGGCACATAGGTCCAGTATCCCCAGAAGCTGAACCACTGGAACAGGCTCATCAGCCCGAGCCGGCGCATGGCCACCGGCATGGTGACGATCGCATTGCCCACCTCGGCCAGGGTCGCGCCGATCCCGCGCGGCGCGGCGACGATGCGCGCCCGCTCCTCGGCGCCGAGCGGGAGTTCGGGCACGCGCAGCACCGACCACAGGATCGTCCCCAGCGACAGCGCCGCGCCGAACCAGAACACCGTGCGCACCGTATAAGGGATGCCATGCGGATCGACCCAGTCGCGGTCCATGCCGAGCATCACCAGCAGCGAGGGGGTGAGATAGGCCAGCATCTGCGCCAGGCCGGTGAAGGCGCTCTGCGTCAGGAACCCGGTGTGCCGCTGCGCCGGGTCCAGCCGGTCCGACACATAGGCGCGGTAGGGCTCCATCGTGATGTTGTTGCCCGCGTCGAGCAGCCACATCAGCGAGACCGCCATGACGATCGAGGCCGAGAGCGGCATGGTCAGCAGGCCGATCGCGCAGAGCACGGCGCCGAACAGGAAATAGGGCGTGCGCCGCCCCCAGCGGCTGGTGGTGCGGTCCGACAGCGCGCCAATCAGCGGCTGGACGATCAGGCCGGTCATCGGCCCGGCAAGCTGGAGCAGCGGCAGTTGCCCCTCGCTCGCGCCGAGGTACGAATAGATCGGCCCCATGTTGCCCTGCTGCAGGCCGAAGCTGAACTGCAGCCCGAGGAACCCGAGGTTCATCTCGAGGATCCGGACCAGCGAAAGACGCGGCCGCTGGGCTTGCTGGTGCTGATCCATCGAGCGCTCTCCCGTGCGCGTGGCGGTGACGGCGGCCTTCGTCGCCCTTGCCTGCCAACGCCCATGGCACAGAGTCGACGCCCTGACAACAATCGTTTGCAGATTGGCGGCAACAGACCGCGTTTCGAGACAATTCCACGCAATCGCAGTTTGTTGGCTGATTGGACAGGTGCCGCTTGAACCGGACGGGCGGGCTGGTAGTCTGCCCCCTCTTCCGGCCCGCGCGGCCGGACGCCCTTCACCAACCCAGCCTCTCCACGACAACAACAGGGTCGACCATGATCAAGCGCGCCATGCTCCTTGCCGGAGCGACTGTCCTGCCGATGTCCGCAGCCGTCCTGGCCCAGCCGGTCGCTGCGCCGGCCAGCGCCGCCGCGAGCCCCGACGCCGCGACCGAGGACGCCCGGCTGACCGCCTTCCTCGACGCCGAATTCGCCCGCGACCTGGCGATGCGCCCCCAACTCGCGACCCGGCTGGGGATGAAGGAGGGCAAGGACCGGCTCGACGACAACAGCGAGGCCGCCCAGCTCCAGCGGCTCGAGGCGCGGCGGGCCAGCGTGGCGCGGATGAAGGCCAGCTTCGTGCGGGACCGCTTGTCCCCCAAGGGTCAGACCAACTTCGACATCTGGGCCACCGAGCTGGAGCGGATGGAGCTGCAGTATCGCTTCCGGGCGTTCCAGCCGCCGTTCTATTCCTTCCTCTATTCCGCCCATTCGACCCTGCCGGATTTCCTGATCAACACCCATACGGTCAGCGATGCGGCCGACCTGCAGGCCTACAACGCCAGGATCCGCGGGATTCCGGCGGCGCTGGACACGGCGCTGGCGCAGACCCGGCAGTCCGAACAGGCCGGGGTCCGCGTGCCGCGCTTCCAGGTCGAGCGGATCATCGCCGGGTCCCGGGCGATCGTCAGCGGAGCCCCGTTCGACGGCGGGGCCGATTCCCCGCTGATGGCCGATGCCCGGGCCAAGGTCGGCAAGTTGCAGGCCGGCGGCAAGATCACCGCGGCCGAGGCCGAAGCCCTGCTGGCCGATACCCGCGCCGCGCTGCTGGCCATGCAGCCGGGCTATGCCCGGGTGGTGGCCTGGGCCGAGGGCGCGCTGCCCGCCGCGCCGAGCGGCCGCGTCGGGGCGGTCTCGCTGCCCGGCGGGGCGGACTGGTACGCTGCGGCGCTGCGCATCAACACCACGCTGGACCTGACCGCCGCGCAGATCCACCAGACCGGGCTGGCCGAACTGCAGCGGATCGCCGGTGAGCAGGACGCGCTGGCCCGGTCGGCCGGGTTCGCCGACCGCGAGGCCTTCTATGCCGATCGCGCCAAGCGCTTCCCGCCGCAGCCCTGGACCGATGCCCTGCGCGAGGACTACCTGCGCCGCGCCAACGCCATCATCGCCCGCAACCGCACACTCCTGCCGGCCCGCTTCAACGCCCTGCCGCAGTACCGCATGGAGGTGCTGCGCGAGCCCTCGTTCAGCGAGGTGGCGGGCGGGGCCGCTCACGCCTCGGGGCCGAGCCCGGACGGGGTGCGCCCGGGGCGGGTCTATGATCACCTGCTCGGCGTGACCAAGGACCCGGCGGAACTGACCGACCTGATGTGCCACGAAGGGGTGCCGGGCCACGTCATGCAGGGCGATATCCAGGCGCGGCAGACCGGTACGCCGAAGTTCCGGCTGGTCGGTGGCTATGTGGCCTTCAACGAAGGCTGGGCGCTTTATGCCGAGCTGCTGTGCAAGGAGATGGGGGCCTACCAGGACGCCGCCGAGGACTTCATGCGGCTGGACGCCGAAACCTTCCGGGCGGCACGGCTGGTGGTCGACACCGGGATCCACGCGATGGGCTGGACCGAGGACCAGGCCGTCGAATTCATGATCAAGACCGGGCGGCTGCCCCCGAACCAGGCACGGTCCGAAGTGCGCCGCTACATCACCATGCCGGGCCAGGCGACCGGCTACAAGATCGGCATGATCAAGATCATGGAACTGCGCCGCAAGGCCGAAGCCGCGCTGGGGGACCGGTTCGACATCAAGGCCTTCGACGATCTGCTCATCAGCGACGGATCGCAGCCCCTGGGCATCCTGGAACGCCGCGTCGATCAGTGGATCGCCGCGCGCAAGGCGGCATGAGGCAGGGCCCGGTGGCGCGCCGTCGTCCGCGGATCGTCCTGGGGACCCTGGCGATGTCCCTCGCCGGCGCGGCCCTGCTGGTGCAGGCCCCGGCGGCGGGTGCACCCCCGGGGCCGAGCGATCCCGACACCCGCGACTGGTGGGCCCTGACCCGCGAGCTGGCCGGGGACGACATGGCCGGCCGGGATACCGGGTCTCTCGAATATGACCGCGCCGCCGCGCTGGTCGCCCGGCGCTTCGCCGCGGCCGGGCTCACCCCGGCGGGGGTCGACGGGACGTGGTTCCAGCCGATCGACTTTACCGAGATGCGGCTCGATTCGGCCCGTTCGCGCATGGCGATCGGCGGTCGCACCCTGCGCTTCAACCACGATCTGACGCTCTCGCTCGGGGTGGACACGCCCTCCCGGCTGGCGGTGCCCGCCACCTTCCGCGGCTATTGCGGCCCGGACGAGATCGGCGACGTGCGCGGCCGGCTGGTGGTCTGCTACGGCCGGCCGGCACCCGCCCGGATCGGCAGCTTCGATCGGGCCAGGGCACTGCGCGGCGCCGGGGCCGCGGGCATGCTGCTGATCGCCGCCCCCGGCTTCGCGGGTGAACCGATGCGCTGGCCGCTGGCCTATTCCCGCACGGTGACCTTTGCCGGCCAGGGTTCGGGCCCGAGTTCCACGGCGACCGGCACATTCCTGTCCGGCATGCTCAACCCGGCCGCCTTCGCGCGGCTGAACCCCCGCGCCCCGGCGATCCTCGCGGCAGGGGCCAGCGATCGCGCGCTGCCCAGGATCGAGCTGGGCCCGCTCGCCGCCGAGCTGACGGTCACCCGTGCGGCGATCCGCTCGGCCAATGTCCTCGGGCTGTTGCCCGGGACCGATCCCGCCCTGGCCGACCAGGCGATCGTCGTGGCCGCTCACCTCGACGGCTACGGCCGCGGCGAGCCGGTCGGCGGAGACGGCATCTACAACGGCGCGCTCGACGATGCGGCCTATGTCGCCCTGCTCGAACGCCTGGCGGCCCGCCGGGCCGGACAGGGCTTTCGCCGCCCGGTGCTGTTTGCCGTGTTCACCGGCGAGGAGAAGGGGCTGCTCGGATCCCGCTGGTATGTTGATCATCCCACCCGACCGCTCGCCTCGCATGCGGCAGTGATCAACCTCGACCAGATCCGCCCGCTCTACCCGCTGAAGGTCCTGTCGGTGCACGGGCTGGTGGAGAGCACGCTGGGCGATCACGTCCGCCGGGTCGGACACCAGCTGGGCATCGCCATCCAGGAGGACCCCGAGCCCGAGCGCAACCTGCTGCGCCGTTCGGACAACTGGCCGTTCATGGCGGCGGGCGTGCCCGGGACCAGCTTTGTCTTCGCGACTTATGACGCCACCTCGCGGGCGCGCTACCGCGACTGGTACCTCCGCCGTTACCACCACCCTGCCGACGATCTGGACACCCCGATCGACTGGCAGGCCGCGGCCGACTTCAACCGGTTCTTCTACACGCTGACCCAGTCGATCGCAGACGGCTCCGAAGCGCCCGCGTGGAAGCCGGGGGGGGCGGCCGAGCGGGAACTGACGGCCCCCTGACGCCGGGCCGCATCCGGCTTCAGCGGGACCAACGAATCCCCCTCGGCGGCCGGACGGGCGGCTGCGCGGGGATGGGCATGGGGCCCGCCTCCTCAGCCCAGCAACCATGAGCCGAGCAGACGCCCGGGCAGCAGGGTGAAGACCGCAGCGGCGACCAGCCCGGTGAACGCCAGGACCATCGCGCGCTGATGGCGCGCGATGTCACCGCGCCGGGCGAAGCGGATGCCGCGCAGCACACTGACGATGGTCAGAATCGACAGCAGGTGGATCGGGCTGAAGTGCCCGGTCAGCTCGGTGATGCCGAAGCTGGTCAGGGCGGTGACCAGCATCAGCAAGGCCCACACCCGGCCGAGCAGCCGGTGCCCGCGCGTGCCCTTCGCTCGGAGCAGCAGCCAGGCACCCAGCGGCAGGGCCGGGGTGACCGTGGCGATATGGATGGCCAGAACCACCCCATAGGCGCTGGGCCAGAACGGTTGGCCGCTGAACAGATGGGCCACCAACGCCTGGCCAATCGCCCCGCTGACCAGGATCGCGGCCACGGCGGCAGGCCGCTGCAGCTCGCCCCGGACGAACCGCCGGGCGAATGATGGCGGGATGGCATCCGTTTGCGGGGCCGGGAAGAGGGACCGGGCCGGAGACCGGACCGGGGTGGCAGGGGAGGACGGGATCAGGGTGGACGGCATCGGGATGAGCTCCTTTCGCCGTCCCGACTGACACAGCCCGGTTGACGGGCAAGCGCTCCTCCGCGAACGGTGCGGAGCCATTCGTGGCCGCCACCGCCGGGGCAGGGCGGGCCATTTGGCGAAGCGTGAACGGGACGGCGAAGGCATGCAATTGCGCAAGCTTGGCATGGAACTGGGAATCATGGCCGCGATCGTCGTCGCGCTGGCCCTGCTCGGCCCGTTCGGCAGCTATGCCACGCCGCTGGCCCAGCGGCTGGCGCAGTGGGCCCTGTTCGTATTCGGCGGCTATGCCCTGTTCCGTCCGGTGATCTGGGCCGGCCGCATCGTCGCGGCGCAGTCTGGCATCCCGCAGTGGCTGTGCATCGCCTGTGCCTGCGTGCTGGCGGCGATGCCGACCACGCTGCTGGTGGCCTGGCTGATCAGCGGCGACACCCTGGGCGAAGCCCCCCTCACCGTCCTGTTGCAACGCTATCTCGAGGTCCTGATCGTCGGGGCGGTCGCCACCCTGGTGCAACTGGCGCTGGCGCGACCGGAACCCCCAAGCACCACGGCCGAGCCGCCGGGCCCTCCGCCTGGCCGATCGCCCGCCCAGCCCGGCCCGCTGGACCCAGTCGCCGCCGCACCATCCTTGTCCGGGCCCGCACCGTCAGGGCCAAAGCTGGCCGAGCGGATACCCGCGCTGGGCGGCGGTCCGATCCTGGCGCTCAGCCACGAGGACCATTATGTGCGGGTGCATCATGCGGCCGGCAGCACGCTGCTGCTGATGCGGATCAGCGACGCGGTGAGCGAACTCGACGGGGTCGACGGCCTGCGTGTGCACCGCAGCTGGTGGGTCGCGCGCGAGGCAGTGACAGGCACCGAAACCCGCGGCCGCGCCCTCTGGCTCAAGCTCTCGAACGGACTGGAGGCCCCCGTCGCCCGAAGCATGGTGCCCGAACTCAAGGCGGTGGGCTGGGTTTGAACCCAGGAGCCTGAGGGTTGACCCGGTGGCGGAGCGGGAGGGATTCTAACTTAAGCCATAAACAGCTGGAGTGATTGGTGTAGCGCGACGATCTGGGTGAGAAGAGCGCGACGATCAGGATGAGAAGTTGATTGTCGCGGCGCGACAGTTTGTGGCCATTCTGATTGTCGCTGGCAAGGTTTATCGGTCGTCCTGATTGTCGCGG
>NZ_JACLAU010000026.1 GCF_014230305.1 Novosphingobium aerophilum
TTTTTTCAGCAGACGGTTCTCGAGCGTCAGGTCGGCCACGCATTCCTTCAGGGCACGGGCCTCACGGCGCAGATCCTGCACTTCGCCGGTCGTTGCGGCACGGGCGGTGTCGCCGGCCAGGCGGCGCTTGCCGGCCTCCATGAACTCCTTCGACCACACGTAATACAGGCTCTGCGCAATGCCTTCCTTGCGGCACAGCTCGGCGATGCTGTCCTCGCCGCGCAGGCCATCCAGCACAATGCGGATCTTGTCCTCAGCTGAGAAGTGCCGCCGCGTCTGCCGCCGGATGTCCTTCACCACCCGCTCAGCAGGGGCCTTGGCGGGCGATTTTTTCATGGAGGGTTGGGGCTTCATCTTCGTTCCTTCGTCACTGCGACGAAGCCCCAACCCTCCTTAATTCACAACCTCAAATCTGTGCCATTGGTGCTGACGGGGGACACGAAAGTCTGGGCCAGTCCAGTCGCGCCGATCGGATGGCCCTTGCTTTCAAGACCCCCACTAGGGTTGACCGGCGTTCGGCCTCCCAACGCGGTGTGACCTTGTATGGCTGCTAGTCCACCCTCACCGCGAGGTGCCAGGCCAAGGTTCTCGACCTGGATGACTTCGCCGACAGCGGTTGCATCGTGAACTTCGGCCAGATCTATATCGCAAGGACCGATCGAAGCAGCCTCGAATGCTTTCAGGGCGGTAACCCGACCGATGTGCTGCTCAAGATCGTCGGGATGCCGGTGTACCGAGCTTCCAAGGGTACAGGCGCGCAGTTCTACGGCACGGGACTGAACGCCCAGCCGGCGTAGACCGGCCTCAGTGCAAAGTACTGCCGCCGCCGCCCCGTCACTGACCGGGGCGCACATTGGCAAGGTTAGTGGCCAGGCGATTGGGCGGTCGGCCAACACTTCCTCGATCGAATAGGCGCGGCGATACTGAGCGCGTTCATTATGAACCGAATGGGCATGGTTCTTGGCCGCGACAGCAGCAAAGTGCTGAGCAGTCGAGCCATATAGCCGCATGTGCTGACGCGCGAAAGCAGCGTAGATGTCCATGAAGACGCTGCGCCGGTCAGCCGGAGGAGGCAACGTTGTCTCGTCCATCCCTCCGAGTGCTAAAAGGGTGTCCCGGCTCTTTTCGGCTACCGCTACATCCCAGCCTGAATCGAATATGCTAGCCTAGCCGCGTCGAGAGCTCGCCCAAGCCCGTCTTAGTTTCGAAATTGAGTCCAAGCGACAAGGTGCTTTTTGGAGCGCGTTGCATGCGGTTGCCGCTGAAATCGAGCGTTGGGTTGAACACATAGTTTTTGAACTTCGCGTCAAGATAACCATAGCTGAAATCGAGCGACCAGTTGCTGTTGAAGACGGCCCGCCCTTCCATTTCGAAGCCTTTGATCCGGCTGTTCGCAGCATTTGCAGTCAGAACTGCAGTAACGCCGGGAGCGAACTGGATCACACGCAACTGCTGCAGATCACGATAGTTCATGCTGAAGACCGCGGCATTCAAGCGCAGGTGTCGATCAAGCAAAGTCGTGCGCAGGCCAGCTTCATACGAATCGACCGATTCCGGATTGGCAACTTGCTGGGCAACCACAGGCGAAACAGCGATGAACTGAAATGCGCCTGATTTGAAGCCCGAAGTATAAGACGCATACTGGAACAGGCCCGAACTCACCGCGGAGGCTCTGCGAGGTGGCTGGATGCATACTGGCGATGTGGGCTACCTGGATGATGATGGGTACCTTTTCGTCGTCGATCGCCTCAAAGACATGATTATCACCGGCGGGGAGAACGTGTGGTCTCAAGAAGTTGAGAATGCGCTTGCCTCGCATCCCGCTGTTTCCCTGTGCGCGGTTGTCGGCAAGCCCGACCCCCTCTGGGGTGAAACGGTCCATGCAATCGTAAACCTGCGCGAAAACGCCAGCGCCAGTGAAGCAGAGCTGATCGCCCACTGCCGCGACCTGATCGCGCACTACAAGTGTCCGCGCAGCGTCGACATTCGAGCAACACCTTTGCCGCTTAGCGGTGCCAACAAAGTCTTAAAGGCCGATTTGCGTGCCGAGTTCACTCAACCCTAAAGCTATACTGGGCGTCTGGTATCAAAAGCCTCGGCCCGCAAAGGCGGGGTATAGCGAATGCGACAGGAGAACCTGTAGCCCAGCTTCACGACCCGGTGGGGGGATATACCTGCCGCGAAGATGGGGTAAAACGCTCGGCGCCATTTGTCGTTCGGATATAGTATTCACCGCTGCGTGGGCGCGCGTCTCGCCGAATTGCAGATCCAGATCTTGCTAGAAGAGATGATCAAGCGGAACATGCGGGTAAGCTTGGCTGGACCGGTCGTGAACCGTACCCGTTTCTCGCAATTGTAAATTCCGCGCCCGTCGTTGTCAGCTAAAGCCTCGCCCACCTATTTTCGCCTGCAAGCGGGTTCGCGCAGTATTTAGAATTTGAAGTATCTCTGCCCATCTCGCTTCTGGCGTCATATCATCAGGATGCGGCCCGCCAGGCAGCCAGGCTCGATCCGGTTGCGGCTGATAGACATGACGGTTGGCAAAGAGATCCTTCACCAGCGACGGCTTCTTCGCGAGGATCGCCAAGAGGACTTGCGCCGGTCCCGACGGTTCACGGCGGCCCTGCTCCCAATTGAGCAAAGTGCCTTTTGGCACTCCAATGCTCTGGGCGAACTCGAACTGGGACAATCCGGTTTTCGAACGGAGAGCGGCGACATTCACAGGCGGGACTTTCACTCGAGGCTGTCTGCCTTCGCTGTTGCCAGATCCGACATAAGTCACGGTTACTTTCAGCCCATCGAGGGCGCTTTTTCTCTTTGTCATGGGGCTGGCTAAGTTCGGTGCCAAAGTGCGTCAATGGCGCACACTTGGGCCGTCGGCCGGCGGCAATGACAGGCGGCTCAAAAACCGTACTGAACGCAATTCAGTGGAGAGCTTTTTAGGCCTCAAAAATGGCGGATTTGAGCCATTCCGTTATGATTGCACGTTTTTTAGTTCGCGAAACGCTTTTGGGTAGGCGGACAATTTCGCGAAATTCCGAATGATCATCCGGGTGCGAGGCTATCCACTGAAACTACTCGAAAATATCGCAAAGCTACTGAAAGTGCGTCATTTTTTGTAACGTTTGAGTGTCGGGAGCAGTTTCGATGCCGGTCTCTTTCGGCAAATGGCGGAGCGAGAATGACCGAAGACGACATTTATCAGGATTTCACGCAGGCAGGGATCGCCTTCGAGTGCCTGGAGCATCCTGCTGTCCACACTGTGGAGGAAAGCGCCTCCATTCACGAGCAGCTTCCCGCAGCGCATACGAAAAACCTCTTCCTCAAGGACAAGAGCGGGCAATTCTGGCTCGTTACGCTGCCCAGTGACAAGCGCGCCGATTTAAAGGCGTTTGCCGCTCTGCTCGGAGCAGGCAAGTTCTCTTTTGCCAAACCGGACGATATGGAGCGCCTGCTCAAGGTGACGCCAGGATCGGTGACCCCATTAGCGGCGGCGAACGCCGAACCTGGCCATGTTACGCTCGTCTTTGACGCCAGTTTTCGCGAGGCTGAGCGGATCGCGATCCACCCGCTTCGCAATACGGCGACGATCGCCCTCCCCTTTGAGGCCTTGATGTCCTGGCTATCGGGACGAGGCGTCTCCACGGCGGTTGTCGAGCTGCCATGATCGAGAGGCCGCTCGAGGGTTGAATGGATGCCGGACGGGCGGTGAAGCAACGACCTGATCCAGAGAGAGCCTCGGTGAAGATTGCTCCGGCCGGGGAAGATTGGCGACGGAGATGGCGTCATAGACGCTTGCCGTCGAAGACCATGTTTCATGCAAGGGGACATCTGACGCGAGGGCCGGGCAAGCCATCCCGCCACCCTTTTCAGCCGCGCACGGCGCGTCGCTGCCTATCCGATCCGGCACGAACGAGAATATGTCGTTTCGCTGCACCCCTGATGGCGCAAATATCCTGTTCCGCCTTGCCGGTCTCGTCAATGATGAGGTTCGAACCATCGTAAGGCCTGCCATGACCCGTTTTTCCTTCCCGTCTTTGATTGCGAATGCGTTGACGGGGCACAAAAACTGGGAACAGCAGTGGCCAGATGCAGCGCCGAAAGCAGAATATGATGTCGTGATCGTCGGCGCCGGAGGCCATGGGTTGGGCGCCGGTTATTATTTGGCGAAAGAACATGGCATCACGAACGTAGCGGTGATCGACAAAGGTTGGCTTGGAGGCGGCAATACCGGGCGAAATACCACCATCATTCGATCGAATTACCTCTATGACGAGAGCGCAGCACTCTACGAGCATGCGCTGAAACTGTGGGAAGGCTTGTCACAGGAGCTCAATTATAACGTCATGTTTTCGCAGCGCGGCGTCATGATGCTTGCGCACTCGGTGCACGACGTTCAGATTTTCAAGCGCCACATCCATTCCAATCGCCTGAACGGGATCGACAATGAGTGGCTTACGCCGGAGCAGGCGCAGGCCTTCTGCCCACCGCTCAGCATTGCGGCTGACGCGCGCTATCCTGTCATGGGCGCTGCACTTCAGCGGCGCGGAGGCGTCGCCCGCCATGACGCGGTCGCATGGGGCTATGCGCGAGGCGCTGCGGCGCGTGGGGTCGACATCATTCAGAACTGCCCCGTCACGGCGATCCGACGTGATGCCAGCGGGAAAGTGATCGGCGTCGATACGGCGCGCGGCTTTATCAAGGCCAAGAAGGTCGCGGTCGCCGCTGCCGGCAATACGTCCGTCGTGATGGACACGGCGGGTGTCCGCCTGCCGCTTGAAAGCTATCCGCTGCAGGCCCTGGTGTCTGAGCCGGTCAAGCCCGTCTTCCCATGCGTGGTCATGTCCAACACGGTCCACGCCTATATTTCCCAGTCGGACAAGGGCGAGCTCGTCATCGGCTCGGGCACGGATCAATATGTGTCCTACAGTCAGCGCGGCGGGTTGCCGCTCATCGAGCATACTGTCGCCGCGATCTGCGAGATTTTCCCGATTTTCACGCGGATGCGCATGCTGCGAAAATGGGGCGGCATCGTGGATGTCACGCCTGATCGGTCCCCGATCATCGGCAAGACCCCCGTGCCTGGCCTTTACGTCAACTGCGGCTGGGGGACCGGTGGCTTCAAGGCGACGCCGGGTTCGGCACATGTCTTTGCGCACACCATTGCTCGGGGCGAGCCGCACCCGATCAACGCGCCCTTCACGTTGGACCGCTTTAAAACTGGCCGGTTGATCGATGAAGCTGCCGCTGCAGCCGTCGCGCACTGAAGGACTGACGCCATGCTTCTCATTCGTTGCCCCTATTGCAACGCCGAACGCCCTGAAGTCGAGTTTGTCTATGCCGGAGAAGCGCATATCGTCCGCCCGGTCGATCCATCTCAGACCGATGACGATCAGTGGCGGGACCATCTCTATGTGCGGAACAACGCGCGCGGTCTCCACTTCGAGCGGTGGCGTCATATCCATGGCTGCGCGCGCTTCTTCAACGCGCTGCGCGATACGGTCAGCGACAAGTTTGTGACCACATATAAAGCGGGGCTGCCTCGCCCGCGCATCGAAGATATCAAGGAAAGCATGTGACGAAGGCTCATCGCATCGTCGGACGTGGCCGGATCGACGCCAGCCGCCCCGTGCACTTCACCTTCAATGGTGTCGAGTATCAGGGTTATCGAGGAGACACGCTGGCATCCGCGCTGATGGCCAACGGCGTTCATCTCGTCGGGCGCTCATTCAAATATCACCGACCACGCGGCATTTTGGGCGCCGGCTCGGAAGAGCCAAATGCGCTCGTCGGTGTGACGCACGGCCAAGGGCGATTTGAGCCCAACACCCGCGCCACGATGCTGGAGATCTATCCTGGCCTGGCGACCAGGAGCCAGAACCACTGGCCCTCGCTGAAATGGGATGTCGGCGCAATCAATGACGCCCTTTACATGCTGTTCTCCGCGGGCTTCTACTACAAGACGTTCATGTGGCCGAAAGCGTTCTGGACCAAGGTCTATGAACCGTTCATCCGACGCGCAGCAGGACTTGGCACCGCGCCGTTCGAGCCGGATCCGGACAGTTATGCCAGCCGCTTCGCCCACTGCGACATATTGGTGGTCGGCGGCGGTCCCGCCGGCATCGCCGCTGCATTGGCGGCAGGCCGGGCCGGCGCTAAAGTGATCTTGGTCGACGAACATGCGGACCTAGGCGGCTCGCTACTGTCCGAAACCGACGCGACCATTGCCGGCCTGACCGGCCAGCAATGGCTTGACGAGGCCCTTGCCGCCCTTGCCGATCTGCCGAACGTAACCTTGCTGTCTCGCACGACGGCAATTGGCTATTATCACGAGAATTTTGTTGGATTGTGCGAGCGTATTACCGACCATCTGGAGCATAGTTCGGTCGGAACGCCGCGCGAACGGCTGTGGAAAGTTCGGGCCGGGCAAGTGGTGCTCGCCCAGGGATCGATCGAGCGGCCACTGGTGTTCGATGGGAATGATCGCCCCGGTGTCATGCTGGCAGGCGCGGCCCGGACATATCTCAATCGCTATGGCGTCACGGTTGGCGAGCGTGCTGTCGTCGTCACGTCCCATGACAGCGCCTGGCTTGCTGCGTTCGACATGGCGAAAGCCGGCGTCAAGGTGGAAGCCATCGTCGATCTGCGCTCAGACCCTTCGGTGGACCTGCAGGAGCGCGCCCGCGTTTTGGGCATCCAGATACTGGTGGGCTGGACGGTGACGGGAACCCGCGGCCGCTTGCGGATAAAGTCGGTGCGGGTCTGCCCTGTCGATCTGGGCGGAGATGCCCACATCCTGTCGTGCGACGTGCTCCTGATGTGCGGGGGCTGGACCCCGAGCCTTCATCTTTTCTCGCACTCCATGGGAAAATTGCGCTGGGATGAGAGCGAGCAGCGCTTTCTCCCCGGCGACCATGTCGAAGCAAGCCGCACCGTCGGGGCCGGAAACGGCAGCTTCGGGCTGGCAGCGGCCCTTGCGGAAGGCGATCAGGCGGGCGCCGCAGCCGCGCGGGAGCTTGGCTATGACAGCGCGCCAGCGACCTATCAGGTCAATGGTGAATTTGCGCTTTCCGGTCGCTATTTCAATGAATTGCCGACCGATCGCAACCCAGGCAAGGCCAAGGCCTTCGTCGACTTCCAGAATGATGTGACCGCGAAGGACATTCGCCTTGCCGTTCGGGAGGGGTTCCGCTCCATCGAGCATGTAAAGCGCTATACGACCAACGGCATGGCGACGGACCAGGGCAAGACCTCGAACATGAATGGTCTGGCGATCGCCGCAGATGCTGTCGGGCGGCCGATGCCGGAAGTGGGTCTCACGACGTTCAGGCCGCCTTATACGCCCACGACATTCGGTGCCTTTGCGGGCTATGCGCGCAACGGCCTGTTCGAGGTGACCCGCAAGACGCCGATCGATCAATGGGCAGAGAGCGAAGGCGCGATCTTTGAGCCCGTCTCGTTGTGGCGGCGCGCTTGGTATTTCCCCAAGGCCGGCGAGACCATGCATGCGGCCGTCGCCCGCGAGTGCGCAGCAGTGCGCAGCTCCATCGGCATGTTCGACGCGTCGACGCTCGGCAAGATCGAGGTGGTCGGCCCGGACGCGGCCGAATTCATGAACCGCCTCTATACAAATCCCTGGACCAAGCTGGCGCCAGGCCGCTGCAAATATGGCCTCCTGCTGGGTGAGGACGGGTTCATCCGTGACGATGGCGTCATAGGCCGCCTGGCGCAGGATCGCTTCCATGTCACCACCACGACCGGAGGCGCGGCGCGCGTCCTCAACATGATGGAGGATTATCTTCAGACGGAGTGGCCCGATCTGAAAGTCTGGCTCACATCGACGACGGAACAATGGGCGGTCATCGCACTCAATGGTCCCAACAGCCGCAAACTGCTCGAGCCTTTGGTGGAAGGCATTGACCTGTCGGACGAACAACTCCCGCACATGGCCGTTGCCGAAGGCAGCATCTGCGGCATCCCGACCCGCCTGTTCCGCGTCAGCTTCACCGGCGAGCGCGGCTATGAAGTCAATGTTCCTGCGCGTTACGGGCGCGCCGTCTGGGAGACGCTTTACGAGAGCGGCCAGGAGTACGGGATCGTAGCTTACGGCACGGAAACCATGCACGTCCTGCGTGCCGAGAAGGGCTATATCATCATCGGCCAGGATACGGACGGGACGCTGACGCCTAACGATGCCGGTTTGGGTTGGACGATCGGCAAGACGAAACCCGATTTCGTGGGTAAGCGCTCCCTCGCGCGACCGGACATGCTGAAGGATGATCGAAAGCAGCTGGTCGGGCTTCTCACGAGCGATCCCACGGTCATTCTGGAGGAGGGAGCCCAGATCGTTTTCGATCCGGATCAGCCAATCCCCATGAGAATGGTTGGCCATGTCACCTCTTCCTATTGGAGCGAGAGCCTTGGGCGATCAATTGCCTTGGCCGTGATCGAAGCAGGCAGTCGGCGCATTGGCGAGGTCGTTCACATTCCGATGCCAGATCGCACCCATGCGGCCGTGATCAGCCAGACGGTTTTCTTCGATCCGCAAAATTCGCGCATTAACGCATAGGAGCCGGGACGATGACGCAAGCCCGATACCCGCTCAGCGGCGACAAGATCATTTTGACCGGCGAACACCCTGTGACGATCGACGGGCTGGACGATTGTGCCCGATTCAGTCTTCGGATCGCCCCCTCCCAGTCGGCGGCCGCGAGCGCCGCTCTCGGGCTCGATCTCCCTGTCGAGATTGGCGGCATCGCGTCTTCGACCGGCCGCCTCGCACTTTGCCTCGGCCCCGATGAATGGTTCGTTCTTGCCGCCAAAGCCGATGGCGCCGCAATCGTGTCCGCCTTTGCGGAGATTTATGGGCAAGCGCCGCACAGCCTGGTCGATGTGAGTCACCGTGAAACCGGCATCGTGATCGACGGCCCCCTTTCTGCGCTCGTCCTGCAATCCGGCATTGCTTTTGATTTGGCGGCGATGCCTGTCGGCACCGGTTGCCGAACGCTGTTGGACAAGGCGCAGATCATCCTGATGCGAGAGACTGCCAATCGGTTCCGGATCGAGGTCTGGCACTCCTTCTCCGAACATATCTGGAATTTTCTGGCGGCGGTGCGCCGCGAACCAGAATTCAACATCTGACATCACCTTGAAGGAGACCGGTTATCATGTGGCAGGGCGAGTCTTATGCTGCGATGAAGGATCGCGCAGTCGCGGACGCGATCGGGCGCGAACTGAGCCGTCAACAGAATCAAATTGAACTGATTGCGTCCGAAAATATCGTCTCCGAAGACGTGCTGCTCGCTCAGGGATCGGTGCTGACCAACAAATATGCCGAGGGTTATCCCGGCAAGCGCTATTATGGCGGATGCGCCTTCGCGGACGAAATCGAAACGCTGGCCATCGACCGGGTGAAGGCGCTGTTCGGGGCCTCCTATGCGAACGTCCAGCCCCATTCGGGCGCGCAGGCCAATCAGGCCGTCTTCTTTGCGCTGCTGCAGCCCGGTGATCGCATCATGGGCTTGTCGCTTGCGCATGGCGGGCACCTCACCCATGGGTCGCCCGTCACGATGTCGGGAAAATGGTTCGATGTTGTCAGCTATGATGTGGGCGAGACCGATCACCGCATCGATTATCAGCAACTGCGCCTCAAGGCGCTTGAAACGAAGCCCAAGCTGATCATCGCTGGCGGGTCTGCCTATCCACGCGAAATCGATTTTGCGGCTTTTCGAGATATTGCCGACGAGATCGGCGCTTATTTGCTGGTCGATATGGCACATGTGGCTGGCCTCGTGGCTGCGGGCATTTATCCCGATCCACTGCCTCATGCGCACATCGTCACCTCGACCACGCACAAAACACTGCGCGGGCCGCGCGGCGGGATCATCCTGACGAATGACGAAGCCTTGGCGAAAAAGATCAACTCAGCCGTATTCCCCGGCAATCAGGGCGGCCCCTTGATGCACGTCATCGCTGCCAAAGCCGTTGCGTTTGGCGAGGCTCTCAAACCTGATTTCAAGACATATGCGAAGGCGGTGCTGGCCAACGCCCACATGCTGAGCGACACATTGATCGCTGGAGGCCTTGCCATCGTCTCAGGCGGCACCGACAGTCATATCGTGCTCGTCGATCTTCGTCCAAAAGGGGTGAAGGGGCGCGATGCCGAACATGCGCTCGAACGCGCTGGCCTGACCTGCAACAAGAATGCTATTCCTTTTGATCCGGAGAAGCCCGCAGTCACGTCCGGCATACGCCTCGGCACGTCCGCAGGCACCTCACGCGGTTTCGGCGAGATGGAATTTCGCAAGATCGGAGAGCTTATTTCGCGCGTGATCGATGCTTTGGCGCAGAAAGGGCCGGAAGGCGACAACGTCGTCGAGGCTGCGGTGATGACTGAAGTACAGGAGCTATGCCGCCATTTCCCAATCTATAGCTGATCCGAAAATGACGGCCTTGGTCGATCGCGCCCGCGCGACCACAACAGGACGAGCCGATGTTCCTTAGTGTGTTCGACATCTTCAAGATCGGCATCGGGCCATCGTCCTCCCATACGATGGGGCCGATGACGGCCGCTGGCTGGTTCCTTGACCTGCTGAGGCAGTCGCCGGCCGCACAGGATGCGGTTCGGGTGCGCTGTATCCTTCATGGGTCGCTTGCCTTCACGGGCCGGGGTCATGCAACCGACCGATCCATCGCCCTTGGCCTGCTTGGCTGGCGCCCGGCCGATATCGACCTGGACGAAGCGGAGCGACAGCTTGCCCTCTTATCGCAGGAGAAGATGCTGCGTTTAGACGGTCTTCCCCCGCTCTTCTTCGACCCAAATGAAGATATTGTATTCGATTATGGCCCTGCCTTGTCCGGCCATGCAAATGGCCTGATCTTCAACGCGCTCGACAAAACAGATAAGCCGATTGTCTCCGAGACCTACTATTCGATCGGTGGTGGCTTCATTGTGACCGCTGCGGAGAGGACGGCGCCACAAACGAAGGTTGCCGAAGAGGTGGCGACCTGGCCCTTTCCCTTCGATAACGCCGCATCCATGCTGCGGATGGCCGAAGCCAGCGGCCTCAGCATCGCCGCCATGAAACTCCAGAATGAAGCCGTTTCGCAGGACGCCGGCCAGGTGCAGTCAGATCTTTCGCGGATCTGGCGCGCTATGAACGACTGTATCGAACGCGGACTGGCGCAGGAAGGCGAGCTTCCTGGCGGCCTGCATGTCAAGCGTCGGGCAAGACATATTCACGCTCAGCTTGTGGCGGAAAAGCGGTCAAATCTCAGTCAGCCTCATACCGTGTCGGATTGGCTGAGCGTCTACGCGATGGCCGTCAACGAAGAGAATGCAGCGGGCGGCAAGGTCGTAACTTCTCCAACCAATGGCGCGGCCGGGGTCGTGCCAGCGGTCCTGCGTTACTATCTTGACCATTGCACGGGCGCTGATCCGGAAAGGATCAACGACTTTTTGTTGACCGCGGCCGCGATCGGCGGACTCATCAAGCATAATGCGTCGATATCCGGTGCCGAAGCAGGATGTCAGGGCGAAGTCGGATCGGCCGCCGCTATGGCAGCAGCCGGGCTATGCGCCGTGCTGGGCGGCACGCCCGGTCAGGTCGAAAATGCTGCTGAAATCGCTCTGGAACATCATCTGGGCATGACATGCGATCCGGTCGCCGGACTCGTCCAGGTTCCATGCATCGAACGCAATGGCATTGGCGCGACCAAGGCTGTTGCCGCCGCCTCCTTGGCGCTGCGCGGCGATGGATCACATTTCATGCCGCTCGACAATTGCATCGAAGCGATGCGGCAGACCGGGGAAGAAATGAGCGCCAAGTTCAAGGAGACGAGCCTTGGCGGACTCGCGGTCAATCTCCCCGAGTGCTGAACCGCGAACTGCCGCCGCATTCATGGTGCCCCATGTCGCACTCGTGATGGCTTGGACCGCCCCTGCTATGGTTCCATCAGCACGAAGCCAAGACCGTCGCAGGATGACGACGCGCGCCAAGCACTGGAAAGACTGAAAACAACCAAGAGAGGATTGCAGGCATGACGAAGAACAGAGGAGTCGTCTACATCGAGCCCGGCAAGGTCGATGTTCAGGACATTGACGATGCGAAGCTCGAGGCGCCCAATGGCCGCCAGATCGGCCATGGCGTCATCCTCAAAGTGTTATCGACCAACATTTGCGGATCGGACCAGCACATGGTGCGAGGCCGCACGACTGCGCCATCGGGCTTGGTGCTCGGCCATGAAATCACGGGCGAAGTCGTCGAAAAGGGCAGCGATGTCGAAATGCTGGACATTGGCGACATCGTGTCCGTTCCGTTCAATGTCGCCTGCGGTCGTTGCCGCACCTGCAAATCACAGGACACGGGCGTCTGCCTCACAGTCAATCCGGAGCGCGCGGGCGGCGCCTATGGATACGTCGATATGGGCGGCTGGATCGGCGGCCAGGCACGCTACGTCACCGTTCCCTATGCTGACTTCAACCTATTGAAGATACCAGATCGGGACCGTGCGATGGCCAAGATCCGCGACCTGACGATGCTGTCCGACATTCTGCCGACCGGCTTTCATGGCGCAATCAAGGCCGGTGTCGGCGTGGGTTCGACCGTGTATGTCGCCGGCGCCGGTCCCGTCGGGCTCGCGGCCGCTGCGTCGGCCCGCATTCTGGGTGCGGCTGTCGTCATGATCGGAGACTTCAACAAGGATCGTCTGGCACACGCCGCGAAGGTAGGCTTTGAGCCCGTTGACCTGTCCAAGAGCGATCGTCTTGGCGATCTCGTCGCACAGATCATTGGCACGAACGAAGTGGACAGTGCGATTGACGCGGTGGGGTTCGAGGCGCGCGGACATGCCGGCGGCGAGCAGCCAGCCATTGTTCTCAACCAGATGATGGAGATCACGCGCGCGGCGGGGTCGATCGGCATTCCGGGACTTTATGTCACGGAAGATCCCGGCGCCGTGGACAAGGGCGCGAAAGTCGGCAGCCTGTCGCTCCGGTTCGGACTGGGCTGGGCGAAAGCGCAGTCTTTCCACACCGGGCAGACCCCGGTACTGAAATATAATCGCCAGCTCATGCAGGCGATCCTGCATGACAGGCTCCCCATAGCGGACATTGTCAACGCCCGCATCATCTCGCTCGAGGATGCGCCACAGGGCTATGAAACCTTCGATCAAGGTGCGGCAACCAAGTTTGTCCTCGATCCGCATGGATTGCTTCAGGCTGCATAAAACATATCCCGCGGGTCGCATCCCGACCCGCGGGATCTCAACCGCGCTCCCAGGCGAATGCGCGTGAGGCTTTCACGCCATTACGGGTCGCGGCAGTAAGTCAGGCGATGGCACCTTCGACGCCGGTCTGGATGCGGCCGCCCGGCTCTCGAAGGGCGATTGTCCAAATCGTCGGCGGAACATCCGGCTCATATGCGAAGAGTCGCAAAAGCCGCATTCGATGGCGATCATCGTGATCGACTTGTCTGTTGTTTCGAGGAAATGCCGCGCCACGGACAGCCGAACCTCGATGAATGCGACTTGGGGCGAAATGTTGAGCGCCGCTTGGAAGCGCCGTTCAAGCTGCCGCTTGCTAATCCCCATCCTTCGCGCGATCTCGGCCACCGACAACGGCGAGTCGATATTCTGCTGGGTGATGAGCAGCGCCCGGCGAACCAGGGGATCCTGAG
The DNA here is from genome assembly GCF_014230305.1 of Novosphingobium aerophilum. Taxonomy (GTDB): domain Bacteria; phylum Pseudomonadota; class Alphaproteobacteria; order Sphingomonadales; family Sphingomonadaceae; genus Novosphingobium; species Novosphingobium aerophilum. Next base: position 13,677 of record NZ_JACLAU010000026.1, read on the forward strand.
TACTAATGCCCAATGGTATGCCGGGCTGTGGTTCCTCTCCCTTCAAAGCATCATCGATGATCATGATGTGGAGGCTTTTGCTCGCCTGCGCACGGCCGATATGCTTTTCCACCAGATAGGCCGCCAGATGGGCTGAACTGGCCCCTCCCGAACAGGTCAACCGATCCCGATCGACAATGAATATCTGGTCCGCAACCGGGTCAAGGCCGTCGAATTGCTCGAGAAAATCACGATGGTGAAACCAGCTTACGCAGCATTTGTAGCCATCTAGGACGCCGGCACGGTGCAATATGAAGGCGCCGGTGCAAATGCCGACCAAGGGTACATCGGCTGCAGCAGCCTTGCGGAGATAAGCAATATAGTCGGACCCAAAGCCGTCTATTTCCCCGACCAATCCGCCCACGACGACGATATAATCAAACTTGGTTGGATCGCCGAGCCGTTCATCTGGCTGCACCGTGATGCCCGCACTGGATGGAATGGACGTCATCGTATCGGACAGGATTTTCCAATCGCATAGGATGTGCCGACTGCGATCCCCCTCGTCCGCTGCGAGCCGAAGCACGTCGATGAAGTTGGCGAACGCGCATAATGTGAAACGCTTCGTAAGGATGACCCCGACGGAGAGCCTTGCCCCACCGACTCTGTGCCGACCAGACGCGCCCGATTTGGCATAGGCCTGGGCATCGCCGACTCGTCTTGTCTGCTCCATCGCCCACCCCTCCTAAAAGCGATCTCATCCCCCGCCATGTCGTACTATTATAGCGGGGATGGCGCAAACGTCCTTTCCGTGAGCAACTTCACGTCGCAAAACTTCTCATATTGAGGGATTGGGCTGCAACTGCGCCGCGAACTGCCGGCACGGAACCACCATTCCCAATTCCTCTCGCTGCTCGAGGATGTTGAGAATGAAAATCTTGGTCGCGATCAAGCGCGTAGTCGATCACAACGTCAAAATCCGGGTCAAGAGCGACGGCTCGGGCGTGGACAATTCCAATGCGAAAATGTCCATGAACCCCTTCGACGAGATCGCGTTGGAGGAAGCGATACGCTTGAAGGAAGCCGGGAAGGCTGACGAGGTTGTCGCCGTGACCGTTGGCGGATTGGCAGCGCAAGACGTGCTGCGCACTGCCCTCGCAATGGGTGCCGACCGCGCGATCCTCATCAAGGCCGACACCATCCCCGAACCGCTGTCGGTCGCGAAGCTTCTTGCTGCTATCGCACGGTCCGAAACGCCGGACCTCATGCTGTTCGGCAAGCAGGCGATCGACGACGATTGCAACCAGACCGGACAGATGACCTCAGCGCTGCTCGGATGGTCGCAGGCGACGTTCGTGTCGCACATCGTGCTGGACGGTGATCGCGCGCGCGCCACGCGCGAAGTCGATGGCGGCCTGCAGGTGATCGAGGTGACGCTTCCGTCGATCATGACGGTTGACCTGCGGCTCAATGAACCTCGCTACGCCTCGCTCCCCAACATCATGAAGGCGAAGAAGAAGCCTCTGGAAGAGATGAACTCTGCCGATCTTGGCATCGACATAGCGCCGAGACTTCGCGTCATCGCGACGGAAGAGCCGAGCGGCCGCAAAAGCGGAATCACATTGTCCGGCATGAGCGAGCTGATCGACAAGCTGAAGGTCGAAGCTGGCGTCCTCTGATCTGGTTGGAGTTACTCAAATGGCAATCCTCCTCTTCGCCGACCATGACAATGATGTCTTGTTCGACCAGACGGCCCGAGCGATGACCGCCGCGCTCCAGATTGGTGGCGAGATAGATGTTCTGATCGTGGGCAAGAATGCCCAGGGCGCTGCCCAGGCCGCGTCTCATCTGACCGGCGTGCGCAAGGTTCTGCTCGCGGAGGGCGACGCGCTCGAGCATCGTCTGGCAGAGGCCTCGGCAGCCCTGCTCGTCTCGCTCGCCCCGCACTATGCCACATTGGTCGCACCCGCCACAACATCGGGAAAAAACATCTTTCCGCGCGTCGCCGCCTTCCTGGACGTGATGCAGGTTTCCGAGATCGTCGAGGTTGTCGCGCCTGACACCTTCAAGCGCCCCATCTATGCCGGTAACGCCATTCAGACGGTGCAAGTAACGGATGCTAAAATCATCGTCACCGTTCGCACCGCAAATTTCACACCCACCGCGCAGGATGGTCATGCGCCGGTGGAGTCGATCGCCATAAGCGATACGCCGCCTCTCTCCACTTTCGTCGAAAATAGATTTGCCTCGTCCGACCGGCCGGAGCTCAGCTCCGCGCGACTGGTGATATCGGGTGGTCGGGCTTTGGGGTCGGAAGAGAATTTTCGCCGGCTCATCCTTCCCGTTGCAGACAAACTTGGAGCAGCAGTTGGCGCGTCACGCGCGGCCGTCGACGCCGGCTATGCACCAAATGATTGGCAGGTCGGCCAGACCGGTAAGATTGTTGCGCCTGATCTCTACCTCGCCTGTGGAATATCTGGTGCCATCCAACATCTGGCCGGCATGAAGGATTCAAAGGTCATTGTCGCGATAAATAAAGATGCTGACGCCCCGATTTTCCAAGTTGCCGACTATGGCGTGGTTGGGGACATTTTCGATATGCTGCCGGAACTTGAAAGCAAACTTTGAGCGACTGCTCTTTGCATCTCGGCGTCTTCCAATTGCTCATCTTTGACTGAGCGCGCGGCGATCGTCCCTGCGAGGGATAGGCCGGACCTTGTCGAAACCAGACTTATCTTTCACGGAGAATGAACCATGGCCTCGCTTCCTGACCGGGCAAATGTCCTCATCGTCGGTGTCGGCGGAATCGTGGGAGCCTCCATCGTCCACCATCTCGTCGAGCGCGGATGGGACGATATTGTCGGGATCGACAAGTCTGGCATTCCCACGGACATCGGCTCGACCGCACACGCTTCTGATTTTTGCTATTCGACCAGTCACGATTATCTGACGACCTGGACGACCCGATATTCGGTCGATTTCTTCGAGAAGATGGGCCATTATTCGCGGATCGGCGGGATTGAGGTTGCGCGTGTCGGAGACGATCAGCGCATGGACGAGATCAGGCGCAAGGTTGCCTCGGGCAAGGCCTTTGGCACGCGCGCACGGCTGATCTCACCTGCCGAGATCAAGGAGAAATTCCCGCTCATCGAGGAAAGCCTGGTGCAGGGTGGCCTGTGGGATCCCGATGCCGGTCTCGTCATCCCCCGGTCGCAGACGGTTGCGGGCAAGCTGGTCGATCAGGCGGTAGACGCCGGCAAGCTCAATGTCTTCGCCAACACCTCTGCCCTGTCGCTGATCGTGGAAGAGGGGCGCATCCGTGGTGTGAAGACCACGCGCGGCACGATCATGGCCGACCATGTCGTCGTCTGCACCGGCCTGTGGGGCCGCCTTATCGCGGAGATGGCTGGCGAGGACCTGCCGGTCTATCCGGTCGATCATCCGCTGACCTTCTTCGGTCCGTACAAGGAGTTCGCGGACACAGGCAAGGAAATCGGCTGGCCGCTCATGCGCGATCAGGGCAATTCCGCCTATATGCGCGACACGGGCGATCCGAAGACGGCCGAGGGCGGCCAGATCGAATGGGGCTATTATGAGGAGAAGGCGCCGCGCCTGGTCCACCCGCGCGAACTCGTGGAGAAGGAGTTTGCTCGCCTCTCCCCTTCTCAGCGCGATCTGGAGATGGAAGAGATTCTCGAGCCGTTGGAGCGCGCCATTGAGCTCACGCCGATCCTCGGCGAATTGGGGTATAATGAGGGCCACAGCTTCAATGGCCTCCTACAGACGACGACCGACGGCGGCCCATCCATCGGGGAAAGCCAGAAGGTGCGCGGCCTGTGGTACGCAGTCGGCATCTGGGTGAAGGACGGTCCTGGCATGGGCAAGCTGGTCGCTGACTGGATGACCGACGGCCGCACCGCCATCGACCATGCGAGCATCGATTATTCCCGCTTCAATGCCTATCAGCTGGAGGAGGAGTTCATCCGGGCGCGCTGTCTGGAGACCGCAGCAAAAATCTACAATCCGCCGGTCCATCCGCGCGAGCCCTTTGCAGGCGGCCGCGGCATCCGCCGTTCACCCTTCCATGAGCGAGAGATGGAGCTGGGGGGCTATTTCATGGAGCTGGGCGGTTGGGAACGCGCCCATGGCTATGCCGCCAACGAGCATCTGCTGGAGAAATATGGCGACCGCGTGCCCGTGCGCGCCAATGAGTGGGACAATCGCCATTTCTGGCGGGTTTCCAATGCCGAGCATCTGGAACTGAGCGAGAATTGCGGGATCATCAACCTCTCGCACTTCCACATCACCGATATCGAGGGGCCAGACCATGTCGCGCTGCTCGAATGGCTGTGCGCGGCCAAGATTGGTGGCGACGCCAATATCGGCAAGGGCATCTACACACACTTCCTCGATGATGAAGGCAATGTCCGCGCCGATTTCACCGTCATCCGCATGACCGACCGGGGTCGGCTCATCAACGGCGCCGATGCGGGGCCGCGCGACCTCCACTATATGCGCCGCGTCGCGCAGGATCGCGGCCTCGACGTCACCATCACCGATGTGACGGAGACGTTCATCACCATCGGCATCTGGGGTCCAAATGCCCGCGTAAACCTGCAGAAAGTCGTCGATGAGCCGGACGCGCTGCTTGCAGAGAATTTCCCCTTCGCCGCCATCAGGCCAATCCGCATCGCCGGCAAAGATGTGACGGCATTCCGCATCTCCTATGTCGGTGAACAGGGTTGGGAACTGCATATGGCCTATGAGGATGGCCTTGCGGTCTGGGACGCGCTGCGCTCGACGGGCGTCATCGCCGTCGGCGTGGAGACTTATGCCAATTCGCGACGCATGGAGAAAAGCCTGCGCCTGCAAAATGCAGACCTGCTGACCCACTATAATCTGCTGGAAGCGGATCTGGCCCGCCCCAAATGCAAGGAGGCGGATTTCCGCGGCAAAGCCAAGCATTTGGAGCATAGGGCGCGCGCCAACCAGCCTGCTAAGCTTTGCACGCTCGTGCTGACGGACCCGGTCGACAGCAAGGGTGTTGCGCGTTTCCCCGTCGGCATTCTCCCGGTCCTGGACCCCGAGACGGGCGAGACCCTGGTCGATGAGCTCGGGCGCCGCTCTTATACGAGTTCGATCGCTTATGGTCCGACCATCGGCAAGAATATCGCGCTTGCCTATCTCCCTTGGTCCTACTGCCAGGACGGTCGTAAACTGGCCGTCGAATATTTTGGGGAGGTCTATTCGGCTGAAGTCGTCTCGATAGGCTATCAGCCTATCTACGATCCGCAGAATACGAAACCCAGGAGCTGAAGCGTCGCCAGCGTCAAACCGGCGCCACCGCGGCAGGTGACTTGCGTGAACAGCGTGCTTTACCATGGGCTAAAACACGCACCGGGCTAAGATGGCTGCCATTTTCGATGTCGCCAAAGCACCGAAAATTGTCGCCTTCATCCTATGTCGGTGGATGAGCCAGCGATAGCGGTTTGGCTGAAAAAATCACCCTGCAGGCAGTTTGGCAGGCGAGGTTTCGGCTAGGCCATCTCTTGCTCGCCACGTCACTCTGACAGCTAAATTCGCATAGTTGTAGAAAGGTCAGACATGAACGTCCGTAACGAGATGCTGAATCTGATCCGGACACGAAAATCCGGCCACGCCCTGCCACAGCCATTCTATACTGATCTCGACTTCTTCAATCTGGACATGGAGTTGATCTGGTACAGGGATTGGCTGTTCGCCGGACATAATTGCGAACTTCCTAAGACGGGAAGTTATTTCACCTTGCAGATCGGTTCATATCCGGTCGTCGTGCTGCGCGACAAGGAAGGCGAAATCCGCGCGTTCCACAATAGCTGCCGACATCGCGGGAGCCGCATCTGCGCGCAGGAAAAAGGCACGACGCCCAAGCTGGTATGTCCTTACCATCAGTGGACCTATAATCTCGACGGGAAACTGGCGTTCGCACGCCAGATGGGCGCCGATTTTGACCCGAACGAGCATGCGCTCAAGCCGGTCGCCTGCGAGACTGCGGGCGGATATATCTTCATCAACCTTGCCGTCGAGCCGGTCGATTTCGCACCGTTCCGCGCGCTTATGGCGCCGTATTTCACACCCCATAATCTTGTGGACGCGAAAGTCGCCCATGAATCGACGATCATCGAGAAGGGCAATTGGAAGCTCGTCTGGGAGAATAATCGCGAATGCTATCATTGCGCTGGCAGCCATCCGGAGCTGTGCAAGACATATTCGGAATCGCCGAACGTCACGGGCGTAAGCGGCGGCGGCGAAGATCCGGATATGGCCGCGCATTGGCAACGTTGCGAAGCGGCTGGTTTGCCGTCCCGCTTTAACATGCATGATAGCGGCCAGTTCCGCGCCATCCGGGCGCCGCTGTTGCGCGATGCGGACAGCTATACGATGACCGGCCGAAGCGCCGTGCAACGCAATCTGTCGGATGCCTTCAGGGCCGAGCGCATTGGCGCGTTGATGATGTTCCATTATCCGTCGACATGGAATCATGTGCTGATCGATCATGCGGTCACATTCCGCGTCACCCCGATCGGGCCGAACGAAACGGCCGTCACGACGAAATGGCTCGTTCACAAGGATGCTGTCGAAGGCGTCGATTATCAGCGCGATGAGCTGACCCATGTCTGGAATCAAACAAATGATCAGGACCGTCGGATCGTCGAGGAAAACGCCTTTGGCATTCGCTCGCCTGCTTATGAGCCTGGTCCTTATTCCGAATTGCAGGAAGGCGGCGTGCTTCAGTTCGTCAATTGGTACACCAATTACATCGAACCTCGCTTGCTGGATGCGGAGCCGAACCGACTGAGGAAAATTGCGTAGTGACGTTCGCCGGACAGGAGATGCCTCACGCCCTGTTGAGCGACATGGCGTGGGACGCACGCCGGCAGATGCTCCAGCTCATCGCTGTTGTTGAAGAGGCGGCGAACGTAAAGACATTCACGTTCCGGGCCGCACCGGGTACATGGTTTCGCTACAAGCCAGGGCAGTTCATCACCCTTGAACTTCCGGTCGAGAACGGTCCCGTCCTGCGAACCTATACCCTCTCCTCCTCGCCGTCCCGCCCCTTCGCAATTTCGGTGACGGTCAAGGCGCAGCCCGGCAGCGTCGGCACGCGCTGGATGTTCGATCATCTTCGTCTGGGCGACCAGCTTCGCGCGCATGGGCCTTCCGGCCACTTCACCCATTTCGGCCATGGCGCAGCGAAATATCTTTTCCTGTCGGCAGGCTCGGGCGTGACGCCGATGATGTCCATGCTGCGGTGGTTCGCTGACTGTGCGCCGGACACGGATGTCGCGTTCGTCAGTTGCGCGCGCCTGCCGGAAGACATCCTCTTCCGCCGTGAATTGGAGTTGGCCTATCAGCAAATGCCGGCGTTGACGCTCGATTTTCTGGTTGAAGCCCGTTCTGCGCAAGCGGCCTGGGCGGGTCATAAGGGGCGCATCGATGCCGATCGCCTGCATGTGCTTGTCCCTGACCTAAGTGAGCGCGAAGTCTTTTGCTGTGGGCCCGAGCCATTCATGCGCCTGGTGCGTGACCTGCTTCAAGGCGCCGGGTTCGACATGGGCCATTATCACCAGGAAAGCTTCGGGGTAGAGGTCGCCAGTGCCCCGCCCGAGCACCAGCAAGACGATGCGGCCGCCCCACAGACTGAGCCCCTGGCGATCTCCTTCACGCTTTCGCGCGTGGAGGGTCACAGCCAGCTCGGCCACACCGTTCTACAAACCGCGCGCGCTTTGGGCGTTCGGATCCCGGCCGCATGCGAAGCGGGGATTTGCGGCACGTGCAAAGTGCGCCTGCTGTCGGGATCGGTGGCCATGACCCATTCTGGCGGCATTTTCGAGGAGGATGTGGAGGACGGCTACATCCTCGCATGCTGCTCCCGGCCGACGAACCCGATCTCGATAGAGGCCTGACAGCCACCGGTTTCAGCATGGGCACGCATGTCACGGCATGCGTGCCCATGCCTTCTCAGCCTCCGGGTGGGGCAGAGAAATGATGGCTGACGAAAATCACGCCCGCCGCTGCGATGATCGCCAGATAAGGCAGGAAGCCGGCACGTTTGGCCGTCCCGTGCGCGCGGTCGAGCGCATCGGCATCGGCCGGAAACACGCCGCCATCCTGGATGTGGTGCCGATAAAGATACAGCGGAACGATGAGCAGGCTGGCAATCAGCCCATTGCGCAACGTGCCCTCCCCCCAAACATCCGCACCCGCCCCCATGAAAGCGAGGTTCACAAAGCCAAGTCCGGAGGCGGCAGCCAGGAGCGGCGTGGGGCAGCGATAAGGCCGCTTCCAGTTCTTCCGATCGATGCGATGAATCCACCCGGCCTGCAGGTTTAGAAAGTTGAAGATCAAATAACAGACGTTGGAAATCATGAGCACGGCAAAATAATCGGAGAAGAGCAACAACAGGAGGTTGAAGATCAGATCCGTCCACATTGCTGCCGTGGGCGCGCCACGGTCATTCACTCTCGAAAGATATTTGGGGAGCCAACCGTCTATGGAGGCCTGGTACAAGGTGCGCGACGACCCCATCATCGAGGTCATGACAATGAGCAGGAGCGACAGGATGAGCGCTGCGACCATCGCATTCGCGACGATCTGCCCGCCACCCACGATCTTCGCCATGGCCAGGGCCACGCCCGATCCATCATTGATATGAGGATCCAGCATTGCCTCAAGTCCCAGCGAACTTTGAAAGGCAAGCGGGACGAGAGTGAAGATCACGAGGCAAAGCGCTCCGGAGGCGAAGATGGCCTTCGGCGTATCGCGTGCCGGGTTCTTGAATTCGCGGGTATAGCAGACGGCCGTCTCGAATCCGTAGGTTGACCAGGCCGCCGCGAACATCGCCCCCATCAGCAGCGTCAGCCCCGTCTGGTCCCAGCTGCCGAAGCTGATGGCACCTGCCGCATCGCGGATCATCGGCAGCAGAGGGAAGAGATTTTTTGACGGCAGGTCTCCGGTGACGAGCGGCACCAAACCGACAAGAAGCAGCGGGGACAGCGACAGGAGCGCCAGGATCTTCTGCGTCGATGCGGCCCGCGCAGCACCATTATGCTGCAGAAAGAACGTCACGAGCAGAAATGCCGAGGCGATGAGGGAGACGAAGTTCACCCTCAGGCTCAACCCCGACCGCACCATACCAAGATCCAGAAGGTGGATCTGCCACCCGTTCACCGCCGCATCGGGGGCAAAAAGGCTCGCCATGACGTAACCGGCCCCAACGCTCGTCCCAAGCGCGAGCACGGGCGACCAGGCCAGCCAGTTGCACCACACCGATATAGGGGCGAGTAAATTGCTGTAGGGCAGCCAGGCTGCGGCCCCATAGACCGATGCTCCGCCTGACTTGTTCGGATATAATCCAGCAATTTCGGCATAGACGAACGCCTGGATCAGGCCGATCGAAATCGACACGATCCAGCAAACCCAAGAGGGCTGTCCAATCGTGGCGGCAATGCCACCAATTGTCAGCAAGACACCGGCGGGCACGCCGCTTGCGGCCCAAAATGCACCTTTCCAATCAAGCTGGCGATGTAGGCCAGCACTTGTCGCGACCTCCTGATCGCCCAGCAGTGGCGTGCTCACAGGAAATAACCGGCTGGTCTCGAATGAGGACTCAATTTCTTTTGCCATCGGAGCCTTGGTGTCTTTGACTGAATTAAGTCTCGTGCCGAGCCAATGTTTCAAGCGCGCCGGCAGGAAAGATCATGGACCATCAGCGCACTGAGACGTCGCCGAGCGCGCATGTGAGGCTGCGATGCTGCTGCGAGAGAGCATGAAGGCCCTCCCGCAGCGATCACTCTTACCACGCCGATTGGAATGTCTGGGCAAAGACGCGCCGGTCATGGTGCAGATCGTCCACGACCTTGATTTCGCGATCCAGCACCAACGTCGCTCTGCGCTGAAGATCAAATGCCGGCCAAGGAATTTCCGGCGTGGACGGGTTGCCGCTATGGGCGAATGCCGCCCAGGCGCTCATGGTTTGGGCAGCGAGCCGGAACCGATCGCGCTTGGGATCGGCTGCCGCGCGCGACGCCTCGCTATCTTCGCCATCCCACGCGACGCCATAGTCAAGATTGCCGAACACGAATGGAATCTCGATGCCGTGAAGTGACCAACTGCCGCCGAAGCAGGGAGTCTTCCAGCCAAACTCGTAAACGAACACAGGCGCCCCGCCCTGTTTGACCTTTTTCTCGGCTTGGTTCTGCGCGGAACTGCGCATCCAGAAGTCAGAACTCATGGCGACGAGCAGGTCGAGCCGCGACGCATTCGGGAGAAGAGCCCGATAACGCTGAATGACCCTCCCCCACTCCTCGTCGGTGAAGGCCTTGCCGCCCATCGAGCCGGCAAACCGGGCTCTCATTTCGGCGTCGTCCTTCGGTTCCTTACGCATGTCAGGCAGGAACGCCACGGACTCGTCGGCATTGACGCCGATCATCATCGGCACGGCGAGGCTCTCCGGCGGGGCGGCATCTTGCCACGTCTGATGCGGCATGAATGCGCCGTCCACCACCGGCTGGAATGCCAGCCCCGGAAGCTTTCCGACCGCGAGCATCATCGTCCAGAGCGCGCTGTTCGGCAGGGCGCTGAGGGCAGCGGCAGTCGGCGTTTTCAGATCGACAGCAGACAGCGCAATCTTCGTGATCTCTGACGCTTCCGCGCGGGTATAGACTTTCTGTTGAGATCCGCTTTGAACGATCGCCTTGTGGAATAATCCCTTGGCCGACGGCGTGGCGAGCAGGGCGCTTACCTTGCCGCCGCCGCCGGATTCACCGAAGATCGTGACGTTGTTGGGATCGCCGCCAAACGCGGCAATATTGTCTCTCACCCACTTGAGCGATGCCACGAGATCTTGCTGCCCAGGGGTGGAGTCCGACGCGTAGGACGGATCGACATCGCCCAGCCACAAATAGCCCATCAGACTAAGGCGATGATTGACCGTGACGACCACCACATCACCATGGTCGGCAAGCGCCGCTCCATTATAGAGGGGCAGTCCGCCAGAACCGGACTCATACCCACCGCCGTGAAACCATACCATGACGGGCTTGTTGGGGGATTTGCCGTCAGGGACCCAGACATTGAGATACAGACAGTCTTCCGAACCCGGCAGGGGATCGACCCAGGCCTTGTGATCCCTGTTGTTCTGGATCGAAGGTGGACCGTAAGTCACGGCGTCGCGGACACCACGCCAGGATTTGGGCGGCTGCGGCGCGCGAAAGCGCAAGGGGCCGACAGGGGGAGCCGCATAGGGCACCCCCAGAAAGGCCTTCGTCTTACCCTCATGTTTTCCGCGCAGGCGCCCCTGCGCCGTTTGAACTTCCAGACCTTTCGATCCGCCGGCAGCCTTGGCCAGAAGCGGGGCATTGGTGGCCATCGCCGTCGCCCCCATGGCAGCGACCAGTGCCCGGCGAGTCAGATGCAGATCAATCATAATTTCTCCCGCTCAAATCCGAACTGAATCCGACTGTCAGAACCCATATTTGACCTGCAGGCCAACTTGCCGCGGCGTCAGGATGGCGATGCGCGGAATGGGCGTTCCAGTCGCATCCAGCCGCACATAGGAGACCGGATTGATATCGCCCAGATTTGCGCGAACATCGGCGAGGTTTCGAACATAGACGCTCAATTCGGCAGTGCCACGGCGTACACCAATTCTCGCATTCACCACGCTATAGGCCGGCCTGACCGGCACACCGCCGGAGAAGCGTGTCGTTCCGGACAGGCTATCACCGGTGTAGCTGTAATCTGCCGAGAGGAAGCCCTCTTTGTCGCCAGAGAAAGAATGGGTGTATGTGCCTGCGGCGGTCAGTGTGACTTCCGGGGTCTGAAAAACTCTCGATCCGACAGCCTGGCCGGACAAGCCAGCCTTTGTGATCTTCGCATCATTATAACCCAGGCCCAATCTCACATCAAAACCTGGCAGCACCTCTCCGGTCAGCTCGAGTTCCAGGCCACGGACGCGCGCAGCGCCTGCATTTGCCGTCAGCGTGATGAAGCAAATTGGAATGGTGAGCGTCTGCTGGATATTCTCCCAGTCCATCTGGAAGGCAGCGCCGGTCAAAGTCATGCGGCGAATACGCGCCTTGGCGCCCACCTCATAGTTCCAGACCGTGTCGGGTTGCGTCGATGCCAGGCTATCGGCCGTCACGCCAAGCTGCGATATGCCGGCTGAGCAAATATCACCCGGCCTGGCATTGGGCCCACCGGCGCGGAACCCCTTGCTCGCCGATACATATATTTCGCCTTTGTCATCAAATCGATAGCTCAAAGCAGCTTTCGGGTTCAGGCCTTGCGAGTTGCTCCGAAGACCGTAGGATTCCACCAGGCCTCCGTTGAAGAGGCCATCAGCTGATTGACTGGCGTTCTGCTTGAGCCAGAACTGCCGCAGGCCGAGCGTCAATTCGAAACCCCCGGCCCTCAGATAGGCCTCGCCGAATATCGAGAAGTCGCGGGTCGAATTCGTATTATAGGATCTCCAGCCGAGGTCCGTCGGATAGCTTCCGGATGCCGCGAGCCCGGCAATGAAGAACGGGCCGATGGGCGCGCCGATGGAATTGTCGGCATAGCGAGCGCCGACAACACCGCTGATCCAGTCATTTCCCTGAAAACTGGCTCGGATTTCCTGGTTCCATCTTTTCTCTTTTCGCGAGGTCGTCCACACATGACCGTTCGCGCTCAGGCTGGCAGGAACCCCGTAGAATCCGAGGATTGACGCGGTTCCCTCGGTGCCATCCTCGACATCGCTGGACTTTCGGAAAAAGTAGCTGGTCGATGATGTGACGGTAACGACATCGGGAACGTCCAAAGCGACTTCGAGTGAGGGCAGGAACCAATCCTCTTTCGAGCTTTCCGCGATATTGGACGCGCGATTCTGGACCAATGATGCAGGTCGGAAGGCGGGGAGCGGCGCATAGGCGACGGGCAGGCCATCGAGCTTCGTATGCTGGCCCATGATCCGCGCGTTGAATGTCAGATTTTCGCTGGCCTTGACCAGGACGGACGCAGAGCCGCCATAGGAAAGCCTCGCTCCCTGATCGTCCACACTGGTGCGCGCGCCCCCTGTGCCGGGGAATGTGCGTGTGATGAAACCGGCATCATGATTGAGAAAGCCGACAAGGCGCGCCGCCACGATTCCATCGACTGGGACGAAATTGGCAACGGCCGTTGCTGCATAATCAGCGCTGCCGCCGCCGCGAGTCACCCCGCCTTCCGCCACGACGCGAAGCTCGCTGCCCTTCAGGGAGGGGCGATTGGTCACCATGCGGACGTTGCCGCCCAGTGAGCCCTCTCCGAACAATGTGCCGCGCGGCCCTTTAAGGACTTCGATTCGTTGGATGTCCACGACCTGCGGGTCGAGACTCGCCGGCACTGGGGTATCATCGATGTAGAAAGCCGTGGTGCCACCCCCGGAGATGCCGCGGATCGCTATGGTGCGCGATGCACCGAAACCCAGAGCGCTGCCGCCATAGGTGAAGGACAGGTTCGGAACCTTGGTGGCATAATCCGTGAAGGACTGGATGTTGAGCTTGGACAGCGACGCCTCGCCGAAGGCCGTGATCGATTCCGGCACGGTGACGACCGTCTCGGCTTGGCGCCTCGCCGTGACCATGATTTCGCCAATCGCATCGGCATCGCCAGAGCTCTGCGGCGTGGTTGTTGACGATGCTTGCTGCGCAGCGGCAGGCACGACGCAAATTCCCGAAATCAATGCGGAAATGCAAACACTACCCGTCAGCGTGAGCCGCGTTAAAGACGAACTTTTCTTCATGTCATCCAGCCCCTTTTCGATGATTTCGCCAACAACATTTTGCCGGCGTCACAAAGTGTATATTTTTTTCTTTGTGCGCTTGAGACGTAATTTTGTAATTGGCGTGCAATATTATTATGTTCAATGCCTGAACATTGGCGGGATGATACGTTCAGCGCTGAGTTGTCATTGAACAAACGCGCCATGATTCTATAATCGTTTGGACATGCGGCCGCGGCACGGCGGCGCGCTCCCCTCAAAAGCAACAGCCTGCCAGGATTGACGGCCGGGATTGCGTCTCTCCGCCCTTATGTCGCATGTAGCCGGGGATGGTGGCAGAGCTGACGACAGGGCCATCCAAGGAGCTGGGCGGGGAGATATGACAGCATTGTCAAAACTATCTGGCGTTGAGAGCACGGCTATCGTTCGTGAACATCGGTCCAGGCGAAGCGTGGCCGCGCGGCGCGCCGCAATTATCAGCGCAACGTTGGACAGTATCAGCGAACAGGGTTTTGCGAGCACCACGATCAAGGTGGTGGCAAGCCGCGCCGGCATCACCGGCGGCCTGGTGATCCACTATTTCGGGGGCCGGGAAGGACTGATGGAGGCGGTGTTCAGATCCATGCTGAAAACGCTCAGCGAGCGGATGATCCTGCGGCTGAGGGAAGCGACCACCGCCCGGCAGCGTCTTCAGGCCATTATTGACTGCAATCTTGACCCCCAGGAGTTCGACAACATGCGAGAAGGCAATGCCTGGCTCGCCTTTTGGGGGCAGGTCCGATACGTCGCGTGCCTTCGCCGGATTCAACGGATTTATCAGAAGCGACTTCTGTCAAATCTTCGTCATGAGCTACGCTGTCTAATCGATGCCGATAACGTGCAATGCGCGGCGGTCATGGTCGCAGCTATGATCGACGGCATATGGCTTCGCGCTGCCCTCTCGGACTGGACGGAACTGAGCAGCTCTGCTGCCAGAAGCATGGTGCGATCCCTGGTCGCGTCAATCACCGATCAGCATCAAGCGAACATCACTCTGAATATTTAGCGCGCTGGGCGCGCGCTACCTCCAAGATTTCTCATTGTTTTTAAGCCACGACGAGCAGCGATCCGGCGTCAACCTCGCCTGTAGAGCCCATCTGCCTGCGCGGGATGTTTCATATTGACTGCACGTTCAATCAGTTTACTTTTTCAACCGTTGAGGACACGCTTTTGGGTTGGGGAATGTTGATGATTGATCCGCCGCGACGTCCGATATCGATCGGCTTCCTCTTAGCCTCAGACTTCACCTTGTCGGCCTTTTCGCTGTTCCTCGACCATTTCCGCCTCGCTGCGGACGAGGGCGACGGCAGTCGACCTATCAATGTCACCTGGGACGTCCTTTCGAGCAATCTCCGCGCGATCCGCGCGAGCAGCGGAATAGCGATCAACCCGACTAGCCGGCTTGGGAATGCCAGAAATTACGATTATATTGTCGTGGTCGGCGGCCTGTTACGCAACGGGGCGGACGCGATCGGGGATGAAGAGGCAAGCTTCCTCCAGCGGGCGGCAGATGCCGGCGTCACATTGGTCGGCCTGTGCACCGGCAGCTTCATCCTGTGCCGGCTCGGCCTTATGAAAAGTCGACGGGTCTGCGTGAGCTGGTATCACAAGAATGATTTTGTTGCCGAATTTCCCCACCACCATGCAGTCGCTGACCAGCTTTTCGTTGAGGATGGCGGACGCATAACCTGTGCAGGTGGCGCCAGCACGGCTGATCTGGCCGTTTATCTGATCGAGCGTCATCTAGGTCATTGCACCGCTCAAAAGGCAAATCAGGTTCTAATGTTCGACCGGTCGCGGCAAGGTCATGCAAATCAACCCCACCCACCGGTCGGGCAGGATTTTACGCACCCCAAGATCGCGCGCGCCCTTCTGATCATGGAGCAACACCTCTCGGCGCCTTTAAGTATTTCACTTATAGCCAGGCAAATAGGTATGTCCGTTCGGCAGTTTGAGCGGCTATTCCATAATATCGTTGGAGAAACTCCTGCCATAATCTATCGCGATATTCGAATTCGATATGCTCATTGGCTTCTCCACACTACCGATCGCTCAATAACTGAAATAGCCTATGACGCAGGATTTTCCGATTGCTCGCATTTCTCTCGACACTTTAAGATTAAATTTGGCCAATCTCCCTCGCAAGAGCGGGAATCATTGTCGATGGAAAAGAGTATTCTCGATATAGATCGAAAAATATTTCACCATTCGTTTAGAGATGTTCTCGCGGCGCGCGGCACCAATAGCAACGGCTCTTTTCAAGCATTGCCGTGACGCCAACCAATTCTTTATGTATTTGACTTGGTTACACTTATTTTTAAGTCGCACAAAAGCCGTCTGTTGGTGGCATAAGTCGATTGCGAAACAGGCCCGAATAGCCCCTGACCACGTCGTTCAAGGGATATCGGGCTGGCCGCTTCAACCCGAAGGGAGCGCCCAGCCCGATCCTTCGGCCCCTTGCTGGAGAGGATGCATGGGACCGAGGGTTGAAGACTTTCCTTATTTTTCCGCTACATAATAAGGGGCTTCGGATGGAGCCAACGGCGCGCGGCAGCGCATGAGATCCGCAATTTTTTCCGCCATCATGATTGTCGGTGCGTTGAGGTTACCCGTCGGTATCAAAGGCATGATCGACGCATCGACAACGCGCAGTCCCTCCATTTCATGGACCCGACCTTGCTGATCGACGACAGCCATGTCGTCATATCCCATTTTGAGAGAACAGGATGGGTGATAGGCCGTCTCTGCATGTTGCCGCACGAACTCATCGATTTCACGATCGGTGGAGATATCTTGCCCAGGCGAAATTTCTCTACCTCGATATGAATCGAGCGCAGGCTGGGAAAATATGTCTCGCGTGATCCGGACTGCCGACCGAAATTCACGTTTATCCTGTTCATGAGACATGTAGTTGAACAATATCCTCGGATGCACTCGGGGATCATTGGACCGAGCCGCTATGCGTCCCCGACTTGGGGAGCGCATGGAACCGACATGCATCTGGAAGCCATGCTCCTTTACCGCGCCCGTTCCATTATAACTTATAGCCACCGGCAAGAAGTGATATTGGAGGTTAGGCCAGAGAAATGACGGTTCAGAGCGTATGAACCCGCCCCCTTCAAAGTGATTACTGGCTCCGATGCCAGACCCTGCGAATAACCACTGCGCGCCAATCGCAGGCTGATTGTGCAGCTTTAAAGCAGGCGCCAACGAAACAGGCTTGGAACAGGCATATTGAATGTACATCTCCAGATGGTCTTGAAGATTTTCTCCAACCCCCGGGAGAGCGTTCACAATTTCTACATCCAGCTCTCGCAGCAAATCGGCTGGCCCCACGCCCGATCGCTGCAGCAATTGCGGCGAGGCGATTGCGCCACTGCAGACGACAACTTCGCGCGCAGCCCGCGCTTCACACGGCACGTCGCGTCGCAACCATCGCAGACCGACCGCGCGCTTGCCGGCAAAGAGAATCCGATCAGCCAGAGCATGAGTGACAATGCTCAGATTAGGGCGTCTGCGCGCGACATCCAGATATCCCCTTGCCGTGCTCGATCGCCGACCATTGTGGGTCACGGTTCGATCCATCGGGCCAAAGCCCTCCTGCCGGAAACCATTGAGATCGTCGGTCCGATGGTAGCCCGCCTGCACGCCAGCCTCGATCATTGCTTCAAACAGGATGTTGTTACCCGCTTTTGGCGTCGTCACGAAAACAGGGCCAGAGTCTCCGTGATAGTCATCCCCACCAATATCGCGCGTCTCGGCCTTCTTGAAGTAGGGCAGGCACGCCCGATACGCCCAGTCTGAGAGACCGGGCAATTGGGCCCAGCCGTCATAATCCAGCGCGTTCCCACGGATGTAACACATGCCGTTGATCAGCGAAGAGCCGCCCAACCCCTTGCCTCGCCCGCATTCCATGCGTCGGCCGTTCATGAACGGCTCGGGGTCGGTCAGATATCCCCAATTGTAACGACGGCCCTGCAATGGAAAAGCAAGCGCGGCCGGCATCTGGGTGCGAAAGTCGAAACGATAGTCAGGACCGCCCGCCTCAAGAAGCAGAACAGTCGTACCAGGATCTTCTGTTAGTCGCGCGGCAAGGACACTGCCCGCAGAACCGGCGCCGACGATGATATAATCATATTCCCTGATGGCGGTCATCGTTATTCCAAAAAGTCTAGGCGATACAGATTAGACGGATCAAAAAACTGAGGCGAATTCACCTAGCTCCACCTGAATGGACTTCACCTGAGTGTATGACAGCAGGGTCTGGAGTCCGTTTTCCCGTCCGATACCCGACTGTTTATACCCGCCCACCGGCATTTGAGCGGGGCTTTCCCCCCATGTATTGATCCAACAAATCCCGGCTTTTAATTGATGGATGATCCGATGTGCGGCGGCGACATCATGCGTCACGACACCCGCGGCGAGGCCGAACACACTGTCGTTCGCGCGAGCAACGGCTTCATCTTCATCGCGATAGGGCAATATGCTCATGACGGGGCCGAAGATTTCCTCTCGGACGATCGCCATGTCATCGGAACAATCGGTGAAGACCGTTGGTGCGACGAATGCTCCCTTGTCGAACGGTTCTCCAGATAGGCGATGCCCTCCGGCGAGCAATTTGGCGCCGTCCGCCTTGCCACTTTCGATCAGTGTGAGGACCTTCTCCATATGGGAAAAGCTCGCCAGCGGACCGAAATTCGTGGCCTCGTCCATTGGATCTCCAACTCTGATACGATTGACGCGGACCAGCACAGCCTCTTCGAACGCTTCCTTGATGGCAACAGGTACAAAGACCCGGGTTCCGTTGGTACAGACTTGGCCGGAGCTGTAAAAATTAGCCATGACCGCGATGTCAGCAGCCCGCTCGATGTCAGCATCTTCAAGAATGATGAGAGCGGATTTTCCTCCCAATTCCATCGTGACATCTTTCAATGTCGATGCGGCGGCATTGGACATCACCTTCTTTCCGGTTTCGACGCTACCGGTGAATGAGACCTTGTCTATTCGAGAGCTTTCGGTCAGCAATTGGCCGATCTCGCGTCCGGACCCTGGGACAACATTGAAGACGCCATCGGGCAAGCCAGCCTCGGTATAGATTTCGGCAAGCTTCATCGCGGAAAGAGGGGTCAACTCGCTGGGTTTGAAGATCATCGCATTGCCGGCAGCGAGGGCAGGTGCTGATTTCCAGAGTGCGATTTGAATGGGATAGTTCCAGGCGCCGATCGCCGCGACAATGCCTAAAGGCTCGCGGCGCGTATAAAAGAAGCTCGTCTCTCGGAGCGGGACTTGGATCCCCTCGATCGCCGGTGCAAGTCCGGCATAATATTCCAGAACGTCGGCACCAGTCGCGATATCCACGCTCGAGGTCTCGGAATAGGGTTTACCGGTATCGCTTGTCTCAAGCCGCGCCAGATCGTCGTTTCGTTCGCGCAAGATATGAACGGCTTTATTTAGAACGCGCGACCGCTCCACAGCCGTAAACGCAGCCCAAATCTTCTGGCCGGCTTCGGCGCTGTCAATTGCTTTCTCAAGATCTTCGGGCGACGCAATCTGGACGCGCCCGATAAGCGCACCGTTCGCAGGATTGATGCTGTCAATTGTCTTGCCGCTCGTGGCATCGACATATTTGCCGTGAATGAAGAGTTTTTGAGTAACAACCATTTAACGGCGCCCTTTGTTGGGTGAACCACGAGCAATTATCGGCGGTGAGAGAGGTAGAGATCTATAATTTCATAGGTTAGCGCTCGTGCATGCGCTGGGTCGAACAGCTGGTTCGAGAGGCTCCCGCGCAACCATAGCCCGTCGATCATCGCAGCAAGTCCGGTTGCCGCGTCGCGTGCGTCCGCGCGTGGTATCAAGCGCGAGAATTGATATGCGAGGTTCGAATGAAGTCGCCTGTCATTTGCGCGCTGGAGCCGTGCCAGCTCAGGCTTGTGCCGGCTGGCTGCCCAGAAAGACAGCCAGACGCGCATTGCCGTTGGATTGGTCTGGCTAGGATCGAAATTTCCGTCCACGATCGCGCGCAAATGGGCCCTTGGATCGTCGGATTTGGCTTGAGCCCTATGCGTGGCCACTGCATCCCGAAGATCGCGCAGGACCTGTCGCATCGCGGCCTCAAGCAGGCCGTCCTTACTTCCGAAATAGTGGGACACAATTCCCGTAGACATGCCCGCCGCGTTGGCGACGGCAGCCATGGTTGCGTCCTCAACGCCATTCACCACGATCACGTCAAAGGCCGCCTTTATCAGTTGCTGGCGGCGGATAGGTTGCATCCCGACTTTCGGCATAGGATAGCCTTGTCCTTGGAATTTGATTGATCAGTCAATAAAGAATATGGAACGCCTGTTCAAGTCCCTCGGCTGCCTTTCGTTTCCGATTTCCGAAATATCTGTTTTTCCTCGATAAATGGCGCGTGAGCCACGGAAAAGCCGACGAACTTAGGGCAAACCGGAAGGCCATGACGCGCCGCCAACAGCTTTGCGGCGTCCAGATAGGCGCTTTGCCCGGGGTGCATCGCGCTGGCGCGCGCCGGGCGTGATCCGCCTCATCGAACCAAGTAACCTCCCCGCCATTCTCCCACGGAGTGGCACGTCAGCCCGAGGCCATTATCTGGACAGAGAAGTCTTCGCTGATCGACCGCCCGGAAACGTCCCTATGCGGCTTTTCCGTCTTGAAATGGCCACGAGGGCCGCGCGCGATCAGCGCCGCCGATGACGCAAGCCACCATGCGGTTTGGAAGCTGAGGACAAGCCGGTCGAGGCGCGCGACGTCGAGCTTTGCTCCGTCATGATATGAACTGGGACATTCCTGCCGATTGGCGCCGCGATCGGGAACGTCGGCTTTCGATGGCTTCCGGCACGCCCATAAGGACGCTACACCGGGGTAGGTTCGTTAAAACGGGGAAGGCGTTCGGGAGTGTGGATCGAGTCCATCAGAATAGAGGGGGGATCGCTCGATGGATTCCAGCAAAGCCTTAGTCCTGGCCTGAACGTCCTGATCGGCGGTCGCGGCACGGGCAAAAGCTCCGTAATCGAGTTGATCCGCTTCTGCCTGGGCGCTCCTTCGTCCTCGGATGCCATCGGCAAAGACGCGCTTGAGCACGCGCTGGGGGTGCTGGGCGACGGCAAGGTCGTGATCACCCTCACAAACGGAAGCGATCGGATTGAGGTGTCTCGGATCGCTACCGACGCCGACGACAATTGTCCGATGGAAATCTCGCCGCCGTTAGTGTTCTCGCAAAAGGAGGTCGAGCAGATTGGTGCGCGATCACAGTCACGCATGCGCTTGGTCGACGGCTTTTTCTCTGGGCGAGGCGCGACTTCGGCCAGGCGCGGGCCGCTGCATGCGCGGATCAAATCCGCATCGACCGAAATCCGGACCCTTTTGGTTGAAGTAGCGGACATCGGTGAAAAGCTACTGGCGCTGCCAAAATTGCAGGAGCGCCTTGCCGACCTTCAGAAGCAGGGCGCCGCTCAACGCGCCCGCAGCGCTGAACTGGATGGACTGCGCAAGCAGCTTGATGAACTGACCCCTCTTACGAGCGCGGCCACCGTTCGTGCCGGATCAATCGGCCGGTCGGCCGACGACTTGAGCGAATGGACGGACGATCTCGACCTCGTCGCGGGCCGCCAGCCCCCTATTGAGTCCTGGCCAGCCCAAGCGATGACGCCTGATCAGCTTCAGCCACATCGCAAGCGCCTGCAAACGGCGCATGAGCGTCTGACCGCCGCCATCCAGGAATATCGTTCGGTAATTGACGATCTGGAGGTGCTTCGCCGGGCGTCGAGCGAGGAGAAGTCCGCGCTTGAGGCCAAGGGCCGCGAGGTTCGCCAGAAGATCGAGGAGCAGCAAAAGGGCGCGAGCGTTCTCGACCGCCAGATTGCAGACCTAAGCCAGGAAATCGCCGCGCTTAATGCGCTGGCCGACCTACGAGCGGAAAGGCTGGGCCGTATCGATCGGCTGCACGTGCAGCGACAAACAGCTCTCGATGAGATGCACGCTCACAATCTTGCGCTGACAGCAGGTCGCGAGCAGACCGCCGCCCGCCTGACTGCGGGGCTGGCGCCGTCGATCCGCGTCACTGTGAAGCCGCTCGCCGACTACCGCGCCTACGTGAGTGTGCTGAATGCCGCGCTGCGCGGCAGCGGCCTGAGGTATCGCGAGCTGGCTGAACGCATCGCCGATACGTTCAGTCCGCAAGAAATTGCGGTCCTCGCCGAGCGGGGTGAGGTCTCAGTCATCAGCAAAGCCCTTGAGATCAACGAGGAGCGGGCTTTGCGCCTTGCCGAGGGGCTGCGGGGCGATGCCGGCGCTGAACTTCTGGTCACCGAGGTCGGCGACGAGGTGGTCATCGAGCTGCTCGACGGCACCAGCTTCAAGAGCACAGATTTCTTGTCGATGGGCCAACGTTGCACGGCGGTGTTGCCGATCATCCTGCAACACAATGAGCGCATCATTGTTCTCGACCAGCCAGAGGATCATCTCGACAACGCTTTTGTCGTCGGGACATTGGTCAAGGCCATTCGCACGCGGGGCGGTTCGGCGCAGACGATCATCGCTACGCACAATCCGAACATTCCGGTTCTGGGCAGCGCCGACTTCGTCGCGCACCTCGAGTCCGATGGTGATCGGTGCTTCGTACACGTCGCAGGCGCACTCGACGATGTTGCCGTGGTGAACTCGATAACGAATATCATGGAGGGCGGTCGAGAAGCGTTCCAGCGACGGGCCGCGTTCTATGCCGAGAGCGGCAGTGAGTAATGAGCTGGCGCGCAAGCTGGGGTCTACGGATCCACGCGAGCGGCTCGATGCAGCGCGCCATCTGGCCGAACATGCCGACGCCAAGCAGATCGGGCTGATTGAAGGCGCCCTTGCCGTAGAGACTGTGGCCTGGGTCAGCAGTGCATTGAAGCGGGCGCTCCAGCGGGCCCGGCCGACGGACAGCGTTACGTCCGGCACTGAGCGCGTCGAGCTTTCTTCCGACCAGACCGCCCAAATCTATTCGGATGCATTGGAAACCACTGCCAAACAGATCATCCACGAGATCGAGCCAATCCTCGGCGCGCTTCGCCTATCGGCCGAAACGGAGATGGCAAACTTCGAGGGGTCGGATACCAAGCGCGGCCTTGAAAGGATGGAAGCCCTAGTCGCTGGTCTCGCACGGCTGCGTCAGGCCGCCAGCGCGCCGAAGCTTGAGGACTTTGCGCTCGACCAATGCATTTTCGCGTGGATCGCCGAGGAGGTGGGCCAGAAGCCGGTCGGCGTCCTGCGCGCCGGCCCACAGGAGACAGTGGTTGAAGGCGACAAGGGCCTAGTGTGCTTGGCCTTCGTGAACGGGCTTCGCAACGCCATCGACGCGACCCTTGGGATTGGCTTTCCCAGTTTCAGGAAGTGCTGAGCGACTTTCGCAACGTCTTCAGGTTCCACGTGCATAGGGTGCGGCGCCGGCTTACCGAACCTAGCTTCATACCGGTTCAGGATTTTGAAGGTATGATCTGCGTCCAAGTCGCACCTCAGTTAGCGGAATGCTACGAGGGTAACCCCGAGGGTCGCTTGCGCGCAACATAATTAGCCTGAACGGGGGGCGGCTCGAAAGTCTGGGGCCTCGGCGGGGGACACCGCGCTTGGTCCAAACTTTACGCAACCGCGAAACTCGGACCGGGGGGCAAAAAGCAGAAAGTCCCAGAATCCGGTCGAATTGACTGGATAGTCGCCGCGATAAGAGCGGTAGTCGCTTCACGAACACGGAGCGATGCAGATGATCAACTCGGCCTTGCCGACTTCCAACGAAGCCTGGGGTTTTTACGGCACTAGCGGCGCATTCGCAGATGCCGATGCAGTATGGGCGATTGTCTTTCCGGCGGTGCTGGCGGCAACTGAAGGCACGCCAGAAGGGGTTCGGGATTTTCTCGACAGTCGCCACGGCCGCCACTTCGCTGACGACGTCCACAACGGCATCCACGCGGGGCTCGACCTGACCGCCGCAATCGAAGCGGCAATCACCCGCTGGATGGGTTGGACCATCAACCGGGAAACTGCCCACGAGATCGCGATGCCCAAGGGACTGCCCTACCTGAAGGGCTTTGTCCTTTACTTCAGCCTGCAGGCTCAGGCGGCCTAAGCGTTGTTAGGATGAGCATCCATGCCACTACCGACTACTGGACCTATTTCGCTCAGCGCCGTGGCTGCTGAGATCGGTCGCGCTGCTGGCAGTGCCATTTCTCTAGGTGAGGCAGCAGTCCGTAATTTGGCCGGCGTTGCAACCGGGGCGATTTCATTATCTCAGCTTTACGGAAAATCCTCGGTCAGCTTCTCACCTGGTGGTGGGACAAGTAGTGCCTCCCCTGTCTTACTGTCAGACTGGAGAGCGGGCGGTGGAACAGCGCAGGTAACCATAAGCTGTACCCAAGCTGCGGTCTGGGTGCAGGCGCTCAGCGGCGGCACGAATATCGAGCCTGGACTGGCGGTAGAGAAAATCGAAAATGTCGCCGTGGGCATCGCAGCCAAAGCAATGGAAGCGCGCTTCCTGGGGATAGACGGTGAAGGATGGCGTGCGTTCCATATGAAACGGGCACAGGCCCACCAGCGTCGTGCCGCGAGGCTTCAGCGATAGATGCCGGCGTACCTCGTTAGCCAGCGGATACTGGTCCTTGATCGCATCGATATCGATTTGGCCTGTTTCAATACGCGGCGCCATAGCGACCAGGGTCACTTTCTGAGGGAGGAAAAACGATGGTTGAGAGGGATGCCGGGCCGTAAGATGCGACCCGGCACCGCCCTTGCGTCAGAACAGGGGCGCACCTGACGGTGCCGGTACAGATGCTGCAGGCGGCGGCATGTGTGCGGCGGTTGCGGCGGTGGGGGGCGCCGGGGATGCAGAAGCAGGATTTGCAGTCGCAGCTAGCCCATCTGCTACCATCGCCTCCGGCCGGTCGGTCCAGCCCACGATCTCGAAGCGCGGTTGATAATTGGTCCCATGCTTGTTGGTGACGGGCGTAACGCCCGTGCAGCGCACTACAGGTAGTTTGCCAGTTACCGCTTCGGGTGCGGCCAAAGTAGCTCTCGGCCATTTTGTGGGCCTTGAGGAACGAATCAATCTCGGGAACTATGGGATGTGTCATACATCCTTTATTCCGAGATCAATCCAACATCACAAGTAGGGCGGAATCCCACAATTAAGATTGCGGGAAGCATCCCACAGTGTTACCCACAACACATGACCCAGCCATCCGCCTTCAACATCGCCTATCTCCGCAAAATCCTGGAGGAGGCGACTGCGCCTGACGCCAAGTGGAACTCGCGCTCGCTGTCCCTAGCGGCAACCTCGGGAAAGAACCCGTATCTCGTGCGCGACATCGTGAAGGGTAAAAGCACTAACCCAACGCTTGATACGCTGGTTGGGCTCGCCAAGGCGCTCGAAATGGATATCTCGCAGATGATCCCGGCAGCCGCCTCGGTGATGCATCGGGTAGGCGGAGCACAGTCATACGAGATGCTCGAAGTTGTCGGCGCCGTCGCCGCCGGCGTGTGGCGCGAACAGACCGAGTGGAGCCAGGAGGATCGCTATTCCATCGAGGTAGGCCCTAATCCGTTTCCGGGAAGCGAGCGCCTTGCCCTCAAGATGGAAGGCCTGTCGATGGACAAAGTCATCCCGCCGGGTTCTGACCTTGAGTGCCTACGTGTCGCTTACGGCTACGTCGAGCCGCAACCTGGCGACATCGTCATCGTCCAGCGCGACAAGCACGACCTGCACGAACTCACCTGCAAGCGCCTCGACCATGACGGGCAAAATTACATCCTGCGGGCCGAGTCCACGCGGGCTGAGTTCCAGGAGCCGATCGTGATCGGCCGCCCCGATGAGAACAGCATCAGCGACGATGGCATTACAATCATTGCTATCGTCTTGCGCGCCCACCAGAGTCTTTACGCTCGGCGCAGGTGATCAGACCCCTTTGTCAAGGGGGTATGTGATCAGAGACGGTTTGTTATTGGATTTGTCCATCATTATTCCATGAAGGATCAAAACTGGGAAACCCGAGCTTCGGGCAACCCTTTTCCCTCATGGATGGCCGCTATGACCCGGCCGAGTTCCGCAACTGGAACGACGCCGCCCCAAAGGTCGCAGTCGGCATGGAAGGTGCCCCCGGGCACCAGGCTGGAGCGATCAATCCTGATGGCAGCCTTGATCTCGAGGGACGGCGCGGCGGGTACAGCAAGGTGCCGACCATGGGCGGTTTCGATCCGATGACGGCGCGGCTTGGCGGCCTATGGGATTCGATGCTCTCCGAAGGGCGGCGCTGGTGGGTAACGGCAACTTCGGATTCCCACCGGCACTGGCGCGAGGGCGGTAGTGACTTCTGGCCGGGTGAATATTCCAAGACCTATGTGCTCGCCCGGCGTGACCACACTGACATCATGGATGGATTGCGCCACGGGCGCATCTTCGTGACGACCGGGGACCTCGTGTCCGCCGTCGATGTCAAGGTGACCGGTTCCCGTTCGCGCCGCAAGGCTGCCGGGCTTGGGCAGGAACTGGTGATCCGTCCGGGCGAGAATGTCACGGTCGAGATCCGGGTGCGCGATCCGCAAGCCGCTAACAGCGCCGGCCAGAACCCCCAGGTCTCCCGGATCGACCTGATTTCCGGCTCCGTAACTGGCCCTGTGGCCGATCGCGGCACGGATCGGGCCCCAGAGACCAAGGTGCTTCGCCGCTTCACGGCTGCGGATTGGCGGCGAGATGGTGACGATCTGATCATGCGCCATCGCATTGGGAAAGTGCGATCTGGTCTTTACCTTCGCGTACGCGGCACCAACACGGCAGAACTGGAGCCATCGGAAGATCCGGCTGGCGAAAACCCCTGGGGCGACTTGTGGTTCTACGCAAATCCGACGTTCGTCACACCGCGCCTTTGATTGTCCAAGTTTGGAGATGGGGCTGACTGGAACACCTGCCTCAGTTCCCTTGCCCCGTTCCAAAGACAACCATCAATGCGGCGTTCGAGACTTGGACTGTCGGTCGCATCCGACCTCGCACTCTGCCTTGTTCAATCGGCGTGGACGCAAGACGCTGCGGTGACCCTGAAAACGAGTCCGAGGCGGTCGTAGAAATTGTTTGGGGGAAGCTGGAGAGCAGGGAGGCAGCGACGATCCAGGGTTTCGCTCAAGCTGACGATGTAACCCCGGCCTAGGCCGCCCGGATGCTCAACCTGGCCTAACTGGCGCCGCCCGTGCTGGAGAAGCTACTGATTGCGCGCGTCCCGCCGACGGTGTCAGTGAAAGAACTGGCCACAGCGGCCGAGTTGCCGTGGGTCGAGCAAGAAGCGGCTGTGTTTGGGTAATCCTGCGTCAGGCGGTCCCGAGCTTCTCGGCCACTTCCGAAACGGTCAGCACCTTGCCGGTCGACACAACCTTGTCGTCAATAACGAGCGCAGGCGTCGACATCACGCCGTAAGCCGCGATCTGTGCGTAGTCGGTGACCTTCACGATCTCCGCCGGGATCCCGGCGGCATCGGCGGCCGCCTTCGCATTCTCGCCGAGGGCTATGCACTTCTTGCAGCCTGAACCAAGGATCTTGATGATCATGCGTGTCTCCAATTCAAAGTAACATGGGGCCAAAGGCATTGAACACATAGCCAATCACGATGATGCCGGTCGCGACGATTCCCACAAAGAGCAGCAGCAGTGGCAATTTGACGACCCGCTTGAGCATGATCATGGACGGCAGGGACAGGGCAGTCACGGCCATCATGAAAGCCAGAGCGGTTCCGATGCCCACACCTTTGCCGACCAAGGCCTCTGCAATAGGAAGCGTGCCGAAAATGTCGGCGTACATAGGCATCCCGACCACCGTCGCGACGAGGACAGACCACCATTTGTCCTGCCCCAGAAGTGCGGAAATAAAGGCTTCCGGCACCCAGTTGTGAATGGCAGCGCCAATGCCCACGCCGATCAGCACATAGAGCCAGACCTTGCCGAAAATCTCGGCAACCTGATCCCGGGCGAAGTCGAAGCGTTGGCGCCGGGTCAAATGGCCATCATCGCTTTCCATGACCGGGCTATTGAACACGAATGCCTCAACCTGCCCCTCCATCTTCATCCGGCTGATCAGCGTCCCTCCCAGCACGGCCAGAACAAGGCCCACCGCAACATAAGCCAGCGCGATCGTCCAGTTGAACACGCTGGCCAGCAGGATGATCGACGCGAGGTCGACCAGAGGCGAGGAAATCAGAAAGGCAAAAGTTACGCCAAGCGGCAATCCAGCGCTCGTGAAGCCGATGAACAGAGGGATCGACGAGCATGAGCAGAATGGCGTGATGGTGCCCAGCAGAGCCGCCATGATGTTGGCACCAAGACCCTGACGCTGTCCCAGGATACGGCGCGTCCGCTCTGGCGGAAAATAGCTTTGCACCCATGAGATCGTGAAGATCAGCACCCCGAGCAGGATGAAGATCTTGATGACGTCATAGATGAAGAAGTGGATGCTGCCACCAAGCCGTCCGGCAGGGTCAAGGCCGAATCCGTCCCGAACGAGCCAGGCGACCAGATCAGACAGCCACTGCATGCGCAGCAACTGATCATTCAACCATGTGAAAATCTCGGAGATGGCCTGCCCCCATGGCGTGAGTGAACGCGTGCGGAGGCCGCGTCGATACTGGATGCGCCCACTATACGCATCGAGCGCCTCGATTATAAAGCGGGAATACTGGCAGGGGTCGGGAGCGCTTCAAGTTGTGGATCGCCGGGACCGTCGTCCATGGAGCTTGGTGACGTGCAGAAATTCCTCGTATTCCTCGGGTCAGCCCGTGACAGCACGCCTCCACGCCCGGCTCGGCTTGGCCTGCGGGTTGCCCGGCAATGCGAGAAGCATCTTCAGGAAATGGGTCATGACGTTGAATTGATCGATCCATTGTCGATCGAGCTTCCGGCCGCGTTCAAGCCCCACTTTGCCTATGCGAAGAGCGCAGTTCCGGAGGCTCTGGACGCTTTGGCTGCGAAGATCGAAGCGGCAGATGGCTATGTAATGGTCAGCCCCGAATACAACCACTCCATGAGCCCGGCATTGGCGCATCTGCTCAACCATTTCGGCAGCTCGCTCTTTTCCTACAAGCCCAGCGCCATCGTGACCTATTCGGCCGGACAGTGGGGAGGCGCCCGTGCAGCGGTGGGGATGCGCACATTCCTGTCGGAACTGGGTTGCCTGCCAGTATCGGCAATGATCCACCTGCCGAAAGCACAGGATATCCTGACCGAAACCGGCGACTTTGCCGAAGGTGTCGATACCGCGGCCTGGCAGGGCTATTTTGAACGCACCCTTGCCCAGTTGGCGTGGTGGGCTGCGGCCGCCCGGGCGCAGCGGACAATTGAAGGCATACCAGCCGCAGCGCCAGCGTTCAGCCGCGATCCCTCGCAGCGGAATGCGCCCTGAAGAAATCGGGCTCCTGCCTTCAGGCCCTGCCTTCCATTCGATGATGCTGGAAATATCAATTGACGGCACAGCACTACCGTCATTATTCGAAAGAACTGGAAGGATAGAATCACGATGACTGATGTGAACGCTCAAGTGTGGGCGGTCGATGCGCTTGGCGCGTTGGCGCACGAAACACGTTTGTCGGTATTCCGCCTGCTGGTGAAGGCAGGCCCGGAAGGCATGATCGCTGGCGCTATCGCTGAACATCAAGGCGTTCCGCCGTCCACCATGTCGCATCATCTGGCTACGCTGGAACGGGCCGGCCTCGTTCAGTCCGAGCGTGAGAGCCGCCTGATCCATTACCGCGCCGATTTCGCAGGCATGCGCCGTTTGCTCGCCTTCCTGATGCAGGACTGCTGCCAAGGCGCCCCTGAAATGTGCTCTGACCTTCTCGGCGACCTCGCCTGCAATGCCGCTTAACCTCTGACCGCCTGAGGCCTCACATGTCCGACAAGATCTACAACGTCCTCTTCCTTTGTACCGGCAACAGCGCCCGCTCGATTCTGGGCGAAGCGGTGATGAACAAGCTCGGCGCGGGGCGCTTCAAAGCCTACAGTGCAGGAAGCCAGCCCAAGGGCGAAGTTCACCCGATGGCGCTCTCGGTGCTGAACGGGATGGGTTATGACACCACCGGGATGTACTCGAAGAGCTGGAGCGAGTTCTCGAAGCCCGGCTCGCCAGAGTTCGATTTCATCTTCACGGTTTGCGACAGCGCCGCGGGTGAAACTTGTCCAGTCTGGATCGGCCATCCGATGACGGCGCACTGGGGCATCGAGGATCCGGCAGCCGTTGAAGGTGACGGCCAGCGCGACGCTTTCCTTCAGGCCCTGCGCTACCTGACGAACCGCATCTCGCTGTTTCTGACGCTGCCGCATTCCAGCATCGACGAGATGGCGATGAAGCAGAAGCTCAAGGAAA
This sequence comes from Novosphingobium aerophilum, assembly GCF_014230305.1. Taxonomy (GTDB): domain Bacteria; phylum Pseudomonadota; class Alphaproteobacteria; order Sphingomonadales; family Sphingomonadaceae; genus Novosphingobium; species Novosphingobium aerophilum. The sequence goes on from NZ_JACLAU010000026.1 coordinate 43,862, forward strand.
TTGGCCAGGCCGAAGGTGCCAGCGCTGGGGCAAGCAAATGAACACCGACATCATCATCTACCATAACCCGGAATGCGGCACGTCGCGCAACGCCTTGGCCATGATCCGCAATGCCGGGATTGAGCCGCATGTCGTGGAATATCTGAAGACGCCGCCCTCGCGTGCCTTGCTCGAAAGCCTGATCGAACGTGCCGGTATCTCGCCGCGCGCCCTGCTGCGTGAAAAGGGCACACCCTATGCCGAACTGGGCCTCGACAATCCGGACCTCTCCGATGCGCAGCTTGTCGATGCGATGATGGCGCATCCGATCCTGATCAACCGGCCGCTCGTCGTCTCTCCGCTCGGCGTGAAGCTGTGCCGGCCCTCGGAAGAGGTGCTCGATCTGATCCCGGCGCAGCAGCGCGGTGCCTTTGCCAAGGAAGATGGCGAACAGGTCATCGATGCCGCCGGTAACCGTATCCCTGGCTGAAGAGGAAAGACCGTGACCGCACAGTCCAAGCGCGAACGCCTGTCGTTCCTCGATCGTTATCTGACCCTGTGGATCTTCCTGGCGATGGCGCTGGGCGTTGCCTTGGGGTCGACTTTCGATTGGCTCCCCAGAGCGATCGACAGCCTCTCCTGGGGGACGACGAACATTCCCATCGCGATCGGCCTGATCCTGATGATGTACCCGCCGCTGGCGCGGGTGCGCTACGAGGAGCTTCCACGCGTATTCCAGGACAAGCGGGTGCTGGCCATCTCGCTGATCCAGAACTGGATCATCGGGCCGGTGCTGATGTTCGCGCTGGCAGTCATTTTTCTCAGCGACAAGCCGGAATACATGACCGGCCTGATCCTGATCGGCCTTGCCCGCTGCATCGCCATGGTGATCGTCTGGAACCAGCTGGCGAAGGGCGACAACCAGTATGTCGCGGCACTCGTTGCGTTCAACTCGATCTTCCAGATCCTGTTCTTCAGCGTCTACGCCTGGTTCTTCCTTGCTTTCCTGCCGCCGCTGTTCGGGCTGGAGGGCAGCGTCATCCACGTCAGCTTCTGGACCATCGCCGAGGCCGTGCTGATCTATCTCGGCATTCCTTTCCTCGCCGGATTCCTGACCCGCAAGTGGCTCGCCAAGGCCAAGGGCCATGAATGGTACGAGAAGACATTCCTGCCCAGGATCGGCCCGGTGACGCTCATCGCGCTGCTGTTCACCATCGTCGCCATGTTCAGCCTCAAGGGCAACGAGATCGTCACGCTGCCAGGGGACACGATCCGGATTGCCATCCCGCTCACCATCTACTTCGTGGTCCAGTTCTCCATCAGCTTCTTCATGGGCAAGCTTATTGCCAGCGATTACCCGCGCACGACCGCCGTGGCGTTCACCGCAGCGGGCAACAATTTCGAGCTGGCGATTGCCGTTGCCATCGCGGCCTTCGGGCTGGCCTCGCCGGTTGCCTTTGCGGCCGTCATCGGTCCGCTGGTCGAAGTGCCGGTGCTGATCCTGCTGGTCAACGTCGCCTTCTGGTTCGGACGCCGCTGGTTTCCTGAATCTGTCCCGACTGAGGCTCGCGCATGACCAAGCCGGTTTATCCGCGCCTGCGCCCACTTGTCGATCCGGAGCATCTGCCGGCCCTCAGGCCGGAATATATCCATCGGCGCCCAGCGCTGGGTCTGGGCAAACTCGATCAGCCACCGCGCGTCCTGCTTCTCTACGGCTCCTTGCGCGAGCGGTCCTATTCGCGGCTCGCCGTCGAGGAAGCCGCGCGGCTCCTGCAGTTCTTCGGATGCGAGACACGCATCTTTGATCCCAGCGATTTGCCGCTACCCGACCAAGTGAAGGATGATGACCACCCGGCCGTGCATGAACTGCGCGAGCATTCTCTGTGGTCGGAAGCTCAGGTCTGGTGCAGCCCGGAGCGGCATGGCCAGATAACGGGGATCATGAAAACTCAGATCGACCACCTCCCGCTCGCCTATAAAGGCCTGCGGCCGACCCAGGGGCGCACCCTTGCGGTCATGCAGGTCTGTGCGGGATCGCAAAGCTTCAACAGCGTCAACACGCTACGGATTCTTGGCCGCTGGATGCGGATGTTCACTATCCCCAACCAGTCGAGTGTCGCAAAGGCCTACGAGGAGTTCGACGAAGCCGGCCGAATGAAACCGTCGAGCTACTACGACCGGATCGTAGATGTCATGGAGGAGCTGGTGCGATTCACCGTTCTCCTACGCCCGCATGCTGCCCAGCTCGTCGACCGCTATTCGGAGCGCAAGGATCGCAACGAGCCCGTTGATACGCCTGTGGAGGCCGCAGGATTGGCTAATGCCACATGATGCAACGCTGAATAAGTCTGCACGCTACCGATTGTACGGAGGCAAGATCGGTGCCTCACGTCAAAATCATCTTCCCCCCTGCCACGACCAGGACCAGTCCCAAAGCGTAGCGGACCCCCGGTACGGGGAGCGTGCGCGTTCCGAGTTGGGTTCCAATCAACCCGCCGATCAGGGCGGCGATCGCCCAGAGCGGAAGCGCGGCGGGCAGCGACCCGACAGAGAAGGTCGTCCCGGCCAGTCCAGCGATTGAGTTAAGGAGGATGAAGGACGCGGCAACCCCCGATGCCGGGCGGGTACCGGCCCAGCCCATGAACAGCAGAAGCGGGCTCAGGAAAATGCCCCCGCCTGTGCCGGTCAGACCTGAGAGGATGCCCAAGCCAGCGCCAGACGCCAGTGCAGCCGGGACTGGGGGGCGCTTCACCGCGGCGTCAATGCCCTCCGAGCGCCGTGCCGTGCGAACAAGATGGAATGCAGAGAACAGCAGCACTACGCCCACCAGCGGGCGGTACAGCCACGGGGGGATCTCGATCAGCCCACCGAGGAACGCGGCAGGGACCGAGGCAATAGCGAAGGGAAGCAATAGCCGCCAGTCGTTCTGCCCAGCGCGGGAGTAGCGATAGACGGCTAGCAAGGCGACGAGGATGTTCAGCGCCAATGCGGTGGGCCGCATCACCTCCGGCGAGAGACCGAATAGGGCCATTGCGGCTAAGTATCCCGACGCCCCGGCGTGGCCCACCGAGGAGTAGAGCGCAGCGGCAATCAGTATCAGGGCAGCGAGGATCAGGTCCGCTTCGCTCATGGGGTGTCAGAATCCAAGATCTAAGGGCACACGCTCTAGCGAAACGTGGCTGGGGCATCACCCTATTTTGCGGATACCTCGGATTCTCATATTGTCTTGACTGCCGGTTTCACGCCGAAAAGGTATCGATGTGCACGGGTTAGAAAAGCCCGGAAATCCGACACTTTCCAGTCCTATACCTTCCGCGCCAAGGTTTAGGTGAAAAGAGACGAAAGCCGATCAGAGACTGATTTTGGCGTGTCTGGCAGTCTCTTGGGTTTAGGCGCCAACGGCAAAACGGCGCGGAAGCTGGGGATTTTCTGGCCCCGTAAGGCCCATCTCATTGATTCGCATTGAGATGTTGGCGGAGAGGGTGGGATTCGAACCCACGGTACGGTTGCCCGTACACCGCATTTCGAGTGCGGCGCATTCGACCACTCTGCCACCTCTCCGCGAAGTGTCGGGAGCGGCCGTGTGGGCCGTCCGGTCGAGGAACGGCGCCGTTAGCGGATGGCAGGCCCCTTGCCAAGCCCCTGCGTGGCGCGCGTCTGCGGAAAACCGCGACCGGGGCCGGGGGCGGTGCTTGTTTCGCACCCGCAACAACCTATATTCCTGCTCATGGAACCGTTCGAGCGCGCCAGCTTCTTCTCGCCTCAGGCCGGTCGGCTGATCGAGGCGCCCCGCCATGCCCATGCCCGCTTCGGGATCGGCGACGTGGTCCGGCACCGCCACTTCGATTTTCGCGGGGTGGTGTTCGATATCGATCCGGTCTTCGCCAACACCGAGGAATGGTACGAGGCGATCCCGCAGGACATCCGCCCCGAGCGCGAGCAGCCCTATTACCACCTGCTCGCCGAAAACGGCGAGAACAGCTACGTGGCCTATGTCAGCCAGCAGAACCTGGTCAGCGATCCCGAGGGCGGCCCGGTCGAGCATCCCGCGCTGAGCCAGTTGTTCGACGGGTTCGCCGGCGGCCGCTATCGCCTGCGTCGCGGCGTCACGCACTGATCCGGCGGCAGCGATCGGGCGTTGGCGCGCTCAGCTCTTCAGCTTCCAGCCCGATCGCAGCAGCACATAGGTCGCGATCCCCAGCACCAGGTTGAGCAGACCCAGCCCGATCGCGCCCTGCAGCACGTGCAGGTTGGTGTCGCCGATGTCGCTGCGCCCCAGGAAGCCGAAGCGGAAGCCCGAGATCACGTAGAAGAACGGGTTGAGCCGGCTGGCGGTCTGGAACGCCGGGGCCAGGTTGTCGATCACGTAGAACGTGCCCGAAAGCATGGTCAGCGGCGTGATGACGAAGTTCGTGACCGCTGCGTTGTGATCGAACTTCTCCGCCCAGAGCGAGGTCAGCAGGCCGATGAAGGCCAGCATGACCGAGCCCATCAGCCCGAACCAGACGATCGCCCAGGGATGCGGCGCGGCCAGGTGGACCCCGGGCCACAGCATGATCGCGCCGGCCAGGGCCAGCCCGACCAGCACCGCCCGCGTCACCGCCGCGCCGATCAGCGCCAGCATCAGCTCGATCTCCGAAAACGGGGGCATCAGGTAGTCGATGATGGTCCCCTGGATCTTGCCCGCCAGGAAGTTGAAGCTGGAATTGGCGAAGGCGTTGTTCATCATCCCCATGGCGATCAGGCCCGGCGCGACGAAGGCGGCGAAGGACACGCCCAGCACCATGCGGTTGCCCCCGCCCAGGGCCAGGGTAAAAATCATCAGGTACAGCAGCGTGGTCACCGCCGGAGCCCAGATCGTCTGGGTCTGAACCTTGAAAAAGCGGCGGACCTCCTTGATATAGAGGGTCCACAGGCCGAGGCCGTTGATCTGGTGAATCAGCGGCACCCCAGGCTCCGGAAAGGCCCGCTGGACCCGGTTCGCGCCGGTATCGTTGCGGGGCGGGACGGAAGCGAACTTATCCTGGGGTTGATCGGCCATAGCGTGGCGACTATCGGCACCCATTGGCATTGGCAAGCGTCGGCGCACCCGCCCGGCGCATGGCACGGAAAGAACAGGCTGGAATGAGCTGGACCGACGAACGCATCGAGAAGCTGACCAAGATGTGGGAAGGCGGCGCCACCGCCAGCCAGATCGCCGAGGAGCTGGGCGGGGTGAGCCGCAATGCCGTGATCGGCAAGGCGCACCGCCTGGGGCTGAAGGCGCGCCCCTCCCCGGTCAAGCCCAACGAGGAGAAGGCGGCCCCCGCCCCGGCCCCCAAGCCGGCCAAGGCCGAGGCTCCGGCCCGGCCCGCTCCCGCGCCGCGACCCGAGCCCGTCCGCAGCGAAGCCCCGGCCGCCCCGGCCCCGCGCGCCGCGCC
>NZ_JACLAU010000027.1 GCF_014230305.1 Novosphingobium aerophilum
CATAGGAGTGATCCGTGCGGGGCGTTGCCCATTCGCTCCGGGGCTAGCCCCGGAGCGAATGGGCGCTCACCTCAAACTGGGGAATTTTCGTTCGGCGCTTTTGGGGAGAATACGTCCGGCATCAACACGTGTCGATCACCCGGTCCAGCATGGCCTGCGGCAGCGCGCCGTAATCCCCTTCGTCGACGGCGATGTACCCGCCCTCGTCGTCGGCCAGGATGTACTGCGTGTAGTAGCTGTGAAAGGACCGGGCATGGGCCTGGTCCAGGGCTGCCACGAAGGCGGCCTGATCTGCCTTGAGACCCATGGGAGCAATGTTCAGCGTAGCGGGCATGGTCGTTCCTCCTGATGTTCGATGCTTCGCATCAGGAGCTGCACACGATGGTGGCGACGGGCTGGGTCAGCCTCGGTGAGGGGCGCCGGCTGCGCCGGCAGACGCACCAGACCTTCGATGAACTCGTGGCTGGTATAGGGATCGAGCGTGGGCTTGACCCAGGCCAGTCCCTGCTCGGCGGCCAGGGACTGCGCGTGCTCTTCCATCCTGGCCATGGCGAGGGTCTCGAGCAGCGCCACATCGGACCAGGCCTCGCTATGCTCATCATCGAACAGTTCGCGCTCGATCCTGCCCCCGGCCGCTATGTATGCGTCGCGGCCGACCAGACGGGCCCTCGGATCACTGCCGCGCACCGTGCCCGAGAGCACCATGCGCCGGACGCTGTCGGCATTCGGCGCGTAGTAGGCGGCATTGATCTGCTCGAAGACCCGCGCCTGGATCTCCTGATCGGAGGTCGCGCCAAAAGCCTTGGCGAGGTCGAGGGTGATCTCGCCGGCGGCGAGAGCCTCGAACACGACGGGGGCCAGGTTCGCGAGCCGCAGGCGGCCCTCCACGAACCGGACGGTGAGGCCGAAGCGACGCGCGACCTCCTCTGCGGACGCGCCCGTCTCGACCAGCCCAGCGAATGCCTGGGCCTCGTCAGCGGGATTCATCGCGAGGCGATGGAAGTTCTCGGCCAGGCTCGTTCCGGCCGTTTCTTCCGCCGCATCCTCGAGGACAAGGCACATGACCTCGTGGTCGCGCGGCAGCACCTTGTCATCCGCGAGGGCCAGCATGGCCCGGCGGCGACGCTCGCCCGCCTCGACCTCGAACTTGCCTTTGGTCGTAGGCCGCACGATGAGGTTCTGCAGCAGGCCGTGGGCGGCAACGCTCGCCTTGAGCTGCGCATCGGCGGCAGGATCGCCATGACGGCGGACATTGCGGGGCGACTGCACAAGCTTGTTGAGCGGGATCGACTTGATCATGGGACACACTCCTGATTGCGAGCCCGGTGCATCGACCTTCGACGCCCATCCGGCTCACCCAGGACAAAGCCCACTCCCCTCTCTGGCCTATCGCCCCGCCGCTGCCGGGCCGAAGACGAAAGCCATTCTTGCCCGGGTACCCCATCGGATTGGATTTGTGCCGATTGGGCTAGGGACGGCCTGGGCAACACGGGCTAGTTGTAAGGGCGCTTGCGCCCAGATTGGCTTGGTGACCGCACCTCGATACCCATTACGTGACTGGCGGCCACCCACCTGATCCTCCCGACAAAGCAGGTGGCAAAAGCGACTGGAGGAAAGAGGCGCGCGGGCTTCTGCGGCGCGTGGATCAGCTGTTCGCGGCGCAGCTGTCCAGCCCTCCATTGGACTGCGAGATGGATGCCATTGGGATTGCCGAGGCGATCTACCGCTTTCGGCGACGACGGGATCTGCTGCTCGAGCATCAGGGCATCGGGCAGCTCTTTACCGACCCCGCCTGGGATATGCTGCTCGACCTTTTCATCGCACGAGGGCGCGGCAGGTCCATCTCGATAACGAGCCTGTGCATCGCCGGCTGCGTGCCTGCAACGACGGGACTGCGCTGGATCGAGCTCCTCGTGAGCAATGGCCTGGCAAATCGGCGCGCCGATGAAACGGACGGACGACGAACGTTCATCGAGATCAGCGACACAGGGTACCGGATGCTCGAGGACCTGCTTGGCGGGCGCGGTCATGAGGCCGCTGGGCCCGTTTAGATAAAGGCCGCTCAGGACTCTGCGGCCGGCAGGTCGACCACGCGAAACACCGCGCCGGATCCGGCATCACGCACGAGATCCACCCTCTGCCCGTCCCAGTGATAGTCGAGATGCCGGCCTTGCACCGGGCTAGCGGCGCCATCCGGATAGAACAGCGCAGCGCACTCGCCGCCGGCATGGCGCACGCTGGGATAGACGATGCCATTCGAGCCAGCGGCCCTGAGGGTGCCCGCGAGCGCTTGCGCCGCCGAGTAATTGTCGGGCTCAAGCGCCGCGGCAGCATCCGCTTGCCCCCTGAGATCATGGAGGTCCGCCGAGACCGAGAGGACGATCTCGCGGAATTGCGAGGTCCAGCCGGGGGCTTCTCGCGTCCGCAGCATGAAGCGGGCATGATGGTGGATCGTCTCGAACAGGGCGGTCTCGAAGCTGATGCCGACATAGAGCACGCCATAGCTGCCATCGGTGAAGCGGCTCGGTCGGTCGGCACTGACATGGGTAAAGGGCGCCATCAGGAACGAAGCGCCGGCGCCGCCGACCCTGCGCTCGGCAGGGACGAGGTCGAGATTGCCGATCGTTGCCATGAGCCGTGGGTTGGTTTTCTGTTCGGCGGAAATGAGGAGCGGCCAATCGGCCGGGTCCGCAATGTCTTCGTACAGGTCAATGGGCGGATAGGCGCTGCGGATGATCCGCACCGCCCCTCTCCACTCAACGCGACTGACCGGCAGGATCGGGGCGGAGCTCACCAGCCTCCGCGCTCGGCATCGAGGTAACGGCGCACCCGCATGATATCGGTGAGCTCACCGCCGAGCATCACCTCAAGCGCGCTTGCGCCGCCGAACGCCTCGTTCGCTGCCTTGATCCAGGCATAACCGCGCGGAGCCTCGGAAAAGATCAGCCGCAGCGCCTTGTGGATGCCCATGAGGTTGGAGAGGCGGGCGCACCCGTCGCGCGAGATGCGGCCAGGCCCTTCGGCTTTCCATCGGCGATAGGAGCGGACTGGCATGTCGAGGAGCGTTGCCGCCTGCTCATCGTTCAGCTCCCACCGGCCAAACAGACCGAGCACCGCCCTGAACATGGCGGCTGCCTCGTTCTGGGTGATGGGATCAGGTCGAAACGCCGGAACGGCGGTATCAACGGGTTGTAGAGCCAGCATGGCAATTCTCCATTTGGCAGCAAATAACCTCACAAATGCCATTTGGCAATGATGAGCAATCGGGCGTCCACCTGGCAGCTGATGTTGCTCGCAAGTTGGCCGCTTGGTCACGCGGGCTGGGTCTGCCGTGCCCTGATCTCATCGTTCCAGTCCGATCCTTTGGCGGCGGGCACGCGTGACACAATGACACGATCGACTGCGGCATAGGCCTTCCTGGCGCGCTCCTCGGCTACCCCCGCACCAAATCTGGCTGCATGTGGAAGGACAAGGGCGAATGCGGACGCGAATCGCCCGCAACCCTCTACTTTTCCGCTGTTTTTCGGAAAAATGCGGAAGCGTCTGGAAGCTTCCGGACAGGCCTTTGGTAGCGGAGGAGGGACTCGAACCCCCGACACGCGGATTATGATTCCGCTGCTCTAACCGGCTGAGCTACTCCGCCCCATCGGGCTCCCGGGTGTCCCGGGCAGGCGGCGCTCTTAGGGCGCACTGCGGGCTTGGTCAACCACCTCTTTTGCCTCGGAACGACCAGTGTCCGACGCCCTCCCAGGGGCCGCCGCGATAGCGGTGGAGGGCCAGGCCGGCAAAGGCGAAGCGACGGTGCGGCACCGCGCCGCGCACCTGCTCCTGCAGGGCGCGGGCGGCGGCGGGGGTGACCTTGTTCTGGATCGTCACGTGCAACCGGGGAACGCCCTGGTCCTGCGCGGTCAGGAGACCGTGGCAGTGTTCGGCGATCCGCTCGCGCAGGGATAGCAGGCCAGGGCTGACCAGGGCGATCGCGGTCCCCCGCCCCAGATCGTGCAGCCCGCACACCTCCGCCGGGACAGGCCCGTGATCGCCGCACAGCCGGGCCAGCAGCCGCGTCAGCTCCGGGCCGACCGACGGGGGCAAGGCATGGAACAGGGTGACGTGGGCCGGCAGGACGTTCCGCTCGGCCGGATAGTGCGCGCGGCGCAGGCCATCGGCCCAGGCGAACAGGTCAGTCGGCAGGGTGGCGGTGACGATCAACGGCGCCCGGTCGGGCCCCGCAGGCGGTTCGCTCACAGCTCGCCGCGAGCCCGGCGGATCGCGAACCATTTGGCGACGTTGCGGTTGTGCTCTTCCAGCGTCGCGGCAAAGGCGTGGCCGCCGGTGCCGTCCGCAACCATGTAGAGCGCATCGGTGTCCGCCGGGTTGAGCACCGCCTCGATCGAGGCACGCCCCGGGTTGGTGATCGGCCCGCTTGGCAGGCCGACCATGGCATAGGTGTTGTAGCCGTTCACCGCGGCGATCTCGCTCTGGCGGATGCGCCGCCCCAGCGGCTTGCCGCGGGTGATCGGATAGATGATCGTCGGATCGGCCTGGAGCATCATGCCCTTGCGCAACCGGTTGGAATAGAGCCCGGCCACCAGCCGCCGCTCTTCGGGCTTGCCGGTTTCCTTCTCGACGATGGAGGCCAGGATCACCGCCTCGCGCGGGGTGCGGGCCACCGTGCGGGATGAGCGGTTGGCCCAGAGGTCCTTGAGGGTGCGATCCATCGCCGCCTGCATCCGCGCGACCACCGCCTTTCGACTCTCGCCCACGCCGATCTCATAAGTGTCGGGCAGGACCGAGCCTTCGTCGGGCACGGCGATCTCGCCAGCGAGATTGGCCTGCGCGGCGAGCCGCTCCTTCACCATGATCGAGGGCATGCCTTCGGGCACGGTCACGAAGCGGCGGATCACCTTGCCGCCTTGCAGGATGTCCAGGATCGTCGCCTGGCTGGCGCCCTTGGGCAGCATGAAGGTGCCGGCCTTGATCGGTGCACTGCCGCCCAGCAGCTTGGCGCGCAGCTTGAACAGGCCGGACCGATCGGTCGCGCCGACATCCTGAAGCTTGGCCGAGACCTGTCCGAAGCTGTCGCCCTGGGCGACGACGAATTCGGTGTCCTTGTCGAGCGGCCCGGGCAGGTACCACCCGCCAAGCAGCCACAGCAGGGCCGCCGCGGCCGCGAGCAGCGCGATCAGCTTGCCGCGGCCGCGCATCGGCTCAGACCTTCTTCATCACCAGGCTGGCATTGGTCCCGCCGAAGCCGAACGAGTTGTTCAGCACGGCGCGCACTTCGCGCTTCTTCGCCACCAGCGGCACCAGATCGACGCCCTCGGTGCCCTCGTCCGGGGTGTGGAGGTTGAGCGTGGGCGGGACGATCTGGTCGCGGATCGCCAGGATGCAGAAGATCGCCTCGACCGCGCCGGCTCCGCCCAGCAGGTGGCCGATGGCCGACTTGGTGCTGCTCATCGAGGCGCCCGACAGATCGTCGCCCAACACGCGCTTCACCGCAGCCAGCTCGATCGTGTCGGCCATGGTCGAGGTGCCGTGGGCATTGACGTAATCGATGTCGCCCGGGGCCAGCCCGGCCTTGCGCAGCGCCATCCGCATGGCCAGTTCGGCGCCCTTGCCTTCCGGGTGCGGGGCGGTGACGTGATAGGCATCGCCCGACAGGCCATAGCCGACCACCTCGGCGTAGATCTTGGCGCCGCGCGCCTTGGCGTGTTCGTACTCTTCCAGCACGACCACCCCGGCGCCCTCGCCCATGACGAAGCCGTCGCGGTCCTTGTCATAGGGGCGGCTGGCCTCGGTCGGACGGTCGTTGAAGCTGCAGTTCAGCGCGCGGGCCTGGGCGAAGCCGGCCACGCCCAGCGGGTTGATGGTGCTTTCCGCGCCGCCCGCCAGCATGATGTCGGCATCGCCATCCTTGATCATCCGCGCCGCGTCACCGATCGAATGGGCGCCGGTCGAGCAGGCGGTGACCACCGCGTGGTTCGGGCCCATCAGGCCGTATTTGATCGAGACCTGGCCCGAGATCAGGTTGATCAGGCGGCCATGGACGAAGTGCGGCGAGACGCGGCCGGGGCCCTTCTCGTGCAGGACGATCGATTCGCTCTCGATCCCCGGCAGACCGCCGATGCCCGAACCGATCGAGCAGCCGGTGCGCATCTTCAGGTCATCGTCCATCTCGGTCAGACCCGCGTCCTCGAGCGCCTGGCCCGCCGCGTCGATGCCATAGACGATGAACGGATCGACCTGGCGCTGGATCTTGTGATCGACGCGCTTGTTCGGATCGAAGCCGTACTCATGGTCGGCCGGCTTCACCTCGCAGGCGATCTGGCACTTCTGGTTGCTGGCGTCGAAGCGGGTGATCGGACCCGCACCGGACTTGCCGGCGATCAGATTGGCCCAGACGGTCTCGACATCGGCCCCCAGCGGGGTGACCAGACCAAGACCGGTGACGACGACACGACGCATAGACTGCTCCGAAACTATGTCTGCGCGGCCCCTACGCGCTGCGGCGGAAAATACAACAGGCCCAACCCGGGAAAGGGCTGAGCCTGATGCGGGTCCCTGCCCCGCCCCGGCCATGGGAGCGGGGAGTGCCCTCAAGCAAGCTCAGGGCGAAGGGCCTGTCGAAAAGGGCGATCAGCCCTTGTTTTCGTTGATGTACTTGATCGCGTCCGAGACGGTGCTGATCTTCTCGGCGGCATCGTCCGGGATCTCGACCCCGAACTCTTCCTCGAAAGCCATCACGAGCTCGACGATGTCCAGGCTGTCAGCGCCCAGGTCGTCGATGAAGCTCGCGTCCTCGGTAACCTTGTCAGCCTCGACGCCGAGGTGCTCGACCACAATCTTCTTAACCCGGTCGGCGGTGTCGCTCATGGAATGTCCTCTCGTGAACGGGAGATGAAAAACTCGAAGGTGCCCTAATGTGCCGTGGCGGCGCTGGCAAGTGGTTGCGCGCGTGCCGGGCAAAAGGCCGGGACAGGCCCGTTACGCAGCGTCCGCCGGGCCGGACGGGAGGCTCTTCGCCCCGCCGGCCGGACAGACGGTGCCCGTCATCCCTTCGGCGGCTCCACCACGCGCAGGTGGAGCTCGCGAAGCTGCTTCGGCTCGGCCGGGCTCGGGGCACCCATCAGCAGGTCCTCGGCGCGCTGGTTCATCGGGAACAGCGTGATCTCGCGCAGGTTCTGCGCACCGCACAGCAGCATGACGATGCGATCCACGCCCGCCGCCATGCCCCCGTGCGGCGGAGCGCCGTACTGGAAGGCGCGGTAGAGCCCGCCGAAGCGCTCCTCGACATCGGCCTTGCTCAGGCCGACCAGCTCGAAGGCCTTGACCATGGTCTCGGGCGACTGGTTGCGGATCGATCCCGAGGCGATCTCGTAGCCGTTGCAGACCAGATCGTACTGGAAGGCCTTGATCGTCAGCGGGTCCTGGCTGGTCAGCGCCTCGATCCCGCCCTGCGGCATCGAGAACGGGTTGTGGCTGAACTCCACCTTCTTGCTGTCCTCGTCCCATTCGTAGAACGGGAAGTCGACGATCCAGCACAGCTCGAACCGGTCCTTGTCGATCAGGTCGAGCTGCTCGCCGACGCGGATGCGCGCCAGACCGGCAAGCTTGGCCGCCTGCTCTTCCTTGCCAGCGGCGAAGAAGCAGCCGTCGTCGGGGCCCAGGCCCAGCGCGTCGAACAGCGCGGCCATCTTCTCGGGACCGTGGTTCTTGGCGATCGGCCCGCCGAACTCGCCGCCCTTGCGGGTGACATAGCCCAGGCCGGCATGCCCTTCGGAGCGGGCCCAGTCGTTCATGTCGTCGAAGAACTTGCGGCTGAGGCCCGCCGTGTTCGGCGCCGGGATCAGACGCACGGTTCCGCCCGAGCTGACGATCTTGTCGAACAGGCCGAAGCCCGATCCGACGAACTCGCTGGTCACGTCACGGATGATCAGCGGGTTGCGCAGGTCGGGCTTGTCCGAACCGTACTTGAGCATCGCCTCGGCATAGGGGATGCGCGGGAAGCTGCCGATCGGGGTGACGGCCTTGCCTTCGGCAAAGGCCTCGAACACGCCGCCGATCACCGGCTCCATCGTCTCCCACACCTCTTCCTGGGTGACGAAGCTCATTTCCAGATCGAGCTGGTAGAACTCGCCCGGCAGGCGGTCGGCGCGGGGATCCTCGTCGCGGAAGCAGGGGGCGATCTGGAAATAGCGGTCGAAGCCCGCCACCATCAGCAGTTGCTTGTACTGCTGCGGGGCCTGCGGCAGGGCATAGAACTTGCCCGCGTGGATGCGGCTCGGCACCAGGAAGTCGCGCGCGCCCTCGGGCGAGGAGGCGGTGAGGATCGGGGTCGAGTATTCGGTGAACCCGGCGCCTTCCATGCGCCGGCGCATGTCCGAAATGACCTTGGTCCGCTTGACGATGTTGGCGTGCAGCGTGTCGCGGCGCAGGTCCAGGAAGCGATAGCGCAGGCGAATGTCCTCGGGGTATTCCTGCTCGCCCGCCACGGGCATCGGCAGTTCCTCGGCCCGGCTCAGCACGGTGGCCTCACGGGCGAAGACCTCGATCTCGCCGGTGGCCAGGTTGGGGTTGACCGTGCCGGCGCTGCGCGCCTTGACCACGCCGTCGATGGTCACGACGCTTTCCACCCGCAGCCCTTCCAGCAGCGGCAGCGCGGCGCTGTCCACGTCGGCCACCACCTGGGTGATGCCGTAATGGTCGCGCAGGTCGACGAACAGCACGCCGCCATGGTCACGCTTGCGGTGAACCCAGCCGGACAGGCGGACGGTCTCGCCCTCGTGGGCCTTGGTCAGCGCGCCGCAGGTGTGGGAGCGATAGGGATGCATCGGAAACTCTTTCCATTCGGCCCGCGATCAGGCAGGGGCGGTGATGCGCGGCTAACAGGCGATGGCCGGGCGTTTGTCAAGCCGCGGACCCGCACGGGTCCATACAGAAAAGACCCATGAAGATACATCCTCTCATCACCACCACCGCTGCCCTCGCCGACCTGTGCGAACGCCTGTCCAAGGCGGACTTCATCTGCGTCGATACCGAGTTCATGCGCGAGAACACCTACTGGCCGGAACTCTGCCTGATCCAGATCGCGGACACCCAGGAAGCGGCCGCGATCGATCCCATGGCCCCGGACATCGACCTGTCCCCCCTGCTCGACCTGCTGGTCGACAACGAGGACGTGCTGAAGGTCTTCCATGCCGGCGGGCAGGACGTGGAAATCATCTACAACCTGACCGGCAAGACCCCGCATCCGATCTTCGACACCCAGATCGCGATGATGGCGGTCAGCCAGTCCGAACAGATCGGCTATTCCAACCTGGTCGAAAGCTGGCTGGGCATCAGCGTCGACAAGGGCGCCCGCTTCACCGACTGGTCGCGCCGGCCGCTCGACGCCCGCCAGATCGATTACGCCATCGGCGACGTCACCCACCTGTCCAAGATCTTTCCCAAGATCCTCAAGCGGCTGATCAAGACCGGCCGCGGCCAGTGGCTCGATGCCGAGATGGAAAAGCTCGCCGATCCCGAGAATTACCGGAACGATCCCGACACCGCCTGGGAACGGATCCGTGCCAGCGGGCGCAATCCGGCCATGCTCGGGCGGCTCAAGGCGCTGGCCGCCTGGCGCGAGCATGAAGCGCAGGACAAGAACATCCCGCGCGGCCGCATCGCCCGGGACGAGACCCTGGCCGACATCGCCAGCCACCCGCCGCGCCAGCAGGCCGATCTGGCCAAGGTGCGCGGCCTGTCCCCCGGCTGGAAGGAGAACGAGATCGGCAAGCGCCTGATGGCCGCCCTCGCCGCCTCGGCCCCGCTCACCGAGGACGAGCTGCCGCCGCGCACCCCACGCGGAGCGCCGCTGGGCAAGGAGGGCGCGCTGGTGGCCGACCTGCTCAAGCTGCTGCTCAAGATCCGCGCGCGCGAGATTGACGTTGCCGCGCGGCTGCTCGCCCGCAGCGACGATCTGGAGCTGCTGGCGGCCGGCGTCCGCAAGAAACTGTCGCTGCTGGAAGGCTGGCGCTTCGACGTGTTCGGCCGCGACGCGCTGGAGCTGGTCGAAGGCAAGCTGGCCTTCGCCGTGCTGGGCGGCAAGCTGAAGATGACCCACATCGACGAGATCCACGAGGAAATGGGGCAGCAGAACCCGGTGTCGGTCGAGGACGAGCCGGTCGAGGGGGAGCCGGTCGAGGGGGAGCCGGTCGAGGGGGAGCCGGTCGAGGGGGAGCCGGTCGAGGGGGAGGACGTCGAGTGATCCTTCCCGGCACGGGGAGGATCGGTTGACATGACCGTCTTCCAGCCCACCCTCAAGCAACTGCAATATCTGGTCGCGCTGCACGAACACGGCCACTTTGGCCGCGCCGCCGAGGCCTGCTTCGTGTCGCAGTCCACCCTTTCGGCAGGTCTGCGCGATCTGGAAAACCTGCTCGGCGTGGTCCTGGTCGAACGGACCAAGCGCGCGGTGAGGTTCACCCCGCTGGGCAATGCCGTTGTCGCGAAGGCTCACCGGATCCTGCGCGAGGCCGAGGAGCTGTCGGACCTGGTCCAGTCGAGCGGGCAGCCGCTGGCCGGCGAGGTGCGGATGAGCGTGATCCCGACCATCGCGCCGTTCCTGCTGCCGCGCATGCTGCCTCGGCTGCGCCGCGAGCGGCCCAGCCTGAAGCTCTACCTGCGCGAGGAAACCAGCGCCGCGGCGATGGAATCGCTGCAGCACGGCCGCGCCGACTGCGTTCTGCTGGCGCTCCCCTTCCCCACCGGCGACGTGGAGAAGGAGACGATCGAGCTGGATGCGCTGTTCGTCGCCTTTCCCAAGGACGATCCCCGCGACCTGCCGGCCGAGATCCCGGCCGCCCTGATCGACGAGAACCGCCTGCTGCTGCTGGAGGATGGCCACTGCCTGCGCGAACATGCGCTCGCCGCCTGCAACCGCCCCGAGCTGCGCGCCTCGGCGACGATGATCGGCACCAGCCTCCACACGCTGGTGCAGATGGTCGACAATGGCCTGGGCCTGACCATGCTGCCCGAAATGGCGATCGACGCGGGCATCCTCAACGGCACCGACGTTGTCGCCCGCCCGCTCGACACCCCCACCGCCAACCGCGAGATCGCCCTGGTCTGGCGCCGCAACAGCCCGCGCGGCGAGGAATTCCGCATGCTCGCCGAGGAACTGCGGGCGGGGTGATGGAGTGGCCCCGCGGGCTGCGTTGACACGATCGATACCCAGCCATAGCCTCCCCCCCAGCAACGGTTTGGGGGCTGGGGATTGCCATGAATGTGCGGACCGCGCTGGTGGGATTGATGGCCCTGATGCTGGCCCCCGCTGCGCATGCGGAAGCACCCGATCCCGCCAGCCTGGCCGAGGTTGACCGGATCTTCGCCGACTGGCGCCTGTCGGCCCATGTCCCGGGGCTGGTCTACGGCGTGGTCGCCGATGGCAAGCTGGTCCATGTCAAGGCCCTGGGGGTGCAGGACACCGACACCAACACGCCGGTATCGGCCGACAGCCTGTTCCGTATCGCCTCGATGTCCAAGGCCTTTACCGCGCTGGCCATTCTCAAGCTGCGGGACGAGGGCAGGCTGTCGCTCGATGCCCCGGCCGAACGCTATGTGCCCCAGCTCAAGACCTGGCGTTATCCGACGGCCGACAGCCCGCGGATCACGATCCGGCATCTGCTGACCCATACGGCCGGGTTCGTCGAGGACAACCCCTGGGGCGACCGCCAGCAGGTGATGACCGAAGGGGAGTTCTCGCGCCTGCTGACCACCGGGGTCGCTTTTGCCCGCCCGCCCGGCATGGCCATGGAGTATTCCAACCTGGGCTATGCCCTGCTCGGACGGATCATCACGAACGTCTCGGGCAGGCCCTATCAGGACTACATCCGGGCGGAGCTCATGCAGCCGCTGGGCATGCTCGCCACGACCTATGACGTGTTCGCCTCACCACCCGCCCGCCGCGCAATCGGCTATCGCTGGCAGGATCACCAGTGGGTGCGCGAACCGGACATGAAGGACGGCGCGTTCGGCGCGATGGGCGGGGTGGAGACCAGCGCCAACGACTATGCCCGCTGGATCGCCTTCCTGCTGTCCGCCTGGCCGCCGCGCGATGATCCCGACCAAGGCCCGGTCCGCCGGGCTACGGTGCGCGAGATCGGCACGGGCAGCAACTTCGCGACGGGCACCCTGCGCGCGGCCGCGGCAGGCGGGGCACCATGCCGCCGCGCCATTGCGTACGGCATGGGCTGGAGCGCGATCGACGATTGCGACCTGGGCATGCTCCTGTCCCACTCGGGCGGCTATCCGGGCTATGGCTCGATTGCGCTGCTGCTGCCGGAGAAAGGCCTGGGCATCTTCGCCTTTGCCAGCCGGACCTACGCCGGGCCCGGGCTGCCGGCGACGCGGGCGCTGCTGGCACTGCACAGGGCGGGCGCGCTCAAGTCCCCGCCACCCCAGCCCGATCCCGGCCTGGTCCAGGCCTATGCGGCGGCGGCCATGGTCTGGCGCACCGCCAGCATTACCGCGGCGCCGCTGGCGAACAACATGCTGCTTGATCGCGATGCGGAGCGCTGGCGAGCGCAGATCGAAAGCCTGCGGGCCGAAGTCGGCACCTGCCCGGCCGACGAGCCGATCGTGCCGGTGTCGCGGATGGAGGGGCGGTTTGCGTGGACCTGCGAGCATGGCCGGATCACCGGCCGGGTCCAGCGTTCGCCGAACGTTGCCCTGGAAATCCAGGCTCTGGAGTTTGCCCCGGCCGAGCCGTGAGAAGGAGACCGCCCGGCGCGGCAGGGCCCCGGGCCTGGCCGGACCGCAGGCGCCATTGACCGCCCCTGCTCCCGCCCTCTTATCGACAAGACCAGCGCCCCGGACGCCGCAGCCCGGGCCGCCACGCCGCTCGGGCGATGTCTTGGGCCGGGCTATGCCAAAACCGACCGGGTTGACCTATTGTCGGGCAGGAGTCCGGCTGAGGCGCCGCCAGCGCGCCGGCTGCGAGCGCCGGACAAGGAGTGACCATGAACGACGAGTCCCAGGATTTCGAGGCGCACGACTTCTTCCTCAGCGACCGCTGGATCACCAATCCCTACCCCTATTTCGACTACCTGCGGGCCATGTCACCGGTCTACCGCGAGCCGCATCACGGCATCTTCATGGTCACCGGCTATGACGAGGCGATGGAGATCTACAACGATCCGGAACGGTTCTCCTCCTGCATGTCGACCACGGGGCCCTTCGCTGGCTGCCCGATCCCGCTGGACCAGCACCGCAACGAGGACATCTCCGATCTGATCGAGCAGTGGCGCGACAAGACGCCGTTCTATGATCAGCTTCCCACCATGGACCCGCCCGTCCACACGGCCCATCGCTCGCTGCTGATGATGCTGATCACCCCTCGCCGTCTCAAGGAGAACGAGGAGTTCATGTGGCGGCTGGCCGACGAGCAGATCGACACCTTCCTGGGCCGAGGCGAATGCGAATTCATGAACGACTTCGCCCAGCCCTTCGCGGTGCTGGTCGTGTCCGATCTCCTCGGTGTGCCGGCGGAAGACCGGGTTGAGTTCCGCAAGCACCTGATCCGCGTGGAGCGCGAGAGCGGCGGGGCCGTGGTCGGCGGCACCGATGGCGAGGTCACGCACGGGCCGCTGGAATTCCTTTATGACAAGTTCTCCGCCTATATCATCGATCGCCGTGCCAACCCCCGGGACGATGTCCTGACCGGGCTGGCCAAGGCCACCTTTCCGGACGGTTCGGTGCCCGATCCGATGGATGTCGCGCGGATTGCCGCTAACGTCTTCGCCGCCGGACAGGAAACCACGGTCCGCCTGCTCAGCTATGCCTTCCAGTATATCAGCGATCATCCGGAGATGCAGCGCCGCCTGCGGGAGGACCGCAGCCTGATTCCCAACTTCGTCGAGGAATGCATGCGCACGGAAGGCCCGGTGAAGGGGGATTTCCGCCTGGCCAAGCGCCCCACCAGCGTGAGCGGGACCGAGATCCCGGCCGGCAGCTTCCTGTTCATCGCCAACAGCGCGGCCAACCGCGATGCCCGCAAGTTCGACAACCCCGGCGAGTTCCAGCTTGAACGCAAGAATGCCCGCCTGCACGTCGGCTTCGGCGCTGGCCGTCACGCCTGTCCCGGCGCGCCGCTGGCGCGGGCCGAGACCGTGGTCGCCCTCAACCGCATGTTCGACCGCACCAGCGACATCCGCATCTCGGAAAAGGTCCACGGCCCGGCCGATGCGCGCCGCTACACCTACCTGCCCACCTTCATCCTGCGCGGCCTGACTCATATCGCACTGGAATTCGACGCGCGGGAGGCCGGTTGACATGAAGGTTCGGGTCAACCCGGAAATCTGCGCCGGATTCGGCATCTGCACCGGCATCGCCCCGCACGTGTTCGAACTGCACGACGATGGCTATGCCGTGGCCGTGCTGGATGACATCGCCCCGGAGGATCAGGATCTGATGCTCCGGGCCGAAAGCCAATGCCCGGCGCGAGCGATTGCGATCCTGGAAGACTAGGGGCATTTGCGCTGGCGCGGAGGCGGGGCCAGGCAGGGCAAACGGAGCGGCCCTGCGGCCTGCCGCACGATGTCCGACCTCAGTCCATGTGCTTCAGGCCGACCCGCAGGTAGTCCCAGCCGGTGATCACGGTGAGCACGGCGGCCGCCCACAGCGTCGTCAGCCCGACCGTGTGCGGCAGGTTGACGGTCTGCCCGGCCAGGGTGACGGTCCACCACGGCGTGCCCTTGCCCAGGATCAGCGCGCCCAGGCAGATGATCTGGAACGTGGTCTTCCACTTGGCGAGCTTGGAGACCGGGACGGACACCTGGATGCCGCCCAGAAACTCGCGCAGGCCGGATACCGCGATCTCGCGCAGCAGGATCACCAGGCCGGCGATCACGTGGAGATCGCCCACGTAAGGCCCGGTGAGTACGCCTTGGGCCGCCAGCACCAGCAACACCGCCGCGACCATGATCTTGTCAGCGATCGGATCGAGGAATATCCCGAGCTTGGACACGGTGCCCTGGGCGCGGGCGAGATAGCCATCGAAGTAATCGGTGATGCCCATCAGCGCATAGACCGCGAAGGCGGCGAGATAGCCTGCCTGCCAGCCCGGCCACCACAGCAGCGCGACCAGCAGCGGGACCGTGACGATCCGCGACAGGGTGAGCATGTTGGGCAACGACAGCATCGCGGCAAGAGCTACCCGTTCTGCGGCGTGCTTGTCGAGAGGGTGCGGGCAAGGAACGCGGTCGGACGCGGCACGCGCCCCACATTAACCGCTTGTCATCCTGCCTTGGCGCAAACGCTCTTGTCCGCACCGCAATCGTCGCTAGGGTCCGCCGGCCGCCAAGGCTCGACCGTCAGGCTCGACAGGGGGGCCTCTGCCAGGGAACCGCATGACCACCACCACCCACCTTCTGCGGCAACGGCGTTTCCTGCCGCTGTTCGTCACCCAGTTGCTCGGCGCGTTCAACGACAACCTGTTCAAGAACGCGATGGTCCTGTTCGCGGTCTACAGCCTCTACAACTCGGAAAGCCAGGAGGCCGCGTTCAGCGGGATTGCCTCGGCCCTGTTCGTGATCCCCTTCGTCACCCTCTCGGCCCTCTCGGGCCAGTTGGCGGACACCCGCGACAAGGCGGGGATCATTCGGGTGGTCAAGGCCTGCGAGGTGGGCATCATGGTGGTCGGCGGCGCCGGCCTGTTCCTCGCCTGGAAAAACTGGGCCGTCGAAAGCCTCGCGATCCCGCTCATGCTGACCGCCCTGTTCGCCATGGGCATCCATTCCACCTTCTTCGGTCCGATCAAGTACGCCATCCTGCCCCAGCACCTGAAGCCCGACGAAGTGCTCGCCGGAACCGGATTGGTCGAGGCCGGGACCTACATCGCGATTCTGGCCGGAACGATCCTGGCCGGCTGGATCCCGGTCGAGTGGGCCGCAGTCGGCGTGATCCTGACTGCGCTGATCGGCTACGTCGCCGGCCGGCAGGTGCCACCGGCGCCGCCGCTCGGCACCGAGACCAAGGTGTCTTTCCCCGTCCTCGACTGGTTCCACGCGCGGGCCGGCTCGAAGCTCGCCTATGGGCTGGGCTGGCTGCCGATGGCGATCGCCGACCAGTTTGTCTCGGCCTACCGCCTGATCCGCAACACCACCGATGATCGCAGGGTCGCCCTGGCGATCGGGGCGATCTCGTTCTTCTGGGCGGTGGGCACGATCCTGTTCATCCAGTTCCCGCCGCTCGCCAAGAACGTGCTGCATGCCAGCAAGGAGGTGGCAAGCCTGTTCCTGGTGATCTTCTCCATCGGGATCGCGGTCGGCTCGATGTCGATCAACGCCCTGCTGAAGGGCACGGTTTCCGCCCGGTTCTCCCCTCCGACAGTCGTCGTCATGGGGCTGTTCGTCGTGGCGTTCTGGTTCGTCTGCTCGCACTGGCAGGATCACCAGGGCGAAGGGCTGATGCAGCTCGGCGCCTTCGTGTCGCATCCGCAGGCGGTCTGGCTGCTGCTGGCCCTGTTCGGCATTGCGGTGGCCGGCGGCATGTTCGTGGTGCCGCTCTACGCCTTCCTCACCACCTTCGTGCCCCCGTCCCAGACCGCGCGCACCATCGCCGCCAACAACATCGTCAACTCGGGCGCGATGGTCCTCGGCGCGGTGCTGTCGCTGGTGCTGGGCAAGTTCGGGATTCCGCTGGTCGACCAACTGCTGGTCAGCGCAGGGATGAGCGTGGTCTCGGCCGCGCTGGGCTACTGGCTGTACCGGGCGGAACGGACCGCGCTCGGGTAAGGACCCGGGGGCTCAGCCGAGGAAAGTCATCACCGCCAGCAGGCAGGCGATGTAGGCGATCAGGAAGTCCTTCACGTCCTGGGTGGTGATACCCAGCCAGCGCCGCGGCTTGGCCACGGGGGCTTCGGCCGCCGGCGCTGTCGCCGCATCCTCGGCGGCCAAGGCCAGTCGCGCGGCGACCTCGGGTTCGACCTCGGGCAGCGAACGCAGCACGCGGCGTGGCAGAGTGGCGCGGAAGGGATGACGGGTCCCGCCATAGCGGGCCGTGCCGATGATGAAGCCTGCGGTGTCCATGGCCACGGTGGTAACGAATTGTTCACCACGTTCCAGTCCGGCCGGCGGCCGCTTTCAGCACCATCCCGATCCGGCACGTTTCCGTGCCCAAACACGAACGCCGGACCCGACGGGCCCGGCGTGGTGTTACCGGCTGCCTATCCGGTGTTCAGGCGTTGACGGGGACCGCCTTCTGGGTCGACCCGGCGTGGATCTGGTCGATCGCCTCGCCCAGCGCGGCATCGAATTCGGCATCGCTCATCTGGGCGCGCAGGTCTTCCAGCAGGGCGCGGCTGAAGCTGGCGATGATCCCCCGGTTCCTGGCCAGCTCGGCGCAGGCCTCGGGGCGCTTGTAGCCGCCCGACAGGGCCACGACGCGCAGCACCTTGGGATGATCGACCAGCGCATCGAACGTGCCCGGGATGACCGGCAGCGACAGCTTGAGCATCACCTGCTGGCCTTCCGGCAGGGCATCGAGCTGCTTCAGGATTTCCTCGCAGAGGATGGTGTCACAGTCGGCGCGGGTCGCACTCTTGATGTTCACCTCGGGCTCGATGATCGGCATCATGCCATGCGCCAGCACCTGCTGCCCCACCGCGAACTGCTGCGCGACCACGGCGGCAATGCCCTCGCGGTTGGCCGAGTTGATGACCGAACGCTCCTTGGTGCCATAGACGCCCAGGGCCTTGGCCTTGGTCAGCAGCGCGTCCAGCGTGGGCATCGGCTTCATCAGTTGCACGCCGTTGGCCTCGTCCTCCAGACCCTTGTCGATCTTGATGAAGGGCACCACACCCTTGGCGATCAGCGCGGCCGGAGTCGGCACGCCATCGACCGTCCCGTCCATGGTCCGCTCGAACAGGATCGCGCCGATCACCTTGTCCCCGGTGAACGCGGCCGAGCGGATGATCCGGGCCCGCATTTCGTGGATCAGGCCGAACATCTCTTCCTCGGTGGACCAGGCATCCTCGGTCACGCCGTAGCCGGCCAGGGCCTTGGGGGTGGAACCGCCCGACTGGTCCAACGCCGCGATGAAACCATGGCCCTCGGCCATCTTGGCGGTCATGTCGGAAGTCTGCATCGCGGTCCACCTTTCCTGCTGCTCGCGCGGTCGTGTCGCACATGCGATCGCGCATACGTATGCTGCAGAGGCCCATACCAAGATTTCGCTGCACTGCAACCGGCAAGGTGACAGCAGACCGGGCTAAGTCGGACCAAGCGGGATCGCGACCGCGGACAGGCGCTCCAGGCCCCCGCCCACGGCCCGCCGGGGTCAGCGTTGCAGCGCGACCACCCCGGGCAGCTCCTTGCCTTCCATCCATTCCAGGAAGGCCCCGCCCGCGGTCGAGATATAGCTGAAGTCTTCGGCCACCCCCGCGTGGTTGAGCGCGGCAACCGTGTCGCCGCCACCAGCCACCGATACCAGCGAGCCCTCCTTGGTGAGCGCCGCGGCAATGCGCGCCAGGCCCACCGTGGCGGCATCGAAGGGCGCCATCTCGAAGGCGCCCATCGGCCCGTTCCACACCAGCGTGCGGCAGGTCTTGAGCACGTCGCCCAGCGCCTCGACCGCCTGCGGGCCCACGTCGAGGATCATCTCGTCGACGGCCACTTCGTGGACGTTGCAGGTGCGCAGGCTCGGCGGGTTGGCGGCGAATTCCTTCGAAACCACCACGTCATAGGGCAGGTGCACGGTGCAGCCGGACGCGTCGGCCGTGTCGAGGATGGCCTCGGCCGTGCCGGTCAGGTCGTGCTCGCACAGGCTCTTCCCCACATCGACGCCGCGCGCGGCCAGGAAGGTGTTGGCCATGCCGCCGCCGATGATCAGGTGATCGACCAGGTTGACCAGGTGCTTGAGCACGTCGAGCTTGGACGAGACCTTGGCCCCGCCGACCACGGCCGCCACCGGCTTGACCGGCTTGCCCAGAGCCTTTTCCAGCGCTTCCAGCTCGGCCTGCATCGAGCGGCCGGCATAAGCGGGCAGCACGTGGGCCAGGCCCTCGGTGCTGGCATGGGCGCGGTGCGCGGCCGAGAAGGCGTCGTTCACATAGAAGTCGCCATTGGCCGCAATGGCCTGCACCAGCTCGGGATCGTTCTTTTCCTCGCCCTTCCAGAAGCGGGTGTTCTCGAGCACGGCGATCCCGCCATTGCCCAGGATGCCGATGCTCTGCGCCACGACCGGACCGGCGATCTCGGGCACGAACATCACTTCGCGGCCCAGCACCGACTGCAGGCAATCGACCACCATCGACAGCGACTGGGTGGAGACCCGCTCACCCTTGGGCCGGCCGAAATGGGCCAGCAGCAGCACCTTGGCGCCCTTGCTCGCCAGCTCGAGGATGGTCGGTGCCGCCGCGCGCACGCGGGTGTCGTCGGTCACGGCGCCGTCCTGCATCGGCAGGTTCAGGTCAACGCGAACCAGCGCGACCTTGCCGGCCACATCGCCGAGATCGTCGAGTGTCTTGAAAGTGGTCATGGCTCGATCCTCACTTCATCCCCGATGGCAATCTCGCCATCCGCAATCACCCGGCCCAGCACACCGCCGCGCCAGTCCGGCAGCAGCGCCGCACGCAGGCCGGGCGAGATCTCGTCCATGCGGCTGCACGGGTTGCATTCGCAGGTTGTCTCGATCCGCAGGTCAGGCCCGATCGCGATGATCCGGCCTGCCTCGCGCGGCAGCCGCAGACCGACCACCAGCAGGTTCGCCCGGCGTTCGAACCAGGGCACGTCCGCCCCCAGTTCGGCCATGGCGGCCGCCCAGCTCTCGGCCTCGATCAGCGAGACCTGACGCCGGCCGGACTTGCCCGGCGGGATGATCCCGCGGCAGTCGCCGGCCAGGCCCGCGGCGCGGCTGACCGCGATTCGTTCGACCACCTCCATGGGACCGCGCCGCCGTTCATGCCGCGCGATGCCCCGGAGGTGGCCGGTCGCCATGTCCGCTTAGAGGAACTTGGCCAGGGCGCCGGTGGTGTCGACCATCCGGTTCGAGAAGCCCCACTCGTTGTCGTACCAGCTCAGCACGCGGACCAGCTTGCCGTCGATCACCCCGGTTTCCAGGCTGTCGATGGTCGAGCTGTTGGCGCAGTGGTTGTAGTCGATCGAGACCAGCGGCTCGTCCGAATAGCCGAGGATGCCCTTCAGCGGGCCTTCGGCAGCGGCCTTGAGCAGGCTGTTGACCTCGTCCTTGGTGGTGTCGCGCTTGGGCACGAAGGTCAGGTCGACCACCGAGACGTTAGGGGTCGGCACGCGGATCGCCGAGCCGTCCAGCTTGCCCTTCAGTTCGGGCAGCACCTCACCCACGGCGCGGGCGGCGCCGGTGGTGGTGGGGATCATGGACATCGCAGCGGCGCGGGCGCGGCGCGGATCCTCATGGATCTGGTCCAGGATCTTCTGGTCGTTGGTGTAGGCATGGATCGTGGTCATCAGGCCACGCTCGATGCCGATCGTGTCGTTCAGCACCTTGGCGAAAGGCGCCAGGCAGTTGGTGGTGCACGACGCGTTCGAAATGATCACGTGATCGGCGGTCAGCTTGTCGTGGTTGACGCCATAGACCACGGTCAGGTCAACATTCTTGCCCGGGGCCGAGATCACCACCCGCTTGGCACCGGCGGCCAGGTGCTTTTCGCAGCTCGCGCGGTCGGTGAAGAAGCCAGTGCATTCCAGCACGATGTCGATGCCCTGCGCGCCATGCGGCAGGTTGGCCGGATCGCGCTCGGCGGTGACGTGGATGCGCTTGCCATTGATCACCAGATCGCTGCCGTCCACCTCGACCGTGCCGTTGAACGGGCCATGGACGCTGTCGCGCTGGAACAGCATCGCGTTCGCCTTGGGCGAGGCCAGGTCGTTGATCGACACCAGTTCCAGGTCATGGTCGGTCCGCTCGAGGATCGCGCGGGCCACGTTGCGGCCGATGCGTCCGAAACCGTTGATCGCAACCTTGGTCGCCATGCTGTAAACTCCTGCCAGTGCTTTGGATGTGGTGCGGTTAGGCCAGTCGGGCCAGGATCTGCGGAACGATCTTCTCCACCGAGAAGCCGAAATGTTCGAACAGGACCTCGGCCGGGGCCGATGCGCCGAAGCGGTCCAGCCCGATGGTCAGGCCATCGCCGACATACTTCTGCCAGCCAAGGGTGACGCCGGCCTCGATCGAGACCTTGAGCACGCCGGCCGGCAGCAGGTCCGCGCGGTAGGCGGCATCCTGCGCATCGAACAGCTCCCAGCACGGCATCGAGACCACGTCGGCGCCGATGCCCTGCCCCTCGAGCGCGCCGGCCACCTTTACGGCCAGCTCAACCTCGGACCCGGTGGCCAGCAGCACGACCTTGCGCTGGGCGGCGGCGGCCTTGAGCCGGTAAGCGCCCCGCGCGCTGCGCAGTTCCCCGGCCGAATTGGCCGCATCGCGCAACTGCGGCAGGTTCTGCCGGGTCAGGATCAGCGCCGAAGGCGTGTGCCTGGCGGCCACGGCGAGCTGCCAGGCCTCGGCGGTTTCGATCACGTCCGCCGGGCGGAACACGTTGAGGTTGGGGATCATCCGCAGCGACATCACGTGCTCGACCGGCTGGTGCGTCGGGCCGTCCTCGCCCAGGCCGATCGAATCATGGGTGAGCACGTAGATCACCCGGGCGTGCTGCAGCGCCGACAAGCGGATCGCGTTGCGGCAATAGTCGGCAAAGACCAGGAAGGTGCCGCCATAGGGGATCACCCCGCCGTGCAGCGCCATGCCGTTCATCGCCGCGGCCATGCCGAATTCGCGGATGCCGTAATAGACATAGCGGCCGGAATAGTCCGCTGCGGTCAGGGGCGGAGTGGCCTTGGTCTTGGTGTTGTTCGATCCGGTGAGGTCGGCCGAGCCGCCGACCATTTCGGGCACGAGCGGGGTCAGCACCTCCAGCGCCATTTCCGAAGCCTTGCGGGTGGCGACCTTCTGCGCGCCGTCCAGCCAGGCGGCGAAGGTCTGGGCCGCGTCATCGCCCGCGGGCAGATCGCCGGCCATGCGGCGGGCCAGTTCGGCGCCCTTGTCCGAGGCGGCGGCGCGGGCTTCCCACGCGGCCCGGGCTTCGGCCCCGCGGGCCCCCAGCGAGCGCCAGTCGGCCAGGATGTCGGCCGGGACCTCGAAGGGCGCGGCGGTCCAGCCCAGATAGGCGCGGGCGGCGGCGACCTCGTCGGCCCCCAGCGGCGAGCCGTGGACATTGTGCCCGCCCTGCTTGTTGGGCGCGCCCTTGCCGATCACCGTGCGGCAGGCGACCAGCGACGGACGCGGGTCGGCGGCGGCTTCGGCCAGGGCCCGGGCGATATCGGCGAAGTCATGACCATCGCAGGACGCGACATGCCAGCCACTCGCGGCATAGCGGCCCAGGATGTCCTCGCTGGTCGACAGCGAGGTGTCACCGTCGATCGTGATCTTGTTGTCGTCCCACAGGACGTTGAGGCGGCCGAGCTTGAGCGTCCCGGCCAGGCCCACCGCCTCGTGGTTGATGCCTTCCATCAGGCAGCCGTCGCCGGCGATCACCCAGGTGCGGTGATCGACCAGCTCATCGCCGAAGGTGGCGTTGAGATGGCGTTCGGCCAGGGCCATGCCCACGGCCATGGCGAAACCCTGCCCGAGCGGACCGGTGGTGCATTCCACCCCGGGGATCAGGAAGTTTTCCGGGTGTCCGGCGCAGACGCTGTCGAGCTGGCGGAACTTGCGGATGTCCTCGATCGTCGGAGAGGCATAGCCGGTGAGGTGCAGCAGGGCATAGACCAGCATCGAGCCGTGTCCCGCCGAGAGGACGAAACGGTCACGGTCGGACCACTTCGGCGCGGCCGGATCGAACTTCAGGAACTGGCTGAACAGCACCGTCGCGACATCGGCCATGCCCATCGGCATGCCCGGGTGGCCCGAGTTGGCGGCCTGCACCGCATCCATCGAAAGCGCACGGATGGCGTTCGCCATGGGCCCCAGCCGGGACGGGTCGATGCTCATGCGATCTGGCTCCTGCGGCGCACCGATCGGTGCCCTCGATTCGTAGGCGCCCTTTCGCGGACGGGCCAAGGCGCGTCAAGTTTGCGGCGGGTTCCGCAGCATCGGCTGTCGGGCCGCGCCGGGGCCATTCAACAGGCTGTGCCCGGGTGCATTGACCCGGCGCGCAATTGCGCTAGCGAGAATGGCATGAGCGGCGAAAGAACGGAAAAAGCCTTTGCACGCATCGATCAGGCCCTGGGCCGGATTGCCGCGGCGGCGAGCCGGGCCGAGGCGGCGGCCGTCGCCCGCGCCCGGCACAATGATCGGCTCAAGCAGGCCATAGCCGAAACCCTGCGCGATCTCGACGCGCTGATCCACGCATCCGACTATGGGGAGGGGCACGGCGCATGAGCAACGTCACCCTGCAGATCGGCGGGCGCAGCTTCACCGTGGCCTGCGCGGCCGGCGAGGAGGACCATATCGCCGGCCTGGGCCGCGCGATCGACTCCCGACTCCAGGCTATGGGTGGTGCGGCCGGACAGACCGAAACCCGCATGCTGCTGTTCGCTGCGCTGCTGCTGGCCGACGAGCTTCATGACATCCGCACCAAGGGCACGATTCCCGCGCCGCCACCGCCGGTCGAGGACCCGAAACTGGCCGAACGGCTCGAAACCCTCGCCGTTCGGCTGGAAAAATGCGCGACGGACCTTGAGGCTCTGGCCGGCGACGCCTAGATTAAGGGTGACGGGTACTGCCCGGTGCGAGCCGCATGAAAATCCCTGAGGCTATAAGCAATCCATGGGGGCTGTCCCTGCCTGGACCCTGGTCCGGGATACATGGTCCCCACCTGACGTCGAGGCGTCAGAGGATTTCCCGGCAACGGCCCATGGTGGTCCCGTCACCCCGCCTTTGCCCGAGCGCGGGCCGGGCATCCGATCGCCGCGCATGAGCGGCCTTGCCCTCCTGCACCCCTGACGAGGCCCCTTGGACGATAAGCACCAGCTCCGCACCCGGCTGCGCGCGGCCCGCCGGGACCATGTCGCGGCCCTGCCCGATTCGGTCCGGGGCCTGATCCTGCACCGTCCTCCGGCCCCCGTCGCCGCGCGGGTGCCCGAGGGCAGCGTGGTCGGCCTCTATCATGCCACCCCGGTCGAGGCGCCGACACTGGGCTATGCCCGCTGGTTCTACGAGAACGGCCGCCATCTGGCCCTCCCCTGGTTTGCCGACCGGGCCGCGCCGATGACCTTCCGCGCCTGGACCGATCCCTACGACCTGTCCGATCTCGAGCCCGGCCCCTGGGGCGCGCTCCAGCCCGTCGCCACGGCGGCGGAATGCGAACCGGCGGTCGCCTTCGTGCCGCTGCTGGGCTTCACCGCCGCCGGGCATCGCCTGGGTCAGGGGGGCGGCCATTACGATCGCTGGCTGGCAGACCATCCGGCCACCTTGCCGATCGGCCTCGCGTGGGACATCCAGCACTGCGAATCGCTGCCGCTCGAACCGCACGACCGGCCGCTGGCGGCGGTGGTCACGCCGACCCGGATCTACGAGGAGCAGGACTGAATGCGACAGGAACCGACGTGGCGCATCCCGGTGGGGATCATCGGCCTGATCCTGGGTCTGACGGTCTATGGCCTGCTGATCGCCCGTTATGTGCCGGGACTGGTCGGCACCTGGCACGCGCTGCTCCAGACCCCGGTCTATATCGTCCTCGGGATCGTCTGGATCCTGCCGCTGCGGCGCTTCCTGATCTGGATGGAAACCGGCCGCTGGGGTTGACCCTGAAAGCAACAAAAAAGGCGCCGTTGCCGGCGCCCTGTTGTGCCTCCGACTGGAAGCAAAATTCCCAAGGTGGCGCGAGTGACGGGGCTCGAACCCGCGACCTCCGGCGTGACAGGCCGGCACTCTAACCAACTGAGCTACACCCGCGTGCCCCTTGGGAGCGCCGCCTCTAGGGGAGCCGTTCCGGGCTGTCAACAGGGGATCGGCACGCTTGTGCACGTCCCCGCCGGATCATGGTTAACCCCGCCGTTAACCATTCCTTGGGACCGTTCCGGGCATGGTCGGGGGCGGGCCATTCCGGCCCTGTGGATCGGGTTGAATCATGATCGTGACGCGCATTGCCAGCCTGCTGACGGCCCTGGCCTGCATGGGGGCGCCGGCTCCGGCCCGGGCAGCCATGGTCGCACCCGCCTCGGTCGCCATCGGCAGCGACGTGTTCGTCGAGCATCTGGGCGAAGCGAATCGCGTCCTGGAACGATCGGACCGACTGCGCCCGGGTGATCGCGTGGTCACGATCGTATCATGGCGCCGCGCCCTCCCAGGAGGGGCCTTCACCGTGGTCAATCCGCTGCCCCACCGCGTCCAGTTCGACGGCACCGCCGACGGCGCGGAAGAGGTTTCGGTCGACGGCGGGCGCAGTTGGGGCAAGCTCGGACAACTGCGCATCGCCGGACGACTGGCCCTGGCGCCCGACGTCACGCACGTGCGCTGGCACATCGTCAGCCCCGCCCCCGCCGGCCGCATCGCCTATCGCGCGATCGTTCGCTAGCGCCGCCCGGGCCGCTTGGCCCAGCGCCATGCCGGGGGAATGACCGGGTATGATGGGTGGCGGAGGTTGGGCTCAAACGCGCATAAGCCGCCCAAAACGCATTCTCGCACCCGCACAATGGCACATCGTTAAAGCCTTCGTCGTCCCGGGCTTGACCCGGGACCGGGCTTGCCTGCCCTGACGGAGGTCAGGGACCCCGGACCCCGCTTCCTTGTTCGCGTCGCTGCCTAAAAGGTTAGCCGGGCCCCGGCTCAAGGCCGGGGCGACGAGGGGAGAGGAATGGCGAGACCTCCGGGTGGGGTGGGGAGCGGACGTTGGTCTGAAGCATCAGAGGCTGCCCTCAACGCATTCGCACACCCGGAAAATGGCCCATCCTCAAGGTTAACGTCGTCCCGGGCTTGACCCGGGACAGGGCTGTTCTTCCCCACCGTCGCCACGCAAGCCCTGCCCCGGCTCAAGGCCGGAGCGACGTTTAGGGGGAGGTCGCGAGCTCTTTGCGCAGGGGATCTGGATGTCCGCAATCAGGCGCAACCCGACTGTCCGGGCTCGCCCAAGCCGCCTAGTCGGCCAGCAGGAGCACGGGGGTTTCCAGCACCCGGCGCAGGTCCTGCACGAAGCTGGCCGCGTCCCAGCCGTCGATCACACGGTGATCGCAACTGATCGACAGGTTCATCAGCTTGCGCTTGGCGACGCGTTCGCCGCCCATGCCATCGGGGACGAACATCGGCCGTTCGACGATGCGGTTGGGCGCCAGGATCGCCACTTCGGGGCGATTGATCACCGGGGTCGAGACGATCCCGCCCAGCGTGCCGAGCGAGCTGATCGTGATGGTCGAACCGCTGAGTTCCGATGAGACCGCCGTGCCGTTGCGCGCCGCTGCCGCCAGCCGGCTGATCTCGTTGGCCAACTGCCACAGGTTGCGGCTCTGGGCATCGCGGATCACCGGCACCATCAGTCCACCATCGGTCTGGGTGGCCACACCGCAATGCACCGCGCCGTGGCGGGTGACCACGCCGGCGGCATCATCGAACCGCGCGTTCATCATCGGGAAGCGCGGCAGGGTGCGGCACATAGCGACGATCAGGAAAGGCAGCAGGGTCAGCTTGGGCCGGGCGCCCTCCCCCTGCCCGCGCGCCGCGTTGAGCTGCGCGCGCATCTCGTCAAGCGCGGTGACGTCGCATTCCTCGACATAGGTGAAATGCGGGATATTGCGCTTGGCCTCGCTCATCGCCTCGGCAATGCGGCGGCGCAAGCCCATGACCTTGACCTGCTGGTCCGGCCGCGCGCCGCCAGGGGCGCGATAGGCATCGTTGTAGGCCAGGAAGGCATCCAGATCGGCGTGGCGGACACGGCCGTCCTCGGCCGGGCGCACCTGGCCCAGATCGATTCCCAGCTCGCGCGCCCGCTGGCGCACCGCCGGGCTCGCCAACACCTTGGCCACCTGGGCGTGACCGGCATCGCGCACCGGTTCCGGCCGGGGAGCCGGAGCCGGGGGCGCAACCTCGGCCACCGGCGGCGGCGGCGAAGCGGGAGGCGCGGGAGGCGCAGGCGTCATCTCGACCGGGGCCGCCGGGGCCGCAACCGGCTCGGCCGGCTGGTGGGCCACCGGGGCGGCGGCGCTCGGCGGACCGGCGGTGTCGTCGGCCATGTCCTCGCCCTCGGTCTCGATCACCACCAGCGGCGCCCCGATGGCGACCATGTCGCCCTCGGCCCCGGCCAGCGAGACGACCCGCCCGGCGACCGGGCTTTCCATTTCGACCGTGGCCTTGTCGGTCATCATGTCGGCCAGACGGCCGTCCTCCTCGACCCGGTCGCCCACGGCAACGTGCCAGGCGACGATCTCGGCCGCGGCGATGCCCTCACCGATGTCGGGCAGGCGAAAGGTGTAGGTGCCCATGGTCGTTCAGTGTCCCAACAAACGGTCAAGCGCTTCCCCGATCCGCACCGGACCGGGGAAATAGGCCCATTCCAGGCTGTGCGGATAAGGGGTGTCGAAGCCGGTGACGCGCTCGATCGGCGCTTCGAGGTGCCAGAAGCAGCGCTCCTGGACCAGGGCGGAAAGCTCGGCCCCGAACCCGGAGGTGCGGGTCGCTTCGTGCACGATCAGGCATTTGCCGGTCTTT
Organism: Novosphingobium aerophilum; assembly: GCF_014230305.1. Lineage (GTDB taxonomy): Bacteria > Pseudomonadota > Alphaproteobacteria > Sphingomonadales > Sphingomonadaceae > Novosphingobium > Novosphingobium aerophilum. The sequence continues at coordinate 27,658 of NZ_JACLAU010000027.1, forward strand.
TCCACCGACTTCTGCACAGTGTCCAGATCGAGCGGGACCAGCGTGCGCAAGTCGATCAGTTCGGCATCGACGCCCTTTTCGGCGCAGACCGCGCCCGCCACGTGGACCATCGTGCCATAGGCCAGCACGGTCACCGCATCGCCTTCCCGCACCACGCGGGCCTTGCCCAGCGGCGTGGCGTAATAGCCCTCGGGCACCACGCTGTCGGGATGCTCGGCCCAGGGCTTGACCGGGCGATCATAGTAGCCGTCGAACGGGCCGTTGTAGATCCGCTTGGGCTCGAAGAAGATCACCGGATCGTTGTCCTCGATCGCGGCGATCAGCAGGCCCTTGGCATCGTGCGGCGTGCTCGGCACCACGGTCTTCAGCCCGGCCACGTGCGTGAACATCGCCTCAGGGCTCTGGCTGTGGGTCTGGCCGCCGAAGATGCCCCCGCCGAACGGCGACCGCACCGTCATCGGCGCGATGAACTCCGCCGCCGACCGGTAACGCAGCCGCGCCGCTTCCGAGACGAGTTGGTCAAGCCCCGGGTAGATGTAGTCGGCGAACTGGATTTCGGGCACGGGGCGCAGGCCATAGGCACCCATGCCGACGGCCACGCCGATGATCCCGCCCTCGCTGATCGGCGTGTCGAACACGCGCATCTTGCCGTACTTCTTCTGCAGCCCGGCCGTGGCGCGGAACACGCCGCCGAAATAGCCGACATCTTCGCCCAGGATGACCACGTCGGGATCGCGGGCGAGCATGATGTCGAGCGCTTCGTTGATCGCCTCGATCATGGTCAGGCGCCGCCCCGGGGCGTCGTGCAGCGATACGGGCGCTTCCTCCAGGGTCATTCCTTCCACTCCGGCCACTTGATCCGTCGCTCGCGGATGGCCTGCTCGGCCTGCTCCTGCAGGTGCCACGGCAGCTCCTCGAACACGTCCTCGAACATCGTCTTGAACGGGTGATGCAGGCCGTGGCCCAGGATGCCGTTCTTTTCGGCCTCCTTGGTCGCGGCGCGGACCGCTTCGGCCAGTTCCTGGTCCATCGCGGCCTGCTGATCGTCGGACCATTCGCCCAGGGCGATCAGGTGATCGCGCAGGCGTGCGATCGGATCGCCCAGCGGCCATTCGCTGCGTTCCTGGGCGGAGCGATAGGCGCCGGGATCGTCCGAGGTCGAATGGCCTTCGGCGCGGTAAGTGAAGTGCTCGATCAGGGTCGGGCCCATGTTCGACCTGGCCCGGTCGGCGGCCCAGCGTTCGGCGGCGTAGACCGCCAGGGGATCGTTGCCGTCCACCCGCAAGCCAGCGATGCCATAGCCGATCGCCCGCGCCGCGAAGGTCGCGCGCTCGGCCCCGGCAAAGCCGGAAAAGCTGGAGATGGCCCACTGGTTGTTCACCACGTTGAACACCACCGGGACGTTGTAGACCGCGGCGAAGGTCATGGCGGAGTGGAAGTCACCCTCCGAGGTGGAACCCTCGCCCACCCAGGTCGCGGCGATCCGCGTGTCACCCCGGCTGGCGCTGGCCATGGCCCAGCCCACCGCCTGCGGCAACTGGGTCGCCAGATTGCCGCTGATCGTGAAGAAGTTGTGCGACCGGGCCGAATACATGATCGGCAACTGCCGGCCCTTCAGCCGGTCGGCCCGGTTCGAATAGATCTGGTTGATCATGTCGACCAGCGGATAGCCGCGGGTGATCAGGATGCCCTGCTGGCGATAGCTCGGGAAGACCATGTCCTCGAAGTCCAGCGCCATGGCCGGGGCCACCGCGGTCGCCTCCTCGCCGGCGGACTTCATGTAGAAGCTGGTCTTGCCCTGGCGCTGGCCGCGGTACATGCGTTCATCGAAGGCGCGGGTCAGGGCCATCATCCGCAGCATCCGCCGCAGCGTGGCGGGATCGAGCTGGGGGTTCCACGGCCCCACCGCCCGGCCCGCCTCGTCCAGCACGCGGATCAGGTCGTTGCAGAGGGCAAAGGTCTCGGCCGGCGGACAGGTCTCGTCCGGGCGGGGCTGGGCGCCGGCCGGGGGCACCACGATATGGCGGAAGTCCACCGCATCGCCGGGCCGATAGTGCGGCTCGGGCACATGCAGACGCAGCGGACCGAGATTGCCCCCGCGCCCGGCGGCAGGCGGTTCTGGCGGATTGGCAGGACCGGAAATCGCCTCTCTCCTCGCGTTCCGGGCCGCAGCGGACGGCCCTTGAGGGACACGAAATTTATTTCACGTTCCGGTTATATTATTTCACCACCTTGAAAAGTCAATCGGGTTCCCGACTCCCTGCGATCAGACCGCGACCGGCGCCGACAGCGCTCCCTGCGGGGCGTAATCGGTCACCGCGAAGTCCTCGATCCGATAGTCGAAGATCGATTCCGGCCGCCGCGCGATCGTCAGCCGGGGGCTGCCCTCGGGCGCGCGATCAAGCTGGGCGGCGACCAGGTCGGCGTGGTTCAGGTACAGGTGGACGTCGCCCCCCATCCACACCAGCTCGCCCGGCTCCAGATCGCACTGCTGCGCCAGCATCCGGGTGAACAGTGCCCCGCCCCACAGGTTGAACGGCAACCCCAGCGCCACGTCGCAACTGCGCTGGTACAGCAGGCAGGACAGCCGGCCATCGGCGACATGGAACTGGTAGGTCTTGTGGCAGGGCGGCAGAGCCATGGCGTCCAGCTCGGCGACGTTCCAGCCTTCGACGATGTGGCGCCGGCTGCCAGGATTGCTCCGCAGCGATTCGACAAGCTGGGCCACCTGGTTGATCCCGCGCTCGGCCTTGCGGAAGCTGCCGTCGGGCTGCGGTTCGAACACCGGCCAGTCGACCCATTGCTTGCCATAGACCGGACCGAGATCGCCCCATTGCTCGGCGAAATCGGCATCGGCCACGATCCGCGCGGAGAAGTCCTCGCGGCTGATCGCCTCGCCGGTCTCGCGCCGGAACCGGGCCAGCGGCCAGTCGGTCCAGATCTCCACCCCCTGGGCACAGAGCGGACGGATGTTGGTGTTTCCGGTGAGGAACCACAGGAACTCGCGCGTGGCGGTCTTCCAGTAGACCCGCTTGGTGGTCAGCAGCGGCACCTGCCCCTCGGACAGATCGAAGCGCAGCTCGGCACCGAACACCGAGCGCGTGCCCACGCCGGTGCGGTCCACCCGCTGATCGCCGGTTTCCCAGATGCGGCGCATCAGATCGAGGTACTGCCACTCGTAATGGCGCGGAGCCGAATCGGGGACGGGCGGAACGCGGGTGACCATCTCGCCACGATAGCCCGCGAAGCCTGCCCCCCCAATCGTTCGCACCCTCCCTTTCCACGGGCGCGACACATTCGGCGCCGGAACAAGATTGAGCGCTTGCCACCCGCCGGAACCCTCACTATAGGCGCGCTCCTGCCTTGTCCCACCCCTGCGGTGGGGCTCCGGTCGGGGAGTAGCTCAGCCTGGTAGAGCACTGTCTTCGGGAGGCAGGGGCCGGAGGTTCGAATCCTCTCTCCCCGACCACTTATCACGCTTGAACGGGTTCGGTGTCGCCTCCCCTCGGGGGGCGGTCTGTCGTGCCGTAGGCCTACCGGGGGGATGGCCCGGAACCCGATCCCGCCCGGCTCATTCCCTTTCCCACCGCGCTTGCTGCGCACGAAAGGGACTTTCCATGGCCAGCCCCACCTTCACCGACGCCATCGCCCTGCTGAAAGCCGATCATCGCAAGGTCGAGGACCTGTTCGACCAGTTCGAGGAAGCCCGGCCCGGATCGCGGCAGAAAATCGCCGAGCAGATCTGTGCCGAACTGAAGATCCACACGATGCTTGAGGAAGAAATCTTCTACCCCGCGCTGCAGGGCAAGATCGAGGAAGAGACCTGGACCGAGGCCTTCGTCGAGCACGATGGCGCCAAGGTGCTGATCAACGATATCGTCGCCGGATCGCCGGACGACACGTTCTATGCGGCCAAGGTCAAGGTGCTGGGCGAGGAAATCCGCCACCATGTCCAGGAAGAGGAACGCCGCCAGGAGGGCATGTTCGCCCAGGCACGGGCGGCCGGGGTTGATCTCGTCGAGCTGCGCGATCGCATGCTGGCCCGCAAAGCGGAGCTGACCCGCCAGGCCCGGGACAGTGGCCTCCCCCCGGCCGAGGTCAGGGTCCTGCAGTTGGCTCCCTGACACCCCCGACCGGTCCGCGTGCCGAATTCCCGTGACGGCGGCTGCCCTTGATTTATGTTCGGGTCAGCCGTTCAGGGAAACCGTGATGCTGCGTTGTCCTCTCGCCCTGTCTGCCTTGCGCCTGGTGGGAGGGCTGATCGCCCTCGCTGGGACGAGTTCGCCCGCCCGGGCCGGGTCGATCGAGCTCGTAGCCAGCCGCCCGCTCGATTTCGGAGCGGTGGTGGTCTTCGGCAGCGGGACCAAGCAGGTCACGCCTGACGGGGTGGTCAGCGCCAACGGCCTGGCCAGTGTTCCCGGTACCCGGGAAGGACCGGGCGAGTTCGTTCTGCGCTATCGACCGGACGGGCGCACCCGCGCCGCACTGGTGCTGGTTTCGATCACGACCGTGGCCAGCCAGACCGTTGCCGGCAGCACCGGCAGCCTGTCCGGGCTGGCCACCGATCTGCCAGGCGGCCCGGGCCTCGTGATGGGCGAGGCGCGCCCCCTGCGCCTGCCCCCCTGCGCCGAGACCGTTTGCGAAACCAGCTTCCGGGTCGGCGGCACCCTCACCGTGGCCGGCGGCACCCGACAGGCGGCGTTCAGCTTCCCGCTGCAGGTCACGGCGCGCCTGGTCAGTGAGTTCTAGAATGGTCCGTCCTTCATCATTCGGCCGCGGCTCGCCTCGGTCTCGCGCCGCCTTGCTGGGCGCGACGGCCCTGACCGCCCTTCCGCTGTGCATCCCGCTGGGCTTGCCGCTGATCGCCGATCCCGGCTCCACCGCGGTCGGCGCCTCTGCGGCCCGGGTCATCGCGCCTTTGGCCGTGGCCCGCGAGGAAGACCTCGACTTCGGCACCATCGCGCTCGACCTGAACGGCTCGGGGACGGTTACCGTGATGCCACTGGGGGGAAGTGTGCGCTATGGCGGCAGCGCCCAGGGCATTTGCCTGCTGGCCTGCCCGCCGCCGCACCCTGCGCGCTTCGCCGTGCGCGGCGAACCGCTCCGCAGCTATCGCGTCACCGTTCCGCCCAGCCTGACAATCACGCCCCCCGGCCTGGGATCGGGCAATGCGGTGCTGATCGATGCCCTGACCATAGGCACGGCCAGCCAACGAATCGGCGATAGTGGGGAGCTTTCGCCCGATGGGATCGACAGCTTCGAGGTTGGGGGCACGCTCCATCTGCCGGCTGGCGCCGCCGAGGGACGCTACACCGCGCAAGTCCCGGTGATCGTGTCTTATATGTAGAAAACCTAAGGATATTTTCCTTAGGAATTCGCCCTTAGCCCGCTGTTAACCGTCCTCGGGCTAGAGAACCGGCGTGGCGTCCCGTGCCGCTGGCACCGGGCTCCGCAGGACTGGAGCGCTCCACACCGGCTTGGGGTCGGGGCGCAGATCGGGGAACGGAACATGAAGAAGATCCTGCTCGTGGCCGCAGTGGCGGCCGGACTTTCCGGAGGCGCGGCCCAGGCCGCCACCGGCAACAGCGCGACCGGCACCGGTACGGCCAATGCCGTAGTGGTCGGACCGCTGCAGATTACCCACAACACTGGCGCTGCGCTCAACTTCGGCAGCTTCACGGCTGGGACCGGCGGCACAGTGACTGTGACCTCGGCTGGTGTCGCCTCGGCCACCGGCGATGTCGGGTTGGTCACGGGGTCGAGCCCGACAGCCGATGCCTTCACCGTGGTCGGCACTCCCAACCGCGCCTTCGGCATCACCGCCTCGAGCAGCAACACCGTCTCGACCGGCGGGGCCACTCCGGCAACCATGCCCTTCAGCGTCTCGGCTGCGAACAGCGCCTCGCTGACGGCGGGCGGCACCTTCGCGCTGGCCGTCGGTGGCACCCTGACGGTCGGCAGCGGCCAGGCTGCGGGCGCCTATACCGGCAGCTACACGGTCACGGTGACCTACCAGTAAGGTCACATGTGGGGCGGTCCCTGCCGAACCTTCCGGGCTCGGCAGGGACTGTCACTCTGGCGCGGCGCTCCAGCGCCGCTGCCGCTTGCGCAAACTGTGCATCACTAAGTCCGGATCGCGGCAAAGGATTGCCTTCGAATCCGTGATTTCCCATAGCGTCCCAAATCGGATCGACTTGCACCGACTTGGGAGGCCCATGACCAGCCAGCATTATCGGCCCGCCCGAACCCGCACCGCGCCAGGTCCCGGGCCGCGTCGGCCGTACGCGACAGGACCATCCCTGGCCCTGCTCGCGGCCCTGATCGGCCCGATCGCACAAACCCCGGCCCAGGCGCAGGCCCAGACCGCACCACCGCCTCCCGCCAGCGCGACGCCGCCAGCCGGATCGGTCGGCGGCATGGGTGACGTCAATCTCTATCCCAAGCGGGTGGTGATCGACGACCGCAACCGCCTTGCGACGATCGGCCTTTACAACCGCAGCCCGGCCCCGGGCGAATACGACGTGACCGTCAGCGACAAGCTGATGACCCCGCAAGGCACCCTGATCGATCTGGAAACGGTGACCGATCCCGCGATGCGGGCCCGGGTCCGCTCGGCCGCAACCATGCTGCGCTGGTCCCCGCGCCGCGTGGCGCTGGGCGGCAGCGAGGCCCAGACCGTGCGGGTGATGGTCCGGGTCCCCCCCGATCTTCCGGCGGGCGAGTACCGTTCGCACTTCACCATCGTCTCGGCCCCGCCCGCTGCGGACGGGCTCAGCATCGACAATGCCACCGGCCAGGGCCAGAACCAGGGGATCGGCGTGCGCATCGTGCCGCGCTTCGGCATCTCGATCCCGGTCATCGTCCGTGTGGGGGAAACCACGCTGAACGTCGGCCTGAAGGACTTCGCGCTCGGCGAAGGCGGGAGTGGCAAGGTGATCAATCTTACCGTCACGCGCGACGGCACCCGCTCGGCCTTCGGCGATATCCGCGTCCTGGCCCCCGGCAGCAAGGAGCCAATCGCCGAAGTGCTGGGTGTGGGTGTCTACACCGAGGTCGGATCGCGCACGGTCCAGGTACCGGTCAATCCCAAGGCCGATCCGCGCTTTCTGGCGCGCGGCGCGCGGCTGACCGCCACCTTCACCGATGATGACAGCGCGCCTGGCAAGGTGCTGGCCAAGCAAGACTTCACCCTGCCGTGACCCCGGCGCGCCGCCGCGCAGCCCTGCGCGTCGGCGGGGTGGTCATCACCGCCAGCCTTCTGCTGGCGGTCGAGCGGTGCGGGCGCGATACCGAGCGGATTGCGCCGCAGCCGACGGAAACCACACACGACCCGCGCGGGTCGGCCCGCATCACCTTGCCCATCCCGCACCAGGCCAGCAGGCCGCGCGAGTCCCATCCGCTCCCGATCCTGCGACCGGCCGCTCCGCGGACAGGAGCCGGACCGGGGGACCGCTCGCTGCACGGCCTTGTCGCGCCCCTGCCGACGCGGGCCGGGCCGACGCTGGTGGCCGCGAACGATCAGTCACCCGAGGCGGCCTATGCCGCCTCTGCTGCCCCCGCCTCACCGCCACCGGGTGTGCAGGAGCCCACCAGGGCGGACAGCGTCACGGCGCCCGCCCTTCTGCCGCCGCAAGCCCCCTCGCCGTCCGCCGCCGCACCTGTGAACGGGCCGGCTGCGACCCCGGGCAGCCTGCAGAGCCTGGCCGCGACGGTCATCCCGCGCGAACCTCTGCTGGGCCTTGCCCCGCCCCCCGGGGTGGCGCCCCCACCCGCAGCGCCGAGCTCGGCCGAACCGGTCGAGCAGCCGACCTCGGCCAACGACAACACCCCTATCGCGGCAGCGGAACCCCGGGCCGCACCGGACGCGACCAACCCTGGCCCTGCCCCGCCGCCGGCCTTGACGTCCGCCCCCGCCACGGACCTCGCTTCCCCGGCAGCAGAGCCATCGCTGAACGCTCCGTACCCGGCTCAGCCTCCGGCACCCTCCCCGCCGCCGGCCGAGCCGGAACCGCCGCCGGAGCCTGCAGCCGGCGCGGCCACCCCGGCCACCGGACCAGCGGCCCCGATCGTCCCCGTCGATCCGCCCCGCCCCGCCGCATCCCCTTCGCCAGCCGCTTTGCCCGGGCCGGCCACGGCACCCTCGCCTGCCCTCGGGACAACATCCGCCGGGGTTCTGGACCAGCCGTCGTCCTCACCCCCACCGGCCGCCGTCCTGCCCGCCGCCAGCCCCCGCACCAGCGGGATCGGTGCGCCCGCCGCACCGCTGACCGGCTTTTCCGATGACGACGAGCTGATCCTCGAGATCACCACGGCCCGGCGTGAGCTCAACGGCACGATCATCGCCTACACCCAACGCGGCATTCCCTACCTCCCGCTGGGCGAGATCGCGCGCTTCCTCGACATGGCGGTGACGGTCAGCGACGACGGCCGCTATGCCACCGGCTGGGCGGTCGATCCGAGCAAGCCGGTCACGATCAACCTGCGTGAAGGCACGATCACCGTCGACGGCCAGACCCGCAAGCTGGGCCCGGATGACGCCGTGGCCTTCGATGGCGAGCTTTACCTGCGGGCCGATCGCTTTGCCGATCTCTTCCCGCTGACCCTGACCACCAACCTGCGCGCCCAGAGCGTGACCGTGCAGACCCGGGTGCCCTTTCCCTTCGAGCAGCGTCTGGCCCGCGAGACCGCGCGCGATCTGCTGAAAAGCCGCCAGGGCCGGCGCGACGGGCGCAGCTTCACCCGGATCGCCACGCCCTGGCGCCCGCTCGAACTGCCGCTGGCCGATGTCGAGCTGCGCCTGGCATCGGACACCACCCGCGGGACCCGCAGCGAGACGGACCTGCGCCTGGCGGGCGATCTCGCCTGGCTGACCGCGCGGTCGTTCCTGACCGCCGACAGCCAGCGCGGCGTGACCGCGGCGCGGCTCGAACTGGGCCGGCGCGATCCCGATGGCGGCCTGCTCGGGCCGCTCGGCGCGACCGCCTTCGGGCTGGGCGATGTCACCTCGACCCCGCTGGCCATGGGCCCCGCCAGTGTCGCCGGGCGCGGCCTCTATCTGGGCAATGGCTCGCTCGAGCGGGCCTCGGTGTTCGACCGGATCGAACTGCGCGGCGACATGCCCGACGGCTTCGAGGCCGAGCTCTATCGCAACAACATCCTGATCGACACGGCCACGGGCCCGGAAAACGGCCAGTACCGCTTCCTCAACGTGCCGGTGGAATTCGGCCTCAACGTGTTCCGCGTGGTGCTCTACGGCCCACAGGGGCAGCGGCGCGAGACGGTGCGGCAGATCAGCGTCGGCGATGGCCGGCTTGCCCCCGGCGAGCTGGTCTACGCCGCCAGCGCGGTGCAGAAGAACCGCTCGCTGTTCAACCTCCAGGGACGCGATTACATCCCCGGTCCGGATGACGGCGCGCTGCGGGCCACGGCCGATGTCCAGTACGGCTTCAGCAGTGGCCTGACCGGCACGCTCGGCACCGCCTGGTACGAACGGTTCGGCACCCGGCACTGGCTGGCGACCGGAGGGCTGCGCACGGGCCTGGCCGGGTTTGCCGTGCGGCTCGACGCCGGGCTGGCCGATCGCGGCGGTCGTGCGCTCGGGCTGGGCCTCGCCCGCAAGGTCGCCGGTTTCAGCGTCACGCTGAACCATGCCGAATATGGCGGCCGCTTCGTCGACGAGGTCCGGTCCTTCAGCGACCAGCCCTTGCGCCGCCTGACCGAGCTGGCCTTCAACGGCGCGATCCTCCTGGGCGGCGCGGGATCATCGTTCATCCTGCCGACCAACGGCCTGGTCCGCAACGTGGCCTTCGCGGACGGACGCCGCGTGCTGGCGGCTTCGCTCAACCAGACGGTGCCGCTGTCACGGGCGCTCCAGTTGTCGAACCTGGTGGAGTTCAACCGGACCAGCCAGCCGCTGTTCAGCACCACCACCCAACTGCGCGGCGCCTTCGATCTGGCCTCGCTCTCGCGCGGCAAGACCCAGCTGCGGGCAAGCCTCGGCTACACCCTCGCCCCGACCGCCGCCATTTCGACAGCCTCGATCCAGATCGACCGCCGGATCGGCGATCGCATGACCTTGACCGCCTCGGCCGGGCACACCTTCGAAGCCCGGCAGGACCGGTTCGGGCTTTCGGCGATCCGCCGGTTCGATCGCTTCGCCCTGGCCTTCGACGCGGCCTATGCGACGCGGCCCTCGCAATACTCCGCGCTGCTCCGGTTCAGCGTGAGCCTCGGGCGCAATCCGCTCGACGGACGGCTGTTCCTCAGCCCGCCCGGCCTGGCGAGTGCCGGCGCGGTTGCCATCCACGCCTTCCGTGACCTCGACGGCGATGGCCAGCCCGACCCTGGCGAGCCGCCGCTGGCCGATGTCCGTTTCTTCGCAGGCAACGAAAGCCGTGCCACCGACGCGGCCGGAAACGTGCTGCTCGGGCGGCTCGGCGATGGGCCGCGGACCAGCGTGCGCATCGATTCCGACAGCCTGCCCGACATCAACCTGGCCCCCGCGGTCGAAGGGATCGAGTTCGCCCCGCGCGCCGGACATGTCCACGTGCAACCCTTCGCGGTGCGGCCGCTGGGGGCGCTCGACGGGACGGCCTTCTACCGCACGCCGGGCGGCGAGAAAGGCGTTTCGGGCGTGATCGTGCTGCTGATCGGCGCGGACGGCAAGCCGGCGGCGCGCACCCGCACCGGCTCGGACGGCTCGTTCTGGTTCGAGAAGGTCGTGCCCGGCGCCTATGCGGTGCAACTCGACCCGGGACAGGCGCAACGTCTGAAAGTCCGCCTCGCCGCGCCGGTCACCGTCACGATCGGCACCGACGGCGAGGGCGAGCGGGCGGTGCTGCACCTGGTGGGGGTCGAAGCGGAGGCGCAGGAACAGGGGCCGGGGACAGAGTGACTGCGGGAAACCCGCCGAGGCCGGGCAAACCGCTATCCGGTGTGGATGGTCACTCGCTCGTAACGGCTTTGTCTGATGGTCAGGCCTAGCCGGACAGGGTGGCCTTGGCCGTTGATGACCGCACGGACTTTGGTGGCAAGACCGCCTCGGGAGTACCCCAGACAATGATTTCGATCCGCCGCTTTTGCCGTCGCGGCCTGGTGATGGGAACGATCGAAAGCGCGACACGATTATCCATCGTTCGGCGGTGACCGAGATGGCTACCAGGCGGCCGATCCGATCGTTCAACAGTGCCTGGTGAGAATGGCTTGCCCTCCTTACGAACTCTGAGTATTTCCGAGCCGTCGGGGCCAATGGCGGAGTTGAGATGACCACCCTGACGTTCCCCAGGCCTTTGATGCGGATTCTGTCCGCTGCAGCCCTCGGCTTGGCCAGCCTGCTGGGGTTGAGCCATTGCAGTCCAGCCATCTCCGACTCCGGAACCATCGATGCCCTGACGGACGATGACGTCGCCCGTGCAATCGCCCGAAGCGATGGCGGAACCATCAGGATTGGCTCGGGTGCTTATTCAGCGATCACTATTCGCAGTTATTCGGGGCAGCGCCCTCTGATCATCGAATCGATCAGGGCGGACGATCCAGCCCGATTGGCAGGGCTGACCATCGCCGGGTCACGCAATGTCATCGTGCGCAACGTCGTGATCCAGCCATCGCGGCTCTCGAGCGAGGCGGCTGCCACCAAAGGAGCCGATGCTCTTGCCGCCGTTAACGTCCGTGGCTCGAGCGACGTCACAATCGAAGGCGTGACATTGACTGGGACGCCGCAGGCCGGAGCGATCGGCAACGGCACTGGCATGTTGGTTCGCAAAAGCCGCAGTATCCGGGTCATCGCGTGCCAATTCAGCCATTTCCGCTATGGGCTGGCCTTCCTGTCAGGGGACAGCTTGCAGATCGAGCGTAACGAGTTTCATGACCTGCGCACTGATGCGATACGGGGCGGCGGAGTCAGCAATCTGCTGATTCAGGGCAATGTTATCAGCAATCTCAAACCTGATGCCGGCGACCACCCCGACGGGGTGCAGCTGTGGACCGCGAACGAAACCCAGGCGGCCCGGGCAATCACCATTCGCGCCAACCTGATTTTTCGCGGCAACGGCGGCATTATCCAGGGTATTTTCGTGCGCGACAACAAGCTTCAACTGCCGTTCGAAGACTTGGAGATCAGCGGCAATCTGATCGTCGGATCGATGTACCATGGCATTTCGGTACAGGGCGGCAGGCGCCTCAGAATCATCGCGAATGAAGTCATCTCGGTCGGAGGGCAAAAAACCTGGATCAGGCTGAGTTCGGTGGACCATGCAACCGTGATCGACAACCGCGCTTCAACCTTCCTGTTTACAGACAGTCGCCAGATCGAAGAACGAGGCAACAAGATCAGGAGTCCTAGCAGCAAAGAGACCCGCACCCGGATGGCGCTGTGGCTGCAGCAACACCGGGAATTGACTGACCGTCCGGGCAAACTGCTCAAGTCGATCATGCAAGATCTTGATCTACAAGACCCTCAACGCGACTAGGTGGCCCGGACAAGTCTGATCCATTACCTGGCGGTCGCCAAGTGTACCATGCCGATTACCTTAGTGGCGATGATCTGATCCCGGAAAACACGATCGCTTTGATTTGAGTACTTCGCCGTAGTCTCCCTGGCTGGGAGAAGCAAAGGATGCTGAAGGCATCGGGGTTTATTGTCACCGAGAAGGCGTTCCCGTGACGCACTCCACTCGTCACCATGGCCCCGGCCGGGAAACTCCGCCCCGGGTGGTCCAGACGATGGGGTCGGATCACCACCCAGGTGCTACTCCATGACCATGATGTCGGAACGCAGCAAAGAACCTTCCCGGTTTGGCACTGCGCTCTTCAGGAAGGTGAATTTGTGGCATAAAGCCTCTAGGACGAAGAGCTAGCCGCCGGATTCAAGATTGAAGGTGTGCCCGTAACAGACCAAGCACCGCAGGGCTGACCGGCCCGTGTCAGGCGGTTTCCGCGCACGCGAGCGCCAGCTGAAGAGATTTTTATGCGCGTTTTCTACTATGCGGTCACCAGCAATTTCGGTGATCACATGAATTCGTGGCTCTGGCCACGGCTTATCCCTGAACTTTTGGCGCAGAAGAGCAATGATGTTCTGATCGGTATTGGATCATTGATCCAGGCCGATGTGGGCAAGCTGCAGGGCAACAAGATCGTGTTCGGGACTGGGTCGGGTTACGGACCGATGCCGCTGCCGTCTGAGGTACGCGACTGGCGAGTCTATTGTGTTCGCGGCCCCTTGAGCGCCCGAATGCTCGGTTTGCCCGCGGAAAAGGCCGTGGTCGATGGTGCGTGGCTGGTGGATTCGCTGCCGGAATTCAGGTTTCGCGAGCGTGAGCGGCGGGGGACTGTTTTTGTCCCACATTGGACGACAGACCTTTATGCGAACTGGCGTCAACCGTGCCGAGAAGCTGGTATTCGGTATGTCAGCCCATTCCTTGATGGGGCAGCGGTTCTTGATTCCATTGCCGGGGCTGAGCTTGCCATCGTTGAATCCCTTCACGGCGCGATAATGGCAGACTATTATCGCGTGCCGTGGATTCCGGTAGCAACCGGTGAACGCGTGCTGTCCTTCAAGTGGCTTGACTTCTGTCTATCACTCGGACTGCGCTTCAGGCCGATCCATCTTCCGATCACCGACTCCATCGAGCGTGCGATTGTTCCTGCCCCAGAGGACGAATGGAGCAGCGGTGTTCGTTACATGCCAGAAGCTGTTGAAGCGGACTTTGCGGAGGTGCCCCGTGCAAGGCACACTCCAGTGTCTTGGCAGTACCGCATGAAGGTCAAGGCGAAGGCTTTGGCCAGACCCGCAAGGACCGGGGCATGGCGGGCTATAAATGCCTTGCGGGAGACCGCTCCGCTTCGTGCCGCGTTCCGACCGCGGAGCCAGGCACTGGCTGACCTTCTCCAGGCGATAGCCCAGGAACCCTCGTTGTTGAGTTCAGACAGCTTGAGAGAACGGAAACTCGAGCAACTGACCCAATGCCTTGAGCAGTTTCGATCCGATTTCGGAGTACGGTCCTAGTGCAAGATTTCTTGACCGGTTTGCTCTGCATGCATCGACGTAGGCCCAGGACTACGCCCTACTGGCGGGTTGATTGATCTATGAGTTACCGTCGTGCTCCAGCTGTTATTCGCCAAGGTAAGCTTGTCGTGCGCCGTTCGTCGGAAGATCCCGCGGCTGGGTCCGCAGCAGCATCGAATTCTGAGGTTCCGCCTCAATCTGCAGAGCTTCCTAAGCTAAGCCAGCGGCGTAAATTGGCTTTACTGCTTACAGTCCTTTTTACTGTTATCCCGTTTTCGTTAAAGATGGCATCACTTCGGCTGACCCCGATGATTATCATGTTGATTATCATGATAATTCCAATGACGTTTGGATGGCTAAGGCGTCGTTATGGCTCTATTGTTCTATCTGATTTACTGGTCGCCGGGTTTTCATTGTGGTCCGCCTTGGCGCTGATCGTAAATCATGGCAGCGCCGAAGCATACCAGCCAGCCGGAATCGCTTTCCTTTCCTCATTTGGCGCCTATCTGCTGGGGCGTGTTCTCGTTCGTGATCGGACGGCCTGGCACCGGCTGTCGACCATGATTTTCGTCACGCTAATCGTCCTGACGCCGTTTCTCGTCTTCGAGTCCATAACGGGCACCAAGCCTTTGCTGAAGTTGATGTCGCTTTTTGGCGGGGGCGTCCCCCCGGTCGAGATGAACCGGCGAATGGGTTTTGCGCGTGCGCAGGGATCTTTTGAGCATCCCATCTTGCTGGGAATCTTTGTGGCGAGCCTCATGTCAATCACAGCCTATTCTCTCGCGTTCAGCCTAAGGCGGATTGGCTTTGCAACCTCGATATTGCTTTCCTCAATTGGAGTGGTTTGCACGCTATCTACCGGGCCGCTTCTGTCATTAAATATTCAGTTTTTTCTTATGATTTACGCAAGAATATTCAAATTCTTTAAAAGTAGATGGAAGTTTTTGCTGATTTTTGTTTTTGTAATGTACTTCGTGTTAGATATTTTTACAACCCGCTCTCCATTTCACACTTTTGTCCACTATGCCACTTTTAGTAGCCAGTCGTCCTACAACCGTATTCTTATATGGCAATACGGAACCGAAAGTGTGCGCAACCATTTTTGGTTTGGAATTGGCCTAGGAGAATGGGAGCGCCCTCGCTTCATGAGCGGGAGCATGGACAATTTCTGGCTAGTGCAAGCCGTCCGATACGGTTTTCCAGCCTTTCTGATGTATGCAGGTGCATTCCTGGTTGGATTGACGCAGCTAGCAAAGGCAGATTTGCGCGATGAGCAACTCGACTTAATTCGCCAGGGCATGATCTTCAGCCTCGTCGGCACAATGGTTGCTGCGGTTAGCGTGCATCTCTGGAACGCAAGCTACATTTGGCTCAACTTCCTGCTGGGGGCCACGATCTGGTTGTTCACGGGGCAGCAGCCCGATGCCGCGAGAGTTGAGAACGAGCGACAGACCGGGTCCACACCGAGTCGCGGCAAACCGTCGAGATCACGTCGGCTCGCTTGACCTACTCCCCATTCGCGTTGAGTGCGCGCCAAGCATCTACCGCAATTGCGTTTTGTTGACAGGCCTTATCCATGACTATTGTTCGACAAGGCTCTCTGCTGTTCGCCAGCCAGATCGCTGATTCCGCCCTTACTCTCGGCCGAAATCTGCTGTTGGCACGTTTGCTGAGCGTCGAACAGTTCGGCATCGCCGCAAGTTTTTCGATCCTGATGATGCTCATAGATGTAACTCAGGGTGCTGGGCTTGATCGAATGCTAGTTCAGGCAAAGAGTGGAGAATTAGACAAAACACAAGCAACCCTGCAGACAGCACAACTTGTGATGGGGATCGGCTCCGGCCTGATCATTCTCGCGATCAGTTGGCCTTACTCGGTGGTGATGGGGACCCACGGTATGGTCGCGGCCTATCTGATCTTTTCTATGCTGCCTGTGCTCCGCTCGCTCCAGAACCTGGACATGTATCGGTTGCAAAGGGAAAACAAGTTTTGGCCCATGATCATCCGTTCCCTCTCAGCCCAGGTGGTCAGCCTTGCAAGCATCTGGCCGCTTCATTGGTGGTTTGGGGATTATCGTACGGCAATCGGGAGCATATTGATTTTCCATACTGTGGCGTTTGTGGCGAGCCACCTCGGCGCAGAGCGACCCATCCGCTTCGCCGCTGATCCTGAGGTACTCGCCCGCGCAAAGCGCTTTGGCGCTCCGATCCTACTCAACGGCGTTTTTCTTTTCTTCGTCATGAACGGCGATCGCATGGTGGTGTCCAATCGTTTCGGGCCCGAAATGCTCGGGGCGTTCAGTGCGGCCGCCTTGCTGGCTATGTCACCCACACTGGTGATGTCACGGGTGGTCCAGACGCTGTTTCTGCCCAGGATGTCACGCGCCCAGGATGATCAGGTTCGCTTGCAATGGCTCTTCAATGGCGCTGGGGACGGAACCATCCTGTTGGCCGTGTGTTTCACCCTGGGAACGGCCTTGGTGGGGGTACCGCTGCTATTGTTGCTGTTCGGCCCCAAGTATGCGGTAGCCGCCCCTTATCTTTTGCTCCTTGTCGTCATGCAGTCGATCCGATTTGTCCGGGCTGTGCCTGCGGTGGTCGCTATGGCGCGGGCAGAAACCCGTAATCCGCTTTATGCCAACATCGTGCGCGGGGCTTTTGTGCCCTTGGCTTTTCTTGCCACCGTATTCAGCCAAGACCTCTTTTGGCTGATCCTGACGGGGATCATGGGCGAGGTGGTGGCGGCATTCAGCTCGACGTATTTTGTCCGCAGAATGATCGGGCTCGATCTCCGGCATTTTCTTTGGACGCTGACTGCTGGGCTGGGCGTCATGGCCTCGTTGCTGGCAAACAGCCTTCTTGGGCTCGCCTGGGGATACTGCCTGATCCCCCTCGCGGTGTTCATGCTTCAAGTAAGAGGGCTCGGTACCGTGATACGGTCGGGGCGATTGTCCGCATGATGGCAATGCGGGAGCAAACTTTACCGGCCAGTTTACGAGTTTGTCTCGGACAAGGTTTTTGGGGGATTCTCTTCCGCCGTGTCCCCCAGTAAAGGGGCTGGGAATAGGCCACGCTGCGCCAATCGCACGCAGGCAGAAATTTTTGGCGCGTTAACCATTGTTGCTAACTTTTCAGCTATCACCTCACCCAATTCCGGTTCCTTGCGGACCACCTCTATCAACGGGATAGCCAGGCGGGTTATGACACGGGTCAAGATTTCCAAGCATCATGCGGTTTGTGCGCTTGCCCTCGCCCTTGCCGCTCAACCTGGCCTCGCCGAGACCCTCGAGGGGGCGCTGGTCAAGGCCTACCACAACAATCCAACGCTGACCGGAGCAAGGGCTACGCAACGTGCCGTTGACGAACAGGTTGCGGTTGAACTGAGCGCTGGGCGGCCACAAGTCAGTGCGGAAGCGTCTTTGCAGAACCGTGTGATCCGCAATCAGCCGTTGCTGACGCCGTCCCGCGTGGTGACCGTCAATGGTCAGATCAGCGTTCCGGTCTACACCGGGGGATCGGTACGCAATAGCATCAAGGCCGCGCGCACCCGTGCCGAGGGAGGCCAGGATAACCTGCGCGGCACCGAGGCCGGTGTCTACTCAGAAGTCGTTGCCGCCTACATGGATGTGATCCGGGACAGCGCCATAGTCTCGTTCAACAAGCAAAACGTATCGGCTCTCAAGGCCAACCTTCGTGCCAGCACACAGCGGTTCAAGGTCGGGGACCTTACCCGCACCGACGTCGCCCAATCGGAATCTCGCCTGGCGCTGGCCGAATCCCAGTTGCAGGACGCGGAAGCTCGGTTGATTGGCAGCAAGGAACGGTATGTCGAGCTGGTTGGGGAGGCCCCAGTGGCACTGCAGAAGCCGGCGCCCCTGACAGGCCTCCCTGCCAGCGTGGAAGATGCGGTGACAACGGCGATCGAGAAGAACCCGGACATTCTGGCAGCACGCAAGGTCCAGGCGGCCGCGCGGTTCGATGTCCGCTCGGCGCGTGGGCGGGTTGCCCCAAGGGTCTCAGGCGTGTTCGCCGCTAGCCGTGTCGACAATCTCAATACCCTGTCGTCGATCGCGATCTTGTCCGGATTCCAGAACCGCACGACCGATGCCTTCGCAGGGGTAAACGTGTCTGTCCCGATTTATCAGGGTGGACTGCCCGGGGCCTTGGCGCGCCAGGCAACCGACCGCGAGGCTGCTGCGACCGAGCGCACCACGGAAGTTGAACGCGGCGTGATTGCGCAAACACGGTCGGCATTTGCCAGCTGGCGGGCCTCACTTGCGTCGATCGAGTCCAACCGAAAGGCCGTGGATTCGGCTGTCCTGTCGCTGGAAAGTGTGAAGACGGAGAACAGGGCGGGCACCCGCACCATCCTTGATATCCTCAATGCCGAACAAGAGGCCCTGGTGGCGCGGACGCAGTTGGCCTCGGCCGAGCGCAATGCCTTCGTGGCCGCGTTCTCGCTGCTGGCGGCGATGGGGCAGGCTGAGGCCCGTGACCTGCGGCTGCCCCTGGACCGCTACTATGATTCGAATGCCCATTACCGCACAGTCGGATCCCGCTTGTTCGATTATGCCTTTGGCGACATTCCCGATCCCGTCGCCACACGCACCAACATGACGCAGCCGCAGTCGGCAGATGCCGAAGCGGACCCGGTTGGGTCCAAGCCTGATCCCAGACCGTAATTTATGGTTACCGAGTTTGTAGGCACCTTGGCAGGCGTGTATAGCCGTGGATTATGACCACCCCAGAAATTGACATTCGCGCCGAAGCTCGTTCCAGCCGCTGGCTATCGGTGCTGCTGATTCTGGTGACGACGATGCTGTCGATCGGCCTGGCCATTCAGCGGACGATGCTAACCGACGGCTTTGTACCGTCGGCGTTTGCAGCCAGCGCTGTACCTGCCTTGGGCGCCGGTCTGGCTGGGAACAACACGTCCGGCTCCAGTGGGTTGACCAGCCCCTTTCGCTTTACCGCCCCAGCCACGATCCGACGCAGCATTCCTGGTCGCGGTGGTTTGCTGAGCGGGGGGCTGCCCCCCGGGATCACCGAAACCGACCCGACTGTGGCCGCCTTGACCCCGGCTGCCGATGGTGGCGCTCCTGGGGTGCTGGCGGCCGGCGGTCCCGTTGGTTTGGCAGGGTCTCCCGGCCCGGGCGGAAGCGGGGCGTCGTCGGGTGGAAACACGGGCGGGACTGGGCCGTTGGGGGGATTGACACCTGGAACGCTTGGTGGCGGTGGAGGAGCGATCCTTCCCTCCGCCGCAGTCGTGCCGGAACCGGCCACCTGGCTGATGTTGTTCCTGGGGGTGTTCGTGCTGGCTTGGCGGCTTCGTGGCGCGCCCAGACGGCATCTGTTGCCCTTGTCAGTCTGATTGATCTGATCCCGGAAAACTGAATTGCTTTGAGTTAGAGTTTTTCGCCGTAATCTCCCTGGCTGGGAGGAGCGAAGGACGATGAAGGCATCGAGGTTTTCTGACGCCCAGAAGGCGTTCATTCTTAAGCAGGGAGCGGATGGCGTTCCGGTCGCGGACATATGCCGCAAGGCAGGCATCAGCTAGGCGACCTACTTCAACTGGAAGAAGAAATACGACGGCATGCTGCCGCCAGACATGCGCCGGTTGAAGCAGCTCGAGGACGAGAATTCAAAGCTGCGCAAGCTCGTGGCCGACCTGTCCCTGGACAAGGAGATGCTGCAGGACGTCATCCGCCGAAAACTGTGAGGCCTGCTCGCAAACGCGAGCTGGTGAACGGGGTTCGCAGTGACTGGGGCGTGTCGATCCGTCAGGCCTGCCGGGTTCTGGAGATGGACACTTCGACCTACCACTACAAATCCCGTCGCCGCGAGCAGGCCGGCATTGAAGCCCGCATCCGCGAGATCTGCGAGACGCGCGTCCGCTATGGCTATCGCCGCGTCCACGTTCTTCTCCGCCGTGAAGGCTGGGAGATCAACATGTGTCAATGCTGACCGAAGATTCCCCAGAAGTGCCGAGTTAAAGTTCCCCAGTTTGGGTTTTTGGTGATCAGCCGTTCCAGTGATCGTGGTGTCGCTCCTTTGGCGGCCTGCCGCGCCGCCTTGGCGG
>NZ_JACLAU010000028.1 GCF_014230305.1 Novosphingobium aerophilum
AGATCGGCAGGCAGCAGGGCATTGCGATAGCGCCCGCCTTTGCCGCGCTCCACCCGCAGGAGCATGCGTTTGCTGTCGACATCGCGGACCTTGAGCATGGTCACCTCGGCAGCGCGCAGGCCAGCCCCATATGCGACCGACAGCGCCGCCTTGTGCTTGAGGCAGTTGGTGGCTCCCAGCAGCTGCGCCACCTCGTCACGGCTGAGGACAACGGGCAAGGCACGAGGGTTCTTGACCGTATGGAGCCTGCGGGACAGGTCAGGGCGGTCAATTGTGTGCGTGAAGAAGAAGCGCAGGGCAGAAACGATGCTGTTGAAGGTGGGGATGCCCAGGCCCGCCTCGCGCTGTTCGACCTGGAATTGCCGCAGATCCTCGACAGTCGCGGTATCGGGAGGACGGCCAAGATAAGTGGCAAACCGAGCGACATGGCGCACATAGTCGAACTGGGTCTTCCGGGCGAAGCGGCGCATGTTCATGTCTTCGATCATGCGTTGCCGCAGCGAGCTGGCGGGGGCATCGGACAGAACGTTGGTCATCGTACGACTCCTTGGTTGAAAGGAGCCGCGATCGTCTGCCTACTCGCCGCAGACCTCAACTTCGACCAGGCTGCAGATCAGCGGGCTGACCTCAAGGCAAGCACCACTCCCGCGCCAGCGGGTTCGTACATGTCCCAGTTCCCCCCAAAGAATCTCACCCCGCCCCATAATCCCCCACCGCCGTCCCGTCATCGTACCGCGCGCCATCCTCTTCCCACCAGCGTTCGCCCTTGCGCGCATCCTCTTCGTTGGAGGCCTGCCATTGCGCATAGAGCTGCGCGGTGCGGGGGCTGGTGCGTTCGATAATGTCCTCGCGCAGGCGGGCGAGGTTGTCCTCGATCGACTGGCGCACCTCTTCGGCGCTGACCGGATTGCGGAATTCCTTCTCCCATTCCGCGCGCCACTGCTTCTTCAGGCGCTTGAGCTCGGTCTGGGTGACCATGCCGAGGCGCGTCTGGGTGGCGGCGAAGCGGGTGGGGGCGCGGTTTCTCAGCAGGAACATCAGCAGCCGGTCGTTGCGCACGATCCGGGTGCCGACCAGCTTGCCATAGGAATAGACCGGCTCCTCCGTGCCGTTGATCGCGCGGTCCATCGCGATGTCCTCCAGCCGCTGGACCCCGGCGGCGAGCGCCTCCTCCCACGCCTTGCGGAACGAGGCGGCCTTGGGATGGCGGCGGAGCTGGTACGCGCCCGCGGGGGTCATGTTGACCGCGTGCGCGGCGGCGCGGATCGAGCCGGTGGCCAGCAGCGCCTCGATGAAGCCGCGCTGCCGTTCGGGGGTCCAGCCATCGAAGCGCGGGCTGTGCCGCGGCACCGGATCGAAGGCGGGGACCGGGTGCGTGCCGGGGGCGGGGCGGGTGCGGTCGATCATCGGAGGCAGGCTCGCGCAGCTTGCGGGGGGCGGGGGGCGCGGATCCTGCACCGGATCGGGGTCTGTAGGACAGCCCCCGTGGCGCGGGGGGAGGCCGGAGGCCGGGGTCGGGGGAGAGCGGAGGCGGCCGGCCCGGCGGGGTTCAGGCCGCCTTGGGCGGTCCCGCGATCAGGCGCACCTGGGCGCTGGCCCGGACGATCCGGTTGCGGCCGTCCTTCTTGGCGATGTAGAGCGCCTCGTCCGCGGCGCGCAGCGCCTCGCGCGAATCCGGATATTCGAAGACATCGGCGATCCCGGCCGAGAAGGTGACCTTGCCGAAGGGAATGTCGGTCGCCCGGTTGACCATGCGGCGTTCGGCCAGGGCATCGCGCGTCTCGTCCAGCCGGTCATAGGCTTCGTCCAGCGGCAGGCCGCGGAACAGGACGACGAATTCCTCCCCCCCGTGGCGGGCCACGTGGCAGCGGTCGTCCGAAATCTCGTTCAGGGCGCAGGCCACCGCGCGCAGCACCCGGTCGCCGGCATCGTGGCCGTGGGTGTCGTTGATCCGCTTGAACCGGTCGATGTCGCAGAACGCGACGCAGAGCGGATCGCCTTCTGCCTGTGCGGCGACCAGCTCGCGGGCCAGGCGGTGCTCGAAGGCGCGGCGGTTGGGCAGGCCGGTCAGGTGGTCCAGCTCGGCGTGGCGCCGGGTCTCTTCCAGGCTGCGATGCAGCGCCCGGGTCTCCTGCTCGGACCGGACCATGTGCCGTTCGATGTCGTGCGTGCGCTCGATCATGGTGCGGGCGATCGCCAGCACGTCGGCCAGCATGGCCCCGGCGTCGCCCCCCTGTTGCAGCCCGTCCACCTGGTCGCGCAGGGCGGCGCTGTACTCGGTGGTGGCGGTGCGGGCCTGGGTGGTGGTCTGGCTGAAGCTTTCGAGGTTGCGCTCGAGCCGCTCCATCAGCCGGGCCACGGCCGCCAGCTCGTCCTGCACGCCTTCGCCGCGCCGGAAGCCGACCAGCCAGTCGAGCGAGACGGGTTCGGCGGCGCGTTCCCGCTCGGCCACGGCCAGGGCCAGGCGCGGGTCGTTGCCGGTCACGCAGTCGTAAGCGGCGAGCAGGGTGGACTGCGACAGGCGCAGGTGGTGGCGGCCGAGGAAGCCGGCCATTTCGGCGAAGATCGCGTCGGGGCCGTGCGGCTCCGTGTCGTGCGGGTCGCCGTCATCGGCCCACCCGGCATCCGGTGCGGACGCCGGCTGCGGTCCGGACAGCAGCGAACGGAGCCGACCGAGGAGTCCGGGGGCGCGGGGCGGGCGGGGATCGGGCACGGGCATGGTTCGATGAACGGCACCGGTGCGGCGGAATTAAGCGCCGGAGCCCCGGTGCGGGCCCCGGCGCGGGCCCCGTCGCGGGCTCTCGCCCGGCCCGGTCCCGCGGTGCTCAGCAGGTCGAGCGGCTGGACGTGGGCGAGGGGTTGGCCAGTCCGGCGCCCGGATAGGGGCTGCCGCCGGTCAAGTCGCGGTCGTCGCGGACATAGACCGCCGCCGAACGGTAGATCAGCGGGGCCGCGGCGCCGCCCACGTTGAAGAAGATCGGCCGGTACTGGTAATAGACCTCGACGAACATGATCGCCGAGTTGGAATCCGCCGTCAGCAGGCTGCCCGAGGGGCCCATGCCGGCGAAGCTGGTGCCGGTGGCCGTGCCCGTGCCCTGGACGCCGTACTTGGACGCCCAGGTGGTCAGCCCGCGGCAGCGCTGCCAGTGGATCCACTGTCCGCCGGCGTTGTTCTGTTCCAGGCTGGACAGGATCACCCGGCCGTTCTGGTACATCTGGAGGCCGGGGTATTGCAGGTCGATCGCGGCGAACAGGTCGTTGACGTCGAACTCGCGCATCACCGCGCCGCCGCTGCCGCTGGCCTGCTTGGCGCGCGAGGCGTTGTCGGCCATCATCACCGCGGCCTGGCTGACGCGCATGTAGGTGGTCGCCATGTTGGCCAGTTCGATCGTGCCGAGGCCCGCGCCCGACAGGACCGGCATGACCATCGCGAATTCGACCGCGGAGATCGCCCGCCGATCGCGCCGCAGGCGGCCGAGCAGGCCGCGCCAGCGGTCCAGGCGGGACGGCCTCGCCGATCCGGCCGGTGGCGCAGGAGCCGCCGCGGTCATGGGCACACCTGGCGCGCACCCCAGCCCGGCTGGGTCGCGAAGGGCTGGTTCTTCAGGATGGTCTTGGCCGTGATCGAGGTGGTCGGCGACAGGCCCAAGGCCCGGCCTGCGGGGATGAAGCTGGGATAGCTGACCGTCGCGGTGAATTCGACGATGTCGTTCGCTCCGCCCAGGCCATCGCGCGCCAGATCGGCGTCCCAGCGGTTGTTGCTGTTGATGTCCTGAAAGCACTCGCCGGCGTCGTACTGGCCGTTGCTGTTGCTGTCGGTGAAGTCCTCGGGCTTGTTGACCCTGGAATAGGACGGATAGTTGTCCCGGTCGAAGGTCACCGTCGCGCTGGGCATCACGTTCTTGATCTGGGTGGTGACCATCTGATCGATCGAGGTCTGGTTGCTGGCGCCGGTCTGCAGGGACGAGTTGCGCCCGGCCTGCAGCATGGTCCCTTCCAGCACCGAGCGCATGTAGACGTTGATGCCGAATTCGAGGGCGCCGAACACCATCATCAGCATGACCGGCATGATCAGGCCGAATTCGACCAGCGCGGCGCCTTCGCGGTCGGCCGGAAGCCGGCGAAGACGTGCGGACAATCCTTCATGGCGGCAGGGCATGGCGGCGGCCTCAGCTCTTCAGGCGCAGGTCGGCGACCTGGCTGGCGATCTGGCGGAACGTGTCGTTCAGCGTAGCGGCATTGCTGGCGTAGAACGCCTTGCCGGGGGCGCAGCTCTGCATCTGCGGCGTCAGGCTCTGGCCGAAGCCGATGAACCACAGGGTATAGCCCATGGCCCGGGCATTGGCGCAGGCCGTGGTGAAGCGGGCGTTGTGGTAGTTGTAGAGGTTCCCACCCGAGGGGGCCACGCGGTTGTCGATATCCTCAAGCCCGTAGCTGCTGTAGACATCGCCGTTGGGCGCCAGCTCGCCATCGGTCAGCATGATGATGTGACGGCTGATGGACGGAAGGTTCCCATCATTGACGTTGGCCGACATGATCCCGTTGGGATTGGCCAGTCGGGCACCCCAGATCATGCCGATGTCGTGATAGGTATTGCCCCGGGCGATCAAGGTCCCGAGGTAGTTTTCCAGCCAACCCGGCACAGTGGTGGCGCTGCTGGTGTCCACCGTGGTGAACTTCATCGCCGGAGGAACGCAGTACTCCTGCTCCGAGAAATAGTTGGCGGTGCTATCGAGCTGGGCCCTCTGCCAGCGGTTGTAGACCAGCCGGCCGATGTAGGGGTGCCACCGGGTCGCATCGTTGGTCGGCGCCGATGTCACGTCGTGGTCAAAGGCTCCGCTGGGGGCGACATTGTTCGTGAACAGCGAGTTGACGGTGTCGCGTTCTTCGACGCAGCCATCCCAAGTGTGCATCGTGCTGTAGTAACCGGTGGCCGTCGCAGCCTGCGACGCGAAGCTGATCACGTCGTAGGTCCCCCGCGTCTGCACGGTCGCCCCGTTCGACGTGCTCGAGGGCAGGTCGACCCCGGTCAGGATCTCCACCGGGGCCCGGGCCTTCAGTCGCGAGGTGTCGAGCGTTGCCACCCGGTAAGTGAAGGGCTGGGTGGGGTTCAGGCGCCAGCCATTCTGCGTGGTCGAGGTTTCCCTCCGCCGGCACGTCCCGCCCGAATAGCTGACGAAGGAGTAGGTCCTGGTCGACGTCGCCGGGGCATTGGCCCAGGTGTTGCACGCGCTGGAGCTCGGCTGGCTCGAGCTGACGATCGTGAACGGAAAGTTCGGCGTGTCGAAGTTGAACAGCTTGGTCGAATAAGGCGTTGCGCTGGTGAGATAGCTGCTTGGAATGTCGCCGCTGTCCACCAGGTTGCCGATGTTGACGGTCCCGGCATAGGGCACGAAACCGAAGCGCAACCGGGCCGAGCCGTTGTTCGGCATGGCGAGCGCCATCGTGTAGTAGAACTGGCGGACCGCCTCCTTCAGCGCGACGATCTTCGAGCCGGAACCCGAATTGCAATTCGATCCGTTCGGAGCACAGGCCATCGATCCGGTCACGTCGAGGATGAACATCACGTCGACGTTGGAGATCTGGTATTCCGCACTGCAGGTGGTGCTCAGCGTGAAGCTGTTGCGGTTGACCATCTTCATGATCGTGGTCGGCATCTGGGTCGATGCCGTACCGCTGATCACGCCGTTGCCGGCGTCGGTGGGGGTGAAGGTGGTTCCGGTCGCGCCCGTTCCGGCGGACAGGAAGTTGAAGTTGAACATCGCCGTGGCCTTGGCGATCTCGGCCGAGCCCCAGGTGCCCGACTTGGCCTGGGCGCGACGGCCGGCCAGCACGCCTGCGTCGCAGGCTGCCTGCAGCGTGGTCTGGGTCAGATAGGCCCGGCCCATGTCGACCCCGGCGCCGACGAGCAGCAGGATCGGCGGGGTCACCGCGGCGGCCAGTCCGAGGACGTTGCCGCTGCGGTCCTTCCGCAGGCGACCGAGAAGGGTGTCTGCCCGGCGACGGGTGACGCGGTCAGGGCGAATGCAAAGGCGCGCGTTAACCATTCCGATGAAACCCGATGTGAGTAGAATCCTCAGCCGGGATAGCGGGTTCGGGGTTAAGACTTCGTTTGCGCGATCCTCTGGGAACCCTTTACATTATAGTGGTTTACACCGCGTTTCCGGAGCCCTTCGGGAAGCCCACGTAGTGGCCCGGAACCACGGTTAACGGCGCGTCGGCGCGGGTGCATCCGTGGCGATCGCGGCCACCTCCACCGCTGCATCCGGATCCAGATAGCGCCGCGCCAGGGCCATGATGTCCGCCGCACCGAGCTGCCTGATTCGCTCTGCGGCGTGCTGCTGCCGTTCGATCTGGTAAGCCCGGGTCTGGGCCCGCGCGACCAGTCCGAGCCAGCCGTAATTGGTCTTGAGTCCGTTCTCGACCGCCTCCAGCACGGGCTGCCGGGCGCGCTGGAACACGTCGTCGCTGACCGGTTCGCGCCGCAGCGCCTCCACGGTCGTGCGAATGGCCGCGCGGGTGGTGGCCAGATCGGGCAGCGCCACCGAGGCCGAGACCGTGAAGGTGCCATAGCCGCGCCAGACCGCCGAGGCCGAGCTGTCGGCCGAGGGGGAATAGGCCTTGCCGAGCTGTTCGCGCAGGGTGTCGGTCAGTTCGATCCGCATGACCCGTTCGAGCAGGATCAGACCCAGCACCTCGCGGGGATCGCCGTCATCCCGGGTTGTCCAGGTCAGGCGCAGCAGGGCCTGGTCGGCGGGCCCGCTGTGGCGAACCACGCGCGGTGTCCGGTCCAGGGTGAACGGGCGCGTGCGCTGATCGGGGTAGGGCTGGAATTCCGCCTCGCGCGCGGGCAGGGCGCCGAAGGTGCGGGCCACCAGGGCAATCATCTGGTCTTCGGGCACGTCCCCCACCACGCCCAGTTCGATTGCGCCGTGCGCCAGTCGGTCGGCGATCGCCTCCTTGAGCCCGGCGAAGCTCAGCGCGCGGTAGGCCTCCACCGTCTGCAGGGTGAAGCGCGGATCGTTGTCCGAGAGGATCCCGCCCAGGGCTGCCCCCAGCGCCGATCCGGGCGTGGCATCCTTCCGCGCGAACATGTTGTTGACGTACTGGCGGTACAGCGTCTCGCCCTCGCGGCGATAACCCGGATCGGTGATGAAGGCAGCCATCAACTGCAGTTGCAGGGCCAGGTCCGCCGGGGTGGTCTGGGCCGATGCGGCAAAGGTTTCGGCGGCCGAGGACAGGTTGAAGCCCACGGTCCGCCCCGCCAGGATCGACTGGAGATCGTCCTGGCTGTGCCGGCCCAGGCCACCCGCGCCGAAGGCCAGCATCATGTCGGTGGCGAGCGGCCGGGCCCGGGTGTCCAGCATGTCGCCGCCGTCAATGTGCAGGCTGACCACCACCCGATCGCGTTCGAGCGTGGTCTGCTTGAGGTTCAGGCGGACCCCGTTGGCGAAGCGCAGGGTGCGGATGCCATAGACCGGTTCGCGCGTGTCGCTGACCACGCGGCCGGGCGCACCGAAATCGGTGTAGGCAAAGGCCTCGGCCGTCCGGACCGGGGCTGCCGTCAGCGGGGCTGCCATGGCGGCTTGCCAGGCGCGGCGCAGGGCCAGGCTGCCGCCGTCCGGGGTGCGCCGGCCGGCGAACCGCAGCAGCGGATCGTCGAGCGGGACAAGCTCGCGGCGCAGCGCGGCGAGCACGGCCTCCGGCGTGATCGCGGGGATGAAGGCCTCGAGCCGTTGCAGGGAGCTTTCCGGCGTGGCGGGCACGATGTCATCGCGCACCAGGGCCAGCGCCGCACCGACCAGCGAGGCGTTGGAACGGGTTGCGGCGGCTGCCGCGCCGTTGCGGTGCGCGGCATGGACGTTGGCGACCTGTTCGGCCACTTCCGCGGCGGTGAAGCCTTCGGACAGGGCCCGGCGATACTCCGCCACCGCTGCGGCCAGGCCGCGTCGCCAGCCCCCGTCGATCGTATCGACCACCAGGCTGGTGGTCCGCCCGGCGCGAAATACGTCGCTTGTGCCGAGCCCGGCGCTGCGGAACGGGGGATCGCCCTGCCGGGCCAGCCGTTGCAGGCGGCGGTTGACGATGTCGTAGCCGATCTGCCGCAGCAGGTTTTCCCGCCGCCGCGCCACGCCGTCACGCTCGTCCTGCCATGGCGCATGGCGGAAGGCGGTGATCCGTTCGGACAGGGCAGGATCGACATAGACCGAGGTCCGCCCCATGTCCGCAAAGCGCACCGGTCCGGCGTCGGGCTGGGGCGCGGCCGGCCGGGCCTGCCAATCGGCGAAATGCCGCCGGATCGCCGCCTCGGCCAGATCGGGATCAAGGTCGCCGATCACGATCACGGTTGTCCTGGCCGGAACATAGGTGCGCTGCCAGAACGCGCGGAGCCGCTCGGCCGAGGCCCGCTCCAGCGCGGCCGCCGTGCCGATCGGGACCCGGCTGACGTAACGGGCGCGAGGATTGGCAAAGCCCATCTCGTTCACCGCGGCGCGATAGGCCCACGAATTGCGGTCGCGCATTTCGGCCAGCACCACGCCGCGCTCACGCGCGACGGCTGCCGGGGCGAAGGCCAGTTCGCTGGCGGTCTCGCGCATCAGCATCAGGGCCATGTCGAACAGGGCCGGATCGTTGCGCGGGAGGTCCAGCGTGTAGAGCGTGTGCTGGAAACTGGTCTGGGCATTGGTGTCGGCGCCGAAGGCCAGGCCGGCCCGTTCCAGCAGCCGCACCATCTCCCCCTCCGGCACGCGGGTGCTGCCGTTGAAGGCCATGTGCTCGACGAAATGGGCATAGCCGCGCTCGTCGTCGCGTTCGTCAAGCGACCCGGCGGCGATATCCATGCGCACCAGGGCGGTGCCGGCCGGGTTGGTGCCCTTGCGGATGATGAAGCGCAGCCCGTTCGGCAGGGTGCCCGTGCGGAAGGCGGGGTCGATCGCGATGTCGCTCTGGGCCATCGCCCAGAGCGGGCGGGACGCCGAGGCGAGGGACCCCCGCTCGGGCGCGCAGGCCCCCAGCAGGAGGGCGTGAAGCAGGACCAGCAGCGGGGGCAGGGCGGGAATCAGGCGGCGGGACATGGATCAAGCGTGGCCGCGCTTGGCGGAGGGGGCAAGGGCTACGTCGCCACGGGCCGGCCCGACTTGACCCGCATGCCCCCGAGGGGTTTATCGCGGGGGAGATCCCAGATTCGGAACCGCCCGCCATGCCCCCCGCCATGCCTTTTGCCGACGATGCCGCGATCGCACACCTCGCCCGGCGCATGATCGACCGCACCCTGCCCAAGGCGGAATGGACCCATGCCGGCCACTTCGCGGCAGCCTTGTGGCTGCTGCGGCATCGGCCCGATCTGGCGACCCCGGAGGCGATGCGCGGACTGATCCGGGCCTACAACGAGGCCACCGGAACCCCCAACACCGATAGCAGCGGATACCATCACACCATCACCATCGCCTCGATGCGGGCGGCGGCGGCCCATCTTGATGCGGGAGGCGAGGGCGCTCCGCTGTGCGGAGTGCTCGACCGGCTCATGTCCTCGCCCCAGGGGCGGAGCGACTGGCTGCTGGCCCACTGGAGCCGCGACCGGCTGTTCGATCCGACGGCGCGGCACCACTGGGTGGAGCCCGACCTGGCGCCGCTGCCGTTCTAGGCGGCGCAGCCCCATGGCGCAGCACGCGCCATGGCTGGCAGGGGCGGGGCGCCGCCTTAGCCCTCTCCCCTTCAGGGGAGTGAGTTGGGAGAGGGGCCGGTGGGCATCACTTGCTCAAAACGCATTTGCCCACCCGCAGACTGGCACATCGTTAAAGCCATCGTCATCCCGGGCTTGCCTGCCCTGACGGAGGTCAGGGACCCGGGACCGGGCTTGCCTTCCCCCACCGTCGCCACGCCAGCACTGCCCCAGCTCAGGGCCGGGGCGACGATGGAGGGGGTGGCGGGATGTCCATTTAGGGTGGGGAGCGGACGTTCTTCGATCCTCCCCCAGCGGGGGAGGGGGACCATCCGCAGGATGGTGGAGGGGCACCCCGCCTTGACCAGCTGCCGTGCCCCAAGGAGAGTGCCCCTCCACCACCTTCGGTGGTCCCCCTCCCCGTACCGGGGAGGAAACAAAGGTCCGACTTTGGGCGCAATCGGCCGTCCGAAGCCGCCCGCAAGCCCCGGAACGGGCTCTACTTGCCGCGCAGCTTGCGGTGCTTGGACAGGTCGAACACCTCGCTCGGCCCGTTGTCGGTGTCGAGCAGGCCCAGCCGGCGCGCGACCTCCTGATAGGCTTCTTCCTCGCCGCCCAGATCGCGGCGGAAGCGGTCCTTGTCGAGCTTTTCGCCGGTGACCATGTCCCACAGGCGGCAGCCGTCGGGGCTGATCTCGTCGGCCAGGATCACGCGGCTGTAGTCGCCGTCCCAGATCCGCCCGAACTCCAGCTTGAAGTCGACCAGGCGGATGTTGATCGCCGCGAACATGCCGACCATGAAGTCGTTCACGCGGATCGCCATCGACGAGATGTCCTGCATCTCCTCGTTGCTGGCCCAGCCGAAGCAGGCGATGTGCTCTTCGGCGATCATCGGATCGCCCAGGGCATCGTCCTTGTAGTAGTATTCGATCAGGGTGTGCGGCAGCGGCTCGCCCTCGGGGATGCCGAGCCGCTTGGAGATGGAGCCGGCGGCGACATTGCGCACCACCACCTCGATCGGGATGATCTCCACCTGGCGGACCAGTTGTTCGCGCATGTTCAGGCGGCGGATGAAGTGGGTGGGGATGCCGATGTGCGACAGGCGGGTGAACACATACTCGCTGATGCGGTTGTTGATCACGCCCTTGCCGTTGATCGTGCCCTTCTTCTGGGCGTTGAACGCGGTGGCGTCGTCCTTGAAGTACTGGATCAGCGTGCCCGGTTCGGGGCCTTCATAGAGGATCTTGGCCTTGCCTTCGTAGATCTGGCGGCGACGGGACATCTGCGGCTATCCTTCACAGTGGGCCTAGACGGTGGCATTTCACAGGGGCGGCCCCACGGGAAACCAAAAGCCCCGGCACCGCGTGGAGGCGAGTCCATCGCAACGGCCGGGGCGCTTGGCGGGCCCGTAGCCGAACCAGCCCCGAAGTGCAAATTCGCCGGTCGGCGCCCGTTCGCCCCCTGTCCGGGGCCTGCCCTGGGCTCTTGCCACGAGCGGGCGGCCCTGACCGACCGTCGGCATGCGCGATCCGGACCGTGGCCGGCGCAGTGCCGCTGACAGGGCGGGGGCATTGGGCTAAGCCCCTCGGGCATGTCTCTGGGGTGCCCAGACGAAGGAGGCCTGATGGCGATTGAAGTCCGTCCGCTGACCGGAGCCGAGATCGGCGCCGCGATTGACGATCTGGCCGGGCTGCGAATCGCGGTCTTCGCCGACTTTCCCTACCTCTATGCGGGCGATCCGGCCTATGAGCGGGACTACCTGCGCGAATTCGCCGCGGCGCCCGACGCCGTGCTGGTGGCCGCCTTCGACGGGGCCCGGATCGTCGGGGCCGCCACGGCCTCGCCCATGGCCGCGCAGAAGGCGGAGTTCCGCGCCCCGTTCGAGGCGCGCGGGATCGACACCGCCGCGCTGTTCTATTTCGGCGAGAGCGTGCTGCTGGCCGATTATCGCGGGCGCGGGATCGGTCATGCCTTCTTCGATCACCGCGAGGCCCGGGCGCGGGCCTGCGGCGCCGGTTCGGCCACCTTTGCCGCGGTGATCCGGCCGGCCGACCACCCGGCGCGCCCGGCCGGCTATCGCCCGCTGGACGCCTTCTGGACGGGCCGCGGCTATGCCCCGGTGCCCGGCCTGGTCACCGAGCTGGCCTGGCAGGAGCATGGCGAGCCGGACGAAAGCCCCAAGCCGATGCAATACTGGATGCGGCGGCTGTGAGCGCCTTCATCGTCGCCGCCGCCCAGTACCCGATCGACCGGCTGTCGGGTTGGGAGGCCTATGCCGCCAAGCTGGAGCGCTGGGTGGCCGAGGCGGCCGCGGGCGGGGCGGCCCTGGCGGTCTTTCCCGAATATGGGGCGATGGAGCTGGCCGCGCTCGATCCCGCGACCATGGGGGACCTGGCCGGATCGCTGCACCACGTGGCGCGCCTGGCGCCGCAGGTCGATGCGCTCCACGCCGCACTGGCGCGGCGCCACGGCCTGCATATCCTGGCGGCCTCGCTCCCGGTGCGCCTCGACGATGGCCGCTTCGTCAACCGCGCCCGGCTGTTCGCTCCGAACGGCAAGGTCGGGGTCCAGGACAAGCTGGTGATGACCCGCTTCGAGCGCGAGCAGTGGCACGTGTCCGCAGGGGGCCCGCTGCACCTGTTCGAGACCGCGCTGGGCCCGATCGGCGTGACCATCTGCTACGACAGCGAGTTCCCGCTGCTCGCCCGCGCGCTGGTTGAATCCGGCTGCGAGCTGCTGCTGGTGCCAAGCTGCACCGACAGCCTGCACGGCTACTGGCGGGTGCGGATCGGCGCCCAGGCGCGCGCGCTCGAGGGGCAGCTCGTGGCGGTCCAGGCGCCCACTGTGGGCCTCGCCGAATGGTCTCCCGCCGTCGATGTCAACCGTGGCGCGGCCGGAGTCTATGGCCCTCCCGACCTGGGCTTTCCCGAGGACGGCGTGATCGCGACCGGCCGCGAAGGCGAGACGCAATGGCTCCTGGCCGAGGTTGACCTGAACCGGGTGCGCTTGGCCCGGCAGGAGGGCGCCGTTCGCCCGGTGGCGCACTGGCCCGAGCAGCCCGGTGCGGCGCCCCTGCCGGCGGTCGTGCGCGTGGACCTGCGCTAGCATCCCGTCTGTCCAGTTCGTTTGACTGAACATGACGCAAATTTAATTGACACCCGGACTCTGGTGCATTGTCCTGCAAGACCAGTATCTTGCGGCAATGTGTGGCGGACAGCATCCGATCCTTGCAACCGATTTTACTTTCCTTCAGCTGAAACTAAGCATAAGCCGCGCACGGTCTTCTGACTTACCGGGAAGAAGCTCGGAAAGAGGCGTTGCGGCTTGACCGAATGGGGCTTCGCCTCGCTGCGGTCCGTGCCGAGCGCCTCTTTTTGCGTTGGCGCACCAGGCTTGACCTTGGTTCTTACCCCATCGGGGTATCTCAGACCCGGTTTCGTTGAAAGTTCTGCCGAAAAGCTTGCTGCCGAGCCTGGGCAAGCTGTGGTTAGCCTGCCGCCGCATCCGCACCCAGCGAGCCGCGTGCTGAACCCGCACCGGCACGTCCACCGCCCTGGCCGGCACGCGGCCGGAGGTTTTCGGTGGGCTTGATGGGCGCCGGGGCGACTCAACGGATGCACCTGCGGGTGGCCCGGGAGGATGGCGGCGATGACCAGGCATGGGCAAGCATCGGACGAGCGGGTTGCGTCCCCGGGTGAATGGCGGCACCCGTCAGGACCGGGCTTCCGCGAGCCGGGCTCCGCTGATTCCACGGCCGGCGCTGCCGGGCCGCTGGAGCCGCGCTGGTCGGCGCGGCGCTCGCTGATCGTGGTCGTGGCCCTGTCCTTGCTGCTCTGGAGCCTGATCCTCGGCGCGACCGGCGTCCTGCCTATCCGCTTTTGACCGCAGGCAGGGCCGGGTACCCGCCAGGTCCGGACCTGTC
This sequence comes from Novosphingobium aerophilum, assembly GCF_014230305.1. Lineage (GTDB taxonomy): Bacteria > Pseudomonadota > Alphaproteobacteria > Sphingomonadales > Sphingomonadaceae > Novosphingobium > Novosphingobium aerophilum. The sequence goes on from NZ_JACLAU010000028.1 coordinate 13,584, forward strand.
TTCCCACCCCGCCACCCTTCCTGGCCTGCGGTCGTACCCTGCTGGCCAAGCCCGTCTGCGTGGCCAGCGGCGGTGGCACGGAAAACCGCGACTCGCGACCTGGCTGACGGCGCGCCCGCCCGGTTCGGGACTGGCCGGAGGCCAGGGCTAAACGGGCGAATCCAGCGCATTTCCCCATACAGCCCCTCCAAGAAGGTATAAGTCATTGAAGTATAAATCTACCACTTTGGGGTATTTTGACGTTCATTCGAATTATAGTATCTCTACACAAAGGGAGATTTCTCAATCCGGTAGTAGTTAACGTCACTTCTTGATTATTCCAATTTCGCCCAAATGCATGATGAAAGGTCCGGATCGGAGTGGAAACCGATCGGCAATAGGGGCGAAATGTCGTGCAGTTCGAAGGTCTAAGCAGCGTAAGCGGCGGGGAACCGCGCAGCCCGAGGTGGTCGGCCCCGAAGTCGTCCGGCCTCCACCAGTCCGGCCTGCAGAGGGCGGGCGTCGTCCGCTTCATGCTGGCGATCGACAACTTCGATCACATCTGCATCGCTTACGGGACGGATCTGGCCGACCTCGCCGTGCGCCGGGTGCGCGCCGCGATCGAAGAATGGCTGGGTGACCGGGCGGAGATCCACTTCGAAAGCGCCGGCGTGTTCTATGGCACGCTCCACCGTCCGCTGAGCGATGCGACCGAGATCGGGGCCGCCACGGTCGGAGCGGCTGTCCGCTCCGGCGAGGCCCTGTCGGTGAACCGCCTCCTGATCAATCCTCCGGTGGTGTTCCTGCCGCATGACGGAGGGACGATCTGCCTGTCGCTGGCCGGATCGTGGTCGGTTCACGATGGTTTTGAGCCGTCCCCGACCCGTCGCTTCGAGGGCGGGTGCCGGGCCGCGTTTTTCGGTGAGCCGCCGGTGCGTGGCAACACCTGGGTTGAGCGCTACCGCGCGGACATGGCCCTGGCGGCGGCGGTCCTCACGGCCCTGCCGGGCGACGGGGGGCTGCCCGATCATTCGGCGAAGGCCCCTGCCGTCCCGGCACAAGCTCCGGTGTCCTACTCCACCGCTGGTGCCGTGTTCCGCGTGTTTGAGGCCATGGGCCGGGAATCGGGTGTCGTGCAGCCGATCCGCCAGTCGACCGGAGCAGAGCCGCTGGTCTTGACCTGGCGGCCCGTCCGCGATGGTCACTTCGGTCAGGACGTGCTGTTCTACGAGATGGTCCCGCAGCTTTGCGGACGTGACGGGCAGCGTCGCGATCTGATGGATTCCCGGCCGGCGCTGGAGCGGCTGGGCCTGGCCGTGGCCCTCGACCAGTTCCTGGTCAACAGCGCGCTCGATCTGCTCGAGGCCGACCCCGACGTGGCGATCGCCGTCCAGGTCTCGGCCCAAAGTGTCAGTTCCTGTGCGCGCTGGGGCGGCCTGTTCCGGCGTCTGACCGGCAGCAGCAGCGTGGCGAACCGGCTGATCATCGCCATCACCGAAACCACGAGCTTTCCCGACTTTGCCGAAGCGGTCCAGTTCGTGTCGCGGCTCCAGGCCTTCGGTTGCGCCGTGGCCGTCGACAATTTCGGGCTCGGCTATGTCGTCGAGATGTTCGAATCCGGCGCTGCCCTGCTCGAACGGGCCAAGCAAGGCTTGTCCGGATGCATTGTCCTGGATGTCCGGATGCCTGGCGTCAGCGGCTTGGAGGTGCAGAAGCGGCTCGCCGCGCTGGACATTCATACCCCGGTGATCGTGGTGAGCGGGTTTGCCGACATCGAGATGGCGGTCAAGGCGATGAAGGCCAACGCTTTCGAGTTCCTCACCAAGCCGTTCCGCGACCAGGACCTGTTCGATGCGATCGGGGCGGCGATGGAGCTGGATTCCAGCCGATCGGTCCAGTCCCGCGAACGGCGCGAGGCCGACCGGCTGATCCGCAACCTCACCACCCGCGAGTACGAGGTCTTCGTGCGGCTCTGCCATGGCCAGGTCGGCAAGCAGATCGCCCACGAACTCGGCATGTCCGAAGCCACCGTGAAGGTCCACCGGCGTTCGATCCTGCACAAGCTTGACGTCAAGCATCTCGGCGAACTGATCCTCAACTACGCCCAGATCGTGAAGACCCATCCGGACGAAGTACAGGGATGATGATCGGGTAGGGGGGTACCGTGGACAACCGGTTTCTGCAGGCGATCTCGACGCAGCCCGCGCCCATGGCGCGTTACGCGCTCGATCGCTGCCTGCTGTTCAGCAAGTCCGAATGGATGACGGTGGCGCAGAACCGTCGGGCGATGCTGCTGCTCAACTGGATGACGCTGTTCATCTTCATCCGTTGGGCGGTCGACTGCATCAGCCATGGCGAGATCGACTGGCAGGCCTACCAGTACCCGGTCACGTTCCTGCTGTTTGTGTCGCTGTTCCTGGTCAGGATCCTGGGGCGACCCAACCTGGTGCCCTATATCGTCGTGATCCTGGTCCTGCTGCTCAACGCCTTCGTCCTGGCCCGCTCGATCGAAGCGGGCCTCAACCTGTTCTCGTTGGTGTCGCGCAACCTCCTGTTCTACTCCCCTCCCGTGGCCGTGGCCAATTCGGTGGTGTTCAAGCCGCGGCTGGCCTTGCTGCTCAACCTGCTGCCGGCCACGAGCCTCAGCTTCGCGGCGATCGGAGCGGTTCTCTTCGCATCCCAGGGGGCCCTTGAAATCCAGATGCTGGGATGGATCATCGGCGTGGTCGGTTTCACGCTGTGGTTCACTGTCGCGCTGTACGTCGGCTTCACCAAGTACATGGAACACCGGACCGAACTGGTGGAAGTGCACCATCTGATTGCGGAGATGGAGCGCAACCAGAAGCTGAACCAGGAAAACGCCAGAATCCGCGAGGACCTGATCCGAACCCAGCGGGTCCAGATGGTCGATTCGATGACGTCGACCATGGCCCACGAGGTCAACCAGCCCATTTCCTGCGCCAACAACTATATCCAGGCGGCGCGCCGCTGGCTGTCGCGCGAAACGCCGGACGTGACCGAGGCCCTGGCCTCGCTCGACGGCGCACAGAGCGAGATCATCCGGGTGAGCGAACGCGTGATGACCGTGCGGCGCCTGATGCAGCGGCTGTCGAGCGAGTTCACCAGCATCGATCTGGTCGATCTGGTCGATCGGCTGGAGGGCATGGTCCGGCGTGACCTGGGCGAGCAGGGCATCGTGCTTGAGGTGCGGGCGGACGACCACCTCGACGATCTCTGCATCTACGGCTGCGAGGAAGAGCTGATCCAGGTGCTGATGAACCTCATCGCCAATGCGGCGGATGCCCTGACTGATCAGTCCGCGCAACGCGTGATCCGGGTGGCCCTGGCGGAGGCGGACCTGGGCGAGGTCCAGATCGCGGTGGAGGACAACGGCTGCGGCATCCCGCCCGAGCATATCGATCGCGTGTTCGATCGGCTGTTCTCGACCAAGACGGGTGGATCGGGGTTGGGCCTTGCCCTGTGCAAGCGCATTGTCGCCAATCATGGCGGGACGATCGGGATCGTCAGCGAACCGGGCCAGGGAACGCAGGTCATCCTGCGCTTCCCGAAGGGCGATTTGCGCAGCGGCTGGGGCGGCGGACGGCGCTGAGGCTCAGCCGGGCTGAGTGCCGGCGGTTGGTGTCAGGGTTCGGGCCAGATTGACGAAATCGGCCACCGTCAGGGTCTCCGCCCGCCGTTGCGGATCGATGCCAAGCCCGTCCAGCGCATCGAGCGCGCCCGCGACGCCCTTCAGGCTCTGCCGCAGCATCTTGCGGCGCTGTCCGAATGCGGCTTCGGTCAGTCGGGCCAGGACCTTCATCGAAACCCCGGCCGGCGCCTCCTGCGGGGTGACATGGACAATGGCGCTCATCACCTTGGGCGGCGGGGTGAAGGCGCTGCGGTGCACCTTCATCGCCACACGGGCCTGGCTGCGCCACTGGGCCAGGATCGCCAGCCGGCCGAAGGCGTCCTCCCCCGACTGGGCGACGATGCGCTGCGCCACCTCGGCCTGGAACATCAGGGTCAGCGAAGACCAGCGCGGCGGCCAGGCCTCGCCCGACAGCCAGCCGGTGAACAGCGCCGTGCCCACGTTGTAAGGCAGGTTGGCGACGATGGCATAGGGTTCGTCGAACAGGCCAGCCGGATCGATCTTGAGGGCATCACCCTCGATCACCCGCAGCCGGCCGGGAAAGGCCTCGCCCAGTTCGGCCAGGGCAGGCAGGCAACGCCGGTCCATCTCGATCGCGGTCACCCGCGCACCGGCGCGGAGCAGGGCACGGGTCAGGCCGCCGGGGCCGGGCCCCACCTCCAGCACGGCCCGGTCCCGCAGCGGACCGGGAATCGCGGCGATGCGGTCCAGCAACTGCTCATCGAACAGGAAGTTCTGGCCCAGGGCTTTGCTGGCCGACAGGCCGTGGCGGGCAATCACCTCGCGCAGGGGGGGCAGGTCGGTCATGCCCGTCTCCGCGCCGCGCATTCCCCGGCAAGGCGGATCGCCGCCATGGTCGCGCCGGGATGGGCAAGGGCCTGGCCGGCAATGCCGAAGGCCGTCCCGTGATCGGGCGACGTCCGCACGATCGGCAGGCCGAGCGTCACGTTGACCCCGGCATCGAAGTCGAGCGCCTTGATCGGGATCAGGGCCTGATCGTGGTACATGCACAGCGCCACGTCGAAGGTTCCGCGGTTGTGGGGCGCGAACAGGGCATCGGCCGCGTGTGGGCCGGTTGCGGCGATCCCTTCGGCCTGCAGCGCGGCGATGGCCGGCGCGACCACGGCCTGGTCCTCGGTCCCGAACCGGCCGTCCTCGCCCGCATGCGGGTTCAGCGCCGCCACTGCGACGCGCGGCCGGGCAATCCCGAAATCCCGCGTCAGGGCCGCGGCGACGATCCGCCCGCGGCGCAGGATCAGATCGGTCGTGACCAGCCGCGGCACCTCGGCGAGGGCGACGTGAACGGTCAGCGGCACCGTGCGCAGCGCTGGTCCGGCCAACATCATCACCGCGTTTTCCGCCGCCACCCCGCAGGCGGCGGCGACGAACTCGGTCTGACCCGGGTGAACGAAGCCCACTTCGGCCAGCAGGCTCTTGGCGATGGGGCCCGTGACCACCCCGCAGGCCTGGCCGGCCACCGCCAGCGCCGTGGCTCGGGTCAGCGAAGCCAGCGCCAGCTCGGCTCCGGCGCGATCGGGCACACCGGGACGATAGGCGCCGTCGATCGTGTCGAACACGGGCAGGGCGCGCGGGAACACCGCTGCGGCTTCGGCCGGATCGGCAATGCGTTCGAGCTGGATGTCGAGGCCGCGCTGCCGGGCGGCTGCGCTCAGGACGTCAGCCCCGCCCACTGCAAAGAAGGGGGGCAGGCCATGCACGTCGCGCGCGGCCCAGGCCGTGGCCAGCAGTTCGGGCCCGATCCCCGCGGGATCGCCGAGCGAGACCGCGAGCGGAGCAGGCAGCGCGGGTGCCATGGTGCAGGTCAGTTGTACTCGATCACCGCGTCGCGGCGCAGGTCGCGCAGATAGGCCTGGGCGCGCTTGTTGACGCGGTCATCCTCCATCTGGGCCATCATCTGTTCGAAGCTCGGCCCGCTGGCGACCTGCGGATCGTCGCGACCGCAGAGCATCAGCACGCGCACGCCCTCGGCGATCGAGCCGAACGGCGGCGAGGTTTCGCCGAGCGACAGCGCCAGCAGCGCGTCCTGCAGCGGACCGGGCAGATCGCGCGCCCGCACCTGATCGTTGGCGACCACCTGCGCGCCGATCCCCTGGGCCACGGCATCAACCGCGCCGCAACCGCGCGCGGACTTCATGGCCGCAGCGAATTCGGCCGCGCGCTTCGTGGCGGTGGCTTCGGTCGTGCCCGCGGGAAACTCGATCGAGATCTGCTTGAGGCTGAGCACCGCATCGCGCGGGTCCGCAGTCAGCACCTGGCGCTTGTCGATCAGGTAGAGGATCGAGAAGCCGCCGCTGGTTTCGATCGGTCCGACCAGTTGTCCCGCGCCCAGCCCCTGGGCCGCGCCGGCGAGTTCGCTGGGCAACTGGGCCAGGCGGATCCAGCCGAGATCGCCGCCGACCGCCGCGGTCGAGGCCTGCGAGTACTGGCGGGCATAGGCCACGAAGCTGCCGCCCTTCTTGAGCTGCTCCATGATCTGCTGCGCGTTCTCGGACACCTGCGCGCGCGTTTCCGAGGTGGCGGAGAGGAAGATCTCCCCGAGACGGTACTCCTCGGTGCCCTTGGCGGCCTTGAGCCGGTCCATCACCTCGCGCACTTCGGTCTCGGAGACGTTGACGAAGGGCTGCACGTTGCGACGGAGCACCGCCTGCCAGGCCAGCTCACCACGGATCTGGCGCTTCAGCGACCCGGCCGACGAGCCGACCTTGCCGAGATAGGCATCGAGGGCCGTGGCCTCCTGGCGGAAGTTCTGCTGCGCCACCCGCTCGTACGTGGAATCGACCTCGTCGTCGGTCACCTTCAGGTCCTGGGCCTTCGCCTCCTGGATCTGCAGTGTCTCGTCGATCAGGTTGCGCAGGACCTGCAGCCGCAGCCGCTGCATTTCTTCAGGTCCGATCTTGCCCTGGTTGGCGGCGAGGATCAGCGCAAGGCGTTGTTCGACGTCGGTCCCGGTGATGATGTCCCCGTTCACCACCGCTGTCGCGCGACGGTGGTTGGGATCGTTCTTGCCAAAGATCTGAACGTCGTCGGGGATCACGATCGCGCCCTGAGGGGTCTCGGCGGGCCCGGCCTGGGCCAGCGCGGCGGCAGGAACCAGGGAACCGGCAGTGAAGGCGGCAAGGCCGAGCATCAGCATGGTGCGGCCTGCTCCACCCGGGCGGCCCGGGGTCTTGCGCGAGAAGAATGTCACCGTAAGCCAATTCCTGTCTGCGCGGTTCGTCCGCCTGCCGGCCGATCCGCATGTGCCTGCGCCTTGATGTGCAGCGACGGCTGAACCGTTCCTGAGCATCGCCCCCTGAGCATCGCCCGGTACTGTCTGACCACCCCCGCGTCGGACGCCGCAGCGCCCGTCGAGGGCGATAGCGTGTTTGCGCAACCCTGCAAACACTTCCTACAGCCGATCGGTGCCCCTGACGGCCCCCGCGCCGGTCAGCGGAAGCCCAGGTTGCGCAGCGCGAAATGGATCTGGAAGGTGTTGCCGCGCCCGGCATCGCCGGTAGCGACATAGTCGCGCCGCCAGGTCAGCGCGAGCTCGAGGCAGTCGTCATTGTACGCCAGACCGAGCCGGGTCCGCAGCGGCTGGAAGCCGTTGGAGGTGTTGAGCGGGTCTTCCTGGCGATCGGTCAGGTTGATCAGGGTCGCCCCGAAGACCGACCAGTACCGGGCGAAGGCGAAGCGGCCGGCAGCCCGCAGTTCCTCGCGGTCACGCAGGTCCTCGATCGACGAGATATCGCGGTTGAGCCGCAGGTAGCCCATTTCGACATAGCTGCGTTCGGTGCCGATCGTCGCATCGATCTCGTTGCGGCGGACCGCAAGGTTGTCCTTGTCGAGCCGGTAACGCCAGGTCAGCTTGACCTTGTCGCGGAAGCGGACCTCGGTCCGTCCGACGATGTCGGACATCCGGTCGGACAGCCCGGTGCCATCAGGCACGACCGTCGCCTGGCTGCCGACCCGCACCGACTGTCCCAGGGTCGATCGCACCCGCAGTCCGGGCCGCTGCAGCTCCCAGTCGAAGCCGTAGGTCAGCCGCACCAGGTCCTCGACCCGGTCATAGCCGGGAAAGCGGTTGAGCGCGAAGAGGTTGGAATCCTCCAGATCGATCGCGCGCGAATCCTCGTTCGGGACCGCCAGATTGCGGATCGGTGGGGAAGCGACCAGTTGCAGCCGCGGGGTCAGGACATGGTTGCCGCCGAAGGCCGCGCCGACCAGGGGCCAGCGCACGTCGACCGCGCCGATCGCCACGGCCCGACCCTGCCAGCCCGACCGGCCCGGATAGAAGGCGTTGGTCATGTCGTTCTGGGCCGAGTGATAGATGTCGCCGCGGGTCATGGCGGTGAAGGTCACCTCCTGGCCCCAGGGGGTCAGTCGCGACAGGTCCCACTGCGCCCGGGCGAAGGCCCGCTGGGTGTCCTGGCCGCTGGTCCGGGTGATCGCCAGGCTGTTGGCCTGCAGCTCCAGCCGTCCGCCCAGGACCGGATCGGCCAGCCGCTTGCGCCAGTCGAGCACCGGCAGGGCGACCGGGATCAGTCCCTGCCGGGCGGCCACCCGCATGGTCTGCGTCGCCCAGCCGGAGAACGAGAAATAGCTGCTGTCGCCAATCCGTTGAAGATCGAAGGTCGAGCGCAGGCGGTCATCGCGGTTGATGTCGTAGCGGCGCAGGAAGGTCCGGTCGGTCGCCAGGCGCACCGATCCGGTCAGGCTCCATTCGGGGCTGAACTGGAAGCGGCCATTGGCATGGAGATAGCCGCGAAAGTCGTTGGCCTGGGCGCCACCGACCGACGATCCGCTGACCGAAATGCGGCGGCTGCGCGTGGCGTAACCGGTGATCTGGAAGGCCCCGTCATCGACCAGGGCGCGATAATGGGCCGCGACCATCGGCAAGGCTTCGGAGAACAGATAGCCGGTGACGGCCAGGTCCTGGTTCGGGCCGAGACGCTGGTACCAGGTGTCGCTGACCGCGACACCGTTGTTGGCAGTGAGCTGCAGGTCCGGGATCAGCAGGCCGTTGATCGGCCGGCCGTCGCTGGCGATGGCCAGCTTGGGCAGCGGCATCAGCGTGACCCCGAACAGCCGCAGTCGGGCGCCGCTGAAGCGGATCGTCCGCTCTTCGGGGGCAAAGACCACGCGGCTGGCGTTGACCTGCCAGGTGGGATTGCGCGGGCAGCCCTGTTCATCCTCGACCGCGCAGCCGGAATAGGTGGCGTGCGAGAGGATGATGTTGCCCGCCGGATCGCGCTCGCCGGTGATCGCAGCCAGCCGCCCGCCGTCGCGCAGGGCGATCAGCAGGTTCTGCATGGCCCCGGCCTTGAGCTGGTCGGTCAGCTCGACCGTGTCGGTGTAGAGCTGGTTGCCATCGGCATCGACCAGGCGGATGTTGCCCTTGGCCACGATCTTGCCGGTCTTGCGGTCCCACGTCACCGTATCGGCGCGGACCGACTGGTCACCGCGACGCAGCACCACGTTGCCGCTGGCGGTGACGATCTCCGGATCATAGGCATAGCTGACCTGGTCCGCTTCGAACCCGATCGGTCCGTTGAGGTCGTTGCCGGGGGGCAGGGCGGACGGATCGAGGGATGATTGCGCCCGGGCAGCGGGGCTGCCGCAGGCCAGCAGCGCCAGCAGGCCGGCTCCGGCCAGGCCGTGCGCCAGCCTCCGGCGAAATCCGGCCGCGCATCGCAGGGTCATTGCGGCAGGGGACTTTCGGCCAGGGGGAGCATGGCTTGCCTATCGCACCGCCGCGCCCTAACTGCAATCGGGTCAACCGGCTGGCAGGGCCATTAATGTCCCAACCCGCCGCACCTGTGCGAAAATCTGTCGCATAATGCCTGGAGTCCCCATGAAGATCACCTTCGCCGCCGCCATTCCCGCCAACGCCCGCCTGGTCGCGCGGTTGACCGCGCAGAATGCCCTGCCCGAAGGTCTTGATCCCGTGCTGGCCGAGGCGGCGCGGGCGAACCGCTTCGCCGGGAAGACGGCGCAGGTCTTTGAAGGCTTCACCCGCCAGGACGGGCAGGTCGTCCGACTGGTCCTCGCCGGGACCGGCGAGCCTGGCGGCGATCAGGCGGCCGCGCTGGAAAAGACCGGCGCCGCGCTGACCGGCAAGTACCTGACCTCGGGCGAGACCGTGCTGGTGCTCGATCTGGCCGGGGCGAAGATCGATGCCGCCGGCGTGGCCGCGCTGCTGACCGGGGCCCGGCTGCGGGCCTGGCGGCTCGACACGTACCGCACCACCCTGAAGGATGAGCAGAAGCGCTCGCTGGCCGAGATCGTCGTGGTTGGCGCGCCGGACGGGGCCGAGGCCGCCTGGGCGGTGGAAAGCGCCGTGGCCGAAGGGGTGGAGTTCACCCGCGAACTGGTCACCGAGCCGGCCAACGTCATTTATCCGGAGAGCTTCGTCGCCCGTTGCCGCGCCCGTTACGAGGGCACGGGCCTCGAGGTGCGCGTGCTCGACGAGGGCGAGATGAAGGCGCTTGGCATGGGGGCACTCCTGGGTGTCGCCCAGGGATCGGTGCGCCCCCCGCGGATCCTGGCGGTCGTCTGGAACGGCGGGGCCGCCGGAGCGGCGCCGACGGCTTTCGTCGGCAAGGGCGTCACCTTCGACACCGGCGGCATCTCGATCAAGCCGGCGGCCGGGATGGAGGACATGAAGTGGGACATGGGCGGTGCCGGCGCGGTCGCGGGGACCATGCTGGCGCTCGCCCGGCGCAAGGCGAGGGCCAACGTGGTCGGCGTCTGCGGACTGGTCGAGAACATGCCGGACGGCAATGCCCAGCGCCCCGGCGACGTGGTCACCACCATGTCCGGCCAGACCGTCGAGGTGATCAACACCGATGCCGAGGGGCGGCTGGTGCTGTGCGACGCGCTGACCTGGGTCCAGCAGGAGTACAAGCCCGCGGCCATCGTCGATCTGGCCACTCTGACCGGGGCGATGATCGTTTCGCTGGGCCATGAATATGCCGGCCTGTTCGCGAATGATGATACGCTTGCCGCCGGTCTCGACGCGGCGGGCAAGGCGACCGGTGACGGGCTGTGGCGCTTCCCGCTCGGCCCGGCCTACGACAAGCTGATCGACAGCCCGATTGCCGACATGAAGAACGTCGGCCCGCGGTACGGCGGGTCGATCACCGCGGCGCAGTTCCTGCAGCGCTATATCGCCAAGGGCACGCCCTGGGCCCACCTCGACATCGCCGGCACGGTCTGGACCGACAAGCCCGGGCGGACCTGGGACAAGGGCGCAAGCGGGTTCGGCGTGCGCCTGCTTGATCGCTACGTCCGCGACGTGCTGGAAGGCTGATCCCATGCCGCGGATGCGGCGCAAGGCGGACCTGCCGACCAAGACCTGCCTGACCTGCGGCCTGCCCTTCGCCTGGCGCAAGAAGTGGGAGCGCGATTGGGACAACGTGCGCTATTGTTCCGACCGCTGCCGGCGCGGCAAGGCGGCAGGGCAGGACGCGCGGCGGGATGCGGGGGGCTGATGCGGGTTGACTTCTATCAGGTGAGCCGCGACCCGGTGCCCGAGATCGTGGCCCTGCTGGCGCGCAACACGTTGAAGGCCGGCGAACGGCTGCTGGTTGTCGCCGATCGGCCGGACCTGCGCGAGGCCATCGGCGAGGCGCTGTGGCGGGCGGCCCCGGCCGACAGCTTCCTCGCCAACGGTCAGGCCGGGGATCCCCATGCCGCGCGCCAGCCCGTGCTCCTGTCCGACCGGCCCGAGCCGGCCAATGGCGCGCGCTTCTGTGTTCTGGCCGATGGGGTCTGGCGCGAGGCCGAGGGGTTCGAACGGACCTTTCTGGTGTTCGATGAGGCCACGCTGGGGGCTGCACGGGCCTGCTGGCGGATGCTTGGCGAACGGGACGGGCTGGAGCGCCACTTCTGGAAGCAGGACGGCGGCCGCTGGATCAGGGCCGCCTGACCTGCCAGGGGATCAGTTGACCGCCAGGGCCCGCGCCGCATCGATCTGGGCCAGCAGCGCCGGGCGGTCACTGGCCGCCATGGCCCGCACCTGGGCCGCGATCGCATCGGCCTGACGCAGCCGCGCCTTGGCCAGGGCCTGGCGGTTCTGTTCGCACGGGCCGATGTGGTGCGCGGTGATCCGCTGCATGTCCGTCAGGCGGTGCGACAAGGCGGCCGAGCCATCCGGCAGGCGCACTTCGCGATCGATCGCGATCTCGGTCACTGCCCGGCAGCGCTGCAGCGTGGAGCGCGCGCCCGGGTGAGCGCCGATGGTCTTCTCCATGGTCCGGACCAGCGGGCGATAAGTCACCTCATAGCCGATCCCGTTGTGCTCGAGCCGTTCGACGTGGCTGTCCGGCGTCGCAGCGGCTCCGGTCTGAGCATGGGCGGAAGGGGCTGTGGCGAAGGCCAGGGCGGCCGCGAGGGAGGCAGCCAGGGAGGTCGGGCCAAGACGCGCGGTGTTCATCTCCAAATCTCCTTCGGATCAAACCGTGGGTCGATCGGCAGGAAACTGTTTCCTATCTTTCGACAGGGGTGATGTGGCGACCGAACCGGGATGGCGCATGGCTGCCCTGTTTCAAATGATGTCCGCGACGGGCCGTTCCGCCGCTGGCGTGGTCCTGCGCAGCTTGCAGTCTCGCGGGTTCCCGGCTAGGGGCGCGCCAGCTTTTGCAAGACCCACTCCGTAATCAAGGATCCCGACATGGCGGTCACCCGCACCTTCTCGATCATCAAGCCCGACGCCACGCGCCGCAACCTGACCGGTGCGGTCACCAAGATGCTGGAAGAGGCCGGTCTGCGCGTCGTTGCCTCGAAGCGCATCCACATGACCAAGGAGCAGGCCGAAGGCTTCTACGCGGTCCACAGCGAGCGTCCGTTCTTCAACGACCTGGTCTCGTTCATGATCTCCGGCCCGGTGGTGGTCCAGGTGCTCGAGGGCGAGGACGCGGTGAAGCGCAACCGTGACATCATGGGCGCCACCAACCCCGCCAATGCCGAACCCGGCACGATCCGCAAGGAACTGGCCGAGAGCATCGAAGCCAATTCGGTGCACGGTTCGGACAGCGAAGAGAACGCGGCGATCGAAATCGCCTACTTCTTCAAGCCGGAAGAGATCGTCGGCTGATCACGGCCGGCAGGATCGCATCCTGATGGGGCTGCCGGAGCGATCCGGCGGCCCTTTTCATTGGCGATGGGGTCGCTTGCCGTGGCAAGCGCGGCCCTCCACCCCCATCCCCTCCCCAAAGGGGAGAGGAGCGAGACTTGCCCTGCCGCAGGCGGGCCAGTCGCAGCGGGGAGGGGGCTCGGCCGTCACCTTCGCAAATGCCCCTGTCGCCTTTTCGTTGGTCCCGCAGCGGGCAAAGCGCTATCCTCGGCGCAAGGAGTATGGCGATGCAGGGTATGGGAGAGACGGGCGAGGCCTGTCCGTTCGAATTCAACTTCGATCCGGCCACCTTCAAGCCCGGCGACGTGGTCAGCTATCGCGTCACCGGCAGTCTCGACGGGTTCCCGTTCGTCGGAACCCTGGTCGAGGTCCACGACGATCACGTCGTCCTCCTGCCCGACCCGACCAAGCCCGACGAGCGCTATCGCGGCACGCGCGAGAGCCGTCCGCTGGTCGACGAAAGCGAGATTGGCTGAGCGTGTTTCAAACTTGGCGGCGGGCACAAACGTCCAACCGATGAAGGGTCAGGTTGGGTGGGGAGCTGCCGTTCCAAGATCCTCCCCCAGCGGGGGAGGGGGACCACCGAAGGTGGTGGAGGGGCACCCCGCCTTGCCCAACTGCCGCGCCCCAAGGAGAGTGCCCCTCCACCATCCTGCGGATGGTCCCCCTCCCCGTACCGGGGAGGAAACAAAGGTCCGACTTCAGGCGAAAGCCGCCGTTCGAATGGGTCCACCCCGCCGCGCGGGCACTACCAGATCAGAACATGTCCGCAGCGTCGAGCAGGCCGGTCAGGCGTTTCGGCGCGATGGTGCGCCAACTGCGCAGAAGCCATTGCTCGATCGAATCCCAGTCGGTGTCGCCCAGATCGAGCCGGATCGCGATCCAGTCGCTGCCGAAGTAGGCTGGGCGGAAATAGCGTTCGCCGTCCCGTTCGATCAGGTCGGCCTGTTCGTCCGCGCCGCTGATCTTGACCAGCAGGGCGATGCGTCCGTCCCCGTGATGATCGGCGGACACCCAGGCGAACTTCTTGCCCTTGATCACGCCGAAGCAGGCCATGCCGTGCGACAGGGTCTCCTCGGCCTCCGGCAGCGCCATGGCCCGTTCGCGCACCTGTTGGGTGAGCCAGCGGGGATCGCGGACCCTTGAGACATAGGCGGCCAGACAGCGCGGATAGAGCTGGTGCTCGGCGAACAGGACGCGCGCGGCGAGCGTCTCGGGCGTGTCGCCCGGCAGGATCGCGACCGGGATCTGGCCGAGCACCGGACCTTCGTCGAGCGTGGCGGTGACGAGGTGGACCGAGCAGCCGCCGTGGCTGTCGCCCGCCTCGATCGCGCGCCGGTGGGTGTGCAGGCCGGGATACCGGGGCAGGAGAGAAGGGTGGATATTGACCATGCGGCCGGCCCATCGGGCGACGAAGCCGTCGGTCAGCACCCGCATGTAGCCGGCCAGCGCGATGTGATCGGCACCGCTGGCGAGGATCGCCTCATGCATCGCCGCATCGTGGTTGGCGCGATCCATGCCCTTGTGCGAGAGCGTGAAGGTCGCGATTCCCTCGGCGCGGGCCACGTCCAGCCCCGGCGCGTCCGGATTGTTCGAGGCGACAAGGACGATCTCGTAAGGGCAATCGTCGGTCCGGCTCGCATAGAGCAGGGCCGCCATGTTGGTCCCGCTGCCCGAGATCAGCACCGCGACCCTGGTCCGGGGCGCGACTGCGTCAGCCAAGGTGGACCGCTTCCCAGGAGGATCGCGCCGACCAGTCCTCGGCCGAACCCTGGACTGTGCAGCCGCGCGGACCGGCCTCGATCGCGCCAATGACCATGGCCGTCTCGCCGGCGGCGGCCAGATCGGTCATCAGTCCGGCGACCTCGTCGGCCGCCACGGCCAGGACCATGCCGATCCCGCAGTTGAACGTGCGCGCCATTTCGCCCGGCTCGATATGGCCCTGGGCCTGGAGGAACGCCATCAGCCGGGGCTGCTCCCACGCGCCCGCGTCGATCCGGGCATGCAGTCCGGCGGGCAGGACCCGCGGCACGTTCTCCAGCAGGCCGCCGCCGGTGATGTGGGCGAGGGCATGGATGCGTCCGGCGCGGATCAGCGGCAGCAGGCTCTTCACATAGATCCGGGTCGGCGCGATCAGCGCCTCGATCAGCAGCACCTCGGGATCGAACAGGGCGGGCCGTTCCAGCTTCCACCCCTTGTCGGCGGCGAGACGGCGGACCAGCGAGTAGCCGTTGGAATGGACGCCCGACGAGGCGAGGCCGATCAGCACGTCGCCTTCGCGCACCTTGTCGCCGGTGAGCTGCTCACCGCGCTCGACCGCGCCCACGCAGAAGCCCGCCAGGTCATAGTCGCCCGGGGCGTACATGCCCGGCATTTCGGCGGTCTCCCCGCCGATCAGCGCGCAGCCGGCGAGCTTGCAGCCTTCGGCAATGCCGGCCACGACCCGCTCGGCCACGCCGTTGTCGAGCTTGCCGGTCGCGAAGTAATCGAGGAACAGCAGCGGCTCGGCGCCCTGGACGATCAGGTCGTTGACGCACATCGCGACCAGATCGATTCCGATCCGGTCGTGCCGGTCATGGTCGATCGCCAGCTTGACCTTGGTGCCCACGCCATCGTTGCCCGCCACCAGCAGCGGGTCCTTGTAGCCGGCGGCGCGCAGGTCGAAGAAGCCGCCAAAGCCGCCCAGTTCGGCATCGGCGCCGGGCCGGGCCGTGGCCCGGGCGAGCGGTGCGATCGCCTTGACCAGCGCATTGCCGGCCGCGATCGACACGCCGGCCTGTTCATAGCTGTAGGACTGCGGTTCGGGATCATTTGCCATATCCCGCGCGCCTAGCCGTTTCGCGCTTGGATTTCCACTTGCCTTTGGGCAAAAGGCGCGCGGTTTCCCCGATGCTGTTCAACGCCATCCCCCCCCGCATGCGCCACTGGCGTCCCACCACGGCCCAGCGCTGGGGCGGAGGACTGGTGGTGGCCGCAGCCATCGCCGTCGCAGCGATCGGTCCGGCCCGCCTGATCGCGCAGATCGAAGGGGAACGGGGCATCGCCCCGGTCGCCAGCACCGGGGATATCGAGGTCGACGGAATCCAGGTCAACTCCACCGGCAAGACCGCCGAGGAGGCCCGCCGCAACGGCTGGCGCGAAGCCACGCGGCAGGCCTGGGCCAAGGCTGGCGGGCCCCAACTGTCGGACGGACAACTGGAGGGCCTGGTGTCCTCGGTGGTGATCCAGCAGGAGCAGATCGGACCCCGCCGCTACATCGCGACGCTGGGGGTGATTTTCGACCGCACCCGCGCCAGCCAGTTCGTCGGCAGCGGCAGCGCGGTCGGGACCCGGTCGCAGCCGCTGCTGATGCTGCCGCTGCTCTATTCGGGCGGGGTGGCGCAGATGTACGAGGTGCGCACCCCGTGGCAGGCGGCCTGGGCGCGGTTCCATGCCGGAGCCAGCGCGATCGATTATGTCCGCCCGACTGGCGGCGGCGGCGATTCGCTGCTGCTCACCGCCGGCCAGGTCACCCGACGCAGCCGCACATGGTGGCGCAATGTGCTGGACCAGTTCGGCGCCAGCGACGTGATCGTGCCGGTCGCCCGGCTCGAACGGCAATGGCCGGGTGGGCCGGTCAAGGGCACCTTCACCGCGCGCTATGGCCCGGACAACCGCCCGCTCGGCACCTTTATCCTGACCGCCCCCGGGCCGGAGAAGGTGCCGGCCATGCTCGACGAGGCGGTGCGGCGGATGGACCGGATCTACACCGATGCACTGGTGGCGGGCACGCTAAGGGTCAACCCGACGCTCAATTCCGAGCGGCTGGCGCTCGATCCGGCGATCGCCGCGCTGCTGGCTGCGGCCAATCGCGTCACGGCGGCCCAGGAACAGGCGGTGTTGAGCGAGGGCGGAGAGGATGTCCCGGCGCCCACCATCGTCGCCGCGCCCGCAGCCGATGCGCCGGTGGTCTTTACCGTCCAGTTCGCCTCGCCCGATGCGCGCGCCGTCGATGCCGCGCTCGCCACGGTGCGGGGGCTTTCGGGTGTCAGGGCTGCGGCCACCACCAGCCTGGCCATGGGCGGAACTTCGGTGATGCGAGTGACCTACGGCGGCAGCCTCGACGAACTGGCCGCCGCGCTGCGCGCCCGCGGCTATGCCGTGACCATCGGCAACGGCGCCCTGAGCATCCGGCGCTAGGGCGGGCAATCGGCCGATGGCCCGCCAGATTCCCCTGCCGCTCACCGCGGCCAGCGAGCCCGGCCGCATCGTGGTGGGCAATGCCAATGCCAAGGTGCTGGACGCCCTGGGCCAGTCGGCGCACTGGCCCTATCGCACCGCGCTGCTCGCCGGGCCGCCGCGTTCGGGCAAGTCCCTGCTGGCGCGCTGGTTTGCCGACAGCACCGGAGGCGAGGCGATCGACGACGTCGAGCGGGTCGACGAGACCGACCTGTTCCACCGCTGGAACCGGGCGCAGGAGATGGGCACCCCCCTGCTGCTGGTGGTCAATGCCCCCGCCGGCGGCTGGACCGTGCGGCTGCCCGATCTCGCCTCGCGACTGGGCGCGGCGCTCCACCTCGAGATCGGGACCCCGGATGACGCCATGCTGGCCGACCTGATCGCGCTTCACGCCGAGCGGCGCGGCTTCGCGTTGGGGCCCGATGCTGCCGCCTATCTTGTGCCGCGCGTGGAGCGTAGCCATTTGGGGGCCGAGCAGATCGTGGCGACGATCGACCGGCTCAGCCTGGAGCGCAAGCAGCCGCCGACCCTGTCGATCTGGCGCGATGCGCTGGAGGAGCTCCGGGGGCCGGGCCAGCCCGGGCTGTTCGGGGACTGAGCGGCTCCGGTCGATCGGACGTCGCCGCGACAACGGAAGGCGGTTGTCACCCGCCAGCATTTGAAAGACAATGAGACCAGCATGTTCAGGCGCTTGACCGAATACCTCGACTCGATCGAGGCCCGTGATCCGGCCCCCCGGTCGCGCTGGGAGGTGCTGCTGTACCCTGGCCTGTGGGCCGTCGGGTTCCATCGGGTGGCGCACTGGCTGTTCAACGGCCGACTGTTTTTCCTGGCCCGCCTGGTCAACCACCTGGGCCGGTTCTTCACCGGGATCGACATTCACCCCGGTGCCAGGATCGGCCGGCATCTGTTCATCGACCACGGCTTCACCGTGATCGGGGAGACCGCCGAGATCGGCGACAACGTGACCATCTACCAGTGCGTCACGCTGGGCGGGACCAACCCGGCGAACGGTGTGGGGGGCAAGCGCCACCCGACGCTGCAGGACGGGGTGATCGTCGGTTCGGGCGCGCAGATCCTGGGCCCGATCACTGTCGGCGCCCGGGCGCGGGTCGGGGCCAATGCCGTGGTGACCGAGGACGTGCCGGAAGGCGCAACCATGGTCGGGGTCAAGGCGCGGTCGACGCTGGTCCCGGCGGAAACCTGGCAGCGCGAGTTCATGCCCTATGGCACCCCCTGCCAGGAGCCGTGCAGCGACAGCGCCGAGCTGGCCGCCGACACCAAGCGCCTCGCCGCGCTGGAAGAGGAGGTGGCCCTGCTGCGCCAGGAGCTGGCGGCGCTGCGCGAGGCTGCGCGCCCCGCTCCGCCTAGCGGCACCCGCCGCCAGTCGGGCGGCTGAGGCTTGGCGCGCGGCGATGGCGCGGCCGGTGGCCGAACCGGCTCCACCCCGGGAGCGCAGATCGTGCCGTTTCCGACGACGGCGCCGAGCCAGGTCGGGTTCGACCGCGTCGAGTTGACGCGCATTCTCGACCTGTATGGACGGATGGTCGCCGCAGGCGAGTGGAAGGACTATGCGATGGATTTCGGGCGCGAGGCGGCCAGCTTCATGGCCTTCCGCCGCGCCGCCGAACGGCCCCAGGCCAGGCTGGAGAAGCGCCCGGCCCTGCGCAACAAGCAGGGGATGTGGACCCTGTTCGGCGAGACCGGCCAGGTGCTGAAGCGCGGCCATGACCTTGCCGGCGTACTCAGCCCGATCGAGCGCCGCCTGCTGAAGGTGGTCGAGGACTGATCCGCTAGCCCGCTAGCCCGCGAGCTTCGCCGAGTTGAGCAGGCCCAGCCATTGCTGCCGCTGGTCGGCGCGCATCTGCCCCTTGAGCTTGGCGCTGACGACATAGACGGTCTTGCGGCCGTAGATCACGCGATAGAGCCCGCTCAGCGGCGTGCCGGTGCTGCACGGAGGCGCGTCGAGCGAGAAGGTGATCGAGCTTTCGTCCTCGCCCAGCACCGTCACATTGGCCGGGCAGGTGCTCTCGCTGGCAGCCTGGAACGCGGCGAACCACTCCTGGGGGGTCTTGCGTTCACCCTTGCGCGGCACGACCACCAGTTCGAGCGCTTCGGTCCAGTCATGCTCGG
Organism: Novosphingobium aerophilum; assembly: GCF_014230305.1. GTDB lineage: Bacteria > Pseudomonadota > Alphaproteobacteria > Sphingomonadales > Sphingomonadaceae > Novosphingobium > Novosphingobium aerophilum. The sequence goes on from NZ_JACLAU010000028.1 coordinate 32,699, forward strand.
CCGAGGTGCCGTTGACGAGAATGCGGTCGAACTGCCGGCCCGAGGGGCTGGCCTGGTAGAAAATGCTGCCCTCGTGCGGCTGCTCCATGGCGGCGTGCAGCGGGGCGTAGAGCCGGTGATCGATGTCGAGCCGTTCGGCCTGGGCGGCAGCGGCCGTCATCAGGCCGATCAGGGCCAGCAAGGGGCGAGATGCCCGCAGGAGGTGACCGTGCTTCATCATCCTTCTCCCGGTTGTCCGCCCTCGCGGGAGAACGGACGGGTGATGTCGCGGCGCGGTTGCCGGACCCGGATGATACTACGATCCGCCCGATCGTGTTACAGTTTTGTGAAACCTGGCGGCGCGCGTTTCGCGCTTGTTCACGGACTATCGTAAAAAATGCACGGATTGACGGCGCTGTAACGCCAGTGTCATCTTTCCCCATCGCCCGACTGTGGAAAACCTCGAATCACAAGCGCTCCAGCGTGGGAATCAGCGCGTCGTAGTGGTCGATCACGGCGGTGGCGCCCATCGTCTCCACCGGAACATCGTTGAAGCCGAAGCGCACGGCGACGCAGGGCAGACCGGCCGCGGCCGCCGCCCGGGTGTCGTAAGTGGTGTCCCCGACGAAGGCTGCGGGCCCTCCGCCCAGTCGCCGGATCATCTCGTGCAGCAGGTCCGGGGCGGGTTTGGCGCGCCCGGGGCCCAGGGTGTCTCCGCCGATGATCGTGGCCAGTCGGGGGCTCAGTCCGAGGGCGTCGAGCAGGCGCACCGCGAGCGATTCCAGCTTGTTGGTCACCACCGCGATCTGCACGCCCCGTGCGGCCAATCCATCGAGCATCGCCTCGCCGCCCGGATAGAGCCGGGTGTGGACCGCAATGTTCTCGCGATAGAAGGCGATCAGTTCGCGATGCAGGGCCTTGACCTCGTCATCAGGCGGAACGGTGCCGGTGAGCGCGAGGGCCCGATCGAGCATCTGGCGCGCCCCGCCTCCGATCAGGTCGGTCACCTGCGCCACGGCAACGGGCGGACGTCCCGCCAGACCCAGCGCATGATTGAGCGCGGCGCCCAGATCGCCATGAGTGTCGAGCAGGGTGCCGTCGAGATCGAAGCCGACAATGCGGAAGGGAAAGGCGTCCATGCGCGGCTGGTGGCGCAAAGCGGAGGAAACAGCAATCACAAGGCTTGGAAACCGTAACGATTTGCTGGCAAGGGAAAGGCATGAGCGCCGATCGTCAGACTCCCCCGCTAGCTGTCGTCATCCTTGCCGCCGGAAAGGGCACCCGGATGAAGAGCGACCTGCACAAGGTGCTCCATCCCATCGCGGGCCGGCCGATGCTGGAGCATCTGATTGCCAGCGCCGCGGAGCTGCAGCCCGAGCGGCAGGTCGTGGTGGTCGGCAGCGGGCGGGATCAGCTTGAGCGCCAGCTTGGCAGCCGGGCGGATCTGGCGGTGCAGGAGCCGCAACTGGGTACCGGACATGCGGTCCAGCAGGCCGAAGCGGCGCTGGCCGGTTTCTCCGGCGATGTGCTGGTTCTTTACGGGGACGTGCCGTTCGTCAGCACCGCAACGATGCGCCGGATGCTCGACCGCCTGCACGCCGACGATGCCCCCGAAGTGGTCGTGCTCGGCTTCGAGCCCGCCGATCCGCTCCAGTATGGCCGGGTGATCGCCGAGGCGGACGGGCGCATCACCAGGATGGTCGAGCACAAGGACGCCACTGCGGCGGAACGGGCATGCCGGCTGTGCAATTCCGGGCTGATGGCGGTGCGGGCCGGGCGCCTGTTCGAACTGCTGGGACAGGTCGGCAACGACAATGCCCAGGGCGAATATTACCTGGTCGACGTGGTGAACGTCGCCAATGCCCAAGGCGGACACTGCGCGGTGGTGGTGACGCCCGACCCGGATGAAGTGGCCGGCATCAACAGCCGCGGCGAACTGGCCGAGGCCGAATCGCGCTGGCAGGAGCGGCGCCGCGATCGCGCCATGGCCGAGGGTGCGACCCTGATCGCGCCCCAGACCGTGTGGTTTGCCTGGGACACCGTGCTGGGGCGGGATGTGACGATCGAGCCGAACGTGTGGTTCGGCCCCGGTGTGACCGTGGCTGACCGGGTCCTGATCCGCGGCTTCAGCCATATCGAGGGGGCGCGGCTGGACGAGGGGGTGGAGATCGGCCCCTATGCCCGCCTGCGTCCCGGCGCCGTGCTGCAGGCCGGGGTCAAGATCGGCAACTTCGTCGAGGTCAAGAACGCCACCCTCGGGCCGGGAGCCAAGGCCAATCACCTGACCTACCTTGGCGATGCGGAAGTGGGGGCAGGGGCCAACATCGGCGCGGGCACGATCACCTGCAATTATGACGGCTATTTCAAGCACAAGACCGTGATCGGTGAGCGGGCTTTCATCGGCTCGAACTCGGCACTGATCGCTCCGGTGCGGATCGGGGCCGATGCCATCGTGGCCGCGGGCAGCGCGGTCAGCCGCGATGTCGCCGATGGCGAATTGCGGCTGGTCCGGGCCGAACAGATGGTCAAGCCCGGCTGGGCCGACCGGTTTCACGACGCGATGAAGCGCAAGAAGGCGGAGAAGGGGCGAAACTAGGGCGGGCTGACCAAGTCCGACGACCGTGCCCGGCGACGGGGATCGTTTACCGGTCGTTCACCGTGCCCATGCTAGCAAATCAAGCACTTGCCAGGTGCTCGCCTGCTTGACGGGCATATCATGATATGATATCAAGATATCATAATGCGCATCCTCGCCGATCTTCCCGACGATGACATCCGCTGGCTCGACGAGCAGGCTGCCGAGCGGGGAATCTCGCGCGCGGCGCTGATCCGCTTCGCCATCGCGACCTTCCGCGCCGGTGAGCAGGACTGGCTTGAGCAGGGCTTCGGGCTGTGGACGCGCTATGGCCAGGGCGTGGTCGGCAAGGACTACGAAAAGGCGCTGCGCGCGCAATGGGTGCGCCTGCCGGATGGACCGGACAGCGGGGCGGCATGACCGACACCTGCTTCGACACCGGCATCGTTGTCGACACCCTGTCGGGCCATCAGCTCGCCATGGCCGAACTGCGCCGGGCCAAGCGTCCGTGGATCAGCCGGATCACCTGGCTTGAGATCATGGCCGAAGCTCCGGCCGTGGCGCGGGAGGAGACCGAACGGTTCCTGTCGCACTTCGCCATCCGCGAAATCAGTCCGGAAATCGCCCGTCGTGCGGCCACGCTGAAGGCCGAGCGCCCCGCGCTGGGCATGGCCGCGGCCCTTGTCTTCGCCTCGGCCCAGGAGCACGGGGCGATCCTGGTGACCAGCAACGTCGCCGATTTCCCGCCGCACATCCCCGGCATCCGCGTCCCCTACACCTGATCCCTGAAAGGCCCCTGGCAGCATGTGCGGAATCATCGGCATCGTCGGCAAGGAAGACGTGGCGGACCGCCTGGTCGATGGTCTGCGGCGGATGGAGTACCGCGGCTATGACAGCGCCGGGGTCTGCACGCTGTCCGGAGGCGAGCTGATCCGCCGCCGTGCGCCGGGCAAGCTGTCGAACCTGGTGCTCGAACTCGCGCGGCACCCCGCGCCGGGCACCACCGGCATCGCCCACACCCGCTGGGCCACCCATGGCGCGCCGACCGCGGCCAACGCCCACCCCCACGCCACCGAGCATCTTGCCCTGGTGCACAACGGGATCATCGAGAACTTCCGCCCCCTGCGCGAGGCGCTGACCGCGCGGGGCCGCGTCTTCGAGAGCGACACCGATACCGAGGTGGTCGCGCACCTGGTTTCCGAACAGATCGAGGCCGGCAGGTCGCCCGCCGAGGCGGTCCAGGCGGTGCTGCCGCAATTGCGGGGCGCCTTTGCCCTGGCGATCGCGTTCAAGGCCCACCCGGAGATGCTGATTGGCGCACGGCTCGGCTCGCCGCTGGTGGTCGGCTATGGCGAGGGCGAGACCTACCTCGGGTCCGATGCCCTGGCGCTCGCGCCGCTGACCCAGCGCATCTCCTATCTGGACGAGGGGGACTGGGTGATCATCACCCGCACCGGCGCCCAGGTGTTCGACAAGGACAACCACCCGGTCACGCGCCAGATCGTCGCATCCGGGGCTTCGGCCGCGGCGATCGAGAAGGGGCACTTCCGCCACTTCATGCAGAAGGAGATCTTCGAGCAGCCGACCGTGGTGGCCCAGACCCTGCGCAGCTACATCCGCCGGGTCGACCAGTCGGTCGCGCTGCCGCAGTTCGATTTCGACCTTTCGCAGATCCGCCGCGTCACCATCGTCGCCTGCGGCACGTCCTATTACGCCGGGCTGGTCGCGAAGTACTGGTTCGAACAGTTCGCGCGCCTGCCGGTGGACATCGATGTGGCCAGCGAGTTCCGCTATCGCGATCCGGTGCTCGAACCGGGCGGGCTGGCGCTGTTCATCTCGCAGTCGGGCGAGACCGCCGACACGCTGGCGGCCCTGCGCCACTGCAAGGAACACGGCCAGACGATCGCGGTGGTGGTCAACGTGCCGACCAGCTCGATGGCGCGCGAAGCCGACCTGCTGTTGCCCACCCATGCCGGTCCCGAAATCGGCGTCGCCTCGACCAAGGCCTTCACCTGCCAGCTGGCGGTGCTGGCCGCGCTCGCCGCGCACCTGGCGGTGAAGCGCGGACGGATGAGCCGCGAGGAAGAGCGCGATCTGGTCGACCAACTGGTGGAAACGCCGGCCGCGCTCAATGCCGCGCTGGCCCATGACGACGAGATCGCCGCCATGGCCCACCTGATCGCCCCGGCGCGTGACGTGCTCTACCTCGGGCGTGGCCAGGACTATCCGCTGGCCCTGGAAGGCGCGCTGAAGCTGAAGGAAATCAGCTACATCCATGCGGAAGGTTATGCCTCGGGCGAAATGAAGCACGGCCCCATCGCGCTCATCGACGAGGCCGTGCCGGTGATCGTGCTCGCGCCATCCGGCCCCCTGTTCGAAAAGACCGTCAGCAACATGCAGGAAGTCCGCGCCCGCGGAGGCAAGGTCGTGCTGATTTCCGATGCCGAAGGTCTGGCCGAGGCTGGCGAGGGTTGCCTCGCCACGATCGAGATGCCCAAGGTCCATCCGCTGATCGCGCCGCTGGTCTATGCCGTGCCGGTGCAGTTGCTGGCCTATCACGTCGCCTGCGTGAAGGGCACCGACGTCGATCAGCCGCGCAACCTGGCCAAGTCCGTCACGGTGGAGTGAGCCGCGACGTGCCGCGAAAGCCCACGCCGCGAAAGCCCACGCCTCTATTGCCGAGTGGGGAATTGATCCCGCGCACCGGATTTGTCATCTGGGCGCGATGGCCGGGACAATGACCTTCGCGGAAACGCGCCAGCAACCCTCGGAAAGCGAGGCGCGGATTCTCGGCGTCGTGCTGCGCAGCAATGGCGCCACCCAGCCGGAGATCGCCCGTGCCACGGGCCTGTCGCAGCAGACCGTCTCGCGGCTGGTAAACGATCTCCTGGCCAGCGGGGCGCTGGTGCAGGGGGGCAAGCGCAGCAGCGGGCGGCGCGGGCAGCCCACGGTCGAACTCGCGATCGCCCCGCCGTTCGCCTATTCGCTGGGCATCGCGCTGATGACCGACGCGATGTCGATCGCCCTGATGGACTTTTCCGGGCGGGTGGTCGGCCACGAGTATTTCACCATGCCGGTAATGAGCCGCAAGGCGGTGTTCGCCCGCATCGACGAGGTGCGAGAGCGCCTGCTGGCCGCAACGCCGCTGGCCCGCGAACGGCTGGTTGGCGCCGGGATCGGCATCCTGGGTCCCTGCCTGGACGGCAAGGCCCGGTTCAATCCGCCGCGCGCGCTCGATGAATTCGCCATGGTCCCGATCGACGAGCTGTTCGCCGAGCGGCTCGGCCTGCCGTGCTGGGCCGAGAGCGACGGCAACGCCGCTGCGGTGGGCGAGAGCTTTCTCGGGGCCGGGCGGAGTTTTGCCAACTTCGTCTACATCTATGTCGCGGCCGGACTGGGCGGCGGGATCATCATCAACAACCGCCTGCTGCGCGGATCGCACGGCAACAGCGGCGAGATCGGCCGCATGCTGCCCTGGCGCAATTTCCAGATCCCGACGCTGGAGACCCTGCTCGATTCCCTGCGCAAGGCGGGGGTCGAGCTTGACGGGCTCTCGACCATGCTGGCCCGGTTCGATCCGGAATGGCCGGGGGTCGACGAATGGATCTCGCGCAGCCGGGACCAGTTCTCGCTGATCGCCTCGGGCATTGCCGCGCTGGTCGATCCCGAGGCGATCGTGTTCGGCGGCCGCATCCCTCCCGAGCTTGCCGCCAAGCTGCTGCCTGCGATCGAGCTGTTCGACGACGCCCGGCGCGAGATGCCGCGTCCGCTGCCGCGGATCATCGCCTCGCAGACCGGGTTCGACGCTTGCGCCGTCGGTGCGGCGATGCTGCCCCTGGAGCAGACGTACTACGCCACGATGTTGTAGCCGGCTCGCCCGCCGCTACCCCCCCAGGGCCTTGCGGCAATCGAGCACCGCTTCGGCGAGTGCCCGTCGCGCGGCAAGCTGGTCCGCCTCGGCGCTGGCGTGTTGCAGGCTTTCGCCGCGCAACTGGTCGTCGCTGATCTCACCCAGGCGGAAAGCGGCCTGGGCGCTGGTCCAGGCGCTGTCGGCTGCAGCCCGGCGGCGGTCCTGCGCGGCGAGGGCCTCGCGGCGGGCCGCGGCGAGGGCGAAGGCGCTTTCCACCTGGGCTCCGGCGCGCAGCACCGCATCCCGATAGGCGGCGAGGGCCTCCCGCTCGGCCCCGCGCGCGGCGGCGACCTCGGCGTCGATCCGGGCGAAATCGAACAGCCGCCACCGCAGGCCGATGAACCCCTGGGTGATGCGCGAGGCGGGGGTGCCGAAGCCGGCCAGCCGGTTGGTGTCGAACCCGAGCAGCCCGCCGATCGAAACATGCGGCCAATACTCGCCCAGCGCGGACTTGACCCGCGCCCGCGCGCTGACGATCCGCGCTTCGGCCATGACCAGGTCGGGGCGGGCGCGGAGCAGGTCGGCGGGGGTCCCCGCGGCCGGGTCCTCGGCCAGCGGCACGGCGGCGCCCGGCCCCACGGCGGACAGTTCGGGCAGGTCCGTGCCAGCCGGACGCCCGGTCAGCACGGCCAGGGCGTGGCGCGCGGCGCGGACCTGCGCGTCGAGCAGGGGCAGGCTGGCCTCGGCCTCGCCCAGTTCGCGCACCCGGGCATCCCGCTCGCGCGCCGAGCCTTCGGTGGCGGCAAGACGCAGCTCGGCATAGCGCAGGCGCGCAGCCAGATCGTCGCGTTGGCGGGCGACCAGACGCGACCGGGCCTCCGCCTCCCGCAGATCGAGGTAGCGCGCGGTCACCTCGGCGGCGAGCGCCAGGCGGGTCGCCGCCAGCCCGGCTTGCGCCGCGACCAGATCGGCGCGGGCGGCGCGCGCGCCGTTCTTGACCCCGCCGCCGAGATCGAGATCCCAACCGAGCGTGGCGTTGAGCGAGGCGGTGTCCTGGGTGCGGTTGATCGTCGGGACAAAGCGCGTCAACTGCCCCAGTCCGTTTTCCAGTGACTGTTCGGTCCGGGCGAGCGAGCCATTGACCGTCCCTGAGGGAAACCGGCCCGCGCCCACCGCGCGGGCCGCTGCCTGGGCCTGATCGATCCGGGCGAGGGCCCCCGGAAGATCCGGCCCGGCGGCGAGCGCCCGTTCGACCAGCCGGTCCAGCGCCGGATCGCCATAGGCCCGCCACCAGGCCGGCTCGGCCGGGCGCGCCGCGGCATTGGCCGCGCTCCAGGCCGGTGCGACCGGCGCCTCCACGGGTGGTGGTGCCGGTTGCGGGCGGGCCCCGGCGGCAGCCGCCGTCAGCGGGCCGGCGGCGAGAATCCCGGCCAGGAGCAGGGTGTGACGCAGCGACAGGCGGGGGATCATGCCAGGGCTCCTTCCGGCAGGGCGGCAGGCTCGCTCGGCTCGACCGGGCAGATCTCCCGCCCGGCCAGCAGCAGGTACATCACGGGCGTGGCGACGCGGGCCAGCAGGGTCGAGGTGATCAGCCCCCCGATCATCGCGATGGCTAGCGGCGAATAGAGCCCGTTGCCCTCCAGGGCGAGCGGCAGCAGTCCGCCGATCGCGGTCACCGAGGTCAGCAGCACCGGCAGGAAGCGCATCTCGCCGGCCTGCTCGACTGCGGCCCGCACATCCATCCCCTCGCGCCGCAGCTGCTCGGTGAAATCGACCAGCAGCAGCGAGTTCTTGATCTCGATCCCGACCAGCGCGATCAGCCCGACCGAGGCGGTGAACGACAGGCTGTTGCCGGTCAGCCACAGCGCCAGCACCGCCCCGAAGAAGCCGAGCGGTACGACCCCGGCGACCACCACGACCTGGCGGAACTTGCCGAATTCCAGCACCAGCACGGCGAGGATGCCGAGCGAGGCGGTGATGATCGCGGGCAGCAATCCGCCAAAGCTGCGCGCCGATGTCTCGGCCTCGCCGCCCACCTTGATCGCATAGCCCGGGGGCAACGGCACCTGCGCGTGGATCCGTTCGAGCGCGGCGGCGTTGGCGCGCGAGACCAGGACCCCGTCCTTGGCCCAGGCGGTCAGGGTGACCGAGCGTTCGCGCTGGTAGCGATCGATTTCGGCCGGCCCCGACTGGAGCGACGGGGTGGCCAGGCTGGTCAGCGGCACGGCCGCGCCACTGGCGGTGGGGACCGTGATCTGGTCCAGCGCGTCGAGCCGGTTGTGCCGGTCCATCGGCAGGCGCACGGTCAGCGGATAGTCATCGTCATCCGGATCGCGCAGGATCGCCGGGCTGGCCCCGCCCAGCGCGATCTGGGTGGCCGAGCGCAAGGCGCCCGCCGGGACGCCCAGAGCACGGGCGCGGGCCTCGTCGACGGCCAGCGTCAGGTCGGTGCGGGGGCTGCGCAGCGGATTGCCGATGTCGCGCAGCTCGGGCATGGCCTCGAGCACGGCCTGGGCCTGCGCCGCGATCCGCCCCAGCGTGGCGACATCCGGCCCGACGATGCGCAGGGCAATCGGCGCCTCCACCGCCGGTCCCTGGGTGAAGGTCTGCAGCTTGATTTCGGCCCCGGGCACGCGCTGGAAGTCTGCCCGCAGGCGGGCCAGCAGCTCGGGGCTGCGCGACGGGTCCCAGGCCTTCAGGCCGACCGCCACCTCGCCCCGCGCCGGATCCTCCGGGGTGGGCACCACGTTGTAGTAGAGCGACGGACCGCCGCGCCCGGCATTGGCCACGGTCCAGGCGACCTCGGGCTCCTGCAGCAGGCGCCGTTCGACCCGTTCGACCGCCTTCTGGGTGACGTCGAGCGCCGTGCCGCGCGGCATGTCCACGCGCACCACGAATTGCGGCAGGTCGGCCGGAGGAAACAGGCTGGAGCCGATCGCGGCCAGCAGCGGCACCGCCAGCGCGGCCATCAGGAAGATCGCGCCGAGCGCCCGCCACGGCCGGTCGAGCGCGCGGTGGAGCACCGGGGCATAGACCCGCTCGATCAGCCCGGTCATCGCCTGCAGCATGCGGTTGCCATGCGGGTCCTCGTCAGGCTTCAGCGCGCGGGCGGCGAGGAACGGGATCAGCGTCAGCGCCACCAGCAGCGAGCCGCCGACGGTGCCCAGCACCGAAACCGGGAGCGAGCGGATGAATTCGCCCGAGGCTTCGGGCAGGGCGATCAGCGGCAGGAAAGCGAACATCAGACAGGCGGTGCAGCCCAGCACGGCCAGTGCGATCTGCTGGGTCGCGCCGATCGCGGCGGTCGTCCGGTCGGCACCCTCGCGCAGCCAGCGGGCGACGTTCTCGATCACCACGATGGCATCATCGACCAGCAGCCCGAGCGACAGCACGAAGCCGGCGACCGAGAGCTGGTTCAGGGTCAGGTCGAAGGCGGACAACACCAGGATGCCGATCAGCAGCGAAACCGGGATCGCCACCATCACGACCCCGCCGGCCCGCCAGCCGAGCGGCAGCAAGGTGATGGCCACGATCCCCAAGGCCAGCAGCAGGTCGCGCACCAGATGATCCAGCCGGTTGCGCACGTTGCTGGCCTGGACGAAGCCTTTCTCCATCCGGACACTGCCGGGCAGCAGGCGGGCGAAGGAGGCCAGTTCCGCGTCGATCGCATTGGTCAGCCGGGTCACGTCCTGGCGATCGCTTTGCTCGACCGTGACGAGCAGGGCGCGATGGCCGCGGAAGTGGACGATATGCTGCGGCTCGCGCTGGGCCCAGTCGACCGCAGCCAGATCGCCGACCCGCACCGCCCCGCCACCCGGCACCGGGACCGGGGTGTCGCGGACCGCGTCGAGATCGCGGTAGGCCCCGCCATAGCGCAGGTTGAAGCGCCGCGCCCCGGCATCGACCGCCCCGATCGGGGTATCCGCCCCGCCCGCGCGCAGGGCATCGATCACGGCTCCGGCGGGCACGCCCTGGGCGGCGAGCCGGGGCATGTCGAGCGCGATCCGCACCTCGCTCGTCGGGGCGCCGAGCACGTCGGCCTTGCGGACCCCGGGCACCCGGGCGAGCCGGTTCTTGAGATCGCGCGCCAGCTTCTCGAACGAGCGCATCGGCAGCACGTCGCTGACCAGGGCGACCTGCATGATCGGCAGCGAGGTCGGCCGCCAGCGTCGCACGTCGACGCGCACCACCCCGGCGGGCAGGGCGGGCCGCAGGGCGTTCACCTCGCGCACGACCTCGTCGTACTTGCGATCGGCATTGGTGCCCCAGACATATTCGGCATTGATCGTCGAGACGCCGTCCCCGCTGGTCGAGCGCATCTCGCGCAGGTTGTCGAGCCCGGCGAGGGCATCCTCGACCGGCCGGGTGACCTGCTGCTCGATCGTCTCTGGCGTGGCGCCAGGCAGGACGATGGTGATGGTAAAGCCCGGGGTGTTGAGCGGCGGGTCCTCGGTGCGGGGCACCTTGGCGAAGGTGATCAGGCCCAGCGCGACAAGCAGGGCCACGGCCAGCAGCATGAACTGCCAGCGCCGGACCGCGAAGGTGATCAAGCCGTTCACCGCGTCACCTCCACCCGCTGGCCGTCCCGAACGAAACCCGCGCCGAGCGTGACCACGCGGGCATCCGTCGGCAGGCCGGCGACGCGGGCGTCGCGATCGGCCAGCCCCAGCAGGCGGACCGAGCGGCGGCGGGCCCGCCCGCCCTGGTCGATCACGTAGACCGATGCCGTGCCCCCCTGGGCCTCGATCAGGGCTTCGGCGGGAATTCGTTGCACGCCATCGGCTGCACCCGGGCCCGGGACCGCCTGCGGAAAGCGGACCGAGGCCGGCGCCCCGCTGAGCGCGCCGGTCGTGCCGGCCAGAGCCAGCTCCACCGTGACGAGCCCGGTCCGGGCCTCCGCTCCGGCGGCCTTGCGCAGCACCCGCGCAGCCAGGTCGCGCCCGTCGGCGAGGCGGACCGTGCCGGGCTGGCCCGCACGCAGCCCGGCGGCCAGGCTGGCGGGCACCTGCGCCCGGGCGAGCAGCGGACTGGCCGTGTCGGCGATGGTCAGCAGCGCCTGGCCGGCACCGACCACTTCGCCCTGCTCGGCCAGGCGTTCGATCACCGTCCCCGGGAACGGCATGGTCAGGCGGGTGGCCGTCAGATCGGCGCGGGCGGCGGCGAGTCCCGCCTGGGCCGCACCGGCCAGATCTTTGGCATCGCCCGCCTGGGCTCCGGGCGCGGCGCCTTCGCGGGCCAGTCCGGCCAGACGTTCGGCCGCGCGGCCCGCGCGGGCCGCGTCGGCGGCGGCGCGCTGGGCGGCGGCGGCATAGACCTCGGGCTCC
>NZ_JACLAU010000029.1 GCF_014230305.1 Novosphingobium aerophilum
CGGGCCCAAGCTCCCCAGCGGTCTAGGCAACCTAGGTGACAGCGGGCTCACGAACGGAGCGGGTTGGGGCGCTAGCGCCCCAACCCGCAAACCCATCATGCACCAAATTCAAGATACAAGGTGGCAGGCGCCGAAGGCGGCTGACGGAGGGGGTAGTCCTCTACCGGCAGAACGCCTTCCCGCTCAGCTCGAGATGCAGGTGGTCGCGGTGCGCGGCGTTGTAGGCCGGTCCCAGCACCGTACCGAAGCGCTTGCACGCGCTGGCGTGGACGGTCTGGAGGAAGGCGCGGGCCTGGTTGTCGCCGCCGGTCCAGTCGCGCAGCACCGAGATGCGCCGCCCGTCGGCCAGCACGAAGGCCGCGACGTCGATCGCCTCGGCCCGGGCATGGGCGCTCATGCGGTCGGTCCCGGCGACCGTGCGGCAGTTGTAGCTGCCCATGGTCTCGATCCGGACCAGCGGGCTGCCCAGGATCTGCCGCGCCGCGCGATCGACACCATAGCGGGCCCAGGCGGCGAAGGACGAGGCCAGCGGGCAGGCGACCGGGCCGAGGTTGCTGACCGACAGCGGGGCGCTGTCCCCCGCCAGGGCGGACAGGCGAACGGCATTGAGCGCCGAGCAGCCCGCCCCATAGTACTGGTCGGGCAGGGGGGTGAAGTTGGCGCTCGACCGGCCCAGATTGGCGAGGCAGGCCCGGGCTTCCGGGTGGGCGGCATAGACCAGCGGGGTGCGCCGGGGTGCCGCCTTCTGCCGCGCCTCGGGCACGGCTCCGCAGGCGGCCAGCAGGGAGAGGGGCAGCAGGGTGAGGGGGAGCAGGGCCGCACCGCTTCGCATGGTCGCCTTATCGCGCAGGGATCCGGGCCCTGGCAAGATCAGGGCAACACCCTAAGGCGCCGCCTCCACCCCGAGGCCATGGTGATCCCGGGTGGGGCCAGGAGTTCCCTAATAAGAAAATACCCTTATCCGATCCTGGTTGACTTCCCGCCGTTCGCCACTAGAGCGGCCGACGGGCCACGCGGTCCCAACGCCGCGCGAGCTCTCTGCAAGGAGAGTCTACATGACTGCACAACTGCCGGCGCGCAAACCCGCGCGTCCGTTCTTTTCTTCCGGTCCCTGCGCCAAGCCGCCCGGATATGCCCCCGACAAACTGGCTACCGAATCGCTCGGCCGCTCGCATCGCGCCAAGATCGGCAAGACGCGCCTGCAGTACTGCATCGACCTGATGCGCGAAGTGCTCCAGTTGCCCGACACCCACCGCATCGGCATTGTCCCGGGTTCCGATACCGGCGCCTTCGAAATGGCGATGTGGACCATGCTGGGCGCGCGCCCGGTCACCACGCTGGCCTGGGAGAGCTTCGGTGAGGGCTGGGTCACCGACGCGGCCAAGCAGCTCAAGCTCGATCCCACGATCCTGCGCGCCGACTATGGCCAGATCCCTGATCTTTCCGCCGTCGACTGGTCGCACGATGTGCTGTTCACCTGGAACGGCACGACCTCGGGCGTGCGCGTGCCCTCCGCCGATTTCATCCCGGCCGACCGTGAGGGCCTGTCCTTCGCCGACGCGACCAGCGCGGTTTTCGCTTACGATATCGACTGGTCGAAGATCGATGTCGCCACCTTCTCGTGGCAGAAGGTCCTGGGCGGCGAGGGTGGCCACGGCGTGCTGATCCTGGGCCCTCGCGCGGTCGAGCGGCTGGAAAGCTACACTCCGGCCTGGCCGCTGCCCAAGGTGTTCCGCCTGGTCAGCAAGGGCAAGCTCGCCGAAGGCGTGTTCAAGGGCGAGACGATCAACACCCCGTCGATGCTGGCGGTGGAGGACGCGATCTTCGCGCTCGAATGGGCCAAGGGGCTGGGCGGGCTGGAAGGCCTCAAGGCGCGCAGCGACGCCAATGCCGCCGCGCTCGACACCATCGTGGCCGAGCGTTCGTGGCTCTCGCACCTTTGCGCCGATCCGGCGATCCGGTCGAAGACCTCGGTCTGCCTCTCGGTCGAGGGTGCCGATGCCGATTTCATCAAGACCTTTGCGGGCCTGCTGGAAAAGCAGGGCGCGGCTTATGATGTTGCCGGCTATCGCGACGCCCCGCCGGGCCTGCGGATCTGGTGCGGTGCCACGGTGAACGCCGAGGATATCGAAGCACTCGGCCCCTGGCTCGACTGGGCCTACGCCACCGCCAAGGCGGGCTGATTCACAGCGCGGTGATCCGGCGCAGGCCATTCACCGCACCCTCCTCCATCGTCATCCCGGACTTGATCCGGGATCCATCTCTTCCCATGCGGCTCCGTTTTCGAAGGCGCGATGGATCCCGGATCAAGTCCGGGGTGACGCTCTCTCGATTGGATTGGATAGACCCATGACCAAGCCCAAAGTCCTCATTTCCGACAAGATGGACCCCAACGCCGCGCGCATCTTCACCGAGATGGGCTGCGACGTTGATGTGATCACCGGCGAAACCCCCGAGCAGTTGATCGCCCGCATCGGCGAATACGAAGGCCTCGCCATCCGGTCCTCGACCAAGGTGACCAAGGCGATCCTCGATGCCGCCACCAACCTGAAGGTGATCGGCCGCGCCGGGATCGGCGTGGACAATGTCGACATCCCCTATGCCAGCTCGAAGGGCGTGGTGGTGATGAACACCCCGTTCGGCAACTCGATCACCACGGCCGAACATGCCATTGCCATGATGTTCGCGCTGGCCCGCCAGATCCCCGAAGCCAACGCCCAGACCCAGGCGGGCCTGTGGCCGAAGAACGGCTTCATGGGGGTTGAGGTCACCGGCAAGACGCTCGGCCTGATCGGCGCGGGCAACATCGGTTCGATCGTCGCCGCGCGCGCCCAGGGGCTGCGGATGAAGGTGGTGGCCTACGATCCGTTCCTCACCCCCGAACGCGCGATCGAGATGGGGGTCGAGAAAGCCGACCTCGATACCCTGCTGGGCAAGGCGGATTTCATCACCCTGCACACCCCGCTGACCAACGAGACCCGCAACATCCTGAGCCGCGAGAACCTGGCGCGGACCAAGAAGGGCGTGCGGATTGTCAATTGCGCGCGCGGCGGCCTGATCGACGAGGCGGCGCTGAAGGATGCGCTCGACAGCGGGCACGTGGCAGGTGCGGCGCTCGACGTGTTCGAGACCGAGCCGGCCAAGGAATCGCCGCTGTTCGGCACCCCGAACTTCATCTGCACCCCGCACCTGGGCGCCAGCACGACCGAGGCCCAGGTCAACGTGGCGCTGCAGGTGGCCGAACAGATGGCCGATTACCTGGTCAACGGCGGCGTCACCAATGCGCTCAACATGCCCTCGCTCTCGGCCGAGGAAGCGCCGAAGCTCAAGCCCTACATGGCGCTGGCCGAAAAGCTCGGCTCGCTGGTCGGCCAGCTGACCACCGGAGCGATCCCGCGCATCTCGATCCACACCGAAGGCGCCGCGGCCGAGCTCAACTCCAAGCCGATCATCGCCGCCGTGCTCGCCGGGTTCCTGCGGACCCAGTCGGACACGGTCAACATGGTCAACGCGCCGTTCCTGGCCAAGGAGCGCGGGATCGAGGTGCGTGACGTCAAGACCGAGAAGGAGGGCGATTACCACACGCTCATCCGCGTCTCGGTCAAGACCGCCGACGGCGAGCGGTCGGTTGCGGGCACGCTGTTCTCCAACGCCGAACCGCGCCTGGTCGAGCTGTTCGGGATCAAGGTCGAAGCCGAGCTGACCGGCGACATGGTCTATGTCGTCAACGAGGACGCGCCCGGCTTCATCGGCCGGATCGGCACCCTGCTGGGTGAAAATGCCATCAACATCGGCACCTTCAACCTCGGCCGCCGCTCGGCCGGGGGCGAGGCGGTCCTGCTGCTCTCGGTCGACAGCCCGGTTCCGGCCGAGATGGTCGATCAGGCGCGCAACCTGCCAGGGGTCAAGCGGGTCAAGGCGCTGAAGTTCAGCTAAGTCCCACGGCCGTCCGATGTCGCGGGCGCGGGGCCTCGGCTCCGCGCCCGCTGGCGTTCCGCGGGGACGCGGCGCGGTCATCCCCGGCAGATCGTTGCAATCGGGCGATATCCACCAGCCATTCGGGTGCAAACGACGGACACCGCCCGGCCGATTCGAATCGGTGTTGCCTTACGCCAAAGTGGACCCTCCACCGGTCCGTGTCAGCTTTGCCCTGGACCGGGCGCGATCATCTTTGGGGCCTTGGCGTCCGGCGCAAAACACCGCAAATTCAGATGTGTACCGCGAGGGAGCCGGGACATCAGGGCAAATCCGCATTTATCAGGATGTTTCCCTAGTTGGCTCTACGGATTTTCGTATTTCCTTTACGCGATCCTGCTTAGGTCTGGAGGCCGGTTTTGGCGATCCGGCGTAACCATTTGGGCAGAATGGGGGGTACGCGTACATCATGGCGGGAATTTCGAAGCTTGTCCTTGTCGATACCGACTATCGTCGTCGGGCCGCGGTGTCGCACGACCTGGCCGGATCGGACATCCACGTGGAGCCCTTTGACGGGGCCGATGACCTGATCGCCCATTGGCCGAGTGCGGGGGTCCTGCTGATCCACGACAACGGCACGGCGCTGAACCAGGTCGTGGCCTTCATGGCGCGCACCGGCAACTGGCTGCCGTGCATCTGCTATGCCGAGCAGCCCGACCCGCGCCGCGTCGCGCTGACCGTGCTGGCCGGCGCGATCGACTATCTGCCCTGGCCGCTTGCCCAGGCCGAACTGCGCCATGCGCTCGACGAGGCGGCCGAGCGTGCCCGCCTGATGAGCAGCAGCAAGCTGCGCGAGGCGGTGGCCCGCAGTCGGCTCGACCGGCTGACCCGGCGCGAGCGCGAGGTGCTGGAGGCCGTGGCCAGCGGCCTGTCGAACCGCAAGATTGGCGAGGTGCTGGCGATCAGCCCGCGGACCGTGGAAATTCACCGCGCCAACATGCTGTCCAAGCTGGGCGCGAACCACACCGCCGAGGCGATCCGCATCGCGATCGAGGCCTCTCTGCCTGCCAGCTCCGATACCATTGCGGCCTGACCAGGGCCGTCGCTGGTCCGGTCCGGCTCTTGGTAGCTCTCCCCAGTGAGGATGGCGGGAGCACTCGGCAGGAACCGTAGCGAGGCCACTGTCGCAAGCCCCAGTCGGTAAAGCCGTAACACTCCCGCTCCCCACTAGGGAGAACTACTAGGGGGTATCTACGGAGAGTATGGTTACTTTCGCGTTAACGCGCGACTGCCTCGCGATCCGCCGTGCCCACGGTTCGCCGGCCATCCCCGCTGCAAAGGGGCTTCCCACCTTGATCGCCCGCGCGTAAGGCCGCCGCGTCATGACCCAGACCGATCGCGACCTCCTGCCCGAGGGCCTGGAAGACCGTCTTCCCGCCACGGCCGCCGTTGCCGCGCGGGTGACCCGCGCCGTGCTCGATGCGATGGATGGCCATGGCTACAGCCGGGTCCAGACCCCGACCATCGAGTTCGAACGGTCGATGGCCAGCCGGATGGCCGGGGTGCAGCCGCGCCGCATGTTCCGCTTCGTCGATCCCGCCAGCCTGCGCATGATGGCGATCCGCTCCGACATCACCGTGCAGGTCGGGCGCATCGCCGCGACGGGCCTCGCCGCCGCCCCGCGCCCGCTGCGCCTGGCCTATGCCGGGCAGGTCCTCACCATCAAGGGCGACGGGCTCGATCCGGCGCGGGAACGGTTGCAGCTCGGCGCCGAGTTGATCGGTGCGGATAGCCTGGCCGCCGCGGCCGAGATCGTCGCGCTGGCGATCGAGGCGGTCCAGGCGGCCGGGGCGACCGGAGTGTCGGTCGACTTCACCCTGCCCGATCTGGTCGATGCCCTGGCTGCGGAGGCGCTGCCGCTGGCGCCCGAGGTGATCGAGGCGGTCCGGCGCGAGCTGGACGCCAAGGATGCCGGCGGCCTGGTCGCGGCCGGCGGCGCGGCCTACCTTCCCCTGCTCGAGGCGATCGGTCCGTTCGAATCGGCGATCGAGCGTCTGGCCGCCTTCGACAAGGGCGGCGTGCTCACCGGCCGCATCGCCGCGCTCCGGGCCGTTGCCGCGCGGGTCGGCACGGCCGCGCGCATCACGCTTGACCCGTCCGAGCGGCACGGATTCGAATATCAGTCATGGTTCGGCTTCACGCTCTACGCCGACGGGCTGCGTGGTGCGCTGGGGCGCGGCGGCACCTACACGATCCTGGGCCAGGGCGGCGCGGCGGAGCCCGCCACCGGGTTCTCGCTCTATCCCGATCCGCTCATCGACGCGATCGCCGCCTCCGAGCCTGCGCGCGATCTGCTGTTCCTGCCTCTGGGGCACGATACCGAGATCGCCGGCCGCCTGCGCGCGATCGGTTGGCGCACCGTGGCCGCCCTGGATGCGGAAGATGATCCCCGCCGCCTCGGTTGTACGCACCGGCTGGACGGGCAGGAGGCGGTACGGCTGTAGGCCCGGTGCCGGGCCTGGGCGATCACCCGCCGAACATCTGCTTCAACCAGGCATCGGTCACCGGAGTCGCGGCATAGTCCGGGTCGCCCATGCGGCGGTTGATCTCGGCATGGCCCGAGAGGCCGGTGCCGGGAAAGTCCTTGCGTTCCACCCGGGTGCCGGCCTGCCGCAGCGCGGCCTCCAGCGCCTTGTTCTGGGCCACGCCATCCTCGCGCTGGACATGGACCAGCAGGAACGCCGGGGCATTCGGCGCCGCGGCCTGCAGCGTGGGCGAGAGGGCGCGTTGGCGGGCCGGGTCCGATCCGAAGGCCTCAAGATAGGTGTCGTGCATGAAGCGCCCGCCCTCGGCGATCTGGCGGGGCACGTCATAAGCAGCGCCGTCAATCGGGACCACGCCCGTCACGGCGCGGAACGACAGTCCGGCACCGCGCAGGTACTGTTCGTCGGTGCCGACCAGCGCGACCAGGTGGGCCCCGGCGCTGTGGCCCATCAGCACCACGCGGCTGCGATCGATCCCGAGCGGTCCGGCACGGTCCAGCAGGGCCTTCAGCGCGGCGGCGACATCGGCGCCCTGCTGCTCGACCGTGGCGCCGGGCACCAGGCGGTAGTTGATCGAGGCATAGGCATAGCCCGCGGCTGGGTAGTGAACCTGCTTCCACCCGCCCGCGGCATTGTCCTTGCTGCCGCGCTTCCACCCGCCGCCATGGACGAAAACGATCAGCGGAGCTGGGGCCTTGGCGGCACCTGCCGGGCGCTGGGCGGGCCAGAAATCGAGCACCTGCAGCGGATCCGGTCCATAGGTGAGGCTTTGCGGCCGGGCGGCCGGGGGTGCCGTGTTGGCATCGTTCCCGGCCAATCGGCGTTCGGCGATGCGCGCGCGCAGCATCTCGCGCAGCGATCCCTCGCGCGCTTCGGCCCAGGTGGAGCCCAGGCCGACGCCGACCACGGCGAGCCCGGCCAGCATGGAAATGGCGACCTTCCTCATCTCTGTCCTCCCATCCAGAGCCAGCATGATCGGCCGGATCGGCTTAACCGGCGGTGAAAGGCCGGTTCAGCCAACGAAAAGCCGGGCCGGGCGCCTTGACTTGCGGGGCCCAGTGACCCTAGGGCCCGCACCGCACAGCGGGGCCAAGACCGGCCCCACCGGACCATCCGTTTCGCCGAGTCCTGTCGAAGGGCGTCACCGGATCCACCTCTGGCAGGGTGGGGGAGTATAGCCATGGCCAATGTCACCGTGATCGGCGCCCAGTGGGGCGATGAGGGCAAGGGCAAGATCGTCGACTGGCTGGCCAGCCGCGCCGATGCCGTGGTGCGCTTCCAGGGCGGCCACAACGCAGGCCACACCCTGGTGGTCGGGGATCAGACCTACAAGCTCTCGCTGCTGCCCTCGGGCATCGTCACCGGCACGCTGTCGATCGTCGGCAATGGCGTGGTGCTCGATCCCTGGCACCTCAAGGCCGAGATCGAGAAGCTGGAGGGGCAGGGGGTGGAAATCACCACCGAGAACTTCGCGATCGCCGACAACTGCCCGCTGATCCTGCCGCTGCACCGCGATCTGGACGGCCTGCGCGAAACCGCCGCAGGGGCGGGGAAGATCGGAACCACCGGCCGGGGCATCGGCCCGGCCTATGAGGACAAGGTCGGCCGCCGCGCGATCCGCGTCTGCGACCTGGCCCATCTCGACGCGCTGGATGCCCAGCTCGACCGGCTCTGCGCGCACCATGACGCGCTGCGCGCCGGCTTCGGCCAGCCCCCGGTCGATCGCGCCGCCCTGCTGGCCGAACTGCGCGAGATCGCGCCCTTCGTGCTCCAGTACGCCCAGCCGGTATGGAAGCGCCTGAAAAAGGTGCGCAAGGCCGGGGCGCGGATCCTGTTCGAGGGCGCGCAGGGTGTGCTGCTCGATGTCGATCACGGCACCTATCCCTTCGTCACCTCGTCCAACACCGTGTCGGGCACGGCCGCGTCGGGCTCCGGGCTGGGCCCCAATGCCACCGGCTTCGTCCTGGGCATCGTCAAGGCCTATACCACCCGCGTCGGATCGGGGCCGTTTCCGACCGAGCTCGAGGACGAAACGGGGCAGCGTCTGGGCGAACGTGGGCACGAATTCGGCACGGTCACCGGGCGCAAGCGGCGCTGCGGCTGGTTCGATGCCGTGCTGGTCCGCCAGTCCTGCGCGATTTCCGGGGTGACCGGGATCGCGCTGACCAAGCTCGACGTGCTCGACGGGTTCGAGACCGTGAAGATCTGCACCGGCTATCGCCTGCGCGGCAAGATCCTGGACTATTTCCCCAGCCACGCCGCCGACCAGGCCGCGGTCGAGCCGATCTACGAAGAGATGGAAGGCTGGAGCGGCACCACCGCCGGGGCCCGGTCGTGGGCCGACCTCCCCGCCCAGGCGATCAAGTATATCCAGCGCGTGCAGGAACTGATCGAGACTCCGGTGGCGCTGGTTTCGACCAGCCCCGAACGCGAGGACACGATCCTCGTGCGCGACCCGTTCGACGACTGATCCAATCCGGTCCGAAGCGACGGCTTCGGGCTTGACCTGCCCCGTGCTTTGCGCGAGTCCCGTTTTGGGACGCGTTTAGCTCGGGGAAACCGATGTCCGCTCCCGAACCGCCGTCCTCCGCTTACCAGACCGATCCGGCCAGCGCCGTCTCTCTGGCGGTGTTCATCGGTCGCCCGCATCTGCGCGATCAGGTCTGCGAGGACGCGGTGCTGGCGGGCTATCGCGTGACCGAGGTCGGTACGCCGGACAGCTTCGCGGGTCAGGACCGCCCCAGCGCCGCCGCCGTGGTCCTGATCGACGTTCCGGCGCCCAGCACGGCCGTGCTCGCCGCGCTGGCCCGGCAGGATATGGCGGCGCGCGAACGGGGCTGCCAGTTGATCGTGGCGACCAGCCTGGACGCGCTGGAAGCCGTGTTCGATTGTCTGGACCAGTCCCAGCCCCAATTGCTGGTCGATCCCGGCCCGGCCGACCTGGCCCTGGCCCTCGGTCGTGCCCTGGCCCTGTCCGGCCGCGATCGCCTGCGCGATCTGGCCACCGGCGATCGGCAACTGCTGCTGCGTCTGGTGGAGCAGGTCAGCCTGATCGCGGCCCGGCTCGAACGGCTGGAGCAGGATCGTGAGCATGGCCGCGCCGATCGGTTCGAGGCGCCCGCGCTGGCCTTTCGCGGCGCGGACGAGCCGCTGGTGCTCGGCACGGCGCGCTCCCGGCGCGAACGCCTGCCCGATCCGCGCCAGGTGCGCCGCATCCTGCGCCAGCGCCAGCAGCGCGCCGCCTTCCTGGGGGCCGACCTGTTCGCCGATCCGGCGTGGGACATGCTGCTCGATCTCACCGCCGCCCGGGGCGAGGGCAAGCGCGTCTCGGTCACCTCGCTGTGCATCGCGGCGGGCGTTCCCGCCACCACCGCGCTGCGCTGGATCGCGCAGATGACCGAGGTCGGCCTGTTTGTCCGGATCCAGGACCAGACCGACCGCCGCCGCGCGATCATCGACCTGTCCGACAAGGCTGCCGCCGGCATGGCCGCCTATTTCGCCGCGATCGCCACGGAGGGCGGGCTGGTGGTGTGAGGCGGGCGGGAGAACCCGCAAATCCATGCGAAGCGCGGCTCCGATACTGCCGGACCCCTCAGTCGTAGATGCGACTGCCCTTCTTCACCTCTTTGGCGGGCTGGCACGTTTCCCCGGGGACGGGCTTGCCCAACTTCACTGCCCGGGCCAACGCGACACGCGCAAGCTTTTCCAGTTTTGCTATGCTGGTGAGCTTGTTCGCTTCAGATGTGTAAATCTCTTTTGATTCACAATTGGAGACATTCCAAGTATTATCTGTGATTTTTCGCACGCGTACATACCGAATTGTGTCGTAAATGTCTGGAGTTGACTGATCCAATTCGGCGATGACAATAGCTTCGTCATTTTCGGGTGTTGGATATATGACTGGATTTTTGAAGTTTATTTCCCAGAGAATGGCGATGTATTCGCCTCGCGAGCCAACTACAGTGACGATGTCGTAATCCTCACCTTCATCCACCCAAAAGCGCAACGCAGGCGGTGTCGCATGAAGCGGGCCGCAGGCCGCAATCAGCGCTGCCAACGTCAGCCATGACGTTCTCCTCATTGGTGAACGCCCGTGACAATCCAGTGGGTCGGGTCACTCCGTCGATAGCCCCGCCGCAAGGTTGATGAACCCGGAGGGGCCACTTCGAAGTGCAGATGGGTTCCCGTGTGTTGCGCATTGCCGGTATTGCCCATCGTTCCGATCGACTGATCGGCCCGAACCGCGCTGCCGTTCGGGACGATGATGGTATGCAGATGACCATAGCCGTAGTCGCCTGCGTGTCCGGCAAATTCTACGACTCCATCCGCCGCCGCTCTGACCGGATCTCCCAGAGTCCCCGGCAAATCGATCCCCATGTGGGCGCGCCCACGCCGCGTTCGGCGGTCGATCCGATACCGCCCCTCGCGGCTGAACCGTCCGTCGGCATAGGTCTGGCCGTTCGGTCCACGCGCCCCCCTCACCGTCGGAGCGCCGTTGCCTGCGACCGGCCAGACGCGCTGGCGTCCTTCGGATCCGCGCGGAGCCATCACCACGATTTCCGGCCCGTCATACCCCGCTGGGTCCGCCGGGGTGGCCGGCCCGCGCGGCTTGGCGGCACCTTCCGGTCCAGTGGCGCTGCCCTGGCCATAGAACCGCCCGCTGTTTGCCTAGGTGAAACGACCGTCGGCTGGATCGTGCCAAGGGTTGAACTTGAATTCGGGGCTCGTGTCCCCGTTGCCCAGTCGGCCTGTGCGCAGCCAGTAAGCGAACTCCCGCCGCTGCCGCAATGTCTGGAAGGATGCTTGTGCCATCGTCCCTGGCCCTCCGTAGTGGGCCGGAACATCTGAGCAAAACAGTCCTACATGTCAAGACGTGTATCTATCACGAATACACTTCGTTCAGTTTATGATCCGTTTACATGTAGTCGGCGGGGGGCGGTTCCTGGCTGGCCTTGAGCTCGGCGGCGGAGCGCGGGGCGCCCAGCGCGATCCATCCGGCCAGTGCGGCCGCCAGGGCGGCGCAGAGCGCGGCGCGCCACCAGGGGGCGATGGTCGGCGCGGTCACCGGCACGGCATAGCTCCGGCGGCCGGTGATCATCGGCGCGATCAGGTTGTCGCGCTTGATCACGCGGTAATAGGCGATCGCCGCCAGATGCAGCGCAACGAAGGCGAGGATCAGGTTGAAGCCCAGCTCGTGCAGCTCGCGCGCCAGCTCGGCGGTGTCGTAAGAGACAAGGTGGTTGAGCGGGCCGGATTCAACCCCGTCGGTATCCTGGGTGACCAGCCCCAGCGCCACCTGCCCGCCAAGCAGGCCGAGCAGGGCGATCACGCTCCACCCGCCCAGCGGATTGTGGCCCACCACCGGGGCATGGTGCGGATCACGCAGGCCGCGCAGGTATTGGCGCACGCTCGCCGGGCCCTTGATGAACCCGGCAAAGCGTGCGGTCGAGCTGCCGACCAGGCCCCACAGCAGGCGGAACACCAGCAAGGCCAGCGCGATCAGGCCGAGCGTCTTGTGGAGGCCGATCGCCCCGTTCTCCGCGCTCGCCCAGAGCGCGACCAGCAGGACCACGAAGCTCCAGTGGACCAGCCGCACGGGCAGGTCCCACAGGCGCACGGCGGGAAGCGGGGCCGGATCGGTCATCGCGAAGGATCAGGCGCGCGGCTTGCGGAAGCTCTCGTGGCAGTTCTTGCACGATCCGCCGACCGCACCGAAGGCACCCTGCACCGCGGTCATGTCGCCGGTCGCGGTGGCAGCCTGAAAGGCCTTGGTGGCATCGACCAGGCGCTTGTTGGCGGCGGCGAAGTCGGCCGGCTTCTGCCAGATCGCCGGCAGGGCCTCGCTCTTGGGATTGCCTTCCACGCCCGTGCCCTTGGGGAACATGCCCGCCACCTTGGGCGCGGCGGCGGCCAGCACTGCGGCGTTGGCGCGGATGACCGCGATATCGGGGTTGCCCGACTTGAACTGGTCAGCGGTGCCCTTCATCGCCCGGCCCATCGCTTCGAAGTTGTCGTGGCGGGCCTTGTAGATGTTCGGGCCGGCCGCGAAGGCGACGGCGGGAACCAGCAGGGCGGCTATCAGGGCGGTGTGGGCAAGCTTCACGGCATTCCTCCGATGGACGGGATGGCGACGGTCTGTTTCGCCGAAGCCCGCGGCGCGGTCAATGCACGCCTTGTCGCAGCTTGTAGCAGCGCCCGAGGGGGCAGGGCCAGCTCAGGCCGGTTCGGCGGGGTGTGTCGCCCCCGCGGTGACCAGGCGGCACTGTTCAAGGCCGCGGATCTTGCGAAAATCGTCGCATAGCGCGTGGAGGCGCTGCGCTGGCCCCTTCACCACCAGGACCTCCAGCGATCGATCATCGCCCAGGAACACGTGCTGGCTTGAGATGATCTCCGCCATCGCGTCCTGCTGGGTCTGGGCCAGGGCATGCCGGACCCGCCCGGAATCGGTCCGATAGATCAGGGTGATCGTCCCCGCCAGCTCGGTTTCCGGGCGTTCCCGCGCCGAGTGGGCGGCGAGCTCGGCCCGGATCAGCTCCGCGATCATGGCCGACCGGTTCGCCACCGCGCGTTCGGCCACCATCGCATCGAGCTGCCTGAACAGCCGGGCGGGAAGGCTGATGCTGAGCCGGACCAGCGAAGGACCCGAATCGGATGGTGCGGCCATGGCGCGACGAAGCCTTCCTGCGGAGGAGTGTTATGACGAAATTTCAACGTAATATTTGTGCAGTGCAGCGCCGGAAAATTGGGCATCCCGCCGCGCCCTGCCCGAATTTTAGGCACTCCGCCGCGAACGCCTGTACGTATTATGGCGAAATCCCAATCGCCCAGGGTCTGGCACGGTGCTTGCTATGGGGATGAGGCCAGTATGGCACGTCCAAATTCCTGAGGGGGAATTTCATGCACCACACCATCAAGGCGGCCTTGGCCGCGACCGTTCTCTCCGCGACTCTTACGGCTGTCCCGGCCTTCGCCGACGAGGCTTCGCCCGTCACCATCACCGGCAGCGCCACGCTGACCAGCGAGTATCGCCTGCGCGGCATCTCGCAGACCGACCGCGATCTGGCGGTCCAGGCCGGGATCACGGTGTCCCACGCTTCGGGCTTCTACATCGGCACTTGGGGATCGAACCTGTCGGGTGCTGGCACCTTCGGCGGTGACAACATGGAGCTGGACCTGCTGGCCGGCTACACCAAGGCCGTGGGCGGGGTGACGGTTGACGGCGGCCTGATCTACTATGTCTATCCCGGCGCCAACATTCCCGGCACCAGCTTCGACTACTACGAGCTCTATGGCTCGGTGTCGGGCAAGGTCGGCCCCGCCAATGCCAAGGTCGGAGCCTTCTGGGCGCCCAGCCAGAAGGACATCGCGGTGGCACCCAAGGCCAAGGGCCACAACATCTGGGTCTACACCGACTGGGGCCTGCCGGTGTCGGGCACGCCGGTGACGGTCAAGGCGCACCTTGGCTATTCCAGCGGCGACAGCGGCTACACCAAGGGCCTCGACGTCATCGACTACGGGGTCGGCGCCGATTTCGCCTACAAGAACCTGACGCTCAACCTGTCGTACATCGGCACCGATGTCAGCAAGGCGAACAGCCTGCGGTGGGGCAATGGCCGCGCCACCGGGCACGACATCACCAAGGGCGGGCTCGTCGCCACGCTGTCGGCGGCGTTCTGATCCGTCGTCGGGCCGCCCCCTTTCCCCGCCCGGGGCGAGGGGGCGGTCCGGTTCGACCCGCACCGGCCAGTCGCCGCAAACTTTCGCCGCACCCTGCCGCCGCAACCTGTCGTCGCGGTCAGTCTTCGGCGATCATGCTGGCCTCGCGGGTCTCGCGCATGGTCAGGTAAGTCACCAGGCTGACCGCGCACATGGCGGTGACATAGGCATAGAAGCCCTGTTCCCACCCGGCCTGCTTGAAGCGCAACGCCACGTACTCCGCTGTGCCGCCGAACAGGGTGTTGGCCAGGGCGTAGGGGAGCGCCACCCCCAGGGTACGGACATGGGCCGGGAACAGCTCGGCCTTCACCACGGCGTTGATCGCGGTGTAGCCGGTCACGATCACCAGGGCCGTCATCACCAGCAGCCCGGCCACCAGCGGGTCCCGGGTCTGGGCCAGGGTGGAGAAGATCGGCCAGGTGCCGAGCGTGCCCGCCAGGCCGAAGCCGATCATCAACGGTCGCCGGCCGATCCGGTCGGACAGGGCGCCGGCCAGCGGCTGGAGCAGCATGAAGCCCAGCAGGGTGACCGCATTGATCATGCTGGCGGTCTCGCGACTGAAGCCGCTGGTGTTGACCAGGAACTTCTGCATGTAGATCGAATAGGCATAGAAGGCGAGCGTGCCGCCCGCGGTCAGGGCGATCACCAGCAGCGCCTCGCGCGGGTGCTC
Organism: Novosphingobium aerophilum; assembly: GCF_014230305.1. Lineage (GTDB taxonomy): Bacteria > Pseudomonadota > Alphaproteobacteria > Sphingomonadales > Sphingomonadaceae > Novosphingobium > Novosphingobium aerophilum. The sequence continues at coordinate 14,845 of NZ_JACLAU010000029.1, forward strand.
GCGCAGCAGCAGCAGCAGTCCGGATCGCGGTGTCCCCGCCCGCCGGGCCTCGGCATAGCTGGCGGTCTCGGCCAGTCCGCGCCGGATGCGGAACACCACCAGGGCCAGCAGCGCCCCGATCGCGAAGGGGATGCGCCAGCCCCAGTCATCGAGCTGCGCCTCGCTCAGCAGACCCTGCAGGACGATCAGCAGCAGGATGGCGAGCAGTTGTCCCGAGATCAGCGTGACGTACTGGAACGAGGACCAGAACCCGCGGCTCTCGCGCCCGGCCATCTCCGACAGGTACGTGGCGCTGGCGCCATACTCCCCACCCACCGACAGGCCCTGAAGCAGCCGTGCCAGCAGCAGCAGCAGCGGCGCGCCCAGCCCGATGGCGGCGTAATCCGGGGTAACCGCGATGATCAGCGATCCGGTGCACATCAGCGTGACCGACAGGGTCAGCCCGGCCTTGCGCCCGTGGCGATCAGCATAAACGCCCATGATCCAGGCCCCGATCGGGCGCATCAGGAAGCCCACGGCGAAAACCGCCGCGGCGCCCAGCAACTGGGCGGTGCGGTCCTCAGCCGGGAAGAAGTGCGGGGCGAAGTACAGGGTGAAGGCGGCGTAGACGTACCAGTCGAACCATTCGACCATGTTGCCGATCGATCCGCCGACGATCGAGCGCAGGCGGGCGGCATGGCCCGGGGCGTTCGCGGCAGGGGGCAGGGAAGCGGCGTCGACCATGCGGCAAGATGTCCCGTCCGGAGTGAACGGCCCCAGCCTAGCCGGTTCCCGGGCCGAGTGCATGGAGCATTTTGCGCATGGCGGCGCGCGGGAACGGCAGGTGCGGGGGGTTATCCGGCTGCGCCAAGCCCCGCCCCGCGCCGGGCGGCATCGGCATCCATTGCCGCCTTCACCTCCAGCCGCAGCCCCAGCTTGAAGGCCACCTCGGCCGCGACGAACAGCGGGCCGATGACCAGGCCGGTCAGGTCATCGACGAAGGCCGGCTTGCGCCCCTCGTAATGGTGGCCCAGGAACTGGATCGCCCAGCCCAGCACGAACAGGGCAAGGCCCAGCCCCAGCCAGGCTGCCGTCGGCAGCGCGGCCAGCGCCAGTCCGGCCCAGGCGTTGAGCGCAAGCAGCGCGGTCATCACCGCGCCGAAGCGCAGATCAAGCCGCAGGTAGAACAGCCCGGTGAGGAGCGAGATCAGCATGGCCGGGGTCAGGACCAGACTCTCGCCCAGCGCAAGCGCGGGCCGCGAGGTGAGGATACCGACGGCGAAGACGATCATCGGAATGCCGACCAGATGGGTCGCGATATTGCGGTGATCGCGGTGATAGTCGCCATAGACCGACAGGCGGGACACGAACGCGGACATGCAGCCTCTCCCCTTGCTGACATGGATGTTCATAGCGCAGGCGAGGGGGCTTCGCCAAGGGGCCGTGCCATGGCTGCCGTCAGGCCGGAGATCACGCCAGGTGCCGGGGCGAGATGATCAGGCTCGGCCGGTCTCGCTGGCCAGCAGGGCCGAATCGATCCCCTCGGCCCGCCACGCGGCCTTCCACCGCTGGTCGGGGGCGGGATCGAACAGCACCTCGCCATGGCCGCTCGCGGCGTGCCAGCCGTGATGGCGCAGCTCGCCCTCCAGTTGACCCTGGCCCCAGCCGGTGTAGCCCAGCGCGAACAGCCACTTGCTGGGCCCCCGTCCCTCGGCGATGGCGCGCAGGACGTCGGTGGAGAAGGACAGCGCCCACAGCTTGCCGACGTGGATCGTGCCATGCCCGCCCCAGTCGGTCGAATGCAGCACGAAACCGCGCTGCGGTTCCACCGGGCCGCCGACATGGACCGGCACGTCCGGTGCCTCGCCCGGCGGAACGCCTGCCTCTTCCAGCACTGCGCGGAAACGCAGGCTTTCGTGCTGGCGGCTGACGTCGATCCCCAGCGCGCCCTTCTCGTCGTGCACGCACATGGCGATCACCGCATGGACGAAACGCGGATCGAACATGCCGGGCAGGGCCAGCAGGATGCGTCCGGAAAGGTACTGTGGGGCCGGGCTCATGCCGCCAGACTAGGCGATCCCGCGGCGGAGCGGAACAGCAATCCGCCTCGGCCGGTCCGGCGGCCCCGATACGAATTCTCCGTTGCGTCCGGCCACGCGGTGGCGCAGCAAGGCGGCGCGGCGTGGCGCCATGACATGGCAGCGGCCCGCCTTTGCCGATCGCAAGGGGATGTGCGTGATCCAGGACGTTTCGACCAAGCCGTTCGCCGACCAGAAGCCCGGCACCTCCGGGCTGCGGAAGAAGGTCCGCGTGTTCCAGCAGCCGAACTATGCCGAAAACTTCATCCAGGCGGTGTTCGACGTGGTCACCGGCAAGGAAGGGGCCACGCTGGTGATCGGGGGCGACGGCCGTTTCCTCAACCGCGAGGTGATCCAGGTCGCGATCCGCATGGCGGCGGCCAACGGCTTCGCGCGGGTCCTGGTCGGGCAGGGCGGCATCCTCTCCACCCCCGCGGCCAGCCACGTGATCCGCCGCTATGGCGCGCTCGGCGGGCTGGTACTGTCGGCCAGCCACAATCCCGGCGGCCCGGAAGAGGACTTCGGGATCAAGTACAACATCGCCAACGGCGGTCCGGCACCCGAGGCGGTGACCGAGGCGATCCACGCCCGCACCCTGTCGATCGAAAACTATCGCACCTTCGCGGCACCCGATGTCGACATCGATTCCCCGGGCCTCCGCCAGGTCGGTCCGCTGACGGTCGAGGTGATCGATCCGGTCGCCGACTATGCCGCGCTGATGGAAACCCTGTTCGATTTTTCGGCGATCCGCGCCCTGTTCGCCGGGGGCTTCCGCATGCGCTTCGACGCGATGAGCGCCGTGACCGGACCCTATGCCCACGAGATCCTCGAGCGCCGGCTCGGGGCTCCCGCCGGGACGGTGGTGAACGGCACCCCGCTGCCGGATTTCGGGCATCACCATCCCGATCCCAATCTGGTCCACGCCCGCGACCTCTACGATCTGATGATGGGCCCCGACGCGCCCGATTTCGGCGCCGCGTCGGACGGCGATGGCGATCGCAACCTGATCATCGGCCGCAACCAGTATGTCACGCCGTCGGATTCGCTGGCGGTGCTGGCCGCCAATGCCCATCTGGCGCCCGGCTATGCCCGGGGCCTGGCCGGCATCGCCCGATCGATGCCGACCAGTGCCGCGGCCGATCGGGTCGCCGCCGCCCTCGGCGTGCCGTTGTTCGAGACGCCGACCGGATGGAAGTTCTTCGGCAACCTGCTGGACGCCGGCATGGCCACGATCTGCGGCGAGGAAAGCGCCGGCACCGGATCGGACCATGTGCGCGAGAAGGACGGGCTGTGGGCCGTGCTGCTGTGGCTCAACATCCTGGCCGTGCGCCGCCAGCCGGTGGCGCAGATCCTGGCCGAACACTGGGCCCGCTTTGGCCGGAACTATTACGCCCGGCACGATTACGAGGCGATCCCGACCGATCGTGCCGACGCGCTGATGGCCGCGCTGCGCTCCAGCCTGCCCACCTTGCCCGGACTCGACACCCCGGCCGGCCCGGTCGCCAGTGCGGACGATTTCGCCTACACCGATCCCACCGACGCATCGGTCAGCGCACGCCAGGGTGTGAGGATCGGGTTCGTCGATGGCTCGCGCATCGTGTTCCGGCTGTCGGGAACCGGGACGGAAGGGGCGACGCTGCGCGTCTATCTGGAGCGCTACGTGGCGGCCGATGGCGATCTCTCGCTCGAGACCGCGGTGGCGCTGGCGCCGCTGGTCGCTGCTGCCGAGGCGCTGGCCGGGATCGCCGGGCACACGGGGATGGATCGACCCAGCGTCATCACCTGAACGCGGGCCCTGTCGCCAAGCAAAAGGGGCCGGTCCTGCGACCAGCCCCTTGGCGATACTCTGTGCGTGATGGCGTGCGAAGCTTACATCAGCTTCCAGGTGATCGGCACGGTCAGCGCGGCCGGGCCACCCGGCGGCGGCGGCACCGAGCCGACGCGCGCGGGCAGGGCCAGGGCTTCGCGGTCGAGCGTGCTCGAGCCCGAGGGCGCGACCAGTTCGGTGCGCTCGATCGCGCCGCTGGCGGCCACAAAGATCTTCACCTTCACAGTGCCTTCCTCGCCCCGCATCTGGGCGGTGCGGGGATAGGTCTGCTTCGACGCGATGACCCGGGCAACCTGGCGCTGCCAGTCGGCCGACTGGGCGAACGCCGGGGTGGCGACCGCGGCAGAGGCGGCCAGGGCAAGGACAGCAGTGCGCAGGGACTTCGTGAACATGGGCTTCACCTTCCTGCGTTCGTTGGGGCTGGTTCTAGGGGGCGGCAGTTGATTTCGATTTTAGAACTATGGTGTTCCGAAACCGTCATTTTCTCTCGTAATTGCGCGTAGTTGGAACGGAACGGGGCAGGATCGGCCGGGCTCAGAACTCGGCCCAGTCGCTGTCATCCAGCTTCAGGGCAGCGCTGCCGTCGAACGCCGTCGCCGGTGCGGCGGCCGGGGCCGCCAAGGGCGCGGCGCGGGGCAGCGGCGCGGTGACCGGCGGCGCACTGCGGCTCGGACGATGGGCCTCCACCGCATCGCCCAGGCGGAAGTTGCTGAGCCGTTCGAACAGGAGCTGGGTTTCCTGCGACAGGTTGCGCGTACCTGCCGAGCTTTCCTCGACCATGGCCGCGTTCTGCTGGGTGAACTCGTCCATGGCCGTCACCATTCCGGTGATCTCGCCGATGCCCGCGGCCTGCTTGCCCGCGGCTTCGGCGATTTCCTCGACCAGGCCCGAGACCGAGCTCACCTCGCCGACGATCTGCTTCAGCGCGTCGCCGCTCGATTCCACCAGACTGACGCCGCTGGCGACCTGTCCGGTGCTGGTGGTGATCAGCTCGCGGATGTCGCGGGCGGCGTCGGCGGAACGCTGGGCCAGGGCGCGGACCTCGTTGGCGACGACGGCGAAGCCCTTGCCGGCTTCCCCGGCGCGCGCCGCCTCGACCCCGGCGTTGAGCGCCAGCAGGTTGGTCTGGAAGGCGATCCCGTCGATCAGGTTGACGATCTCGGCCATCTGGCGCGACGAGCCCTCGATGTTGCGCATCGCCACGGCAGCCTGGCGGGCGATGTCCTCGACCTTGCCGGCAATGTCGCGCGCCACCGAAAGGCGGGTGCTGGTCTGGCGGGCATTGTCGGCGGTGATCTTCACCGAGCCGCTGAACTCGTTCAGCGTGCGCGAGGTTTCGGCCAGCGAGGCGGCCTGGTGCTCGGTCCGGCGGGACAGGTCCAGCGATGCCGCAGCGATCTCTTCGGTGCCCAGCTTGATGGTGTTGCAGCCCGAGACGATCTGCAGCAGCACGTCGGTCAGCGCGGCCACCGCGGCGTTGTAATCGGTGTGGAGCTTGCCCAGCGCACCGGCCCCGTTCTCGGGCACGCGGTGAGTCAGGTTGCCCGCGGCAAGGGCGGCCAGACCGCCGCCGATCGCGTCGATCGTGACCTGCACCTCGCGGGCGCGTTCCTGTTCGGCCAGGGCGCGGCGGTGGTCGGCGGCGAACAGGTCCTTGAACCCGTCGAGCGCGCGGGCCAGGCTGCCGATCTCGTCGCTGCGCTGGGCACCCGGCACCACCACATCGAGATCGCCGTCGATCACCCGGCTGACCGCATCGCTCATCCGCCGGATCGGACGGGCCACGCTGTGCATCAGGAAGACCAGCAGCACGATGGCCAGGACCAGCGAGGCGCCCATCACCGCCAGGGTAACGGTCCGCGAATGCTCGAAGATTGCGTCGGCGTCCTTCGAAACGGCCGCCGCGCCCTTCTGGTTGATGTCGATCAGGGTGAGGACGCTGTCCTCGACCGCATAGAACTGGTCGAGCGCCTCGCCGTCATAGGCGGCCAGGGCCTCCGGATCGCCGGTTTCGTTCTGCGCGATGATCCGGTCCGAGGTTGCCGCATAGGTCTGCCAGCTCGCGGCGAAGGCTTCGAAGGCCTTGCGCTGTTCGGGCGTGACAATGTGCGACTTGTAGTCGGCGATCGCGCTTTCCACCACGGCGCGGGCGTTGCGCACCAGCTTGGTCGTGCGGGCGCGCGCCTCGGGGCTGGCGGCTTCGAGGTTCTCACCTTCCTTGATGCGGTATTGCGACAGGTAGGTGTGGATGTCGCCGAGCGATTGCGAACCGGGCAGCCAGGTGCTGCGCAGGTCATGCGAAATGTCGTTGACCGCACCGATCCGCTGAATTGCGAATACGCCCAGCCCCGAAATCGCGGCGAGCATCACCGCAAAGGCGACGATAAAGCGCGTGGCAATCTTCTGGCGAAACATCGAAGGCTCCCAATGGATGACGGAGCCTGTCTAGCGACGCTTTTCCGACAAAGACTGAGCGTGGCCTTACGCAACAGCCCTAGATTTGGGTTACCGGCGAACCGAATGCTTTCCCCCTTCGCAGGGGTTGCACGACCCGGCGTGACCCTGCGTCAGCCCGGCCATGGCGGGTTGCCCGGCAATCATGCCGATGATTAACTCTTTCGGCCCGGGCCATGGGCCACCCGGCCAGAAGCAGGTTTGCGCCGCCAATGCGAAAAGGCTGCGAACCCGAGGTTCGCAGCCCTTCGCGATTGGCCGGTCAGGTGTCTGGCGGTCAGGCCGCGGCCGAGCGCCGCGCCAGTTCGCATTGCGACCAGATGTCGCTCAGCGCCTCGATCAACCGGTCGATGTCGCCATCGGTGTGGACCGGCGACGGGGTGATGCGCAGCCGCTCGGTGCCGCGCGGCACCGTCGGGTAGTTGATCGGCTGGACGTAGATGCCGTGGTTATCGAGCAGCCAGTCGCTGATCCGCTTGGCCTTCTTGGCGTCTCCGACCATCACCGGGATGATGTGGCTGGGATTGGGCAGGTGCGGAATGCCGATCCCGTCGAGCCGACGGCGCACCGTGGCGACGCGCTCGCGCTGCCGGGCCCGCTCGAACTCGCTGTTCTTGAGGTGCTGGATGCTGGCCGTGGCACCCGCGGCGATCGCCGGCGGAAGGGCCGTGGTAAAGATGAAGCCGCTGGCGAAGGTCCGGATGAAATCGCACAGCGCGGCCGAGGCTGCGATGTAGCCGCCCATCACGCCGATCGCCTTGCCCAGCGTGCCCTCGATCACGGTGATCCGGTCCATCAGGCCTTCGCGCTCGGCCACGCCGCCACCGCGCGGCCCGTACAGGCCGACCGCGTGCACCTCGTCGATGTAGCTCATCGCCCCGTGCTTTTCGCAGACGTCGAGAATCTCCGCGATCGGCGCGATGTCGCCGTCCATCGAATAGACGCTCTCGAAAGCGACCAGCTTGGGCACGTCGGGGCCGTAGGCGGCCAGCAGCTCGTCGAGATGGGCGGGATCGTTGTGGCGCCACACCTTGCAGGTCGCCCGCGAATGGCGGATGCCCTCGATCATCGAGGCGTGGTTGAGCGCATCGGAGAACACCACGCAGCCCGGCATCTTGGCGGCCAGTGTGCCCAGGGCCGCCCAGTTGGAGACATAGCCGCTGGTGAACAGCAGCGCGGCTTCCTTGCCGTGCAGGTCGGCCAGCTCGCGCTCGAGCAGGACGTGATGATGGTTCGTGCCCGAAATGTTGCGCGTGCCACCGGCACCGGCGCCGCAGTCGTCGAGCACTTCGTGCATCGCCTGCAGGACCTCGGGGTGCTGGCCCATGCCCAGATAGTCGTTCGAGCACCACACGGTGACCTGTTCGGTGCGGTCGTCGACATAGCGCGTCGCGTTGGGGAACTTGCCGCAGCGCCGCTCGATCTCGGTGAAAATGCGGTAGCGTCCCTCGTCGCGGACCGTATCGAGTTCACCCCGGAAATAGGCTTCGTAATCCATGCTCGTCGGTCCTCTCGTCGATCCGTATCCAGTGTTCAGTCATCGCGGGTCGGTCATTGACCCAGATCAGTTTGTCCCGCTCGTCGCCCGCCGGGTCGGCAGGGCCCAGCCCCACAGCATGCCGTCGCGGAAGGGCAGGGCGAGAAACAGGTGTTCGAGTGCGCCCAGCGTGGCGAGCGCGAAGAGCAGGCTGGCGGCCGCCGCCTCGGCGCTGCCCGAAGGCGCGGCCAGCGCCAGCGACCCCAGCCACCCGGCCAGGGCAACGCACCCGGCAATCGCCAGGTACAGCTCTGCGCCCAGCCGGCGCGGTCCGAAATAGGACTTCAGGTAACCCAGTTGCGGCGGCAGGATGTCGGTGCTCAGGTTGGGCACGCCCAGGAAGATCGCCAGCTTAGTGCTCAGCCGCATGCCCAGCAGCAGGGTGAAGGCCATCGCCCCCACCTGGTTGGGCGCATCGCGGCTCATCCAGATCAGGCCGAGCGCGCTCAGCGCCAGACCGATCTCGTGCCAGGCCATGGCGGCCACGGCGTAATAGAACCGGGCCAGTCCGCGCGCCCCCGGCGGGCAGGATTCGCGGCGCGGCCCGGTGACAATGCCCGTCAGGAAGCTGATCTCGTGCCAGGCCCAGATCAGGATCGCGCCGGCCAGCGACACATAGGCCCCGGTGAGCGTGGCGCGGTGCATCGACCAGCCGACCAGCACGATCCCGCCGATCGCCGCGATCGCGGCCAGCAGCAGGCTGCGCGGGAAGGTCCGGCGCTCACGGTTATCAAGCCACGCTACCAGCCCGGTCGCGAAGAACCAGGTCATGATCGTGACCGCGACCGGCAGGATATGGCCGGTCCAGCTTACCACGCGGGCTGCAGCCGGATCTTGGCGGGCAGTTCGTTGCGGCGCGGGCGCAGCAGGTACATGCGGGCGAAGCTCAGCCCCGCACCGACCAGTCCGCTGGCCCGGAGCAGTGCCCCGCCCAGCCCGCCCCGCTGCTTGCCGGCATCGATCCGGCGGCTGGCGGCGAGCAGCCGGTCCATCGACCGGCGGAACCGCGGATCGTCGGTGTCGAGCTCGACCGGGAAGACCTGGCGGCTGATCTGGCTGCAGATCGAGAACACGCGATAGTCATAGTCGGTGGGGTTGAGCCCCAGCGCGGCGTGGAACACCGGGCGGGCGTGGTCGCGCACGTACATCGTCGCATAGACCGCCAGCAGGAAGAAGCGCACCCACAGCTTGTTGAAGCCGGTCAGCAGCTTGGGATCGGCGCGCAGCAGCAGGGCGAAGGCCTCGCCGTGGCGGAACTCGTCGTTGCACCACGATTCGAACCACTGGAAGATCGGGTGGAAGCGCAGCTCGGGATGGGCGGCGAGCTGGCGGTAGATCGCGATATACCGCGCATAGCCGATCTTCTCGGACAGGTAGACCGAATAGAAGATGAACTTCGGCTTGAAGTAATGGTACTTCTTGGCCTTGGTCAGGAAGCCCAGATCGATCCCGATCCCGGCGTCCTTCAGGGCTTCGTTGATGAAGCCGGCATGGCGGCTCTCGTCGCGGGCGAGCAGCTTGAAGAGCTGCTTCATGTCGGGGTTCTTGGTCCGCCGTGCCATCTCGGCATAGAGGATGCAGCCCGAGAATTCCGAGGTCAGCGAGCTGACCAGGAAATCGATGAACTCGGCCTTCAGCGCCGGTTCGAGCTGCTCGATGATGCCGTCGAAGCGGACATCGCGCTTGAAGTGGAGCTTGTTGGGATCGCTGACCATCTCGGCGATCATGGCATCCCACTCCTCGCGCACCGACGAGACGTCGATCGCGTCGAGCGCGGCGAAGTCGGTGGTGTAGAACCGCGGGCTCAGCACGGTTTCGTGCTGGACCATGGCGTGAACGTCGGGCTTGTCACCGGGGACAGGGGCCGCGTCGGGAGTGCGGATGGCGGTATGGGCGTTCATGTCAGGCTCCCGGGGTTGAAGCTCACTTCGTAGAGTTCGGTCAGGCCGAGGTAGGCGATCAGGCGGGTCCAGCCGCGCAGCAGGGGGCCGGCGCGCTCGACCGTGGCGACGCGCTGGAACTCCGCGCTTTCGCCGAAGCGCACGCGGATCGGATCGCCCTGGACCCGGACGCGATCACCCGGCTCCATGGCGAGGCCGCCGGCCAGTTCCACATGGGCAAAAAAATCGGCTTCGCTCTGCTCCACCGCGACGCGGCAGGGCACTTCGAAGGCCCGTGAACGGATCATGGCGGCCCGGATCATCGCGGTGCGGATCACGCGTGCGGCCCCGTTGCCAGGAACCGGGCGAAGGCCGCGCGGTTGGTGGCGCCGAACGAGCCGAGCTCGATCGCGCGACCGGTGGCCGGATCGCGCAGGGTCAGCGAACCGTTGCTCCAGCGGGTCAACTCGAACGGAGCGGCGGCGCCGATCCCGTGCATCTTGCGCTCGCGCGCCATGCCCCGCATCACCCCGCGGACGAAGCCGCCGCCGTCGTTTTCGCCGATCAGCACGCCCAGGGTACGGCCGGTGTCGACATCCGTGACCACCACGGCGCCGTCGGCCCGATCGGAGAAGGTCAGGCGGCGCACCTCGCCGGCGGTCACGCCGGTGCGGGCCCGCTCGACCGCCGGGACGGCTTCCCGGTCGAGCACGCCGACCCGGACCAGCCCGGTCAGGGTCAGCGACAGGGCAACCAGCGCCCCGGCCAGGGCCAGGGCCGGGCGCGGGATCGTGTTGGCGTGGCTGTGCCCATGGCCATTGTGGGCCGGTGCGGTGCGGGCGGGTGCGGTGTTCATGCGGGAACTCCGTGGAAGGCGGGCTCGGCTGAAGGCTGCACCGCCGCCGGTGCGGGGGTGGTGCGGGTCGTCACACCCTCCGGCGCGGCTGCGGCACAGGCCTTGGCCAGGGCTTCGGCCAGCGCTGCGGCACCGGGCAGGGCGCGCAGCATCGGCTGCGGCTGGGCCAGGCGAAAAGGCCGGACATGGGGCCACAGCATGGCATAGCCCAGGCGGTGCCGACCGGTCAGGGTCAGGGCGATATCGCCGTGATCACCCCCCCGCGCGCGCAGATCGGCGGCGCCGATCAGCCCGAGCGGCAGGTTGATGCACTTGTTGAGGGCAATGCCGACGCGCAGCACCACGCGGCGGTTGGTCAGGGTATAGACCGTGGTGCGGGCGACCAGCACAGCGAACAGCGCGAGCAGTCCCTGTGTGGCGACACCCGCCACGGCGATGACCACGGTCCCGAGCGCGTTCCCCCCCGCCAGGGCCAGCAGGGCCAGGGCAGCGAAGTAGATCGCCAGCGGGCGCGTGAACAGCGCGGTGCGGGCGAAGGTGCGCCAGTCCGGGGAGGCCTGCCACAGGATCTGTTCGCCGGGCGGCAGATCCCCGGGCAGCCCCCGGATCGGTTCGTGGTCGTACTCGGTCATACCAGCGGCTCCAGCCGGTCGGCGTTGGCGTAGAGATAGCCGGTGCCGAAGTAGGCCACGACGCGCTCTTCCTCGTAGCGGGTGATCTGCCCAGCATCGGCGGGGAAGGGCGCATTGGCGAAGTCAGCGGCGTTGATCGCGCTGATGATCACCGCGTTCTTGCGGACCACGGCCATCGGCATCGGGGCCAGCACGGTGCGGCTGCCGGTGTCGATCGCGAGGTAGCGCACCATGTGCTCGGCCCGGTCGACCCACAGGTCGGTGACCGTGCCGGCCTTCGCCCCGTCGGCGCCATAGACCGGCAGGCCGCGCGGGTCGGTGCTGGCCTTGGCCACGCTGATTTCGGGGACGACGCCCATCGGCACGATCCGCGGCAGCCCGTGGGCGTCCTGGTCGGCCCAGGGGGCGCGGTTGGCGTAGGAGCCCGGGCCAACCCCGGCGGCGAACACGTCACCTTCGGGAGAGTAGGGCGCCCCGCCGAAGTTCTCGCGGCGCTTGGCGGCGATCTGCACCGGCTCGCGGCCCTCGGTCGCGGCGCGCGGCACGGTCACCGAACCGCGGTCGAAGGGCAGCTTGAACGTCTTGGGCGCGGCAGCCGAAAGGGGGCCGCCGCCGGGCAGCAGCTTGCCGGTCAGCGCGTCCTCGAGCGGGTAGCCTTCGCGGCGGTCTTCGCGGCGAAGCCAGAAGCATAGGGCGATGAAGAAGCCGATGAAGGCGATCATCGCGATCTGTGCGGCATCAATCGTGCCGACAATGTTGCCGTGATTCATGGCTGTGTTCCTTCCGGGGTGATCATGTCGGAAACTCGGTGAGGCCGAAGCGACGTGCCCCGGCATCGGTGGTGGAGGTGCGATCCTGCGCGGCGAGCTGCCCGACCAGCGGCCCGAGCACGACCAGCGTGGCGAGCAGCAGGGCAATCTCGATGGCGTAGATGGTGCCGTAGCCGGTCGCGCGGTGGGCCAGCGTGGCGCCGAGCTCGTCGGCGACGGCAAGATTGGAGACGGTGTCGCGCAGCACCCCGCCGAAGGCGATGGCCAGGCCAGCGGCGGTGGTCTGCACGGCGCCCCAGGCGCCGAGCGCGAGGCCGGCCGTGTCGCTGGTGGCCAGTGACATCGAGGCGGTCAGGGTGCCGACCGAGAACAGTCCGGCCCCGGCGCCGATCCCCAGTGCCCCCAGGCCCAGGGCCCCGGCGCTGTCGAGCGGGGCGGCGAAGATCACCAGCAGGAACGAGGCGATCCCGATCACCACGCCGTATCCGGCGATCCGCAGGCTGTCGAGGCCGCGGCCGAGCCAGCGGGCCGACAGCGCGAAACCGGCCATGGCGCCGAGCGCCCAGGCGCCCGACAGGCTGGTCGTGGCGCCGACGGACAGCCGCAGGACCTCGCCGCCATAGGGTTCGAGCAGGGCATCCTGCATCGCGAAGGCGGCGGCGCCGAGGCCGACCGTGGTCAGCATGCGCAGCGTCAGCGGCTGGCGGGCAAAGCGCGCCCAGACCACCGCGAAAGGCTCGCGCGGGGTCTCGGCGGCGGCGACCGAGCGGCTGCGCGCCTCCTGCTTCCACAGCGCGACCAGGTTCAGCACGAAGGTCAGGACCGCGGCGGCCTGGATCACCTGGACCAGCCGGGTCGGCGTGAAGTGGGCGAGCAGCCCGCCGATCACCAGCGCGCAGACCATCATCCCGGCCAGCAGCGACAGGTAGAGCAGGGCGACCGCGCGGGGGCGGCGGTCTGCCGGGACCAGATCTCCGGCCAGGGCCAGGCCCGCCGTCTGGGTGGTGTGCATCCCGGTGCCGGCGAGCAGGAAGGCTAGCGCACTGGCGCTGACCCCCAGCGCGAACAGCTTGGGATCGCGCATCAGCAGCAGGGCGAACGGCATGATCGCCAGCCCGCCGAACTGCATCAGCGTGCCGAACCAGATATAGGGCACGCGCCGCCAGCCCAGCACGGACCGGTGCACGTCCGACCGGTGGCCGATCAGTGCCCGGAACGGTGCGACCAGCAGCGGGATCGCGATCATCAGCGAGACCAGCCAGGCCGGAATGTGCAGTTCGACGATCATCACCCGGTTGAGCGTGCCGTTGAGCAGCACCATCATCATCCCGACGCTGACCTGGAACAGCGACAGCCGCAGCAGCCGCGACAGGGGCAGTTCGGCGCTCGCCGCGTCGGCAAAGGGCAGCCAGGTGGTGGCCACCCGGCTCCATTTGCTGGACAAAGGCGCGCGCTTGGCCATCAGCGGCGCACCAGTTCCATACCGTGCGAGATGTAGAACCCGCTGGTCACCCGTCCGCTGCGGCCGATCTGCCAGCCGTCCAGCCGGGACAGGCGATCGCGCAGGGCCTCCTCGGCGATCGGCACGATCGCGGGCGAGCGGTCCGAGCGCGGAAAGGCCTTGCCGACCACGTGCATCGCCCCGAGCAGGCGGGTGTGCGGGGCGAAGGTGAAGACGATCGATCCGGTGCAGCGCGCCGCCAGACCGCTCAGCGCCCAGACCATGTCGTCGAGGTTGTAGTGGATCAGCGAATCCATCGCCACGGCATGGTCGAAGGTGCCCAGCGCGGGATCGAGCATATCGCCGACGTGCCAGGCGATCTCGCCATGGCCCAGGAACGAGGGCGCCCGCTCCCGCGCGATGTCGACCAGGCCGCCGGCCACGTCGATGGCGGTCACTGCGGCGCCACGGCGCGCGGCCTCCACGCTGAGGCTGCCCGTGCCGCAGCCGGCATCGAGCACGGCGGTGCGGCGCAGGTCGGCCGGCAGCCAGTCCAGCAACTGCTCGCGCATGGCATCGCGCCCGGCGCGCACCGTGGCGCGGATGCCGCTGACCTTGGCGGTCGAGGTCAGGTCGATCCAGGCCTTGCGCGCGGTGCCGTCGAAGTAGGCGGCGAGCCGTTCACGCTGGTCATCGTAACGGGTGGCCGCCGCCGGGCGGGCCGAAGCCGGATGGGAAGGCGCGTGCGTGGCCATCATTCGTACCCCAGGAAGTCGAAGATATCGCGGTCCTTCATCGGGTGCGCCTCGATCGGGTCGACCCCGGCCCACAGCATCTGCGCCAGCCGCAGGTATTCCTCCTGGGCGGCGATCACTTCGGGCGAGGGGTCCATCTCGAACAGGGTGCACTTCTTCAGCCGGCTGCGGCGGATCGCATCGAGATCGCGGAAGTGGGCCAGGCGCTTCATGCCGATGGCATGGCTGAAGCGGTCGATCTCGTCGGTCGCGGCCGACCGGTTGGCGATCACGCCCGCCAGGCGCACGTTGTAGTTCTTGGCCTTGGCGCCGATCGCGGCGACGATCCGGTTCATCGCGAAGATCGAATCGAAATCGTTCGCGGCCACCACCAGCGCGCGTTCGGCATGCTGGAGCGGCGCGGCGAAACCGCCGCAGACCACGTCGCCCAGCACGTCGAAGATCACCACGTCGGTATCGTCGAGCAGGTGGTGCTGCTTGAGCAGCTTGACCGTCTGGCCCACGACGTAACCCCCGCAGCCTGTGCCGGCCGGCGGCCCGCCGGCCTCGACGCACATCACGCCGTTGTAGCCTTCGAACATGTAGTCTTCGGGGCGCAGCTCCTCGGAGTGGAACTCGACCGATTCCAGCACGTCGATCACCGTGGGCATCAGCTTCTTGGTGAGGGTGAAGGTGGAATCGTGCTTGGGATCGCAGCCGATCTGCAGCACCCGGTGGCCCAGCTTGGAGAAGGCGGCCGACAGGTTGGACGAGGTGGTCGACTTGCCGATCCCGCCCTTGCCGTAGACCGCGAAGACCTTGGCCGTGCCGATGCGGTCGCGCGGGTCGAGCGCGACCTGCACGGATCCGTCGCCGTCGGGCTGGCTGAAGCGGGCGCGGGGATCGATAAGGTTCATGGTTCAGTCCTCATTCCGCCGCGAACACGCCCTCGAGGCGGTCCTCCAGCTCGTCGCTGGCGACCCGCAGGGCCTCCAGGGTTTCGTCGTCGGGTTCCCACAGGCGCCGTTCGCAGGCCTCGAGCAGGCGGTTCACCACCCGCGCCGAGCTGTTTGGGTTCAGGGCCGAGAGGCGTTCGCGCATGGCCGGATCGAGCACGAAGGTCTCGCTGATGCGCTGGTAGACCCAGGGCGCGACCTGGCCGGTCGTGGCCGACCAGCCCATCGTCGTGGTGACGTGCTGCTCGATCGAGCGGACGCCTTCGAAGCCGTGCTGCAGCATGCCCTCGAACCACTTGGGGTTCAGGGTGCGGGTGCGGGTTTCCAGGTCGATCTGCTCGGCCAGGGTGCGGACCTTGGCCTCGCCCTTGGTGGCATCGACGATGTAGACCGGGGCCTCGCTGCCCTTGGCGCGGGCGATCGAGCGGCTGACTCCGCCCAGGCCGTCGACGTACTGATCGAGATCGGTGATCCCGACTTCCACGCTTTCCAGGTTCTGGTAGACGAAATCGACGCCGCTCAGCGCGCTCTGCAGCAGCTCGCGGCGCTGCACCGGCGGGCCCTTCACGCCATAGGCATAGCCCTTGCGCGTCTCGAAGGCATTGGCCAGCTCGTCCGGATCGGCCCAGACGCCGCCATCGATCAACTGATTGACATTGGCGCCATAGGAGCCCTCGGCGTTCGAGAAGACCCGCAGGGCCGCGGTTTCCAGGTCGCAGCCATGGGCGGCCTGGTGGGCCAGCGCATGCTTGCGCACGAAGTTGCGGTCGAGCGGTTCGTCGGCCTGGGCGGCGAGCAGCGCCGCCTCGGCCAGCATGCGGGTCTGCAGTGGCAGGAGATCGCGGAAAATGCCCGAGAGGGTGACGATCACGTCGATCCGCGGGCGCCCCAGTTCGTCGAGCGGGATCAGTTCGGCCCCGACCACCCGGCCATAGGAGTCGATCCGCGGCCGCGCGCCCAGCAGGTCCATCGCCTGGGCAATCTGCATGCCCTCGCTCTTCATGTTGTCGGTGCCCCACAGCACCATGGCGAGGCTCTCGGGGAAGCGCTCGCCCGACTCCTGGTGGCGCGCCAGCACGCGCTCGGCCTGGCTGCGGCCCTGGGCGCAGGCGAAGCGGCTGGGCAGGGCGAAGGGATCGAAGCCGTGGATGTTGCGGCCCGTGGGCAGGACGGCCGGATTGGTCAGCACGTCGCCGCCCGGGGCCGGGCGGACATAGCCGCCGTCCAGGGCATGGATCAGCGAGCCGATCTCGTCGCAGGCGTCCAGGGCGGCTTCCACCGCGGCGCGGTCGGTCGCCGGATCAGCCTCGATCATGGCGTCGACCAGTTCGGTCCGGGCGGGACCCTGCGGCGCGCTGCCCAGGACGTGCAGTCCGTGCGGGATCAGGGCCTGTTCCAGCTCGTAAAGCGTGGGACCCAGCGCGGCGATATCGTCCACCACCAGGTCGACCGCCTCGGCCTGGTCATGGATCATGATCTCAAGCTCGGCCCGCTCGGCGGCGTCCTGGGTGGTGCGCCAGCGTTCGAAGCTGGCCTTGAGCTCGGAGAGGCCGCGATAGAGCCCGGCCTTGGCCAGCGACGGGGTCAGGTAGCTGATCAGGGTCGCGCCCGAGCGACGCTTGGCCAGCACCCCCTCGGAGGGGTTGTTGGAGGCGTAGAGGTAGAAATTGGGCAGATCGCCGATCAGCCGCTCCGGCCAGCACCGCGCGCTCGGCCCGGCCTGCTTGCCCGGCATGAACTCCAGCGCGCCGTGCGTGCCGAAGTGGATCACGGCATGGGCGCCGAAGTCCTCGCGGATGTAGCGATAGAACGCGGCGAAGGCGTGAGTCGGGGCGAAATCGCCGTCGAACAGCAGCCGCATCGGATCGCCCTCGTAGCCGAAGGTCGGCTGGACGCCGATGAACACGTTGCCGAAATGCGCGCCAAGCACCTGGATGTGCGAACCGTCGGACTGGATCCGTCCGGGGGCCGGGCCCCACTGCGCCTCGATTTCCTTCAGGAAGGGTTCGCGCCGCACGTGATCGTCCGCGCAGATCCGTGCGGCAACATTGGCCTCGGTGCCGAAGCGCTCGGCATTGCCCTTGAGGATCGCCTCGCGCAGGGCATCGACGCTGTCCGGCACGTCGACCGCATAGCCCGCCGCGGCCAGCCGGCCGAGCGTGGCGTGGAGCGATTCGAACACGGCCAGGAAGGCGGCCGATCCGGTGGCCCCGGCATTGGGCGGGAAGTTGAAGATGGTGATCGCCAGCTTGCGCCCGGCCCGCTCGGCGCGGCGCATGGCGACCAGTTTGCCGACCTTGGCAGCGAGAGCCTCGGCGCGATCGGGACAAGCGCGCATCGGGTTGACCGGGGCATTGGCCGGGCCTTCGCGGGTGAACACGCAGCTCCGGGCGCAGCCGGTGCAGGGCTGGCCCAGCCCGTCCGAGCGCCCGCCGTAGACCGTCGGGACGATCGATCCGTCCAGTTCCGGGATCGAGACCATGATGGTCGATTCGATCGGCAGCAGGCCCTGGCGGCCTGCGCCCCAGGTTTCGAGCGACTGGAATTCCAGCGCATGGGCGGCAACATAGGGTACGTCGAGCCGGGCCAGCATCGCCTCGGCGGCGCGCGCATCGTTGTAGGCCGGGCCGCCGACCAGCGAGAAACCGGTCAGCGAGACGACGATGTCCACGGTCGGCTGCCCGTCGCGGAGGAAGAACCGTTCGATCGCCGGGCGCGAATCGAGGCCATTGGCGAAGGCCGGGATCACCCGCAGCCCGGCCGCCTCGAATGCGGCGATCACGCCGTCATAGTGGCCGGCGTCCTTGCTGATCAGGTAGGACCGCAGCAGCAGCAGGCCCACGGTGCCCCGCTCACCCTTGCGCGCGGGGGGCAGCAGCTTCAGGCTTTCCGACAGCTTCTGTTCGGTGCGCGGATGATAGACGCCGATTTCCGGATATTCGCGCGGCGGTGCGGCGGCGGTCATGCCGCGGCGGGTCAGGCGGTCACCCCCCGCATAGCGGTCGATCAGGGCGCGCACCATGGCGACCACGTTCTCGTCCGATCCGGACAGCCAGTACTGCAGGGTCAGGAAATAGGCGCGCACATCCTGCGCGGTGCCCGGCACGAAGCGCAGGATCTTGGGCAGGCGGCGCAGCATCTTCATCTGCCCCGCGCCCGAATTGGTGCCGGGCTTGCTCGATCCGCGCAGCTTCTTGAGCAGGGCCAGCGGCCCCTTGGCCGGCGCGTCCATGCGGTAGCCGCCCATGCGCGTCATCCGCACGACCTCGCCCGCCGACATCAGGCAGACCATCGCGTCGCACGCTTCGCGGCGGGCCTCGAGCGCGGGCAGGACGGCACGGATGTGCTCATCCAGGAACAGCATCGTGGCGATCACGATGTCGGCCTGGGCGATCGCCCCGAGCGCGGCGTCGAGCGCGCCCGGCGAGCGGTCCCAGTCGGTCGCCGCGTGCAGCGAAAGCACGATGTTGGCTTCGCCCAGCTCCACCGTGGCTCGCTCGACCGCACCCTTGAGGTGGTTGTCGAGCGTCACGATGACGACGCGAACCGGCGCGATCCGTCCGGGAGGGACGGGCCGGGAGGGGGAGGCGGGACTACTGCGCATAGTAGGCCTTCGCGTCATAAAGGGTGGCCAGGTCGATCTCGCGGCGGCCTTGCAGCACGGCGAAACCTTCGGTGTTGCGCCGGGCCTTGCCCCGGACGAAGAACGGGATCTTGCGCAGCTCACGCTCGGCATCGGCGGTCCAGGTGACCGCGGCGGTGTCCGTGGCGGGAACCTCGATCGTCAGGGCATCGGCGATCGCCCCGGCCAGCGCCTCGGCCGGCTCGTCCTGCGGGGCCGGGTGGGCCGCCGGGGTCGCCACGCCGCCGTGCAGGTGCGACGGGCCGGCCGCGTCCGAGAACTCGAAATCGTCCCGGAACATGGTGAGCAGGTGCTCTTCCAGCCCCATCACCAGCGGATGGATCCAGGTGTCGAAGATCACGTTCGCGCCCTCGAAGCCCATCTGCGGGCTGTGGCGGGCGGGGAAATCCTGGACATGGACCGGCGACGAGATCACCGCGCAGGGAATCCCGAAGCGCTTGGCGATGTGCCGTTCCATCTGGGTGCCCAGCACCAGCTCGGGCGAGGCGGCGCGGATCGCGTCCTCCACCGCCAGGTGATCGTCGGTGATCAGCGGCTCGACCCCGTGGCGGGCGGCGGCGGCGCGCATTTCACGCGCGAACTCGCGGTTGTAGCAGCCCAGCCCGCAGACGGTGAAGCCCAGCTCCTCGGCGGCCATCCGCGCGGCGGCGATGGCATGGGTGGCATCGCCGAAGATGAAGACCCGCTTGCCGGTGAGGTAGGTCGAATCGACCGAGCGGCTCCACCACGGCAGGCGCGATCCGGCATCGGCGAGCGCGGGGGCGGGATCGACTCCGGCCAGGGCTGCCACTTCGGCGATGAACTCGCGGGTGGCGCCCACGCCGATCGGCACGGTGCGAACGACCGGCTGGCCGAACTCGCGCGAGAGCCATTGGGCGGCAGGTTCGCCGGTCTCGGGGTAGAGCACGATGTTGAAATCCGCCACGCCGATCCGGACCAGATCGGCCGGGCGGGCCCCGAGCGGGGCGACGCAATGGACATCGATCCCCAGCACGTCGAGCAGGCGGCGCACCTCGGCCACGTCGTCGCGGTGGCGGAACCCCAGCGCGCAGGGGCCCAGCAGGTTGACCAGTGGGCGGCGGCCCTCACGCGGGGCGGGCCGCAGCGAGCGGTCGGCCAGATGGCGGACCATCCGGTAGAAGGTCTCGGCCGTCCCCCAGGCTTCCTTGCGCTGGTAGCTCGGCAGTTCGAGCGGGATCACCGGGCAGGCCAGGTCCAGCGCTTCGGCCAGACCCGCCGGATCGTCCTGGATCAGCTCGGCCGTGCAGGAGGCGCCGACCAGCAGGGCCTCGGGCGCGAACCGCTCGGTCGCCTCGCGGATCGCCGCCTGCAGCAGCTCGGCGGTGTCCTTGCCCAGATCGCGCGCCTGGAAGGTGGTGTAGGTGACCGGCGGGCGCTTGCCGCGCCGTTCGATCATCGTGAACAGGAGGTCGGCATAGGTATCGCCCTGGGGGGCGTGGAGCACGAAATGCACGCCCTCCATCGCGGTGGCGACCCGCATGGCCCCGACGTGGGGCGGTCCTTCATAGGTCCAGACGGCGAGCTGCATGGGCTATACCTTCAACAGATCGCGCCGCCGCAGCGGCCGGGCGAACAGGTCGGCAAGGTCGCCGGCCTGTTCGAACCCGTGGATGGGGGAGAAGACCAGCTCGATCGCCCACTTGGTGGACAGGCCCTCGGCCTCGAGCGGGTTGGCGAGGCCGAGTCCGCAGACCGTCAGGTCGGGGCGGTCGGCACGGACCCGGTCGAGCTGCCGGTCGAGGTGCTGGCCCTCACTGATCCGCGTGCCGGCCGGCAGCAGGGCCAGCTCGCGCGCGGTGAGATCGCGGTGGAGATAGGGCGTGCCCACCTCGACGGGGATCATGTCCAGTTCGTTGGACAGGAACCGGGCGAGGGGAACCTCCAGTTGCGAGTCGGGGAGGAAGGTGATGCGCTTGCCGGCCAGCCGTTCGTGCCGATGGGCGATCGCCCGCTTGGCGCGCTCGCGGCCCGGCGCGACCACCGCATTGAAGTGCATCCGGTCGATCCCGAAGGACAGGGCAGCCGCCAGCAGCCAGTCGGTGGTGCCCTCGGCCCCGAAGGGGAACAGCGCGTCGAGCCGCTTGGCGCCGCGATCCTCGAGCGCCCGGCAGGTGTCGCCCAGGAAGGGCTGGGCCAGCAGGAAGCGGGTCTGCGGGCCGATGGCGGGCAGGTTGGCGACGGTGCGGGCCGGCAGGCACCCGGCGACCGGGATGCCCAACTCGGCGAAGAGGCGCAGGAACTGGTCCTCGACGATGTCCGGCAGGGCGCCGACGATCACCAGCGACGGGGCGGCATCCGCGGCTGCGGCCGGCATTTCCGGAACCAGCGTGGCCAGGCAGGCATCCTCGCCCTCGGTGAAGGTCGTCTCGATGCCGCTGCCCGAATAGTTCAGGACCCGGGTGCGTCCGCCGAGGGCCACGTCCAGCCGCTGGGCGGCCTTGCCGAGATCGAGCTTGATCACCTCCGACGGGCAGGAGCCGACCAGGAACAGGGTGCGGATGTCGGGCCGACGGTCCAGCAGCTGGCGGACGATGCGGTCCAGCTCGTCCTGGCAATCGGCCATGCCGGCCAGGTCGCGCTCCTCGATGATGGCGGTGGCAAAGCGCGGTTCGGCGAAGATCATCACCCCCGCGGCCGATTGCAGCAGGTGCGCGCAGGTGCGCGAACCGACCACCAGGAAGAAGGCATCCTGGATCTTGCGGTGCAGCCAGATGATCCCGGTCAGGCCGCAGAACACCTCGCGCTGGCCGCGCTCGCGCAGCACTTCGGGGGCGGGGGTGGCGCAGCCCGGGGCGGACCGGGGTGGGGCAAGGCCGATGTCGCCGGTCATCCGGCAGGTGCCGCCAGGACGGATTGTCCCGGATTGGGATGGCCCGGATCCGGATAGGTGGACCCGTCGGCCGGCTTGTCTGCCTGGGCCCTCTCTGTCCGGGCTTGATCCTCCCGCGCCATGTCGAGTCGCGCGGCGCGCAGCTTGAGCAGAAACTGGCCGGCATTGATCAGGTAGGCGGCGTAGCCGGCGAGGGCCACCAGCATGCGCTGCTCGAAGGTGCCGATCGGGCCGAACAGCATGGCCAGGTAGGCCGTGTGCAGCGCCAGCACGAGCATCGAGAAGACGTCTTCCCAGAAGAACGCCGGGACGAACAGCCAGCGCCCGAAGACAACCTTCTCCCAGATCGCTCCGGTGATCATGATAGTGTACAAAGTCAGGGTCTTGGCCACCACCGACAGGTCGGCAGCGGCGGTCCCTTGGCCGGTCCGCAGGCTGTACAGCACCAGGCCCAGGCTGATCAGGAACACCAGGAATTGGATGGGGGCGAGCAGGCCCTGGACCAGGGTCCAGCGGGTCGAGTCGCGGCGGCGCCGTTCCTCCGGCGTATAGAGCGGCGCCCGTACGCTTCGGCGTCCGGTGTGGCCGGGGCTGGCAACTGCGGAACCGGGGTTCCACGTGCCTGACCTGATTGCTTCCCCTCGCATGTATGCCCACCTTGGCCGTTCAGGCTGGAGACTACGCCTCGGGTTGGAGAAGTGTCAATCTTTCTTGACGACAAATAAAAGTGACAAATACCCGTTTGTCAGGGGTCCGGAAAAGGCGTAGGGTTCAGGTCCCGAACAGAGTCGATAGAGATCGATACGACGGTCCGGGATGGCGCAAGCTGCGCCGCTCCAGACCGGGAGGGTCTGCACATGGCGACTGTATATGGTGCGGGCACGGCAAAACGGTCAGGCCGGAGTGGGCGCGGCCAGCGCGGAGCCTCCGGGCGGGCGAACGCGGGACGATCATCCCGGGACCCTGCCAGGGGTTCCCCCCCGTCGACGCTCAACTCCCTCATCAACGACCAGATCATTCCCCGCCTGCTCCAGGCTCACGCGCTGGAAGGCAGTGCCCCGCGGCTCGAGGCCGTGCGCACGCTTGATCCCGGCGAGGCGGCGCAGTTCGCCTCGCTGCCGCTGGTGCTGGAGGCGGACGAGCTGCTGACCGTGGTGGAACGGTTCCTGGCGCGCGGGGTTTCTGTGGAAACCGTGCTGGTTGACCTGCTCGCGCCGTCGGCGCGGCAGCTGGGGCAGCACTGGGAAGACGATGACTGCGATTTCCTCGACGTGACCATGGGCTTGTGGCGCATCCAAGAGGTCATGCGTGAAATTACCTTGAGCTTTCCGCCGCATAGCGACTGGGAAGCGGCTCCCCGTGCGGCGTTGTTCGCCCCGATGCCCGGCGACAACCACAGTCTGGGCGCCCTGATGGTCGAAGAGGTGTTCGCCCGGGCGGGCTGGCAGACTGAAGCCTTGACGGAAACTAAGCGTCAGAAATTGTTGCAATTAGTGGGTGACAGGCACTTCGACCTGGTCGGCTTGACCGTCAGTTGCGATTGCCCTAACGGCGCCCTCTCCGATCTCGTGGCGGCGTTGCGCGTGGTGTCCCGAAATCCGAATGTGAAGATTCTCATTGGGGGGCGAATGATCAACGCGGACCCGGGTCTGGTCGAAGTGGTCGGAGCTGACGGCAGCGCGACGGACGCGCGGGCCGCGCTCGCGTTGGCAGAGAGGATCGTCAAGGCTCCCGCCAGCCTTCGCCGGCTTGGCGCGTAAGTCTGTCGCCCTGATGCCGCCCCGAAAGATCAGCATCGAAGACAAGGTGCCGTTCGCGCACCCCGACGCCAATCTGCGCGCGCTCGACATCGGGATGGCGGCAAAGCTGGCGATGATCGCCGGTGACGTGGTTCTGGTGCTCGATGCCTCGGGCCGGATCGTCGACTATACCGCCGACCCGCGCGACTATCCCGACGCGGCGCAATGGCTGGGGCGCGATTGGCTTGACACCGTTTCGGTCGAAAGCCGGGCCAAGGTCATGGAAATGCTGGCGGGCGCGCGCAAGGGCGCGACCCAGCACTGGCGCGAGGTGAACCAGCTCGGCAGCGACAACGACGTGCCGATGCGTTTCGTCGTGTTCACGCTGGGCGATGGCGCGGGCAGCCTGGCGATCGGCCGCGATCTGCGCGAGGCGGCGGCGCTGCAGCAGCGGTTGCTGCAGGCGCAGCAGTCGCTCGAGCGGGATTATCTGCGGCTGCGCCAGCTTGAGGCGCGCTATCGGCTGCTGCTGGAACAGTCGCCCGAGCCGGTGCTGATCATCGATGCCGATACGTTCCGTGTGCGCGAGGCCAACCAGGCCGCGCACGAGGCGCTGCGCAGCCGGCCGGGTGGTCTGCAGGGCGGGCGGTTCCCGGGTTTCTTCGCCAAGGGCGTGCGGGAGCAACTGATCGCCTACCTGGGCTCGGCCATGGTCTCGCACGCGCTGCAGCCGATCGAGGTGGAACCCGCGGAGGGTGGGGAAAGCGTCCTGATCACCGCCAGCGGCTTTCGCGAGCGCGGCAGCCAGTACCTGATGATCCGGCTGTCGTCCGCCGGCCGGGTGGCCCACCAGAGCGCCGGCGCGACCGCCAAGGTGATCGAGGTCATGCCCGACGCCTTCGTGCTGACCGATTCGCGCATGATCATCCGCGAGGCCAATTCGGCCTTCGTCGAACTGGTCGCCGCAGCCAGTGCCGATCAGCTCCGCGGTCGGCTGCTGGGCGATTTCGTCGGCCGGCCGGGGATCGATCTGGAACTGATCGAAAGCCAGTTGGCCAAGCACGAGACGGCGCGCAACGTCGCCACCGTGGTCGGCGCCCATGATGGTTTCGATGGCGAGCCGGTCGAGCTGTCGGCGGTGCGCACCGGGGACGATCAGGTCTGCTACGGCTTCGTGATCCGCCCGATTGGCCGGCGCCTGCGGGATCTGCCGCCGATGGGTGATACGCCGCGATCGGTCGAACAGTTGACCGAACTGGTCGGTCGCATGTCGCTGCGCGACATTGTCCGCGAGTCGACCGATCTGATCGAGCGGCTCTGTATCGAGGCGGCGCTGGAATACACCTCGAATAACCGCGCCTCGGCCGCGGAGATTCTCGGTCTGAGCCGTCAGAGTCTCTATTCCAAGCTGCACCGTTATGGCCTTGCCAATTCAATAGACGCCGATGATTGACACATAAAGTGTCGAATTAATTTGACGGTCATCAAGCCCGATCCTAGGCTTCGGGCATGGCGCGATCGGTTGTCTTTCCTGCGATTTCGCCGCCCCCGGCGGTTCGCGACGTTATCACGCTGCTGAAGCCGATCACCTGGTTCCCGCCGATGTGGGCGCTGCTCTGCGGCGTGGTCTCGTCCGGCGTCCCGGTGGCTTCCCGCTGGACCTTCCTGCTCGCCGGCGTGGCCCTGACCGGGCCGCTGGTCTGTGGCACCAGCCAGGCCGTCAACGACTGGTTCGACCGCCATGTCGATGCGATCAACGAACCCGACCGGCCGATTCCCTCCGGCCGTATCGCCGGGCGGTGGGGTCTGGCGATCGCAGTCATCTGGACCCTGCTGTCGCTGCTGGTGGCGGCGCTGACCGGGCCCTGGGTCCTGGCGGCCACGGTGCTCGGCCTGGCCTGTGCCTGGGCCTACAGCGCGCCGCCGTTCCGCTTCAAGACCAGCGGCTGGATCGGTCCCGCGGTCGTGGCGCTCACTTACGAGGGGCTGAGCTGGTTCACCGGCGCGGCGGTCATGGCCGGGTCGCTTCCGGCCCCGCGCATCATCGCCGTCCTGGCGCTCTACAGCGCCGGCGCGCATGGCATCATGACCCTCAACGATTTCAAGGCGGTCACCGGCGATCGCCTGACCGGCCTGCGCTCGCTGCCGGTCGTGCTGGGCGAACGGCCCGCGGCCATACTGGCCAGCGCGGTCATGGCGATCCCACAGGTCGTGGTCGTCGCCTTGCTGTTCGCCTGGGGCCATCGTCTGGCCGGCGGGATCGTGTCGGGCCTGCTGCTCGCGCAGCTCGCGCTGATGCCGCGACTCGTCTCCAATCCGGCCCGGCACGCGCCGTGGTACAACGCCACCGGCGTTTCGCTGTACGTGCTCGGCATGATGGCCAGCGCGCTGGCCCTGGGCGGCACGCTGTGACCGCCCGCGCCGCCAGCGGGCCGGCCGCCTATGGCTGGCTGGGGATCGTCCGGCTCGGCCTGGTCCAGGCCGCGATCGGCGCGGTCACCATGCTCGCCACCTCGCTGCTCAACCGCTTGATGGTGCTGGAGTATGGCCTGGCTGCCGGGGTTCCGGCGGGTCTGGTGGCCTGGCACTATGCGGTCCAGTTCTCGCGCGCGCTGTGGGGCCATGGGTCCGATCTCGGCCGTCGCCGTACCCCCTGGGTGATCGCCGGGATGGCGGTGCTGGGCACTGGTGCGATGCTGGCGGTCCATGGCGTCACCCGGCTCGACGAGGCGCGCTGGCCCGCCCTGCTGGAGCTGGTCCTCGGCTTCACCCTGATCGGGGCAGGCGTCGGCGCGGCGGGCACGTCGGTCCTGGCCATGCTGGCCAGCGGCGTCGCGCCGCAACGCCGGGCGGCCGCGGCGGCCACCACCTGGATCATGATGATCTTCGGCATCGTCGTCGCGGCGGGGACCGCCGGCGCCCTGCTCGACCCGTTCACCGAAGCGCGCCTGCTGCGGGTCGCCGGGGGCGTGGTCGGCGCTGCCTTCGGGCTGACCCTGATCGCCACCTTCCGGCTTGAACCGGCGACCGCCCCGGTCGCGCGGGCCGCCGCCACGGCGGGGCCGGCCCCCTCGCTGCGCGAAGCCCTGGCCGAGATCTTCGCCGACCCCGAGGCCAGCCGCTTCACCCTGTTCATTTTCGTCTCGATGCTGGCCTATGCGATGCAGGATCTGATCCTCGAGCCGTTCAGCGGGCTGGTCTTCGGGATGACCCCGGGCGAATCCACCAGGCTGTCCGGGCTGCAGAACGGCGGCGTGCTGGTCGGGATGATCCTGACCGGGCTGGGCGGCAGCGCCTTCCGCGGGCGCTTGCCGGTCGAGCTGCGGGTCTGGACCATGCTCGGCTGTGTCGGTTCGGCCCTGGCGCTGGCCGGGCTGGCCGTTGCGGCCCGGGTCGGTCCGGGCTGGCCGCTGGCGGTCAACATCGTCCTGCTCGGCCTGTGCAACGGGGCCTTCGCGGTCTCGGCCATCGGCTCGATGATGGGCCTGGCCGGCGCGGGTGAGCGCACCGGCGAAGGCGTGCGCATGGGGGTCTGGGGCACGGCCCAGGCCATCGCCTTCGGGCTGGGCGGGCTGCTCGGCGCGCTCGGGGTCGATTGGGCCCGCACCGCCCTGGGTGATCCCGCCAGCGGGTTCGGCCTGGTCTTCATGGCCGAAGCCGCCCTCTTTCTTGCTGCCGCGTTGCTGGCCCTGTTCAGTCGCGCCGCTCCCCGTTCCACCCCCAGCCTGAGGTCAGCCGGCACATGAACCAGCTCCGTTCCGCGCAATCGCGCCGTGAAGCCGATGGCATCGATTACGATGTGGTCGTCGTCGGGGGAGGACCTTGCGGGGCCACGGCCGCCTGGGACCTGGCGCGCAGCGGCTGCAAGGTGCTGCTGCTCGATCGGGCCGGTCGGATCAAGCCCTGCGGCGGCGCCGTACCGCCCCGCCTGCTCGAAGAGTTCGAGGTGCCGCAGAGCCTGCTGGTCGCCCGGGCCCGCGCGGCGCGGATGGTCGCGCCCTCCAGCCGTGTGGTCGACATGCCGGTCGGCGAGATCGGCTATGTCGGCATGGTCGATCGCGATGTCTTTGACGAATGGCTGCGCGCGCGTGCCGCGCGCTGCGGGGCGGATCGGCGCACGGGCACCTTCGAACGGGTCGAACATGATGGGCTGCCCGGGGCCGTGGTGTGCTACAGCACCGCCCGCGGTGGCGCGCTCGAACGGATCCGCACCCGCCTGGTGATCGGTGCCGATGGCGCGCGCTCGGGCGTGGCGCGGGGCAACATCCCCGGGGCCGAACGCAACCCCTGCGTGTTCGCCTATCACGAGGTCGTGAAGTCACCCAGCGCCACCGAGCAGGGTTTTGACGGGTCGCGCTGCGACGTGATTTACCAGGGGCGGCTCTCGCCCGATTTCTATGGCTGGGTCTTCCCCCATGGCGAAACCGCCTCGATCGGTGTCGGCAGCGCTCACAAGGGTTTCTCGCTGCGCGGTGCGGTGCAGACCATGCGCGACGAGATGGGGCTCGACGGCTGCGAGACGATCCGCCGCGAAGGCGCGCCGATCCCGCTCAAGCCGCTCAAGCGCTGGGACAACGGGCGTGACGTGCTGGTGGCGGGCGATGCCGCGGGCGTGGTCGCGCCGGCTTCGGGTGAGGGCATCTACTATGCCATGGTCTGCGGCCGGATCGCGGCCGAGACCGCCCTGGCCTTCGTCGCCTCGGGCAATCCGGCGGTGCTGCGCCGGGCCCGCAAGGATTTCCTGCGCCTGCACGGGCGGGTGTTCTGGATCCTCGGGATCATGCAGTACTTCTGGTACTCCAGCGACAAGCGGCGTGAACGCTTCGTGGCGATGTGCGCCGATCGGGACGTGCAGCAGTTGACCTGGCAAGCCTACATGAACAAGCGGCTGGTGCGGGCCAAGCCGATGGCGCACCTGCGCATCTTCCTGAAGGACTGTGCCCACCTGCTCGGCCTGGGCCAGGTTGGCAGCCGGGCCGGACCGCAGGAAGTCCCGCGGTGAGCCGCGCCTGGGCCCTGCCGGTGGTCGTCGCCATGCTCGCGGCCACCGTGGTGGCCGTGCTTGGCGGCACGATCACCGATCTCGGGCCCTGGTACGAAAGCCTGAACAAGCCGGCGTTCACCCCGCCGCGGCCGATCTTTCCGATCGCCTGGACGACGATCTTCGCGCTCGCGGCCCTGGCGGGGGTCTCGGCCTGGCGCGCCGCACCCAACGTGCGGATCTCGGACACGGTGATTGGCCTCTTCGCGCTCAACGGCTTCCTCAACGTGCTGTGGAGCCTCCTGTTCTTCCGGCTGCAGCGGCCGGACTGGGCTTTCGTCGAACTGCTGCTGCTGTGGCTGTCGATCGCCGGGCTGATCGTCTACTGCCTGCGCCTGTCCCGCACCGCTGCGCTGCTGCTGGTGCCCTATCTGGCCTGGGTCAGTGCGGCCGGGACGCTCAACTGGTTCGTGGTCCAGCTCAACGCGCCGTTCGGTTGACGCCGTGGCGGCCATGAACGCCCTCTTCGCCTCTGGCCATGCCGCCGATGTGATCCTGCTGGCCCTGGTGCTTGAGCTGTTGTGGCTGCGGGCACGGGGCTGGACGCTGGGCACCCTGGTGCCGATGCTGCTGCCCGCCGCGTTGATCGTCCTGGGCCTGCGCGCCGCGCTGACCGGGGCCGCCTGGCCGTGGATCGCCCTGCCGCTGGCCCTGTCGTTCCCGGCGCACCTGATCGATCTGGCCGGGCGGAAAAAGGAATAGCGTCATGGCCTCGGCCGATTTCCCCGCCACCTTCGCCGCCCTGCGCGATCTGATGCTGACGGCGGCGCCGGATCAGCTCGTCGTGACCGACCAGCCCGGCGATCTGGTTCTCCACACCCGCACGGTCGATCCCAGGACCGGCAAACCGGTGTGGTTCGGCGCGGTGACCCTGCGCAAGGGTTATGTCGCCTATCATCTGTGCGGATTCCGAGGTCATCGCGCGCACCATTCCGATTTGATCGCGCGCGGGAATCCGAGGTGATGGCGCGCAGCGTTCCGAGAATTGTCCGCGCAGCATTCCGAAATGATCGCGCGCAGTTTGAGGT
>NZ_JACLAU010000002.1 GCF_014230305.1 Novosphingobium aerophilum
TGTTGTCCCCCGCCCCTTTCGAGGTCGCAACCATTACTGGTCGAGGTTAGTCCGGTGGGCACAGGTCGTACCAGCTGACCTGGCTATGTTGTCATAGCACCTCCTTACTCGCGCCGTTACAGCGCACCATTCATGCCGCGATAAGGGATGCCGCACGCCCGCAATGGGCGCGAGACCGGCACACCGCGCCATGGCTTGATCCACGGCTTCGTGCCGGACTCGAGGCGGGCGATGATTTCCTGGGTGATACGGGTAGCAGGCGACACTCCGCCGCTTTGTCCCTTGCGATAGGCCATGTTGGATCTCCTGAAATGGCCTGACGACAGTTTCGTCGGTCAGTGCCGGAGATCCCGGAGCCCCCTCCGCTCTCTTTCCATGAAGGAAGCGGCCCCCCGGCATGTGCCGGAGGACCGCTTCACGGTGGCGAGCAGCCATTCCTGTCAGGAGGAGGTCAGGCGGCCAGCTCGCTCGGAGGCTGATTGTCGTCGTTGGCGACGAAATCCGCGTCGGGACTTTGCGCTTCGTTATCGGCAGGAATTTCCGGCTGGTCGGCAAAGCGCATGACTTCGGGCACCCAGGCGAGTGCCCTTTCCCGAACTTCGACCTCGGTGATGTAGGTCCCCGCGAAGACGCGCTCGGCGCTCATCGCGAGATCGCCCTTTTTCACCGATGCGAAGCGTGAGGACAGTTCCAAACCGCCAACATCGGTGAGCGCATCAAGGATGACCTGCTTCGAGACGCGGTCGAAGTAATTTGCCGCGGTCGGACGCCACCATTGCGCCATGTCGATGCCGATCGTGCTGCCCAGATGATCCTGGAACGTGATCTGACGTTCGCCTGCCATGTTGAGGCTCGCCTCGAGCGTGCGAGCGACGACGAAGCCGAGCCATGCTGCGCGACTTTCATCAGCGAGTGCCCGGAACATCTTGAAGCGCAACGAAGCGTCTTCGCCAGATCGCCAACTCTCATCGAGACCCGAGCGCAGGTCCGCAAGGGATGCGCTTGCCGGCGCATCCTTCGCTTCGAACCCGACAATCGGACCCGCGGGGACGCCGCCACGCAGGGTCGTGGCCGCGCGTGACCGCCAGTCGTGGATGTCGGCATCCGCGAGGGTGAAGACCATGATGTCGAGCGAAAGGCCAGGATCCGATGCAACGTGGAGCGCGAGCACGTCACGACGTTGCATCGCAAGTTCGTCGACCAGACGCTTGGAAAGCGCTGCACGGCGTTTGCCATCACTGCCGACACTCGCAACAACTTCGACGACATCTTCGTCACCAACGACTTCGATATCGCGCTCGCCGTAGAACACCGGCTGAAGAACCGGTGTGCCATCGCGCGAGAGAACGAGGATCATTCCGGCATCGGCCTTCAGTTCGGGTGCCAGTTCTGGGGGCTTTGCCCGAATGTCCTGGCATTCGCGCTCGATCGCTTCGATCGTCGCCTCGGCCGCAGCAATTGCTTCTTCGGCGCTGTCTTCATCCTCGAGAATGGCCGCATGCTCGTCATAGGAAGCATCGAGTTCATCAAGGCGGGCCAGTTCGGCGTCAGTCAACGGAGCCGGCTCGGCCGGAAGGCGAATGAGGCCTTCGACGAGATCGTGACTGGCATAGGGGTCAAGCGTCGGCTTGACCCAGGCGAGGCCCTGCTCTGCGGCGAGCGCCTTGGCACGTTTCTCCATCTCCTCCGAGGCGAGGGTTTCGAGAAGCGCGACATCAACCCAGGACTCGCTGTCATCGTCGTCGAAGAGTTCGCGTTCGATCCGGCCACCTGCAGAGATATATGCGTCGCGACCGACAAGACGGGCCCGAGCATCGCTGCCACGAACCGTGCCGGAGAGCACCATGCGCCGGATACTGTCGGCGCTGGGCGCATAATAGCCCGAAGACGCCTGTTCATAGACGCGAGCCTGAATCTCCTGGTCGGAGGTCGCGCCGAAAGCTTTGGCGAGATCGAGAGTGATTTCGCCAGATGCCAGAGCATCGAAGACGACAGGCGCAAGGGTCGCGAGACGCAGCCGGCCTTCGACGAAGCGGACCGTCAGTCCGAACCTGCGCGCGACATCTTCCGTCGAGGCGCCTGCCTCGATCAGGGCAGCGAACGCCTGCGCTTCGTCGGCGGGGTTCATCGCGAGGCGATGGAAGTTCTCGGCCAGGCTCGTTTCGACTGCGATTTCCGCATCGTCCTCAAGCACGAGGCAGGTAACCTCGTAGCCCTTCGGCAGGACTTTCTCTTCGGCAAGCGCCAGCAAGGCGCAGCGGCGGCGCTCTCCGGCTTCGACCTCGAATTTTCCACGAGCGGCAGGCCGAACGATGAGGTTCTGCAACAAGCCATGGGCGGCAATGCTCGCTTTCAGTTCGGAATCTGCGTCTGGGTCGCCATGACGGCGCACATTGCGAGGGGACCGGACCAACTTGGTCAGCGGGATCGACTTGATCAAGGGACGTACTCCTGATTACGAGCCCAAGCACCGACTTTCGACGCTCGTTCGGCTCAATCAGAAGCAAGCCCCCTTCCCTCTCTTATGACTCTGGTCGGACCATTCCTTATTCAGCAACATCAAGTCAGGACGAGTTGTGCCTTGGTTGCCGGTACATTCCCTATCGCCGCCCAGCACATGCAATCCACGAATTTTTGACGGGAGTTACGACTGGTTCATTGCTCTCTTTGTGTTCAGAATAGCGGACGATAAACTGATTTGCATCTGGGCGTAGGCGAACCTGTCCGTCGTCAGAACATTTGGCACAACTTGTCCGTCGTCAGAACATTTGGCACAACTCGCGGCGTAAATTAGCGGAGTGCGGGCCTCGTCTCGGGGTTGATGTTATGCGGCGAGCTTGCGGTGTTGCAAGCGTCGATATTCGATGGTCTGTCGTTTGATCCTTTCGCGTTGTTTGATGATGGCGGGTGCCCTGCCGAAGTAGGCATCGGCGGGCGTCACGTTGCTGAGGCTCTCGTGGTAACGCTGGTGGTTGTAGTGCTCGACGAAGGCCTCGATCCGGGCCTCGAGGTCGCCGGGCAGGAAGTAGTTTTCCAGCAGGATGCGGTTTTTCAGGGTCTGATGCCAGCGCTCGATCTTGCCCTGGGTCTGCGGGTGTAGCGGGGCACCGCGCGCGCTCCACGACCAACTGACCGATCTTCGCGTGAAGCTTCTCGACTTCGGCCTCGCTGGCCGCCCGGGCCGCATCACTTGCCCCCGAGAACGTGCCTGCCATCCCTTCGACCGCCTGCCGCTTCCACGCCGCGATCATCGTATGGTGAATGCCATGCTTCGCTGCCAGCTCCGCCAGCGTCAGGTCACCCCGGATCGCTTCCAGTTTCTTTGTTCGCAGGTGAAGAAACGCGGTGCAAAGCTCGGACAATCTTGCGCCCCCCGCCATTTGCCGTTTGACAAGCAGCAGGCTTTCATTCCAGTTGAATGGACAACGTTGTCCAATTACCCGTTTGTCGGCTGAGTAGAGAAGCGGCTAGAATTGCGGCAAGACGATCAAGCGTTCGGCTTGCGAACGACTACTGATGAAGCGCGGCAAAAGCCGCCATGAATGGAGGGGGGTTGGTAGCGTTATCCGGCGAGGCTGCACAACCAGCAGGGCATACGGATGCCCGTGGACTCCAGCCGTTCGTGTTTGCCCTGTTCTTCATATTCGGCGGAATCACTTCGCTGAACGACGTCATCATTCCCAAGTTGAAAGAATTGTTCGAGCTGAGCTGGACCGAGGCGATGCTGGTCCAGTTCTGTTTCTTCTTCGCCTATGCCGCGATAGGCATTCCCGGTGCGATGCTGATCAAGAAGATCGGCTACATGCGCGGGGCAGTTGCAGGCCTCCTGACCATGATGGTCGGCTGCCTGCTATTCATTCCCGCATCCCAGAATGCGGTGTATGGTCTGTTCCTGTTCGCCCTGTTCGTCCTCGCCAGTGGTGTAGTGATCGTGCAGGTGGTGGCCAATCCGCTGATCTCGATGCTCGGCCCTGCACGCACCGCGCATAGTCGGCTGACATTCGCGCAGGCGTTCAATTCGCTTGGAACCACGCTCTTCCCCTATTTTGGCGCGATCATAATTCTCGGAAGCTTGGCGACGGTTACGGCAGCCGAGCTTTCCGGGGCGGAATTGGCGGCCTATCGAACCCAGGAAACGATCGTAATCGTCAATGCCTATACCGGCCTTGCGGCAGCCCTTGCGATAGTTGCCCTGGTCGTCTGGCTGTGTCGCAATCGCCTGAAGGGTGAACGCCATGAACCTGGATCCGGCCTCGGCGGGCTGGACCTGCTGAAGCGCCCACGCTTCGGCTACGGCGCGCTCTGCATCTTCCTTTATGTCGGGGCGGAAGTTTCGATCGGCTCGATCATCATCAATTACCTGACGCAAGATCGCGTGTTCGACCAGCCAGAGCAGGCTGTTGCCTGGATGATCATCCTGTATTGGGGCGGCGCGATGATCGGCCGCTTTATAGGCTCCGCCATCTTGCGTGTGCTGAGCCCGGGCAAGGTTCTGGCATGTGTGTCGGCCGGAGCCATTGCGCTGATCCTGATCTCGACGGGAACAGAAGGATCGGTCGCAGGATACAGCCTGTTGGCCGTGGGACTTATGAACTCGATCATGTTTCCCACCATTTTCACACTCGCCTGCGATAATCTGGGCTCAAGAGCAGCAGACGGGTCCGGGATCATCAACGTCGCCATTTTCGGTGGCGCCGTCGTTCCACTGCTTACCGGTATGATTGCAGACGCAAGTGGCAGCCTGTCCATCGCCTTGGCGCTTCCCGCCATGTGTTATGCAATCATCGCCGGTTTCGGCGTTTTCGCACGCCGCCCCGCCGACGGATAAACCTCATGTGCCCACACCACTCCACGACAAAGGGAACTGCATGTCCCGTTCAGCCATGATTGCAGCGCTGTCCGCCCTGCTCCTCGCAACACCGGTCGCTGCCGAACAGGTTATGCGGGTCGAGCAAGGCCCTCTTTCGGGCGTAAAAGACAACGATGTCAGAATTTATTATGGAGTTCCGTTCGCCGCCCCTCCGACAGGAGCAGATCGGTGGGCTCCGCCGCGCCCGCCACACCCCTGGGACGAGACGGTTCGCCGAGCCGACGTGATGCCGCCGAGTTGTCCGCAGGAGCTATCGGCGGAAGGCTTCATGATGTGGACCAGTGAATACATGACGCCCGTCGAGCCGGGGGTGAGCGAGGATTGCCTCTTCGCCAACATCTGGACCGCGGCCGAAACGCCCGGTGCAGCATTGCCGGTGCTCGTCTACATCCATGGCGGTGGATATACCTCAGGCTCCGGCACAGTGCCTGTCTATGACGGGGCCAACCTTGCTCGACAGGGACTCGTCGTCGTCACTATCAACTACCGGCTGGGCGTGCTCGGCTTCCTTGCTCATCCCGAGCTGACTGCAGAACAGCGTGGCGCGTCCGGGAACTACGCGCTTCAGGACCAGATCGAAGCACTGCGCTGGATAAGGCAGAACATATCTGCGTTCGGTGGCGACCCGGCCAAAGTCACCATTGCGGGTCAGTCTGCCGGTGGCGGTTCGGTCCTTGGCCTCCTGGCCTCTCCGGAAGCCAAAGGGCTGTTCCGTGCGGCCATCGTGCAGAGCGCGCCGGGCATGGGCTCCTATCCTCCGCTTTCCGCCGCAGAACAATCAGGCTCGGCGCTGGTAAAAAGCTGGAACGTTCAATCGATCGCCGATGCTCGCGCACTTCCGGTCGAGAAGCTTACCGTATCTCCGGGGCCCGGCGGTGGTGGTCTGCCCATCGCCGACGGGAAGGTCATTCCAACCGCATCGCAATCTCTTGGAATGGCGAATGATGTCCCGGTCATGACCGGTTATACACTCAACGATCTGTTCGCGCCGACCCGCCGCGTAACTGCTACCGAATGGAACACGGAAGCGCGGGAACGCTATGGCAGCCAAGCCGAGAAATTTCTCCGGTTCTATCCGGGCGACAGTGACGCTCAGGCTTCGGATTCCGCAACCCGGGAAATCACTGCCCGCGCAGAGATGGCCCCAATTCTGGAATGGATGGAGCACCGGGGCGCCCAGAGCCCTGTCTATGCCTATCTTTTCAGCCACGTCGAACCGGGACCCAATGCCGCACAATACGGGGCGTTCCATTCTTCGGAACTGCCATACATGTTCGATACGCTGCATCTTTCGCCGGGGCGGGATTTCACCGAGGTGGATCGCAACGTCGTCAGGCAGTTTTCCGGTGCTGTGGTCAATTTCGTCACCACCGGAAATCCGGGCGGAGGGACAGTACCAACCTGGCCTGCGCTTGATGCGGAGGGCAAAGCGGTGATGGAATTTAACGCCACCGCCAAGCTTTCACGGATTTACCCGGAAGGAGCTGACGGTGTGATTGCCGCGGGCAGCCCGCCAGCGCTGCCAAATCCCTTCGCCGCTCCGGCAACTCCCTGAACAGATCGAGAAGGAATACATCATGCGTTTGATCCGATCGATTGCGGCCTGCGCGCTGATTTCATCAGCCCCGCTGCAAGCGCAGGTCTGGCCTGCCGTGGATGCCGCCCTCCAACCGATGGTCGATAAGGGTGAACTGGCTGGCGTAGTGACGATCGCGATGAAGGACGGCGCGGTGGTGCATTCCTCGGCGATCGGCAAGCGCGATCTCGAAAGCGGGAAACCAATGGAAACCGACACAATTTTCCGAGCCTTTTCGATGACCAAGCCGGTCACCGCCGTGGCAATGATGATCCTGTATGACGAAGGTAAATGGCAGCCGTCAGATCCGATCACCAAGTTCTTGCCCGAACTTGAGGGGGTGAAGCTTTTCAAGGGGATGGATGCATCGGGCAATCCGATCATCGAGGCTCCGCAATCTCTGCCCACAATCGAGCAGTTGCTGACGCATACTGCCGGATTCAGTTATGGCTTCATGCCAGGTTATGTCGACGATCTCTATCGCGCCGACAGCCCGATGGCAGCGCAATCGACCGATGCCTTCGTTGACAAGCTCGCCGCCCTCCCGCTCCTTTTCGAACCCGGTACCCAATGGCAATACAGCGTGGCGATGGATGTCCAGGGCGCAATCGTCGAGCGGATCAGCGGAATGGCGCTGGCCGACTTCATGGAACAGCGCATCTTCGCACCGCTCCGCATGACGGACACGGCATTCTACGTTCCGCTTGAGAAGAGAGAGCGTTTTGCATCGCTCTATGAGTGGCAGAACGGGAAACTGGCAAAGCCCGGCGGCGGCAGGTTTGCCGCAACCTATGCGGATCCTCCAGGCTTTGCATCAGGGGGCGGAGGCTTGGTCACCACGGCCGGAGACTATGCACGCTTCGGGCAAATGTTGCTGAACGACGGTGTCCTGGACGATGTCCGCATCCTTGCCCCCGGATCAGCAAAAACCATCATGACCGATCATCTCCCTCCTGCGCTTGTCAGCGGAAAGTTCGGCATCGGCATGCAGCAGATCCGCCCGGGATATCAGTTCGGTTACAACGGGGTCGTCGTGACGGATCCAGAGCTGGCTGGGGTCGATATGGGGAAAGGCAGCTATCTATGGGACGGCGCGGCAGGGACATGGTTCTGGGTCGATCCGACCAATAATCTCGTATTCGTCGGTATGATCCAGCGCCTGATGGCATCAGGCGGTATGCCCAATATTCAAGCCATCAGCCAGAAAGCCGTCAAGCAAAGCCTCTCCAATTGAAGTCGTCCGGCACAGCAGGAAGTCCTATGAAGAACAAATTCCTTTTCCCCCGGATTTCCGGCCTCGCCTTTCTTGCCACGCTGGGCGCCTGTTCGTCGGCTGACGGCTCGTCCATCAACTCAACAACAGCATCAGCGCCCGTGACACAGATTACGCTGGGCAGCCGTCATAAGCCCATCATCAAGGTCGATGGCCTGCAGTTTCGTGATCTCGACAACGACGGGAAGCTTGCCCCGTTTGAAGATTGGCGACTAGCTCCCGCTGTCCGCGCTCGTGACATCACAGCTCGGATGACACTGGAAGAGAAGCTGGGCACGCTGTTGCATGGAAGTCTTCCGGGCAACTCCGGGCGGTTCGACAATTCCGACACGGGCTATGCGCTGCAAGCTGTCGGCACTGCCATCGGTGAAAACCACGTCACCAGCTTTATTTCTCGGCTCACCGCCGAGCCAGCGAAACTCGCCGAGCAAAACAACGCTGTGCAGGCTCTGGCCGAACAGGCGCGGCTCGGCATTCCCGTCACCATCAGCAGCGATCCACGCAACCACTTCCAATACGTTCTTGGCGCCAGCGAGGTCGGTGGCGGGTTCTCCCAATGGCCCGAGCCACTGGGCTTCGCCGCACTGGCTGACCCTGCCCTGGTCCACGAATTCGCCGACATTGCACGGCGGGAATATCGTGCCGTCGGCATCCACATGACCCTTTCACCACAGGCCGATCTTGCGACGGAACCTCTGTGGCCGCGTCAACCCGGTACTTTCGGGAGCCAGCCCGGCCTCGCCGGTTCGCTGGCAGCTGCTTACGTCGAGGGTTTTCAGGGTGGCAAGGACGGGCCTGGCAGGGATGGCGTACTCAGCGTTATCAAACATTTCGCCGGATACGGAGCACAGCCTGAAGGTTTTGACGGACATAATTATTATGGGCGCTACGCAGATCTCGACGATGCCGAATTCGCTCATCACGTCGATGCGTTCCGGGATTCCCTGAAGGTGAAGGTGGGCGGTGTGATGCCAGCCTACCCGATCCTGCGCGGCCCTACGATAAATGGCCAACCCGTCGAACAGGTCGGCGCGGGCTTCAGTTCATTGCTACTCGACACGCTTTTGCGTGATGAGCTCGGCTTCGATGGTATGGTCGTCTCGGACTGGGCGATCACACAGGATTGCGACGAGCCTTGCAAAGCGCCGACTGCGGAGAACCCTCAAACTCCTGCACATATTGCCACGTCCTGGGGAGTCGATCATCTCTCAAAGGCCGAACGATTTGCCATTGGCCTCAAGGCAGGGATCGATCAGTTCGGTGGGGTAGACGACCCGGCGCCCTTGATGGAAGCATTTGATCGCAAGCTGATCGATGAGACACGGATAGACGCGTCGGTCGTCCGCGTCATGACCAGCAAATTCCAGCTCGGACTGTTCGAGAACCCCTACGTCTCGCCGGATGCAGCGGGCGACATGCTGGGCAATAGGCAGTTCGCCGCCCGGGCCGAGGAAACACAGCGC
Source organism: Novosphingobium aerophilum (assembly GCF_014230305.1). Lineage (GTDB taxonomy): Bacteria > Pseudomonadota > Alphaproteobacteria > Sphingomonadales > Sphingomonadaceae > Novosphingobium > Novosphingobium aerophilum. The sequence continues at coordinate 9,183 of NZ_JACLAU010000002.1, forward strand.
AAGGCGCAGGTGCTCCTGAAGAATTCCAATGCTCTCCTGCCGATCGCGGCAGACCACCGGAAAGTGTACCTGTTTGGTGTGGACCCACTCGTCGCCCAAAGAGCTGGTCTCATCGTGGTGAACCGTCCGGAAGATGCCGACTTCTCGGTAATTCGTAGCGAAGCGCCATCAGAGATGCTTCACCCGCACCACTTCTTCGGCAGCCGCTACAAGGAAGGCAGACTGGATTTTCGACCTGGTGATCCGGCCTATGATGAGCTTCTGAAAGCCAGACGGTACGGCCCGACGATTTTGGCGATCTTTCTGGATCGCCCTGCCATCCTCACCAACGTTCTGGATCACTCTGATGCGGTTCTGGCAAATTTCGGCGCGAGCGATGCAGCCGTGCTGGATGTAATACTCGGCAAAGCCAATGCTCAGGGAAGACTTCCTTTCGAGCTTCCCTCAAGCATGGCCGAAATTCGAAATCAACGCTCGGGAACTCCAGACGATACCACCAATCCGCTATTCACCAGAGGGGCCGGCATCCTGCCCTGACCGCTATCACACAGACGTCACGGATCGGCCACTGCGCACGACAAGGGAGGAAATCGGCATACTTATCCCTTTTCCCTGCAGGGCAATTTCGGTGATTTCGGCCTGCAATTGACGAAGGGTTTGTTCCGCGCGCCCAGCATCGCGCGCGATCAGTGCTCGCACTATGTCTGTTTCCCGCGCCCGGTAATGTTCCTGCGTTGGAACTTGGGTTGGCGTGCCGCCCATGCGAATCTGGTAGGAAACTACACAGAGCGCCAGAGTGTCCAGCATCGGACTATCGGCAAGCCTGGCGAAGGCTTGCTGTAACAATATGAAGCGCTGCGGTTCGGCATTGTGGTCAATGAGCTCCTGCAGCCCGCGACATTCAGTTGCTTGTTCCGCAGGTTCCATCGCGAACAGGCTGACCGCTGCCTGGCGCAAATTCACCGCATTTATATCCCACATCAAATCCACCAGCCCTGCGGGCGTGCGATGCTCTGATGCAAGCAGAGGAAAGAACTGCCGAATGACGCCGACGGCGGAAGGCTGCTTCAATTCATATCCGCCCCCTCGCCCTTTGCGGGCTTCGAGCACATCCAGATCTTGCAGGATACGAACTGCCTGCCTGATCACCGCTCGCGAGGGATCGAACTTCGTGCGCAAAACCGCCTCGCTTCCAAGGCTTGCACTATGTGCATTCGCGTTCTGCCGGATGATACGCATCGCGACGTTTGCCGCTCGCGCACTCGTGCCGCGCGATGGCTCCTCACAGGCGTTGCTATGTTCAATCGGAGCCAGAGAGAGAAGCCGAAGTGCCGCGCCATAGTCATGGCAGGAAAGAGCCGCGGCAATCTGCCCCGCTACCGCCAGCGTAGATGCCACCTCGCCAACCGTTTCCTCAGTCAGACTGAGACGTCCGAGAGCCCTCGCGTAAACCGAGAGCAGGGTTTCATCGGCCGCGCGGGCAAGCCATTCACGTACTGCCTCGCCTTTGACTGGCATGGGGAAAGGCCCGCGTCTTTGCTTCAGGCGCTCGATCAGCATCCGGTCCAACGCCCAAGCTCCACGCTTGACTTGAGACTGTGTAATCCCGTTCGCGCTGAGAAAAGCTGCAAACGCAGTTGCCACGCTTTCAACCTGCGGGCGCTCGACACTGAGCCCCCCCGCCCATCCACGGCGCATCCGCAGCGATCCCCGGCTTTCAACGATCCGCAGGGCTTCACGAAACGTTTCACGGCTGACGCCGAACTGCTCGCGCAGTTCCGCTTCGCGCCCGATGACTTCGCCAACCGGCCAGCCAAGCAAGGCTGTAAGGCTCTCCATTTCCCATGCCGTATGGCCCGGCGCATTAGCTGCTAGCCGACTTTCACCGCTAACAAACTCGTAGAACTCGTCGATATTCCCCGTCACCGGCTCGGTTTCAATTAGGTGACTTTTTTCCATTCCCTCTTCCCCTACGAACTCCGTGACAACCAGATGAAACGCTAACGAATGGCGTTCCCTGAGACAACGTTATTCTACGGAGGGAGATGGAAATGAGGTCTTGGATTCTTGTATCGGCGGCGATGACTACTTGCGCAATGGCGGCCGGCGGAGCGAATGCGCAGCAATCCGAGCGGGCCAATGCAACGCCTGCCGAGCAGGGCCTGAGCGAAATTGTCGTCACTGCGCAACGCCGCGAGGAAAATCTGCAAGACGTTCCGATTGCCGCAACGGCGTTCAGCGGAGAAGCGCTGCAAGACAAGGGTGTCGAACGCCTGGCTGACCTGCAGTTCGCCGCGCCTTCCCTTTCCGTCACGGATTCAGGCCTCACTCAATCAGTAAACATCAGAGGCATCGGCATAGCCAGCGGATCGCCTGCAGTAGCAAACGGCGTAGCGACCTATATTGACGGCATTTTCCAGCCACCGGTGCTGACTACCTCCAGCTTTTACGACATCCAGTCAGTGGAAGTCCTGCGCGGTCCGCAAGGCACGCTCGTTGGGTCGAATTCCACCGGTGGCGCGGTTTTTGTCACGACCCAGAACCCCACGACCGATCGAGTGAAGGGCTTCCTGCAGGGTAGCTACGGAACTTTCGACGAAGTCACGGCGCAGGGGGCGCTCAACCTTCCGATTACTGACACTCTGGCGGTCAGGGCAGCAGGCAATTTCCGCAGCCGTGACAGCTATTATGAAGATCTTGGGCCATTCGATAACAAGCCGGACAGCCTGGAAGAATATGCGGGGCGGCTCAGTATGCTTTGGCAGCCCGGTAATTTCCGGGCCCTCGCCAAAGTGGAATGGATCGACAAGAATACCGGCGGATACGCCTATCGCCCGATTGTCGGCACTGCGTTCGACAACAACCTGACCGACGACATTCGCGAACTGACTTACAACACGCCGACACTCAATTACGAGCGCGGCTTCCTGTCCAGTCTCGAACTCCGTTACGAACTGGATAGCGGAATCGTGCTGCGCTCGATGAGCGGTTACAGCTACAAGCGCTTCAACAATCTGTACGACAGCGATGCGGCGATGGTTGCTCCGGACCCGGCCAACAGCGCCAATCAAACCCTGGATCAATACACGGACGAGCGCCAGTACAGCCAGGAGGTCAATATTATCTCGCCGCTGGATGGCGCGTTCAACTGGATTCTCGGCGGATATTACCAGAAGAACGACATCACCGTCGATCTGGACATCGACACCGGAGGGCCGGTGCAGATCGAGATCAAGCAGGCACCGAAGAAGCAGGTCTGGGGTGTGTTCGCTCATACGGGTTACAAGTTCAACGACCAGTTCGAGCTTCAGTTCGGGCTGCGCTATTCCGCATTCAACAGCACGGGTACGGGTTCCACCCGTCTTACGGGAATTCCGATCCCGTTTCCGCCGTTCGAAATGGAAGTCTTCACGCCCGACAGCAACAGCCACAAGGACGACATGGTAACGGGCAAGCTGGCGCTCAATTGGACTCCCGACGAGAACAATCTGATCTACGCCTTCGCCGCACGTGGCTACAAGCCGGGCGGCGCGAATTCCGCCACCTCTGAATTCGGCCCTGAATCCGTATGGGATTACGAAATCGGCTGGAAATCGTCTTTCATGGACAACCGCATCCGTACCCAGCTCGGCGCGTTTTACATGGATTACAAGAACTTCCAGTTCGATGCGATTGACATCGCAACTGGCAACAACGGTGTCACCAACATCTCGAACGCCACCATCAAGGGCGTCGAATTTCAGGTCCAGGCGCAGTTTGGCGGTTTCGGCATCGATGGCGGCATCGCCTATGTGGACTCGAGCGTCGACCCGGTAACCGTAGTCAACGGCCGGCTGCTCCCGCCCAATGGGGGGCAACAGCTAGGCGGCCAATGCCCTCCGGGTGTACCATCCAACCCGCCCGTCTGCTTCGACTATGATCCGTTTCTTGGCGTAGCTGGCGGTGGCCCGAACCTGTTCTCGCCGGAATGGAGCTACAACATCAGCGCCCATTACGAGTTTCTTCTCGGCGGTGATGCAAAACTGACGCCTCGCGTAAGCTGGGCCTATGTCGGTCCGCGCTGGACCAACCTGTATTACGACCCGGATCTGGATTACCTGAAGGGGCGCGGGTTGCTTTCCGCGCAGCTTGCGCTGGACCTCGGTGATTGGTCGATCGAAGCATACGGCACCAACCTGGCCAACAAGGAATATGTCTCCGGCCAGAGCGGCAACAACGCATTCTACGGCGCCCCTCGCGAATATGGCGTTCGCGCTTCGGTCCGGTTCTGAGGAAATCCATCATGAACAGGCTCTTCGGCCCTGCGCTGCTCGCGGCCGTCTTTCTCCCGGCCACTGCGTGCATGCATGGCCAGGCCGGATCACCCGACGGGGGGGTAACTTCGGGTGATCCGGCCACTCGCTGCGCAGCACTGGCAAGCGCGATGCAGGGCAGATGGCCAGGTGCCGAGGTCCGGCTGATCTCTGCAGAGTATCATGCTGCAGGTCCGGCCATTCTTCCCCCAAATCCCATGGGAATGCCGTCTGGCCCGGCACCGCTTCTACCCGAACATTGCGAACTGGTAGGCTCAATGCATGAGCGGACCGGCGTCGATGGACAGTCCTACGCGATCCAGTTCCACCTGCGCCTACCTGCTGAATGGAACGGGCGGTTCTTCATGCAGGGCGGTGGCGGTACCAATGGTGAATTGGGCGATGCATTGGGCCAGATGGGATCAGGCCCACCTGCACTTGCTCAAGGCTATGCCGTTCTTTCTCAGGATTCAGGGCATAGCAACCGCACGAATAGCCCCCCCGAGAAAGGCGGCATGACCTCGTTCGGAATGGATCCCCAGGCTCGCGCCGAATATGGCGGAACCTCCCTCCCCGTGACTGTCGGTGCGGCAAAGGCGTTGGTGAACAGCTATTACGGCGCCGCTCCGACACGCAGCTACTTCGTGGGATGTTCCAAAGGCGGGCAGGAAGGAATGATGCTGGCGCAGCGCCATCCCGCACTGTTCGACGGCATCATTGCAGCTGCTCCGGGCATGTCGCTGCCGCGCGCCGCAATCGCACAGGCTTGGGATACGCAGGCGCTCGCTGCTGTGTCCGCAAAACCCCCGACACCAGCAAGCATTGCCTCAAGCTTCAGCAACGAAGATCTGCAGCTCGTCAGTTCCGCCGTGCTCGCTGCCTGTGACAGGGACGATGGGATAGCCGACGGCATCGTCGGCAATTTCCCCTCATGCACCACCGCGAAGGTCAAGCCTCGCCTTGATGGGTTGGCATGCACCGGTTCCAAGGATCAAACCTGCCTATCGACAAACCAGATCGACGCCTTGGTAAAGATACATGAAGGCCCAAGAAACAGCTCTGGATCACAGCTTTACACATCATTCCCATGGGATGCTGGCTGGGCCGATTTCGGCTGGCGCATCTGGAAGATGGGTAGCCCAGATGGGAGCATTCCCTCGCTCAACGTGGCAATGGGCGCACCTGCACTCGCGCAGATTTTCACCACGCAGCCGACCCTCCCGGGGCTAGGGCTTCAGGGTAGCCTGAATTATGCGCTGGGCTTCGATTTCGATCAGGACGCCGCGAAAATCTACGCGAGAGATGGACTTTTCCTCCGCTCCGCCTGGGATGACATCGGTGCCAGATCACCCGACATCGCAGCGTTTGCGGCACTCGGACACAAGATGATCGTCCCTCACGGGGTGTCAGACCCGGCCTTCTCCGTGAAGGACACGACTGCCTGGTGGGATGAGACAAACACACAGATGGGCGGGAATGCGGCCAACACTGTGCGTGTTTTCCCGGTGCCGGGAATGGGACATTGCAGTGGCGGCCCCGCAACCAGCGATTACGACGCCTTCTCCGCGCTAGTCGAATGGGTCGAGCAAGGCCGGGCTCCGGACACGATCACCGCTCGTTCAACACCGAACACTCCCTGGCCCAATCGCTCGCGGCCGCTCTGCCCCTGGCCGAAGATTGCGCACTACGTCGGAACAGGCAGCGCAGAAAGCGCCGACAGCTTTGAGTGCCGATAGACGGCGCCGTCCCGAGTGGACGGCCCCGTTTCCACAAAGGTTGATGCAGTTCTCATCCCTCGCGTCCGATATCCAGAAGTCTACGCTGGCCTGCTATCAGCAGGCGGGACTTTTACTCGCCAAAGTTGAGTAGCTACAATAACTTAGGAAAGCATTTGATGACTGCATCGAAATAATCTGCACGGAGCGGGGATGCCTACCGTTCAGAACTGCCGGGAAAGCATCGCCTGGAATGTCGCCGCCCTTTCGCCCTGCCCAGCGCGCAGGCCGGTTTCAAGATCGAGCGACCAGCCGCCCTTCAAGATATCGAACAACACGCCGACAGCGAGTTGGAACTGCTCGCGCCGCCAGCCATTGCCCTCCAGTTCGTAGATTGCCTCACCGGGGATGTCCGCATAGTCGAGCCATTGCGCATCGACATCGGCGAATTCGTGGTTCCATTCGGCGCGCAGATGCGGCGTCAGGAAGCCGAAGCCGGTCTTGCGCTGAAACTGGATCGTACCACCGAGCGTGCCGGTGAGCGAAGTCACCTCGCGCTCGTCGAAGCGGAGGTTGTATCGCCCAGCCCCTTCCTCAACATAGGCGCCGAGATCCGCATCCATATATTCGCCCCGGCCATAAAGCGACCAGCGCAATGGGCCGTCGGTACGGTCGATCCCGAGCGAGAGCGCCGCGACAGTATAGCCCCCGTCACGTTTGGCCGTGGCGATGCTGTCAACCGCTTCGACCAGCCGCCGGGTGGAGAAATCCAGCTGGCCGCGCCCGATCATCCCGTCAATGAACATGTCCAGGGCAGGCTGGAAGCTGGCATAGGCCGCAAAGATCGAGCTCTTGCTGCGCACCCGTGCGTTCGAACCGATCCGGCTGATATCCTCTCCATAGCCGCCACCGATCCCGACCAGCAGGCCCTCATCAAGCTTTATGTCGATGCCGCCGCTGAGGCCGGAGGTGGTGGCGGTGATCTTGCTTCGATCGGTCGTCGCATCGCGCGTGCCGATATCGATTGCACCGCCCATCCAGATCGCCAGCGAGCCGATCGGGCGCGTGCCATCGCCCTCACCCCCGACGGCCATGGGCGCGTCCGGATTGCCGTCGGCCTCAGGAACGTCGCCCGAGTAACGATGCGCCGCATTCAGCCCGGGGAGCCGCATTCCGGCAATGCTGGCCATTTCCGGATCCTCGTTCGGGCGGAAATCGCTAGGTGTGCCGTCACGCGATCCCAGCGTCACGCCCATCGTCAGCCCGGGACGCCCGCCACCATTGTGGAGCTGCTCTGCCCGGCGCATGAAGTTGGATGCCTGCGTCCGGGCAAAGCGACGGGTGGCCTCGGCCTGTGCATCGCTGATCGCACCGACATTGGGATCGGTTCGCGGATCGGGCCTTGCCTCGACAGTCAGCGTCACCGTGGAAGGTGCCGATGGCCCGAACATGTTGCTGAGCGTATAGGTGACCACGATGGTCCCGCCGAAACGGTGGTTCGGGGTCACATCGAGGCGATAGTCTGCCCCCTGGCCCGATCCGCTGGCGACGATCGCGGTCGTCGCCGAATCCTGTGGCGATATGCTGATTACGTTGGCGCCAGTGAACGGACCTCCGACCGCGCCTTCGGTCAGCATCACCGAAACCATCTGCCCATCGCCTGTCTTGGCGATCTTTGCCTGCGCGGTCGGAACCTGGCCCACCACCGTGATTGCGATCGTCGCCGGGGACGAAGTGCCGCCCGGGCCTACCGCGACGAAGGTGAAGCTGTCCGTCCCGGCAAAGCCGACCTCTGGCGTATAAGTGGCGATGAAGGGCGAAGGTGTGGCAAGCGCACCCTTGCCCGTCGGCACACGTGCGGTGTTACCCAGCGTCACGTTCCCATGCCCGGGCTCAGTGCGGATTTCGACGTGGTCGTAAACCCCGCTGACCAGTGCGGACAGGTCGATCTCGACGCTGCCGTCGGCCGAAGTCGTGCGTCCGGCAACCGTGCCGCTGCCCGAGGCCGCCGTCGGCGCGGCCGGCGTGGCAACGGTCAAACTTACCGTTGCTGGAGGCGAGGAGCCGCCCGGCCCGGTCGCGATATAGCTGAAGCTGTCCGCACCGTAATAGCCGCTGCCTGGCGTATAGGTGACGACGTTGCCGGCAATCGAGACACTGCCATGCTCTGGCTCGGTGCCGATTTCGATCTGCGAATAGACGCCGGTAATTTCGCCCGAGAGGTCGATCTCCGTGCCGGGGCTGTCATAGCCGACGGCCACGCCGGTCTTCCCGCCCGCGACCGGTGTGCCGGGCGTCGCCACGGTATGGCGGACTGTTGCCGGAGCGGATATGCCGCCCGGGCCCTGCGCTGTGTAAGTGAAGCTGTCCGCCCCAAAATAGCCTGTGGCGGGAATGTAAGTCGCGACATCACCCGCGATGCTCACCGTGCCATGTGTCGGATCGGTGGCGAGCGCGATGCCCGAATGCACACCGATGATCGATCCCGACAGATCGATTGCGGTGCCGCCGCTGTCATAGGCGACTGCTATCCCATCCTTGTCCGTGGCAATTGGCGCCGCCGGGGTCGCTACGGTGACGCTGACAGTTGCCGGGATCGAAGTGCCGCCGGGGCCTTCCACCGTGTAGGTAAAACTGTCCGCCCCAAAATAGCTCGCGGCCGGAATGTAGGTCACCACATAGCCCGCGACACTTACAGTGCCATGGGCGGGCTCCGTCCCGATCGCGATGGCCGAATGTACGCCGGAGACTGCATCGGAAAGATCGATCGCCGTTCCGCTGCTCTCATAGGCAACCGCGACTCCCGCCTTGTCCGCCGCAGTCGGTGCGGGCGGGACGGCGACATTCAGCGTCACGGTGGCGAAGTCGGAAATACCGCCCGGGCCTTCCGCCGCCCAAGTGAAGCTGTCAGTCCCGTGATAGGTCGGCGCGGGAATGTAGGTAACCACATTGCCCGCGACGCTCAGCGAACCATGCGCAGGGTCCGCACCGATCGTGATCGTATCGTGCGGCCCGCCGGTGATCGAACCCGAAAGGTCGATCGCGACGCCGCTGCTGGCATAGGGCACAGCGATGTTGCTCTTGTCGGCCGCGATGGGCTTGTCGATGAAGGTATAGGTGACGCTGCCAGGAGTGGTCTGGCCGTTGACGGTTACCGTGACGCTCTTCGCGCCCGAGCCGCTGGCCGGGGCCGTGACCGTGAGAGACGTAGCGCTTGCCCCGGTCACCGTGCCATCGCCCACCGAGCCGAAGCTGACCGTGTTGTTGCCCGGAGTGCTGCTGAAGCCGGTGCCAGTGATCGTCACGACCTGGCTGACCGGGCCAGAATCCGGCGAGATCCCGGTGATCGTGGGCACCACCACGAAGCTGCTGGTGCCGCTGAACGAGGTTCCGGCATAGCCATTCGGCGTCGAGACGGCGAGCGAGAAGCCCGGGGAAGAGCCCGGCGTTGCCCCCAGGTGGAGAAATCGCCTTCTGGGCGCGGGTTCGGACAGTTTCGATTTGCTCGCTGTTCAATGTTGCCCACCTTTCAGGTAGATACCACTCGAAACACGGCACCTGTTCCCGCATTTCGAACTAGGTCGACCCCCGTACCATCCCAGTGATAGTCTAGGTGACGCCCTTGAATAGGGTCTGACGCGCGGTCGGGGTAAAACAGCCCAACACATTCGCCGTTCTGATGCCGGATGCTCGGATAGACCAGACCTTCCGCGCCATTCGCCCTGAGCGTTGCAGCGAGGCTTTGCGATGCGACATAGCTGTCGGGATCAAGCGCAGGATCCTCTGGCTCAATGCCCCTGAGATCACGAAGGTCGGCGTTTACTGACAATACGATTTCACGGAACTGCGAGATCCAACCTGGCGCTTCGGCAGTGCGAGCCATGAAGCGGGCATGATGATGGATTGTTTCGAACAGCGCTGTTTCGAATGTATCCCCCGCGTATAGCACGCCGTAGGTCCCATCGGTGAAGCGACTTGGCCGGTCCGTGCTAACATGCGTGAACGGCGCCATCAGATAGGATGCGCCATTTCCGCCTACCCGGCGATCAGCCGGCACCAGATCGAGATTGCCGATCGTCGCCATAATGCGAGGATTGGTTTTTTGCTCGGCGGAGATCAGCAGCGGCCAATCTGCAGGGTCTGCGATGCCTTCGAACAGGTCAATCGGTGGAAAGGCACTGCGGATAATCCGTACAGCACCTTTCCACTCGACCTGGGCAACCGGAATCGCCTTGGGATCAATCACCAGGCACCACGTTCGGCATCAAGATAGCGACGCACCCGCATGATATCAGTCAGCTCGCCGCCAAGCATGACGTCGAGCGCACTCACTCCGGCAAAGGCGGCGTTACCTGCCTTGATCCAGGCGTAGCCACGTTGGGCTTCGGAAAAAATGATCCTCAGCGCCTTGTGGATACCCATCAGATTGGAGAGCCGCGCCGCGCCATCGCGCGAGACACGGCCTGCACCCTCAGCCTTCCATCGCCGGTAGGAGCGAACCGGCATGTCGAGCAAAGTCGCGGCTTGTTCGTCGGTTAGTTCCCATTTCCCAAACAGGTTCAGCACGGCGCGAAACATCGCCGCTGCTTCCTCCTGGGTTACAGGATCGGGCCGGAAGGAGTGGGGGACGGTATCAATGGGTTGCAGAGCCAACATGATTATTCTCCATATGGCAGTATATATTACTTTGAATGCCATTTGGCAAGATTCGTCAAATTTGGCCTGCAAGCCGCGCCAAGACCGCCACTGCGTTCATCGTCGGGACGAAAAGTCGCGTTTGATAGCGTATGATCTCGGTGAAACACCCATGTGCCTTGTACCAGTCTAGGCGAGACGCCGACCAACCAGTCAGTTCGAGCCGCTGCGCGCCGTTGACGAGGCTGCGCTTGAGCGTGAGCGCTTCGCGGCTTTTGATTTGCATCGGCCGCCCGGTCCCGTTCACCGCATCGACGATTTGCTCTGCCGAAAAGGCATGTTCGTCTTCAAGCCCAAGCGCCTGGCATAGTTCGGGCACGCAATGGAGCGGAACCTCCCGGCCTAACAGCGAGCGTCCGTCTCGCGCCGAAATCCGGCTGACGCGAACATAGTCGGAAGGGAGTTTGTCCCACACCGGGAGCAACAGGCCGGTTGCAAGATGCAGTCGCTCACGCTTGTGATTTGAGGCGGCGTCATCGACCTCCGCCTGCCAGAGGCGCTGAAATTCGGTTGGATCCACTGTTTCCCAGTTGCTCTCCTCGAGTTGATCGGCAGTGATGTGTCCGTGCTTCACGGGACGAACTAGCTCGAAGCGGGCCACACGCATACCTTCGTCGGTGAGCAGACTGCGAGCCGGGACAAGCAACCCGATCCGGCCTGAGCGCGCATTACGCAGAAGTTGCTGACGCGCACCTGACAAGCCGTAGAGCTCGTCGAGGCGTTCGAGACGCAAAGGCTTAAGCGCGCGGGCGATCTCGAGTTCGAGGAGATGCGTAGTCGCACCCGACAGCGCATCGGTGCGCAGTAGCGTGTCGGTCAGCACCTCGTAATGCTCTACCGCAATAGTCTCGACCCCAATGTCGAGCGTGCCGGCCTGGCGTGCTGCATCGATCCGCGCTTCGACGAGGCCGAGAAACTCGTCAAATATGCCGTTTTGCAAAGCAATCGGCAACGCGAGGATGCGATTGAGCCAGCGCTGGATTGTTGGCAGGTCATCGACCATCCCGCCGTCGGGCCCTTCGACCCTGAGCCCGCTCAATTCCTCAAACCGAGAAAGCGTAACGGCTTCCAGCTTGCCTGCGAACAACAGGCCGAACCAGCGATGAAGCGCCTCCTTGGCGTAGGTGCTCTCAAGATTATCGGCAGGATCGAAGAGGTTCTGCCCACCTGTCTGGCGCTGCCCTCGGGTCAGTGCCCCGAGACTGTCGAGCCGACGTGCAATGGTCGATATAAACCGACGTTCGCCACGCACGTCGGTGGTCACCGGGCGGAACAGTGGGGCCGACGCCTGATTGGTGCGGTTGGTACGGCCAAGGCCCTGAATTGCGGCATCGGCCCGCCAACCCGGCTCAAGCAGGAAGTGGACCCGGCGCATCTGGTTCTTTGCCGCAAGGTCGGCATGATAACTGCGGCCGGTGCCACCGGCATCGGAGAAAACCAGAATCCGCTTTGTCCCGTCCATAAAATCTCGCGTTTCGGCGACATTGGCGCGCGGAGAGCGCGACTGGAGCACCTGGCGTCCATCGCGTCCGACGATCAGGCGGCGGGTACGTCCGGTGACTTCGGCGACCTGATCGACACCGAACCGTTCGATGATCGCATCGAGCGCCGTCGCGATCGGCGGCAAGGCACAGAGCTGCTCGATCATGCGGTCGCGCGCGGCAAGCGCCGAACGACAGAGAACAGGAGCACCATTCTCATCACTCATCGGTTCGGACCGGGCATTGCCATTCTCGTCCGTGAACACCGCCATCAGCCGAACCGGGAAGCTTTTGGTGAGGTAATCGACCACGTATTCTTTGCAGTCGCAGTTTATGTCGAGCGTGGCGGCGGGAGGCGCAGGTTTCCTTCGGTTTTCCATGATTTCACTCCAGATAATTACCGTTCCTTCGACCTCAACAAGACGAAGGAACCAACATGCGAACAAGATCATCATTGCCGTTTCGAGCGGCCCCGCTCCGGGTCGAAGACCCGACCAGTCACAGCACCCTTTTCACCGCATTCCTCTCCTCTCTGTCGCTCGACGCGAGGTCAGGCTGCGCGGTTCTGTATGGCGCGGCGGTCCGCCATTTCCTGCATTGGCTGGACCTGCACGGGATCGCGATCCGCACGATCGACGACCGGACTGTCCGGCGGTTCGAGAAGCATCGGTGCCGGTGCCACCGGTATTCGGCACAGCAAGCGCACTACAAGGCTGACCAAGCAGCAAGGGTCAGGCGGTTCGTCCGGTTCCTGGAGGATCAAGGCTACGTCGAAGTCGACGACGGGATCGACGATTTGCCACGGCACCTCGCTGACTATTCCAATGCGATTGATCGCCTGCAACTCGCGCAGGGACCGGCGCAGTCCTATCTATCCGAGGCCGAGCACTTCGTGGCCTGGCTTCGCTTTGCGCGACGACGGTGGGCCGATATCGACGACACGATCATCGACCAGTACGCCGTGCATGATTGCCGTTGCCCGGTCTGGCGCAAGCGGGGCAAGCTGGTCGCCACGGGCACCAAGCGGCGGCGGCGCTGCGCTCGTCACTTCGTCGAGTTTCTGCGAGGCCGGGGCGCCATCCCATTGGTTGAACCGGTGGCGGACGATGACCCCCACATGTCGGCTTACCTGGCATGGCTCAAGCAACATCGCGGCGCCACGGACGAGACGATCCGGCGCTATCGGACCGATATCAGACGGCTCATGCCGATGCTGGGCGAGCCTTCGCAATGGGATGCCGCCGGACTCAGGAGCGCATTCCAGCGACGAAGCAAGGAGACGCCGGGCTCGGCATCGCTGCTCGTCACGATAATGAGGAGCTACATCCGGTTTCTGGTCGTGCGTGGCGAGTGCCGGCCGGCATTGTTGCATGCCGTTCCATCAGTGCAGCGCTACCGCCTTTCGACGCTGCCGCGCCACGTCGACCCGGCAACGATCGAGAGGATCATTGCGGCCTGTCCGACAGATCGTCCGGTGGAAGTCCGGGACAAGGCCATCATTCTTCTGCTCGCCAGGCTCGGCCTGCGGGCTGCCGATATTCAGGACATGCGCCTTGAGGATATCGACTGGCGATCCGGCCACCTGACGGTCAAGGGCAAGACGCGTCGGCCGGACCGACTGCCGTTGCCGCAGGATGTCGGTGACGCGATCCTGGCATATCTCGCGGCAGCCCGCCCGAAGGCCGCCGAAGAGCATTTGTTTCTGCGCGCACAAGCCCCGTTTCGGCCATTCCGCTCGTCCGCCGAGATCGCGGGCATCGTCGCTCGTACGCGCGACCGCGGTGGGATCGACGGGGTGCCGACCGGGTCGCACATATTCCGGCATTCGCTTGCCACCAACCTGCTGCGAGCGGGCGCAGGCCTGGAGTCCGTCGGGACCATCCTGCGTCACAGCTCGCCCGAGACCACTGCCATCTACGCCAAGGTCGATCTGCCAATGCTCATGAAGATCGCGCAGCCGTGGCCGGGAGAACCGTCATGCTGAACATGCACATTTCCAGATACGTCGCGCTGCATCGCAGCCTGGGGCGGAAGTTTTCCGAACAGGAACGCTTGCTGCGCCAATACGCCGATTTCGCCGTCCGCGCCGGTGACCGGCACACCCAAGTGCATCGCATCTACGGCTGGTGCCACACGGCAAGCTCGCAGAACGTGGCCCGCCATAGGTTCGACGCCGTACGTAACTTCAGCCTTTTCGCTCACGCCGAAGATTCACGCCACGAGGTTCCGCCTGCCGGCGTCTTCGGCAGGGGCAAGCGGCCACGCCCGACCCCGACCATCATCGAACCGGAACAGGTCCGGGCGATCATGACCGCGGCAATGGACGTTGCGCCCCAAGGCACGATCAGCCCATACACGTACCATTATCTGTTCGGCCTGCTGGCGGCGACAGGTCTCCGGATTTCCGAGGCTCTCGCTCTTCAATGCAACGATCTCGTCGAGGATGGCCTGATCGTTCGCAACGGCAAGTTCGGCAAGCAGCGGCTGATTGCCCTGCAGCCATCGACCCGTCAGGCGCTCGAAGCATATCTCGCCACTCGGGCAAGGCTTGGCGCCACGGGCAATGACCTGTTCGTGACCATCCGGGGGAGAGCACCGCACAAGGTGCGCGCCCACGTGGTGTTCGTCAGGCTGGCCCGGCAGCTCGGATACCGCGGACCGACCGGAACGGCCGGGATGCGGTTACACGACCTGCGGCACACTTTTGCCGTGCGTTCCCTTGAGTCCTGTCCGCCGGACAGGGAAGCCATCGCTCACCACATGGCTGGGCTCAGCGTCTATCTGGGGCACACGTCGGTCGCCAACACCTATTGGTATCTCGAGGCCACTCCGGTGCTGCTGCGCGACATCGCTGCCGCCAGCGAGCAACTTTACCGGGGAGAAGCGGCATGACAGCGCTTGCTCCGCATCTCTCGGCATACTTGCGTGAACATCTGCCACGCGAACGCGCTGTCAGTCCGCACACAGTGAAGACATACGCCAACTGCTTCGTCCTCCTGGTCCAGTTCGCTGCCGATCGTCTGAAGCGTCGGCCGACAGATCTCGCGATCGAGGATCTCGGCACCGACATGATCATGGCCTTCCTTGACCATGTCGAGAACGGTCGCGGCAGCTGTGTTCGGACCCGCAATGGCAGACTCGCCGCGATCCGGTCCTTCTTCCGCTACATCGAGTATCGTATTCCGGCATGCCTGGATCAGGCCCTTCGCGTCAGATCGATCCCTACCAAGAAGACCGACAAGGCGCTGATCGATTACCTCGACCGGGCGGAGATCAAGGCTTTGCTCGATGCCCCGGATCCCCGGACACGCCTTGGCACCCGCGATCGCGCAATGCTGCATCTGGCCTATGCTGGCGGGCTGAGGGTGTCGGAACTCGTAACGCTGCAGCTGCGCGATTTCCCGGACCGCTCCCTGTCCACCGTGCACATCATGGGCAAGGGTCGGCGTGAACGGGTCCTGCCGCTCTGGAAGGAGACCCAGTTCGCATTACGCGCATGGCTTGCGCTCCGCCCCGAAGCCGAGGTCGCCGAGATATTCCTCAATGCCAACGGCCAGCCGATGACCCGCGACGGGTTTGCGTTCCGTTTGGCCCAGCACGTCAAGGCCGCGGCAGAGAAGCAGCCGTCGATCCTTGGTAAGCGCGTAACACCGCACGTGCTGCGACATTCCTGCGCAATGCACACGCTCGCGGCGACCGGGGACATTCGCAAGGTCGCATTGTGGCTCGGCCATGCCAGCATCCAGAGCACCGAGACCTATTTGCGCGCCGATCCCGAGGAGAAGCTGCAGATTCTCGCGGCGCACGGCGCTCCTGCCATCAAGCCCGGGCGCTTCAAGCCGCCATCCGATGCCCTGATCACGATGCTCACCGACGTTCGTAGACGGGCCTAGCCCGTCTCCGGACCCCCCCCTGGCACTCATATTATCTGGAGTGAAATCATGGAAAACCGAAGGAAACCTGCGCCTCCCGCCGCCACGCTCGACATAAACTGCGACTGCAAAGAATACGTGTAATGTTGAGCTAAACATTACATCAATTCGCGAGGGGAGAGATCGATTTCGAGTGCTTCGCGTTCCGCATCGGAGAGATCAGCGAGGCGGCGGTTGAGCATGGCTTCGGCGGTCGAGACGAGTTGCACGACAACCGCGTTGCCGTCCGCAAGTGCCGCGTCGATTGCGGGCAGTAGGCTCGGCAACTTCATCGATAGAAGGAGCTGCGCGAAGAAGCGCTGCTTGGTGCCTTCAAAAACCGAAAGCGCCGCTGATTTGGCACCTGAATTGAGTGTCTCGCCACTCTCAGTGTCGACGATCCGCGTTGCCTCGAGAGCTTCCCGCAGGTTGGCATGAATAATTGCCCAGGCGTCTGCATAGGCGTCATAAACCGCTACCTGGTCGGGGGTCAGGCAATGCTCGAGAATCTCGTACTCAACTCCGGCGAATGAAAGGGCCCTCGCCGTATACAGCCCCAGTGCCTTCAGATCGCGCGCGACCAGTTCCATTGCAGCGATACCGCCATCGCGAATATCTGCGACGAAGGCTTCGCGATTGGCAAAAGCCGTCTCGGGACCCCAAAGGCCAAGACGGGTGGCATAGGCGAGATTATTGACGTCGGATGCCCCGGTCGCCGAAGCGTAGAGCACGCGGGCGCGCGGCAGCAGATTCTGGATGCGAACACCGGCAATGCCCTGCTCCGACCCCTTGACCTTACCACGTGAGCCCTCCCCGCCTGCGGCGTTGGCCATCGCATGGGCTTCGTCGAAGACGATGAGCCCGTCGAAGTCCTCGCCTGCCCATTCGAGAATCTGATCGAGCCGGGTCGCGTCGCTTCGACCCGAACGCAGTGTCGGATAAGTCACGAAGAGTATGCCCTCGCGCATCCCGATCGGGACACCGAGCTTCCATTGGCCAAGGGGCTGGACGTCGATGGGAAGGCCGCCGAGCGCGCTCCAGTCGCGGCGGGCATCTTCGAGCAGAGCTTCGTTCTTGGAAATCCAGATGTGGCGCCGTTCGCCCCTCACCCACCGGTCGAGGATGACAGATGCGACTTGTCTGCCTTTGCCTGCGCCAGTTCCGTCACCAAGAAAGTAGCCCATGCGGTAGGCGTGCCCCTCGGCGCTCGCCTTCAAAGCGCAGCCCTTGTCGTCGGGCTCGAACCGGCCCGGCAGATCGCGGGCATGCGCGCTTGCGGCATAGATCAGGGTCTCGGCCTGCGCAGCGGATAGGAGGCCTCCAGCAATGATACTCGAAGGAAGCTGAGGCACCACTTCAGGCACGGGTGCGTTTATCGAACCCATCGCAACGGATTCGACCAGCGGGGTCGGGTGGGAGACCGCATCTGCAATTGAGATCCGGCTCGGTCGGTAAGGCAAATAATGCCCAACCTGATTCTCGATCGGCGCAGGTGCTTCGAGCGGAGTAAATTCAAGCGGCAGGATCGACGCCGCCGCCGCGGCTGGGTGGACCTTAAGTGGAACCGGTTTCGTCCTGTTCGCCACCAGTCGAAGCGGCAAGGCTGGCTTGGTGCCGATGCTGGGTTCGGCGGGCAGGCTTACCCGGTCAGGCAGCATATCGATCAGCAGATGAAGCTCGGCAAAGTTTGCCGGCTGGGCGATGATCGGGCTGGTACCATCCTCAGCCTTGTCGAGAACCAGGAGCCGAGTTGAGATTGATGTGCCCTGCTTGATGAAACCGCGCTCGATCGTCGCGTTGAGGCGCAACGAGAGGGGACCGGCGATCCCGACAAGAAACTTCGGAAGCTCGAACCATTCGGGCATCACTGCGACCAGGCGGCCACCAGGCAGAAGGCGCTTCCAGGCAGAACGCAAGTGCCGGTCGCCAGTGCGGCTATCGTGGCCCCTCTCGATACCGTGTGAATATGGCGGGTTCATCAGCACCACGCTCGGACCCACGTCGGGCGTGAGAAGTTCGTCGATCAGTTCCCCGTCAAATCCCGTGACTGTCGCCTCCGGAAACACGGCGCCCAGGCATTCGCGGCGCAGCGGCGAAATCTCGTTGAGAGCAAGACGCGCAGTTGCCTTTGCTGCCCATACGCCCAGCATCCCGGTCCCGGCCGACGGCTCGAGAACCAGTTCAGCGGCAGAAATCGCGCATGCCTTTGCAGCCATCCAGGCCAGACGGGGCGGCGTCGCGAATTGTTGCCACTCGATCTGCTCATCGCTCCGGTTGGACTGGGTCGGGACCAGTCGTTCGAGGCGCGTGAAAGCCTCATCGGCGGCGGTGGATGGCATCGCGAGAGAGAATTCAGTTGCCTGCGCCAGGAACAACACCTGCGCCAATTCAAGTGCCGCATGGGCATCGCGTACGGACCAGCGTCCTTCGGCGTCGCTACCGCCGAAGTGATCGGCCATCGTTGCATTCACAGTGAGCCGTGAAATTGCTTGATCTGCAACGAGCCGCGCGGCCAGCGCCCTCGCCGCTGCCAGCACTGGCGGCTCGGCGAGATCGGAGAATGCGAAAGCGGTATTTGCGTGTGACATGAGAGACCTCCTGAAGAGGCCCTGGGTTTGTCCGGGTGTCCGTTCGGATGGATCCGCCCGGGGGCCTCACAAGGCCCCAAGCCCGCTTTCCTCTCACCGACATTCAGACCGCAGCTCGGACTGAGCGCATGAGCACATCATTCCAGTCGTCGCCGGTTAGCTCCGGACGCCTGGTGACAATCAGACGCCCTTCGCAAGCGTAGGCCTCTCGCGCACGCTCTTCAGCAAGGTGCCCGCCCGCATCATTGTCGACAAAGAGATACAGCTGGTGCACCGATTCCGGGATTGTGGCCAAGCCGAAGCGTTCGTTTCCTAGCGTCGCCCAGCAGGGAACCTTGAACATTTGCATCGCTGAGAGGGCCGTTTCGTTTCCCTCTGCGAGGCCAAGGCGTCCGCCATTCGGGTACGCGAAACGCACCGCCCCAGAACCGGGGCTGCCTAACGCACGCCTGGGCTGATCGAAAGAAGCCAAGCTGGTTTTGTCGAGGTCAAGGAAGGAGCGGTGCAGCGCCAGAATTCCGGCATCATTGCGCACGGCTGCCACCATCGCGGGTAGAAACCGGACAGCACCCTTTGGCCCCAGCGGCATATGCGGGTGGAAACGCAGCTCCGGCGAAGAAATCGTGATGCCTCTGGACACGAGGTACTTCTCGGCGGGGCTGCCAGCGATGGTCGACGCCTCACGCCAGAGCCTCAGCGCATTGCGATTGGCGACTTCCTCGCGCGGTTCGGCCACGATCGGACCACTCGTGCCATCGAACAGATCCGCAATTCTTATTCCGAGCCCGGCCATGGCTTCTATCACCGCCTCGTTCGTGCAGCCGGCAAAGCAATGAACAAGAATTGCGCGCTTTCCGAGTGTGATACTTAGCGAAGGAGTGCGGTCGTCGTGGGCCGGACAGCAGCACATTCCGCGCGAACGCGACCAGGCACCGCCCAGCTGCTCGACTATCTTGCGCGCGCGGGTTTCCAGTTGCAGACCTTGGAATTGGGATGATCGGTGTTGGTGCATGGGGGCATCTCCATCGTAACGTGCCTCCACCCGCGCAGCCTCCGCTCTGCGTCGCTGACGTTTCATTTTCCTACATCATATGTTCTATATATGTTCTTTCCCGATTCGACACCAAAGGATTTGGGAATGAGACTGAAATGGGCAGTAGTTGCAGGGGCAACGACAGGATTTGGGTCCGTCCTCCCCGCTCACGCGCAGGAGATGGAGCCCCCTCAGATGACCGTTGCCTCGGAGTTGACGACCGATGGCTTCCGCGTTGCAGAAGGGACTGATGGCTTCCTTCTCGTCGAACATGGCATTTGGAGAAAGCCTCCAACGGCCTCGTCCGAGCCGCTGGCTACCGATGCGGGTCGAACCTATCTGCCCTATCGATATCCAAAGCCCCAAGGCAGCGCGCCATCGGGCTTCCGTCGGGCAAGCTACCTTCCTCATGTTTACGCTGCTGAGGCTCAATACTCGCTACCAAGCGGCCTTCTCGACGCTCTTGTATGGACGGAATCACGATATAATCCGATGGCCATCAGCAAGGCCGGGGCCGCAGGCTTGGGGCAATTGATGCCAGGGACAGCGCGGGACCTTGGCGTTTCAAATCGCTTCGATCCCAAGGCGAACATCTTGGGTGCGGCCCGATACCTACGCCAGATGCTGGACAAGTTCGGGGTGGTTCATCTGGCCCTCGCTGCCTACAATGCAGGTCCAGGTGCCGTCGAGCGCGCAGGCGGTATTCCTCGCAATGGCGAGACACCGGCCTATGTGCGTGAAGTGCTGCGCCATTGGCGTTTTTGAACGGGGGGTGTTGTGAGCGCGGATCGAAGACGCGTCTCGGGGACGTTAAGCAGCGGTAGACGCGGAATGATCCTGACTACATCTGCTGACGATGTCTGGATTGTCAAAGGCGATGATGTCCGTGAGGACTTCATCGGATCTACAGTGACCGTCGAGGGCGTTGTCGCGGGCATGGATCGGATACGCGCCGACTGGCTCGGGGTGGAGAGTCATTCTTCCTGACTGTCCTGCGGCGGATATTTCGCGACGAGTAGTTGAACCTCCCTGCCCCACAGTGCGAGAGCTTCGCGTTTTTCATTCGTGTACTGATGCCGATGATAGACCCCGGCGACACCAGCCATTGCCGAACCCGACTGATGATTGAGAACGGCCTCTGAAACGACCAGCGGTATTCCAATCCTCTGCAGTCCGGTCGCCACCGTCCGGCGAATGTCATGCATGGTGAAATGAGCGGCTTCATAGCCGAGTTTCTCGTCCACGCTTGCCCTTATCCGCTTCCAGGCCTTTGACAGCCCACTGACACTGTTTGTGCTAGTGACCTTGGATGCCAATAGAATTTGGGATTGCTTGTGGGCATCTTCAGGCGCGATCCCGGCGGCCGCGAAGATGTCGGTGATGACCTCAAGGGCCTGCGCGGATAAAGGCACCACATTTGCCTTGCCGTTTTTCGCTCTATCTCCTGGTACAGTCCAAACTTTCCCCTTGAAGTCGAACTCGTCGCAAGTGGCGTCGAGCACCTCTCCCCGGCGCTGCGCTGTGAGAATTAACATCTGCACAAGATGGCCAAACGGATAGCCATCCTCGACGGCGGCTTGCCACAGTGCAGCGACCTCTCGATCGCTGAGCACCCGGTCGCGAGGCTCGCTCCGTTTTGGGCGCCAAGCGTCCCGGCACGGATTGGCTGGCAGATGTTCAAGTCTGGTGAGCGCCCATGAGTAAAACGTCGAAAGGTGTCGATAAACGATGCGAGCCATCGTCAGGGTTTCCTTGCCCCGCTCAAATGCGATCTTCTCTACGAAGCGGCTGACGTCGCTTCGGGTGATCGAATCGGCGAGGCGGTCGCCTAGCTCAGGTTCAATGTACTTGCGGAAAACCCGGTCGAACTCATTCGCGCTCCGCTTTTTGCCGACGATCTGTTGAGCCAGGTATGTCTCGTATAGTTCGGCGACGGTGCCGACACCCTTCGATCCCTTCCTCTTCGCTCCCGGCTTTCTGGCGATGCTTTTGCCTTGCTCAACGTCGACGAGCAGGTCCCGCGCCTTCCGACGGGCGTGTGCGAGAGTGAAATTCTGGCCATGCCGCCCGATAGTCACATTCAACCATTTACCTTGGACGCGCTTACGCAAGATATAAGTCTTGGTGCCGCTCGCTCCCATTCGGAGCCTCAGGCCGGTCACGATGCCATCAGCGACCTCAATTTGCCCGCTTGCAGGCGCTTTCAATCCTGCGATCCGAGCATCTGTCAAACCAACTTTGTTCGCCATATGATCCTGCTACCTTAGGTAGCTTTTTGTAGTGGATACTGGCGAACATTTCAAGAACAATGCGGACAATGAATCGCAGATTTCTGCCGTTGTTGGACGCATACGGAAGCGTAAGGACCCTCTGATTTCAGCTCTTAATCAGCGGGTCCTAGGTTCGAGCCCTAGTGCGTCCACCATACTTTTCCCTCTCCGCTGCAAGTGCTTGGCCAGGGCGCTGCTCGCCCCTCTGAGGGGCCCTCACGTTGTGCTCCCATGGCGGGCCGGACGCATCGTTATGCGCCATGGTGGACGGCTCCGGTGGCCCTGCGTGATCGATGACTGCCGCAAGGGTGGACGGGGCTCGCCAAGCCTGCCACTGACATGGACCAGTTGATCGGAACCCAGCCATGAGCGTCCGTCCTTCCTTCACTTCCGCCGCGGCGGCCAAGGCGTGGGATGATCATTTCGCCGAGGTCGATCGCCTGCTGGCCCGGGCGGGGCTGAGTGACAGCGGCCTGGGCGACAACCTGCGCCGTCAGCTTCACGACAGCTTCCTGGCTGAGCCGGGCGAGCGCGAGCCGCCCCGACTCCACGCGGCGATGGAGCGGGTCGGGCGTCCGGCCGATCGTCTGCGGAAAGAGCTGGCCCAGGCGCTGCTCGACCGCGGGTCGCGCACCGGCCATCCGGTGACGATCGCCCTTGGTCTGTGGCACGCACTGTTCACCAGCACGCGGGAAGCCCTGCGCGCGGCGGCTTTCGGGCTGGGTTATGGCGTGGTGATCGGCCTGATGGTCCTGGCCCTGCTCAAGCCTGTCCTGTTCCGCAATGTCGGCCTGGTCCGCGATCAAGTGGGCCGGTTGAGCTTCGGGACCGTAACCGAATACAGCGGCAGCACCGAGGTGCTGGGCTGGTGGGCCATCCCGATCGGCCTGGGTCTGGGCACCGTGCTGTACCTGGCCCTCACCCTCCTGCTGCGGTGGTCGCGAAGCCGCTGACCGGCGGGAACCCCTGCGGCTGTGGGGACTTGGCTAGGGCATGGACGGCCCGCTCGAATGGTTTGGCGCGATGGGCGCGATTGTCGCGGCCGGGCTGATCGCGGCGGACCTGGGGCGTCGCTTCACCGGCTGGGCTTTTGTGCTGTTCCTTGCCGTGTCGCTGGCATGGATCGCCTCGGGCCTGCGTCACGATGCCTGGTCGCTGGTAGCGCAGAACGCCCTGCTGCTGGCGGTCAACGGCTGGGGCGTGTGGCAATACCTGCTGAGCCCGCGCAAGAAGCGCGAGATCGATCGCCAGGAGCACATCGCCGAGCAGGCCCGCGACGAGCTGGACCGCGCGGATCCCGCCTGAGCGTGGGCTGCGGCCGGGGCCTTACCAGATGCGCGCGCGCTTGCTTTCGGGCAGGTAGAGCCGATCGCCGGGCTGGACATCGAACGCACGGTACCAGGCATCGATGTTGCGCACGGTCAGGGCGCGATAGGCGGCTGGCGCATGGCCATCGGTCGCGATGCGGGCGCGCAACATCTCTTCGCGCAGCTTGGCCTGCCAGGCCTGGGCAAAGGCGATGAAGAAACGCTGGTCGCCGGTGAACCCCTCGATCACCGGGGGCTCCTTGCCCTTCAGCGAGGCGCGATAGGCATCATAGGCGGCGGCCAGCCCGGCCACGTCGGCCATGTTCTCGCCCAGCTCCAGCTCTCCCTTGAGCGCCAGGTCCGGGAATGGACGGTAGGCGTTGTATTGCAGCACCAGCACCCGGCTGTTGCGGCGGAAGCGGGCCAGATCGGCATCGGTCCACCAGTTGCGCAGCTTGCCGGTGGAATCGAAGGCCGCGCCGCTGTTGTCGAAGCTGTGGCTGATCTCGTGACCGATGACGGCACCGATCGCGCCATAGTTGAACGCCGGATCGGCGCCAGGATCGAAGAACGGCTTTTGCAGGATCGCGGCGGGGAAGTTCAGCGCGTTCTGGACCGGCAGGTTGACCGCATTGACCAGTTGCGGGTTCATCCACCACTCGCCGCGATCAAGCGGCTTGCCCAGTTTGCCAAGCTGCTGGCGGGTGCGGAACAGCTCGGCCGCCTGTCGGTTGGCATAGGCCTGTCCGGGCTGGAGCGAGAGCCCCGAATAGTCGCGCCAGCGATCCGGATAGCCGACGCCCACCACGATCGAGCGGACCTTGGCCAGCGCCTCGTCCCGGGTCTCCGGGGCCATCCAGTCCAGCCGGGTGATCCGCGCGGCAAAGGCCTGCTTGATCGCATCGACCATGCCGCTGATCTCGGCCTTGGCGCCGGGCGGGAAATGCTGTTCGACGTAAAGCTTGCCCAGCGGCTCGCCGAGCGCTTCGTTAAGCGCATCGATCGCGCGCTGTTGCCGCGTCCGCTGGGCGGTGCGCCCCTCCACCACCGTGCCGTAGAAGGCGAAGTGCAACTGGTCGAGCCGGCTGGGCAGCACGTCGGCATTGGCGTTGAGCTGGTGGAACACCAGCCAGTCCTGCCAGGTGGCCAGGGGCTCGCGCGCGACCAGTGCCGACAGGCGGGCGATGGCCCCGGCGTGATAGGCAACGAACCGCTCCTGCCGGCCAAGCCCCGCTGCTGCGAAGAAGGCGTCCCAATCGATCCCGGGGGCCTTGCGGGCAAAGTCCGCCCGCTCCCACTCGGTCGCGCCCGATCGCATGTCCGCGCTCTGTTCGGCCGTGGCATGGGCCTGGGCGATCCGCGTTTCCAGCGCGACGATCCGCGCCGCCTTGGCCGCAGGGTCGGGCTGGCCCGCGGCGCCGAGCAGATCGGTGACATAGGTCAGGTACTTGGCCCGGATCGCCACCATCCGCGGCGCCGATGACAGGTAGTACTCCCGCCCGGGCAGGCCCAGCCCGCCCTGCAGCAGGTAGGGCAGCACGCCCGACCCGCTCAGCGACTGGGTCACGAACAGGCCGAACAGGTGCTCGGTCTGGAAATCGGTGCTGTTGAAGGGATCGACGTCGGCGCGCAGTTGTGCCCCCAGCACACGCGACAGATCGGACAGGCTGGCGATGGCGGCGAACCGTTGCAGGTCGGGCTGGACCGGGGCCAGACCGGCGGCGTCGATCGCGCGGGTATCGAGATAGGCAGTGTAGTAGGTCTTGATCCGCCCGGGATCGCTGTCCGGCGCCGCATCGCCCTTGGCGATATCGTCGACCAGGCGGACAAGCTGCTCCTCGGTCCGCTGCCGCGCCGACTGGAACGCCCCGACCTGGGCCTTGTCCGCCGGGATCGTCGCCTCGCGCATCCAGGTGCCGTTGGCATAGCCGTAGAAATCGTCGCCCGGCTTGACGGTCTTGTCCATCGCGGCCTGATCGATCCCCAGGCCGGTCCCGGGACTGCGCGCGGCGTCGGCATCGTTCCCCGGCGTGCAGGCCGTCAGACCAGCCACGGCCAAGCCGAGGCCGAGCAGCAGGCCAAGCACCTGGCGGGGGCGGGCGGAGCGGGACACAACGGACATGCGGGGCTGTGGAACGATCGGCATGTCACCTCGAAACGGTCAGCACAGGCGCTGCGGGCGCCCTCTATAGGGCTTTGCCCGCGCCTGGACCACCCCTCCCCACGGCTCTTCGCGCAACCGATTCGCCGTCCTGCGGGCATGAACCACGGCATCGGGGTTTGCGCGGGCCCGGCGGGCAAGCCCAATTTCATGTTATTGCTCCATATCGGTGCCAAGCGGCGCCATTCGGCGCTGCATCGGAACTTTCGATGTCCAGTTTCCTGTTTGGCAAAGCCGGCGGAGTTGAATGCATGTGGTCGCATCCCGGCCCTGACAATCCAGCAGACATCCTGACACGGCTCGAGGCGTGCCTCGCGGACCTGGACAGGATCGGCGCTGCTCTGCCCGCCGCCCATCTGGCCACGGCGATCGATCATTTCCGGACTCAGTTCGATCTGCCCGAGAATGCATCGGGATCGGACTAATCTGGCGCCGCGCGTACGCGGCGCCCGCTCTATCCTGCGACTGCAGGCGCCAACCACCCTCATGACCGGTCCGGGCTTGCAGTTGGAGGTGATCGGCCCATGGTGGGCGCCAGGAATCGCAATAATCCGGCAGGCGCGCCGCTGCCCCTCATTCCCGTCGATCGTCAGCTTGCAGCCAACCGTCTCGATGTCAGGCAACTGATCGCCACGGCCAACGAGCTGTTGGCGCTGGCTGCCGATCTGGAAGGGATCGTGTCGCGCGAGCCCGATGGCCCGATCCCGATGGCCCCGGCAACGGTCCTCGCCATGGCCCGGGCCGAATACCGGCGGCGGCGGCTGCGCGGGACCGTGTTCGACAGCGATGACCTGTTCGGCGAACCGGCCTGGGACATGCTGCTCGATCTGTTCATTGCCGGACTTGAGGGCAAGCGCGTGCCGGTGACCAGCGCCTGCATCGGCGCCTGCGTTCCGACCACCACGGCCCTGCGGTGGCTGACCCTGATCGAGGAGCGCGGGCTGGTCATCCGCGAGCCCGATCCGAGCGATGCCCGGCGCGCGCACGTGCGCCTGTCACCCGAGGCGATGCGGCGGATGGAACAGTACTTTCAGCGCGACCGGAGACCGCGCGAGGGGTGACACGCGGCGATCGGGCCCAGCCGGACCCGACGCCGCGCGAAAGGTGGCGTCAAGCCAGCCGGCCGAACGCCCCGGCCCCGGCATAGACCGCCGCGGCGCCCAGCTCTTCCTCGATGCGGATCAACTGGTTGTACTTGGCCAGCCGGTCCGAACGGGCGAGCGATCCGGTCTTGATCTGGCCGCAGTTGGTGGCCACCGCCAGATCGGCGATCGTGGCGTCCTCGGTCTCGCCCGAACGGTGCGACATGACCGCAGTGTAGCCGTTGCGTTGGGCGATGCTGACCGCCTCGAGCGTTTCGGTCAGCGTGCCGATCTGGTTGACCTTGACCAGCAGCGAATTGGCCAGGCCCTTGGCGATGCCCATCGAAAGGCGCTTGGGGTTGGTGACGAACAGATCATCGCCCACCAACTGGACCTTGCTACCGATCTTGTCGGTCAGCGCCTTCCAGCCCTCGAAGTCGTCCTCGCTCATCCCGTCCTCGATCGAGACGATCGGATAGGCGGTGGTCAGGTCGGCCAGGTAGTCGGCGAACTGCACCGGGGAGAGCGACAGCCCCTCGCCGCTGATCTCGTACTTGCCGTTCTTGAAGAACTCGGTCGAGGCGCAGTCGAGCGCCAGCTTGACCTCGCTGCCGGCCTTGAACCCGGCCCTCTCGATCGAGGCCATGATGAAGTCCAGCGCGGCGCGGGTGCTGGCCAGGTTCGGGGCGAAGCCGCCCTCGTCACCCACTGCGGTCGCCAGGCCCTTTTCGTGCAGGCCCTTCTTCAGCGTGTGGAAGATTTCCGAACCCCAGCGCACCGCCTCGGCCAGCGAGCTGGCGCCAACCGGCATGACCATGAATTCCTGGAAGTCGATCGGATTGTCGGCATGCTCGCCGCCGTTGATGATGTTCATCATCGGCACCGGCAAGACATGGGCGGAAACGCCGCCGACATAGGCATAGAGCGGCAGCCCGCGCGCCGCCGCGGCGGCCTTGGCGATCGCCAGCGAGGTGCCGAGGATGGCGTTGGCGCCAAGCCGCGCCTTGTTCTCGGTGCCGTCCAGCGCGATCAGCGCCAGGTCGATATCGCGCTGGTCTTCGGCATCGAGGCCCAGCAGGGTCTCGCTGATCTCGCCGTTGACCGCGTCTACCGCCTTGAGCACGCCCTTGCCCAGATAGCGCGCCTTATCGCCATCGCGCAGTTCCACAGCCTCGTGCGCGCCGGTCGAGGCGCCCGAGGGGACGGCGGCGCGGCCGAAGCTGCCGTCGTCCAGCAGCACGTCGACCTCGACGGTCGGGTTGCCGCGGCTGTCGAGGATTTCGCGGCCGTGAATATCGATGATCGCGGTCATGTTGGGTGCTCCTGCCTGATCTGGGGAGGTGGGACGCTAAAGCGGTGGTGAGCGGTTCGCGCGCCCCATGGCCGAAGGAACCTTGGCAGGCAAGCCGCGTTGGCGCATCATGCCGGCGAAGGCGGGTCGGAAGCCGGTTTTGCGCCCTTGCATGGCGCCGGCAGCCCCCCACATAACCAGTTCAATGGCCTTCGGGCCCTGCAACCCTAGGATGAACCATGGCTGACAGCACCGCCAAGCCCGAGACTGCCAAGTCCACCCGCAAGCCCCGCGCGCCCAAGGTTGCCCCGGCAACCGATTCGGCCGTCGTGGAATCGACCGCCGTGACGCCCGCCCCCACAGCCGGCAAGGAAGCCAAGGCGAAGTTTGCCAAGGCGATCGAGGAAGCCAAGGCCGGGGCCAGCGCGCTCGGCACCCAGGTCCAGGATACGGCCGGCGCCTATCGCGAAAAGATGGTCGACCAGGGCGAAGCCTTGATCGAAGAGGCCAAGGCCGCGGCCGGTCAGGCCAAGGAGAAGGCCGCCGCTCTCGCGCAGGAAGGCAAGGCCCGCGCCGTGGACGGCATCGCCACCGTGTCCAAGCTGGTCGCCGAAAATGCGCCGGTGATCGACGAGAAGCTGGGGGCCAAGTACGGCGACTATGCCCGTTCTGCCGCCAAGTCGCTGGACCAGACCGCCGCCAAGCTCGAGGCCAAGGACCTGGGCGAGCTGGGTGACGACGCCCGCGAGTTTGTCCGCAAGAGCCCGGCCCTCGCGGTGGGAATTGCGGCGGCCTTCGGGTTCTTCGTGTCACGGCTGTTCCGGGGATCGCCGAAGTCGGACGATTGACCGGCTGCAGGCGATCGGCTGACCCGCGCACATGACCCATCCTGACCCCGATCCGGCCGAGGCGGCGTCGCCACGGGACGGCGTTGCCCCGTTGATCGACGACCTGCGCCAGTTCGCGGACGAAGCCCGTGCCTATGCCGCCGCAGAAGTCGCCTTCCAGAAGGCCCGCGGAAAAGTGGTCGCCCTCGGGCTCCGCCGACTGGCGCTGCTTGGGTTTTGTGCCCTGTCCTTCGCGGTCTTTGCCCTGGGCGCGCTGGTTGTGGGCCTGCTGCTGGCCCTGACCCCGCTGGTCACCGCCTGGGGGGCCACGGCGATCGTCGCGGGCCTGCTGGTGCTGGCCGCGCTGCTGAGTGTCAGGAGCGCGATGGGAGTCTGGCGCCGGATGGTCCGGGTTCTGACCACGGAAGGAGATGACCCGGCATGAGTGCGGCAGAGCGCGAACTTGCCGAGGCGCGTCAGGCCCGGGCCGAGACGCGGGCGGCGGTGGACACCAGGGTGGAAGACCTGCGGTCCTCCCTGACCGGGGAAAACCTGGCTCAGCGGGTCAAGCACGACGCCCTGGCCCGGGTGCAGGATACGGCGGACGAGGCGATCGCGGTGGCGCGGGAATCGCGTTGGGTGATCCTGGCCACCGGCGCGGCGCTGCTGGCCTGGTGGGGGCGCCGACCGCTGCTCGCCTGGGGGCGGCGCCTCGCCGAGCGACTGCCCGAGGGGGAACCGCTCCGCGCATGGCAGCGTTGCCAGGACTGGATTGCACGAAAGGCAAAATGGTGAGCGACAAGAGCCAAGCGACCGAAAAGGGCGAACGCAAGAACGTCGGTGCCACACCGGGCCAGGACCTTGTCCCGGCCCCGGTCAAGGCCGACGCCGCGCCGCCAGAGGGCCTGCGCGCCCTGGTCATGGACTATCCCTTCGCCTTGCTGGCGGGCGGGATCGTTGCCGGCGTGGTGATCGGCGCCCTGTTGCCCCGCCCCAACACCAGCCGGCTGGCCCGCAACGTCGGGGCTCTGGCCGGGGTGGTCGGCGAGCTGGGGTTGTCCTATGCCCGCCGCGCTGTCGATGGCGTCAGCGAAGCCGCCGGCACTGCCGCCGAGGCGGGCGGCAGGATGGCCGACACGGTTGGGGATCGTACCGCGGACCTGATCGGGGCGGCCGGAGAGACGGTCGGCACCTATTCCGGCAAGGCCGTTGAAACGGCGGAAAACGCCGTGGCCAACCTGCGTCATTCCGCCGAAGGGCTGGCCCGCCAGGTGATCCGACTTACGTCGCACCTGCGTCACTGACG
Source organism: Novosphingobium aerophilum (assembly GCF_014230305.1). GTDB lineage: Bacteria > Pseudomonadota > Alphaproteobacteria > Sphingomonadales > Sphingomonadaceae > Novosphingobium > Novosphingobium aerophilum. Next base: position 39,142 of record NZ_JACLAU010000002.1, read on the forward strand.
CTTGCACTGCGCCGGGGCGAGGCGCTAGAGGGGCGGCCTCCCATCCTCTCTCCCCGGGACACACAACCTGATGAGCAAACTGCACCTAGTCATGGGTGGCCGGGTCGCCGACCCGCAGGGCCTCGATTTCGTGGATCTGGACAGCCTGGACCTTGTCGGCGTCTATGGCTCGCTGGCCGAGGCGACCGAAGCCTGGCGCGGCTGCGCCCAGCGCACGGTCGATGATGCCGAGATGAAGTACGTCGTGGTCCACCTGCACAAGCTGCTGGAACCGGACCAGCCCGAGGGCTGAGTCCCGGGGCCGCGAACGCCTCCACGCCAACAAAAAAAGAGGCGCCGCAGTCCGACTGCGGCGCCTCTTTCCGTTGATCCTGATCGTACGGTTCAGATGAACTCGATCTTCTCGACCAGATAGAACCGGTCGCCCGACGGCACGGTGACCTCCACCTCATCGTCGACGCGGCGCCCGATCAGGGCGCGGCCGAGCGGCGAATTGTAGCTGATCCGGCCAACCTTGGCGTCGGCCTCGTAAGGCCCGACGATCTGGTAGCGGACCGGCTTTTCGTCCTCGTCCAGCAAGGTCACCGTGGCGCCGAAAACGATCCGGTCGCCCGACAGGCTGGTCGGGTCGATGATATTGGCCCGGCTGACCTTGTCCTCCAGATCCGCGATCGTGGCTTCGACCTGGCCCTGGCGTTCCTTGGCGGCGTGGTACTCGGCGTTTTCTGAAAGATCGCCGTGCGCGCGGGCTTCCTCGATCGCATCGACGATCTTCGGGCGTTCCTCACGCAGTGCCTTCAGCTCGGCGATGAGCTTTTCGTAGCCCTCCGCCAGCATCGGCAACTTTTCGACACTCGCCATCCCTGTTCGTTCCTTCTGGCGTCCCTTGGCGACGGCTTACCCGTGCCGCAGTGCGCGGTGAACGCGCAACACGGACAAACGGGACCCGACGCGGTTGGGAAAAAACGCGATTGGTTCAGGCATAATAGGACTGAAGCGAGCGCACTTCAAGTTGCGCCCCGCGCAGCGACCCGATCGCCTCGACCGCGGCGACGCTGCCGGCGGCCGTGGTGAAGTAGGGCACCTTGCCCCCCAGCGCGGCCATGCGGATCGATTGCGAGTCCTTCAGGCTCTGCCAGCCCTCGGTGGTGTTGAAGATCAACGCGACATCGCCGTCCAGGATCCGGTCGACGATGTGCGGCCGGCCTTCCGCCACCTTGTTGATCCGTTGCACCGGCACCCCGGCCTCGGCCAGGAACCGCTCGGTCCCGCCGGTGGCGATCAGGGTGAAGCCCAGCGCGACCAGCTTGCGCGCGGCCGGCAGGATCGCCGGCTTGTCGGTGTCCTTGACCGACACGAACACCAGCCCGCTGTCCGGCAGGCGCACCCCCGCCCCAAGCTGGGCCTTGGCGAAGGCCGTGGCAAAATCGCGGTCCAGCCCCATGACCTCGCCGGTCGACTTCATCTCGGGGGAGAGCACCGGATCGACCCCGGGGAACCGGGCGAAGGGGAACACCGCCTCCTTGACCGCCATGTAATCCAGCTCGCGCTTGATCGCCGGGAAGTTGGTGAGCGGCTCGCCCGCCATGACCCGCGCCGCGATCTTGGCGATCGGCTGGCCGATGGCCTTGGCGACAAACGGCACGGTCCGGCTGGCCCGCGGGTTCACCTCGATCAGGTAGACCACGCCATCCTTCACCGCGAACTGCACGTTCATCAGCCCCTTGACGCCCAGCGCCAGGGCCAGCGCCTCGGCCTGGCGCTCCATCTCGGCCACGACCTCGGCGGGCAGGCTGTACGGCGGCAGGGTGCAGGCGCTGTCGCCCGAGTGGATCCCGGCCTCTTCGATGTGCTGCATCACGCCGGCGATCACCACGCGTTCGCCGTCGCACAGCGCGTCGACATCGCATTCGATCGCGTCGCGCAGGTACTGGTCGATCAGGACCGGGCTGTCGCCCGAGACCTGGACGGCGGTGGCGATGTAGTCATCCAGTTGCTGCTGGCTGTCGACGATCTCCATCGCCCGGCCGCCCAGCACATAGCTGGGGCGCATCAGCACCGGATAACCGATCCGGCTCGCCACGGCGACCGCCTCGTCGCGGCTGCGGGCGATGCCGTTGAGCGGCTGCTTGAGGTTCAGCTTCTCGACCAGGGCGGCGAAGCGCTCGCGGTCCTCGGCCAGGTCGATCGCATCGGGCGATGTGCCGAGGATAGGGATGCCCGCATCCTCCAGCGCCTGGGCCAGCTTGAGCGGGGTCTGCCCGCCGAACTGGACGATCACGCCCAGCAGCTCGCCCCTGCTCTGTTCGACGCGCAGGATCTCGAGCACGTCCTCGCCGGTCAGCGGTTCGAAGTAGAGCCGGTCCGAGGTGTCATAGTCGGTTGAAACCGTCTCGGGGTTGCAGTTGACCATGATGGTCTCATAGCCGGCCTCTTCCAGCGCGAAGCAGGCGTGGACGCAGCAATAGTCGAACTCGATGCCCTGCCCGATCCGGTTCGGGCCGCCGCCCAGGATCACCACCTTCTTGCGATCGGACGGGCGCGCCTCGCATTCGGCCTCGCCGAAGCTTGGCGCCTCGTAGGTCGAATACATGTAGGGCGTGACCGCCTCGAACTCGGCGGCACAACTGTCGATCCGCTTGAACACCGGGCGCACGCCCAGCTTCTCGCGCAGCTCGCGCACCTCGGCCTCGCTGGTCGCCCCGGCCAGGCCCTTCAGCGCATCGTGCAGCAGGCCCGAGCGACGCGCCTGGGTCTCGCCCAGCCCGCCCGCGACATGGACCGACCGCACCGCGAGGTTGGCCAGCCGCTTGTCCGAAAAGCCCATGGCCTTGAGCCGGCGCAGCCCATCGGCGTCGAGCGGCAGGCCGTTCTCGAGGATGTTCGCCTCCTCGGCGATGATCTCGTGGATGTGACGCAGGAACCAGGGATCGAAATGGGTGATCGCGTGGACGTCCTCCACGGTGAAGCCTTCGCGGAAGGCCTGGGCGACGTGGAGCAGCCGATCGGGCGTCTGCTTGGCCAGGGCGGCGGTGATCTCGTCGCGGCTCGCGCCCTCCAGCTCGAGCACGCGGTTGAAGCCGTCGAGCCCGGTCTCCAGCCCGCGCAGGGCCTTCTGCATCGATTCCTTGATGTTGCGGCCGATCGCCATGACCTCGCCGACCGACTTCATCGCAGTGGAGAGCAACGGCTGCGACCCCTTGAACTTCTCGAAGGCGAAGCGCGGGATCTTGGTGACGACATAGTCGATCGTCGGCTCGAAGCTCGCCGGGGTGGCCCCGGTGATCTCGTTGGTCAGCTCGTCCAGGGTGTAGCCCACCGCGAGCTTGGCGGCGACGCGGGCGATCGGGAAGCCGGTCGCCTTCGAGGCCAGGGCCGAGGACCGCGAGACCCGCGGGTTCATCTCGATGACGATCAGGCGGCCATCCTTGGGATTGACCGCGAACTGCACGTTGGACCCGCCGGTCTCCACCCCGATCTCGCGCAGCACGGCGATGCTGGCCGAGCGCATGATCTGGTATTCCTTGTCGGTCAGGGTCAGCGCCGGGGCGACCGTGATGGAATCGCCAGTGTGGACGCCCATCGGATCGACGTTCTCGATCGAGCAGATGATGATGGCATTGTCGTTCCGGTCGCGGACGACCTCCATCTCGTACTCTTTCCAGCCGAGCAGCGATTCCTCGATCAGGACTTCCGTGGTGGGAGAGGCTTCGAGCCCGCTCTTCACGATCGCCTCGAACTCGGCCTTGTTGTAGGCCACGCCGCCGCCGGTGCCGCCCAGCGTGAAGCTGGGGCGGATGATCGAGGGCAGCCCGGTGCGCTCCAGCACGGCGAAGGCCTCCTCCACCGTGTGCGCCACGCCCGAACGCGCGCTCTCCAGCCCGATCCGGTCCATCGCCTCACGGAAGCGTTGGCGGTCCTCGGCCTTGTCGATCGCATCGGCATCGGCGCCGATCATGGTGACGCCGTACTTTGCCAGCGTGCCGTCGTTGAACAGCGCCAGCGCGGTGTTCAGCGCGGTCTGCCCGCCCATCGTCGGCAGCACCGCGTCGGGCCGCTCCTTCTCGATGATCTTGGCCACCACCTCGGGCGTGATCGGCTCGACATAGGTTGCGTCGGCGAATTCCGGATCGGTCATGATCGTGGCCGGGTTGGAGTTGACCAGGATCACCCGGTACCCCTCCTCCTTCAGCGCCTTGATCGCCTGGGTGCCGGAATAGTCGAACTCGCAGGCCTGGCCGATGATGATCGGGCCGGCGCCGATGACGAGGATCGAGGAGATGTCAGTGCGTTTGGGCATTACCGAGTTACCAACTTCCCAATCTTGCTAAAGTGGTCATAGATGCACTGCTCTTTTGCGGCATGATCCGGAACTGAGGCAGGAACATACGCAGCCCAAGCCGCACCCGCCTTCGTTGGCTCGAAATCTGCAACGCCACATTTTGCAGCAGCTTCGACGATCTCATCCCGTTCTGCCCAATTCCCCTCGTCGTCAAACGGTAAGCAGCCGCCCAACGCAAAGAAAAGCAAGGCAGGAAAACACCTCACCCCAGCATCCCCACAAAGCTCTCGAACAGGTAGAAGCTGTCCATCGGCCCGGGGCTCGCCTCGGGGTGGTACTGGACGCCGAAGGCCTTCTTGCCCTTGATCGCGATGCCGCAGTTCGATCCGTCGAACAGCGAGACGTGGGTCTCCTCGACCGTGTCGGGCAGCGAGGTGTTGTCCACCGCGAAGCCGTGGTTCATCGAGGTGATCTCGACCACGCCGTCTTTCAACCGCTTGACCGGGTGGTTGGCGCCACGGTGACCCTGCTGCATCTTGGTAGTCCTGGCCCCCGCCGCGATGCCGAGCATCTGGTGGCCGAGGCAGATGCCGAAGATCGGCACGTCCTGGTCGAGCAGGGCCTTGATCGTCGGCACGGCATAGACGCCGGTCGCGGCCGGATCGCCCGGGCCGTTGGACAGGAACACGCCCGCCGGCTCCAGCGCGAGGATCGTCTCGAGCGGGGTCTGGGCCGGAACCACCGTCACTTGCGCGCCGGCCTTCACCAGGTTTCTGAAGATGTTGTCCTTCGCGCCATAGTCGATCGCGACCACGTGCGGGCGGGCATCGCGGGGCGAGCGGGCATAGCCCTGCCCCAGCGTCCAGACGCCGCCTTCCCAGCCTTCCTGCTTGTCACGGCTGACCACGCGGGCCAGGTCCATGCCCTCCAGCCCCGGCCATGCCTGGGCGCGCTTGAGCAGGGCGGGAATGTCGAACTTGCCCTCGGAGTGGTGCGCGATCACCGCGTTGGGCGCGCCGGACAAGCGGATGCGGCGGGTCAGGGCGCGGGTGTCGATCCCGGCGAGACCGATCCTGCCCTTGGCGGCGAGCCAGCGGGAGAAGTCCTCGCGCGAGCGGAAGTTGCTCGGCGCAGTCACGTCCTCGCGCACGACGCAGCCCACCGCGCCATCGACCTTGCTCTCCAGATCCTCGTCGTTGCAGCCGACATTGCCGATATGCGGGAAGGTGAAGGTGACGATCTGCCCGGCGTAGGACGGATCGGTCATCACCTCCTGGTAGCCGGTCATCGCGGTGTTGAAGCAGACCTCGCCGACGGCCTCGCCGGCCGCGCCGAAGCCCTTGCCCCAGACCACGGTGCCGTCCGTCAGCACGAGGACTCCGGTGGCCCCTTTCGGCTGCGGCCCGGCGGAGGGTTGGGCGTGCGAAGAGGCGGCGTCGGCCATGGGGTGGCGCTCCGTAAACGGGGGTCTGGCGATGGGTGCTAAGGCCCGCCCGCTAGAGGGCCCGGCCCCTGCCGTCAACCTAGGAATACCCGGAAATTGCGGCTAGGGAGAGGCGATGGACGCGGGCCACCGCGCATATCCACGCTTTTCGTTAAACGCACTCGGGGAAATCATGCTTCGCGATTCGATCAAGGCCGCGCAGGTCGCAGCAATGAAGGCCGGGGACAAGGGCCGGCTGGCCGCCGTCCGCCTCATCCTGGCCAAGCTCAAGGACAAGGACATCGAGCTGCGCACCGCCAGCACCGTGCCAGATGATGACATCATCGTGGTCGACGTGCTGCAGAAGATGGCCAAGCAGCGCCGGGAATCGATCACCCTGTACGAACAGGGCGGCCGCCAGGAACTGGCCGATGTCGAGAAGGCCGAACTGGCGGTGATCGAGGCGTTCCTCCCCCAGCAGATGGGCGAGGACGAGGTGAAGGCCGCGATCGAGGCGATCAAGGCCGAGCTCGGGGCTTCGACCATGAAGGACATGGGCAAAGTCGTCGCCGAGCTGAAGGCGCGCCATGGTAGCCAACTGGATATGGGGCGCGCCAGCGGCTTGGTGAAGGCGGCATTGAGCTGACCGGCGTGGGGTGGTGGCAAAGGTATCTGGACTGGCGCCACCGCCATATCGCGGCGATTGAATTGCGGTCTGGCGCCTTTCGGATCCGGGCTGGACAATCGAACCGCGAAGCATCTTGGAACGCCGTACAGCGAGTGACTGCCTACAAGCGGGACCTGATGACGGTGGACCTGCTCTGCCTGTTGCTCGAACTGGACGAGGGCGTGCTGGAGGTCCACGAAGACATGAGAGGCTATCCAGCCTTCGAGCAGGCCATGTTCGAAGCCCTTGGCCTCGATCCCGAGTGGAAGCTGGGCGTATTGTTCCCCGCTTTCGAGGCCAGACCGACATTGATCTACCAGCGGACCAGCATCTGATGCTCTCCCCCCAATGGCTCGACGAACTGCGGTCCCGCATCACGCTGTCCAGCGTGATCGGCCGCACCACGCGGCTGCAGAAGGCGGGGCATGAGTTCAAGGCCTGTTGTCCGTTCCACAACGAGAAGTCGCCCAGCTTCACCGTCAACGACGCCAAGGGCTTCTACCACTGCTTCGGCTGCGGTGCGCATGGCGACGTGATCCGCTGGATGACCGACCAGCGTGGCCTCGCCTTCATGGATGCCGTCAAGGAACTGGCGGCCGAGGCCGGGATGGAGGTCCCCGCCCCTGATCCGCGCGCAGCCCGGCAGGCGGAACAGCGTGACACGCTCCACGATGTGACCCGGGCCGCGCAGGACTGGTTCGTGGCGCAACTGGCGGGTCCGGAGGGTGCCCGGGCGCGGGACTATCTCGCGACCCGCGGGTTCGATGCGCACACGATCCAGCGCTTCGGCTTCGGCTATGCCCCGGAAGGCCGCCAGGCGTTGAAGAACAGGTTGAGCCAGATCCCCGAGGACAAGCTGATCGAGGCGGGTCTGCGGATCGCGGTGGAAGAGCGCGAACCCTATGACCGCTTCCGCGGCCGGCTGATGCTGCCCATCGAGGATGCCCGCGGCCGGGTGATCGGCTTCGGCGGCCGGATCCTCGACAAGACCAAGACCGATGCCCCGAAATACCTGAACTCGCCGGACACGCCGTTGTTCGACAAGGGGCGGACGCTTTACAACCTGCACCGTGCGGGCCCGGCATCGCGGCAGACCGGCCGGATGATCGTGGTCGAAGGCTACATGGACGTGATCGCGCTCGCCGCCGCCGGGTTCGCCGAAGCGGTCGCGCCGCTGGGCACCGCGCTGACCGAGCACCAGCTTGGCCTGCTGTGGCGCATGGTCGAAACCCCGATCCTGTGCTTCGATGGCGACGCCGCCGGGCAGCGGGCGGCGATGCGGGCGATTTCGCGCGCACTGCCGCTGCTCAAGCCCGCCCATTCGCTGCGCATCGTCCGCCTGCCCCCGGGACTCGATCCCGATGACCTGATCAAGCAGCAGGGCGCCCCGGCCATGGCCGCGCTGCTCGACGGCGCTCGCCCCCTGATCGACATGCTCTGGGAGCACGAGCGCGATGCCCTGCCCCTGGCCACGCCGGAGGACAAGGCCGGGCTCAAGGCGCGGCTGCTCGCCCATGTCGAGACCATCACCGATCCGGACATCCGGTCGCTCTATCGGCGCGAACTGCTCGAGCGGTTTTCGGAGCATGCCTTTCCGCGCCGCGAATCGGCGGGCTGGCGTCCGGCCGCTCCGGGGCGCGCGCCGCGCGGGGGCGACCGTGCCGGCGGATGGCGCAATGCCGCCCCCCCGCCGCCGGTCGATGCCACGGTCCGCTTCGTCCAGCGCGGCGCGGCGAGCCAGCGGGATGCCCTGGCCGCAGCCGTCCTGGTGGGACTGGCCCGGTTTCCGGACCGGATCGCCGCCTGCGCCGAGGCCCTGTTGCGCAGCGATCTGCCCGGATCCCGGCATGGCGCGCTGCTCGATGCCCTGCTGGATGCCGCCGACCTGGCGCAACCTCTTGAATTCGAGGCGATCGGCGCCATCTTTGCCGAGCGTGGCCTGGCCCTGCCCTCGCCCGCCGACTGCGGCAACATTCCCTACCCCTTCCTGCGCGAAGGGGCGGACCGAACCCGGGCCGGTGAATGCCTGGACGCGGCGATCGGCCTGCTGGTCGAAGGTCCGGCGCTCGACGCGGCGCTCGCCCGGGCGACCGAGGCGGCGGATTTCGACTTCGACGAGCAGCAGCGGCTGCGGGCCCGCCGCACGGAACTGGAGAACCGCCTCAAGGAACTGATGCGGGCGTGATGCGCGGTTCTTGCCCCAAAGTTTGCGGGCGGAACGGAAACGAATGCTGGAAATTGCCGTAGGGATGAGGCATGGCCCGATCTGCGGTATAATCCGGCGACAGATACGGACAACCGATTGCGGCCCCCGGCTCGGGGCACGCATCCATATGGCGGACCAATGGACGAAGAACTCACCGGCAACGACAAGGATGGCGGCGATGCGCCGCTGATCGATCTGAACGACGCGTCGATCAAGAAGCTGATCGCCCGGGCCAAGCGGCGGGGCGTGATCACCTATGACGAGCTGAACGAGGCCCTGCCGCAGGACCAGATGTCATCCGAGCAGATCGAGGACATCATGGCCGCGATCTCGGAGATGGGCGTCAACATTGTCGAGACCGACGAGGACGCGGTCGATCCGGATGAACCGCCGGTCGACGACGTCGATGATTCCGACAGCGTGGGTGAACGCCCCGTTGCCGAGAAGAAGAAGGAAACGGTCGACCGCACCGATGATCCGGTGCGGATGTACCTGCGCGAGATGGGCGCGGTCGAGCTGCTCAGCCGCGAGGGCGAGATCGCCATCGCCAAGCGCATCGAGGCCGGTCGCGACACCATGATCCTGGGCCTCTGCGAAAGCCCGATCACCTTCCACGCGATCATCCAGTGGTCCGAGGCGCTGAACGCCGGCGAGATGCAGTTGCGCGAAATTCTCGATCTCGACGCCATGCTGTCGAAGGAGCCGCAGCCCGAGAACCTGTCGGAAGACGGCGAGGACGGCGACGGCGAGATCAGCGAGGCCACCGCCGGCCCCTCTTTCAAGGAAGAGGACGAGGTCGAGGAGGAGGAATCCGCCGACGAGGAGGATGAGGACGGCATCGAGCGCCGGGCCCGCCGTCCGGTCGAGGAAGAGGAAGAGGACAACACCCTCAGCCTTGCCCAGATGGAGGCGCAGCTCAAGCCGGCCGCGCTCGAGCGGTTCGCCGAGATCACCGCGCTGTTCCGCGAGTTCGAGAAGATCCAGGCCGATCGCCTCGAGGTGCTCGGTTCGGGCGGGGTGTTCCCCGATGCCAAGGAAAAGCGCTACCAGCAGCTGCGCGAGGACCTGACCGCCCAGGTTGAGTCGGTTCAGTTCCACGCGACCAAGATCGAGTACCTGGTCGACAACCTCTATGCCTTCAACCGGCGTCTGACCACGCTGGGCGGGCAGATGCTGCGCCTGGCCGAGCGGCACAAGGTCAACCGCAAGGACTTCCTCGACGCCTACATGGGCCACGAGCTTGACGAGAACTGGCTCGAAGCCAACGCCGGGCGCGACAAGAAGTGGGCCGCCTTCGCCGCCAACGAGGCGAGCGGGGTGGAGCGTATCCGCGCCGAGGTGGCCGACATCGCCGCCGCCACGGGCATGAGCCTGACCGAGTTCCGCCGGATCGTGAACATGGTCCAGAAGGGCGAGCGCGAGGCGCGCATCGCCAAGAAGGAAATGGTCGAGGCCAACCTGCGCCTGGTGATCTCGATCGCCAAGAAGTACACGAACCGTGGCCTGCAGTTCCTGGACCTGATCCAGGAGGGCAACATCGGCCTGATGAAGGCGGTCGACAAGTTCGAGTACCGCCGCGGCTACAAGTTCAGCACCTACGCCACGTGGTGGATCCGGCAGGCGATCACCCGTTCGATCGCCGATCAGGCCCGCACCATCCGCATCCCGGTGCACATGATCGAAACGATCAACAAGCTGGTCCGCACCAGTCGCCAGTTCCTCCACGAGCAGGGCCGCGAGCCCACGCCCGAGGAGATGGCCGAACGGCTTTCCATGCCGCTCGAGAAGGTGCGCAAGGTGATGAAGATCGCCAAGGAGCCGATCTCGCTCGAAACGCCGATCGGCGACGAGGAGGATTCGCACCTGGGCGACTTCATCGAGGACAAGAACGCGATCATCCCGGTCGATGCCGCGATCCAGGCCAACCTCAAGGAAACGGTCACCCGGGTCCTGGCCAGCCTGACCCCGCGTGAGGAGCGCGTGCTGCGCATGCGCTTCGGCATCGGCATGAACACCGATCACACGCTGGAGGAAGTCGGCCAGCAGTTCTCGGTGACGCGCGAACGCATCCGCCAGATCGAGGCCAAGGCGCTGCGCAAGCTCAAGCACCCGAGCCGCAGCCGCAAGATGCGCTCGTTCCTCGATCAGTGATGGCGCGGGTGCAGCGGGCCGCCGGACTGGGCATCGTACCGGCGCTGACGCTGGCGCTGGCGGCCGGGGGCATGTCCCCGGCGCTGGCCCAGCCCGCCGCCCCGACCGAGACGGCGGCAACGGGCGCTCGAACCGCAGCGCCGGACGAGCGGGCTCTGGCCCTGGCGCGGGATATCGTCCGGATCGCCTATCCCGAGGACAAGCGCAGAGCCATGTTCTTCGGCACGGTCGACGCCATGACCAGCCAGATGCGCGGCGCAACCATGGCGCGGTTCAACAATGATCCCGCGGCCAAGGCGATCATGGACCGCAACCTCGATCGCTTCATCGCGGCGAGCAAGCCGATCATCGATCGGCATATTCCGGACTTCATGGACGCCTATGCCCAGGGCTATGCCCGCGAATTCTCGGTGGCCGAGCTGGAGCAGGTGCTCAATTTCATGAAGACGCCGGTCGGCCAGCAGTTTCTGCTGCGCAGCACCGCGATCATTGGGGATCCGGCCTTCGTCGCCGCCAACCAGGCCTACCTCCGCGATCTCCAGCCTGAAATGGATCGGTTGCGCGATCAGCTCACGCGGGAGCTGATGGAGCACTTTGTCAAGCACCCGCCGAAAGCGACCACCGGATACTGAACCGGATTGGGCGGCCCGGGCCGCTACTTGCGATGCTCGGAATAGACCGCCCGGCTTTCGGCGGGCGGGTCGAGCTGAACCCACAGGGCCAGGCCGATCGCAATGGCCATCAGGGCGGTCGCCATGGGCCTGGACCGCTCCGATCCCGGCCAGACCGGCAGCAGGGCCAGGGTCGCGATCGCCAGGGGCAGGCTGGCCGCAGAAGGCAAGCCCGGCCCCACGCCCTGCATGAGCTGGTGCCCAAGCGCGAGCATGTAGCCCACCACCAGGGCCGCCAGCACCGCGCGGACCTCTGGCAGGGGCAGCAGCAGCGCCAGGGCCGTCAGGCCCAGCGGGATTGCGACAACATAAGCGGCCGTTGGGGCCCAGACCTGCAGGGCAAGGCCCACGGCGAGGAGCGGCAAGGCCGCACCAACCTGTCTCACCCGATCGGCCGCCGCCGCGCCGAAGACCATCAGGGCCGTCGCCAGCCCGCCGCACAGCACCATGCCTTCCAGCCGGGGAATGGCGGCCAACCGATCATAGTAGTTCGCCTCGCCGAGGCCGAGTGACAGCCGGTTGAGCGCATAGGCCACGGCCGCGCTGGCAATCAGCAGGACAATCATGCCTCCCGCGCCGCGCCCCAGCCCCCGCATCCCGTCGCGACGCAGCACCAGGCCGAAGCTCAGCACCGCGCCCGCGAGAGGAAGCCAGCCGGCCCAGGTCGGGTAGATCACGGTGAGCTTGCCGAACAGGTCGAAGAACACCACGTCCGGCTTGCGCCCGGGGAATTCCGGGGCGCGCAGCAGCCCTCGGGCGAGGTCGAGCACCTGGGCGCCCATGTCCTGCAGAGCCCCCTGGTCCAGCCGGTCCGGCGTGGCGAGCGGGGAATGGTACAGGCCCGGACGGCCGATGAAGGCGAAGTTGTAACCGGTCTGGGGGCCCTTGAGCACCTCGGTCAGGTCGGTGTCGTTGGGCAGGACGGAATAGACGAAGGCGGCGAGCGAGGACGTCGCGGGCTGACGCACGGCCGATGCGTAAAGCTGCGCGGCGGCGCCGTTTTGCGTCGAGGTCTGGAACATCGTGGTCCGCCCGCCCCCACCCCGCGCCTCCATGTTGATCACCACCCCCACGCGATGGCGCAGGGGATGGCTTGCCCAGAACTGACGGGCCCCTTCCAGCCCCAGCTCCTCAGCATCGGTGAACAGCACGATCACGTCGCGCGGCGGCGGCCCATCCTGCCGCAGTGCCCGGATCACCTCGAGCGTGGCGGCCACCCCGGCAGTGTCATCCGCTGCTCCGGGCGAGCCCCAGACCGAATCGTGATGCGCCATCAGCATCAGCGCGGGCCGGGTGCGGTCACGTCCGGGCAGCACCCCGATCAGGTTGACCAGGGGCACAGCGGCATCGGAACGGCCACTCCAGCGGTTGCGCCGTGCCACGCCGCGACCGTCGAGCCGGCCCTGCTGGGTTGAGGTTTGCAGCCCCAGGCTGGCCATGCGCTGCAGCAGATAGGCGCGGACCCGCGCGTTCTCCGGCGTCGCGGTCACATGGGGCGTGGCGGCGATGGCCCGCACGTCAATCATGGCCCGCTCCGCCGAGAAGGCTGCGGGCGGGGCCGAGGCCGGCCGCGGCATGGGCGGTGTGGTGGCGATCACGCCCAGGACAGCGGCCAGGACCAGGGCCACCAGCAAGGCGCGCCATTCGGACAAACGCGATGTCGGACGGAACTGATTCATCGGGATCCCCTCTTGCGGCCGGGTCTGCAATGACCATTCCGCCAAGTCAAACCGGGGGTAACAGACGTGATCTTGCCCCTAGGGGGTCTGGCCTTTGGCAGGCGCCGGGCCTAAGGGGCGCATGCACCGATTCCGTTCCCAGCCCGGGGTTAGCCTCTTGCGCATCGCCATCGCCTCCGACCACGCCGCCGTCGCGCTGAAGGCCGAACTGCGCGAGTACCTGATCGGGCTGGGCCATGAAGTGGCCGACCTGGGGCCCGCCACCGAGGACCGCGTCGACTATCCGGACTACGGCTATCGCCTGGCCAGTGTCGTTGCCGATGGCACGGCCGAACGCGGTGTGGCGCTGTGTGGTTCGGGGATCGGCATCTCGATCGCGGTCAACCGCAACCCGGCCTGCCGCTGTGCGCTGGTGTCCGAGCCGCTGTCGGCCGCGCTTGCCCGCGAACACAACGATGCCAACTGCATCGCCATGGGCGCCCGGTTGACCGGGGTGGACATGGCCAAGGCCTGTCTTGACGCCTTCCTCGCCACCGATTTCGCCGGCGGCCGCCACACCGGGCGAGTTGCCAAGCTCTCGCATCCTGCTGCCTGAACCGCTGACTGACATAGGGAACTGCCATGAACGCCGTAACTCGCGAAGGTTTCTTCACTGCCAGCCTGGCCCAGCAAGATCCCGAAATCGCCGGCTGGATCGGCAAGGAGCTGGGCCGGCAGCGCGACAAAATCGAACTGATCGCCTCTGAGAACATCTGCTCGAAGGCGGTGCTCGAAGCGGCGGGATCGATCCTGACCAACAAGTATGCCGAAGGCTATCCCGGCAAGCGCTATTACGGCGGCTGCGAGTACGTCGACGAGATCGAGACGCTGGCGATCGAGCGGGCCAAGGCCCTGTTCGGGGCGCAGTTCGCCAACGTCCAGCCCAACTCCGGCAGCCAGATGAACCAGGCGGTGTTCCTGGCGCTGCTTCAGCCGGGCGACAGCTTCATGGGTCTGGACCTCGCCGCCGGCGGGCACCTGACTCACGGTTCGCCGGTCAACATGAGCGGCAAGTGGTTCAAGCCGATTCCCTACGGGGTTCGTGCCGACGATCATCAGATCGACATGGATGAGGTGGCCCGCATTGCGCGTGAGAACAAGCCGAAGCTGATCATCTGCGGCGGCACCGCCTATTCGCGGTTCTGGGACTGGCCGCGCTTCCGCGAGATCGCGGACGAGGTTGGCGCCTATCTGCTGGCCGACATGAGCCACATTTCCGGGCTGGTGGCGGGCGGCGCCCACCCCTCGCCGGTGCCGCACGCCCACGTGACCACGACCACCACGCACAAGTCGCTGCGCGGGCCGCGTTCGGGGATCATCCTGAGCAATGACGAAGCGATCGCGAAGAAGATCAACTCGGCGATCTTCCCCGGCATGCAGGGCGGCCCGCTGGTCCACATCATCGCCGCCAAGGCGGTGGCTTTCGCCGAGGCCATGCGCCCGGAATTCAAGCTCTACGCCCATGCGATCGCCGAAAACGCCAAGGCCCTCGCCGCCAGCCTGCAAGCCCAGGGGCTGGGCATCGTGTCGGGCGGGACCGATAACCACCTGATGCTGGTCGACCTGCGTCCCTACGGTGCCAAGGGCAAGCATGCCGAACACGCGCTGGATCGGGCCGCGATCACCTGCAACAAGAACGCGATCCCCAACGATCCGGAAAAGCCGTTCGTCACCTCGGGCATCCGTCTGGGCACCCCGGCGGGCACCACGCGCGGGTTCGGCACGGCCGAGTTCACCCTGATCGGCGAGCTGATCGCCGAGGTGGTCGACGGCCTGCGCAAGAACGGCGAGCAGGGCGACGCCCAGATCGAAGCCTCGGTGGCCGGGCGGGTGGCGGAACTTTGCGCGAAGTTCCCCATTTACCCGACGCTCTGAACAGGGCAGCCATAGACCAGACCCGATTCAGGAGCACGCCATGAGCGACGCAAACAACCTGCTGGATGCCGCCAAGACCGAGATCAGCGGAATGGCCAAGGACGGTATGGCCCACCCTTCGACCAAGCCCGTCCTGATCGGCATGGGGGTCGGCGCGGTGGCCGGGGCCCTGCTCCCGGTCGTCTCGCTGCCGCTCGGCCTGATCGCCGGCGGGGCCGTGGCGCTGTACAGCCGGATCAAGCGCTGAGGCTGAATGCGCTGTCCGTTCTGTGCCCATGATACCTCGCAGGTAAAGGATTCCCGCCCGGCCGAGGACAACGCCTCGATCCGCCGGCGCCGTCAGTGCGAGGGGTGCGGCGCGCGCTTTACCACGTTCGAGCGGGTCCAGTTGCGCGAGATCCTGGTGGTCAAGAGCAACGCCGCGCGTGAGCCTTTCGACCGCGCCAAGATCGAACAGTCGGTCACCCTGGCCTGTCGCAAGCGCAACGTGTCGCAGGAACGGATCGACCGGCTGGTCTCGGGCATCCAGCGTCAGGTGGAAACCCTGGGCGAGACCGAGGTTTCGACCAAGGCCATCGGCGAGATGGTGATGGACGGCCTGCGCCAGCTCGACAGCGTGGCCTACATCCGCTTCGCCAGCGTCTACCGCGATTTCAGCGAAGCGCGCGATTTCGAGGAATTCGCCAGCAACGTGCGCGAGATTGGCCGGGCATGAGCGACAACAAGCCCGTTATCGTGCTGGTTCGGCCCCAGCTCGGCGAGAATATCGGCAAGGCGGCCCGGGCCATGCTCAATTTCGGCCTGACCGAGATGCGCCTGGTCAGCCCGCGTGACGGCTGGCCCAATCCCAGCGCGGGACCGGCGGCGGCAGGGGCCGATGTGGTGCTGGAGCGTGCGCAGGTGTTCGCGAACCTGGCCGAGGCCGTGGCCGACTGCGCGCACGTCTATGCGACCACGGTCCGCAAGCGCGGGGTGACCAAGCCGGTGCTGACGCCCGAGGAGGCCTGCCACGATGTCCATGGCCAGACCGGGCGATCGGCCTTCGTGTTCGGGCCCGAGCGGTCGGGACTGGAGACCGATGACGTGGCCCTGGCCCGCGCGATCATCACCGTTCCGATCAATCCGGAGTTCGGCTCGCTCAACCTCGCCCAGGCGGTGATCCTGTGCGCCTACGAGTGGTCCAAGGGCGCTGATCTGGTGCAGCCCACCGTCGAGGATCTGCTCCCCCCGGCCCCGCAGGACGAGCTGGAGGGGATGATCGCCCAGTTCGAAGCCCTGCTGGAGCCGCGCGGCTACTTCCGGCCGCCGAGCCGGGCCGCCGCGACGCGCCGCACCTTGCGCAACATGCTGACCAAGCCCGGCTGGAACCATCTGGAGGTGCGGACGATGCGCGGCGTGTTGTCGGCGCTGGAGCGCCGGATCGAGGCGGAGAGCCCCGAAGAGGGTTGACTTTCACGCCCTCGGCGGTCATGGGCGCGCCTTCGCGATTGACCCCGCATTCCCGGTGAAGCGGTGGTCGCATCCGGCAACAGGCCGGATGTTGCGGGTCCGGGACCTGAAGGCGGGGCAAGGTTCGCTCCGTCACGCAAGTTGGAAAGAGCATAGACATGTCGAAGCGTCACGCTTCCAAGTACAAGATCGACCGTCGCCTTGGCGAGAACATCTGGGGCCGTCCGAAGAGCTCGGTCAACCGCCGCTCCTACGGTCCCGGCCAGCACGGCCAGCGCCGCAAGGGCAAGCTTTCGGACTTCGGTATCCAGCTGCGCGCCAAGCAGAAGCTCAAGGGCTACTATGGCGACGTGACCGAAAAGCAGTTCAAGGCGACCTACCAGGAAGCCGCCCGCATGAAGGGTGACACCGGCCAGAACCTGATCGGTCTGCTCGAGCAGCGCCTCGACATGGTCGTGTATCGCTCGAAGTTTGCGCCGACCATCTTCTCGGCCCGCCAGATCGTTTCGCACGGCCATATCCGCGTGAACGGAGTGAAGTGCAACATCGCCTCGCGCCGCGTTCGCCCCGGCGACGTGATCAGCCTGGGCACCAAGGCCAAGGAAATGGCCCTGATCGCCGAAGCGCAGTCGCTGCCCGAGCGTGAAGTGCCCGACTACGTGGCCGTGGACGGCACCGACAAGGTCACCTTCGTGCGCGTCCCGACGCTCGACGAAGTGCCCTATCCGGTGAAGATGGAACCGAACCTGGTCGTCGAGTTCTACTCGCGCTGATCGGTCACCGGTCCAGCCATCGCATTTGGGAAGGGCGGCCTCGCGGGGCCGCCCTTTTCCGTTGCGCCGGGTCCAGGGCAGCCATCGTCACGCGCCGCTTGTCGCGATGGTTTCACAATCGGACGCCAGGGGCAGCTCCGGCGGGAACGACCCCGCCGGACGAACCTTGATCGGTCATGCAACTCTATCGCTTCATCACCCCGCACCGCGCCGGCAAGTGGTACCCCGATCTCGCCACCGCCCAGCGTCACGCCTGCGAGATCGGCGCCGGCTTCCTGGCGGAGCGCAGCGGCGAGTTCTGCGCCTACCGCGACACACGCCTGGAGGTGGTTGAGCGGGAGGGTCCCGACCGCCAGGCCGCCTGAGCCGGTCGGCGGCAACCGTCAGCGCTGATCGGCTGGGGTCGCATATTCGCGGCGGAACCCGGCCGCGAAAGCGGCAAAGCGGCCTTCGGCGATCGCATCGCGCATCGCCTGCATCAGTTGCTGGTAGAACGCCAGGTTGTGCTCGGTCAGCAGCATGGCGCCGAGCATCTCGCCCGAGCGGTGGAGGTGGTGCAGGTAGGCCCGGCTGTAGGTGGCGCAGACGGAACAGCCGCACCGGGCGTCCAGGGGCGCCTGATCCTCGGCATGGCGGGCATTGCGCAGGTTGACCGGGCCGGCCCAGGTGAACCCCTGTCCGTTGCGGCCCGAGCGGGTCGGCAGCACACAGTCGAACATGTCGACCCCGCGTTCCACTGCGCCGACGAGATCGTCCGGCTTGCCCACGCCCATCAGATAGCGCGGCCGGTCAGCCGGAAGCTGCCCGGGCGCGAAGTCGAGCGTGGCGAACATCGCCTCCTGCCCTTCCCCCACGGCCAGCCCGCCGATGGCGTAGCCATCGAAGCCGATCGCCGTCAGGGCCTCGGCCGATTCGCGCCGCAGCTCCGGATCGAGCGCGCCCTGTTGAATGCCGAACAGCGCGGCATCCTCGGCGTGCTGGCCGCCGGAATCGAACCCGTCACGGCTGCGCCTGGCCCAGCGCATCGACATTTCCATCGACCGGGCGATCTCGTCGCGCGGACGGTCGGCCCGCGGACACTCGTCAAAGGCCATGACGATGTCCGAACCCAGCAGGCGCTGGATTTCCATCGACCGCTCGGGGGTGAGCAGGTGGCGCGATCCGTCGAGATGGCTGGCGAAAGTCACCCCGTCCTCGGTGATCTTGCGCAAGTCCGATAGCGACATCACCTGGTAGCCGCCACTGTCGGTCAGGATCGGGCGGTCCCAGTTCATGAAGCGGTGCAGCCCGCCCAACCGGGCGACCCGTTCCGCGCCCGGACGCAGCATCAGGTGATAGGTGTTGCCCAGGATGATGTCGGCACCGATCGCGCGGACGGTTTCGGGCTTCATCGCCTTGACCGTCGCGGCCGTGCCCACCGGCATGAAGGCCGGCGTGCGGATCTCCCCGCGTTTCATGCGGATCGTGCCGGTGCGGGCCTTGCCATCGGTGGCGTGTATGGTGAAGGAAAAACGGGTCATGAGGCGTGGCGCGCCTTAGGAGGAATTGTGGTGGGGCGCAAATGATCGAACCGTGGCTGTTCGCGGCACTGACCGGGGTGGCGGTGGTCACCGGCTTTATCGATTCGATCGCCGGCGGCGGCGGTCTGATCATGATGCCCACCCTGCTGTTTGCCGGACTGCCCCCGCACATCGCGCTGGGCACCAACAAGCTCCAGTCGATCTGCGGCACGACCATGGCCGCCTGGCGTTACCGCAAGGCCGGCCTGTTCCGCGTTGGCCCCAACAGGGTGCTGGTGGGCGTGGTCTTTGCCGGCGCCCTGGCCGGAGCGCTGACCATCCAGCGCATCGACGGGCGGTCGCTGGCGCTGCTGGTGCCCGTGCTGCTGCTTGCGGTGGCGCTCTACACCGTGTTCTCGCCGCGCATGGACGATCATGACAGCGAACCCCGGATCGATGAACGACGCTACCTGCCGCTGGCCGGAGGAATCGGCTTCTATGACGGATTCTTCGGTCCGGGCACCGGATCGTTCTTCGCGGTCAGCCTGGTCGGCCTTCGGGGGATGGGCCTGACGCGGGCCACCGGGCTGACCAAGCTGCTCAACCTGACGAGCAACCTGGCCAGCCTGATCGTTTTCGCTCTGGGCGGACAGGTGTTGTGGCTGCTGGGCCTGTGCATGGCCCTGGGAGCGATCGCCGGGGCCTGGCTTGGGGCCCACAGCGCCACGCGCTTCGGGGCGCGCCTGATCCGTCCGCTGCTGGTCACGGCCAGCCTGGCCCTCACCGGGAAGCTCATCTGGGGGTGGTTCGCCTGACCGGCCCAACCCGGGCCCACCCGGGCCCGGGGCAACGCAGGCCGTGGCCAGGTTCAGCCAATCACCACGAAATGCTCGGCAGTCAGCGCCGGCTTCGAGACGAGGACGGCGAGTTGAACGGGCAGGTCCTTGCCGGACCCGTCGCTGTCATAGAACAGCCCTCCGGTGCGGTCATTGTAGATGATCCGCTGGTCGGGCGAGACGGCCCGCGCACCAACCACAAAGCTGGCAGGGTCCAGCCCTCCACCCTTGAGTGTGCCAAGAGCGCCGAAGACGCCCCGGTCAAGCGCGATCCTGTCGTTCGCAGGGTCGAAGTCGACAATCACGTCGCGGTTGGCCGATGACTCCAGCACGTCGAGCACGAAGGTGTCGCGTCCCTCGCCACCGGTCAGCCGGTCCAGGCCCGGTCCGCCGGCAAGCCGGTCATCGCCGGCCGCACCCAGCAGGGTGTCGTTCCCGTCGAGGCCGAACAGCGCGGCGTTGCCCCCCTCGGCCACGATCGTGTTGGCCAGTCCGTTGCCCCGGCCCACCGGATCGGCCTTGGTCCGCAACACCAACCGCTCAACGTTCTCGGGGAGCGTGTAAGACGTCGAAACGACAACCGTGTCAGATCCCTCTCCGGCGGCCTCGATGATCGACACGCCGCCGACATCCTGGCCCAGCACATAGGTGTCGTCACCGGGTCCGCCCTTGAGATAAGCCAGCCCGCCCATCACGGCCAGGCGGTCATCACCGGCGCCACCATCCAGGAGGCTGTAGCCGAGGCCGCCGGTCAGGATGTCCGCTCCGTCCCCGCCGAGCAGCAGGTCCGGGCTTGCCGCGCTGCCGATGATGGTGTCGTCGCCCCGCCCCCCGACGATGGCGAATCGCTCAAACCCGGCGAACTGGCCCGATCCCACCCGCATGACATTGTCGTCACCGACCACGGCCCTGATCCCGGTCGCGGCATCGGCGAAAATCATGCCAAGGATATCGGCCGGGCTTGTGCCGGCGACGACGCTGATGGGGAGTTTGCCCAGGGCGACGGCAGGGTTCCCGACGACCAGCTCATTGGCGGAATCGTTGAGATAGACCTGGACGTTTTCAAAGCCGGTGAACGCCTCCTCGCCAATGGTCCCGCTGTAGGACGCGGCCAGGCCCGCGATGCGGCTCTTCTCGCCGCCGGTCGTTCCGCGCCGGTCGACGACCAGCATGTCACGGCCATCTCCACCGAACACCGAAGCGTCGGAGGTCTGGTTGAGGGTGATGCGGTCATTCCCGCCACCCAGATCGACCGTCGCGTCAGTCCGGGACAGGTTGACCACGTCGGCGCCCGCGCCCATGACCGCAGCCATGCGTTCCACGTTGGCGACGATGGTTCCATTGCTGGTGCTGCCGCGACCAGAGGCCCCATCGAAGTTCAGGGTGGTCGCAACCTTGCTGGCCGCCAGGTCCAGCGCCCAGGTGTCCCCCCCGCCGCCACCGTCAATGAAATCGACCCCGCCACGCGAGACGATGAGATCGTCACCGCCGCTGGTCACGATGGTGTTGCGGCCGACGCCGGCCATGACGACATCGTTTCCGCCCGCGGTCGTCACCTGGTTGGAACCGCCGCTCAGCGACAGTCGATACTGTTCGAAGCCCCTGAACAGGGCACCGGTATTGGTGGTCGTATCGTCCCCGCTGCCCGCATCGAAGACCAGGTCAGGCGTTCGCATGACCAGGGTGAGCGAGTCCCGGCCCTTGCCGGCGTCGAGCAGCATCTTCGATCCACCGCGGGCTCCGTCGACGGTGAACTCGACGCTGTCATCCCCGGCTGACAGCCCGATCGCAAGACCTTCGATCCCCGAAAAGGTGGTGGAGTTCGCGGCATCGGCGCCGACAGTTCCGCTGAACTGGGATCCATCCCAGTTCAGCCGCCACGATTGCGGCTCCCTGGCGGGCCACTGCGCCGAGTAATCGACTTCAAGATAGTCCCGGCCTGCGCCGCCCTCGATGGTGTCCTGTCCGGCGCTGGAAAAGAAGCGGTCATCTTCCGATGATCCCACGATGCCATCATCGCCAGCGGTTCCGCGGTAATTGCCCATATCTTGATCCCTCAGAAGCCTTGGTTCGGCCGCTCAGGCGCGCAAACCGCACCGGGGTCCTTGGGACCGGCCGCCACAGGAAAGCAGCCGGCCCCAAGGGTCAGATGACCACAAAGTGGTCGGCAGTCAGAGCCGGTTTGGTCTGCAGGATGGCGATCTGGATCGCAGACGCCGCGCCGTTGCCGTCGCTGTCATAAAACAGGCCGCCGGTTGCCTGGTTGTAGACGATCCGCTGATCGGCCGTGGTGGCCTTGGTCCCCACGGCGAAGGCGCCGGGCGCAAGCTTGCCGCTGTCCGACGGCAGCAATCCGGCAAAGGCCTCGGCGGACAGGGCGATACGGTCATCCGCGACCGAGAAATCGGTGATCTGATCGCGGTTGGCCGAGGTCTCAAGCACGTCGAAGATGAACAGGTCGGCCCCCGTGCCGCCCGTCAGCGTGTCGCGGCCGGCGCCACCGTTCAATTGATCGAGACCGGCCCCGCCGCTCAGCCGGTCGTTGCCTTCCCCGCCGATCAGTTCGTCGCTTCCCATGCCCCCGGTCAGCGTGTCGTTGCCGAGCCCGCCGTCGATCGTGTTCGGACCGGTCCGGCTGCCGGTGAAGGCGTCATTGCCGTCGGTGCCGTAAATGGTGAAGGCCTCGAACCCGGTGAAGATCGCCGACCCGACCCGCGCCACACCATCCGATCCCACCGCGAACTTCGTGGCCGGTGCGAACAGGAAATCGAGCGTCAGGCGATCGAAACCGGTCCCGCCGATTATGGTCAGCGGTGCGTTCTGGGGGATCGTGTCGGCGCAAACCGAGATGTCATTGCCGTTGTTGCCCAAGCGAACCGAGACGCTCTCGAAGCCCTCGAAATAGTAATTGTCGCTGCCGCCCCAATAGCCAAGGCCCGCCTCGTAACCGAACGCCATGGTCTCCGCATGGGCGACGCCGCGCTGATCGAGGACCAGGGAATCCCGGCCATCTCCGCCCGAGACCAAAGCGCTGTCCAGGTTCTTCAGCACAACCGCATCGTCACCGCCGCCAAGCGTGACATCGATCCTTTCGATGTCGCGGAATGTGGTCCCGTTGCCGAGCGTGCCCATGCGGGTGCCGCCATCGTACTGGATCGTGGTCGGCGTCGTGCTCGACGAAAAGACCGCCCGCCAGACGTCGAACCCGTCACCGCCATCGATCGTGTCGATCCCGCCCTGGGAGACGATGCGATCGCTGCCGCCGCCGGTGGAAATGATGTTGCGGCCGGTTCCCGAATAGACACTGTCGTTGCCGGAGCCGGTCTGGACCGAGTTCTGCCCGGCGCCAAGCTCGAACTGGTAGCTTTCAAACCCCGTGATGGTCCATCCCAGCGAATTGGACCCAGCATGCCCATCGCGGGCATCGAACGTGAGCCCAGGGTCCGCCGACTTGACGAACAGCGTATCGGAGCCCTCACCACCGTCGATCCGGACCTGTCCCGGCGATGCTGCACCTCTTGCGGTCAGCATGACAACATCGTCGGCCCGGGACAGACGGACGTCGAGATCGGTGATGTTGGCAAAGGTGCATTCGTTGACCGTACCCGCCGTGCGGACATTTCCGGACAGGGTGGAACCGTTCCAGTCGAGGCTTGACCACGCAACGGTGCCGCCCCGGGGGCTTTTCAGATAGGCCGAATAGTCGATCGCGAGCGCATTGGAACCGCCTCCGCCATCGACGCTATCCCGACCGGCGGCGATCCGGAAGGTGTCATTCCCATCCATTCCGGTGAACCGGTCATTGCCGGCAGTATCTGTGAAGGTGGCCATAAACCCTCCAATCCCCTGCGAATTCCCTGTAGGCTGCCGCATTTGCCGGGATTGGACGGGTTGGTTCCATAACCAAAACAGCAGTTATCTAACCCAAAAGCTAATGCCCGACCGGCCGTGCCCGCTTACAGGCTTGACCCACCACTGGCCCGGTCGGCGGTGGTTTGATCGGGTGAACGGGACTGGCTTGGCCCTTGTTCAGGGCAGCAGCAGGCTGGAGTCCCCGTAGGAATAGAACCGGTACTCGGCTGCGATCGCATGGGCATAGGATGCCTGCATCCGTTCCAGCCCCATCAGCGCGCTGACCAGCATGAACAGGGTGCTCTTGGGCAGGTGGAAGTTGGTCATCAGGCCGTCGATCGCGCGGAAGCGGTAGCCGGGGGTGATGAAGATCGAGGTATCGCCTTCGAACGGCCGGATCACCTTGTCTTCCCCGGCGGCGCTTTCGAGCAGGCGCAGCGAGGTCGTGCCGACGGCGACCACCCGCCGACCGGCCGCGCGGGCCGCGTTCAGGCGATCGGCCGTGCCGGCATCGATCGTGCCCCATTCCGCATGCATCGTATGGTTCGTGGTGTCCTCGGCCTTGACCGGCAGGAACGTGCCCGCGCCCACATGGAGCGTCAGCGTCTCGTAAACGATCCCCGCCGCGGCAACGGCTTCCAGCAGCTCCGGCGTGAAGTGCAGGGAAGCCGTGGGGGCGGCTACCGCGCCGTCCTTGGCGGCGAACATGGTCTGGTAATCGCTGCGATCCGCCTCGTCGATCGCGCGCCTGCCGGCGATGTAGGGCGGCAGCGGCACCGTGCCTGCGCGCTCGAGCAGGACTTCGACCGGCTCGTCGCCCGGAAAGAACAGGACCCAGCTACCGTCGCCAAGCCGCTCTTCCGCCCTGGCTTCCACCCCGGCAGCGAACTCGATCCGATCGCCCGGATGGACCCGCTTACCATTGCGGACAAAGGCCTGCCAGCGACGCAGGTCGATCCGCTTGTGCAAAGTGGCACCGATCCGGGCCTCTCCGCGATATCCTTCCAGCTGCGCCGGGATCACCCGGGTGTCATTGAACACCAGCACGTCGCCCGGGTTGAGCAGTCGCGGCAGATCCCGGACGCCGTGATCGCCGAATGGCCCGGTGGGTGGGACCAGCAGCATGCGCGCCGCGTCGCGCGGCCGCGCCGGGCGCAAGGCGATGCGCTCGGACGGCAGCTCGAAATCGAACAGGTCAACCCGCATCGGATGCCACGTGGGCCGGGATCAGGGCTTGGGCTTGGATGCGGGCTTGGGGACCGGTCGGGCGGCGGGCCTGGCGGCAGGCTTGGTCGCGGACGCGGCGGCCGGTTTGGCAGCGGGCTTGGCCGCGGGGGCGAACAGCTTTTCCGGTACCAGGCTGGGGGCAGGACCCCCGGTCAGGCTGGGGGCCGCTGCCGGCGGCGGCGGGAGGACCTGGGCCTTGTGTTCGCTGGCGAGCGAGGCCTGGAGGATCTTGGTGGGATTGGCCGGGGGTTCGCCCCGCTGGATGGCATCGACGTACTGCATGCCGCCAATCACGCGGCCGAAGTTCGTGTACTTCCGGTCGAGCGCAAAGCGCGGGTAGAACACGATGAAGAA
This sequence comes from Novosphingobium aerophilum, assembly GCF_014230305.1. Lineage (GTDB taxonomy): Bacteria > Pseudomonadota > Alphaproteobacteria > Sphingomonadales > Sphingomonadaceae > Novosphingobium > Novosphingobium aerophilum. Next base: position 64,125 of record NZ_JACLAU010000002.1, read on the forward strand.
CTGGCTGTTGGCGCTGTCGGGCTCATTGGTCCGGGCCATCGAGACCGACCCGCGCACGTGGGGCATCGGGTTGAACTCGGCCTTGAGGTCCGGCAACTGCGATCCGCCCTGACCGGTCCCGGTCGGATCGCCGGTCTGGGCCATGAAGCCCTCGATCACGCGGTGGAAGATGATCCCGTTGTAGAACCCGCTCTTCACCAGGGTCTTGATCCGCTCGACATGGCCGGGTGCCCAGGCGGGCACGAGCCGGATGGCGACCCGCCCGCCGTTCGACAGATCCAGCAACAGCACGTTGTCCGGATCATGGGTCGGGTCGGCGTCCACCGCCGCGCTGAGCACCGGCGCCGCAGGGGTCACCGGCGCGGCATCCTTGGCCAGCGCCGGAGCAGCGCCGCAGAGCAGGGCGACGCAGAGAACGGAAAACAGCGACCGGCGGTTCATTCGTTTACTCACGCAAGCGGCCCGCGTGCGGGCCAGTCGGCAGGCGGGATAGCGGGGAGACACTGTCATGGCAATGAACGCCCGCGCTCTCCGGCCCGATGAAAGGGTTCGCTCAGTATTCGCCCAACTGGCCCTGGCTGGTCACCCGCGCCAGCACGTCATCCCGCACCGCCGGGCTGACGAACCGCGAAATGTCCCCGCCGAACAGGGCGATCTCCTTGACCAGCTTCGATGCGATCGGCTGCAGCTCGACCGCGGCCATCAGGAATACGGTCTCGATCCGCGGGTTGAGCTGCTGGTTCATCCCGGCCATCTGGTATTCGTATTCGAAGTCCGCCACGGCGCGCAGCCCGCGCACGATCACCGTGGCGCCCTGATGCTCGGCGAACTTCATCAGCAGGGCGTTGAAACCGACCACGGTCACATTGTCGATCCCGAGGCTCGCCACCTCGCGCTCGACCATCGCCATCCGCTCTGCGGGGGTGAACATCGGGTTCTTGGACGGGTTCGTCGTCACCCCGATGATCAGCCGGTCGACCAGCTTGGCCCCGCGGCGGATGATATCGGTGTGGCCCAGGGTGATCGGATCGAAGGTCCCCGGATAGACGCCGATGCGTTCTGCGGACGCGGCGCCCACGTCAGTGGTTCCTGGCCACGATGAACCGCGCCAGCGCGCGCAGGATATCCGCCTCCGGGCCGTATTGGGCCAGATGAGCGATCGCCTGGTCGACCAGCATGGCCGCCTGGGCGCGGGCCCGGTCGGCGCCAAGCAGCGAGACGAAGGTCTGCTTGCCCGCGGCCGCGTCCTTGCGAAGCGCCTTGCCGGCGGCGGTCTCGTCGCCTTCGTGGTCCAGCAGATCGTCGGCGATCTGGAAGGCCAGCCCGATATCGCGGGCATAGCCGCGCAGGTGCGTGCGGCCCTCGGCCGGCAGCTTCCCCAGGATCGCGCCCATTTCCACCGCCGCACCCAGCAGCGCACCGGTCTTCAGTTGCTGCAGCCGGGTGACGGTGGGCAGGTCGAACGATTCCGTCTCGGCCGCGATGTCCATCATCTGGCCGCCGGCCATGCCGTTCAGCCCGCTGGCGGTGCCGAGGCACAGGACCAGTTCCGAACGGGTAAAGGGATCGCCGGACAGGGCCGGATCGGCCAGCACCTCGAAGGCGAAGGCGTGCAGCGCATCGCCCGCCAGCACCGCGGTCGCTTCGTCAAAGGCCAGGTGCGCAGTCGGCTTGCCGTGGCGCATGGCGTCATTGTCCATGCACGGCAGGTCATCATGGATCAGCGAATAGGCATGGATCGCCTCGATCGCCAGGCTCGCCCGCACCGCCACGGCGCGATCGACGCCCAGCAGCTCGGCGGTGGCGGTGAGCAACAACGGGCGCACCCGCTTGCCGCCGCCGATCACCGCATAGCGCATGGCCTCGACCAGCCTCGCCCGGGCGTCGCCCGGTACGGGCAGGAGCGCGTCGAAACCCGCGTCCACTTCGGCCTGGATCCGCGTCAGTGCGGCGCCCAGCACGTCCTTGCCTGGAAAATCGGTCATATCCCTCCCCGCGTCCGGCCCATCACCGTGTCCCGTCAGCGACCGGGATCGTCGAACGGTTCCACCCCGGCCGAACGTCCGTCGGCCCCGCCCACGATCTTCTCGATGCGCGCCTGGGCGGCATCGAGCCGGGCCTGACAATGGAGCCGCAGCGCCTCGCCACGCTCGTACAGCGTGATCGAATCGTCCAGCGGCACCTCACCGCTTTCCAGTTTGCGCACCACGTCCTCAAGCGCGCGCAGGGCGTCCTCGAAGCTCAATTCGGCGAATTCGGCAGGGCTGTCGACCATGGTCACTGCCATGGCGCTGTGGAAAGGCACGGTCAAGCGCAGCCGTCGTTTGCGTCCCGCATAAGTGCGGGCTAAGGGCCCGGTCATGAGCCAGATCACGCCCGACGTCGTTGCCGCCCATGGCCTGTCCGAGGAAGAATATGCCCGGGTGCTGCACGCGCTCGGCCGCGAGCCCAACCTGGTGGAGCTCGGCATCTTCTCGGTGATGTGGTCCGAACACTGTTCGTACAAGTCGAGCCGCATCCACCTGAAAAAGCTGCCCACCGAGGCGCCCTGGGTGATCTGCGGTCCGGGCGAGAACGCCGGCGTGATCGACATCGGGGATGGCCAGGCGGCCATCTTCAAGATGGAGAGCCACAACCACCCCAGCTATATCGAGCCCTACCAGGGCGCCGCGACCGGCGTTGGGGGCATCCTGCGCGACGTGTTCACCATGGGCGCACGCCCGGTCGCCAACATGAACGCGCTGCGCTTCGGCCGGCCCGACCATCCCAAGATGAAGCATCTGGTCCAGGGCGTGGTCGCCGGGATCGGCGGCTACGGCAATTGCGTGGGTGTGCCGACGGTCGGCGGCGAGACCAACTTCCATCGTGCCTATGATGGCAACATCCTGGTCAACGCGATGACCGTGGGCGTCGCCGATCAGGACAAGATCTTCTATTCGGCGGCCACGGGCATCGGCAACCCGATCGTCTATGTCGGATCCAAGACCGGGCGCGACGGGATCCATGGCGCGACCATGGCCAGCGCCGACTTCGACGAGAAGAGCGAGGAAAAGCGCCCGACCGTGCAGGTGGGCGATCCCTTCACCGAAAAGCTGCTGATCGAAGCCTGCCTCGAACTGATGGCGACCGACGCCATTGTCGCAATCCAGGACATGGGGGCGGCCGGCCTCACCTCGTCCTCGGTCGAGATGGCCAGCAAGGGCGGTGCGGGCATTCGCCTGAACATGAACCGGGTGCCCTGCCGCGAAGAGGGCATGACGCCCTACGAGATGATGCTGAGCGAAAGCCAGGAGCGCATGCTCATGGTGCTGAAGCCCGGCAAGGAGGCCATGGCCGAGGCGATCTTCCGCAAGTGGGAGCTGGACTTCGCGGTGATCGGCGAGGTCACCGAAGCCCAGGCCGACGGGGGCCACATGGTGCTGGAATTCGATGGCGAAGTGGTCTGCGACATCCCGCTGGGCCCGCTGGCCGACGATGCCCCGCTGTATGACCGGCCCCACGTCTCGCTCGACGAGTACAAGGCCTGGGCCAAGGTCGCCCCGCTGGACCAGGTGCCCGCCAGCAGCGATCTCGGCGCCGATCTGCTCAAGCTGATCGGCTGCCCCGATTTGGCCAGCCGGCGCTGGATCTACGAGCAGTACGACAGCCAGGTCGGCGCGGACACGATGCAGAAGTCCGGCGGCGATGCGGCCGTGGTGCGGGTACACGGCACCACCAAGGCGCTGGCGATCAGCACCGACTGCACCCCGCGCTATTGCTATGCCGATCCCTACGAAGGCGGCAAGCAGGCGGTGGTCGAGACCTGGCGCAACATCTGCGCGGTCGGCGCGCGGCCGCTCGCCATCACCAACTGCCTGAACTTCGCCAATCCGCAGCGCCCCGAGATCATGGCCCAGATCGTCGAGGCCCTGCGCGGCATGGGCGATGCCTGCCGGGCGCTCGACTATCCGATCGTCAGCGGCAACGTCTCGCTCTACAACGAGAGCAAGGCGACCGGCGGTGGCTCGGCGATCCTGCCCACCCCGGCGATCGGCGGCGTCGGCCTGATGGAGGATCACTCCGTCATGGCGACCGTGCCGTTCAAGGCCGCCGGCGAGGCGATCTTCGTGATCGGCCAGAGCAACGGGCACCTGGGCCAGTCGTTGTGGCTGCGCGAGCTGCACGGCCGCGAGGATGGCGCGCCGCCGCCGGTCGATCTGGCCGCCGAGCGCTGCCATGGCGAATTCGTCCGGCAACTGATCGCCGAGGGCAAGGTCAGCGCGGTGCATGACGTGTCTGATGGGGGCCTGCTGATGGCCCTCGCCGAAATGGCCATGGCCAGCGGGATCGGCTGCACGCTGGAGGACATCGGCGACCACTTCACCGCCTTTGGCGAGGATCAGGGCCGCTATGTCGTGACCAGCGCGGTCGCCGACCAGATCCAGGCCGCGGGCATCCCGATGACCCGCATCGGCACCACCGGCGGCGACAGCCTCCGCGGCCCCGGCTTCACGGTGAGCATCGCCGCCCTGAAGGCGGAGCACGAGCGCTTCTTCAAGGCGTGGATGGAGGCGTAATCAAGCCCCTCCGCCACCCGCTTCGCGGGCGGTCCCTCTCCCCATCGCATCGCGACGGGAAGGATCAGCCAGTCACCGTAATGGTTGAATTGATCCTCCCTGTCCTGCGCAGCAGGATGGGGACGTGGCAGGCACCTTGGCGCCTGCCGGAGGGGCCGTTACTCTGCCCTAACCCAGCACCCAGTCCCGGCGCGGAATGCCCAGCAGGGCCAGGACGCTGGTCAGATCTCCGCGATCGATCGCGCCATTGGCGGCGGCGCGGGCCTTGGGCTTGGCGTAGTAGGCCAGGCCATAGGTCGCCGCTTCCAGCATCGGAATATCGTTGGCGCCATCGCCCGTCGCCAGGCTGACCGTGTCCGCGCCGAGCCGCGCGCCCTCTTCCAGCAGGACCTGGCGCTTGACCCCGCTGTCGGTGATCCCGCCCACCAGTCCGCCGGTCAGCCTGCCCTCATGCATGCCCAGCCGGTTCGCCACCACGCGTTCGAAGCCCAGGTGTTCGGCCACCGGATCGGCGAACTGGTGGAAGCCACCGGTGACCAGCACGGTGAAACAGCCGTGGGCCTTCAGCGTCGCCACCAGCACCCGGGCGCCGGGCATCATCTCGATCCGTTCGGCCAGGCACTGCGCGATGGCGTCCTGCCCCAGGCCACCCAGCAGGGCGACCCGCTCGGTCAGGGCCTGGGCAAAGTCGAGCTCGCCCTGCATCGCCCGTTCGGTGATCGCCGCGATCTGCGGCTTCAGCCCGGCGAAATCGGCCAGCTCATCGATGCATTCGGCCGCGATCATGGTCGAATCCATGTCGGATACGAACAGCCCGGGCAGCGCGATCGGGGCATCGGACAGGAGCAGGTCGGCCGGCGCGAAACAGGCGTCCAGGATCGCCCGGACGCGTGCCGGATCACCCGCCGGAAGCTGCAGCTCGATCACGTCCTCGCCGCTGGTCAGCGGTTCGGCCAGGGCCAGCGCCAGGCCTTCGCCGGCCAGCATCGTCCGGGCCTTGTCGAGATTTGCTGCAAGGGTCGACGGGTCTGCTATCAGCCGGGCGATGAGCACTGCGAATTCCTCTGTCGGGGCCTCCGCCGGCCGGTCCGGGGCGCCACCGGTGGCGGTCATCGCAGGGCCGACCGCCAGCGGCAAGAGCGATCTTGCGGTCCGGCTGGCCCTCGCCCTGGGTGAGCGTGGCCAGGCAGCCGTGGTGATCAATGCCGACAGCGCGCAGGTCTATGCCGATCTCGCCATCCTGAGCGCACGCCCCAACCAGGCCGAGATGCGCGGGGTGCCCCACCGCGTGTACGGAGCCTGGGACGGCGCCGTGGCCTGCAGCGCGGCGGACTGGGCGCAGGCCGCCACAGCCGAGATCGACCGGGCGCACCGGGACGGCGCGATCCCGATCCTGGTCGGCGGAACCGGGCTCTATCTGCGGACCCTGCTGGACGGGATCGCACCGGTTCCGGCGATCGATCCGGCCGTGCGCAGCGCGGTGCGGGCCTTGACCGTGGCCGAGGCCCATGCGGCGCTGACGCGCGAGGACCCGGCCCGCGCCGCACGGCTCAACCCGGCCGACACCACCCGCATCACCCGCGCGCTGGAGGTCGTGCGGTCCACCGGGCTCTCGCTGGATGAGTGGCAACGGCACCGCGAGGGCGGCATCGCCGACCGGATCGCGCTGCATCCGGCGGTGCTCCTGCCGGACCGGGCCTGGCTGTACCAGCGCTGCGACCTGCGGTTCGACGCCATGCTGGAGCACGGCGCCATCGCCGAGGTCGAAGCGCTGCTGGCCCGCGGCCTCGATACGGCCCTGCCCGTGATGCGCGCGATCGGCGTGCCCGAGATTGCAGCCTATCTCGCCGGGGAATCCTCGCTCGACGCGGCGCGGAGGCTTGGGGCCCAGGCGACCCGGAACTACGTGAAGCGCCAGCTCACCTGGCTGCGGCACCAATGTCCGCCGGACTGGCCGCGACTGGCTTACGAACAATACGCCACGGACATTCCTTTTGCATCTTTATTACTCGATTAGCTGTTGACGAGACATTTTTTATCGTCTAGCCGCCTCCCGCTTTCGGCAGCGGTTCGCGGGTTGACAGTCCGCGCGCCGAATCCGAAGGGCGACCCGGCCTGTGGGTCCGAGGAAGCAAGGGCACAGGCGGCCGCAGGTGCGGTCACGCGAGAAGGAATTGACGGTGACGGAAGAGCGCAGCGGCGCGGACATCCTGGTCGAAACCCTGATCCGTCAGGGGGTCGAATACGTGTTCGGTTATCCCGGTGGGGCCGTCCTGCCGATCTATGACGCGCTGTTCGAACACCCGCAAATCCGCCACATCCTGGTCCGTCACGAGGCCGGTGCCGCCCACGCTGCAGAGGGCTATGCCCGCTCCACCGGCAAGCCCGGGGTCGTGCTGGTGACCTCGGGCCCGGGGGCGACCAATGCCGTGACGGGCATTGCCGATGCCTTCATGGATTCGATCCCGATGGTGGTGATCACCGGGCAGGTGCCGACCACGGTGATCGGCTCTGACGCATTCCAGGAAGCCGACACGGTCGGCATCACCCGGCACTGCTGCAAGCACAACTATCTGGTCAAGGACCCGGCCGAACTGGCTGCCACCCTGGACGAGGCGTTCCAGATCGCCACCACCGGGCGCCCCGGCCCCGTGCTGGTGGACATTCCCAAGAACGTCCAGATCGCCACGGCGGCCTGGAGCGATGCGCCCCCGCAGCGCCGCAACCGCTACACCCCGCGCCTGGAAGGCAGCGCCGACGAGATCGACCGGGCCATCGACCTGCTCGCCAAGGCCCGGCGCCCGGTGTTCTACACCGGCGGCGGGGTCATCAACTCCGGGCCCCAGGCCACCGCCCTGCTGCGCCAGTTGCAGGCGCTGACGGGCGCCCCCCTCACCTCCACCCTGATGGGCTTGGGCTCGTTCCCGGCCGATCACCCGGACTGGCTCGGCATGCTGGGCATGCATGGCACCTACGAAGCCAACATGGCGATGAACCAGGCCGACCTGATCGTCTGCGTGGGCGCCCGGTTCGACGATCGCGTGACGGGGCGGCTCGACGCCTTCGCGCCGAACTCGACCAAGATCCACATCGATATCGATCGGTCGTCGATCAACAAGACGGTCCCGGTCGATCTCCCGATCGTCGGCGATTGCGGCAAGGTGCTGGCCCAGCTGATCGCGGCCTGGGGCACCCGCAAGGGGCAGGACCTGGCGGACTGGAAGCAGCGGATCGATGGCTGGCGCGGGCGCAACAGCCTGGCCTATCCCCGCCGCAAGGATGCCATCGCCCCGCAGTATGCGGTGGAGCGGCTGTTCGCGCTGACCCGGCACAAGGATCCGATCATCACCACCGAGGTCGGCCAGCACCAGATGTGGGCCGCGCAGTATTTCGGATTCTTCGGGCCGAACAAGTGGCTCACCTCGGGCGGGCTCGGCACGATGGGCTATGGCCTGCCGGCGGCGATCGGCGCGCAGCTCGGCAATCCGGACAGCCTGGTGATCGACGTGGCCGGCGATGCCTCGATCCAGATGAACATCCAGGAAATGGGCACGGCCACGCAGTATCGCTTGCCGGTGAAGGTGTTCACCCTGAACAACGAATACATGGGCATGGTCCGCCAGTGGCAGGAGCTGACCTATGAAAGCCGCTATTCGAACTCGTACTCGGACAGCCTGCCCGATTTCGTGAAGCTCGCCGAAGCCTATGGCTGGAAGGGCATCCGCATCGAGGACGAAAGCCAGCTCGATGCCGGGATCCAGGCGATGATCGATCACCCGGGTCCGGTCTTCGTCGACTGCCTCGTCGCCAAGGAGCACAACTGCTTCCCGATGATCCCGTCAGGCGCGGCGCACACCGAGATGCTGCTCTACGGCGATACCGTGGCCGGCACGATGGACGATGAAGCCAAGGCGCTGGTCTGAAGGGGTCGAGATGAAAATCCTGCACGAAGCCGAGGAACGCCACGTCCTCACCGTCATCGTCGACAACGAGGCGGGCATCCTGGCCAAGATCGCCGGGCTGTTCACCGCGCGCGGCTACAACATCGACAGCCTGACCGTGGCCGACATCACCGAGAACCACGCGGTGAGCCGGATCACCATCGTCACCCACGGCCCGCCGGCCCAGATCGACCAGATCCATGCGCAGTTGGAACGCCTGATCCCGGTCCACAAGGTGATCGACCTGACCGAGGTCGGCCCCTATGTCGAACGCGAACTGGCGCTGGTGAAGGTGGCCGGGATCGGCGACGCCCGGGTCGAGGCCTTGCGCGTGGCCGAAATCTTCCGCGCCAAGCCGGTCGATACGACCACGTCGAGCTTCATCTTCGAACTGACCGGGACGCCCGACAAGATCGACACCTTCGTCGGCCTGATGCGCGAGCTTGGGCTGGTCGAGGTGGGGCGCACCGGCGTGGTCGGCATGGCCCGCGGCGCGACGGGCGTGTGAACGGGCCGGGCGAGAATTCTGGAAACCGATTTTTGAACCGTCGTCATCCTGAACTTGTTTCAGGATCCATTTCTCCGGATGGCTCCGAGCGGGCGGCAAGGTGGATGCTGAAACAAGTTCAGCATGACGAGTTTTAGGCAAGGAATGGAACGATGAAGGTTTACTACGACGCCGATTGCGATCTCAACCTGATCACCGGCAAGAAGATCGCGGTGCTCGGCTACGGCTCGCAGGGCCATGCCCATGCGCAGAACCTGCGCGACAGCGGCGTCAAGGAGGTGGCGATCGCGCTGCGGCCCGGTTCGGCCAGCGCCGCCAAGGCCGAAGCCGCCGGCTTCAAGGTCCTGTCGAACGCCGATGCCGCGGCCTGGGCCGACGTGCTGATGATCCTCGCCCCGGACGAGAGCCAGGCCGAGATCTACGCGGCGGACATCCACGCCAACCTCAAGCCCGGCGCGGCGCTGGCCTTCGCCCATGGCCTGAACGTCCACTTCGGCCTGATCGAGCCGCGCGCCGATGTCGACGTGATCATGATCGCGCCCAAGGGCCCGGGCCACACGGTGCGCAGCGAGTACCAGCGCGGCGGCGGCGTGCCCTGCCTGGTCGCGATCTACCAGGACGCCACCGGCAATGCGATGGACGTCGCCCTGGCCTATGCCTCGGGCGTCGGCGGCGGCCGTTCGGGCATCATCGAGACGAACTTCAAGGAAGAATGCGAAACCGACCTGTTCGGCGAGCAGGCCGTGCTCTGCGGCGGCCTCAGCCACCTGATCATGGCCGGGTTCGAAACCCTGGTCGAAGCCGGTTACGCCCCGGAAATGGCCTATTTCGAATGCCTCCACGAGGTGAAGCTGATCGTCGACCTGATGTACGAGGGCGGCATCGCCAACATGCGCTATTCGATCTCGAACACGGCCGAATACGGTGACTACCACACCGGTCCGCGCGTGATCACCGACGAGACCAAGGCTGAAATGAAGCGCGTGCTGACCGACATCCAGCAGGGCAAGTTCGTCCAGCGCTTCTTCACCGACATCAAGATGGGCGCGCCCGAGATGAAGGCGAAGCGCAAGCTGCAGAGCGAACACCAGATCGAGAAGACCGGAGCCCAACTGCGCGCGATGATGCCGTGGATCGGCGCCAACAAGCTGGTCGACAAGGCCCGCAACTGATTCCTTCAGAGAGTGGACCTCTGACCGGCCGGCGCGGTGCCCCTGGGGCATCGCGCCGGCCATTTTTGTGCCGCGGCTTGGAGGCGCCAGGAATTTCGCCTAACCGGCCCTGGCAACTGGGGGGATGCGGTGCCCGACGATCTGGTAGTGGTGGCCTGGAACGGCAGCGGTGATCCGTTTGCGCTGCTGGAACGCGATGCCCAACCCGAGTTCCGCCTCGCCGCGTTCTGCTACACCGGACCCGGGCACCCGCCGCTGGATGCCGTCACCGTCCATGCCCATGCCACCCAGTGCAAGGGCGAGGCGTTCCAGGCCCTGATCGCCGACCTGTCGGCCAGCGGCGAGACCTTCGGCTATGTCGGCTTCATCGACGATGACGTCGCGATGTCCATCTCCGGGATCAACGCCATGCTGGCCGATGCCCGGGTGCATGGCCATGCCTCGTTCTCGGCCAGCCTGAGCCGTGACAGCTACCATTCGCACCCGCGCTTCTTCACCCTGGCCGGTTCGACCAAGCGGACCGTCGCATGGGTCGAGGTCATGGCCCCGTTCATCCGCTGGGACATGCTGCGCGCGGCGGGGCCGCTGATTGCCGGGAACACGTCGTCCTACGGGATCGACCAGTTCGTCATGCCCATGCTGCAAAGGGCCCTGCGCCTGCCGGATACGGTGATCTATGACAGCGTGGTGATGCGCCACACCCGTCCGATCACCAGCGACGGCAAGGTCTATCGCAACGGGCTGACCGCGGATCAGGAACGGGTGCTGCAGCGCCAGCGCTGCATGGCTTTCCTGCGCGAACAGCATCCCGACCTGCTGGGGACGCCATGGTGGTTCGACTGGGCGGCGCCGTGGAATGGTCCGGCCCGCTTCTGGGGGCCGCGACTGTGGCAGCCGGTCGCCCCGCTGCTGCGCCTGGCGCGGCGGCTTGGGATTGTCGGCTAGAGCCTCTGGCGTGGCCGGTCCGGATCGGGCACAAGCCGGGGCCAACCCCCTGACCGAACCTGCGATCCCGGCGCGGAGCAGGGTTCGGGAGGTGTGGGGCTGGCACGGGGCGAGCGTGTCCGGAACAGGAGGGGACGTGGTTGCGAGCATCGCTGAGGGGCCGCCGCGCTGGTCGGTGGTCATTCCCTATTTCAACGAGGCCGCGTTCATCGCCACGCCGATCGGCAGTGCCATTGCCCAGCAGGGCACGAGCCTGCGCCTGATCCTGGTCGACAACCGCTCGGACGACGGGAGCGAGGCCTGCGCCAGACAGCTCCTCGCCGGTCATCCGGAGCTGGAGGTGGTCTATCTGCGCGAGGAGACCCCGGGGCAGAACCATGCCCTCGCCAGGGGCTTTGCCGCGGTGGAAACGCCCTTCGTGGCCTTCTGGGATGCCGACACCGCCTACCCGCCGCATTACCTCGCCAGCGCCGAGCGCCTGCTGACCGGCGGCCCCTTCGTCGGAGCCCAGGCGATCGACGTCTATTGCGATCCGCTCAGCCCGGCGGGATGGCTGCGCCGCTGGCGGATGCGCCTGACGCAGCGCGTGCTCTCGCGGCAGGGCCACACCGGATCGTTCGGGCAGTGCTTCCGCAGCGATGCGCTGCGCTTGGCCGGAGGACCGCTCAGCCTAGCCTGGCCCTTCGTGCTGTACGATCACGAACTGATCCACCGCATGCTCAAGCAGGGGCCCCTGACCGGCGCAACCGACCTGTGGTGCCAGCCCTCCCCGCGCCGCTCGGCCAATGCCCATGTGCGCTGGACCCTGTTCGAGCGGGTCCTGTACCATGCGACGCCCTTCGCGCTGAAGGACTGGTTCTTCTACCGTTTCCTGGCCGGCCGGTTCGAGCGGCGGCGCATGGTCCAGGCCAATCTGCGCAAGCGCGACTGGTAGGGCGCCCCGGCAAAGCTGGGCCTTTACAGCGGCGGCGCAAATGCCCATAGACACCGGGATGATCCTGCGGACCGGCCTTACCCTGCGACTTATCCGCCCTTGGGCGTGAGCTGACGCGTCGGTTTGACCCGGCGCGTGCGGCGCCCAAGGGAGCCTGCACCGCCACTCTCCACATCTTCCCTGCAACGGCCCAACAACCCCGCTGCAACGCATTTGAGATCACACCATGACCATGCTGCAAGACCCCTCGGTCAAGTACCGTCCCTTCCCGCAGATCAACCTGCCCGACCGGCAGTGGCCGAGCCGCACGATCACCAAGGCCCCGCGTTGGCTTTCCACCGATCTGCGGGACGGCAACCAGTCGCTGATCGATCCGATGGGGGCCGAGAAGAAGACCCGGTTCTTCGATCTGCTGGTCCGCGTCGGTCTGAAGGAGATCGAGGTCGGCTTCCCCAGCGCCGGAGCGACCGAGTATGACTTCATCCGCGGCCTGGTCGACACCGGCCGCATCCCCGCCGACGTGCTGGTCCAGGTCCTGACCCAGTCGCGCGAGGATCTGATCAAGACCTCGTTCGAAAGCCTGGCCGGAGCGCCCGAGGCGATCGTTCATGTCTACAACGCGGTCTCGCCGCTGTGGCGCCAGGTGGTGTTCGGGCTGGAGAAGCCCGAGATCCGGGATATCGCCAGCCAGGGCGCCAAATACCTGCGCGACCAGGCCGCCCGGTTCCCGCAGACCAAGTGGCACTTCGAATACTCGCCGGAGACCTTCTCGACCGCCGAGGTCGATTTCAGCATCGAATGCTGCGAGGCGGTGATGCAGGTGCTCCAGCCCACCCCGGAACACCCGATCATCCTCAACCTGCCGGCCACGGTCGAGGCGGCGACGCCCAACATCTACGCCGACCAGATCGAGTACTTCTGCCGTAACCTGCCCAACCGCGAGAGCGCGGTGATCTCGCTCCACACCCACAACGATCGCGGCACCGGCGTCGCTGCCGCCGAGCTGGGCCTGATGGCCGGAGCGGACCGGGTCGAAGGCTGCCTGTTCGGCAATGGCGAGCGTACCGGCAACTGCTGCCTCGTCACCGTGGCGCTCAACATGTACACCCAGGGGGTCAATCCGGGGCTGGACTTCTCGGACATCGACGAGGTGATCCAGACGGTCGAGTATTGCAACCAGTTGCCGGTCCCGGCGCGCCATCCCTATGGCGGCGAGCTGGTCTACACCGCCTTCTCGGGCAGCCACCAGGATGCGATCAAGAAGGGTTTCGCCGCGCAGGAAACCCGCAACGACCAGATCTGGTCGGTGCCCTATCTGCCGATCGATCCGGCCGACCTGGGCCGCAGCTACGAAGCGGTGATCCGCGTCAATTCGCAGAGCGGCAAGGGCGGGTTCGCCTGGGTGATCGAACAGGACCAGGGCCTCAAGCTGCCCAAGCGGATGCAGGCGCACTTCAGCCGCCACGTCCAGGAACTGGCCGACGAGCTGGGCCGCGAACTGCAGGCCACCGACATCTGGGACGTGTTCCGCAAGGTCTACCGGCTGGACGAGCCCCAGCACTTCCAGCTGGTCGACTGGGACGAGGGCCGCGCCGCCGATGGCACCCGGGTCTTTGCCGGGAAGATCGGCGTGGACGGCCAGGAAAAGTCGGTGTCGGGACGCGGCAACGGCCTGATCTCTTCAGTGGTGGCGACCCTGCGTGACAGCTTCGGGGTGGCGCTGGAAGTGCGCGACTACACCGAACATGCCCTGGGCACCGGTTCCGACGCCCGGGCCGCGGCCTATGTCGAGTGCGTGACGGCGGACGGCCGCACGGTCTGGGGCGTGGGCATCGACGAGGACGTCGCCACGGCCAGCGTCCGCGCGGTGCTCAGCGCCGCCAACACCGCCGCGCTCTAAGCGGACCCGGCTGGCTTCGGCCGGGCGGGCGCGCAGCCGGCCCGGCCAGTCATCAGAACACGCCGAGCTCCAGGCCGCTCGCCAGGGCCTGGCCCAGGGTCCGGGCCTCGGCCAGCGCCGGGGCCGGCACCGTCTTGGGGGCCATGATCTGCTGGGGGGTCTGGGCGGCGAGGTTCACGATCAGTGGTTCGGCCACGCGCCGCAGGCGCCAGCCGGTCACTATCCGGTCGATCTGGCGCTGGGCCCCGCTGCCGTCCGATCCCGCCGCCACGATCGTCGCATAGGCCCGCCCCTCGATCGCGCCGAGCAGCGGGTAATAGCAGCGATCGAACATCTCCTTCAGCACCCCGCTCAAGGCCCCAAGGTTTTCCGGACCGACGAACAGATAGCCCGCCGCGGCGATCAGGTCGGCCGGCTGGCAGGCACTGGCGGGCAGCAAGCGACCCGCCGCCCCCGCCCCGTCCCCGGCCGCGCGGGCCAGGGCCTCGGCGGCGCCGGTGCGGCTGTGCCAGACGATCAGCAGGGTGCGCGGGGGAACGGTCAACGGGCTTGCCTCCAGGACGACGCCCCCCGCTTATCACGAAGTTTCGGATCGGCTCCACTTTCCGCCCGCGCCGCCATGCAGTAACCGGCGGGCATGGCATCACGTGCGTCAGCCCTTTCCGGGATCACCCGCTCGCTGACCGGCCGGCAATGGCGCTGGCGCGGCGGGAACATGGACCTGGGCGCTGCGGGACCGGATGAAGGAATCGAGCCGGACGGCCGGATCGACGACGATCTGGTGGCCCAGCTCCTGCTGTCGCGCGGGGTTCCGCGCGAGGATCTGGAGCGGCACCGCAACCCCTCGCTGCGGACCTTCCTGCCCGATCCCTCGCACTTCCGCGACATGGACCCGGCGGCCGAGCGGTTGGCCCAGGCCGTGCTCGGCGGCGAGACGGTGACTATCTACGGGGACTACGATGTCGACGGGGCGACCAGTGCGGCCCTGCTGGTGCGTCTGCTGCGGGCGCTGGGCCTGCCCGCCGGCTATTACATCCCCGATCGCCTGCTGGAAGGCTATGGCCCCTCGGGCGAGGCGCTGGTCCGCCTGGGCCGCGAGGGCTCCAGCCTGATCGTCACGGTCGACTGCGGGGCCATGGCCCACGAGGCCCTGGCCATGGCCGCTGCGGCCGGGATCGACGTGATCGTGGTCGATCACCACAAGTGTTCGGCCGAGCTTCCCCGCGCAGCCGCGCTGGTCAATCCCAACCGCCTGGACGAGAGCGACACCGGCGCCGCCCATGGCCACCTGGCGGCCGTGGGGGTGGCGTTCCTGCTTGCCGTGGCGATCGTGCGCTGCCTGCGGAGTCGCGGCTTCTTCGCCGCCCGGCCCGAGCCGGACCTGTTCGCCCTGCTCGATCTGGTCGCCCTGGGCACGGTGGCCGACGTGGCCGCGCTCCACGGTCTCAACCGCGCGCTGGTGGCCCAGGGGCTGAAGGTCATGGCCCGGCGCGACAACATCGGCATGGCCGCACTGATCGACGCCAGCCGGCTCAACCGCGCGCCGACCTGCAGCGACCTGGGCTTCGCGCTCGGCCCGCGCATCAACGCCGGTGGCCGGGTCGGCGAATCGACCCTGGGCGTGCGCCTGCTGACCACCGAGGACCCGGACGAGGCCCGTGCCATCGCTGCGCAGCTTTCGGCGCTGAACGAGGAACGCCGAGCGATCGAGCAGGCCGTGCAGGAGGCCGCCGAGGCCCAGTTGGACGGGCAGCACAACCGCGCCGTGCTGGTGCTGGCCGGCGCGGGCTGGCACCCGGGGGTGATCGGGATCGTGGCCGGGCGGCTCAAGGAGAAGACCGGCAAGCCGACGCTGGTGATTGCCCTGGAGGCCGACGAGGCGGGCCACGGCAAAGGCTCCGGCCGCTCGATCCCCGGGGTCGATCTGGGCGCCGCGATCATTGCCGCGCGCGAGGCGGGCCTGCTGGTCGCGGGCGGCGGTCATGCCATGGCGGCGGGGCTGACGATCGATCCCGGACAGCTCAACGCCCTGGCCAACTGGCTCGACGCGCGGCTCGGCGCGACGGTCATGGCGGCCATGGCGAACCAGGCGCTGACGCTGGACCTGGGACTGACCCCGCGCGGGCTGACCCCCGCCCTGATCGAACAGTTGGAAAGCGCCGGGCCCTTCGGCATGGGCTGGCCGGCACCGCGCGTGGCGGTCGGCCCGGTGCGCGTGGTCAAGGCCGATACCGTGGGGAACGATCACGTCCGCCTGATCGTGCGCGGCGATGACGGCGCCAGCTTCAAGGCCATGGCGTTTCGGGCCGCCTCGGGCGAGCTGGGTCAGGCCCTGCTCCACGGCACCCGCGATCGGCGGCTGTGGCTGGCGGGCCGCGCCAAGATCGACGACTGGGCGAGCCGGCCCCAGGCCGAACTCCACATCGATGACGCCGCCTTCCTCGACTGAAGGCCCGCTGCCGGGCGGCTTGCCGCCGACGGCCCTGTGCCAAGGGGCAGGTGCCCGGTGCCATTGCAATTCCGGGGTTGACCCCTGCGGGCGATCAACCTAAAGGCGCGCTCTCTCCGGCGCGAGCCGGGGCGGCCCCTTCGTCTAGCGGTCAGGACGCGGCCCTTTCACGGCTGAAACACGGGTTCGATTCCCGTAGGGGTCACCATCTCTTTCGGCCAGCGCCATCGGGCCCGGCCGGATTGACCACGCCACGTGGCTACCGTGGCCCCTTCGTCTAGCGGTCAGGACGCGGCCCTCTCACGGCTGAAACACGGGTTCGATTCCCGTAGGGGTCACCAAAGCCGCCGCACGGTCCTTTTCCTGACCTGGTCGTGTCACAAAACTCTTGTGGCGACGGAACCGCCGCCCGGCTAGTTGCGCGGGTGATGACTGGCGAGCAACCCAAGCCCTGGGCCGGCACGATTCTCGCGCTGATCGGCGGCGGCGCCATGCTGTCGACCGGGTCCGATCCGCTGCTGGTGCTGGGGATCGTGGTGTTGTGGTCGGCCTCGCTGTGGTTGTTCCGGCATGAGCCGCCGACGCCGCTGCCGGACATCGACACCGCCCAGATCGTCGCGGCCACGCGGGAAGCCGTGCTGGAAGCCGTGGGCATTCCCCTGATCCTGATCGAACGGGGGCGGATCGCGGCGGCCAATGCGCCCGCGCGGGCCGCGCTGGGCGAACACATCCTGGGGCAGGACGCCCGGATCGCGTTCCGCCATCCCGATGCCATGCAATTGCTCGACCGGGACGAGGACGGCAGCGTCAGCGTGTCCGGGTTCCTCGGCAGTCGGACCCTTTGGCAGCTCACCCGCCGCCGGATCGATGCAGGCGCCTGTCTGATAGAACTGCTCGACCGCACCAGCGAGGCCGACGTGAGCCGGGCCCAGACCGATTTCGTCGCCAATGCCAGCCATGAGCTGCGCACCCCGCTGGCGGCGATCATCGGCTATGTCGAAACCTTGCAGGACAGCGGCGCCGACATCGATGCAACCACGCGCGAGCGGTTCCACGCCACGGTGCTGCGGGAGGCCCGGCGCATGCAGGCGCTGGTGTCCGATCTGATGTCGCTGTCGCAGGTCGAGGCCGAGAAGCACGATCTGCCCGACCAGACAGTCGATCTGGTCCGACTGGTCGAGCGGGTGGCCGGTGAGGCCCAGGCGATTGCCGGAAGGGACCGGATCTCCATGGACCTGGCGGGCGGCCCGGTCGATGTCCGCGGCGACCGGACCCAGCTGGAACAACTGGTCCGCAACCTGATCGACAATGCGCTGAAGTATGGCGACGCCCAGCGGCCGGTGCGGATCACCCTGCGGACCGGCACACGCCGGGGAGTCGATCTGCTGGTTGCCGATGAAGGCGCCGGGATCGCTCCGGAACACCTCCCTCACCTCACCCGGCGGTTCTACCGCACCGATCCCGGACGCAGCCGCGGCGCTGGCGGCACGGGGCTTGGTCTGGCGATCGTCAAGCACATCGTCGAACGGCACCGCGGCCAGCTCGATATTGCCAGCACTCTGGGCGTCGGCACGACCGTCACCGTGGCTCTGCCGGTGCCGACTGCGGCTGTTGCCCCGCCTGCGGCCGGTCTGTCATGAAGGTGTCACGATTGTTTCACAGAGCGCCGGCACGGTTGGCGCGGCGGAGCGTGTGACAGATGTGCAGGATGGGCCAGTGAACGGCAGCATGGCGGGACGGGCATCTGCCCGTGCGGCTACTGGCTTCACGGCTCTGGCCCCGGCGCTTTGTGTCCTCGGCCTGGCCGGCCTGCTGGGCGGCTGCGACGCCGGATTCGGGACCCCGCGCGATCAGATCCGGGCCGTCGGATCGTCCACGGTCTATCCTTTCGCCAAGGCCGTGGCGGATTCGCTGGCCAAGTCCGATCCCCGGATCAAGTCGCCGATCATCGAGGCCAACGGGACCGGCGCAGGGCTGAAGCTGTTCTGCAAGGGCGTGGGGGCCAGCTTTCCCGATATCGCCAACGCCTCGCGGCGGATCAGGCGCACGGAATATGCCGAATGTGCCCGGAACGGGGTGGACCGCATCGTCGAGATCCAGGTCGGCCTGGACGGCATCGCCTTCGCCGAGGCGGCGAGCGGTCCCGCCCGTTTCGCGCTCAGCCCGGTCGATATCTACAAGGCCATTGCGGCCCGGCCCTTTGGCCTGCCCAACCGGGCGCGGCGCTGGTCCGACGTCAACCCGGCGCTGCCCGCCGAGCCGATCCTCGTCTATGGCCCGCCCTCCACCTCGGGGACGCGCGACGCGCTGAAGGAACTGGTCCTCGTCAGGGGCTGTGAAAGCGATCCGGCCATGGTGGCGCTCAAGGCGCGGGACCGGGTCCGTTATGCAGCGACCTGCACCGATGTGCGCAGCGACGGGGCCTATGTCGACACCGGCGAGAACGACAATCTCGTCGTGCAGAAGTTGCAGGCCAATCCCCGGGCGGTGGGAGTGTTCGGCTACAGCTATCTGGCAGAGAACGGGGACCGGCTGCGAGGGCTGACGCTTGACGGCGTGACGCCGAGCTATGCGACGATCGCCGACTTCCGCTACCCCGGGGCCCGTCCGCTCTACATCTACGTCAAGGCCGCCCACCTCGAGGCGATCCCCGGGCTGAAGGCCTTCGTCGCCGAATGGGTCGCTTCCTGGGGGCCGGACGGCCTGCTTGCCCGGCAGGGCATGGTGGTTGAACCGGACGCGGTGCGGGCCAGCAATGCCCGGATCGCGGCGGCCATGGCGCCCCTCGATCCGGCCGGGTTGAACTAGCATGGAGGGTACGCGGCCTTGTCCCCGGTGATACCCCTGCTGCTGGTGCTGGGCCTGGCCACGGTCGGCTGGCTGGTGGCCCGGGCGCGGGCCCGGATCTTCCGCCGGGCCCGACCGGGCGGGCGGCTCGATTCGCGACCGCAGTATCATGCCTGGTTCGTCGCGCTGTGCGCCGGGCTGCCGGCGGGGCTCTTCGCTCTGGCCTGGAGCGCATTCAGCCCGGGCCTGGTGGTGATGCGCGTGCTGCAGGCCCCTGCCGCAGCGGCCCTGCCGGCCGAGGGCATCCTGCGCGATGCAATCCTGGCCGAGGCCGGGGCCCTGGCGACCCGGCACGCGACCGGTGCCTTCCACCCGCTGGCCCGCACGCTGGTGCCCGCTTTCGAGCAGGCGATCGCGCATTATGCCCAGGTGGGTTTGGCCGTGACCCTGCTGCTGGGTTTCGCCACCGGGACCTGGGCCTTCCTGCGCCTGCGCCCCGACTTCAGGGCACGGACCCAGGTCGAGCGGATGATCATGGCCGCGCTGCTGCTCGCCTCGCTGGCGGCGATCCTGACCACCTTCGGCATCTTCGCCTCGCTGCTGGCCGAAACCTGGCGTTTCTTCCGCTTCGTTCCCCCGGGCGACTTCCTGTTCGGAAACCACTGGTCGCCCGATCCGATGGCCGATGTTGGCCCGGTTGCTACGGACAGCTATGGCGCCCTGCCCCTGTTCTGGGGGACCTTCGCGATCGGCGTGGTGATCGCCATGCTGGTGGCGATCCCGCTCGGCCTGATGAGCGCGATCCATCTGACCCAGTACGCCTCGCCCGCCCTGCGGCGCTGGGTCAAGCCGATGCTCGAGATGCTCGCCGGGGTGCCCACGGTTGTCTACGGCTACTTCGCGGCGCTCACCGTGGCGCCGGCAGTCCGTCGCCTGGGCGAAGCGCTGGGCCTAGCCAATCCCTCGTCCGAGAGCGCGCTGGCGGCCGGGCTGGTGATGGGCATCATGATCATCCCGTTCGTCTCCTCGATGGCGGACGATGCGATCGCGGCGGTCCCGGCCGAGATGCGCGACGGCAGCCTGGCGCTGGGCGCGACCCGCTTCGAGACGATCCACCGGGTGCTGATCCCCGCCGCCCTGCCGGGCATCGTCGCCGGGATCATGCTGGCGATCAGCCGCGCCATCGGCGAGACCATGATCGTGGTCATGGCGGCCGGCGCGACCGCGCGGCTGACCGCCAACCCGTTCGAATCGATGACGACCGTGACCTTCCAGATCGTGGCCATGCTGACCGGCGAGGGCAGCTTCGATCACCCGGCGACGCTGTCGGCCTTCGCCCTGGGCATGGTCCTGTTCCTGGTGACGCTGGCGCTGAATTTCGTGGCGCTGCGGGTCGTGCTGCGGTTCCGGCAGGCCTATGACTGAGCGGGCCTCTACGGACGCTGGTGCGGCCGACGGTGATCGCGCCGCGCGCCGGCTCAAGGCCCGCTATGCGGCCGAGCGCCGCTTCCGCGCGCTGGGGCTGGCCGCGATCGCCTGTTCGGTGGCGGCCCTGCTGTTCCTGCTGGTGACGATGATCGGCAACGGCATGTCCGGGTTCCGCCGCACCGAGCTGCGCGTCCCGGTCGATTTCGCCAGGGCGGGCCTGCGGGTCGAGCCCGCCCGCCTCGGCGCGATCGACGCCCTGCCGGCGCTGCGCCAGGCCGGTCTGTCGCAGGTGCTGGGACAGGCCGCCGCGGCCAGCCTCGGCCCCGACGGCGCAGCCGAGCTCGATCCCGACGCCTGGCGCGAGGTGGCCCGGGCGATCATCGCCGATCCCGGCCTGCTGCAGCGCCGCGTGGTCCTGTCCCTTCCCGCCAGCGACAACCTCGCCGCCGCCCAGCGCGGCGATGGACAGCGCCGCCTGCGCCCTCTCGCCACCCGGCTGGCCGCGCAGGGCAAGCTGGTCCGGGCCTGGGATCCGGGCTTTCTGACCCGCGCCGATTCCACCCACGCGCAGTCGGTCGGGATCTGGGGGGCGCTCAAGGGTTCGCTCCTGACCATGGCCGTGACCATGGCCCTGGCCTTTCCGATCGGCGTGCTGGCCGCAGTCTATCTGGAGGAATATGCGCCGCGGAACCGCTGGACCGATCTGATCGAGGTGTCGATCAGCAACCTCGCGGCCGTGCCCTCGATCATCTTCGGGCTGCTGGGACTGGCCCTGTTCGTGGGACTGTTCCCGAGCTGGCGCTCCGCCCCGCTGATCGGCGGCATGACCCTGGCGCTGATGACCATGCCGGTGATCGTGATCTCGGCCCGCGCCGCGATCGGGGCCGTGCCGCCCTCGGCCCGCGATGCCGCGCTGGCGATCGGCGCCAGCCGTATCCAGGTGGTGTTCCACCACGTCCTGCCGCTGGCTATGCCCGGGATCATGACCGGCACGATCATCGGCATGGCCCGGGCGCTGGGCGAAACCGCTCCGCTGCTCATGATCGGCATGCGGGCCTTCGTGGCCACTCCGCCCGCCGGCCTGACCGCCCCGGCCAGCGTCCTGCCTGTGCAGATCTTCCTGTGGTCCGACGAGATCGACCGCGGCTTCGTCGAGCGCACCAGCGCCACGATCATCGTCCTGCTGCTGTTCCTGCTCGCGATGAATGGCCTGGCCATCCATCTGCGCAACCGCTTCGAGAAACGCCTGTGACCACCTATCACGAACTGGACCCGGTCGAGGCCAAGATCGCGGCGCGCGACGTCTCGGTGTTCTATGGCGACCAGCAGGCGCTCGACCGCGTCTCGATCGACATCGGCACCGAATATGTCACCGCCTTCATCGGGCCTTCGGGCTGCGGCAAGTCCACGCTGCTGCGCACCTTCAACCGGATGAACGACACGATCGCCAATGCCCGCGTCGAAGGCGAGGTTCGGCTCGATGGCGTGGACATCTACCGTTCGGACCTGGACGTGGTGCAGTTGCGCGCCCGGGTCGGCATGGTGTTCCAGAAGCCCAACCCCTTCCCAAAGTCGATCTACGAGAACGTCGCCTACGGTCCGCGCATCCATGGCCTGGCGGTCAACCGCACCGAGTTGGACGCCATCGTCGAACGCTCCCTGCGCCGGGCCGGCCTGTGGGACGAGGTCAAGGATCGCCTGTCGGACAGCGGCACCGCCCTGTCCGGCGGCCAGCAGCAGCGGCTGTGCATTGCCCGGGCCATCGCGGTCGACCCCGAGGTGATCCTGATGGACGAGCCATGCTCGGCGCTCGACCCGATCGCCACGGCCCGGATTGAGGAGCTGATCGGCGAGCTGAAGGGCCGCTACGCGATCGTCATCGTCACCCATTCGATGCAGCAGGCGGCCCGCGTGTCGCAGCGCACCGCCTTCTTCCACCTCGGCCGGATGGTCGAATACGGCAAGACCTCGGACATCTTCACCAACCCACGGGAAGAGCGGACCAAGGATTACATCACCGGCCGCTATGGCTGAGGCACAGGAACGATAGGCCATGGCCCAGGAACACACCGTCAAGGCGTTCGACGAGGACATCACCCGGCTGCGCGGCCTGATCGCCGAGATGGGCGGGCTGGTCGAACTGGCGATCGAGGAGGCGCTGGCGGCGCTGGTCCGGGGCAGCGAGAGCCTGGCCGATGCGGTCATCGCCCGCGACAAGCGGATCGACGCGCTGGAGATGGAGGTCGACAAGCTGGCCGTCCGCGTGATCGCCCTGCGCGCCCCGATGGCCGACGACCTGCGCGAGGTGATCGGTGCGCTGAAGATCGCCGGCGTGCTGGAACGCATCGGCGACTATGCCAAGAACATCGCCCGCAGCGCCAAGCGCGTGGAGAACCGCAAGCGGTTCGAGCCGCTGACCCTGATCCCGGCCATGGCCGAGATCGCGGGCGGGATGGTCCACGACGTGATGACGGCCTTCGCCGCGCGCGATCCGCAACTGGCGATCGACGTGGTCACGCGCGATGCCAAGGTCGACGCCTTCTACGACAGCATTTTCCGCAACCTGCTGACCCACATGATGGAGCACCCGGCGTCGATCACGTCGGGCGCCGAACTGATGCTGGTCGCGCGCAATATCGAACGCATCGGCGACCATGCCACCAATGTCGCCGAAATGGTCCATTACGCGGCCACCGGGCTTTACCTGACCGACCGCGATGAACGTCAGTCCGCCGGCTGATCCGGCAAACGGGGGAAGAACAACCATGTCGCAACCGAGGCTGCTGCTGGTCGAGGATGACCAGGCCCTGGCCGAGCTGGTCGAGTTCCGCTTCAAGGCCGAAGGCTATGCCGTCACCCGCACCGATGACGGGGACGAGGCCCTGCTGCTGGCCACCGAGCAGGTGCCCGATGTCGTGATCCTCGACTGGATGATCGAGGGGACCAGCGGGATCGAGGTCTGCCGCCGCTTGCGCCGGGACAAGCAGACCGCGCATGTCCCGATCGTGATGCTGACCGCGCGCGAGGCCGAGGATGATCGCGTGCGCGGACTGGAGACCGGCGCCGACGATTATGTGACCAAGCCCTTCTCCCCGCGCGAGCTGGTGGCCCGGGTCAATGCGATCATGCGGCGCATCCGCCCCGCGCTGGCCGGGGAGGTTCTGGCGGTGGGCGATCTGACCCTTGACGCCACCGCGCATCGGGTCACCCGCCGCGGCACAACGATCGCGCTGGGACCGACCGAATTCCGCCTGCTCCGCCACTTCATGGAGCACCCCGGGCGCGTGTTCTCGCGCAATCAACTGCTCGACGCGGTGTGGGGCAACGGCAGCGACATCGAACTGCGCACGGTCGACGTGCACATTCGCCGCCTGCGCAAGGGGATCGAACTGCCCGGCGTGCCCGATCCGGTGCGCACGGTCCGCTCGGCCGGATACTCACTCGAGGCTGTCTGAGCGGCGTGATCGGCTGCGCCAGATCAACGACCCGCACCGCCTGGCGTGGCACGGCTTGCGGAGGACCATGGCTCGGCTAGAGTCACGGGTGGTCGAGGCGGAGGCAGTGGCGTGAAACTTCGAGGCAGCCGGGTCCTGGCCCTGATCGTCGTCGTGGCTGGCGCGGCGGCTGCGGCGCTGGCCTGGCACGGCCGCGCGGTGCCCGTGACGGTCGCCACGGTCCGCACCGGGCCTGCGGTCGAGCTGGTTTACGCCACCGGTTTTGTCGAGGCGCGTCAGCCGGTGGCGGTCCAGGCCCGGATCACCGCTCCGGTCGTCCGGGTGCTGGTCGCCGAAGGGGACTGGGTGACCCGGGGACAGCCCCTGTTCGTGCTGGCCGACGAGGAACAGCAGGCGCTGGTCGCCCAGGCGGCGGCGCAGCGGCGCGCGGCCGAGCAGACCGAGCAGCGGACGCTGACCCTGTTTCGCCAGGGCTGGGTGACCCGTGCGGCCCGCGATCAGGCCGTCGCCAATGCCGACGCCGCCCGCGCCGCCCAGGCGACCGCAGGGGCCCGCCAGGGGCAACTGGTGGTCCGCGCCGAGATCGACGGAGTGGTGACCAAGCGCGATATCGAGCCCGGCGAGCTCGCCACCCCGAACCGGGTCCTCGCCCAGTTGGGCGATCCGACCCGGGTGCGCGTCACCGCCACGGTGGACGAACGCGACATCACCCGGATCCGTCCGGGACAAGTGGCGCTGATGTCCAGCGATGCCTGGGCCGGCCGGACGATCGGCGCCACGGTCAGCGAGGTGACCCCGGGCGGCGATCCCACTCAGCGGGCCTTCCGAGTCAGGCTGGCCACCCCGGCCACCGATCTGCCGCTGGGCCTGTCGCTGGAGGTCAACATCGTCACGCAGCGTCACGAGCCGGCCCTGCTGGTGCCGGCGGATGCGGTGCGCGATGGCCGGGTGTGGGTGGTGACGGCCGGACAGGTTCATCGCCGCCCGGTGCGTACCGGGATCGTCGGGCCCGACATGATCGAGGTTCTGGCCGGTCTGGCCGCTGGCGACACGGTGGTGATCAATGCTCCGGAAGGCCTGGCCGAGGGCCAGCGGGTCAGGACCGGGCCCGCGGCCCAACCGGCCAACCGTCCACCCGCGCCGGCAGTACCCTGAGTGGCGGGACGGCTGGGCCTGCTGCTGCACATCGCCGCGAAGCACCTGCTGGTGCGGCGGCGCCAGACCATGGTCGCGGTCAGCGGCGTGGCGGTTGGCGTGGGCTTTTTCCTGGCGGTCTCGGCGCTGATGGTGGGCAGCCAGAGCGACTTCGTGAAGACCCTGATCGACGCCGCCCCGCACATCATCGTGTCCGACGAACTGCGCAGCCCCCAGCCCCAGCCGGGCCGACGGGTCTATGGCGAGGGCGCGGTCGCGCTGCGCGGCTACAAGGTTCGCAACGAGGTGCGCGGCATCAAGGACTGGCAGCGCATCCTGCGTGAGGTCGACGCGATTCCCGGTGCAATCGGCAGCCCCAGCCTGTCCGGCGCGGTGACCCTGCGACTGGGCGGCCGCGAGGAGGCGCTGGGCATTGTCGGGATCGATCCGGCGATCGAGGCGCGCGTCACCACCATCGGCGACAAGCTGCGATCCGGCCGGCTGATCGATCTGGAGCGCACCCAGGGCGGGATCATCGTCAGCGAGGAGCTGGCGCAGCGGCTGGGGCTGAGCATGGGGGACATCGTTTCGGCCACATCGGCCCGCGGGGCGAGCCGCAGCCTGCGCATCGTCGCACTGTTCAAGAAGGGACAGGCCCAGCTCGGGGCCGGACAGGGCTACATGCTGCTGCGCGAAGCCCAATCGCTGCTCGGCCGCCCCTTCGTGATCAACCGCATCGGCGTCAAGCTGGCCGACCCCTACCAGGCCGATGCCGTGGCCAAGCGGATCGAGGCCCGCCATGCCTACAAGGCGGAATCCTGGCAGGAGCGCTCGGCCGACTTCCTCGGCCTGCTGCTGACCCGCAACGTGATCATGTACACGGTGGTATCGGCGATCCTGCTGGTGGCGAGCTTCGGAATCTACACCGCGGTTTCGAACAGCGTGGCCGACAAGCGGCGCGATATCGCGATCCTGCGCTCGATCGGGTTTTCCCAGGGCGATCTCCAGTTGATCTTCGTGATGGAAGGGCTGGCGCTGGCGGTGATCGGCGTGATCGCCGGATGGCTGCTCGGCTTTGCCCTGATGGCCGTGCTGGGGTCGCTGGAATTCCCGATCCGGGGCGAGATCCAGCATATCCCGCTCGACCGCAGCAGCCGGCAATACCTGATCGCCGCCGCCGCCTCGCTCACCGCCGGGATCGTCGCGGCCTGGCTGCCGGCGCGCAAGTCGGCGCGGGTCGATCCGGTCGATATCCTGCGGGGCGCGGTATGAACGGGCCGCCACAGCCACCTCCGCTTCAGGCCCCGGCCCGGGCAGCGGCCCATGTCCCGCTGCTGAGCGCCGAACACCTCGTCCGCACCTTGCCCGGCGATCCGCCGGTCACCCTGGTGGCCGACGCCGACCTGGTCATCGAACCGGGCAAGTTCACCGCGATCGTCGGACCATCGGGGTGCGGCAAGAGCTCGCTGCTCTATCTGCTGGCCCTGATCGACCGGCCCACCGGGGGGCGGCTCCTGCTGGAAGGGCAGGACGTGACCCCGCTCAGCGGCGACGAGCGCGCCAAGCTGCGGCTGGAGCGATTCGGCTTCGTCTTCCAGTTCCACTTCCTGCTGCCCGAATTCGACGCCCTGGAAAACGTGATGATCCCGATGCGCCGGCTCGGGCGGCTGTCGCTGGCAGCGGCCGAGGCCCGCGCGCTGGAACTGCTGGGCTTCATGGGACTGGCCGACAAGGCCCACAAGTCCCCCGACAAGCTGTCGGGCGGGGAACGCCAGCGCGTCGCGGTCGCGCGGGCCCTGGCCAACGATCCCGCGCTGGTGCTGGGGGACGAACCCACCGGCAACCTCGACAGCGTCAATTCCGCCCGGGTGGTCGACCTGTTCCGCCAACTGGCCCACGAACAGGGCCGCGCCGTGGTCTGCGTCACCCACGACCCGGCGATCGCCGAAGTGGCCGACGTGCGGGTGACGATGCTCGACGGGCGGGTGATCGAGGTGAAGCAGCAGGGGTGATTGGTCCGGCCCCTGCGCGTGGCCCGCATCACACCCGCACCGCCACGGCGCGCAAGTCCGCCGCGAACCGTTCCTCCTCGGCGGCGCGGCTGTCCTCCGGCAGGCGCAGCAGATAGGACGGGTGCGTGGTGATCCAGAGTTCGGACCCGTCATCCAATGGCATGGGTCGCGCCCGTTCGCGCTGCACCGAGACGGTCCGGCCCAGCAGCCCCCGCGCCGCACTTGCCCCCAGCGCCAGAACCACCTGCGGGCGAACCAGCGCGCGCTCGCTGTCGAGCCACCAGCGGCAATGATCGATCTCCCCTGCGGTCGGCGACTGGTGGAGGCGTCGCGGGCCGCGCGGTTCGAACTTGAAATGCTTGACCGCGTTGGTGACGTAGGCCCGTTCCGCGACGATCCCGGCCCGCTCGAGATGCTGGCGCAGCAGGCGTCCGGCCGGACCGACGAAGGGCCGCCCCTGCTCCTCCTCGACATCGCCCGGCTGCTCGCCGACGATCATCAGCGCGGCCCGGGCCGGGCCCTCGCCCATCACCGCCCGCGTGCCATTGCAGCCGATCGCGCAGCGGCGGCAGGCGGCGATCCCGGTCGCGACCGCCGCGAGCGTGGCCGGCCGATCGCCGAAATCGATCGCGCCCGCCTGCACCATGGCCACCTCGCGCGCCTGGGCCCCGGCGATCAGCTCGGGGATCAGCGTCGCCTCGGGCAGGTTCTTCCAATAGCGGCGGGGCATTTCCTTGAGCATGGCACCCACCTTGAGGCGGGCGGGGTTGAAGATTGAGGCATAGTAGGTGCGCCAGAGGTCCTCGGCCGCATCGGCACCCGGGGCGTCGGCGCGCGTGGCGGGCGGGCCTTCGCGCAGGGTCGCGCCATCCCAGTCGAGCGAGCCCGCCGGGGTCAGGATGGTCCACCGCATCGCCGTGAACCGGTTGACGAAGAACCGGGCATTCGCGCGCAGGATGTGGTGCTGCGGCTCGAACCAGGCGACATAGCGCTCGCCACCATCGGGCTCACTCACGCGGCGGAACCGGACGAAGGCGCGCATCTTGTGGATGTCGCGCCGCACCGCCCGGGCCAGGTCGTGCAGGCGGCGGACATCGGGGTCGGCACCGTCCTCGATCAGCCGGGGTTGGCGCTGCAGCCGCCAGAGCAGGCGATAGAGCAGGTCGAAGCGCCGGGAATCGCAGTGAAGCACGGCGCTCCCGGCCAGTTGCAGGAAGGCGCGCGGCGCCCGGATCGCCGCCGTGGCGGCCACGGGCGGGCAATCCGCCGGGGCAGCTACGGCAAAGAGATCGCCGGCCGCGCCGCCCGGTTCGCTCCACAGCACGCCGTCGGGCGCGATCCTGGCGGCGATCAGCGCCCGCGCCCGCTCGCGCCATTCGGCCAGGTCATCGGCGGCGCTCAGCGCCACCACCAGCGGCGAAGCAGGCGGGACCATCAGGCCGCGAACAGCTCCAGTTGGGCAGCCCGCGGCGGCGCGATCACCTCGCGCAGGTCCTGCCGGTCAATCAGCAGGGTCGGGCGCCAGTCCGCCGTGACGATGAACGGGCGCAGCTTGGCGAGCGACACGGTCAGCCGCGCCACGTCCTCCAGGCGCAGGCGGCGATGGCGCCGCGCGGCGATCAGCGCGCCCACCGCCCGCACCCCCAGCCCCGGCACGCGCAGCAGCGCCTCGCGCGGGGCGCGGTTGACGTCCACCGGGAACCGGTCGCGAAAGCGCAGCGCCCAGGCCAGCTTGGGATCGATGTCGAGCGGGAGCATCCCGTCCGCCCCCGCCGCCTGGGCCACCTCCTGCGCGGCGAAGCCATAAAAGCGCATCAGCCAGTCGGACTGGTAGAGCCGGTGTTCGCGCAGCAGCGGCGGGCGCTTGAGCGGCAGGACCGCGCTGGCATCCGGGATCGGGCTGAAGGCCGAATAGTACACGCGGCGCAGCCCGAACTGGCCATAGAGCCGGCTGGAGCGGGTGACGATGTCGCTGTCGGTGGCGCCGTCGGCCCCGACGATCATCTGGGTCGACTGCCCGCCGGGGGCGAAGCGCGGCGCATGGCGGAAGCGCTTGCGCGCGTCCCTGGCTTCGACGATCGCTTCGCGCACGCCGCCCATCGCGCCTTCGATGGTCGTGATGTTCTTGTCGGGCGCGAGCCGGGTCAGCCCGGCGACGGTCGGCAGCTCGACATTGATCGAGACCCGGTCGGCCCAGAGGCCCGCCTGCCGGACCAGCTCGGGATC
Organism: Novosphingobium aerophilum; assembly: GCF_014230305.1. GTDB lineage: Bacteria > Pseudomonadota > Alphaproteobacteria > Sphingomonadales > Sphingomonadaceae > Novosphingobium > Novosphingobium aerophilum. Next base: position 93,572 of record NZ_JACLAU010000002.1, read on the forward strand.
GGCCTCGGGAATGGTCTTGAGGTGGATGTAGCCGCGAAAGTCATGCTCCTGGCGCAGGATGCGGGCGACCTCGATCAGCTGCTCCATCGTGTGGTTCGAGCTCTTGACGATGCCCGAGGAGAGGAACAGCCCCTCGATGTAATTGCGGCGGTAGAACGACAGCGTCAGATCGACCACCTCCTGCGGGGTGAACTGCGCGCGGCGCACGTTCGAGCTCTTGCGGTTGATGCAATAATGGCAATCGAACACGCAGTGGTTGGTCAGCAGGATCTTCAGCAGCGAGATGCAGCGGCCATCGGGGGCATAGGCGTGGCAGATCCCCGAACCCTCGGTCGAACCGATCCCCTTGCCGCCCTTGCTGGTCCGTTTGGCCGTGCCCGATGAGGCGCAGGAGGCATCGTACTTGGCGGCATCGGCGAGAATGGCGACACGGTCGAGCAGGGGGAGTTCGGGCATTTGTTCCTTATACGTTCCATTGACGGACCTGACCACCCCGTCCGAACGGTCACGCCGTTGCCCTCCTCCGATCAGGATGGCCGCCACGTCCGTCCTGACGTCCCCCGCAACGAGAAAGGGCCGCCCATCGGACGGCCCTTTCCGTGTCAGCGGGGCAAGCCCGTCCGGTCAGGCCTGGGGACCGCCCGGGGTGGGGACGCCCGGCAACGGGGGGACCGGCTGCGGCGGGGCATCGGCATCGTCCTCGTGCACTTCGACCGTGCCCAGGCCGACATGGCTGCGGCTGCGGCTGTAGGCGAAGTAGACGAACAGTCCGATCACTGCCCAGATCACGAACAGCAGCTTGCTCTTGTCGTCCAGCGAGAAGAACAGGTAGCCGCAACCCGCGATCGAGAGCGGCGCGGTCAGGTAGATGAACGGGGTGCGGAACGGCCGGTGGCGGCTCGGATCTTTGCGACGGATCACCAGCACCGCGAACGACACCGCGGCAAAGGCGAACAGCGTGCCCGAGTTCGAGATGTTGGCGAGCAGACCCACCGGGAAGAAGGCGGCGAACAGCGCCACGCCGATCCCGGTCAGGATCGTGATCACGTGCGGCGTGTTGTACTGCGGGTGGATCTTCGAGAACATCGCCGGCAGCAGCCCGTCGCGGCTCATCACGAAGAAGATGCGGGTTTGGCCGAACATCATCATCAGGATCACCGAGGGCAGCGCCAGGCCGGCGGCGAGGCCGACCAGGTTGCCGATCTGCGGCCAGCCGATCTGGCGCAGGGTCCAGGCCAGTGCCTCCTTCGAGCAGACCACGGCCTGATCCGCCACTGCGGCACAACTGGCGGCCAGTTCCGGGCTGCCGGGCTCGAGCCCCTCGCCCATGGCGCCCAGCATCGGCTGCGCGCCGACCGAGCCGATGACCCCGGCCGCGACGAGCAGGTAGAAGATCGTGCAGATGGTCAGGCTGCCGATCAGGCCAATCGGCATGTTGCGCTGCGGGTTCTTGGTCTCTTCCGCGGCGGTCGAGACGGCGTCGAAGCCGACATAGGCGAAAAAGATCGAGGCCGCCGCCGCGCCGACCCCGCCGAAGCCGAGCGGCATGAACGGGCTGAAGCGTTCCATGTTCATCACCGGCACCGCCAGGATGATGAACAGCGTCAGCGCCGAGACCTTGATCACCACCAGCGCGGCGTTGACCGTGGCGCTTTCCTTGGTCCCGATCACCAGCAGCCAGGTGACCAGACCGGCGATGAGCATGGCCGGCAGGTTGATCAGCCCGCCATCGAACGGCCCGCGCACCAGCATGTTGGGAATATCGATGTGGAACACGTTCTCGATCAGGCCGACCACATAGCCGGACCAGCCGACGCTGACCGCCCCGGCGGCGACCGCATATTCGAGGATCAGCGCCCAACCGACCATCCAGGCGATCAGTTCGCCCATGACGGCGTAGGAATAGGTGTAGGCCGAGCCCGAAACCGGGACCATCGCGGCCATTTCGGCGTAGCACAGCGCCGCGAAGGCGCAGACCACGCCGGCGATCACGAAGCTGAGCATCATGCCGGGACCGGCCTTCTGCGCGGCCTCGGCGGTGAGAACGAAAATCCCCGTGCCGATCACCGCACCGATCCCCAGCATGGTGAGCTGGAAGGCGCCGAGCGAGCGGTGGAGTGATTTCTTTTCGGCAGTGGCAAGAATGGCGTCGAGTGGCTTGACGCGTCCGAACATGCGGAATCCCCTAGCAGCGGCGCCTTGACCGGGCCGCGATGGTTGAACCTTTAAGGCTAGCGCCCGGTCAGCTTCGCGCAAGGGGTTTTTCCCGAATGGACGGGCGTTCCACCGCGTGTGTCCCGAAGCGCTTCACCTTCCTTCCGGGTGCCGCTAAGACCGCGCGCATGTCCACCACCTTCCAGCTCGATACGAGCACCAGCCGGGCCAATCCCACCCCCGCGCCGATGAAGCGGCTGACGGTCCCGGCCATCCGTCAGCGCAAGCAGGGCGGGCTGACTGTCGAGCCGATCGTCATGCTGACCGCCTATACCGCGCGGCAGGCCCAGTTGCTCGATCCGCACTGCGATATCCTGCTGGTCGGCGATTCGCTGGGCCAGGTGATTTATGGCCTGCCGTCGAGCGTGCCGGTCACGCTGGACCTGATGACCGCCCATGGCGCCGCCGTGGTGCGCGGGTCCTACCATTCGGTGGTGATCGTCGACATGCCGTTCGGCACCTACGAGGCTTCTCCGGAGCAGGCCTTCGCCAGCGCGGCGCGCCTGTTGAAAGAGACCAGCTGCGCAGGCATCAAGCTGGAAGGGGGCGAGGCCATGGCGCCGACCGTGGCCTTCCTGACCGAGCGTGGCATTCCGGTCATGGGCCACGTCGGCCTGACCCCGCAGGCGGTCAACGTGCTGGGCGGCTACAACGCGCGCGGGCGCAGCGAGGCCGAGGCGGCCAAGATCGTCCGCGATGCCCAGGCCCTGGCCGATGCCGGCGCCTTTGCCATCGTGGTCGAGGGCGTGGTCGAACCGATCGCCGTGGCCGTGACCGAAGCCGTGCCCTGCCCGGTGATCGGGATCGGCGGTTCGGCGCGCTGTGACGGTCAGGTGCTGGTGACCGAAGACATGCTCGGCATGTTCGAGCGCGTGCCCCGGTTCGTGAAGCGATACGAGGCGATCGGCGACATCATCTCGGGTGCGGCCGCGCGCTATGCCGCCGAGGTTCGCAGCCGCACGTTCCCCGGCATCGAACAGACCTACCAGCCGAAATGACCGCCACCCCCGCTCCCGCTGCCGCACCCGCGCAGCGTCCGCTTTCGTCCTATTTCGCCGGGTCGGTGATCTTCACCCTGGTTTGCCTGGGGCTGGGCGCCGCCTATGGCTGGACCCAGACCGGCACGGCCGGGGGCACCCTGGCGCTGCTGTGGATCGTGGTGGTCCTCTCGGTGCTGGAGATCTCGCTCTCGTTCGACAACGCGGTGGTCAACGCCGCCGTGCTCGAAACGATGGACCCCGTCTGGCGCCGCCGCTTCCTCACCTGGGGCATGGTGATCGCCGTGTTCGGCATGCGGGTGCTGTTTCCGCTGGCGATCGTCGGCATCGCCGCGCGATTGGGCCCCCTCGATGCGCTGCGCCTCTCGCTCAACGATCCCGTCCGCTACGAGGCGATCGTCAGCAGCGCCCACATCGGCATCGCCGGGTTCGGCGGCGCCTTCCTGGCCATGGTCGGGCTGAGCTTCTTCTTCGACGAGGAGAAGGACATCCACTGGATCAAGGCGATCGAGCAGAAGCTGAGCCTGGTTTCGAACATCAAGGCGGCGGAGATCGCCTGCCTGCTGCTGGCGCTCTACGGCGTTTCGCTGCTGCTCGAGACAGCCGAGGCGCTGACCTTCCTGGTCGCCGGCATTCTGGGCATCGCGGCCTTCATCGCGGTCGAGGCCATCGGCACCCTGCTGGAAATGCGCGAGGCGGCGCAGCGTGCGGCGGGGATCATGGTCCGGTCCGGGTTGAGCGGCTTCCTCTATCTCAATGTGCTGGATGCCTCGTTCAGCTTCGACGGGGTGATCGGGGCCTTCGCCTTGTCGAACAACATGGTGATTATCGCCCTGGGCCTGTCGATCGGGGCCATGTTCGTGCGTTCGCTGACGATCCTGCTGGTTGAGCGGGGGACCCTGGCCGAGTACCGCTATCTGGAGCACGGCGCCTTCTGGGCGATCCTGGCGCTGGGCGGGATCATGCTGCTGTCGGCGCGCTTCGCGATTCCCGAAACGGTCACCGGGCTGATCGGGGCGGTGCTGATCGTGGCCTCGCTGGCCTGGTCGATCCGCTGGCGTCGACGCCACGGCAGCGACGACTGAGGCAGACGACTGAGGCAAAGGTATCACACTCGCCGGGTTTCGTGCGCATGACACCGGTGGCCAGCAACAAACGGCCCGTGCAATCGGTTGCAGCGACTTTCTATGACACAGATCGGACTTGCAGCGATCCGTTTAGCGGATAAACAGGGCCCGGGAGTCTAGGAGAGGAGAGAAAGGGTGCCGCGAAAAGCGGCGCCCTTTCTTGATTCTGGCTCACAAGAAATTGAAAAGCGCGGATTCAGCGCTGCTCTGGGGACCGTGAATCACCCGCCAGCGGCAGCAGTTCCGACGCCGCCAGACCAGCCTGCCGGGCCACCTCCGGCCGCTTGGCGCGGGCTGCTGCGCGCGCCAGATCGCGTTGCAGAGCGGCATCGCGCCCCAGCCCCGAGCGGGACAGGTACGTCAGGCGGTCCGTTGCGGCAGACCAGTCGCCCCGTTCGGCGGTCAACCCGGCTTCGATCCACAGCAGCAGGGGGTCGCGTGGGCGGGCCACCCGCAACCGGGCGACGAAGGGCGCAATCGCACCGCCCTGCCCCATGCGCTGCAGGCAACCGATGACGCGCAGCACCAGCCCATCGGTCATGCGGACTTCTGCCACCTGGCGGTAGTGGGCCAAAGCCCCCGCGCAGTCCCCGCGCAGGGCCTGGACATCACCGGCGAGGAGCCGGGTCACGGCCGATCCCGGCAGCGCCGCCAGGGCCGCCCCGGCAACAGTCCCCGCCCCGGCCACATTCCCCGCAGCCGCCATGGCCCGCGCCCGACGCACCGCCCCGGCCGGTCCGGGCCCGGCGTCGGGCGCACCCGGCAGAAGCACCAGCGGCACTGTCACCGTGCGGGCCGCCGCATCGAGCAAGGGCGCCGCCTGGTCCCGTTCGCCCCGGTTCTCGTGCGCCCGGGCCACCAGGGTTTTCAGATAGGGCGATGCGCCAGCCGTGGCTGCCTCGGCACCGAACCGGGCAACCAGCTCGTCATCGTTGCCAGCGGCGGCCAGGGCCCGGGCGAGCAGCAGGCGGGCGGGCGCGTTGTCCGGCTGAAACCGGACCAGACGGTCGAGCTGCTCCACCGCGAGATGGGCATTGCCGGCCTCAAGCTCGAGCAGACCCGACAGCAGCAGTCCCCCGGGCCGGTCCAGCGCGCGCCGCCCGGCCCGTTCGACCAGGTGGCGCGCCAGTTCGGTCTGCCCGGCCCGCGCGGCCAGGACGGCCTGCAGCAGGAAGCCCCGCGGATTGCGGTCATCCAGCGCGATCACCCGCCGCGTGACGGTCAGCATGTCCTGGGCTCGCCCCAGATCACCGAGGGTGGCGGCATATTCGAGCAGCAGCGGCACGTCGTCCGGGCGCCGCTTGAGCCCGCCCTCGAACCACGGCAGGGCTGCGGGCAGACCATAGCTGTCGCGCACCATCAGACCGCGCAGTTCGATCGCGCGGACGTTCTCGGGATCGAAGTTCACCGCCTGCTCGGCCGCGGCGATGGCGCCGGTGTGCTCCCCGCCCTGATAGCGCAGGCGCGCGATGTCGACCCACAGGCGGCTGTCGCGCGGCGTTATCGTCAGCGCCTGATCGAAGGCACGGCCGGCAGCCGGCAAGTGCCCCTCGGCCATTTCCAGGCGGCCGAGCATGCGCCAGCCGTGAGCGGCGTCGGCCGGAGCAAACCGTGCCGGCCCCAGCCATTCCCGCGCCTTGCGCAGGTCACCCTGATCGATCAGCGCTTCGCCCATCCGGGCGGCCAGCGCCGAGCGGTCCATCCCCGCCGCCTCGGCCTTGCGCAGCGCGACCTCGGCGGCAATCCCGTCGCCGCGCGAGAGCGCGACCAGGGCCTCGCGGTAGGCCACCCCGCTCCGCTCGCTGACCGCCAGCGCCGGCGCCGCGATCACCAGCACTGCGGCCAGGAGCGGACCCGGACGGCGCAGCCGGTGCAGGTCAGACCTGCAGGTCATACTGCTTGAGCAGATCGTACAGGGTGGGCCGGCTGATCCCGAGCAGCTTGGCCGTGTTGGAAATGTTGCCCTCGCTGCGCGCCAGGGCGTGGCGGATGGTGCGCCGGTCGGCCTGCTCGCGCGCGGCCTTCAGGTTCAGCGGCTGGGCGCCGTCCTCCTCGGGCTCGGCCAGGTCGAGATCGGTCGCGCCAACCAGCTTGCCGTCGGCCATGATCACCGCGCGTTTGACCCGGTTCTCCAGCTCGCGGACGTTGCCGGGCCAGGACCAGGCGTCGATCGCGGCCAGGGCATCGGGCGCGAAGCCCTTGACCTGGGGATTCATCTCCGGCGCGAAGCGCTGCAGGAAGGCCTTGGCCAGCAGCGTCGCATCGCCCGGCCGTTCGGCCAGGTTGGGGATGCGCACGACGATTTCGGCGAGGCGATAGTACAGGTCCTCGCGGAAGCGGCCGTCGACGATCATCTGTTCCAGGTTCTGGTGCGTCGCGCAGACCACCCGGGTGTCGACCTGGATCGACCGCCGCGAGCCGATCCGCTCGATCACCCGTTCCTGCAGGAACCGCAGCAGCTTGACCTGGAGCTGGAGCGGAATGTCCCCCACTTCATCCAGGAACAGCGTGCCGCCGTCGGCCTGTTCGATCTTGCCCTCGGTGGTCTTGACCGCCCCGGTGAAGGCGCCCTTCTCGTGCCCGAACAGTTCGCTTTCCAGCAGGTTCTCGGGGATTGCCGCGCAATTGATCGCTACGAACATGCCGGCCGAGCGGCTGCTGGCATCATGCAGCCCGCGGGCAAGCAGCTCCTTGCCGGTGCCGCTGGCGCCCAGCAGCATCACCGAAACGCTGGTGTTGGCCACCCGTTCGATCGTCCGCGCGACCTTAACCATCTCGGGCGCGGCGGTGATCATCCGGCCGAGCACGCGGTTTTCCTCGCCCACCTTGCCGGCGAGCTGGCGGTTCTCCGCCTCGATCTGGTGAAGCTGGTAGGCCCGGCGGACGATCAGGCCGATCGTGTCGATGTCGACCGGCTTCTGGTAGAAATCGTAAGCCCCGCGCGCGATCGCCTGCAGCGCGCTCTCGCGGGCGCCGTGGCCGCTGGCGACGATCACCTTGGTATCGGGCTTGAGCGCCATGATCTCGTCGAGCACGGCCATGCCCTCGCTGGTGCCGTCGGGATCGGGCGGCAGGCCCAGGTCCAGCGTGACCACCGCCGGCGCGAGGGCACGCAGCAGGGCAATGGCGCTGGCGCGGTCCCCGGCCACGTGGACTTCGAAATCGGGATAGGCCCACTTGAGCTGCGCCTGCAGCCCGGGATCGTCCTCGACGACCAGCAGGGGGGGCTTGGGCTCGGACATGTCAGGCAACCTTCTGCTGCGGCACCGACTGCGGCGCGCTGGCCTCGCTCGCCGAAGCTGCGGGCTCCAGCGGCAGGCGGATGATGAAACGGGACCCGATCCCCTCGCGGCTCTCGACATCGAGCCGGCCGCCCATCCCGTGGACCAGCTCGCGGGCCTCGCAGGCGCCGATGCCGAACCCGCCACTCTTGGACGATACGAAGGGCTTGAACAGCTTGGTGCGGATGAAGTCGGGGCTCATGCCGGCACCGGAATCGACGATCTCGATCCGCACACCGGCCGGCTCGCGGGTGAGGCCGATGAAGACCGGGGTCCCGGGCAGGCTGGCGTCGACGCCGTTCTGAACCAAATGGACCAGCGCCTGCTCCAGCGCTTCGGCATGGCCAAGCAGCGGGATGGCGCCCTCGACATTGACCACCACCGGGTGGCGCCCGTCGAATTGCCCCGCGACGGTCCGGGCAAGCGCGGCGACATCGAAGTCGACCAGGGCCTCGCGGCCGTTCTTGCCATAGCGGTTGAGCCGCACGATCAGCGCATTCAGCTTCTCGGCCGAGTTGCGCAGGGTCACCAGCATGTCGGCCCGGAACTGCGGGTTTTCGGCATGGCGCTCGGCATTGCGGGCCAGCAGGCTGAACTGGCTGGCCAGGTTCTTGATATCGTGCATGACGAAGGCGATGCGGCGGTTGAACTCGTCGAAGCGGGCCGCCTCGGCCAGAGCGTCCTGCCCGGCATGCTCGGCCAGGTACGAGGCGAGCTGCTGGCCGACCACCCGCAGCAGGTCGAAATCCTCCCAGTCGAGCATACGCGCCACCTTGGGACGCGCGAGCACGACCACGCCGACCAGGCGATCGAAGTGCAGCAGGGGGACCAGTGCCCAGGCCATCGGTTCGCACAGCAGCCAGGCCGGGACGATCTTGCCTTCACCCTGGGCATCGCCGCCGCGGCGCACCTGATCCATGTCGACGATCAGGCCGGTGCGCTCGAAGAAGGCGCAGGCTTCGGCCGACAGCGCCGGGGCGGGCACCTCGGCGGTGCGCCACTGCCATTCGGCGGAGAGCACCAGCTCGGCATGATCGTTGGGGCCCAGCAGCAGGCCGCCCGGGCTGTCGGTGATGTCGCACAGCGACTGGATCGCGCGCTGCTCCAGCGGGGCGCTGCCCGAACCGGCGCGGCCGATCGTGCGGTTGAAGCGCAGCCATTCGGCGCGGTAATCGTAGCGGTGCCGGAACAGGTGCTTGACGAGGGTCACCTTCAGCCACCCGCGCAGCCGGCGCGACGGCAGGACCAGCGCGGCCGCCGCCACGCCCGCCAGCAGGAAGCCGAAGCGGAACAGGCTGGCAAAGCCGCCGCCGACATAGGACAGCCACTTGCCCAGCGCGGTCATCACCAGCAGGTAGAGCCCGATGCCCAGCAGCGAGGCGAGTTCGAAGGCCACCGCGCGGGACGGGCTGAAGCGCAGCTCGGCGCGCCGGCCGGTCATCCCCGGGAGCAGGGCCGCCACCGTCGCCACCAGCGCGCACCCGCGCAGCGCGGCCAGCTCGTCGGGCCAGGCGCCGGTCAGGTAGGCGACGGTGTAGAGGTTGAGATCGAACAGCCACAGCACGGCGACCCCGACCGTCGGCCAGTGCAGCACCGCGCGGGTCGAGACCGAGGCTCCGCCATAGAGGTTGTGCAGCAGCACCAGCCCGCCGATCGTGAACATCAGCCGGAACATGATCGCCATATGGAACAGCACGTCCGACGTGCTGCTCGCGAAGGTGAAGCCGGGCGCGATGATCCCCTGGAGGATCTGGAACAGCTCGATCGCGGCGAGCGACAGCATGACCGGCCGGATCGGACGGACCAGGGTGTGCCGGCCATCGGCGCTGAACAGACGATAGACCACGAACAGCCAGGCCAGGTTGCGCCCTGCCTCCAGCATGTGCGCCACATGGGTATCGACGTTCGTCGCGGCGATCGCCATCGCCCAGGTCGCGCTCAGCACCAGGGCGACGAGCAGGGCCGTGCCCGCGGCCCCGGCCGCCGAGCGCCGTCCCGCCAACCAGATCGCCAGCGTCATCGCCGCGCAGGCCGCGGCGAGGTGAGCCAGCCCGGCGGTGAAGTGCCAGCCGTCGCTCACCTCAACGCGCCCCTTCCCGCCACAATACCACGCGCAGCGTCTGCAGCAGGATCAGCAGGTCAAGGAACGGCGTGTAGTTCTTGGCGTAGTAGAGATCGTATTCCAACTTCTGGCGGGCATCCTCGATCGAGGCGCCATAGGGATAGTTGATCTGCGCCCAGCCGGTGATGCCCGGCTTCACCATGTGCCGTTCGGCATAGTAGGGCAGTTGCTCTTCCAGATCGGCAACGAACTCGGGCCGCTCGGGACGGGGGCCAACGAAGCTCATCTCGCCCTTGAGCACGCTCCAGGTCTGCGGCAGCTCGTCGATCCGCACTTTGCGGATGAAACTGCCGATGCGGGTCACCCGCGGGTCGTTCTGGGTGGCCCACTGCGCCCCGCCCGCCTCCGCGTCGAGGCGCATCGACCGCAGCTTGATGACGTTGAACGGCTGGCCATAGAGCCCCACGCGGGTCTGGCGGAAGAAGGCCGGGCCACGGCTGTCCAGCTTCACCAGGATCGCGAACAGCGCGATCACCGGAAAGGTCAGCGCCAGCAGCAACGAGCTGGCCGCGATATCGAACAGGCGCTTGGCCACGCTCGACACCGCGCGGCCTGACGAAAAGCCGTCCGAGAAGATCAACCAACTGGGATTGACCGTGTCGAGATCGATCCGACCGGTCTCGCGTTCCAGGAAGCTCGAGAAGTCATTGACGTGGACCCCCGCGGTCTTGATCCGCAGCAGGTCCTTCAGCGGCAGCGAATTGCGCCGCTCTTCCAGCGCCAGCACCACCTCGCTGACGCCCAGGTTCTCGACAAAGCGGGTGAGGTTGTGGATCGCGCTGCGGTTGATCGCCTCCTCGATCACCGGCGTCTGATCGCTCATCCCGATGTAGCCGACGATGACGAAACCGACCTCGGGGCGCTCTCCCAGTTGCCGCAGGCGGTTCGCCCGTTCGCCGGCACCCAGCACCAGCACCCGCCGGCGGAACGCGTTGGCGCCCAGAATGCCGCCGATGACCATGCGGTTGGCCATCAGGAACACGATCGCGTTGAGCATGCTGTAAGCCAGGGTCGAGCGCCAGAAATGCGCGCCCTTCAAAGCCCAGTCGATGAACGACAGCCCGATCGTGCCCAGCGAGATCGCCACCAGGATCCGCGCCGCGGCATAGCGCAGCGAACGCGTGGCATCGGCGCCATAGACCCCGACCGAGATCATCGCGGTGAGCATGACGACGGCAAACCCGGTCAAGGCCCAGGCGCGATCCAGCGGATTGCCCAGGTCCATGCCGATCTGCCCCGCGCGGATCCGCCAGCCCAGTTCCCCCGCCAGTGCCAGCAGCACCGCGTCGAACAGGCCCAGCAGAATCACCGCATGCGGGATGTAGTGCTTGAAAAGTCGGACCATACCCCTGCCAGCAGCCAGGCCCGGAACACGCGGGCTCGCCTGGCGGGTCTAGGCCCGAGGGGTAAATTGTCGGTAAATCTGACAGCGCCAGACCCGCCGGATTCCCGCGGGAAACCACGGTTTTCGGCCATTCGCGCAGTGTGGATGTCGAACGATTTTACACTTCGGGTCGAGTCAACCGGGGGAACGGGACGGGACCTGGCGCAAGGTACGACCCGGCGGGATGCCAATCAGCCCTCCGTCGATCCGGCTGGCGCGGCCCGGGTGACCCGGGAAAAGCGCTCATCCGCCGTTGCTGGTGCCCCTGGCCCGACTCGAACGGGCACGGATTTCTCCAACCGATTTTGAGTCGGTCGCGTCTACCATTCCGCCACAGGGGCCCCGATCAAACCGAGGAGGTGCGGTCGGGGGGTGCTTAGCGGGCCGATCGCGCCGGGGCAACTGCCCTGCGCGATGCCGACCGCAAGCTTTACTTCAGCGCGCCGGCGACCAGCTTGTGCAGCTTGGAATGCAGCGCGTCGTTCCCGGCCAGGACCTCGTCCGCACAGATCGCTTCGGACTGGCCCTTGAAATTGGTGACGAAGCCACCGGCCTCGCGCACCAGCAGGCAACCCGCGGCGCTGTCCCACACCTTGAGGCCCGATTCCCAGAAGCCGTCGTAGCGGCCCGCGGCCACCCAGGCGAGATCGAGCGCGGCCGAGCCGAAGCGGCGGATGCCCGCCACGTTCGGGCCGATCGCGCCGAAGATGCGGGCCCATTCGGCAAAGTCGCCATGACCGGCGAAGGGAATGCCGGTGGCGATCAGCGCCTCGTCCAGATGGCGCCGCGCCGACACGCGCAGGCGCTTGTCCTGCAGCCAGGCGCCCCGGGTCTTCTCGGCCCAGAAGCTTTCGTCGGTGACCGGCTGGTAGACCAGCGCGGCGGTCACATCACCCCAGCCGTTGCCGTCCAGCCTGGGCTCCTGCACCGCAATCGAGATGGCGAAGTGCGGAATGCCGTGGAGAAAGTTGCTGGTCCCGTCGAGCGGGTCGATGATGAAGCGAGGCTTGCCCTCGGCCCCTTCGATGGTGCCGCCTTCCTCGAGCACGAAACCCCAGTCGGGCCGCGCGGCAATGAGTTCGTCATACAGCGTCCGCTCGGCCGCCCGATCCGCCTTCGAGACGAAATCGGCCGGGCCCTTGCGGCTGACCTGCAGGTGCTCGATCTCGCCGAAGTCACGCCGCAGCCGCTGGCCGGCCTTGCGCGCGGCCTTCTCCATCACCCGGATCAGACCGGACACAACAGCCATGAGAGATCAGCCCGCCTTGCCGACGTAGGTGCGCTCGTACACGTCGACCACGATGCGGGTGCCGCTTTCGATGTGCGGCGGCACCATCACGCGCACCCCGTTGTCGAGGATCGCCGGCTTGTAGCTGGACGAGGCGGTCTGGCCCTTCACGACGGCGTCGGCCTCGACAATGGTCGCCTCGACCTGTTCCGGCAACTGCACCGAGATCGGGCGCTCGTCGTACATTTCGAGCAGCACGGTCATGCCGTCCTGCAGGAAGGCGTCGGCGCCGCCGAGCAGGTCCTTGGGCAGGGTGATCTGGTCGTAGGTCTCCACGTCCATGAACACCAGATCGTCGCCCTCGACGTAGAGGAACTGGAAGTCCTTGGTGTCGAGGCGGACGCGCTCGACCGTGTCGGCGCTGCGGAAGCGCACGTTGGTCTTGCGGCCGTCGATCAGGTTCTTCATTTCGACCTGCATGAAGGCCCCGCCCTTGCCGGGCTGGGTGTGCTGGGTCTTGGCGACCTTCCAGATGCCCTTTTCATATTCCAGGATATTGCCGGGGCGGATGTCGACGCCGCTGATCTTCGCCATGGGGATGCCTTCACAGATTGGGAAAGAGCGAGAAGTCTCGGATGGCGGGCCCTTAGCGCGGGGCGGACCGATCGGCAAGCGCGGTGCTTGGACCGCGCTCCGGCCCGTCCCCGCCCGCAGGTGACTGGTCCGGCGCGGGCGGACCTGCTAGGTCCGGAGACATGAAGGCCCCCGCTCCCCTCCGCCGGATCAGCCGGTCCGGCTGCCTTGCCCTGGCCCTGCTGTGCCCCCTCGCGCCCGCGGCGGGGGCCCCGGGTGGTCCGGTCGGCGTGCTGACCCTGGGGCGCTACACCTGCGAACTGCCGGGTGACGCCCTGGGCGCGGCATGGATCCCGCAGCCGGCGGAAGACTTCACCATCGCCTACGGATCAACCTATCGCACCGAGCTGGGTCACGGCACCTACCTGCTGACCGGAGACCGTTTGCGGTTCACCGCCGGACCGCTGAAGGATGCCGAGTATCGCCGCACCGGCAACACCCTGCTGCGCCGCATCCTGCCCGATGGCACGCCCGGCCGGCTTCGCTGCGTGCGCCGTGGTGGCCTGACCCGCTGAATGGTCCGGGCTAGCTTTGCAGCCCCAGCGCCTCGGCGAAGGCCCGCACCGCCGCAGCCTCGTCGCCGTTCCACACGGCCCCCGACGCAGCGACGAAGTCCGCCCCGGCGGCGGCCAGGCCGGCGCAGTTCTCGGGCGTGATTCCGCCAATCGCCACGCAGGGCAGCTCGAAGAAGGTCTGCCACCAGGTCAGGATATCCGGCTCGGCATGATGCTTCACCGCCTTGGTCTGGGTGGGGAAGAAGGCGCCGAAGGCCACGTAGTCGGCCCCGGCCTCACCCGCTTCCATCGCGAAATGGCGGCTGTCGTGGCAGGTCACCCCGATCTGCGCATTGCGCCCCAACCGTTCGCGGGCGTCCCGCGGGTCACCATCGTCCTGGCCCAGATGGACCCCGTCCGCGCCGAGCCGCTTGGCCAGGCTGATCGAATCGTTGACGATGAAGGCCACCTCGCGATCGGCGCAGATCCGCTGCAGCGGCTCGGCCAGGCGGGCGGCGTTGTGCTCGTCGACGCCCTTCACGCGGAACTGGAAGGCCGCGACCGGACCGGCGTCGAGCGCGCGGGCCAGACGATCGGGGAACGCGCCGTCGACCTCGCCCGGGGAGATCAGGTAGAGCTGGGTGGGCAGGCGCTGGATCTCGTAAACCATGCGCCGCTCCTAGACGGGCTTGCGCAACAGGACAATGGCGGCAGACTGTGCATTCCGAGCCCAAAGGATCACGCCGTGCCCCAGTCCATCCGCCGTGCCACCTGGCCCGCCGCGCTCGCCCTGCCCGCAATCGCCCTGCCCGCAATCGTCCTGCCCGCGTTGGCCGGGCTGTGCGCCGGCTGCATCACGATCCGCACCGTGGACGATGGCGTGGCCCGCGCCCGGCTGGGCGAGACGGCCCAGGCCGGCCCCATCACGGTCAGCCCCGAGCAACTGGTCGAGGACAGCCGCTGCCCGGCCGGGGTGGCCTGCGTCCGGGCCGGCACGGTGCGTGTCATGGTCCGGATCGACAATGGCCCGGTCGAGCTCACACTCGACCGCCCGCTGGCCGTGGCCGGCGGCACAGTGGCACTGGTCGAGGCCTATCCGCTGCCCCGCGACAAGGTCCGCCGCTACCCCGACGAATACCGCTTCGGCTTCCGCTGGACCCGGGATGGGCGCTAGGTCGAGGGTGCGGGGCGAGTGATCGGTAGCGAAGTCGGACCTTTGCTCTCTCCCCTTCGGGGGAGAGATACGAAGGCTTGTCCCGAAGGGATTAGCCGAAGTTGAAAGGGGATTTGCGCAATTGATGAGCGCAGACCCCTCTCCCAACCCTCTCCCCTGAAGGGTAGAGGGCTAAGGCAGTTCCCCACCTGTTCCGCCGTACCGCTAGCCTTCGCCCGCCAGCCCCAGGATATGGGCCCAGTGCCCCGGGGTCACTTCCGCCACCGACAGCCGGCTGAGCCGCAGCAGTTCCATGTCGGCCAGGGCCGGATCGGCCTTGATCTGCGCCAGCGTCACCGGCCGGGCCAGCTTGCGCACCGGCTTGACCTTGACCGCGGCCCACTTGCCGTCCGGGTCGGTGGGATCGGTCAGCCCGCCCTGGCTGATGGTGACGATCCCGACAATCTCCTTGCCGATGTTCGAATGATAGAAGAACGCCAAATCGCCCACCTCCATCGCCCGCAGGTTGTTGGCGGCGCGGTGGTTGCGCACGCCGTCCCAGGTGCCTTCGCCCTCAGCCAGCAGGTCGTCCCACGAATAGGCATCGGGCTCGGACTTCATCAGCCACAGGCGGTCGGACAGGGCGGGATTGATTTCGGTCATGTCAGGCGCTCGCAAACCGGTTATGGGGAGCGCCATACCCACAATCTTCGGACCATCACAACATGCCCCTGACGACTCTTCCCGTGCTTTCTTTGGGCGATGACGCGGCGAGCTTTTCCGCGGCGATCGGCGCCTCATTCCGCACCTTCGGCTTCGCCATGGTGCGCGATCACGGGATCGATCCGGACCTGATCGCGCGCGCCTGGCAATTGACCGAGGCCTTCTTCGCCCTGCCCGACGCCGAAAAGCGCAGCTACTTCACCCCGGAACTGTGCGGCGCGCGCGGCTATACCCCGTTCGGGCGCGAGATCGCCAAGGGGGCCAAGGTCAGCGATCTCAAGGAATTCTGGCACGTCGGCCGCGACCTACCCGATGGTCATCCGCTGCTCGATGCCTCGATGCCGCACAACATCTGGCCCGAACGCCCGGCGGGATTCCGCGAGACCTTCGAGGCGCTTTATGCCGCCTTCGATGCGGCCGGCAGCACCATCCTGTCGCGCATCGCGGTCGATCTGGGCCTGGCCGCCGACTGGTTCGATCCGGCCATCGCCGATGGCAATTCGGTGCTGCGCCTGCTGCACTATCCTCCCGTCCCCGATGCCCCGGAAGGCGCGATCCGCGCCGGCGCGCACGAGGACATCAACCTGATCACCCTGCTGCTGGGGGCCGAGGAGGCCGGGCTGGAACTGCTGACCAAGGACGGCGAGTGGATCGAGGTCGCGCCCCCGCCGGGCGCCCTGGTGATCAACATCGGCGACATGCTGCAGCGCCTGACCAATCACGTGCTGCCCTCCACCACGCACCGGGTGCGCAACCCGGTGGGCGAGCGGGCCGGGTTCAGCCGCTATTCGATGCCGTTCTTCCTGCACCTGCGCAGCGATTTCCGCTTCGAAACCCTGCCGCAGTGCATCAGCGCCGATAACCCGGACCGCTACCCCGATGCGATCACCGCGGACGACTACCTGCAGGAACGGCTGCGCGAGATCGGCCTGAAGACCTGAGCGAAGGCCCCCCGGTCAGGCCCTCGTGCGGGTACGTTTACCTATCTGCAACCCTGATCGTTCATACCGCATCCTCCATACCAGCGAGGATCGGACGTGGCCGCAGGGCGAGGAAGAATGCGCGATTTCAACGATCCGGCCGATCAGCCGGTGGTCGCGCGTTCGGTCAGCCGGGCGGATCGCGATCTCATGGCCCTTGCCATCGGCGTGGCCGCGATCATCATGTTCATCGGCACCGGCGCCAATGTGATGCCGGACGTGGTGCAGGCCCTGCAAGGCGTGGGTCTGCCGCCCGACCGCCTGCTGTCCAACGCCCTGCTGCTCAACATCGCGCTGATCATTTTCGGACTGCGCCGCTATCGCGATCTTCAGGAAGAGGTGCGCGAACGCCGTATGGCCGAGGAACGGGCGCGCGAACTGGCCGAGCATGACCCCCTGACCGGCTGCCTCAACCGGCGTGCGATCGCATCGGCCACCGACGCCCTGATCGCCGGCAGCGCCGAGCGCGGCGAGCACGTCGGCTTCCTGATGATCGACGTCGACAACTTCAAGCGAATCAACGACGCCAACGGCCACAGCGTGGGCGACAATGTACTGCAGGCCTGTGCCGCGCGCATAGCCGATCTGCTGCCCGCGCGCGGCCTCCTGGCCCGGCTCGGCGGGGACGAGTTCGCCTGCGTGGTGCCTTTCGCCGCCGGGATGCCGGAACCGGTCGAGGACTTCGCCCGCCGCATCACCCTGCATGTCGCCCGCCCGGTGCCGATCGGCCACCTGGAGCTTGAGGTCACGGTCTCGGTCGGCATTGCCCGGTCCGATGCCCATGCCGAAGCCAATGCCCAGGCCCTGCTGCACATGGCCGATATCGCGATGTACCAGGCCAAGAAGACCGGCAAGAACAACCACTGCTGGTTCGATCCCGCGATGGAGAAGGACCTGCGCGAACGGCACGAGCTGGAGACGGCCCTGCGCGCCGCGATTCCGGCGGGTGAATTTGTGCCCTACTACCAGCAGCAGATCGATATCGAGACAGGCCGGATCACCGGGTTCGAGATGCTCGCCCGGTGGAATTCGCCGCACTATGGCCACATCGGTCCCGAACAGTTCATCGCCATCGCCGAGGAAATCGGCGTCATCGATGACCTGTCCGAAGGCCTGATCCGCCAGGCCCTGCGCGATGCCCGCGAATGGGATCCTTCGATCACCCTCGCGATCAACGTCTCGCCGGTGCAGTTGCGCGATCCGTGGTTCGCCCAGAAGCTGATCAAGCTGCTGGTCGAGGCCAACTTCCCCGCCAGTCGCCTGGAGGTGGAGATTACCGAGACCTGCCTGCACGACAACATCCAGCAGGTCCGCACCCTGATCGCCAGCCTGAAGAACCAGGGCATGACGGTCTCGCTCGACGATTTCGGCTCGGGCTACAGTTCGCTGGCCCAGCTGCAGAGCCTGCCGTTCGATCGGCTGAAGATCGACCGGTCGTTCGTCAGCCCGATGTCGGGATGCACCGACAGCGCGACGATCGTGCGCGTCATCTCCTCGCTCGGCGAAGGCCTGGGACTGCCGATCACGGCCGAGGGCGTGGAAAGTGCCGAGATCGCCCGCCAGCTTCGCGACCTGGGCAACATGCACGCCCAGGGCTATCTCTATGGCCGGCCCGAATCCGGCAGCGAGACCCTGGCCCGGCTGGCGGACATGGGGCTGACCGCAAAGACCCGCCCCACCGAGCGCCACCAGCGCCCCCCGCTGTCCGACGTCGCCTGATCCGCGGCTGACGGGCGGCGCACGGGCACACTGGCCCCGCCGCGTCGAGCGTGCGCGAAAAGGGGTGCCACGAACCGCCGGGATGCTCTAGACGCCCCGCCATGGCTGTTTCCTTCATCAAGATGCACGGACTGGGCAACGATTTCGTCGTGCTCGACGCCCGCACCGGGGCGCTGCCGGCCATCGACCAGACCCTGGCCAGCGCTCTGGCCCATCGCCACACCGGGATCGGTTGCGACCAGTTGATCGTGCTGGAGCCGAGCGGGGTGGCCGATCTCAGGATGCGCATCTTCAACGCCGATGGCACCGAATCCCCGGCCTGCGGCAATGCGACCCGCGCGGTCGGCTTGCTCGAGGGCCGCCCTGCCACGATCGAAACCCTGGCGGGCATTCTGCGCACCGAACCAGCCGATGCCGGCATCGCCGTGGACATGGGCGAGCCGCAGTTCGACTGGCAGGCCATTCCGCTGGCCTATGCCATGGACACGCTCGCCCTGCCCGTCGGCTGGGAGCATCTGGACAACCCGGTGGCGGTCAATGTCGGCAATCCGCACGCGATCTTCTTCGTGCCCGATTGCGATCGGGTGGACCTGGCCCGGCTCGGGCCGCTGATCGAGACCGATCCGCTGTTTCCGGAGCGGGTCAACGTCAACGTTGCCACGATCGAAAGCCGTCAGGCGATCCGCCTGCGCGTGTGGGAACGCGGCACCGGGCTGACCCTGGCTTGCGGCACGGGCGCCTGCGCGACCGCGATCGGCGCCATGCGGCGCGGGCTGGTCGATCGCGAGGTGCGGGTCACGCTGCCGGGCGGCATGCTGACCATCGGCTGGGGGACGGACAATCGCATCACGATGACCGGCCCGGCGGTCGAAGCCTTTCGCGGCACCTTCGAGCCCGAACGCTTCCGCGCGGCAGAGCCCGGGAATGGCGGCTGAGGTCGTCTCGCTCGGCTGCCGCATGAACCTGGCCGAGGGCGAAAGCCTGCGCGGCCTGCTCCGTGATGCCGACGATCTGGTGGTGGTGAATTCCTGCGCGGTGACGGCCGAGGCTGTGCGCCAGACCCGCCAGACCATCCGCCGGCTCCGTCGCGCCCGGCCCGAGGCGCGCCTGATCGTCACCGGTTGCGCCGCCCGGACCGAGCGGACTGCGCTGGCCGCCATGGCCGAGGTCGATGGCCTGGTCGACAACACCGCCAAGCTCGATGCGCGGGCCTGGAACGTTGCCGGTTCGCCGGGGCCCGTTCCGCCCGGCGCTTACACCCGTGCCTATGTGGTGGTGCAGAACGGCTGCGACCACGCATGCACCTTCTGCATCATCCCGCAGGGGCGCGGGCCGAGCCGCTCCGTCCCTGTCCCCGAGGTCATCGACGAGGTCGCCCGCCGGGTCGACGCCGGTGCGGCCGAGGTGGTGCTGAGCGGTGTGGACCTCACCTCTTGGGGGCACGATCTGCCCGGCGCCCCGGCGCTGGGCGATCTGGTCGCGGCGATCCTGCACCATGTCCCGACCCTGCCCCGGCTGCGCCTGTCCTCGGTCGACGGGGTCGAGCTTGACCCCCGGCTGATCGCGCTGATCGGGTCCGAGCCCCGCCTGATGCCGCACCTCCATCTCTCGCTGCAGCACGGGCATGACCTGATCCTCAAGCGGATGAAGCGCCGCCACACCATGGCCCAGACCCGCGCCCTGGTGGCCGATCTGCGCCGACAGCGCCCGGACCTGGCCCTCGGGGCCGACCTGATCGCGGGCTTTCCGACCGAGGATGACGCCATGCACCGGGCCAGCCTGGCCGCGATCGACGAACTGGGCATCGTCCACGGGCATGTGTTCCCCTATTCCCGCCGCCCGGGCACGCCCGCGGCGCGCATGCCGCAAGTGCCGTCCGCGGTGATCCGCGCCCGCGCGGCCGAGCTGCGCCGGGCGGTGGCGGCGAGGCGCGAGGCCTGGCTCGGCTCGCTGCTGCACCAGCCGCTGTCGGTGCTTGCCGAAAGCGACGGGACCGGCCATGCGCAAAACTTCGCCCGGGTGCGGCTTGCGCCCACTGTCCCGCGCGGACAGATCGTTACCGTGATCCCCGAACGGATCGTTGAAGGCCTGCTGGCATGAGCACTGAGACGTCACCACCCTCCGGTCCTGCCACCTCCTGGTCGGACCGCCTGTTCGGCGGGTTGCGCAAGACCTCGGAGCGGCTGGGCGAGAACCTGGCGGGGATCGTCAGCAAGACCCGGCTGGACGACAACCAGCTCGACGATATCGAAGACGCGCTGATCCTGTCCGACCTTGGCCCCCGCGCCGCCGCACGCATTCGGGCCCGGCTGGCCGACGAACGGTTCGAGCGCGGCGCCGACGAGCAGGCGATCAAGGAAGCGGTCGCCAAGGAAATCGCCGCGATCCTCCGCCCGGTCGCCAAGCCGCTGGAGATCACCGCCTTCCCGCGCCCGCAGGTGATCCTGGTGATCGGGGTCAACGGATCGGGCAAGACCACCACCATCGCCAAGCTGGGCCACCTGTTTCAGGAACAGGACTATGCCGTGATGTTCGCCGCCGGCGACACCTTCCGCGCCGCCGCGATCGGGCAACTGGGCGTCTGGGCCGACCGGCTGGGCGTGCCGATCGTCAAGGGCCCGGAGGGCGGCGACCCTGCCTCGATCGTGTTCGACGCGGTCAAGCAGGCGACCGAACGCGGCACCGATGCGCTGATCGTCGACACGGCCGGACGGCTGCACAACCGCCGCGAGCTGATGGACGAGCTGGCCAAGATCCGGCGCGTGCTGGGCCGCCTCAATCCCGAGGCGCCGCATGACGTGGTGCTGGTGCTGGATGCCACCAACGGCCAGAACGCCCTGCAGCAGATCGAGATCTTCCGCGAGGTGGCCGGGGTGACCGGGCTGGTCATGACCAAGCTCGACGGCACGGCCCGCGGCGGCGTGCTGGTGGCCGCGGCCGAGCAGTTCGGCCTGCCGATCCACGCCATCGGCGTGGGCGAGAAGATGGACGATCTGCGTCCGTTCGATCCCGACCTGGTTGCCCGGGTCATCGCCGGAGTGGCCTGATGAACGCGCCTGCCAGCACACCGAAGTCCGGGCCGAAGTCCGGCTGGCTCAACCTGCTGGTGGACTACGGTCCGCTGCTGGTGTTCTTCCTGGTCTACCGCCACTACGCCCCCGGCAAGGGCGAGCATGGCGTGCAAGAGGTCACGGCCGTGATCTTCGGGACCATGGCCTTCATGGCCGCCTCGATCGCGGCGCTGGTGTTCTCGAAGCTGCGGCTGGGCCACATCTCGCCGATGCTGTGGCTGACCACGGCGATGATCGTCGGGTTCGGGGCCATCACGATCTACACCCAGGACCCGGAATGGATCCGCCACAAGCCGACGGCGGTCTATCTGCTCTTCGCCGTGATCCTGTTCGCGGGGTTGTGGCGCGGCAAGGCCCTGCTCAAGACCCTGCTCGAAGCGGCCTTCGAAGGCCTGGACGATCGGGGCTGGTGGCTGCTGTCGCGCAACTGGGCGGTGTTCTTCCTGTTTCTCGCCGCGCTGAACGAAGGGCTCAACCTGAAGCACCAGGGGCAGTTCTATGTGTCGATGGAAACATGGATCGCGGCCAAGCTGTGGCTGTTCATGCCGCTGTCGTTCCTGTTCACCTTCGTGCATCTGCCGATGCTGATGCGCCACGGCCTCGGCGCCCCGGCCGAGGATGAGATCACCGGCGGCACCCCGCACGACTGATGCCCGCAAAAGCGGGGTGACATTCTTGCGAGGATGTCGCATTAACCGCGCGCCGCCCGGCGAAGCGTGCCGGGCACACGACAAAACGCGTTCCATTTCCTAGGGGGAAGCAATGGCCAAGTTCTTTGGAAACCTGCATCTGGTGCTGGTGGTCGGCCTGATCGCCGCCATTGCCGTGATGGTGGGATATGGTGAATCGGCCCCGATCACCGCGAATGGGATCTTCCGGTGGGCCCACACCTTCTTCGGCATCCTGTGGATCGGCCTGCTCTACTACCTGAACTTCGTCCAGGTGCCGACCATGCCCAAGGTCCCGGCCGAACTGAAGAAGGGCGTCACCGGTTACATCGCGCCCAAGGTGTTCTTCTTCTTCCGCTATGCCGCGCTGCTGACGGTCATCACCGGGCTCGGCGTCGCTTACCTGTCGGACTATGTCCACCAGGCGCTCGCCTTCTCGGGCGAAGGCAACGTCAAGCTGATCGGCCTCGGCATGTGGCTGGCGCTGATCATGGCGTTCAACGTGTGGTTCATCATCTGGCCCGCCCAGCAGAAGATCCTCGGCCTGAAGGAGGCCACCGACGAGGAGAAGGCCGCCGCCGCGCCGCGCGCCCTCGCCGCCAGCCGGACCAACCTGCTGCTGTCGCTGCCGATGCTGTACTGCATGGTGACGGCCAACCTCGGCGCCTGATCCAGACACCATCGCACCAAGCCGAAGGCGCCGGCCCGCAAGGGCGGCGCCTTTTTGCTTACCGGGAATGGGGACGGGCTGCCCGCTACCGTTCGCCTCGACCCGGCCGGCACCCGGGCGGACAGCCCTTCCGCGGGGAGAACCGGGACTGGCAGCCGGTGCCGGATCGTCCCGGGCTCCCTCGCGGAACCCGCCTTCCCGATAGCCCACGGCGATGGCGCCGTCATTGCGGCCCATCAAAACATGCTGGAAAAATGCTGGTTTAGCTGACGACCCAGGGCAGCAGCGGTTGCAGCATCAGATGGGCGCTGACGTGGCCCAGCACCCCGGCCATCCAGCCATGCCGGCAGTAGAGCCAGCCCCAGACCGACCCGGCCCCGACATGCAGGACGATCTCGCGCAGGAGCGTCAGGGCCGACCCATCCAGCTCCGCCAGATAGGGCCAGGCCCAGAGCGGCCACAGCACCGCCGCGGTCAACCCCACCGCCAGGGCATCGATCCGGGCGGTCCGTTCGCCCCGCCAGGCGACCAGCGCCACCATGATCAGGCTGAGCCCGCCCAGCCGCAACACCAGCTCATCCTCCACCGCGCCCAGGGCGAACCGGGCAAGCCGGTCCGTCAGGGACCATTCGTGGGCCAGGACGTGCTGAACGGCTGGTACGACCGGGCGGAACAGCGTGGCATCGGCCAGCGACATCGCCAGCCCCACCGTCAGCCCGGCGGTGATCGCGACCCGGGCCGAGCTCAGGCCGCTGCGCAGGGTCAGGATCAGTCCGGTCCGGGCAAAGGCGCGCAGCGGTCCGGCCCCGGCCACCACTCAGATCTCGACCTGGCTGCCCAGCTCGACCACGCGGTTGGTCGGGAGCCGGAAGAACTCCATCGCACTGGCCGCGTTGCGCAGCATCCAGGCGAACAGCTTTTCCCGCCACAGCGCCATGCCGGGCTTGGATGAGGGGATCAGCGTCTGGCGCGACAGGAAGAAGCTGGTCTTCATCATCTCGAACGGCTCGCCGCACATGCTGATCCTGGTCAGCGCCGCCGGCACGTCGGTTTCTTCCAGGAAGCCGAAGCGCAGCGCCACCTTGAAGAAGCCGGCACCATACTGCTTGACGGTGAACCGCTCCGCATCGTCGACATAAGGCACGTCCTGGATGGCCACGGTCAGGACCACGACGCGTTCATGCAGGACCTTGTTGTGCTTGATGTTGTGCAGCAGGGCCGAAGGCACGCCGTGCGCGGTCGAGGACATGAACACCGCCGTGCCCGGCACCCGCGCCGCGCTGGAATGGGCGCTCTTGGCGAAGACCTCGAACGGGATGGAACCCTCCGCCATGTTCTGGCGCATCAGCGCGCGGCCCTTGGACCAGGTGGTCAGCAGGGTGAAGATGCTCAGCCCCATGACCAGCGGCACCCAGCCCCCGTCGGGGATCTTGGTGAAGTTGGCCGAAAGGTAGGCCGCGTCGAGCGCGAAGAACAGGCCCAGCAGCGGCACCGCCTGCCACAGGCGCCAGTTCCACAGTTGCAGCACGACCACCGCCAGCAGCACGTTGTCGATCGCCATGGCCCCGGTCACCGCGATACCGTAAGCCGCGGTCAGGTTGCTCGACCGCTCGAACACCAGCACCAGCAGGATCACCGCGATCATCAGCGCCCAGTTGATCACCGGGATATAGATCTGCCCGGCGTTCAGGCTGGTGTACTTGATCGTCATGCGCGGGATGAAGCCCAGCTGGATCGCCTGCTGCGTGACCGAAAAGGCCCCGGTGATCACCGCCTGCGAGGCGATGATCGCCGCCGCGCAGGCCAGGCCGAGCAGGGGCCACTGGAACCACTGCGGCGCCAGGTAGTAGAACGGGCTCGCCAGCGCCTCGGGGTGGCGGACCAGCAGCGAGGCCTGCCCCAGATAGTTGAGCACCAGCGCCGGCAGAACGAGGGCCAGCCACGAGACCCGGATCGGCGAGCGGCCGAAATGCCCCATGTCGGCATAGAGCGCCTCGGCCCCGGTCACCGCCAGCACGGCCGCACCCATGGCCAGGAAGCCGCGGAACGGATCGGCCATGAACAACTGGACCGCGTAATGCGGGCTCAGCGCGGCGATCACCTGAGGATGGTCGGCGATGCTCAGCGCGCCCAGCACGGCGATCACGGCGAAATAGGTCAGCATGACCGGACCGAACAGCGTGGCGACCTTGGCCGTGCCGCGGCTCTGGATCACGAACAGGCCCACCAGCACGCCCACCACCATCGGCACGACCAGCGGGGCCAGCTCGGGCCGATAGACCGCCAGACCTTCGATCGCGCCCATCACCGAGACCGCCGGGGTGATCATCGAATCGCCATAGAACAGCGAGGTCGCGAAGACCCCCAACAGGACGATCCCGGCCGACCAGCGCTTGCCGCTGATCGACTGGTTGATCAGCGCGAGCAGCGCCAGGCTGCCGCCCTCGCCCTTGTTGTCGGCGCGCATGATGACCGTGACGTACTTGACCGTCACGATGATCATCATCGACCAGAACATCAGGCTGACGATGCCGAACACGTGGAGGGCATCCAGCGGCAGCGGATGGTGCCCGGCGAAGGTGTCGCGCATGGCGTACAGCGGGCTGGTGCCGATATCGCCGAAGACGACGCCGATCGCGCCGACGGCCAGCTTGATCACCGAACCCTGGTGATGCCCGTGGCCGCCGCCGGCGTGATCATGGGAAGGGTTTGCAGCGGCAGGGCCGGATACGGCGAAATCTGCGGCTTCACTCATTATGGTTGCCCCGGTATGGCCCCTGAGTCGCCGACCCCGGCGCAAAGGTGCCGCCGCTTAGCAGCAGCCCCCCTGCCCCGCAACGGCTTCCCGCAGAGGCTGCCTGTATTGCTACTGGGCGGCCTGGGCCCGCGAGAGGAACCCGTCCAGTTCCGCGACACGCGCCTGGAGGTCGGCACGCCACGGCGCATCGGGCGGAGTCCGCGCGAGCAGGCCGGCCCAGGCCTTGCGGCCTTCATCGATCCGGCCCGAGCGGATGAGGGCCAGGCCCTTGAAAAAGGCCGGCCCCGGGCTGCCCGGCGCGGCCCGCTCGGCCTGGTCGTAGGCATAGATCGCGGCGGGTGAAATGGTGCCCTCGGCGTGGCCGACCAGCGAATTGGCCATGGCCAGCCAGGCCTCGGCATTGTTGGGATTGCGCTGCACCGCGCCCCGAAGGAATTCCGCCGAATCGGCGAACTGGCCGTGCCGGGCCAGGGCATCGGCTACCACCAGGTCACGGTCGCTCATCGGGACCGAATCGGCCAGCTTCTGGCGCTCGGCCACGTCACCCGCCCCCTTGCCCCCGTCGATGGTCTCTGCCGGGGGCTTGGGCGCGCCGCGCTGGGCGGGCGAGCCCTGCCAGGCATAGCCGGCTATCCCCAGCAGCAGAGCCGCCCCGAGCAGCTCCCACGAGCTGCGCGGGGCCTTGAGCACCATGGCGAGCAGCACGAAAATGATCACGGCCAGGCCGATCACGAACACCCAGCTCATGCCTGCGGCCCTCCGTTCCGCTCACCCCGGCCGAAGCGCCGCCGCAGCAGCAGCGCCGCCACCAGCAGGATCGCCACCGGCGCGGCGAACAGCGGCCAGGTCAGGCTGGTCACGCGCGGGGTGTACGTGATGTAATCGCCATAACGCTCGACCAGCCAGGCGCGGATCGCCTCGGGCTCCTCGCCGGCGGCGATGCGTTCACGGATCTGGCTGCGCATGTCGCCCGCGATCGAGGCATCCGAATCGGCGATCGACTGGCTCTGGCAGGTCAGGCAACGGATCGTTTCCATCAGCCCCTGGGCCTTGGCCTCGAGCTTGGGATCGTCGAGCTGGCGATAGGCATAGGGTGCCGGCGGCATGGTATCGTCGGCCCGGGCCGCCACGGAGGGCAGCAGGGTGAGAGCCAGGACAATCACCAGCAGGAGCCGGCTCACAGCGCGGCCTCCTTCAGCTTGGCTTGCAACAGGGCCACGTCGTCCGGGGTGATGTCGCCGATGTGCTGGTAGCGGATCACGCCCTTGCCATCGATCACATAGGTTTCGGGCACGCCGGAAGACCCGATGGCAATCTGCAGCTTGCCGAGATCATCCGCGCCGATCCGGTGATAGGGGTTGCCGTTGCGCTGCAGGAAGGCGGCCAGGTCCTCGCGGTGATCGCGGATCGCCACGCCTTCCACCTCCACTCCGGCCGCGGCCAGCCTGGCCAGTTGCGGCGCCTCGGCAGCGCAGGGGATGCACCACGAGGCGAAGACGTTCAGCAGGCGCGGCTTGCCGTCGGCCAGATCGGCGTGCTTGAGGCCCGGCTTGCCGTCGGTCGCCGCAGGCAGATCAAAGGCGGGGAGCGGCCGGCCGACCAGACGGCTCGGCACCGTATCGTCCTTGGTCCGCACCAGCCCCCACAGGAACAGGGCGGCGAACAGGCCGAAGACCACCAGCGGCAGCCACAGGGCCCAGGAGCGGCGCTTGACGGACGCTTCGGTCATCGGCCCTGCCTCTGGCGCCGGAAGGCGATCTTGTCGGAGGCGACCAGGCGGCGCAGGTCGCTCGCCACGCGGCCGAGCAGCGCGAGCAGCCCGCCCAGCGCGATCAGCGCGCCGCCGATCCAGATCAATGTGACCAGCGGCTTCCACCACAGCCGCAACTGCCAGCGCCCGCCATTGGCGCCGCCATCCGCCTTGTCGCCCAGCACGGTGTAAAGCTGGCCATTCCAGCGGGTGAGCAGCGCGCTCTCCGCCGTGTTCTGCACCGGCGCCCAGAACATCCGTGCCTGCGGATGAGTCACGATCGGCGCGGCCCCCGCATAGCTTGCTTCCAGCGTCGCCTCGAGCGCGGTCCAGTTGGGTCCGGCGACCGGCTCGATCCGGGCCAGGCGGATCTGCCAGGGGCCGACCGGGGTGCTCTCGCCCACGCGCAGGGCCACCAGCCGCTCCGTGGTGAAGGCGCCTTCAGCGGCCATGCCGAGCAGGGCCACGGCGATGCCGAAGTGGGCGATCACCATGCCCCACAGCGGCAGCTTGACCTGGCGCAGCTTGCGCCCGCGCAGCGGCAGCAGGCTGGCCACGGCGACGGCGGGAGCCAGGGCCAGGCCGATGATCGGCAGGACCTTGCCCGGGGCCAGGCTGATCGCCACGGCCAGCCCGGTCAGCGCAACCCCTGCGGCGATCAGCATCGGCAGGCGGACGCGCGCCAACTGGTCGCGCCGCCAGCGCAGCAGCGGGCCGACCGTCAGCACCAGCAGCATCGGCACGACGAAGACCGCGCTCATCGGATTGAAATAGGGCGGGCCGACCGAGACGCGCTCGCCGAAGGCTTCGGTGACCAGGGGATAGAGCGTGCCCATCAGCACGATCCCCAGCGTGCCGGTCAGCATCACATTGTTGAACACCAGCGCGGATTCGCGGCTGGTCACGGCGAACCGCTCTCCCTCGGTCACGGTCGCGGCGCGGAAGGCGAACAGGGTCAGCGCACCACCGATGTAGATTGCCAGCAGGGCGAGGATGAAGGTCCCGCGCTTGGGGTCGACCGCGAAGGCGTGGACGCTGGTGAGGATGCCCGAGCGGACCAGGAAGGTCCCGACCATCGACATCGAGAAGGCGACCACCCCCAGCATCACTGTCCAGGCCCGCAGGGCATTGCGGGCGGCCAGGACCGAGCACGAATGGAGCAGCGCCGTCGCCGCCAGCCAGGGCATCAGCGAGGCGTTCTCGACCGGGTCCCAGAACCACCAGCCGCCCCAGCCCAGCTCGTAATAGGCCCAGTACGATCCCGCGGTGATGCCTAGTGTCAGGAAGATCCACGCCCCCAGCACCCAGGGCCGCATGGCGCGGGCGAAGGCGGGTCCCACCTCGCGCGTGATCAGCGCCCCGACGGCGAAGCTGAAGGCGATCGAGAGCCCGACATAGCCCAGGTACAGCGTCGGCGGGTGGAAGGCGAGGCCCGGGTCCTGCAGCAGCGGGTTCAGCCCCTGCCCTTCCGGCGGGACGGGATTGAGCCGCTCGAACGGGTTCGAGGCGAACAGCAGGAAGGCGTAGAACCCCAGGCTGACGAAGGCCTGTCCCAGCAGGGTGGCGATCATCGTGCGCTCGGGCAGGCGCCGCTCGACCAGGGCGACGAAGCTGCCGGCGAGGCCCATGACGGTCACCCACAGCAGCATCGACCCTTCGTGGTTCCCCCAGGCGCCGGCGATCTTGTACATCATCGGCTTGGCCGAGTGCGAATTGAGCGCGACCAGCTTCACCGACAGGTCGGTCTGGGCGAAGACCAGCAGCAGCGCGGCAAAGGCGAGCAGGGCCAGGGCGCCCTGCACCACCGCGACCGGGCGCACCAATGCGGCGAGCGGAGAGCCTTCACCCCGCAGCGCCGCGACGCCGCTGCCGAACTGGAGCAGCGCCAGGGCGGCAGCCAGCCACAGGGCGGCGAGACCGGCCTCCGCGATCACTGGGTGTCCCTCACCGCCGCACGGGCCGCCGTCATGTCCTTCATCTCGCGCGGGACGTACTTCTCGTCATGCTTGGCCAGCAGGTTGTCGGCCACGAACTGCCCGCCGGCATCGAGCCGTCCTTCGGCAACCACGCCGGAACCTTCCTTGAACAGGTCAGGGACGATACCCTTGAAGCGGACCGGCACCTCGGCCTTGCCATCGTCGACCACGAACTGCACGGTCACCCCGTCGGCCGCGCGGGCCACCGAGCCGGCCTTGACCATGCCACCCAGACGAACCGCGCGGCCCACTTCGGGCGGGTTGGCCTTGAGATCGGCCGGAAGGTAGAAATAGCTTGCCTGGCTGCGCAGCGCCCAGGCGGCGAGCGCCCCGGCGGCGAGGATCGCCGCCAGCGCGATCAGCGCCAGGATCAGCCGCTGGTGCTTGGCCTTGATTGCAGTCACTCGGCTTGTCCTTGCTTGCCCCGGTCCCGTCCGGCATCGCGCCGGCGTTCGGCCCGGCGCATGGCGAGCCAGCTCTGGGCCACCAGCGCCCCGCATCCGCCCAGCCCGATGGCATAGGCGGCGATGACGAAATGCCACTGGTTCAACGCTTCCCGCGCGATCGTGTCGCCCGCCATCAAGCCGCTCCCGTCATGCCGCCGCCCTCATGCCGCCTGCGCCTTGCGCCGCAGCCGGGCCTCGGCCTGCTGCTCGGCCAGCAACGCCCGCATACGCATCAGCACAATGCCGCCAAACAGCAGCGAGAAGCCTAGGGTCGACACGAGCAGCGGGACCAGGAAATCCGCTGCCATGGCCGACTTGCCCATGGTGATGCTCGGCGGCTGGTGCAGGCTGTTCCACCACAGCACCGAATAATGGATGATCGGAATGTTGATCGCGCCGACCAGGCCGAAGATCGCCGGGACACGCGATCCACCCGCGCCATCGCGCTGCGCGGCATCGGCCAGCGCGGCATAGGCCAGGTACAGGAACAGCAGGACCAGCATTGAGGTCAGGCGCCCGTCCCACACCCACCAGGTGCCCCAGGCCGGCCGGCCCCAGATGGACCCGGTCAGCAGGCAGATCGCCGCGAAGACCGCGCCGGGCACGGCGATGGCACGCGCCGCGATGGCCGCCAGCGGATGCCGCCAGACCAGCTCGGTCAGACTGGCGATGGCCAGCGCGGTCCAGCCGCCCATGCCGAGCCAGGCAGTCGGGACGTGGAGATAGAGAATGCGAACGGTATCGCCCTGCAGGCTGTCGGCCGGACCACGCAGCACGCCCCAGCCCATGGCCCCCAGGGCAAGGATGCCACCGCTCAGCATCAGCAAGGGAGTCAGCCAGCGCGCGAGGCGGAGGAAACGGGCGGGATTGGCGAAACCGTGCATGAGCCGAAACGGGTATCCAATGGCCGGCCCCTTGTTTCGGGCCGCAACCGATGCCGTCATTTGGCAGGTGGCAATCGTTCCGGCAAGCAGTCTCTTCGGACGCCCTCACCCGTCGCAAAGGCGGCCCCTTGCGAGCCCATTCCAGCGCTGCGGGAGGGGAAGCGATGGGGCGACCGATGGGGTTCGAACCCACGACCTCCGGTACCACAAACCGGCGCTCTAACCAACTGAGCTACGGTCGCCACGCTATCGCGCCGCGGCCCCCGAAGGGCCTTGGCAGGGCCGCGCCTTTGTCACAGGCGGCGGCGAATGGGAAGCGAAAAGTTGCTCCGCCGAACGTCGTCCCGGACTTGCTCCGGGACCACTGGCCGGATCAGACCGGCGCCTGATCGAGGAGGCCGGCGGCCCCGGGTCGAGCCCGGGACGACGGATACGAAAAAGGGCGGCACACCGGCCGCCCTGATCCGTCCGAAAACCGGCAAGCTTACTTCTTGAGCGTGAGCCCGCCGAAGCGCTTGTTGAACTGGGCCACGCGGCCGCCCTGGTCGAGCAGGCGGGTGTTGCCGCCGGTCCAGGCCGGGTGCGAGGTGGGGTCGATATCCAGCACCAGCGTATCGCCTTCCTTGCCCCAGGTGGAGCGGGTCTCGAAGACGGTGCCGTCGGTCATCTGCACCTTGATGGTGTGGTAATCGGGATGGATATCGGCCTTCATGATCTCGTCTTTCGCTGTGGCCGGTTCCGACCGGCCTGGAAACGGGAAGCTGCGCGCATAGCGGCGACCGCGGGAAAAGGCAAGGCTTGGTGGACCCAGGTCGCGCGTGGCCTTCGACACGCTCAGGCTGAGCGGGCTTTGGGGTGATACGGAGGATGGAGGCCCAATCCGGCGGGAGGGGCCAATCGACCAAACCCGCTCACGCTGAGCGTGTCGAAGCCCACGCGCCAGACTTGCACCAATAAGCTGCCCGATCTCAACCTTCGGGCGGGTCGGCGATCATCGCGGTGAACTTGACCTCGCAGGTGACCTTGTCACCGATCATCGCCCGGCCCTCGAACTTGCACACCCGGGCCCGCTTCTGGACAAAGGCGACGTGCAGGTCGAGCAGCACCCCGGGTTCCACCGGAGCGCGGAACTTGGCCTCCTCGATCGCCATGAAGTAGACCAGCTTGCCCGATCCGGCGAGGCCCAGGCTCTCCACCGCGAGGACCCCGGCCGCCTGGGCCAGGGCCTCGATCTGCAGGACCCCCGGCATGATCGGGCGTCCCGGGAAGTGTCCCTGGAAGAAATCCTCGTTGAAGCTGACCGCCTTGATCGCGTGAATCCGCTCGTCGACGACGAGATCGGCCACGCGATCGACGAGCAGCATCGGATAGCGATGCGGCAGCGCCGCAAGAACGCCCCGGATGTCGAGGGTCTTGGCGGCAGGGGCTGCCGCATTCTCTTCCGTCATGCTCCCGATCCCGGCGCGATCAGCGACCCGGAGGGGTCTGGGTGGTCGGACGCGGGGCGGCCGGTGCGGCCGGGGCCTGGCCCTGGGCCGGCTGGGCCGGAGCCACGGCCTGCAGCGAGGTCAGCGAGGCGTTGACCGCAGCGAGCAGATCGTTGGTCACGTCGAACTGGGGATCATAGGCCAGGGTGGTGCCAACCTCGATCAGCACGGTCGCGCCGCGCTTGGTCATGGTCGGAACATACAGCCCCTGCAGCTTGGTCAGCAACTGCTCGCGGACATAGGCCTGGTTGCGCTGGATCGTCTGCTGCTGGCCCTGCAGTTCCTGCGCGGCCGCCTGCTGGTTGCGCTGGAAGGTTTCGATGCGGGTCTTCAGCGCCGCATCGGGCTCCTTGCCGCCCAGCGCCTTCAGCGCGCCGTCCAGGTACTGGGCCTCGGGCCCGAGGCTGGACTGCAACTGCTGGGCGCGCGATTCATACGCGGCAACCTGCTGCTGCAGCGCGGCAGCAGCGGTCTTGCAGGCGTTGCATTCGCGGGTGATGCGATCGAGGTCGACCACGGCCACCTTGGCGGGAGCGACGGCCTGCTGCGCCTGGACCGGCGAAACGGCAGCGAGAGTGGCCGCAACGGCAGCCGGAATCAGGTACTTGCTCATCAGAACTGGGTTCCTACGTTGAAAGTGAAAGTCTTGGGATCGTCACCAGGCTGCGTCATCAGCGCCCTGGCGAAGTTCAGGCGGAACGGCCCGAAGGGCGAATTCCAGTTGAAGCCGACACCCACGGCGAGACGCGGGCGGATGCTGTTGCCAAAGAAGAACTCGCGCGAGATCAGCGAACCGGCGGTGCAGCCCGTGCTCGGCACGAAGGGCTGACCGGCCTTGGTCGTGCCGCTCGTGGTGGTGGTGCCCTGGGTGCCGTCGGTGTTCGTCACCGGGCAGGTCTGCTGGTACACGTCGTTCAGTTCAGGCGTGCGGATACCCCAGACCGCGCCGATATCGGCGAAGATCGACGGACGGATACCCATTTCGCGGGCGCCGGACCCCAGCGGGATCTCCAGCTCGGCACGGCCCTGGTAGTAATAGCGCCCGCCGATCGCGTCGTCCTGCCAACGGTCGCGGGTTTCGATGAAGGTGTTCGGAATGACCGCGCCGTTGGCGTCCACCGCCACCGGCTTGCGCACGATGCGCGGCCCCACGCCGCGGATGTCGAAGCCGCGGAACTCGGGCTCACCCAGATAGAAGCGGTCGGTCAGGTAGACATCCTCGACCCGGTTGCCCGAGGCATCGACGCGCTTCTTGAGCGCCTTGATCGCCCCGCCCTCGCCCGAAAGCGAGAAGATGAAGCCCTTGCCCACCGGGAAGAACCGCGCCGCATTGGCACGGAACCGGGCATAGCGGACATTGCCGCCCAGGCCCGAGAAATCGGCACTGACCGCCGCAGTCACGCCGCGGGTCGGCCGCACGCGGTTGTCCAGCGTATCGTAAATCAGCGAGGTGCCGAGGATCGAGCTGGTGCGCTTGCCGATCGCGTCGCACAGATAGCGGCCGGCGAAAGCGGGATCGCACTCGTTGGTGGGATTCCCGGCGGCGTCCTTCTTGTAATAGATGTCGCGATCCAGCGTCACGTCATCGAGGTTGAGCGTGTAGCGCCCGACCAGGCTCATGTATTCGGTCAGCGGCAGGCCCAGACGGAGCTGGAAGCCGGTGGTGCGCTGCTGGTAGATGTTGTTGCGGTTCTGCCCGGTGAAGTTGAAGCTGTTGAAGTCGCGCCGGTAGATGTTGCCGCCGAACGAGACGTTGCGATCGAACACGTAGGGCTCGGTGAAGCTCAGCTCGACGCTCTTCGAATAGCGCGAATAGGACACGCTGGTGCCGATCGTCTGGCCACGGCCACGGAAGTTGCGTTGCTGGACCGAGGCCTGGAGGATGAAGCTCTCGATCGACGAGAAGCCCGCCGACAACTGCAGTTCGCCGGTGGGGCGTTCCTCGACGTTGGCCTCGAGCACGATCCGGTCCGGCGCCGAGCCCGGCTTCTGTTCGACCTCGAACTTCTCCTGGAAGTAGCCGAGCGACTTGATGCGGTTGGTCGAACGCTTGACCTGGAGCGAGTTGAACGCATCGCCCTCGGCCAGACGGAACTCGCGGCGGACCACCTTGTCCTGGGTCAGCGTGTTGCCGTTGACGTCGATCCGCTCGACATAGACCCGCGGTGCCTCGGCGATCTGGAAGGTGATCCCCATGGTGAGATCATCCTTGTTGCGATCGTACGACGGGCGCACGTCCGCGAAGGCGTAACCGAAGGCCCCGGCCGTCTGGTTCAGCTTGTCGATGGTGTCTTCGACCATCTTCGCGTTGTACCAGTCATCCTTCTTCATCGGCAGTTGCTTGGCCAGCACGTCGCCATCGAAGTCGCGCAACTGGCTTTCCACCTTCACGTCGCCGAACTTGTAGCGCTTTCCTTCCTCGACCACGTAAGTGATGATGAAGTCATGCTTGTCCGGCGTAAGCTCGGCCACGGCCGACACCACGCGGAAATCGGCATAGCCCTTGGTCAGGTAGAACTGGCGGAGCTTCTGCTGGTCATAGGCCAGACGGTCCGGATCGTAGCTGGTGCGCGACGACAGGAAACGGAACGCGCGCGACTGCTTGGTCACCATCTCGCTGCGCAGTTCGCCGTCCGAGAACACCTCGTTGCCGAGGATGTTGATCTGGCGGACCTTGGACTTCGGGCCCTCGCTGATCTCGAACACGATGTCGACGCGGTTCTGGTCGAGCTGGACCATCTTCGGTTCGACCGTGGCGGCGAAGCGGCCCTGGCGCTTGTACAGCTCGATGATGCGGGCCACGTCGGCACGGACCTTCGACCGGGTGAAGATCTGGCGCGGCGCCAGCTTGATCTCGGGCGAGATCTTGTCTTCCTTCAGGCGCTTGTTGCCCTCGAAGATGATCCGGTTGATCACCGGGTTTTCCTTGACCTGCACGGTCACGATGCCATTCGCCTGGCGGATCTGCACGTCGGCGAACAGTTCGGTGGCGTAGAGGTCCTTCAGCGCCTGGTCCGCCGAGGTTTCGCTGTAGGCCTGCCCGTTGCGCAGGCGGATGTACGAAATGATCGTGTCGGGCTCGAGCCGCTGGTTGCCGATCACCTCGATCCGCTGGATCACGGTCGCCGCGGGTGCCGGGGTCGCGGCCGGCGCGGCGGCAGGAGCAGGCGCAGCGGCCGGCTGGGCCAGCACGGCCACCGGCGCGAGGAAGCTCGTGCCCAGCAAGCCCAGCACCAGCGCGGAAGAACGGCGCCCTGCCGTGTGTTGAGCCATGGTCCGTCCCTTCATCGACGCCAGTATCCCGATCTTGTCCGCGTCCACCCGACTGCCCGCCCGCGCCGACACCGGGCTCGGGACAGTCGCTGCCCTCTGCCCGATGCGGCCTCGCCAATCAAGCAAACAGTCCGGCTCCACATGGTTTGAGGGGCAAGGTTATGCCCGGCCTTCGGTGTTGAACGGCTCACCCGCGGCCCATCGGGAGCAGCGAGACAAGGTCGTTCAGTGTCACGAACAGCATCAGTGCCAGCACAAAGGCCAACCCGGTGCGGAACGCCCAGTTCTGACTGCGGGCGCCCAGTGGCCGGCGGCGGATCGCCTCGGCCGCGTAGAACGCCAGATGCCCACCGTCGAGCGCAGGAATTGGCAAGAGGTTGATGAATGCCAAGTTAATCGAGATGAACGCCGCGAACGAGACGAACGAGAGCCAGCCCAGGCTGAGCTGTTCGCCCGAATACTTGGCGGTCTTGATCGGCCCGCCCAGTTCC
Organism: Novosphingobium aerophilum; assembly: GCF_014230305.1. Taxonomy (GTDB): domain Bacteria; phylum Pseudomonadota; class Alphaproteobacteria; order Sphingomonadales; family Sphingomonadaceae; genus Novosphingobium; species Novosphingobium aerophilum. The sequence goes on from NZ_JACLAU010000002.1 coordinate 129,102, forward strand.
TTGACCGAGCGTTCGCCGGTGACGATCTGCTGCACCCCGACCACCAGCATGCGCATGATGCTCCAGGTCTGCCTGCCCGCCAGGGTCACCGCCTCACCGGGCCCGAGCGGGGCGATCCGCGCCTGCGCGGGCGAGATCCCGAGCCGTCCGATCCGGCTCTCGTTGCCGAACTTGTCCCGCTCGACATGAGCCAACAGCGGCACCGACAGGATCAGTTGCCGGCCGCCGCGGTCGATCGCGACCGACACGGTCCGTCCGGGATAGGGCACCACCAGGGCGACGATGTCGGGGAACTGCTCGACCCGCGTCCCGTCGATCGCGACGATCCGGTCGCCCACCCGGATCCCGGCCTCGCGGGCCGGTGCCTGTTCGGCGAAGTGGCCGACCACCGGCGGGGAGACGATCTTGCCGAACGCCAGATTGAACGCCGCGAAGATCAGCACCGCGAACAGCAGGTTGGTGAACGGTCCGGCGGCGACGATCAGGGTGCGTTGCCAGAGCGGTGCCGCGTTGAAGGTCTCGGCTCGTTCTGCGGGCGTGAGGTGGGCAAACTTCGCGTCGTCCGGCCGCGAGGTCGGATCCATGTCGCCCGCGAACTGGACATAGCCCCCCAGCGGAATGGCCGACAGCTTCCACCGCGTCCCGCGCCGGTCGGTGCGCCCGAACAGCTCGCGCCCGAAACCGACGGAGAAGGCCTCGGCCTTGACCCCGCACCAGCGCCCCACCCAGTAGTGGCCCAGCTCGTGGATCACGACCAGCGGGCCGAGCAGCAGGATGAAGCCGACGATCGTGATCAGCAGGGACGGGGTATGCGGCATGACGGTCAGGCAGGCTCCAGCAGTTCAAGGGTCCGCGCCCGCGCCTCGGCGTCGACCGCGATGACATCGGCCAGCGAGGCCGGGGCCGGCGGCGCGTAGCGGCCCAGCGACGCTTCGACCTGTGCCGCTATGGAGGTGAACGCAAGCTTGCCGGCAAGGAAGGCTGCCACAGCCACCTCGTTGGCGGCGTTCAGCACCGCGGGAATGGCGCCCCCGGCATGGGCCGCCTCACGGGCCAGGCGGGTCGCCGGGAACCGCACTTCGTCGGGGGCACGGAAGGTCAGCTCGCCGATGGCGGCAAGATCCAGCGGGGCGCAAGGCGTGTCCATCCGCCGCGGCCAGGCCAGGGCCGAGGCGATCGGCACCCGCATGTCGGACGGGCCGAGCTGGGCCAGGGTCGATCCGTCACGGTACTCGACCATCGAATGGACAACCGACTGCGGGTGGACGATGATCCGCAGCCGCTCGATCCCGACCGGAAAGAGGTGGAAGGCCTCGATGTACTCCAGGCCCTTGTTCATCATCGTCGCGGAATCGACGCTGATCTTGGCGCCCATCGACCAGTTGGGATGCTTGACCGCCTCGGCCGGGGTGGCATGGGCCAGCCGTTCGAGCGGCCAGTCGCGGAACGGGCCGCCGCTGGCCGTCAGGGTGATCCAGCGGACATCGGCCATGTCGTTGCCGGCCAGGCACTGGAAGATCGCATTGTGTTCAGAATCGACCGGCAGCAGCGTGGCGCCAGAGCGCAGCACCGCCGCGGTCATCACCTCGCCGGCCGAGACCAGCGCTTCCTTGTTGGCCAGCGCGACGGTCTTGCCCTGCTCGATCGCGGCCATGGTCGGCGCCAGCCCGGCACAGCCGACAATCGCCGCGACGGTCAGGTCCGCCCCGCGCGCCGCCGCCTCGATCAGCGCCGCCTCGCCCGCAGCCGCCGCGATCCCGGTCCCGGCCAGGGCCTCGCGCAGCGCGGGCAGCGCGGTCTCCTCGGCCACGACCGCCACCTCCGCAGCGAATTCGATCGCCAGTTGCGCCAGCGCCAGCGCATTGCCGTTGGCGGTCAGCGCAACGACCCGCCAGGCGGCGCGGTCGCGCCGGATCAGATCGAGGGTCGAGGCGCCGATCGAGCCCGTGGCGCCCAGCACCGAAATTGTCCGCACCGTCATGCCGCCACCTTGCCGACCACGGCCCCCAAGCCGATCAGAAACAGCACGGCCAGCAGTCCGTCGACACGATCGAACAGGCCGCCATGCCCGGGGATCAGGCGGGACGAATCCTTCACGCCCGCACGCCGCTTCATCCAGCTCTCGAAGAAATCACCCGCCTGGGCGACCACCGCGATCGGCAGCCCGGCAAGGGTAAGCCCCCAATCGCCCCGATGGGCGAAATGCATCACGATCATGGCCCCGATCACCGCCCCCAGCAGTCCGGCCCAGGTCTTGGAAGGGCTGATCGACGGCGCGATCTTGGGTCCCCCCAGGGTCCGCCCGAAGGCATAGGCACCGACATCGATCGCGATCACCACGCCCACCGAGATCAGCACGGGGACCATCCCGAACCCCAGCCGCATCACCAGCAGCGTGGCGGTGGCCAGGCCAACATAGACCAGCCCGCCGACGTGCCAGAGCAGCCGCCCCGGCGTGCCCGGCACGAAGGCCAGGACCAGGCGGGACCATTCGAACAGGACACCGGCTGCGACCAGTGCGACGAACACCGTCCAGACCATGCCCCCCAGCCACAGGGCGGCTCCGGCCACGGCCACCATCGCCAGGGCGGATGCGGTCCGGACCAGCAAGTCGCTCGGTGCTGCCGTTCCCGCCGCGGACCCCGCCTCAGCCATGCTCCACCCCGATCATCGCGCCCCCGCTTTCGTCTTGTGCCGCGCGAAGCCTAGCACGCAAGTCAGCGTCCGCCAAAACGCCGCTCCCGCGCCGCGAATTCCGACAGGGCGGCGTCCAGATGCCCGGCCCCGAAATCGGGCCAGAGCACGTCTACGAACAGCATTTCGGCATAGGCCGCTTGCCACAGCAGGAAATTGGACAGCCGAACCTCCCCCGAAGTCCGGATCAGCAGATCGAGCGGGGGGAGCCCGGCCGTGTCGAGATGGGCCTCGATTGTCTCCGGGGTCACCGGCCCCACCGCCGCGGCCCGCGCCGCAGCCCGGGCGATCTCGTCCTGCGACCCATAGTTCAGGGCGATCACCAGGTTGAGCCCGGTGTTGGTCGCGGTCCGCGCCAAGGCGCCGTCGATCAGGTCCTTGAGCTCGTCACCGAAGGCGGTGTGATCGCCGATCACCCGCAGCCGCACGCCATTGCCGGCGATCTCGTCCAGCTCGGACACAAGGAACCGCTTGAGCAGTCCCATCAGGGCCGAAATCTCGTCTTCCGGACGCCGCCAGTTCTCGGTCGAGAAGGCATAGAGCGTCAGGGCATCGAGCCCGAGCTCACCCGCCCGGCGGACCACGCGGCGCACGGCCTCGACACCCCGCTGATGCCCGACCGCGCGCGGCAGAAAGCGCTGCTTGGCCCACCGCCCGTTGCCATCCATGATGATGGCGACATGGCGGGGCGCCCGCGCGGTCTGGTCCGGCAAATGGGCCGGGCCCGGAGCCGTGCTCACTTGCCCAGGATTTCCTTTTCCTTCGCCGCGGCGGCCTCGTCAGCCGCCTTGATCACGTCGTCGGTCAGCTTCTGCAGGTCGGTCTCGGCCCGCTTGCGCTCGTCCTCGGAGATTTCCTTCTTGGTCTCGTCCTGCTTCAGCGCGTCCATCCCGTCGCGGCGGACGTTGCGGATCGCGATGCGCGCCTTCTCGGCATACTGGCTGGCCAGCTTGGCCAGTTCCTTGCGCCGCTCCTCGGTCAGGTCGGGGATTGGCAGGCGCAGCGTGTTGCCATCGTTGATCGGGTTGAGCCCGAGGCCGGCGGAACGGATCGCCTTTTCGACGTTGGTCACGTTCGACCGGTCCCACACCTGCACCGACAGCAGCCGCGGCTCGGGCACCGAAACGGTGGCGACCTGGTTCAGCGCCATGTGGCTGCCATAGACCTCGACCTGCACGGAATCGAGCAGCGCGGTGTTGGCGCGGCCGGTGCGCAGGCCCGACAGATCGTGCTTCAGCGCCTCGACGGCCCCACGCATGCGACGTTCGAGATCGGCCTTGTCGTACTTGGCCATGGATCAGGCTCCCTTCTGGACGATGGTCTGGGTCCCCTCACCCGCGAGAACCCGGGCGAGGTTGCCCTTTTCGCGGATCGAGAAGACCACGATCGGAATATCGTTGTCACGGCAGAGCGCGACGGCCGAGGCATCCATCACCTTCAGGTTATCTGCCAGAACCGTGTCATAATCCACGGTATCATAACGCTTCGCCTGGGGATTATGCTTCGGGTCGGAATCATAGATGCCGTCCACGCTGGTGCCCTTCAGCAGGGCGTCGCACTGCATCTCGGCCGCGCGCAGGGCGGCCCCGGAATCGGTGGTGAAATAGGGCGCGCCGACGCCGGCGGCGAAGATCACCACCCGGCCCTTTTCCAGATGGCGTTCGGCCCGGCGCCGGATGACGGGTTCGCACACCTGGTCCATCTGCACGGCGGACTGGACCCGGGTGTGGACGCCCAGCTGTTCCAGCGCGTTCTGCATGGCCAGGGCATTCATCACCGTGGCGAGCATGCCCATGTAATCGGCCTGGGCCCGGTCCATCCCGCGCGCGGCGCCGGCCATGCCGCGGAAGATGTTGCCCCCGCCGATCACCAGGCAGATCTCCAGCCCGGTGTCGCGCGCCGCCTTCACTTCCTTGGCCAGCTCGGCCACGAATTCGGGGTCGATCCCGAATGGCTGATTGCCCATCAGCACCTCGCCCGACAGCTTGAGGAGGATGCGTTTGTAGCGGGGCTGGCTCATCGGGCGGGGTGCTCGCGGATCATCGGCTGAAGGGATGCAGCGCCTTAGACTGTGGCTGGCTTGCTGCCAAGGCTGGATAAGGCCGCGGGCCATGCCGCGCCTGCCTTGTCCCGGTCCGGTCCAACGCACGGCACCCCCGGTCCCGGACTTTTCGGCAGCAGCGGAAACCTACGCGGCAGGCTTGGGGGCAAACCGCATGAACGCCATGCAAAAGGGCGCCCCACCGGAGCGCCCTTGTGGTCCGAATTGTGATCCGATGCGCCGAACGGTCAGGCGGCGAGCGGGCTGGCTGCGGAACCGGACAGCGCATGGAGCGCGCGGCGTCGGCGCATGACGAAGGCAAGCGTGCAGAAGCCAACCACCATCAGCCCCCATGACGAAGGCTCCGGCACCGCGCTGACGGGGACCGCATTGACCGCGACCGCATCGATGAAGGCGGTGTTGTCGTTGGTGGTCTTGCCCTGGAAGGTCAGGCGGTAACTGGTGCCGCCGGTCAGGGTCGTGTTCATGGCGCGCGCGGTCCAGACCTGCGCGGTGGTCGTGGCATGGGAGGACAGCGTGGTGACCGAGTTGGTTGCCAGATTGGTCAGGATCGCGTCATAGGCCTGGTTGCCGCTCTGCCCACCACTCGCAACGCGACCGGCATCGAGCCAATTCACCACATAGTCGCCAGTGCTGTTGATCGTGAAGACCTGCGACAGGAACCCGGCGGTCTGAACAAAGCCATAGTACGACCCCTGCGGAGTCGAAATGCCCGGCCAGGCCGAGTTGCTTGCAGACTGGATACCGCCGCCGTCTCCACCGCCGGTCCAGGCGCCAGCACCACAGACTGCCGATCCGGCAACCGACGCCCCCATGTAGCAGTACCCGGCCGGGCCGACTGCGGCCCCCTGGAGCTCGAACCCGCCGTCGCTCAGGATCGCGGCCTGCGCCGCCTGCCCCGGCAGGGTCAGCGCGGCCAGCAAGCCGGCCAACATTGGGATGCCCTTCGCGAAACCTGACGTCATGACTGTATGCCCCCGCTGCTGCGCACCTTTCCCGCAGCATTAACCCGCATTAACCATGATACCGATTGCAGTAAATCCGCGAGGCCGATCTGTTGCACGGGATTTTGTAACCGTCGCGTTTTGGTACGACTGCGGCGAACAGGCCAGCCTGTGCCATCCACGCTGGCTGGCACCGGTGGGGGCCGGAACCGGTGGGGCAACCGGACATGCAAAAAGGGCGCCCCCGCAGGAGCGCCCCCATGCGCCGGCGCCAATCCGCCGGCAGGTTCGGGTCGGCTTACTTCAGGCCGGCGGCGGCAGCCACTTCGGCGGCGAAGTCGGACTCTTCCTTCTCGATGCCCTCACCGAGCTGGAAGCGGACATAGTCGACCAGGGTGATCTTGGTGCCGGCGGCCTTGCCAGCCTGGGCAACGACCTCGGCAATCGGGGTCTTGTTGTCCATCACGAACAGCTGGCTGAGCAGCGCGTTCTCCTTGGCATACTTCGCCACGGCGCCATCGACCATCTTGGCCTGGACCTCGGCCGGCTTGCCGCTCTCGGCCGCCTTCTCGGCCGCGATCTTGCGCTCACGGGCGAGCAGCTCGGGATCGAGGTCGTCGGCCGACAGGGCCAGCGGGAAGGCCGCGGCGATGTGCATGGCGATCTGCTTGCCAAGCGGCTCGAGCACGTCGGCTCCGGCCTCGGACTCCAGCGCGACCAGCACGCCGATCTTGCCCAGGTTGGGAGCGGCGGCATTGTGCATGTAGGGCACGACCACGCCGCTGCTCACCGCAACGTGCTTGATCCGGCGGACCTGCTGGTTCTCGCCGATGGTGGCGACGTTGTTGGTCAGCTTGTCGGCCACGGTGCCGCCATCGGGATAGGCGGCGGCCTTCAGCGCCTCGACCTCGGTGGCGCCGGTGGCCAGCGCGACCTCGGTGGTCTTGCGCACGAAGTCCTGGAACTGGTCGTTCTTGGCGACGAAGTCGGTTTCCGAGTTGACCTCGACGGCCACGCCCTTGGTGCCCGACACGGCCACGCCGACCAGGCCCTCGGCCGCGGTGCGGCTGGACTTCTTGGCAGCGGCAGCCAGGCCCTTGGCGCGCAGCGCGTCGACCGCGGCCTCGAAATCGCCCCCGGATTCGTCGAGGGCCTTCTTGCAATCCATCATGCCGGCGCCGGTGCGCTCGCGCAGGTTCTTCACGTCAGCGGCGGTATAAGCCATGGCGTTTGTCCTTGTTGGGTATGGAAGCGGCGCCGGGCCCTTGGACCCGGCGCGCGACAATTGTGTGACGGACCGCTTGCGCAGCCCGCAGGGGATCAGGCCTCGATCGCGTCCTCGACCGGATTGTCCAGCGCGCCGATGTCGGCACCCGAATCGATCACGGCCTCGCGGCGACCCTTGGTGGCGGCGGCAGCAACGGTCTCGCAGTAGAGGCGGATCGCGCGGCTGGCGTCATCGTTGGCCGGGATCGGGAAAGCGATGCCGTCGGGCGAGACGTTCGAATCGAGGATCGCGACGACCGGGATACCCAGGACGTTGGCTTCCTTGATCGCCAGCTCTTCCTTGTTGGCGTCGATCACGAACATCACGTCGGGGATGCCGCCCATGTCGCGGATGCCGCCCAGCGACAGCTCCAGCTTGTCCCGCTCACGGGTGAGCTGCAGCACTTCCTTCTTGGTCAGCCCGGTGGTGTCACCGTTCAGCTGCTCTTCCAGCGTCTTGAGGCGCTTGATCGAGCCCGAGATGGTCTTCCAGTTGGTGAGCATGCCGCCCAGCCAGCGGTGGTTGACGAAGTGCTGGCCCGACGCGCGGGCGGCTTCGGCGATCGGCTGCTGGGCCTGGCGCTTGGTGCCCACGAACAGCACCTTGCCGCCGGCCTGGACCGTGGCGGAAATGAAGTCGAGCGCGCGGGCGAACAGCGGCACGGTCTGCGACAGGTCAAGGATGTGAACCCCGTTGCGGGCGCCGAAGATGTACGGCTTCATCCGCGGGTTCCAGCGGTGGGTCTGGTGGCCGAAGTGCGCGCCGGCCTCGATCAGTTGCTGCATGGTGACGACGGGAGCCGCCATAGGATATTCCTTTCCGGTTGAACCTCCGGGAAGCTGGAACCGTGCGGTTGGCCCGAAAGCCATCGATCCGCTGCGGCACCGGGTATGGTGCTTCCCGTGTGGATTTGCCGCGACAGCGGTACCCGGCATCGTGCCAAACCGCCCGCGACGCCGCGCCTCTAGCCGCTTCGCCCAGGAAATTCCACCCTAAAATGAGCCGGTTGGAACAAATCGGAACAAACCGCGAATTTCGGACTTGACGAGCGGAACAGGAGAGGAACATAAGGCGGCATGGATCGAAACGGGAACATCCTTCCATCGTTTTGATTACATTTCATAAAATGGCCTGAACACGCCGTCTGACGGCGATTTTCGGGTCAGACCGAAAGGATCCTTGCGATGATCGCCCAGGTTACCGCCGTCGTGCTTCCCGCCCTGTTCGTCGCCAGTGGCCTGTTCGGCCTGGGGGTGCTGGGCATGACCTGGCGGACCTATGGCGGAGCCTTCCGGCGACTGCAGCGTGAACTGGCGGCCTGCGACGTCATGCAGAGCGCGACGGTGACCCTGGTCCGTCATGACGTGCGCGTGATGGGCGATCCGGCGCGCGCCATGCCGGTGCTGCGCCGGCCGGTGCTGCGTCAGCCGGTGCGCGGCGCGGTCAGCCCCGTTCGGCTTCCCGCCCGGCCCGCTGCCGCCTGACCCGGGCGTAGCTGACCCAGCCATAGGGCAGCAGCATCAGATAGATCAGGCAGATCCCGGCCAGCGATGTCCACGGCTCACTGATCAGCGCGGCAAAGACCAGCGCTGCCAGTCCGATGATCTCCAGCCGGACACTGCGGCGCGGGCGCATCGCCCCCCAGCTCAGCGTCGGCAGGCTGGAAATGAGCAGGAAGGCCGTCACGACCAGCCAGCCACCAACCACCTCGGGGCGACGGAACAGGTCATTGCCACCTGTGGCGAACCACAGGTACATCGGCAGGAAGGCCAGCCCGGCGCCGACCGGGGCCGGCACGCCGGTGAGAAAGCCCGCGGCCTTGCGGGGCTCGTCGGCCATATCGATCCGGGCGTTGAAGCGGGCCAAGCGTAGCGCCATGCAGATGGCGAAGGCCAGGGCGGCGAACCAGCCGAGCCGCGGCACGTCCTGAAGCGACCAGAGGAACACGATCAGCGCCGGGGCGACCCCGAAGGAGATGACGTCGGACAGGCTATCGAGTTCGGCGCCGAACCGGGACTGCGCCTTGAGCAGCCGGGCAATGCGCCCGTCGATCCCGTCGAGCATGCCCGCCAGGATCACCGCCAGCACCGCCTTCTGCCAATCGTCGAGCGGCAGACCCGGTGTGGTTGTTGCCGGACTGCCGGTTGCGGCAGTGATGGCGAAGCGGATGCCGGTCAGGCCCGAGGCCAGGGCGGCGGCGGTGATCGCATTGGGCACCAGAGCGCGCAGGCTCAATCCCCCGGGCAGCCGCACCGCCTCGCGGCGCGCACGCCGCACCGGCTCGTCGCTCACTGGCTGACGCCCTCGATCAGGCCCTGCTGGCCGATTTCCGCCAGGACGGTTTCCCCGGCGATCACCCGCTGGCCCAGCAGGACGCGCGGCTCGGTGCCCTCGGGCAGGTAGACGTCGACGCGGCTGCCGAACCGGATCAGGCCCACGCGCTGCCCCGCCGCCAGGATGTCCCCCGGCTTGACGAAGGGCACGATCCGGCGCGCCACCAGCCCGGCGATCTGGGTGAAGCCGATGCGCTGGCCATCAGCCCGTTCGATCAGGATATGCTGCCGCTCGTTCTCGTCACTCGCCTTGTCGAGATCGGCATTCATGAACCGGCCTGGAATATAGACCACCCGGCGCACCGTGCCGCCGATCGGCGCGCGGTTGATGTGCACGTCGAACACCGACATGAAGATCGACACGCGCGTCACCGGCCCGGCGGGCAGGCCGGCCGTTCCTGTCCCGTCATCCAGCACCAGTTCACGCGGGGGATCGACCTTCTGGATAAGGGTGATCAACCCGTCGGCTGGCGAGACCACGAAGCGTTCACCCTGCGGCGTGACCCGCAGCGGATCGCGGAAGAAGGCCAGGACCCCCAGGGTCAGGAAGCCGATCGGCCAGGCCAGGGTCTCCCACGCCATGAAGGCGAAGAACGCGGCCACCGCCGCCGCGATCACCCCGAACTTGCGCCCCTCGGGATGAACCGAAGGCCAGTGCCACGCCGCATCCCCGCGGCCCCGATTGTCTGTGATTTCGCCGGACATCGCGCCCATCTAGGGGCTTGCACCCGCCGGGGCAAGGCGGCAGCGACCGAACCCGCTCCGCGTGGCTGCCAAACGCAACCAGCGGGGGGATCGGGGCCGATCAACAGCCCCTGGCCCGGGTGCGCCCGGCTTTGATGCCCGGCCTGTGATGAAGGTGGTGGTGGACAGGGCTAGATTCGAACTAGCGTACGCTTGCGCGGGCAGATTTACAGTCTGCTGCCTTTAACCACTCGGCCACCTGTCCACACCAGCATGCCGGTGGCGGAAACCCGCCGTTCGTGTGGTCCCTTGCGAGACCGTCCGGCCGAGAGGCGGCCCCAATGGCGAAGCCGGGCTTGCCTGTCAATGGGGGTGCGGGCATGAGCGCCACGCAAATTCGACCACCGGTCGACATTCACGGGACAATGACCATGGCAGAACGCGGCGGCAACAGAGGCGGGGACGACAAGCCGAGGAGCGCCCTGCGCGGCCGCGCGGGCCGCATGCAGGGCGGGCGCGGCTCGGGTCGGGGCTCGTCGGGGGCGGTGCGCCTGTGGGGCCGCCATGCGGTCGAGGCGGCGCTGAAGAACCCGGAACGGCAACACCGCAAGCTGTGGGCCACGCGGGAAGGAATCGCCTCGCTCGATGGCGAACTGCCCGCCGATTTTCCGGTGGAATTTGCCCAGGGCGCCGATCTGGCCCGGCTGGTGGCGCGCGATGCGCCGCACCAGGGGCTGGTGCTCGATTGCGAGCCCCTGCCGGACATCTTCCTCGACGAGGTGCTCGATGGCGATCCGGGGCGACCGCTGTTGATTCTCGACCAGGTCACCGATCCGCACAATGTCGGGGCGATTCTCCGCTCCGCCGCCGCCTTCAACGCCTGCGCGATCGTCACCCAGGATCGCCACGCCCCGCCCGAATCGGGCACCCTGGCCAAGAGCGCCTCGGGCGCGCTCGAAATCGTCCCCTGGGTGCGGGTGGTGAACCTGTCGCGCGCGCTCGACGAGGTGGCCGAGGCCGGATACTGGCGCATCGGCCTGGATGGCGGCGGCAAGGACACGCTGGGCGCGGTCATCCCCACCGGGCCGGTCGCCCTGGTGCTTGGCGCGGAAGGCGAAGGCATGCGCCACAATGTCGCCCAGCATTGCGATGCCCTCGCCCGGCTGCCGATCAGCGCGGCGATGGAGAGCCTGAACGTCTCGAACGCGGCGGCCATCGCGCTTTACGCGATCGCAACCCGCGCAGGCTAAGCGGGGTCCCGGACGGAGGGATGTTCGCTTCCCTCTGTCCGTGTCGACCAGCGCGAAGGGTGCGGCATGGCCCCATGCGGCTGTCATCGATCGCCCGAGGAGACATCGATGTTCCGGACCCATACCCCCAAGGCCGCAGCCGCGCTGTTGACCATTCTCGCCATGGCGCTCAGCGCCTGTCTGCTCACCCCGGGCCGGTTCACCTCCAGCCTCGACCTGCGCCGCGATGGCACCTTCCGCTTTGCCTACCAGGGCGAGATCCACATGCTGGCCCTGACCAAGCTGGCGCAGATGGGCAGCAAGCCCAAGGTGTTCGAGCCCGACACCTGCTACAACGACGAGGCCAAGGAACGCCCCTGCACCGCCGAGGAACTCGCCGACCAGAAGCAGGCCTTCGAGGAACGGCTCAAGCAGAGCGGCCCCAAGGACAAGGCCGAGGCGGAACAGATGAAGGCCCTGCTGGGCGGGATCGACCCGTCCAACCCGCAGGCCGCCGAGGACATGGCCGCCCGCCTCCGCCGCCAGGCCGGCTGGAAGAGCGTGGTCTACAAGGGCGACGGGCTGTTCGTGGTCGACTATGCGATCGCCGGTCGGCTGGACCACGATTTCGTCTTCCCGACCGTCGAGCGGCTGCCGCTGGCCAATGCCTTCGTCCAGCTTTCGCGCCGCAATGACGGCACCGTCCGGATCGATGCGCCGGGCTACAGCGGTCAGTCGGGCGCCGGCAACCCCATGGGCATGGCCCTCGCCGGTATGGCGGGTGCGATGGCCAAGGCCGGCAAGGCTGGAAAGGATGGCGGCGACCTGCCCGGCAATCCCTTCGGCCCGTTCGAAGGCACCTTCACCCTCACCACGGACGGCGTGATCGTGGCCAACAACACCGACGAGGGGCCCAAGCCCGTCGCCGGCGGCCAGCAGCTCGACTGGACGGTCAACATCCGCAACGCCGCGCCGACCGCGCTGGTGCGGTTGGGGAGCTGAAAGCACCATCCTCGCATCGCCGAGGCCGCGCCTGAACGGGAGCGATCCCGGACTTGGGCGGGTTGCCGGAACGTGGCGCCTCGGCGGGACAATCCCCAAAGGAAGGCGATTGGGTCGATTGCCAACGCGACGGCCGAGCCCCCTCCCCGCTGCGACTAGCCCCGCCTGCGGCAGGGCAAGTCTCACTCCCCTCCCCGTTGGGGAGGGGATGGGGGTGGGGGTTCCTGGCGTGTGTTTGCAATCGACCCCATCCCCAAAGGAAAAAGAGATAGGGATAGGGGTGTTCGCCGAAACAACCGCGGCCCCCTCCCCCCCATCCCCTCCCCCGCTTATCCTGAGCTTGTCGAAGGACATGGAAGGATGCGAGACTGGCCCGGCCGCAGGCGGGGCTAGTCGCAGCAGGGAGGGGCTTTGGCCGGCGCGTTGGCAAGCACCCCCATCACCCAAGCAAAAGCGCCGCTCCCTTGCGGGGCGGCGCTTCTGCGAAACCACGGCCCGTGAAGGCCAGGGCCATCCTCAGTTCACGGCGTCCTTGAGACCCTTGCCCGCCTTGAACTTGGGCTGGCTCGACGCGCTGATCTTCATCGGCTCGCCGGTGCGCGGGTTGCGGCCGGTGGAGGCCTTGCGCTTGGCGACCGAGAACGTGCCGAAGCCCACCAGGCGAACTTCCTCACCCTTCTTCAGGGCGCCGCTGATCGCGTCGAAAACACCTTCCACGGCCTTGGTGGCATCGGCGCGGGTCAGACCGCTGGATTCGGCGACGGCGCCGATCAGTTCGTTCTTGTTCATTCGGGAACCCCCTACCTCGTGTGAAACCGGGCTGATTTGGAGCAATCGCGTCGGTTGGCGCGGAATTGAACGGGTTTTCCCGGCCCTGTCAAAGCCTAACCCTGCCCGAATGGTGTGCCCATTAACGATTCGCCGCCGATTTTCGCACCTCACTCGATTGCAACTGTGGATATCCGCGAAAATGCTGCGCCGCAGCGCCCGGCGCAAGCCCGATTGGGCCTGCGCCAAGGCGATTCGCTGGGGTCAAGCGCAGGCCGGCAAGGGCCCGCCCGGAGACCTCCCGAATCAATGCGCGGTGGGCGAAACCGGACCCGGTTGACCCGCAGGTGCCGGCTGGCTGGCCAGATCGTCGGCCTCGGTCCAGACGATCGGTTCGACCGGCGCGGTCAGGGCCCGCACCAACACCTCGTCGACATGGCTGACCGGAACGATCTCGAGCCCCTGGCGGATATTGTCGGGGATCTCGGACAGGTCCTTGCGGTTCTCCTCGGGGATCAGGACGGTCTTGATCCCGCCGCGCAGGGCCGCGAGCAACTTTTCCTTGAGCCCGCCGATCGCCAGCACCCGGCCGCGCAGCGTGACCTCGCCGGTCATCGCCACGTCGGCGCGGACCGGGATCCCGGTCAGGGTCGAGACCATGGCCGTGACCATGCCGATCCCCGCCGAGGGGCCATCCTTGGGCACGGCGCCCTCGGGCAGGTGGATGTGCAGATCCTTGCGCTGGAACAGCGAAGGCTTGATGCCATAGGCCGGGGCCCGCGCCTTGACGAAGCTGAACGCCATCTGGACGCTCTCGCTCATCACCTCGCCCAGCTTGCCGGTGGTCTTGACCGCGCCCTTGCCCGGCACGGTGACGCTTTCGATGGTCAGCAGCTCGCCGCCCACCTCGGTCCAGGCCAGGCCCGTGACCGCGCCGACCTGGTGCTCGGTGTCGGACACCCCGTGCTTGAACTTCCGCACCCCGGCGAAGTCGGCCAGGTTCTCGGGCGTGATGGTGATCGCCTGGTCCTTGCCTTCCAGGATCCGCCGCAGGCTCTTGCGCGCCAGCCGGGCGATCTCGCGCTCCAGCGTGCGGACCCCGGCTTCGCGGGTGTAGAACCGGATCAGATCGCGCAGGCCGGCCTGGGTCAGCGTGAACTCGCCCTTCTTGAGGCCATGGGCCTCGATCTGCTTGGCGATCAGGTGCCGCTCGGCGATTTCGACCTTTTCGTCCTCGGTGTAGCCCTCCAGCCGGATGATCTCCATGCGGTCGAGCAGCGGCTGCGGCAGGTTCAGGCTGTTCGCCGTGCAGACGAACATCACGTCCGACAGGTCGTAGTCGACCTCCAGATAGTGGTCCTGGAACTTGCTGTTCTGTTCCGGATCGAGCACCTCGAGCAGGGCCGAGGCCGGATCGCCGCGGAAGTCCTGGCCCAGCTTGTCGATCTCATCGAGCAGGAACAGCGGATTGCTGGTCCCGGCCTTCTTGAGGTTGTTGATGATCTTGCCCGGCAGCGAGCCAATATAGGTGCGGCGATGGCCGCGGATCTCGGCCTCGTCGCGCACACCGCCCAGCGACTGGCGGATGAACTCCCGCCCCGTGGCCTTGGCGATCGACTTGCCGAGGCTGGTCTTGCCCACGCCCGGCGGGCCGACGAGGCACAGGATCGGACCCTTCAGCTTGTTGGTGCGGGCCTGGACCGCCAGGTACTCGACGATCCGGTCCTTGACCTTCTCCAGCGCGTAATGGTCCGCGTCGAGGATCGTCTGGGCGCGGCCGATGTCCTTCTTGAGCTTCGACCGCTTGCCCCACGGCAGCCCCAGCAGCACGTCGAGGTAATTGCGCACGACGGTCGCCTCGGCGCTCATCGGTTGCATCGACTTCAGCTTCTTCAGCTCGGCATTGGCCTTGGTCCGGGCCTCGTCCGAAAGCTTCAGCTTCTCGATCTTCTCCTGCAGCTCGGCGATCTCGTTGCTCTCGTCGCCATCGCCGCCGCCGAGCTCGGACTGGATCGCCTTGAGCTGCTCGTTCAGGTAGTACTCGCGCTGGGTCTTCTCCATCTGGCGCTTCACGCGGCCACGGATGCGCCGCTCCACCTGGAGCACGCCCAGCTCGCCTTCCATGAACGAGAAGACCATTTCGAGCCGCTTGAGCGGATCGCTTTCGCTCAGCAGCGCCTGCTTGTCCGACACCTTGGCGCCAAGCTGCGCCGCGATGGCGTCGGCCAGGCGCGAGGCATCGTCGATCTCACCCAACTGGTCGCCCGCCTCGGCCGACAGCTTCTTGTTGAGCTTGGCATATTCGCGGAACTGCTCGATCGCCGAGCGCATCATCGCGGACACCTCGTTGCCCGAGGTGGTCACCAGCTCGGCCGTCTCCACCCGCGCCGAGGTCAGCGGGCCATGCTCGCTCAGCTCGATCAGGCGCGCGCGCTGCTGGCCTTCGACCAGCACCCGGACGGTGCCGTCGGGCAGCTTGAGCAGCTGGAGCACGCTGGCGATCACGCCGACGTCGTAGAGATCGTCGGCCGAGGGATCCTCGCAGCCCGGATCAAGCTGGGCGAGGAGGAAGATATCCTTGTTGCCGGACATCGCCGCCTCGAGAGCGGCGACCGACTTTTCCCGGCCGACGAAGAGCGGGACGACCATGCCGGGAAACACGACGATATCGCGCAGCGGCAGCAGGGGGAGAGTAAGCTGTTCCATATCCGTCCAATCTGGGCGCTGCCCGACCGCTCCGCAAGGGTGCGGGGCGTAAGGCGGCGGGCGGGCGCCGGTGTTGCATCGGATATGGGGACAGGGGGGGCGCCGCGCAATGGCGGGCGGCCTCACCCCCTGTGGATTGCCGCTCAGGCGCGGCTGCGGGTCACAGGCCCGGGAAGTTGAACCCCGGCGGCAGGCCCAGGCCCTGCTGCATCTTGGCCATTTCCTCGCCCGAGACCTGATCGGCCTTGGCGCGGGCATCGTTGAAGGCGGCCGCGACCAGATCCTCGAGGATGCCCTTCTCGCTGGGCTGGAGCAGGCTGTCGTCCAAGCTGACGCCCACCACCCGGCCCTTGGCCGAGCAGCGGATGCGGACCAGTCCGCCGCCTGCCACGCCTTCGACCTCGATCTGGTCGAGCCGGCCCTGCGCCTCGTTCATCTGCTTCTGGATGGTCTCGGCCGCCTTCTGGGCGGCCTGGATCATCTCTTCCATCGACTTCATGCGGTTCTGCTCCAGTTGCGTTCGCCCCGGCCCGACTGCGGACCGGGCGAGGAATCCTCTTCGACGATCTGCGCCTGCGGAAAGACGGCGAAGGCGGCTTCGACCAGGGGGGCACGGCGCATGGCCGCGCGGGCATCGCGCTCCACTGCCTCGCGCTGCTCCTCCAGGCTCGGCTGGCCCTCGCCGTCACCGGGTTCGACCTCCCAGCTCGCACCGGTCGCGCTTTCCAGGGCCTTGCGGATCTCGGTGGCGGGCATCGGAGCGAGGCCTGGGGCGAAGCCGTAGCGCAGCAGCCCCGGACGCAGCTCGATCACGCGCAGGCCCAGGCGCAGGGCGGCCCCGGCCATCGGGGAATGCTGTTCGACCTGGTGGACCAGCCCTTCCCAGTCCATCGCCACGGCGACGGGAGCCGACCCGGCCGAAGCAGTCCCACCGCCTGGCGGCGCTGCCCCCGCCTGGACCACGCCCGGCTGCGCGGCCAGGTGCTCCAGCTTGCGCACCAGTTGCCCCGGATCGGGCAGGTCGGCGGCGTGCAGCACGCGCAGCAGCGCCATCTGCGCGGCGATCAGCGGATCGGGCGCGGTCCGCACCTCGTCATGGCCCTTGAGCAGCAGTTGCCACAGCCGATGCAACTGCCCAGCCGAAAGCTGCGCGGCCCAGCCATCGATCGCCGCCCGCTCCTCGGCCGAGATCGCCTCGGCTCCGGTCCGGCCGACCTGGGCCACGGTGATCCGGTGGACCAGGTCCATCTGCGAGCGCAGCAGCGACAGCGGCTCGACCCCCAGGGCAAACTGCGCCGCCACCAGATCGAGCAGGGCCGGCGCATCACCCGCCAGCACGGCGGCCAGCAGGCGGCGCTGGACGGTCTTGTCGGCCAGTCCCAGCATGTCCTGGACCTGGGCCGGGGTCACACGCCCCTCTCCGCCCAGGTCGGCATGGGCAATCGCCTGGTCGAGGATCGACAGCCCGTCGCGGACCGAACCCTCGGCCGCCTCGGCGATCATCGACAGGGCTTCCGGCTCGGCGGGAACGCCTTCCTCGGCACAGACCCGGGCGAAGTGTTCGGCCAGCAACGGCGCGGGAATGCGCCGCAGGTCGAAACGCTGGCAGCGGGACAGGACCGTGACCGGCAGCTTGTCCACCTCGGTCGTGGCGAACAGGAACTTCACATGGGCCGGCGGCTCTTCCAGCGTCTTGAGCAGCGCGTTGAACGCGTTGCGGCTGAGCATGTGGACTTCGTCGATGATGTAGATCTTGTAGCGCGCCGAGACCGCGGCATAGCGCACCGCCTCGATGATCTCGCGCACGTCGTCGACGCCGGTGTGGCTGGCGGCGTCCATCTCGATCACGTCGATATGGCGGCCCTCGGCAATCGCCACGCAGGGTTCGCACTGCCCGCAGGGGTCGATCGTCGGCCCGCCCTGGCCATCGGAGCCCACGCAGTTGAGCGCCTTGGCGATCAGCCGCGCGGTGGAGGTCTTGCCCACACCGCGCACCCCGGTCATCAGGAAGGCATGGGCCAGCCGGTCGCGGCGGATCGCGTTGGCCAGGGTCTGGACCATCGCGTCCTGCCCGATCAGCGCCGAGAAGGTCTGCGGCCGGTACTTGCGGGCGAGCACACGATAGGGCTGCGCGGCCGCTGGGGGCGCGGCCGGTGACACAGGCGGTGACACAGGGGCTGCCGCAGCGGGCGCAGCATCGCCGAACAGGGCCGATTGCCCCGCCGCCTCAAGCTCCGCCGCCGAGGGGGCGTCATCCTCGTCGTCCTCGGGGCCCGGGCCGAACATGTCAGCGGAATCGTCCATCGCGCGCCTAGGTAAGCGCTGGCGGGGCGCTTGTCGAATGGGGAGAGCGGCGCGCGCTGCGGTTAGGTGGGGAAACCGGCCGAACGGGAGAAGCCGCACGCGAAAGAGGGAAAAAGGAGCCGGCCGACCCGCCGCAACCCGTTGTGGCTGCTTCCTTCCGGACCTGACCAGGTTGGCGGACGCAAGCGTCCGACCGACTCCCGGCCGCGCATATGGCGGGGGACCGGCGCTTTGTCCAGCCCCGCGCCCTCAGCCGTTCAGCGGAAGTTGTCGGCGTAGGCCTGCAGCTTCAGCCGCTTGGGCGGGGTCGCCTGGACCCGCGCGGCGATGCCGTAGCGATCGGCATAGGCCTGGGCCTCGGCCTGGGTGGCAAAGCGCAGCACGACCTGCTGCTGCGTGTCGCCCGATCCGGCCCAGCCCATCAGCGGATCGGGCTTCTTGGCCTCGGCCGGCACGAATTCGAGCAGCCAGGCATCGGTCAGGGCCTTGCCCGACTGCATGGCGTTCTTGGGGCGCTGGTAGATGCGAGCGGTCATGAGCGGCGCTTTCGGGCGAATCGGTGATGGAATCAAGTGGCCATTTGGTTCGCGCAAAGGCGCAAAGGCGCAAAGGTGGTTGCGCTTGCGGCGAAGCCGCCTTCCGATCGAGCGGTGGTGGCGGAGCAAAGCCACGAGGCCGTTGCGCGGAGCTTGTCATCCGCCCCCTTTGCGCCTTTGCGCCTTTGCGCGAACCCAACTATCGCCCCTTCTCCCGGGCGAAGGCGTTCTTGGTCTTGAGGCTGGGATCCTCCTCCCACGGCGCCTCGGGCCAGCGGTGCTTGGGGTAACGGCCCTTCATGTCCTTCACCACGTCCTTCCACGATCCGCGCCAGAAGCCCGGCAGATCGCGCGTGGTCTGGAGGGGCTTGCCGCCGGGATCGGTCAGCTTGAGCAGCAGCGGCTGCGGTGGCTGGCCGAAGGTCGGGTGGCGATCGAGCCCGAACAGGGCCTGGACCCGCACCTCGACCGCCGGGCCGCCCGGATCGGCATAGTCGATGGCGTGAGACGTCCCCGCCGGGCTGCGGAACTGCGCCGGGGCGAGC
This sequence comes from Novosphingobium aerophilum, assembly GCF_014230305.1. Classification (GTDB taxonomy): domain Bacteria; phylum Pseudomonadota; class Alphaproteobacteria; order Sphingomonadales; family Sphingomonadaceae; genus Novosphingobium; species Novosphingobium aerophilum. Next base: position 148,176 of record NZ_JACLAU010000002.1, read on the forward strand.
CGGTCGAGCGTCTGGCGCTCGGCGTAATCGAGCCTGGCCAGCAGGGCTTCGTGCAGGCGGCCGGGGTCCAGATCGTCCAGCCGCCGCCCCAGCAGGGGAACCAGCCAGTCCGCCACGGCATCACGCAGCGCGGCATCGGACAAGGCCTCCAGCCCGGCGAAGGCCGCGCGGGTGAGCAGCGCGGCGCTGGCCCCGGACAGCGGCAGCAGCCCCAGCCCCTCCTCGGCCACGCGCGCGGCCAGGAACCGGGCAACCGCCGCCGGATCGGGCCGCGGATCGGGCACCCGCGCCAGCACGATCGCGCCCAGCCGCTGTTCGAGCAGCGCCTCGACCCGGCGCTCCTCGGCCACCCAGCGCAGCGTGGTGCGCCGGTCGATCCGGTTGCCCAGCCAGCGCTGGACCTCGGCCTCGGCCAGCGCGATCGCGGCGGTGATGCGCGCGCCTTTCGCCTCGCCCTGGGCCTCGCCCACGGCCAGCCATTCGGCCCGGATCAGCGGCGAGGCCGGATCGAGCCGCAGCCCCCTGCCCCCGGCGGTAAGCCACTGTTCGCCGGACGGATCGCGGCGGCGGGCGAGCAGATCGGGGAACCCGGCGGCGAGAAGGATGCCGAGCGGAGGCGGGGAGTTGGGTTGGCGTGATGGGTGGCCTGCGACAGGCTCAGGCCGAGCGGGGTTTATCAGTTCCTTCCCAATCAACACCCGTTCAGGCTGAGCTTGTCGAAGCCCACGCGCGGCCTTCGCCCAACGCTCTGCCAGCCTGCGTGAGGATTCCGCCCGACCCGACCGATCCCGCGCAAGGCTGTCGAACCGCCCGTGCAGGTCATCGCTTCGCCCGCCCAACCCGCGCTCCTGCAGCAACAGGGCGAGCATGGCGGCATCGTCCTCGGCACCCCCCTCTACCGCGCTCAGCACCATATGGGCGAGCCGGGGTTCGAGCGGCAGGCCGGCCATCGCCTTCCCGTGCGGTGTTATCCGACCCTCCCCGTCGAGCGCGTCGAGTTGCCTGAGCAGATCATGGGCCGCCGCCATGGCTGCGGCGGGCGGGGCATCGAGCCAGGGCAGCGCGGCGGGATCACCTGCGCCCCACTGCGCCAGGGTCAGCGCCAGCGGGGCGAGGTCCGACACCAGCATTTCGGGCGGATCGAAGGGCGCACGCCCGGCATGGGCGGCCTCGGCCCATAGCCGATAGGCCACGCCCGGCCCCTGTCGCGCCGCTCGCCCGGCGCGCTGGGCCGCGGCGGCCTGGCTGGCGGTGTGCGTGACCAGCCGGGTCACTCCGGCGGCCTTGTCGAACTCGGCGCGGCGCGACAGGCCGGCATCGACCACCACCGACACGCCGTCCAGCGTCAGCGAGGTCTCGGCGATCGCGGTGGCCAGCACGATCCGGCGGCGCCCTTGCGGATCGCGGCGGATCGCGGCGCGCTGGGCAGCAGGGTCGCACTGGCCGTGCAGCGGCAAGACCAGCGCCGCCGGCAGCCGCTCCGCCAGACGTTCGCGGGTGCGCTCGATCTCGCCCACGCCGGGGAGGAAAGCGAGGAGATCGCCCGGCTCCTCGCGCCAGGCGGTCAGGATTGCCGCGGTCATCGCCTCATCCAGGCGCAGCTCGGGCCGGGCGCCCAGCCACCGGATGTCCAGCGGCCAGGCCTTGCCCGCGCTCTCTATCACCGGTGTACCCTCGCCCAGCAGGGCGGCAAAGCGCGCGCCGTCCAGTGTCGCCGACATCACCAATATGCGCAGATCCTCGCGCAGCACCGCCGCGCTCTCCAGCGCCAGGGCCAGCCCGAGGTCGCTGTCGAGATGCCGCTCGTGCGCCTCGTCGAACAGGACGGCGGAGACCCCCGCCAGTTCGGGATCGCGCTGGATCGTACTGACGAAGATCGCCTCGGTCATCACCAGCACCCGCGTGCGGGCGGACCGCTTGCTGTCGAGCCGGGTCAGATAGCCGATGGTGTCTCCGGCCTGCTCTCCCAGCAGCTCGGCCATGCGCTCGGCGGCGGCGCGGGCCGCGACGCGGCGGGGGGACAGGACGATTACCGAACCGCTGCACCACGGCTGGTCCAGCAGGGCCGGCGCCACCGCGGTGGTCTTGCCCGCCCCCGGCGGCGCAATCAGCACGGCCTTTGGCCCGGCCCGCATGGCGGCGAGCAGGTCGGGCAGGACGGCGTGGATGGGCAGGTCGCTCACGCAGGGGCGTTTAGGGGGGATTGGCGCGAGAGGCGAGAGGGGGCTGACTAAGCCATCGGGACAGTCTGTTGCCGGAGTGGTCCGATGGCCACTCCCCTCACGCGCTCAGGCTGACATGACCCGACGCGCAGTCCCCAGCCCCGCTCAGGCTGAAGTGACCAGACGGTCACGCCCCACACCCGATCAGGCTGAGCGTGTCGAAGCCCACGCGCGGCGGGTGCTGCCTGGTCCTGCTGATGCTCCACTGAGTTGGGAGCTGGCAGGAGTGTGGGGCGGCTGTTGGCGCGTCGCCTTCGACAGGCTCAGGCCGAGCGGGGGTCGGACAAGGGCGGGGGTTGCGTCTGGTGTCCCACGCGACCCAAACCACCCATTTTCCTACCCGGCGCCGACCTGCCACGCTGGGCCAATGCGCCGGCCCCATCCCCAGACACCAGCCAGAACCCGCCCACCGGGGCAGCCTGACAGACGTCCTCAGAACCCTGTCAACCGTGTCAACCAGTTCAGCCCAGCCGCACCGAACCTGAACGTAATCGGCGAATCAGTACCGCCGCGCCACCGCGAACTCGGCCGCCTCGGCCATGGCCGAACGGGCGGGACCGGCGGGGAACACGGCGATCGCGTCGATCGCCCGCTGGGCATAGTGCCGCGCCCGCTCACGCGTGGCGGAAACGGTATCATGCTTGGCGATCAGCGCCACCGCATGAGCCAGGTCCTCGTCCTCGGTGCGGAAGCCGGCGATGGCCTCCTGCCAGAACCGGCGCTCTTCGGCACTGCCGCGGGCATAGGCCAGGATCACTGGCAGGGTCATCTTGCCATCCCGGAAATCGTCGCCCTTGCCCTTGCCCATCTCGTCGGCCTCGGAGTCATAGTCGATCGCGTCGTCGACCAGCTGGAAGGCGATGCCGAGGTTACGGCCATAGGCATCGAGCGCGGCCTCCTCGGCCTCGCTGCGTTCGGCCACCACGGCGGCGATCCGGGTGGCGGCGGCGAACAGCGCGGCGGTCTTGGCGCCGATGATCGACAGGTAATGCTCTTCGCTGGTTTCCACCCGGCGCTGCGCGGTCAACTGGTCCACCTCGCCCTCGGCGATCACCGAGCTGGCCTTGGACAGGATCTTGAGCACCTTGAGGCTGCCGTCCTCGACCATCAGCTCAAAGGCGCGGGTGAACAGGAAGTCGCCGACCAGCACGGTCGCGGGATTGCCGTAAACGATGTTCGCGGTCTGCTTGCCGCGGCGCAGCTCCGACCCGTCGACCACGTCATCGTGCAGCAGGGTGGCGGTGTGGATGAACTCCACCGCGGCGGCCAGCTTGTGGTGGCGCGCGCCCTGGTAATCGCACAGCGCCGCCCCGGCGATGGTCAGCATCGGCCGCATCCGCTTGCCGCCACCGGCGATCAGGTGCCCGGCCAGCGTCGGGATGAGGGGAATTTCGCTCTGCATCCGGTCCAGGATGATGGCGTTCACGCTGTTCATGCCCGGCGCGGTCAGCGACAGCAGGGGGGCCAGCGAAGGCTGGGGCGCCGCGGCGCGCAGCGGGATGATGTCAGCGCTCATGCCTGCGTCCTTGGTCAAGGGGCGGCGGTTCGTCAAGGGAACCCGATGGGCAGGACCGGTGGCGTGCCGGATTCACTGGCTTGGACTTGCCCCGCATCCCGTGCTAGCGGCCCTGCCGATGGCTCACGACAGGAACACTCTTGCGCCGGATCCCGCTCCGGATGCGGTTCTCGCCGGTTTTCGCGCCAGCATCGACAATATCGATGCGGCGCTGATCCACATTCTGGCCGAACGGTTCCGGATCACCAAGGCGGTGGGCGCCTACAAGGCGGCGAACAACCTGCCGGCGTCGGACCCGGGGCGCGAGGATCGCCAGATCGCGCGGCTTCGCAAGCTCGCCGCCGAGGCCCAGCTCGATCCGGATTTCGGCGAAAAGTTCCTGCGCTTCATCATCGACGAGGTGATCCGCCACCACCACCAGGCCCAGGCCGGCAGCTAGGCCTTGCCCGCGATCGATGGTTAGACAGCCGCCCGCGGCAGGCGCAGCCTGACGATCAAGCCGCCCAGGTCCTCGCTTTCGCCCAGCTCCACCGTCCCGCCATAGATCTCGGCCACGTCGCGGACGATGGCGAGCCCCAGCCCGGTTCCCGGCTTGCCGGTATCGAGCCGCGCTCCACGATCGAAGATCCGGGTCCGCTCGGCCTCGGGAATGCCGGTGCCATCGTCCTCGACCCAGATCTCGCAGGTGGCAGGATCGTCCGGCACGGCATCGATCGTGACGAAGACCGATCCGCCCCCATACTTGGCCGCGTTCTCGATCAGGTTGCCGAGGATCTCGTCGAGATCCTGCCGCTCCACCGCCACGGCCGCATTGCGGTCCCCGTCGAGATCGAAGCGGGTGCGGTCATAGAGCCGCGTCACCGCGCGCAGCACCGCCTCCACGCTTTCGGCCACGGTCGCGCGCGACTGGCCCACCGCACGCCGGCCGACCGCGCGGGCCCGGGCCAGGTGGTGATCGACCTGGCGCCGCATCACCGCCGCCTCGCGGATCACCGTGTCACCCAGGTCCGGAGCGCGGGCCGTGGCGGCGTTCATCACCACGGTCAGCGGGGTCTTGAGCGCATGGGCCAGGTTGCCGGCGTGCATCCGCGCCTCCTCGGCCTGACGTTCGGCATGGGCAAGCAGCCCGTTGAGCTCCTCGACCAGCGGCTGGACCTCCAGCGGCAGGGGATCGGTCACGCGGTTGGCCCCGGTGGTGCGCAACCGCTTGATCGCCATGCGCACGCGGCGCAGCGGGCCGAGCCCGTACCAGGTCTGGATCCCGGCCATCAGGAACAGACCGGCGCCCAGCACGATGAAGCTCCACACCAGGATCAGGCGGTTGCGCCGGATCTGGGCGTCCAGCTCCTTGCGGCTGGCGGCGACCACGAACCACCATTTGGTGTCGCTGCCCGGCAGGATGATCGACCGCTCCATCATCCGCAGCGGCTCGCCGGCGAACTGGTTGCTGTCATAGATGTGGGGTTCGTTGTCGAAGTGGCCGGCGCGGACCTTGAGGCTGCGGTCCCACAGCGAGCGCGAGGGGAAATCGTCATGCCCCGGTCCGCTGATCTGCCAGTACAGGCCCGAGTTGGGTTCAAGGAAGCGCTGGTCGCCCAGTGGGCGGTTGAAGAACACCTCGCCGGCCGAATCGACCTCGGCCGAGGCGACCATGGCGGTCAGCATGTAGCCCAGCTGATCATCGAGATTGCGGGTGACCAGGCCGGTCAGCGTCCGGTCGAGTGTCAGCCCGCCGACCAGCAGCAGGATGGTGATCCACCCGGCCGCGATCAGCATCATGCGGCGCGACAGCGAGCCGGTGTGCGCCCGCACGGCCGGTGCCGAAGTGGTGCCTTCGTCCGACTGGGCTGGATCCGTCACGCGCGCCGGTCGCCAGGGTCAGCCGCGCGGGGCTTCGGCCGGATCGTCCAGGCTGTACCCCAGCCCGCGGATCGTGGTGATGACGTCGGCCCCCAGCTTCTTGCGGATGCGCGTGACGAACACCTCGATCGTGTTCGAATCCCGGTCGAAGTCCTGATCGTAGATGTGTTCGATCAGTTCGGTCCGGCTGACCACCTTGCCCTTGTGGTGCAGCAGGTAGGACAGGAGCTTGTACTCCTGCGCGGTCAGCTTGACCGGCTCGCCCTTCAGCGTGACCCGCCCGGACCGGGTATCGAGCCGCACGTCACCGGCAATCAGCTCGCTCGACGAATTGCCCGAGGCGCGGCGGATCAGCGCACGCAGCCGGGCGATCAGCTCCTCGGTCTGGAACGGCTTGGCCAGGTAATCGTCCGCCCCTGCATCCAGCCCCGCCACCTTGTCGGACCAGCTGTCGCGCGCGGTCAGGACCAGCACCGGGAAATTGCGCCCTTCCTTGCGCCACATGCCGAGCACGGTCAGCCCGTCGATCTCGGGCAGGCCCAGGTCGAGCACGACGGCATCGTATTCCTCGGTCGAGCCCATGAAGTGCCCGTCCTCGCCATCGGTCGAAAGGTCCACGGCATAGCCGGTCTGCTCCAGCGTCGTCTTGAGCTGGCGGCCCAGGGTGGGTTCGTCCTCGACGATCAGGATGCGCATGTCAGTGGGTTCCCTGGAGACGGATGGTTCGGGCGGCGTGATGGGCAGAATAGCCCGGGGCGTCAAGCCGGGCGCCGGTCGCGGAGCGGGCCATGCCGGGGCCTAGCGACGGTCAAGCACCTGGCCGGTGCGCGCATCGACGTCGACGAAGACCACCCGGCCGTCGCGGATGAACTTGAAGCGATAGGCCATGGCCACGGAATCGTACTCGGGACCCAGGTATTGCATCCCCGCCATCATCGCGATGACGCGGGCTTCCACCTCGCGCGGGGGGCGGACGTTGCCGGCCCGGATCTCGCGCCGGAGCTGCGCCTGGGCGTCCTCGCCGGTCGCGGCGCGGGCCGGGCCGCAGCCCGCCGCGACGGCTCCCGCGATCGCGGCACCAAGCAGGAGGGACTTGCCGATCGAACGTTCCATAGCGCCCTGATGCCTAAGCCGGACGCGTTGAACAAGGTGTGAATGGCGTAGACGGCGCGCAGGGCCCGGCCTTTCCCTTGCCTTCCCGCCGCCCGCCGCCTAACGCCCCGCCATGGCCGCCGCACCGATCCTCTCGTGGGAGGGCCTCAGCCTGCAACAGGGCTCGGGCTGGCTCTTCCGCGACCTCGACATCCACATCGCCCCGCGCGATCGCCTCGCCCTGATCGGGCGCAACGGCGCGGGCAAGACGACCCTGCTCAAGCTGCTGTCGGGCGCGGTCGAGGGCGATCGGGGCACCCGGTCGGTCCAGCCCGGCACGCGCATCGTCACGCTGGAGCAGGACCCGTTCTTCACCGGCTTCGACACCCTGCTCGACTTCGCGCTGTCGGGCCGGGACGCCCCGCCCCGCCACGAAGTCGAGGCCATCGCCGGCCAGCTCGGGATCGATCTGTCGCGCCGGGCCGATAGCGCCTCGGGCGGGGAGCGCCGCCGTGCCGCCCTGGCCCGCGCCCTCGCCAGCGAACCCGACCTGCTCCTGCTCGACGAACCGACCAACCACCTCGATCTCGCCGCGATCGAATGGCTGGAGGGCTGGCTGCAGCGCTACAACGGCGCCTTCGTGGTGATCAGCCATGACCGCACCTTCCTGGAACGCCTGACCCGGGCGACCCTGTGGCTGGATCGCGGCTCGCTGCGCCGGCGCGAGATCGGCTTCGGCGGCTACGAGGCGTGGATGGAAGCGGTCTATGCCGAGGAGGCCCGCGCCGCCGAGAAGCTGGACGCCAAGCTGAAGATCGAGGCGCACTGGCTGGAGCGGGGCGTCACAGCGCGGCGCAAGCGCAACATGGGCCGGCTCGAGAAGCTTTACGAAATGCGCGCCCAGCGCGCCGCGATGCTCAGCCCGCAGGGCGCGGCCAAGCTCGCGCTGGCCAGTGACGATGCCAAGAGCAAGGCCGTGATCGTCGCCGACAAGGTCACCAAGCGCTTCGGCGAACGGGTCATCGTCAAGGACTTTTCCCTGCGCATCACGCGCCGTGACCGGATCGGCCTGGTCGGGGCGAACGGCGCGGGCAAGACCACGCTGCTCAAGCTGCTGACCGGCGAGCTGGAGCCCGACAGCGGCTCCGTCACCCTCGCCAAGACGCTCACCCCCATCGTCATCGACCAGCAACGCAGCCTGATGGCGCCGGACAAGCGGGTCCGCGACGTGGTGGCCGAAGGCGGCGACTGGGTGGACGTCCAGGGTGTCCGCAAGCACGTCCACGGCTATCTGAAGGACTTCCTGTTCGATCCCGGCATGGTCGAGGCCCGGGTCGGCACCCTCTCCGGCGGTGAGCGATCGCGCCTGCTGCTGGCGCGCGAGTTCGCCCGCTTCTCCAACCTGCTGGTGCTGGACGAGCCGACCAACGATCTGGACCTCGAAACGCTCGACCTGCTGCAGGAGGTCATCGCCGATTACGACGGGACCGTCCTGATCGTCAGCCACGACCGCGATTTCCTGGACCGCACGGTGACGATCACGCTGGGCATGGACGGGTCGGGCAAGGTCGATATCGTCGCGGGCGGCTATGCCGACTGGGAGAAACAGCGCAAGGCCCGGCTGGCCGGCAAGCCGGTCCAGCGGACCGACGCGGCGACGAAGGCATCGGCCGCCGCCCCGCCCCCGCCTGCAGCCCCGAAGAAGACCAAGCTGTCGTACAAGGATCAGCGCGACTACGATCTGCTGCCGCAGCGGATCGAGGAGCTCGCCGCGGCGATTGCCCGCGATGAGACGGCCCTGGCCGATCCCGCACTCTATGCCCGCGATCCCGCCCGGTTCGCGGCGCTGACCGCGGCAATCGACAAGGCCCGTGCGGAAAAGGATGCGGCCGAAGAGCGCTGGCTGGAGCTGGCCGAGCTGGTCGAGGGCTGATCAGGTCTATCCACCGATAACCGTCTGTCCCCGTTCGCCTCGAGCGCAATCGAGAGGCCGGGGGCAACGTGTCTCGACTGCGCTCGACACGAACGGGGACAGCTCAAGAGGGGTTTGGGCCAAACCGCCCCCTCACCCCGCCGCAAGGCGCTCCGCGATCCGCTCGTTCACCCGCCGGTCGAGCAGGGCCAGCGGCATCGACCCTTCGAGCAGCACGTCATGGAACCAGCCGAGGCTGAACCGGGCGCCCAGCTTCTGCTGGGCCCGGTTGCGCAGCTCGAGCCACTTGTTGTGACCGATCTTGTAGCTGCAGGCCTGGCCGATCGACGCGCAATAGCGCTCGATCTCGCGCTGGCTGCGGCCCTGGGTGAAGCCCGTGGTCTCGACCATGTAGCGGATCGCCTGCTCACGGGTCCAACGCTTGTGATTGAGCCCCGTGTCCACCACCAGCCGGGTCGCCCGAAACAGGAACGACTGCAGATCGCCGGCCCGCTCGATGCCCTTGTAGCCGCCGAGCTCGTCCGCCAGTTGCTCGGCATAAAGCGCCCAGCCTTCGCCGTAGGCCGAGATGAAATAGTTCTGCAGCAGCTTGGGCAGGTCACCGCCGAGACGGGCAACGCCGCCCTGCAGATGGTGGCCCGGAACCCCTTCGTGATAGGTCAGTGACGGCTGCTGGTACTTGGGCCAGTCCCCGGTGTCCTTGAGGTTGATCCAGTAGATCGCCGGGCGGGTGCCGTCGAGGGCCGACGGATAGTAGTATCCGTTGGCCGCGCCGTCCTGGATCTCCGGAGGAACGCGCCGGATTTCCAGGGTCTCGGTCGGCAGGCGATTGAAGGCCCGGGGCAGCAGGCCGGTCATCTTCGTCACATCGGCATTGAGCGAGGCGATCAACGCCTCGCGCCCGGCATCGGTGTTGGGGAAGCGCTGGTCCGCCGAGGTGTTGAGCGCGACGAGACGCGATCCCACCGAGCCCTGGGTGTAGCCGGCCTCCTTGAGGATCGCGTCGAGCTGCGCGGTCAGCTCGGCAACCTGATCAAGGCCGATCTTGTGGACCTCGTCCGGGGTCATATCGGTGGTGGTCGCATGGCGCAGGGCCATGGTGTAGATCGCCTCGCCCTGGGGCAGACGCCAGGCGCCGTCGCCGGGCCGGGTGGTGGTCTTGAGCCGTTCCAGCAGGGCCGCCTGGCGATCGAGCGCGGGAAAGACCCCGGTGCTGACGATCTGGGCCGCCCGGCGCTCCCAGTCCCCGGCCAGCCCCTTGGCCCGCGCCCGCTCGACCAGCGACTGCACCAGGCCACTCTGCTCGGCTGCGCCCGATCGCAGCTGGCGGATCTGCCCCAGCGCGAGATCGAGCGACCAGGCCGGCGCGACGATCGACCGGGCCGCCTCGGACCGCTGGAGTTCGGTTTCGGCATCGAGCGCGGTCGGAAAAGCGGCAAGACGCGCGAGGTAGGCCTCGGCATCGGCCCCGGTCTCGATCGTATGCTGGTTGGCGAGGAAATCGGGCACGCCGAAATAGGCCCCGTCCTGCTGGGAAATCGGATAGGGCGACTGCGCGCTCGACAGCCCGAACCGCGCCGGTTCGATGTCAGAATCGACGCGGAACAAGGCGATCTCGCGATTGCGGCGCATCGCCGGGCTCAACCCCGCCGGATCGATCGCCTTCAGCGCATCGCGCGACTGCCGGGCAAAGCGCAGGGCGGTCTCGCGCCCACCTGGGCCATAGTCGCTGAGCTGGCTCTTGAGCGCCGCGTAGGGCCCCTTGTCCAGCCCGAGCGAGGTCGCAGCTTCGGGCTCCAGCATCAGCTCGCCGTAGAACTGCCGATCCAGGGCATTGACCAGGCGATCGTCGGCGGGGGTGGCAGCCATGGCCAGCGGGATACGGCTGGCCAGCGCGGCGACGGCGCCACTCCCCAGAAACTGACGACGATCCATGTTTGCCCTCGATATCGTTGCAAAGGTGACCTGTTGGCACAGCCGCGCCGGGTCGGGCAAGCCGGGACACGGGCCCAAGTGCTTGATGGGCCATCGCTTCAGCGCAGACGGTAAAAGCCCGCGACCCGATCGAGCGCGAAGCGCAGCACCAGCTTGCCGCTGCGGCTGGGCCAACCCAGGCCCCGCTCCGCATCGGCCAGACTCTCTCCCGCGCAGACCACCCGCCAGAGCACATCGGACAACCCGGCACCCGCGGCCGCGACGGCGGCATGGAACCGCTCGCGCGCGGCCAATTGGCGCTCCGTCGCATTTAGGCCGGCGCCGACGCCGCCCAGCTTCACCGGGTCCCACCGCATGGTGGTTCCGGGAACCAGTTGCGCCGCCTCGAAATCGCGGCGCAGGCATTCCCCCGCTGCCAGTTCGCGATCGGTCAGATGCCCCCGCGCATGGAGCCAGGTCAGCGGGGATTCGGCGAGATTGACCGTCACGCTCCGCCCGTTGGGCGCCGGAACGCGCGGTCCGGGTCCCACTTCGGTCCACTCCCGCTCGACCAGATGACGCTTCATCGATTCATCCTCCCTCGGCGCGGTCACGTGCCAGTAAGCGCGGCTTGTAGGAAAGCGAAAACACCAATATGGTTATCGCTCAGCCATGGGAGAGGGCGCTTGATCAACCGCATCCGGGATATCCGCAAGGACAAGGGCCTGACCCTCGCCGATGTCGCGGCCCGCTGCGTTCCGCCCACCACGGCCCAGACGATCGGCCGGCTCGAGACCGGCATGCGGCAATTGTCGCTCACCTGGATGAACCGGATCGCCGCCGCCCTGCAGGTCGATCCGCAGTTGCTGGTGCGGAGCGAGCACGGCCTGGTCCCGATGACGGTTGCGCGTCTGACCGACAGCGGGGCCGAGGCCCTGACCCATCCGCGCGAGGCGATCCTGCCCAGCCAGATGGCCGGCGAGGATCCGCTGGTGGCCCTGACCATCGAAGCGAGCAGCGGGGAGTACCGGGCGGGCGATCAGTTGTGGCTGCGACAGATCGTCAATGACTCGGGGTGGGGTCGGCTGCTCAACCGTGACGTGCTGGTTCCCCGGCCCGCCGGCCGCTTTGCTTTCGGCCGGCTGGTCGACCGCGACGGGCGTCGGCTGGCCGTGTTGCCGCCGGGTATCGGCCAGCGCCAGATCGTGATCGAAAATCCGGCCTGGCTGGCGGTGGCCGCCATGCTCGTCCGGCCCCTGTGAATCAGCCTGACGCTGTGAGTCATCCTGGCGGGCGCCTGCGCGTCCTGTCCCTGGCCACGCTCTATCCCAACGCGGCCGCGCCCAACTTCGGGGTCTTCGTCGCGCGGCAGATGGAGGCCGTGGTCCGGACCGGCGCGGTTGACCTGACCCTGGTCAACCCGGTGGGGCTGCCCCCCTTCCCGCTCGACCGCCATTCCCGCTACCGCTCGCTCCGGGGCCTGCCGGAGCGCGAGACCTGGCACGGCGTCGACGTGCTGCGCCCGCGGTTCCGCCTGCTGCCGGCCATTGGCGGCCGCTTCAACCCCGGGGCCATCGTCCGCGCGGTGTGGCCGATCGTCCGCCGCCTCCACGCGGCGCAACCGTTCGACCTGGTGGATGCCCAGTTCTTCTATCCCGACGGCCCCGCGGCGGTTCGTCTGGCCGCAGCGCTGGGCGTGCCGTGCTCGATCAAGGCTCGGGGTGCGGACATCCATCACTGGGGACATGCCGCGGGCACGGCCGAGCAGGTGCGACGGGCCGGACAGGCGGCTGCCGGACTGCTGGCCGTGTCGCAAGGTCTGGCCGACGACATGGTCACCCTGGGCCTGCCGCGCGAACGGATCACCGTGCACCGCACAGGTCTGGACCGCACGGTGTTCCGTCCGCTCGACCAGGCCGCCTGCCGCACCGCCCTGGGTTTGCCGCAAGCGGGACCGGTGCTCGCCACGGTGGGCGCCCTGATCCCGCGCAAGGGCCAGCGCCACGCCATCGAGGCCCTGGCTGCTCTGCCCGAAGCCACCCTGGTGCTGGCCGGGGCCGGTCCGGACGAGGCGGCCTTGCGCGGACTGGCCCGGGATCGCGGCGTCGGTGAGCGGGTCCGCTTCCTGGGCCCAGTTCCGCATACCGATCTCCCCCAGGTCCTTTCGGCCGCCGACGTGTTCGTCCTGCCGACCGCCAGCGAGGGCCTGGCCAACGCCTGGGTCGAGGCCCTCGCTTGCGGAACCCCGGTGGTCACCACCCCGATCCCCGGCGCGCAGGAATTGCTGACCAGCCCCGATTACGGCCGTTTCGCCGGGCGTGACGGCCAGGACATCGCCATGGCGGTCAGCGACTTGCTCGCCCACCGCCCAACGCGCGAGGCGGTTTGCGCCGGAGCGGCGGGCTTCAGCTGGGAGGCCAACGCCGCCAGCCTGATCGATCACTGGCGCAGGTTGATCGTCTGATCCTGTGGTCCTGCCCGGGGACCAGGCGCTCAGGCCTCAGCCGCGTTCGCGGGCGAGGCGTTCCTGCTTGTCGATCTCGCTCTCGGTCGGGACGAAGCTCTTCGGGGTGACCTTCAGCCAGATCAGGATCGGCGCCGCCATATAGATCGAGCTGTAGGTGCCGACGAAGATGCCCAGCGTGATCGCAGCGGTGAAGCCGAAGATCACGTTCGGACCCAGCAGCAGCAGCGCGACCAGCGTGATGAGCATCGACAGCGAGGTGACGATCGTCCGCGCCAGCGTCTCGTTGACCGACAGGTCGAGCAGCTCGGGCAGCGGCATCTTGCGATACTTCTTCAGGTTTTCGCGGATGCGGTCGTAGACCACGATCGTATCGTTGAGCGAATAGCCGATCAGCGTCAGCAGCGCCGCGACGATGTTGAGATCGAACTCCATCTGGGTGATGGCGAACAGGCCCAGCGTCAGCGTCACGTCGTGGACCAGCGCGAACAGGGCACCCACGCCGAACTGCCATTCGAACCGGATCCAGATGTAGGCCGCGACCGCCAATGCGGCGAGGCCCAGCGCCTGGAATGCGGTCCAGCCCAGTTCCTTCGAAACCTTGCCCGAAACCGAATCGACCCCGTCGATCCGCACGTCGGCATGCTTGGCCTTGATATCGGCGGTGATGCGCTTGGCCATCGCGTCGGCGAGGCCCGCGTCCTTGTCCGACCCTTCCGGCAGCTTCATCCGGATCGAGACCTCGTTCGGCTTGCCGAACTGCTGGATGATCGGCTCGCCGAAGCCGAGCGCGGTGACCTCCTCCCGCAGCGGACCGACCGGAGCGGCGGCCGACTGGGTGAAGGTGACGCGGATCATCTGCCCGCCGACGAAATCGACGCCCATGTTCAGGCCGCGGGTCATCACCAGGGTGATGCTGGCGGCCATCAGCAGCAGGCTGACCACGTAGAACGGGACCCGCCAGCGCAGGAAGCGGATGTTGGTGTTGTCGGGGACGAGCTTCAGCAGTTTCACGGTCGGCTCTCCCTTACAGCGCGATTTCGGTGGGACGGGCGCGGCGCAACCAGTTGGCCACCCACATCCGCGTCATGGTCACGGCGGTGAACACCGAAGTGACGATGCCGATGACGAGCACCACGGCGAAACCCTTCACCGGACCCGAGCCGAAGATGAACATCAGCGCGGCGGCGATCACGTTGGTGATGTTGGCGTCGAAGATCGCGCGGCTGGCCTCCTTGTAGCCCATCTCCACCGCCTGGACGACGCGCCGCCCCCGGTGCCGCTCCTCGCGGATGCGCTCGTTGATCAGCACGTTCGCGTCCACCGCGGCACCGATGGTGAGCACGAACCCGGCAATGCCCGGCAGGGTCAGCGTGGTGTTGGCGATGGCCATGATCCCCAGGATCATCAGCACGTTCACAATCAGCGCGGCGCAGGCATAGACCCCGAAGCGGCCATATGTGACGAGGATGAACACGGCCAGCGCGGTCGTGCCGACCAGCATGGCGAGCATGCCCTTCTTGATCGAATCCGCGCCGAGATCGGGACCGACGGACCGCTCCTCCACCACCTTGAGATCGACCGGCAGCGCGCCCGAGCGCAGCGAGATCGCCAGCTGGTTCGCGCTTTCCACGGTGAAGTTGCCCGAAATCTGGGCACTGCCGCCCAGGATCGGCTCGTTGATGTTGGGCGCGGAGATGACCTTGCCGTCCAGGATGATGGCGAAGGGCTTGCCGACGTTCTCGCTGGTCAGCTTGGCGAACTTGGCACCACCGGCCTGATCGAAGGTGATCGACACCACCGGCCGGTTGTTCTGCTGCTCGAAGGTCTGCTGCGCGTTGGTCAACTGATCGCCCTTGATCCCGCCCAGCCGGCGAACCGCGAGAGTCGGCGCACCGCCGCAGGAACCGGCATCGGCGCAGGGCACGATCTGGCTGCCCGGGGGGACGATGCCCTGGGCCAGATCGGTCGGGCTGGCGGTGCTGTCGACCAGCTTGAATTCCAGCTTGGCGGTCTGGCCGAGCAGCGCCTTCAGCGCGGCCGGATCCTTCAGCCCGGGCACCTGCACCACGATGCGCTGCGCCCCCTGGCGGATGATCGTCGGCTCGCGCGTGCCAAGCGCGTCGATGCGCTTGCGCACCACCTCGGTCGCGGTGTCCATCGCCTGTGACACCGCCAGGTCGATCCCGGCCTGGGTGGGCGTCAGGACGATGCGGTTGCCGTCCAGCACCTGGATGTCCCAGTCACGCTGGCCGGTCAGCTGCGCGCCATTGGTCAGCGGCAGCACCGCCTCGCGGGCCTTGTCGAGCTGCGACGGATCGTCGACCAGGAAGCTGACCGTGCCGTCCTTGGTCGAGATATCGCCGATCCGCACGTCAGGCGCATTCTGCTTCAGCCGCTGGCGCACGTCCTCGTCCATCGCCTCGAGCCGCTGCCGGCGCACCTGGTCGGGATTGGCCTCGAGCAGGATGTGGCTGCCGCCGGCCAGATCGAGCCCGAGATTGACCTCGGGCCGGGGCAACTGGCTGGGCCAGCGCAGCTGGGCAAAGGCGAAGATCGAAGGGAGGGCGGCCAGCATCGCGATCGCGGCGAGCGACCAGTAGAAGGCCTGCTTCCAGCGGGGGAAATCGAGCATCGGTATCAGGCGTCCTGCTGCAGGAGTTCAGCCATTGTCATGGACCCCGGGGCAAGGGGGCGGAGCTCAGTCGTTGGCGGGGACGCCGCCGGGCTGCAACACGTCGGCGATCGTGGCCTTGACCGCGCGGACCTTGACGTTGGGGCCAAGCTCGAGTTCGACATAAAGCTCCTCGACCTTGATCACCTTGCCCAGCAGGCCACCGGCCGTGACCACCTGATCGCCCTTCTTGATCGCGGCCAGCTTGGCCCGCTGCCGCTTCTGCTGCTGCATCTGCGGGCGCAGGAGCAGGAAGTAGAACACAAGGCCCATGCCCACAAACGGGATGAAGCTGGTCCAGGCCGGCGGGGCGCCGGCGGTCGCGGCGGCGAGGAGGGTAAGAGAGGCGCTGCTCATGGAAGGATCATCGGCTTTCTGATCGAAGGACCGGCCCGCACCGCCCATGCCGGATCGGCATCGGGGCCCGGGCCGGCCGGAATGGGGCGCGGTTAGCAGCAATGTGGGGACGTGGCAACGCGAGCGCCAGCCCCCCGGCCGACGCTGCCGGCATCTGCCTCCCGCCGAGACATTTGCACCACCCCGCGCAAGCCCGCTTGCATCCTCACCGGAGCGTGCCTATAGGCCGCCGCTCCGGTCGGGACGTAGCGCAGCCTGGTAGCGCATCACACTGGGGGTGTGGGGGTCGGAGGTTCGAATCCTCTCGTCCCGACCAATATTTCAAGAACTTAGATCGATTTTCTAAAAAGCCGCGTCACCCCCAAATCGGCATGGTGGTGCGCTGGTGGTGCAGATAGTGCCAAGATGTTCTCATCGCGATGCATCGCAGAGCATCGAATATGGACAGCACGACCTCCCTTTTCCGAATTGAACGGCGGATTGATTCCCCCTACTCCGAGGGGACGGATGCAGGAGCAATTGCCTCTTAGCCCCGCCGAGTTCGTCAAAATCCGGGACGGCTTCATTGCGGAATTTGCGATGAGGTGGCGAAGTTGTTGCAAGACCGGATGGTGCCGCTCAACACCTTTCGCGAGATGAAAAAACTGCGCCCCATGCGGCAGATAGAAGTCGCCGAGACCATGATCGCGATGAACAGGTTTTCATGGCCCTATGCCAAGTCGCTTGTTGCCGCCACGCCGCAGCATCTGTTGACCAGCGAAAAGCGCAAGACCGTGCGCGGCCTCAGCGATGAGCAGATCGAGCACATGGAACGGGAAGCGACAAACATCGACCGCGAGTTCCGCATGATCGAGCAAAGCTACGGCACCGATCATCTCGATTTGGTTCTGGCGACCGGCTACTTGGCCCGCATGACGGAAAACGTGCGCGTGGTTCACCACCTAGCCCGCTTCCATCCGGAACTGTTGGCGGAGTTTCAGCGGATCGTGCAGCTGCGCGAAGCAGCGTAGTCATTCAAACAGCTTGCAACACCCGCAGAATCCGAGCCCTTCGCCAAAGCCGGGCGTCAGATTTCAAGCAGCAAGCGGCGATGCCATCGGCCTCTTCGACGGACGCGCACGAGGCGCGACCGAAATTTTCACGCGGACATCACGGTTGAGCCGGTCGAGAATGCGCATCAGGCGGTCAATGGTGAAGCGGTCGAGCTTGACCTGGCGGATACGCGAAAAATCCGCAGCCGCAATGCCAGTGCGCGCCTCGGCATCCCGCACCGTCAGCTTCTCGTTATCAAGCGTTTTGACGATTTCAGCGGCAAGGATAGCGCGGACCTGACGAAGGTTCGCGTCGGGGACATCGAAATCCGCAAAGACGTTGCCGGAACCACGGACCAGCTCGAAATCGTCATCATGGTCAGCCATCGAGCATCTCCTTCAATCGCTTGATCCGCTCGCGCACGAGGTCGATTTCATGGCGCGGCGTCGAAATTCCTTTGGTCGATTTCTTCTGGAAAGCATGAACCACCCAGATGTCATCGCCCATTTGCAGTGCGTAAACGACGCGAAAGGCGTCACCACGCTCCTTGATCGCCAACTCCCAGACACCTGCCCCAAGTGCGGCGAGCGGCTTGGCGATTTCCGGCGTACCACCATCGGCCACAACCGTCAGGGCATCGAACGCCCGATTCATGGCCCGTTCGGGAAACGCCTCAAAATCCTTCCGCGCCGCCTTAATCCAAGAGATTGTGCGAAGGGTGTTACGCGATTTCGTCATATGTAGTCATATCTGCCAACAAAGTCAATCTAGGATAGCTGTCATGCCGCCGCCGCAAGGGATGTTCGACGATCAAGCACCTCAACCGCCTTCAGCTTATGTTCGGGAGCGAGATGGGCATAGCGCAACGTCATGGCATAGTCGCTATGGCCTAGCAGCTCGCGGACCGTGTTGAGATCAACTCCACCCATCACCAACCGCGATGCAAAGTGATGGCGCATATCGTGCCAGCGGAATGCGCCGATTTCGGCGTCCTTGAGCAATCGACGCCACGAAAAATTCACGCGATCAAACCGCTCCCCGGCTTCATTGAGGAACACCAACCCGTCCGCGTCTTCTGCCTGTGCGCGCCAACCCTGCAAGACCAGAGTAGCCTCCCGGTTTAGCGGGATATGGCGCGTGCGCTTGGATTTGGCCGTTGCCCCTGTCACGGTCAGAATGCGCCGGTCGAGATCGACGTTGGACCACGTGAGATCGAACAATTCACCGCGACGGCAGCCGGTATTGATCGACAGCAGGATCAGCGGCTTCACATGATCGGTGAACATCACCGTTCGCAAGCTGGGGAGCAGGACATAGCCACGTTCACGCCGCCAATGATTGGCGGAATCGCGTTCGGCGCGGCGGCGCTCCTCGCGCGCATCCATTGCTGCGCGAAGCCTCTTCTCTTCGCTGTCGCTGAGGAACCGGACCTTCAGGCAGTCGTCCGTTTTCGACTTCTTGACCTTGGCGAGAGGATTGGCCGAAATCAGTTCCCAATCGACAGCTCGATTGAGCGCTGCCTTGATCGACGAAATATCGCGGTTGATGGTTTCCAGACTGAGGCCTCGCTCAATCTCACTGGCGCGCCACTTCTCGACATCCAGCCCTGTGATTTCATCCAGCCGCTTATTCAGCAATGGCTTGAAAGCCGTCGCCAGCCGCTTGAGGTTCTGCGCGTGCGCCCGCTGATTGGCCTTCGCCCAGATTTTATAGTCGCCATCAAGGAAGTCTTGAAAGGTCGGCACGCCCGGCTTGGGCTTGCGTGCCTCTATTGGATCGATCCCGCGATAAACATCAGCAAGGATCGTGCGGGCGCTCTCACGCGCATCGGCAACGCCGAGCACATCTGCCCGCCCTAGGAAGACCCGCTTCCCACGTCCGTATTCGCAATACCAAGATTTTACGCCCGATGGCATCACTCGCAGCACCAGCCCCTTTAGCCTCGTGTCGCGATGCTCGACTTTGGAAGCCGGAACAGGCAACTTATCGATTGCCATTTGGGTAAGTGCCGCACGCATCGTCCACCGCCTTTGCTTGGTCCGCGAATCATTCTGGTGGTGCGCTGGTGGTGCAACTTGGTGAAACAAGGCGCATCAAAATGGCACCCCGCGCAACGCCTTCAGTGACAAAAAAGTGGCTGATTCCGTAGGGAAAATCAAGAATTATCGGACCAATTGCGTTGCACCGTGAACCCCCAAAAAAAGCGGCTGGGGGTGTGGGGGTCGGAGGTTCGAATCCTCTCGTCCCGACCAAATTTTCCGCTTCATCGCAATCACAACCCGGCGCCCTGCGCCAGGCAGCCGAGCTGCGGGTTCCGGAACCTTTCTCCATTGAACGGAAACGGGGCGATGCCGATCCCACGCCGGCGAACAGGGCCTTAGTCCGCGTCGTCGCCGATCGGCATGCCGGGGGGCACCGCGAGCCCGGCCTTGCCTCCGGTCACCATGGCCATCAGGCCCTCCCGATCCTGCACCAGCCGCGCCGTCGACAGCGCCCAGGCGCGATCAGCCGGATCGGCGAAGCGCCGGCGCGGCTGGGCATCGGCCCAGTCCTGCAGGGCCTGCTGGAGCACCGCCGCCGCCTCGTCCCCGCTGGCGGGCGCCGCTGCGGCCCGGGCCAGCGACAGCACGATCCGCGTTCCCAGTGCGCGCCGGATTGCCCCGAGGCGAGGCTCGACCACCGGCCCGTCGAGCAAGGCCAGCAATCGCCGCGCGATCAGGTCCGGCCCGGGGCTGGCCAGATTGCTCCGGTGCTGGTCGGCCAGCCGGGCCAGGCGTTCCGGCGCCAGCAGCGCGTCGAGTGTCACCTGCGCCGCCACCTGCGCGGCCGACAGCGGGTCGAAAGCGGCGGCCCCGGCCATCGGCATGATCTCGATCTCGGTCTGGCGATCATCGTCGGCCGGGGTTCCCGCCGACAGTTGCGGTACCAGGCCGGCGGGCACTTCGAGCCGAGCCGGGGCCAGGGTGGCCAGCAGCGATTCGAGCGCCCGGCCCTGCTCGGCCGGAGGCACCGGCGCCGCCGCGTCCCGGCCCTCGCCGCTGACCGCATACTGCGAGTAGAGCCCACCCAGCAGCTTGGCCGCCGCCTCCACCTGATAGCGGTGCAGCAGCCAGATGGGGACAAACTTGCGTCGCAGATCGGCCAGAGGCTCTCCGGGCGCCAGGGCCGCCGGGCCGAAGCGCGCAACGGCGGCGGCGCGAACCTGCACCGTCCGGTCGAGCTCCGCCACGGGATCGGCGCCGTCGTCCCACAGGCTGCCCCACGGCTGGCTGGTCGAAACGCTGCGGGCATTCTCGTCGGAAACAAACCGCAGCCCTTCCCGCCGCGCCCGGTCGGCCTTGGCCCGCGCGGCCAGATCGGGATCGCCCGCCGCTGGATCGCCATAGAGCCAGTCGATCGCATGACGATCCCACCGGCCGAGTCCGGCGCCATAGGCATCGGACAGGTCGGGCACGCCATCCTTCAGTCCGATCCTTGGCGCCGGATAGTCCATCACCGAGGCCCGGTCCTGCGTGCTCCCGGCGAAATTGTGCAGCAGGCCAAGGGCATGGCCCACCTCGTGCGCGGCAAGCTGGCGGATCCTGTCGAGCGCCACCTTGGCCGGATCGTTCGGCCCGCCCCGCCCGGTCTTGTCGGCTCCGACCAGCCCTTCGTAGATCAGGATATCCTGACGCACCCGCAGCGACCCGAGCAGGACCGTGCCCTTCAGGATTTCACCGGTGCGCGGATCGGTGATGGCATAGCCGTAGGACCAGCCCCGGGTGGCCCGGTTGACCCAGTTGACCACGTTGTAGCGGATATCGAGCGGATCGACGCCATCGGGCAGGATCTCGACCCGGTAGGCATCGATGAACCCCGCCGCCTCGAAGGCCGCCTTCCACCAGGATGCACCCTCGAGCAGGGCCGTGCGAATCGGTTCGGGCGCGGCGTTGTCGATGTAGAACACGATCGGTTTGCGCACGCGCGATTGCGGGGCTTGCGGATCGAGCCGTTCCAGCCGGAACCGGTTGGCCAGGTTCTGCACGATCTGCCGGCCGAGCGGGGCGGAGAAATCGAGGATCTGGGTTGAAAAGCTGCCGCCGCGCGGATCGAACCGGCGCGGCACATAGCCGCCTTCCGGCAGCGCAATGAAGCTGTGCCGGACCACCAGCGTGACCTGGCGCGAATCCGGAGCGATGTTGCGCACCTCGGGCCCCGGGGTGTCGCTGACGTAGGTCTGGCGGGCCTCGAACTCCAGGTTCTGGGGGAAGGTGCGGACCGCTTGGGGATCGGCCGCGCTCAGGCTATCGACCAGGCGCCAGCCCTTCTCGCCACTGGTGTTGAGCTGGCCCGTGACGTTGCGGGTGTCGCGCGCGAGGAACGGCGCGATGTCCACCAGCAGCCGCCCGTCCGGCGCGTCCAGCGCATCGCCCAGCCAGAGCACCGAGGTGGCGAAGGCATCGGCGGCGGCCGCCTGCTCGGCCGGCGTTCCCCCGGTCGCGCGGAACCGCGGGTTCTCCAGCTCGAAGGCGACCTTCTTGCCCAGGCGACGGATCAGCAGGATCCGGGCCGGGCCTGGCTGGGCCCGGTCGAGCCCGATCGGGGCCGAACCGAGCCCGGTGCGCAGAGCCGTGGCATAGAGCACCCGTGCCACCACGCCATCGCTACCGGCGGCCGGCAGCGAGAGCAGGATGCGACCCGCTGCCTTGTCGACATGGACCGGGAACAGGCCGTCGCGTTTCTCGGTCCCGGCATAGGGACCGGCAGCGCTGGCAGGTGCCGCCGGACCGGCAAGGGCCGCGCCGGAAACCGATAGGGCCGCCAGGCCGAAGGCCAAAGAGCCCAACCCCTGGGCCAGTGTCCGACGCATGCTTTCCCTCCCCGATCTTGGCCGGCCGAGACTAGGCGCCATCCTCCCGCCCGCACAAGCGCCTTTGGGATGGGCGCCCCCGTACCGGCCACCTGGGCGACAAGGCTGTGCGCGAGGCGTTCGGCCGGGGCGGGCCGTCCTCTGCCCAGGCGCCAAGATGGGCGCTTGTTCGCGCCGAACCAATTTGTTAGCCCCCCGGGTCCACGCACCCGACCTGCCGCGCGGCAGGGGTCCCGCGCACGACATCGCCTTCGGAGACCGGCTGGCCGGCCCGCGATCGGCTGTCGTGGCTGGCGGCCCCTGCTCCGTCAGGACCGGGGCATCCCGTTGGGTGAGGTATCCATCATGTCGTTGCCGGCAGTCCTGCAAGGCCGTTTGTCAGTCCCGGTGATCGGGTCTCCGTTGTTCATCATCTCGCAGCCGGACCTGGTCCTGGCGCAATGCCGGGCGGGCGTGGTCGGCTCGTTCCCCTCGCTCAACGCGCGCGCGCCGGGTTTGCTCGAACAATGGTTGCAACGGCTCACCACCGAACTGACCGATGCCGATGCGCCCTTCGCGGTTAACCTGATCGTCCACCGCAGCAATCCCCGGCTGGAAGAGGACCTCGCGCTCTGCGTGAAGTACAAGGTGCCGCTGGTGATCACCTCGCTGGGCGCGCGCGAGGACGTCAACGCGGCCATTCACAGCTATGGCGGGATCGTCCTGCATGACGTGATCGACAACGCCTTCGCCCGCAAGGCCGTGCAGAAGGGCGCCGATGGCCTGATCGCCGTGGCGGCCGGGGCCGGCGGTCACGCGGGGACGCTGTCTCCCTTCGCCCTGGTCCAGGAAATCCGCAGCTGGTTCGACGGCCCGCTGATCCTCTCGGGCTCGATCGCGCATGGCCGCGCCGTGTTGGCCGCGCAGGCGATGGGCGCGGATCTGGCCTATGTCGGTTCGGCCTTCATCGCCACGCACGAGGCCGTGGCCGATGAGGCCTACAAGCAGATGCTGGTCGATTGCTCGGCGGCCGACATCCTCTATTCGAACCTCTTCACCGGGGTTCACGGCAATTACCTGCGCCCCTCGATCGAGCGCGCCGGGCTTGATCCGGCCAACCTGCCGGAATCCGATCCGTCCAAGATGAACTTCGCCGAGTTTTCCGACGGCAAGAAGGCCTGGAAGGACATCTGGGGCTGCGGCCAGGGCATCGGCGCGGTTGAATCCGTGGTGAGCGCGGGCGAGCTCGTTGCCCGTCTCCAGCGCGAATATACCGAGGCGCGCGCCGCGCTTTGCGGCAGCTGAGCCGGGCGCGGCACCCGTGGAGTTCACCATGGCCGAGCTCGCCCCGCGCGAGCGCTACAAGCTGGTGGTGTCAACCGTGGTGCCGCGCCCGATCGCCTGGGTCACCACGGTCGACCGGGCGGGTGTGGTCAATGCCGCGCCCTACAGCTTCTTCAACGCGATGGGGGACGATCCGCCGCTGCTGGTCCTCGGGCTGATGAAGGACGGCGCGACCGGCGGCGACAAGGACACGGCGACCAACATTTTCGCCACCGGCGAATTCGTGGTGAACCTGGTCTGCGAGGCCGATGCCGGGCGCATGGTCGAGACCAGCGCGCCGGTCCCGCGGGGACAGAGCGAGGTGGACTATGCCGGCCTGACCACCGCCCCATCCAGCCGGGTCAAGCCGCCCCGCATCGCCACCGCGCCGGTCAGCTTCGAGTGTGTGCGCCGCGAGATGCTGGAGATCGGCCCCGGTCAGGTGATCGCCGTGGGCGAGATCGTGGTGGCGCACGTGGCCGATGCCTTCGTCACCGATCCGCAGCGGCTGCACCTCGACACCGCCGCCATGGGCCTGATCGCGCGGATGCACGGCGCCGATACCTATCTGCGCAGCACCGACCGGTTCCACCTGGCCCGCCCAGCGTTCGATCCCGCGCGGCTCGGGCCAGGGGATCAGTCGCGATAGCGCGGCGCGCGGCCCTCGGCCGCGGCGCGCAGGGCCTCGCGGTGATTGTCCGAACGCATCAGGGTCTGCTGTTCACGCGCTTCCGCCAGCAGGACGGCGGCATCTGCGGTTTCCCAGGGCAGGTTGCAGAGCCGCTTGGCCGCGCGGACCGCGTCCGGGCTGGAGGCCGCGATCCGCGTCGCCAGTTCCATCGCCTGCCCCAGGGGATCGGCCGACAGATGGGTGGCGAGGCCGATTGCCAGCGCCTCATCGGCTTTCACCCGACGCCCGGTGAAGATCAGTTCGCGCAGGAGATCGTCCCGAACGAGCCCGCGGGCGAGGGCGAACCCGGCCATGTCGGGCACGATGCCCCAGCGGATCTCCATCATCGAAACCTCGGCATCCGGAGCCAGGATACGGATGTCGGCCCCCAGCATGATCTGGCACCCCGCCCCGAAAGCGTAACCGTGCACCACCGCGATCACCGGCATCGGCAGTTGCCGCCAGCCCCAGCAGACATGCTGGAACAGGTTGGCCTCGCCATGGGTCCGCTCGGCCAGGTCGTTCAGCCCGGGCAGTCCGGCCAGGCTCTGCAGGTCAACCCCGCCGCAGAACGCCCTGCCCTCGCCCGAGAGGACCACGCAGCGGACATCGGTGCGCCCGGCCAGATCGTCGATGGTTGCCGCGATCGCATGAAACTGCGCCTCGTCCACGGCGTTGAGCTTGTCCGGGCGGTTGAGTCTGACCTCCGCGATCCCGTCGCGCACGGTCATCACCACCCTGTCGTCGCTCATTCCTGCTCTCCCTGATTGCCGGCCGGTCCAGCCTAAGCGAATGCCCGGCCAATGCAACGCGGGGCTTGCGGGTGGGCCATGCTTGCCGGACAGAGCCCGCCAAACACCGAAGCCTTGCGAGTCCCGCCATGTCCGACCGGCCAACCGCCCCAAGCTCTCCCTCGTCCCTCGCCGCGCCCTTGAGCCTGGCGCGGGGTCCGGCCCTGGCCAACCGGATCGTGCTGGCCCCGCTGACCAACAAGCAGAGCCATGCGGACGGGACGCTGAGCCCGGTGGAGCAGGACTGGCTGGTCCGCCGGGCGCAGGGAGGCTTCGCGCTGACCATGACCTGTGCCACCTATGTCAGCCCGGCCGGCAAGGCCTGGCATGGCCAGATCGGGCTGTGTTCCGATGCGCAGGTCCCGGGCCTTGCCGGACTGGCCCGCAGCATCCGCGCCGCCGGCAGCGTCAGCGCGGTCCAGTTGCACCACGGCGGACGCCGCGCCAGCGAAAGCGGGCGGGAGCCGGTCTGCGCCTGGGACGATGCGGAAACCGGTGCCCGCGCCATGACCACCGCCGAGGTCGAACAGGTGATCGAGGACTTCGCGGTTGCGGCGCTGCGAGCCGAGCGGGCCGGCTTCGACGGGGTCGAGCTGCACGGCGCCCACGGCTATCTGATCGGCCAGTTCCTGGATGCGGATCACAACCACCGCCAGGACGGCTATGGCGGGTCCTTCGCCAACCGCTCGCGCCTGCTGTTCACGATCATCGATCAGGTCCGCCAGCGGTGCCGGGCCGATTTCCAGATCGGCCTACGGCTTTCGCCCGAGCGTTACGGCATCCCCCTGGACGAGGCCCTGGCCACCGCCGAGCGGGCCATGACCGGCGGACAGATCGACTATCTCGACATGTCGCTATGGGACTGCTTCAAGCACCCCGATACGCCCGGATACGGTTCGGCGCGCCTGATCGACCTGTTCGCCCGCCTGCCGCGCGGAGCGTGCCGACTGGGGGTGGCGGGCAAGATCCAGGATGCCGTCACGGCGCAGGCCTGCCTCGATGCCGGGGCCGATTTCGCGATGGTCGGCCGCGGCGCGATCCTCCACCACGATTTCGCGCGCCGGGCGATCGCTGATCCCGGTTTCGCGATGATGGAACGCCCCGTCTCCCGGGCGCACTTGCGGGCGGAAGGTCTGGGCGAGGCCTTCATCGCCTATCTCGCCGGCTGGGGGGATTTCGTGGCGGACTGAGGATCGCCGGAGGGGTCATTTTCCTACCCAGCCCGATCGCGCTAGATGGGCGGGTCTTCCCAGCACAGGAGGACTCCATGGCCATCTTCGACACGCTGCTCAGCCCGATCAGCGCCATTCTCGACAAGGTGATTCCCGATCCCCGGGCGCGCGACGCCGCCAAGCTCGAACTGCTGCGACTGCAGGGCACGCAGGAGCTTGACCTGCTGCGGACCCAGCTTTCGGCGATTGTGGCCGAGGCGGGCGCGGCCGATCCCTGGACCAGCCGGGCGCGCCCCAGCTTTCTTTACGTGATGTACGTGCTGATCCTGCTGTCGGTGCCGATGGGAGTGGTCGCGGCCTTCCGACCGGAGATGGCCGATGCCATCGGCCGGGGCATGACCGCTTATCTCAACGGATTGCCTGAACCGCTCTACGCGCTCTTCGGCACGGGTTATCTGGGCTACACCGCCGCGCGGCAGTGGGGCAAGGTGCGCGGCACCGACCGCTGAGCCCGGCCACCGGCTTGGCTATCAGCCGGGCCGTCAGCCGGGCCGCCGGCCACCCTTGCACTGGCGTCCCGGCCGGCTAAGACGGGGCGCCAGTGCCATTCCGGGGGGAAGCCATGTCCGATCTCGTCTACGTGCTCAACGGGCCCAACCTCAACCTGCTGGGAACCCGCGAGCCGACGATCTACGGATCGACCACGCTCGGCGCGATCAATGGCATGCTGGCCAGCCGTGCGGGCGAACTGGGGCTGCGGGTCCAGTGCCACCAGTCCAACCATGAAGGCGTGCTGGTCGACTGGATCCATGAGGCGCATGGCAAGGCCGCCCGGGCGATCCTGCTCAATGCCGGCGCCTATACCCACACCAGCGTCGCCCTGCTCGATGCGATCAAGGCCGTGACCGTGCCGGTGATCGAGGTCCACCTGTCGAACCCTCACACGCGCGAACCCTTCCGCCACACCAGCTACATCGGACAGGCCGCGCGGGGCACCATCGCCGGCTTCGGGGCCCGCAGCTATCTGCTCGCGCTCGAGGCCGCGGCCGGTCTTTGAGCCCGGAGCGGCGACCCGTTCCTGCCCCCGGCGGAGGATAAACCGTCGCTTTGGCCTTGCCAGCCCCCTTGCGGCGGGCCTACGGGGGCGCCAACAGCAGAAAACGGAAGGTTCGAATGGGCGATACCCCGGGCGCAGGCCGTAACGGCAAGATGAACATCGACAGCACGCTCGTCCGCGAGCTGGCCGAACTTTTGGCCGACACCGGGCTGTCCGAGATCGAGGTGGAGGATGGCGAGCGCAAGATCCGCGTCGCCCGCCAGTTCGTCGCAGCAGCGCCGACCGCCGTCGCCATGCCCGCGGCCCCTGCCGCCGCACCGGCTGCCGCTCCTGCGGCGGCTCCGGCCGCGCCGGCCCCGGCGCCGGTCGATGCGGTGAAGTCCCCGATGGTCGGCACCGCCTACCTCGCTCCCGAACCGGGCGCGGCGAACTTCATCGCGGTCGGCGCCACGGTGAAGGCAGGCCAGACGCTGCTGATCGTCGAGGCGATGAAGGTGATGAACCCGATCACCGCCCCGAAGGCCGGCACGGTCAGCGCGATCCTGATCGAAAACGGGCAGCCGGTCGAATTCGACCAGCCGCTGGTGGTGATCGGCTGACGCCATGGCCATCCGCCGGCTGCTGATCGCCAACCGGGGCGAAATCGCCCTGCGTATCCACCGCGCCGCTCACGAGATGGGCATCGAAACGGTGGCGGTCCATTCCACCGCAGACGCCGATGCCATGCACGTGCGGCTGGCCGACCACGCGGTCTGCATCGGGCCGCCGACGGCCCGCGATTCCTACCTGAACATCGCGGCGATCATTTCCGCAGCGGAAATCACCCACGCCGACGCGATCCACCCGGGCTATGGCTTCCTTTCGGAGAATGCCCAGTTCGCCGAGATCGTCGAAGCGCACGGCATCACCTGGATCGGCCCCAAGCCGGAACACATCCGGACGATGGGCGACAAGATCGAGGCCAAGCGCACGGCCGGTGCCCTGGGCCTGCCGCTGGTTCCCGGTTCGGACGGCGCGGTGTCGGACATCACCGAAGCCCGCGCGATTGCCGAGGCGGCCGGCTATCCGGTGATCATCAAGGCTGCCTCGGGCGGCGGCGGGCGCGGCATGAAGGTGTGCACCGGCCCCGACGAGCTCGAGAGCCTGATCCAGCAGGCCGGTAGCGAGGCCAAGGCCGCGTTCGGCGATGCCACGGTCTATATCGAGAAGTACCTCGGCAATCCCCGCCACATCGAATTCCAGATCTTCGGTGACGGCAAGGGCAATGCGATCCACCTTGGCGAACGCGATTGCTCGCTGCAACGCCGCCACCAGAAGGTGCTTGAGGAAGCGCCGTCTCCGGTGATCTCCGCGACCGAGCGCGAGCGGATGGGTGGAATCGTCGCCAAGGCCATGGCCGACATGGGCTATCGCGGTGCCGGCACGATCGAGTTCCTGTGGGAAAACGGCAAGTTCTACTTCATCGAGATGAACACCCGCCTGCAGGTCGAGCATCCGGTGACCGAGGCGATCACCGGGCTGGACCTGGTGCGTGAGCAGATCCGCATCGCCGATGGCCTGCCGCTGTCGGTCAAGCAGGAGGACATCGAGTTCAAGGGGCACGCCATCGAGTGCCGGATCAATGCCGAGGACCCGTGGACCTTTGCCCCGTCGCCCGGCGAGGTGAAGAGCTACCATGCCGCCGGCGGCATGCATGTCCGGGTCGATTCCGGGCTCTATGCCGGATACCGGATCCCGCCCTACTACGATTCGATGATCGCCAAGGTGATCGTCTACGGGCGCACCCGCGAAGGCTGCATCATGCGCCTGCGCCGCGCGCTGGAGGAAATGGTGATCGACGGTCCCAAGACCTCGATCCCGCTGCACCAAGCCCTGCTCCGCGAACCCGATGTGCTGAGCGGGGACTACACGATCAAGTGGCTGGAAAACTGGCTCGCCAAGCGCGCCGGATAAGCGTTGCCCGGCTAAGCGCCGCCCGGATAAACGCCGCATGGTCCAGGGCCGGGCCCGGGACCATGCCCAGCGCGCCGCAGGGCAGCGGCCTCAAACGTCCATCGGAACGCCCGGCACCTGCTTGGCCGTGCGGATCGTCAGCGAGGTCTTGACGCTGGCCACGTTGGGCGCCGGGGTCAGCTTGCTGGTCAGGAACTCCTGGAAGCTCTGCAGGTCCTTGCTGACGATTTTGAGGATGAAGTCGATCTCGCCGTTGAGCATGTGGCATTCGCGCACTTCGGGCAGGCCCTTCATGTGCTCCTCGAACTGCCGCAGCGATTCCTCGGCCTGGCTCTTGAGTGAAACCAGCGCGAACACGGTGATCGTGTAACCCAGCTTGGCGGCGTCCAGCTCCGCATGATAGCCGCGGATCACCCCGGACTCCTCGAGCGCGCGGACCCGGCGCAGGCAGGGCGGCGCGGTCAATCCGACCCGCTGGGCCAGATCGACATTGGTCATCCTGCCATCGTCCTGCAATTCGGCCAGCAAGCGCCGGTCGATCTGGTCCAGGTTCGCCATTCCCACCCCACGTCTCTGCAATCAAATGTGCCCCAGGCACCCGTGCTGGCAACCTCTTGGCAGCTTGGCGGCAGCATGCAACAATTTTGTTGTGTGGGCGCGCAACGATGGTCCCCCCGGCGGAAACTTTAGCGCGGCGTTTAGTTTTCCACCGAAACCGCGCCGGTTTGGAACAGGTGGTCGCGTCGGGCCTTCCGGTTTGGTTTCAGAATGCTAAGTCCCCCATTGCGGGGAAATGGCGTGAGGGCGCCGCCCTGCCGGTCGGGAGTAACCATGCACATCGATGATCGCCTGGCTACGGTGCTTGCCGTCAGCGCCACGGGCGACAACCAGATTCGTGTGCAGTTCCGGCAACTGGTCGACCTGCTGGGAACCATGCCAACGACCGCGCTGGGCGCCGCCGCCGATCCCGCCGTGGACCGCGCGATGCTGCGTCTGGGCGAACTGTCGCGGCGGATTCCGCCGGCCGAACGGGCCGCCGCGCTCGATCGGTCGGGCGTGCGCCTGCGCAACGCCCGGCTCGTCGCCGAACTCGCCTGCGATCATCCCACGGTCGCCGAAACCGCGATCCGCATGGCCCGGCTGAGCGAAGAGCAATGGCTCGACATTCTCCCCACTCTGCCGCCGCGCGTCCGGGGCCTGCTGCGGCAGCGCCGCGATCTGGGCACGGCGGTGATCCAGCGGCTGGACCAGCTTGGCGCCTCCGGTCCCGGTCTGCCTGCTCCGCCCCTGACCGAGACCGCTGCTGCGCCCCAGAGCGAGGAGCCGCCTGCGGTGCCAGTGACCGTGGACGACCAGGGGGGCAAGGTGCTCCCTCTGCGCGCGCGCACCGAACCGCAGTCCCCAGCGCCCCCTGCCGCGCCCCCGGCCGCCCCTCTGCCCGCCCCCCTGCCCGCTGCCGCGACGCTGGGCTCTGCGGAAGCGGAGACCGCGCGCCCTACGCCATCCGAAGGCGCGGCCCGGGACGGGATCGGCGCCATCGTGCGACGGATCGAGGCCTTCCGGCGCACCCGCGAGGCCACCCGTCCTGCCGCCAACGACGCCCCGTTCCTGCCACTGGTCGAGGAGGGCGATCCGGCCCGGTTGCAGGCCTTTGCCTTCGCCTGCGATTCCTCGGGGCGGATCGTCTGGACGGATGCGTCGCTGGCCGGGATGATCGTGGGCCTGCTGCTCCCCCTGGCGGAACGGTCCTCCAGCCAGCTCGCCAGTGCCTTCCGCCGCCGCCTGCCGGTTCGCGCCACGCCGGTCGAGCTGGACGGTCCTGCCGCGATCGCCGGGCCCTGGCTGCTCGATGCCGCGCCAGAGTTCGATGGCGAGGGACGCTGCACCGGCTACACCGGCAAGTTCCGCCGCCCCTCGCCGGTCGTCGCCGCCCAGCCGGCCAATCCCGAAGCGGTCCGCGTGCGCCAGGTCCTGCATGAACTGCGGACTCCGGTGAATGCGATCCAGGGTTTTGCCGAGCTGATCCATCAGCAACTGGTCGGCCCGGTGCCGCACGGTTACCGCGCGCTGGCGGCCGGGATTGCCGCGGACGCCGCGCAGATGCTCGCCGGCTTCGAGGAGCTGGAGCGGCTGGCGCGGCTGGACAGTGGGGCCATGGCGCCGGAGCCCGGCGAAGCCGATCTGGGCGGGCTGGTCGAGGCCCTGATTGCCCAGCTCGCTCCCTTCACCGGTCCGCGGCAGAGCGGCTTCACGCTGGCCACCACCCCGGCCGATTGCCGCGTCGGCCTCGGCCACGCCGATGCGGAGCGGCTCGGTTGGCGTCTGCTCGCCACCCTGGCCGGAGCGGCCCGTCCGGGAGAGCGGCTGTCGGCGCTGCTGCAGAGCCGGGACGGGACGGTCACCCTCACCCTTGGCCTGCCCGAGGCCCTCGCCGCCCTGCCCGATCCGTTCGAAGGCCATGCGCCCCTGTCCGGGCAGAGCCTGTCCGGCGGCCTGTTCGGTGGAGGCTTCGCCCTGCGCCTCGCCGCCGCCGAGGCGCGGTCCGCCGGCGGCAGCCTGACCCTGCGCGACCGGCACGTGATCCTGGCCCTGCCTGCCCCCCGCGCGGAACGGTTGACCGCGCCTGATCCCCTTCCTAACCCTGTCCAGGGGGTCTCCGGCATCGGCTAGGCTCGTCCAGGGGGGTAACGTTTGTCGACTGGCCGCATCACCGATCCACCCTCGTCCGAGGCCTTCGTGGCTTTCCCGGACGGGTTCGGCTCGCGGTTCATCGTGACGGTCGACACCGAGGAGGAGTTCGACTGGACCGCGCCGTTCTCGGCCGAAGGGTTCACCCTTGATGCCGTGCCAGAACTCGGCACCTTCCAGCGGTTCTGCGAGGAATACGGGGTCTGCCCGCTGTACCTGATCGACTACCCGATCGCCACCTCGCCGGTCGCGGCCGAGGTGCTGGGCGAGGCCGTCCGCGCCGGTCGGGCCGATGTCGGCATCCAGTTGCACCCCTGGGTCAACCCGCCGCACGACGAGGCGATCAGCACGCACAACAGCTTTGCCGGGAACCTGCCCGAACCGCTCGAACGATCCAAGCTGGCGGTCCTGCGCGACGTGATCGAGCGGAACTTCGGCCGGGCGCCGCGCGTGTACCGGGCCGGTCGCTATGGCGTGGGACCTGCCACCGCGCCGATCCTGCTCGACCACGGCATCGCGATCGACACCTCGGTCCGGGCCCGTTTCGATTACAGCTCGGGCGGCGGACAGAACTTCCGCGACCTGCCGGTCCGCCCGTGGTGGGTCGGCGCGCCCGGCCGGCTGATGGAACTGCCCCTGACCACGGTGTTCTGGGGCCTGCTGCGCCGGTATGGGCCGATCCTCTATCCCAAGCTGTGGCGCGCCCCGCGGCTGCGCGGCCTGCTGTCGCGCCTGGGCCTGCTCGAACGCATTCCGCTCACCCCGGAAGGCGCCAGCGCGGTCGAGGCGATCCGCGGCATCGACATGGCCCTGCGCGAAGGGGTGCCGGTGCTGGTCTTTTCCTTCCACAGCCCGTCGCTGCAGGCCGGCCACACGCCCTATGTCCGCAACGCAGCCGATCTGGCTGCCCTCTACGACTGGTGGCGCACGGTCTTCGCCGAGCTGGCGCGGCGCGGGGTCCGCCCGACCTCCGTGGCCGAGATCATGGCCGCGGCCCGGCTTGCCTAACGCGCCCAGTCCGGCTACCGCTCGCCCCGTCGGTCGATGGCTGGATCGGGGGCTCGTAGCTCAGCGGTTAGAGCTAGCCGCTCATAACGGCTTGGTCGCGGGTTCGAATCCTGCCGGGCCTACCACCGTCCGCCTGCCGACGGACACCCCGGTCGGGGAGTAGCGCAGCCTGGTAGCGCATCTGCTTTGGGAGCAGAGGGTCGCAGGTTCGAATCCTGTCTCCCCGACCAATTGTCCGCCCCTTGGACTTCGTCCAGGCGCGGTATCTCCCGGTTCTTGCCTTGGTTATCAGCGGCGGGCGGGGAGCCAGCCGCGGGCCTTGACGCTGGCGAGGTGGCTCTCGCTGACCGGCAGGGTCGTACCGTCCGCCAGGCAGAGCAGCCAACGGCGGCCTTCGCGCCGCGCGCCGATCACCGCGTCCGCTGCGATCCAGGCACTGCGGTGAACCTGGCAGCCGTCATGCTGGGCGAGCTCGGCCAGCGCGTCGCCAAAGCGGAACAGCACCAGCAGTCGCCGGCCATCGCGCAGATGCAGCCGCAGGTAATGGTCCTCGGCGGTAACCGCCTGCAGATCGGCCAGATCGGGAAAACCGGCCTTGCTCGCAAGCAGGCCCGGCCCGGCTGGGGGAGCCTTGGCCACGGGAGCGATCGGCGGGGGTGACAAGGCCGCCACGAGCAGCGCGATCCCGGCGGAAATCGTCAGCGCGGAGAGATAGAGCCCCGCCCAGGGCAAGGCCTTCGCCTGACCGATCGCGCGGTACATCAGGTCGATTTCCAGCGGCAGGGTGGCGTTGAGCAACAGCGCGCCCGACGCCGCGACCAGCAAGGCGCCCCTTCGGCTCTGGACCCGAGACCCGGTCCAGCCATACCACAACCACCACTTCAGGCTGTTCCACCCGACCAGCACCAGCCAGAAGACCAAGCGGCTGGGCAGGGCCAGGTCGAGCGTCCCGAACGGCCCGGTCAACACTGCGGCCAGAATCGCGAAAAGGGTGCAGGCGATCTGCGGCCGCAACGGCGGCGCGGCGGCGGGGTCAAGGCGCAGGGGCGAATTCACGAAGCGTCAATCCGGCAGGAACGGGGTTGGCGAATGGAGTGGAAGCTTAGGCGAAATGGGCCTTGAGGCAAGGCATCACAGCTCGGCACGGAGCGGGTCCCGACAAACGAAAGGACCCAAGATGTTTGCCGACATGCCGCCGCTGCTGCTTGCCCATCTGGCCGCCGCCCTGCTGGCCCTGCCCCTGGGGCTGTACCAGGTCGTTGCCCCGCAAGGCACGCCGGGCCATGCCCTGACCGGGCGGATCTATGTTCCGGCCATGCTGGTGTGCAACCTTTCGGCACTGGCAACGTTCGTGCCTGGCAGTGCCCGCACCATGGCCATGCTTCCCTTCCACATTCTCGCGCTGGTCAGCCTCTATTCGCTGGCCTCCGGAATGCTGGCACTGCGGCGCTGGCTGCGCGACCGGCGGCCGGACGACCTGAAGACCCACAAGATCCAGATGGCTTACAGCTGGCTGGGGCTGCTGATGGCGGGGGTCAGCCAGTTCCTGGTCAACGACCGTTACGGGATCGCGCCCGACTTTGAACCGATCCGTTTCTGGAGCAGCTTCGCCGCGATCAACCTGGCGCTGTATATCACTGGGAGCTGGTGGATCTTCAGCCGGTTGCTCAAGCGTCAGGACCCGGTGCGTTGACTGCTGCCGGGACCGCTGAGGACCCGGCGTTCAGCCGGCACCCGAGGCCAGGTCGCCGCGCCGGAACACCACCGACAGGTTGTTCGCCGGCATCTCGACGATCCGGTCCAGCGTGAAGCCGGCGTGCCCGGCCGCGGCGACCACCTCGTCCAGCTCGCGCAGGCCCCAGCGGGGGTCACGCTCGCGCAGATCGGCGTCGAAGGCGGCGTTGCCGGGCGCCAGGGGCACGCCGGTCTGGCGGTAGGGGCCGTAGAGATAGAGCACGCCCCCCGGCGGCAGGATCCGGGCCGCGCCGCGCAGCAGCCCCAGCGTGGCGGCCCATGGACTGATGTGGACCATGTTGATGCAGACCACGGCCGCAGCCGACACTTCGGGCCAGGTGGCGGCTGCAGCGTCGAGGGCCAGGGGCGCCCACACGTTGCCGAGCCCCTCGGCCCGGCGCCAGGCCTCGATCGAAGCACAGGCCTCGGGCGAAGGGTCGGACGGCTGCCAGGTCAGTGCGGGGAGGTGCCGGGCGAAATGGACCGCGTGCTCGCCGGTCCCGCTGGCCACCTCCAGCACCGTGCCGTGATCGGGCAGGACCTGGCGGAGCACGACCAGGATCGGGTCGCGGTTGCGCGCGACGGCGGGGGCGGAGCGGCGATCGTCGCAAGGGCTGGCCATGGCCTGCCCCTAGCAGCGCCGCCCGGCGCCGGCCACAGCCACCTTGACGCTCTGGCCAATCAGCCATAGGCGCGGGGCTCGGGCCACACCGGTCCGGGCGCTTAGCTCAGTTGGTAGAGCATCTCGTTTACACCGAGAGGGTCGGCGGTTCGAGCCCGTCAGCGCCCACCAGTTCCGGAACAGCCCCGCCCCGCCTCGGCCGTGCCCCCCACCACTCGCCCCTTCGCCGCGCTTGCGGGCGACTGGCCTGCCCTGTAGAGGCACGGCCAACCTTCCTCCCATCTTCCCCAGAGGACCCCCGATGGCCGCCCAGTACGCCTATGTCATGAAGGGCATGACCAAGACCTTCCCCGGTGCGCAGAAGCCGGTGCTGAACAACATCAACCTGCAGTTCTACCAAGGCGCCAAGATCGGCATCGTCGGCCCCAACGGCGCGGGCAAGTCGACGCTGATGAAGATCATGGGCGGGATCGACACCGATTTCACCGGCGAGGCCTGGCCGGGCGAGAACATCACGGTCGGCTACCTCCCGCAGGAACCCGAGCTCGACAAGAGCAAGACCGTGCTGGAGAACGTGAAGGACGGCGCCCGCGCCACGGCCGATCTGGTCGACCGCTTCAACGAGATCTCGAACATCATGGCCGATCCGCCGGAGGACGTCGATTTCGACGCGCTGATGGAAGAGATGGGCGACCTCCAGGGCAAGATCGACGCGGTCGACGGCTGGACGCTCGACAACCAGCTCGAGATCGCGATGGAGGCCCTGCGCTGCCCCCCGGGCGACTGGTCGGTCGAGAACCTGTCCGGCGGTGAGAAGCGCCGCATCGCGCTGACCCGCCTGCTGATCCAGAAGCCCGACATCCTGCTGCTGGACGAACCGACCAACCACCTCGACGCGGAAAGCGTGCTGTGGCTGGAAAACCACCTCAAGGAATATGCCGGCGCGGTGCTGATGATCACCCACGACCGCTACTTCCTGGACAACGTGGTGGGCTGGATCCTCGAGCTCGATCGCGGGAAGTACTTCCCCTACGAGGGCAACTATTCGACTTACCTGGAAAAGAAGGCCAAGCGGCTGGAGCAGGAGGACCGCGAGGAAAGCGGCAAGCAGAAGGCCCTGCAGCGCGAGCTGGAGTGGATCCGCCAGACCCCGGCCGCCCGCCAGACCAAGTCCAAGGCGCGTATCCGCAAGTTCGAGGAGCTGCAGAACGCCCAGGACAGCCGTCCCGTCGGCAAGGCCCAGATCGTCATCCAGGTGCCCGAGCGCCTGGGCGGCAAGGTGATCGAGGTGAAGAACGTCTCGAAGGCCTATGGCGACAAGCTGCTGTTCGAGGACCTGTCGTTCACCCTGCCGCCGGGCGGGATCGTCGGCGTGATCGGGCCCAACGGCGCGGGCAAGTCGACCCTGTTCAAGATCATCACCGGCAAGGAGACCCCGGACACCGGTTCGATCGAGATCGGTTCGACCGTGCACCTGGGTTACGTCGACCAGAGCCGTGACCACCTCGATCCCAAGAAGAACGTCTGGGAAGAGATTTCCGACGGGCTCGACTACATGAAGGTCAACGGGCAGGACATGTCGACCCGGGCCTATGCCGGTGCCTTCAACTTCAAGGGTCCGGACCAGCAGAAGAACGTCGGCAAGCTGTCGGGCGGTGAGCGCAACCGCGTGCACATGGCCAAGATGCTGAAGCTGGGCGGCAACGTCCTGCTGCTCGACGAACCGACCAACGACCTCGACGTCGAGACCCTGGCCGCGCTGGAAGACGCGATCGAGAACTTCGCTGGCTGCGCCGTGGTGATCAGCCACGACCGCTTCTTCCTCGACCGTCTGGCCACGCACATCCTGGCGTTCGAGGGCAACAGCCACGTCGAATGGTTCGAAGGCAACTTCGCCGCCTATGAGGAAGACAAGCGCCGCCGCCTGGGCGATGCCGCCGACCGGCCGACCGCGCTGGCCTACAAGAAGCTGACCCGTTGAGCTGGCGGCGGGGCTGTCCCGGACGGCCCCGCTGACAGCAAGACGCCGGCGAACCTGAACGGCAGGCCATCAGGCCAGTTCAGATTGGCGACAGCGGAGGCCTGCTAGCCCCGGACCGTGGACGCTGTCGCTGGTGTGGCGTCCCGGAATGGAGAACGGCCATGGCCGCAGGTGTCTGGACGAATACCCGCAATCTGTCGGCGCTGCTGGGCGGGGCTGCGGCCCTGATCTCGGGCGCGCCGGCCCTGGCTTTGCAGTCGGTCGATCCCGACATCGCGCAGATCGAAGGTCCGGACCGGGCCGGGCCGCGCCCCGCCATGGAACGCGGCTGGCGCGACCGGGATGGCGATGGGGCACCCATGCGCCGCGCCGCGCCGCCCCCCGCCGCGCCCCGAGCACCGTCGGCCGAGATGCGCCCGCCGGTCATGGCCGTGCCCCCGCCCATGCCGGCCTCCGGGCCCGGCGGTGGGGGCGATCGGCCGAGCTGGCGCGGTCCCTCGCAGAGCTGGGGCCAGACGGCGAGCCCGCCGCCCCCGCCCCCGCCCCCTGCGGCTCCGGGCGGGTTCGACCGCGGACGCAATGGTCCGCGCGGCGATAACCGCGGCTCCTGGTCCACACCCCGGGAGCAGGGTTGGAATGGGCAGGGCTGGAACGGACGGAACGGCCCGGACCGGCGTGACGGCGATGGCCGCCCCGGCGGAAACTGGAACGGCGGCAACCCCGGGCGCCCCGACAGCCCCGCCCCGGGCTGGAACGGCAATGCCGACCGCAACCGCGACAATGACCGGCGCTGGGACAATGACCGTCGCCGTGACAACGACCGCCGTTGGGATGACAACCGGCGCTGGGACAACAGCCCGAACTGGAACCGGGGCCCGAACGGGAACCGCGGGCCGAGCTGGAACGGCAACCGGGCACCCGACTGGAGTTCGCGCCGCGACACCTGGTCAAGCCGTGGCGACCGCGCCTGGGATCGGCGCTGGCGCGAGGATCGCCGCTACGACTGGCGCGGGTGGCGCAGCAGCCACCGCGAGATCTATCGGCTGAACCGCTACTTCCCGCCCTATCGCAATTATGTCTATCGCCGGCTGGGGATCGGGTTCTTCCTCGACAACGGGTTCTTCGGCGCCAGCTACTGGATCGGCGACCCCTGGATGTACCGCCTTCCGCCGGTCTGGGGCCCCTATCGGTGGGTGCGCTACTATGACGATGCGCTGATGGTGAACATCTACACGGGCGAAGTGGTCGACGTGCTCTACGACGTCTTCTGGTGAGCGGGACCGGGGCCGGTGCAGCATCGGCCCCGGTCTTTTTGCATCCCGCCTGCCCGTCCCCCTTGCCCCCTGCGTCGGCTGGGCTAGCGTGGTCCACACGATGAGCTATGCCCCGGGCGTACAAGACGATGGCACCCAGGCCCCCGGCCCCCTCGCGGATCGGGCCGCCCTGGAGCGCTGCGGCGAGGCGGTCCGCGCCCGCCTGACCGCCGATCCCACGGCGTACCGGCTGCCGACCGACCAGGCCGAGATTTTCGCCTTCGGGGAGTTCCTGTCCCCGGCCGAATGCGAGCGGATGATCGGGCTGGTCGATGCCACCGCCCAGCCCTCGATCGTCTATGACGAGCCCCGCCAGTCGGATTTCCGCACCAGCTATTCCGGCGATGTCGATCGTGACGATCCCTTCGTCCGGATGATCGAGCGGCGCATCGATGACCTGCTGGGGCTGGAGGCGAGCTGGGGCGAGGCGATCCAGGGGCAGCGCTATCACCCCGGGCAGCAGTTCATGGCCCATTACGACTGGTTCTGGACCCGCGCCGCCTACTGGCCGGCCGAAGCCGCGCGGGGCGGACAGCGGGCCTGGACCGCCATGGCCTATCTCAACGATGTCGAGGAAGGCGGTCAAACCCAGTTCACCCGGCTGGGCCTGTCGGTCGCGCCGCAGCGCGGGGCGCTGCTGGTGTGGAACAATGCCACGCCGGACGGGGCCCCCAATTTCGCGACCATGCATGCCGCCCTGCCGGTGGTGCGCGGGGTCAAGTACGTCATCACCAAATGGTATCGGACACGCAAATGGGGTTGAAGCGCAGCACGGCGATCACGACGGCGGGCGCAGTCTGGCTGGCGGCCGCGATCTGCGTTCCGCCGGTTCTGGCGGCTCCGGCGCACGAACGCCCGGCAGCAGCGCGACCCCAGGCCAGTGCCGATCAGCGGCTGATGGCGCTGTTCGCCGACGACGCCCGGCGCAGCGAGGCACTGCAGCCGTTCGAGCAGATCATGCGCGGCGAGCCGGTCGATCCGCAACTGCTCGCGCTGGTCTTCACCGACACGCTCAGCCGCCGCCAGCTCGCCTCGGTCCGGCAGAGCCTCGCCGCGCTCGCCCGGATCGACCGGGCCGCGCTCTCGCCCGAGCGGCAGATTTCCTACGATGCCTTCGCGCTGGCCCGACGCACCGATCTGGAATGGCTGCTGCCCGACGTGCGCCCGCTGGTGGCGGTCCGGCCGATGAACCACTTCGACGGGCTCCAGACCGGCTTCCCCGCGCTGATGGCCGCGGGCGCCGCACTGCGCTACCAGACCCGGGCCGATTACCGGTCCAACCTGGCGCTGCAGGGATCGATCGCGCCGGTGTTCGACCAGGCCATCCTGCGCTTCCGCGAGGGCATGGCGACCGGGGTGGTCGAATCCAAGCTGACCGTCCGCAACATGATCGGCCAGATCGATGCGCTGCTCGCCCAGCCGATCGAGCAATCGCCCTTCACCTCGCCGGTCGCCGCCTTCCCCGCGACCGTTCCGGAGGCCGATCGCCCCGCGCTGCGCCAGGCCTATCTGGCGATGGCGCGCGACACGGTCTATCCCGCCTACCGCCGCCTGCGCGCGTTCCTTGCCGACGAATACCTGCCCGTCGCCCGCGACAGCGTCGGGCTCGGCCAGATGAAGGGCGGCGCCGATCTCTATCGGCGGCTCATCAAGGCGCAGACCACTCTGGCGCTCGATCCCGAGGCGGTCCACCAACTGGGCCTCGGCGAGGTGGCGCGCATCCAGCGGGACATGGCCGAGGTGCAGCGGCGCCTGGGCTTCTCCGGACCGCTGCGCGGGTTCTTCGACACGATCCGCACCGATCCGCGCTTCCATCCCAAGACCCGCGAGGAGCTGGCCCAGGGCTTTGCCGAAGTGGCCAGGCAGGTCGACGCCCTGGTGCCCCAGTACTTCAGCCGCGTGCCGAAGACCCGGCTCGAGATCCAGCCTTATCCGGCCTACCGCGAGAAGTACGAGGCCGGGGGCAGCTACAACCAGGGCAGCGCCGATGCCAGCCGGCCGGGCGTGTTCTTCTACAACGCCTATGACCTGCCGAGCCGGTTCCTGACCGGGATCACCACGCTGTACCTGCACGAAGGCGCGCCCGGGCACCATTTCCAGATCAGCCTGGCGCAGGAGGATACGTCCCTGCCCGACTTCCAGCGCTTCGGCGGCAACAATGCCTATGTCGAAGGCTGGGCGCTTTATGCCGAGACGCTGGGCTATCCCATGGGCTTCTACCAGGACCCGATGCAGCATTGGGGCACGCTTGACGACGAGATGCTGCGGGCCATGCGTCTGGTCGTCGATACCGGGCTCCATGCCAAGGGCTGGAGCCGCGAACAGGCGATCGACTACATGCTCAGCAATTCGGGCATGGGGCGGACCGACGCCACCGCCGAGGTCGAGCGCTACATCGCCATCCCCGGGCAGGCGCTGAGCTACAAGATCGGCGCCCTCACCATCCTGCGCCTGCGCGACAAGGCCCGGACGGCCCTGGGAGAGCGCTTCGACATCCGCGCCTTCCACGAACAGGTGCTGGGATCGGGAGCCTTGCCGCTGCCGGTGCTGGAAGCCAAGATCGATCGCTGGATCGCGGCGCAGGGTCCGGCGAGGTAAGCCCACGGCGATGGTATCGCATCATCGGGTCGGGTAGGACAGCCCGGCCGAGCAGTTCCTCCGCGAGGGCTGCGGGCGAGGTGTCAAGCTGCACCCCCGGTCAACGCCCGGAAGCGCCAGTGCTTCCTCAGCCGGTGTTTCCTCAGCCGGTGGGCCGGCGCGGTGGTTCGGGCAGCCTGCGCACCGGCAACCCGCCCGGCGGTGGCGGCAGCCCCAGCGCCGAGGCCGCGGCCTGCTGCAGCCGCACGACCACGGCCGGGTTCATCCCCAGTTCCTCGGCGGCCCGCTCGCCTGCACCCAGGGTGCGCGGATCGATCCCGGTCAGGGTTCCGAACAGGACCAGCGCCTCCAGGTAGCAGCCTTCGGTGCTGGCGTGATAGCTGTCCCAGGTCCACAGATTGACCTGGCCATAGGCGACCCCGTCGTAGGGGTTGGGATCGGCCAGTCCCTGCTCGATCGCCTGCAGCCAGGCGCGGCCGACCGGCACCGGCGGACCCATCCCCACCCGTCCCGCCACGATCTGACGGTTGGCGGCATCGACCACCTCGGGCAGGGCGGCCAGCGGCTTGCCCGACCAAGGGCTGCCCGGCTGCCAGGCGAGATCGGCGCGCGGCCAGGTGGTGACGAGGAGCACGCGAACCTTGGGGTTGGCCCGGGTGACCAGATCGGCCAGCCCCCGCGCCGCCGCGATGTGCCGCGCCGGATCGCCGGGCCGCGCCGGATCGAGCACCGAATGCCCTTGCAGCACGACCACGTCCCACGGCCGGTCGATCAGGCTGGCGCGCTTTTCCAGATGGAACGCCAGATCCTGCCCGCCCGCGGTCTCGAGGCTGACCTCCCAGCCGCCACCCGCCTGATCGGCAAAGGTGCGGAACAGCGCCGGAACCCCGCCCACCCCTTCGCGGTTCAGATCGGTCACCCGTTCGGGGTGGAACCGCCGGATCGGCGAGCCGAACCCGTAGGTGAAGCTGTTGCCGACAAACAGGACGCTGCGCGCCTCCGCCGCGGTCCCGCCCGCCAGCATGGCGCATGCGACCAGGGCGGCGAGCGCGCGCCTCATCCCTGAGACCCGGCGAGGGCCTCGGCGATCAGCTTGCGGGTGTTGGCCACCCCGTACAGCGCGATGAAGCTGCCCATGCGCGGGCCCTGGCTGGAACCCAGCAGCGTTTCGTACAGGGCCTTGAACCAGTCGCGTAGCTGCTCGAAGCCGAAATGCGGGTCCTTGCCGATCTCGTAGACCAGGTTCTGCAGCTCTTCGGCGCTGGCGCCTTCGTCCATCGCCGCCAGTTCCTCGTCGAGCGCGGCCAGCGCCGCTGCCTCGCCGGCATCGGGCTTGCGCCGCTGCAGGGTGGGGGCGATGAAATCGCGGTTGTAGGCGAGCGCCTTACCGACCAGCGCGTCCAGCGCCGGATGGGCCGCCGGATCGGCGTTCTCGACATAGTTACCCAGGTAGGACCAGACCTGCTCGCGCGTCGCCCCGGCGCCGAGCACGCCCACCAGATTGAGCAGCAGGCCATAAGTGACCGGCAAGGCCTCGCCCTCGCCGGACGCGGGGCCGTTGGCCCGCAGCAGATGCCATACGGGATTGCCGAGCTGCTGCTCGATCGGCTGGGCCGGGATCTTCTCGCGGAACTGCCAGTATTCATCCACCGCGCGGGGAATGATCCCGACGTGGAGCTGCTTGGCGCTCTTGGGTTCGCGGAACAGGTAGAAGCCCAGGCTTTCCTCGCTGCCATAGGTCAGCCACTGTTCGATGGTCAGGCCGTTGCCCTTGGACTTGGAGATCTTTTCGCCCTTGTCGTCCAGGAACAGCTCGTAGATCAGCCCTTCGGGTCGCTGCCCGCCCAGCACCCGGGCGATCTTGCCCGACTGGGTGACGCTGTCGGTCAGGTCCTTGCCGCACATCTCGTAATCGACGCCCAGCGCGACCCAGCGCATCGCCCAGTCGACCTTCCACTGCAGCTTGGCCCGGCCGCCCAGGATCGACTGTTCGACATCCTCGCCGCAATCGTGGAACCGCACGACGCCGGCCTCGGCATCGACCACGGTGACCGGCACCTGCAGCACCTGCCCCGTCTTGGCCGAGATCGGCAGGACCGGCGAATAGGTCTGCCGCCGCTCCTCGCGCAGGGTGGGCAGCATGATGTCCATGATCGCCTGCCAGTTGCGCAGGACCCCGCGCAA
This sequence comes from Novosphingobium aerophilum, assembly GCF_014230305.1. Taxonomy (GTDB): domain Bacteria; phylum Pseudomonadota; class Alphaproteobacteria; order Sphingomonadales; family Sphingomonadaceae; genus Novosphingobium; species Novosphingobium aerophilum. The sequence goes on from NZ_JACLAU010000002.1 coordinate 191,162, forward strand.
CGCCTCGTCGAACCCGCCCGAGTTGTACCCGTCCGAGGCCGAGACGAATTCGTAATCGAAGCCGAACCGGTCGAGGAATTCGCGCAGCATCGCGTTGTTGTGGTGCGCGAAGCTTTCGTACTTGCCGAAAGGATCGGGAATGCGGCTGAGCGGATGGCCCAGGTGCGCGGCCAGCAGGCCGGGATTGGGCACGTTGTCGGGCACCTTGCGCAGCCCGTCCATGTCGTCCGAGAAGGCGACGAGGCGCGTCGGGGCGCCACCGGTGAGGACTTCGTAAGCGCGGCGGACCAGGGTGGTGCGCAGCACCTCCTGGAAGGTGCCGATATGCGGCAGGCCGGACGGGCCATAGCCGGTTTCGAACAGCACCGGGCTTTCCGCCTTGCCCTGCGGATAGCGCTTGAGCAGCTTGCGCGCCTCTTCGAACGGCCAGGCCTTGGACACCTGGGCGGCGGCCAGCAGATCGGTGGGCAGATCGGGCGAGTTCAGCACGGCGTCAGTCATGCCCGCGCCTTTCGCGGATGCAGCGCGCGGGTGCAAGCGGGGAGTTGGCTCCGTTCAGGAAACCGGGGCGAAAGCTTTCCAGGTTGACACGGTTGACAGGGTCCGGGGCTGATTGTCACCCCCCGGGCTGAAACAACGCGGCGCCGGCCGGGGGACATGTCGGAAAGGGCCGTCAAACAGGTCATCGGGCGAACATAGCGGGGAGGCACGGAGTAGGACATCGGGGCGGCCGAGTCCGAGGCCATGACCGCATGGCGGCGTGCGGTGATGATCGGAACGACCGACGGGTTGACGAGCGGACGTGGGTCGCTTGCGCGGATGCCGCCCCGGGTCCGTTCCCTGATCACCGGCTGACCGGTCGCTGTCCCCGGCTTGCCTGCCCTGACGGAGATCAGGGACCCGGGACGGGGCTGTTCTTCCCCGGCCGGTGCCACGCCAGCCCTGCCCCGGCTCGAGGCCGGGGCGACGATGAACGGGGGATGGCGGGATGTCCGGGCAGGGTGGGAAGCGGACGTTCTTCGATCCTCCCCCAGCGGGGGAGGGGGACCATCCGCAGGATGGTGGAGGGGCACCCCGCCTTGACCAGCTGCCGTGCCCCAAGGAGAGTGCCCCTCCACCACCTTCGGTGGTCCCCCTCCCCTTACCGGGGAGGAAACAAAGGTCCGACTTCGGGCGAAACCGGATGCCGGGCCTTCTCCACCCGGCCTAGGCACTTTCCCTTTCCGGCATCGCCCTTAGCATCGCGTTAACCTTCTTTCGCTACCCCGGCAGCGTGCACCGCAGCAGGGCCCTTCAGCCTGGCTCCGGTGAGGACAACGACAACGGAACGGAATCCATGCGCAACTCTCTCTGGTTCGGCATCGCTCTGGCAGCCCTGACGGCGAGCCCGGCCCTTGCCGCGGGCGGGAACACCGCGACGGCGACGGGTACTGCCACGGCCACTGTGGTGGCACCGCTGCAGATCACCCACACCTCGGGCGCGGCGCTCAGCTTCGGGATGTTCACCGCGGGCAGCGGCGGCACGGTCTCGGTCAGCCAGGCCGGCGCGGCCTCGGTCACGGGGGATATCGGGCTGGTCACCGGCGGCACGGTCTCGGCCGACAGCTTCACCATTTCGGGCGGCCCGTCGCGGACCTTCACGATCTCGACCTCGACCGGCAACACCGTGGCGATGGGCGGCGCCTCGCGCGCCAACATGCCGCTCGCCGTCTCGGCCCCGACCAGCGGCACGCTGAGCAGCGCGGGGACCTTCGCGCTCAACGTCGGCGGCACCCTGACCGTCGCCGCCAGCCAGCCCGCCGGATCCTACACCGGGACCTACACGGTCACCGTCACCTACCAGTAAGGGCCTTCACCCGCCCAGCACGACATCGGGATCCGGCTTGTGGAGCCGGATCTCGTCCTCGCTGAGCCCGCACAGCTCGTGCGGGAAGACCAGCCAATCGTCGGTCTCGTGCACGAAGTAATCGGGCTTCAGCGCGGTGCGGTTGCGCGCCGGCTTCCAGTAGACCGTGGCCGTGCGGATATCGCGCGGCAGGTTGCAGCGGCACCGCGCCGCCAGCTCGCGCAGCACGGCCGCGATCGATCGGCCCGAATCGAACACGTCGTCCACGATCAGCAGGCGATCGTCCGGCCCCAGCGTGTCGACCAGATAGCCCAGCGAATAGACCCGCACCTCGGCATCCTGCCGGTCGATCCCCGAATAGGACGCGGTGCGGATCGCGATGTGATCGCAGGCCACCCCGCGATACTCGAGCAGCTCCTGCACCGCGATCCCGACCGGCGCCCCGCCCCGCCAGATCCCGACGATGTGCGTCGGCGCAAAGCCCGAGGCGAGCACCTGCCGGGCCAGGCGGAACGAATCGACGAGAAGCTGGTCGGCGGTGAGCCAGACCTTGGGGATGTCGGTCATGGGTGGCAGGCTATTGCGGGAACGCTGTCGTCGCAACCGGGGGCATGGCGTTCTATTCGCCCAATGCCCGGTGGTCTTGGGGACGGCGATAAAGCCATGCGCAAAAGCCTGAAACACCTCCGGTCATAAGCAGGATCGAACCCAGCGAGAACAAAGGTCCAAACCGGCCTCCCCCGCTTTCCATCGCAAAGCCCAGCTCCGCCGTTGGCCAGGCGAACAGGACACCGGCTGCGATCCAGACCAGCACATGGTCAAAGGGCCGCCAACGCCGGACCAAGGCAGCGAGGACCAGAACCATAATCGCTGCACTCGGCATGGCAAACAACAGGCCGATCAACAGAAAAGCGGGGAGGAAGACCGCTATGGTGGCAAGCCCTTCAACCCCCACCATTGGCCGGAGGGGCGTTTGTGCATTCGTGGCGGCAAGATAGAGACAGAGGCCCAAGGTGCCAAACCCCACACCGGCCAGCCCGCCGGCAACCGCTGCGCTGTATCGACTGATCCGCTTTCCGCCGGGCATCCTGACAGCTCCTGCTGCTGGCGGGACCTAGCCTAGACCCTTGTCACCACCATGGCCATGCCTGACCATGCCTCACTGTTTACTTTTCGTTCCCCTCTCGCCATGTCCCGATCATGGCCGCGCTTGACCTCCCTGCCCTGCACGCCAGCCACGGCGGCTGCTGGCTGCGCGATGGGGGGAGGACCAGGGGCGTCGGCAAGGGTGAGGCGATCACCGCCGCCGCCGATACGCTGCTGCTGCTGCTCAACGCGCCGCTGGTGGCGAGCCGGCTGGGCTATCCCGACCTGTCCGGGCTCGACCTGCTCGAGCTGTTTGCCTTCGTCCATCCGGCGCGGTTCGTCGTGCCGACGCCCAAAGGCCTGGCCCATGCCCTGGGGCTGGACGAGCCGGCCGGCGACGATGCCGTGCCGGCTCTGCTGCAGCAGGCGGCGGGTGCGCTGCTGGAGAGGTGCGAACGCGACGACTGGGCCGAGCGCGAGGGCGCCTGGACCCAGCTCCAGTCGCTGCAGAAGATGCGCTGGCCCTGGGCCGGACTACTGCTGCAGCGGGTGCGCAAGCCGCAGCGCGCCGAACGCTGGCTGTTCGCCCGCCTGCCCGAATGGGACGAGGCGCCCGAGCGGCCGCAGCCGATGCAGGTGACGCTCGATCCCGCCGAGGTCACGGCCCGGCTCGCCGCGCTGACCGGCGCCGCGGCCGAGGCGCGCCCGGCCCAGCGCGCCTATGCGGTGGAAGCCGCCCAGGCCTTCGCCCCGCGCCAGCGCGAGGGGCTGCCCCACCTGCTGCTGGCCCAGGCGGGCACGGGCACCGGCAAGACCCTGGGCTATCTCGCCCCGGCCTCGCTCTGGGCCGAGCGCAGCGGCGGGACGGTCTGGGTCTCGACCTATACCAAGGCCTTGCAGCGCCAGTTGCGCCGCGAGAGCCGCCGCGCCTGGCCCGGCGCGCGTCCCGATGGCAGCCAGCCGGTGGTGGTGCGCAAGGGGCGCGAGAATTACCTGTGCCTGCTCAACCTGGAGGACGCGCTGCAAGGCGGCTTCGGCGGGCGCGCGGCGATCCTGGCGCAATTGGTGGCGCGCTGGGCGGCCTATTCGCAGGACGGCGACATGATCGGCGGCGACCTGCCCGGCTGGCTGGGCACGCTGTTCCGCCAGCGCGCGATCACCTCGCTGACCGACCGGCGCGGCGAATGCGTCTATGCCGGCTGCCCGCATTACCGGAAGTGCTTCATCGAGCGCGCCGCGCGGGCCAGCGCCCAGGCCGATCTGGTCATCGCCAACCATGCCCTGGTGATGGTCAACGCGGCGCGCGGGCGCGACCATGCCCAGCGCCCGACGCGGATCGTGTTCGACGAAGGCCACCACGTGTTCGAGGCCGCCGATTCGACCTTCGCCGCGGCCCTGACCGGGACCGAGGCGATCGAGCTGCGGCGCTGGGTGATCGGGCCCGAACGGGGCGCCAAGGGTCGCCGCCGCGGCCTCTCCGCGCGGCTGGCCGATGTCGCCTCCTATGACGAGGCGGGCGCGCTGGCGGTCCAGGCGGCGCGCGAGGCGGCCGAGGCGCTGCCCGGCGATGGCTGGCTGCAGCGGCTGGCCGAGGGCGAACCCTCCGGTCCGATCGAGGCCCTGCTCGCCGGGGTCCGCGCGGTGGTCCACGCCCGCGACGAAAGCGGCGGGCAGGACGCCGGCTATGGCCTGGAGACCGAGGCGGCGCAGCTTCCCGGCGAACTGATCGAGCTGGCGGCCGAGGCCCAGGCGGCGCTGGCCGCGCTGCGCACTCCGCTGATCCGGCTGGGGGTCCGGCTGGAGGCCCTGCTGACCGAACCGCCCGACTGGCTCGACGGCCCGGGCCGCGCGCGGATCGAAGGGGCGCGGCATTCGCTGGCCTGGCGGGTCGATCTGCTCGGAGCGTGGGAGGCCATGCTCGAACGGCTGGGCGGGCCGACCGATCCGGAATTCGTCGACTGGCTGGCGGTCGAGCGGGCCGGGGCGCGCGAGTTCGATGTGGGCCTGCACCGCCGCTATCTCGATCCGATGAAGCCCTTCGCCCGGCTGGTGCTGGAACCCGCGCACGGCGTGATGCTGACCAGCGCGACCTTGCAGGACGGCGGCGACTGGGCTGGGGCGATCGCCCGCTCGGGCGCGGCGCACCTCGATTCGGCGCCGCACCTGTCGACCGCCGAAAGCCCGTTCGACTATGCCGCCCAGGCCGAGGTGCTGATCGTCACCGATGTCGCCAAGGGCGATCTGTCCGCCCTCGCCGGGGCCTATGGGCGGCTGATCGAGGCGTCTGGCGGCGGGGCGCTGGGCCTGTTCACCGCGATCAAGCGCCTGCGCGCGGTCTATGGCCGCATCGCCGACCGGCTCGCCCGGGGCGGACTGCCGCTCTATGCCCAGCACGTCGATCCGATCGACACCGGGACCCTGGTGGACATCTTCCGCGACGATCCCCGGGCCAGCCTGCTCGGCACCGATGCGCTGCGCGACGGGGTGGACGTGCCGGGCCATTCGCTGCGGCTGGTGGTGATGGAGCAGGTGCCCTGGCCCAAGCCCTCGATCCTCCACCGCGCCCGCCGCGCGGCCGGAGGCGGATCGGCCCACGATGACCGGATCATCCGCGCCCGGCTGGCCCAGGCCTTCGGCCGGCTGATCCGCAGCCGCGAGGATCATGGCCACTTCGTCGTGCTCTCCGCCGCCTTCCCCAGCCGGCTGCTCAGCGCCTTTCCCGCCGGGACCCCGATCCGGCGGGTCACGCTGGCCGAGGCTTTACAACGCGTCGCCGGGCGTGTTCCTGCGGCCGGGGCCGAATCCCCGGCCCTTCCCGACGGGACCCAACGCGCGCGATGAAACTCCTCGGCCTGTTCCGCCACGCCAAGTCCGACTGGCACGATGCCCGCGCCCGCGATTTCGACCGGCCGCTGAACGAACGGGGCCGCAAGGGCGCCGCGGTGATGGGGCGGCATATCGCGGCGCATGGCATCCGCTGGCAGCGGGTGTTCTCATCGCCCGCGGTGCGCGCCGCCGAAACGATCGAGCTGGCTGCCGAGGCTGCCGGACAAAGCGTGCCGGTGGAATGGGACCGGCGGCTCTACCTGGCCAGTTCGCACAACCTGGGCGACGTGCTGCGCGAACTCCCCGACGCCACCGCCAGCGTGCTGATGGTCGGGCACAATCCCGGGCTGGAGGACCTGATCTTCGACCTGGTGCCCGATGACGGCACCTGTCCGCTGCGGGCCCTGGTCGAGGAGAAGTTCCCGACCGCGACCTACGCCGTGCTCGAACTGGCCATCGATCGCTGGAGCGATCTGGACGACGGCTGCGGCAAGCTCGTCCACCTGGTCCGCCCGCGCGACCTGGACCCGACGCTGGGGCCGCAGCACGACGAGGACTAGGCTCGCGCCTCTGGCGATATCAGGATAACCAGAACAGGCGGCTGGCTGGCCCTGCTGGCGTGGCGTTCGTCGACTGGCGGGATCGTCACTGCCCTGATCGAGCCGCGCGATCCGCGCGAATTCGTTTCAGCAAGGCCATGAAGTTCGGCTTTGCCTGTTCGTCCCATTGCCGGAAGGCAGCGTCCGCCTGGGCCGGAGGGACATCGCGGCGAACAATGGCCCTCAATTCCGTTTCGATCGGTTTGCAGCCTTCGACGGCCGACGCATATATGGATTCGTCGGCCGCGTCCGTTCTGGTCAGACGGACGGCATAGGTAGCCATGCAGCGATCGAGCGCTTGCGCCAGCGTGGGCGCATCGGCTTGTGGCGATTGCGCGCTCGCCATCCCTGCAACCAGGCCTAAGATGGCAACAGCCACCGGTCTCAGTCCACCCATCTCAAGTTCCCCTCAACCAACCTTGGCTCGCATCTGAACGGCAGATGGGCGTAACCTGACGGACCATGCCAATGGCCACAACCAGGCAATGCCATGGCTGGAACGGCCCGTGCCCCCGGGCCGGCCTACCGAGTCTCAGCCCTCCAGCGCATCGATCAGCCGGGCGCGCATGCGGAGCAGGCGCAGCGCGCGTTCGCTGGCCGGGGGGCGCTCGGTTGCGATCGCGGCCGGTGTGGGCGCCGGGTCGGGTGCCGGGAGGATCGCCGGCTGCGCCGCCTTGCCATTCCTGCCTTCACTTTCCAGCACCGAGCGCGCCCCGCGCAGGGTGTAGCCCTCGCGATGGACCAACTGGTCGATCCGGCGGACCAGGGCGATATCCTCGGGCCGGTAATAGCGTCGTCCGCCGCTGCGCTTGAGCGGCTTGAGCATGGGAAACTGGTCTTCCCAGTACCTCAGGACGTGCTGGCGAAGGCCCAGCGCCTCGCCCACCTCACCGATCGTGCGCAAGGCATCGGCGGCCTTGCCGTCCGGCCAGACCGGGATCGGTTCGGAAGGGGGTGGCGCGGCCGCGGTCACCAGTGCGCCCTGTCACCGGGCCTCAGGCCGCGGCGATCTGGTCCTTGAGCATCTGGCTGGCGCGGAAGGTCACGACCCTACGGGGAGTGATCGGCACCTCGATCCCGGTCTTGGGGTTGCGGCCGACCCGCTCGGCCTTGTCGCGCAGCAGGAACGTCCCGAAGCCGGAAATCTTCACGTTCTCCCCTTCGGCGAGAGCGTCACACATCTGGCGCAGGATGGCCTCGACCAGATCCAGCGATTCGGCGCGCGAGAAACCGAGCCGGCGATTGATCGCCTCGGCCAGATCAGCGCGGGTAAGCGTACTCACGGAGCGCATGTGTCCCCCACTCCCGGATACAAGCAACGACCCTGATTCCCGCGCAAAGTCTTACAAGCTGCGCAGGTAAACGCAATCAGCCGAAGGATGAGGCTTAAAATCGTATCCAAATCGGACAAGGCGCCCCGGCTGGCACGACAGAATCGGTCGATCGCCGCGGTCCCCGGCGCGGGACGAGCGAACCCCGCTCAGATCCGGATCAGGCTGGCGCCCCAGGTGAAGCCGCCGCCCATGGCTTCCAGCATGACCAGTTGGCCGGGCTTGATGCGCCCGTCGCGCACCGCCGTATCCAGCGCCAGCGGCACCGAGGCGGCCGAGGTGTTGGCGTGGCGATCGACCGTGACCACCACCTTATCGGCGGGGAGGCCCAGCTTCCTGGCCGTGCCGTCGAGGATGCGCTGATTGGCCTGGTGCGGCACGACCCAGTCGAGCTGGTCGGCGGTCACCCCGGTATCGGCCAGGACCTCACGCAAGACCTCCGACAGGTTGGTCACCGCGTGCTTGAACACTTCCTTGCCCCTCATCCGCAGCTTGCCGACCGTGCCGGTGCTGGAAGGACCGCCATCGACATAGAGGAGCTGGTTGTGGGCGCCATCGGCGTGGAGCCGGGTGGCGAGGATGCCGGGCCCGGTCGCCTCGTCGCTCTCACGCGCTTCCAGCACGATCGCCCCCGCCCCGTCGCCGAACAGGACGCAGGTGGTGCGGTCTTCCCAGTCCAGGATGCGCGAGAAGGTTTCGGCGCCGATCACCAGGGCGCGGCTGGCCATGCCGGTGCGCAGCATCGCATCGGCCGTGCCGAGCGCATAGAGGAAGCCCGAACAGACCGCCGCGACATCGAAGGCGATGCCACCGTTGGCGCCGATCGCGTCCTGCACGATCGTGGCCGTGGCGGGGAAGGTCTGGTCCGGCGTGGCCGTGGCCAGCACGATCAGGTCGATGCTGCTGCCTTCGACCGCGGCAGTCGCAAGGGCGGCGCGCGCGGCGGCGATGGCCAGGCTGGAGGTCGTCTCGTCCTCGGCCGCGACATAGCGCTGGCGGATGCCGGTCCGCTCGACGATCCATTCGTCGCTGGTGTCGACCCGGGCGGCCAGCTCGGCATTGGTGACCACCCGCGCCGGCAGGGCCGAGCCCGTGCCGATCAACACCGCGCGACGGGCCATCATTCGCTTCCTTCGGACTTGGCAGCGGCCGCGCGGCCGCCGGGGCGCAGGTTGTCGGCGCCGACCCGGGCGAGGTCGGTCCCGATGCGCTGGGTGAGGTTTTCTTCGAGCAGGCGCGCGGCAACCGCCACGGCATTGGCCACGCCCAGCGCGTTGGCGCTGCCGTGGCTTTTCACCACCACGCCGTTCAGGCCCAGGAAGACCGCGCCGTTGTGGTTGTTGGGATCGAGATGGTGCTTGAGCAGCTCGGTCGCCGGGCGCGAGATCAGGAAGCCGATCTTCGAGCGCAGCGAGCTGGCGAAGGAGCGGCGCAGCAGGTCGGCGACGAACCGGGCCGTGCCTTCCACCGCCTTCAGCGCGATGTTGCCCGAGAAGCCGTCGGTCACCACCACGTCGACTTCGCCGCGGTTGATCTTGTCGGCCTCGATGAAGTTCTCGAACGACATGGCGAGCTCGGCCGAAGCGGCCTTCAGCTCGTTCGCGGCGATGCGCAGGGTGTCGGTACCCTTGATTTCCTCGGTGCCGATGTTGAGCAGCCGCACCCGCGGCGCTTCCAGCCCGGTGACGATCCGCGAATAGGCGGCGCCCATGATCGCGAACTGCACCAGGTTGCGGGCATCGCATTCGGTGTTGGCGCCCAGATCGAGCATGACCAGATCGTTGTCGCCCAGGGTGGGCAGCAGCGCCGCCAGCGCGGGGCGATCGATCCCCGGCAGGGTGCGGAGCGAAAGCTTGGCGATGGCCATCAGCGCGCCGGTGTTGCCCGCGCTGACCGCGGCCCCGGCGGCGCCCTGCTTCACGGCGTCGACCGCCATGCCCATCGACGTGGTCTTGGCCCGGCGCAGCGCCTGGCTGGGCTTGTCCTCGCCGCTGATCACGTCGGGGGCATGCACCACCTCGGAGGCGGCGCGGAGGTTGGGATGCAGTTCGAGCGCGGCGTTGATCCGCTCCTCGTCCCCGACCAGCAGGAACTGGAAGCGCTCGTGACGGCGACGCGCCAGCGCGGCGCCCTCGATCATCACGCGCACGCCCACGTCACCGCCCATCGCATCGATCGCGATACGCGGCAGACTCATCCCCCCAACCTCTTTCTATCGGCGATCAGGCGCCGACGGCGACGATCTCGCGACCGTTGTAGTGACCGCAGGCGGTGCACAGGTTGTGCGGACGCTTCAGTTCACCACAGTTCGAGCATTCGTGGAACGCTTCGGCCTTCAGCGCGTCGTGGCTGCGGCGCATGCCCCGGCGGGACGGGGTCGTTTTTCTCTTGGGGACAGCCATTTCGGCACCTGTTCCTGAAATCGATGAGTCTGGCGGAGTCCACGTGACCCGGCGGGTCAGCGGAGCGAAGGCGCGCCTATAGCGATTTTGTCGTGCGTTGCAAGCATCGGCAGGCTAGCAGACGGCAAATCCAACGGAGGGGAGCCATCGATGATCCTGCAGACCACCTTGTGCCTGGCCGCTGCGGCCGCCGTGATCAACTTCTGGCTGGGCATGCGGATCGGGCAGTTGCGGCACGCGCTGAAGGTCTCGGTGGGCGATGGCGGCGACGAACGGATCATCCGCCGCATGCGGGCCCAGGCCAATTTCATCGAGAACACCCCGCTGCTGCTGATCCTGTTCGGCCTGATCGAAATGACCGGCAAGGGCGGCGTCTGGCTCGCCCCGCTTGGCGCGCTGTTCATGCTCGGCCGCGTGCTGCACGGCATCGGAATGGACGGGAAGCTGACCTGGGGCCGGATGGTCGGCACGCTGACCGCCTACCTCACCGCGCTGGGGCTGGCCGTGGTGGCCGTGCTGATCGCGCTGCAGGTGATGTGACCGGACGCGCCTTCGCCAGAGCCTGGCCGGGTCAGTCGCCCGGCGGGACCTGCCATCGCGTGGACCGCGCCCAGGCCTCGGCCCCGGCCATGATCGCATCGCAGACCGGGTCCTTGACCGCATAATAGGCCGCGGGATCGCCCCCCGTGTGATCCACCAGCGCGGCCTTGACCGCTTGGTAAGCCGCCGCCGCGGCCGGGTCGGCCCGCAGGAAATCGCGGAACAGCAGGGCATAGCGCTGATTGAACCGCCCCCGCTCGCGGATGTGCAGGTGAGCCGCGGGCGCCGCCAGCGTAAAGTAGCGCTTCGTGCATTCGGCCGGGTCCAGCCTTTGCCCGGCGGGCTGGTGATCGACGCGGCCCGGCCTGTCGATCCAGCCCAGCCCGGCCAGCCGGTCGCCAGCGACATCCTCCAGCCGGTCGACCGTCGCCTGCAGATCGATCACGTCCTTGGCGGTCATGCCGGGGATTGCGGTCGAGCCGATGTGATGCAGGCACGCCCCGGGCGGAAGAGCCTCCGCCAGCCCGGCCGCGAGTCTGCGGTAGGTGTCCGGCCAGTCCGCCTGATAGGGCACAAGGCGGATGACCTTGCTCATGGCTGCGACCCGGTCAGTCCCGGCCCCCTCATCCGAACCGCTGGTCGGCGACGAAGGGATTGGTCTGCCGCTCGCGCCCGAAGGTGCTGGTCGGGCCGTGGCCGGGGATGAACAGGGTCTCGTCGCCCAGCGGCCACAGCTTCTGCGTGATCGAGGCGATCAGATCATCATGGTTGCCGCGCGGGAAATCGGTGCGGCCGATCGAACCGGCGAACAGCACGTCGCCGACCACGGCCAGGTTCGAGGGCGCGTGGTGGAACACCACATGGCCCGGGGTGTGGCCGGGGCAGTGGATCACGTCGAGCGTGATCTCGCCGAAGCTCACCGTATCGCCATCGGCCAGCCAGCGATCGGGCACGAAGGGGTGCCCCTCGACCCCGAAGCGGGCGCCGGCCGTGTCGAGCTGCTCCAGCCAGAAGCTGTCGTCCAGATGCGGGCCTTCGATCGACACGCCCAGTTCCCGCGCGAAGACCCCGGTCATCCCGCAGTGGTCCATGTGGCCATGGGTCACCAGCAGCTTGACCACGGTGATCCCGGCCTTTTCGATCGCCTGCTTCAGCCGCGGCAGATCGCCCCCGGGATCGACCAGCACCCCCTCCATCGTGCGGGTGCACCACAGCAGTGAGCAGTTCTGCTCGAAAGCGGTGACGGGAACGATCGCGGCGCGCAGGGGGAGGCTGTCGGTCATGGCATGCTGATGGGGGGTGACGGCGCGGGAATCAATGGGGCGTTGCGCGCAACAGGGCTTTGCCGTGGCGAGCCCTACCGTTCCTGCACCGTCATCCCGAACCTGTTTCAGGATCCATGCCGCCTTGGGCACGGTGCCCGCCCCGGGCCGAACCGGGCAGCCCCCGCCTCCCCGATCGCGGGGCTTCGCCGGGCCGCAGGATGGATCCTGAAACAAGTTCAGGATGACGGGGTTGACGCAGTGCCGGCGAGCGCGGGGATCGGACCGCCTCTGCTCCCATCGGGCGCCGCGCTACAACCGCCCGCTCTTCCACACCACGCGGCCGATCACCTCCACCTCGTGCGGCTTGAGCACGATCGGGCGATAGGCGGGGTTCTGGCTTTCGAGCACGATCTGCCCGGGCACTCCAGTCTGCACCCGCTTGACCAGCAGGCTGTCCTCGATGCGCACCACGTGGATGCCGTCGCGCAAGGGACGCGGGGTGCGGTCGACCAGGATCTCGTCGCCGTCGCGCAGCAGGGGTTCCATCGAATCGCCGGCGACACGGATGGCGCTGAGCATGGCCGGATCGAAGCCCTGTTCGCGCAGCCAGCGCGCGGAGAAGCGGAAAGTCCCGATCGCCGCGTCATCCTGCCCATAGGCGCCCGGCCCGGCCGAGGCGGCCACGTCGAGCCGGGGAATGTCCAGCCACCCGCCGGGGGCACGGCCCGGACCGGGCGCATTGGAAAAATACGCAGGTCCGCCCAGCTCCGCCTCGCTCGCGCCCAGAAACTCGGCGAGCTTGCGGCGATCCTGTTCCTCCAGCTTGCGCGGGCTGCCCTTGCGCACGAATTGCTGGAGATAGGTGGGATTGCGACCAATCAGTCCGGACAGCGCGGCCAGGCTGACCCCGCGCCGGGCGGCCAGATCGAGCAGGCGGGAACGGGGATCGCGATCAGCCATGGCTTATCCTACGCGATGTATTTTTCCTAGACAAGTAGGATTTCGCGCGGGATGGATAAGGCCGGTCGCTCCCCTCGTGAGTCGCAGATCCGGAACACACCCCATGCTGATTGCCCGCATCGAACACTTCCTTCGCGAAACCGGGATGCCCTGGACCCGGTTCGGCCGCCTGGCCACCCATGACCCGCGCTTCGTCCAGGACCTGCGCAATGGCCGCAGCCCGCGCCCGGCAACGGAACGACGCGTGGAACATTTCATGAACATGTATCGGAGCACGCGCCATGCGGGTTGATCTCGACACGTCACCCCCGCCCCTGTCCGGTCGCGACGGACCGCGCCGGATTCCCGGCGGCGTGATCCGTCCTGGAACCTGGCTTCACCTGCTGCGCGCCCTGAACGACCTGGCCGGAGGCGCGGGCGAGCTGCGCGACCACGCCGAGCGGGCCTGGGCCAGCGCAACCTTCACCGGATCGCGCCACGCCTTCACCATCGACTTCACCGGCCTCGCCGCGATCGACGGGGCGGAGGACCTGATCGCCCGGCTGCCCGATCATGAATTCGCGATCCCGGGCCAGATCGTCGCCGACGCGACGATCCTAGCGGTGGAACACCGCGCGCTGCCCATGCCGGGGCTGACGCTGACCTGCGAACTGCTGCTGGTGGCCGAGGCCTAGGCCCAGGCGTTCAGCCCAGCCGCCAGTCCCACCCCAGGGGATCGCCGTCCATCACCTCCACGTCCTGGGCTGCCAGCTCGTCGCGCAGGGCGTCGGAGGCGGCGAAGTCCTTGGCGGCGCGGGCCTCCTTGCGGCGCGCCAGCACGTCCTCGATCGCGGCCTCCGAAATCGCTGCCGCGGCAGGACGCAGGCGCAGTGCGGTGCGGTCGAGCGCGAGCAGGTCAAGCCCGAGCACGGCATCCATCGCGGCGATCGCGGCCAGCTTCTCGGCCGGGTCGACCTTCTTGAGCGCGGCGACCTCCTCCAGCACGGTCAGCGCGACCGGGGTGTTGAGATCGTCGGACACCGCCGCGCCGAACCGATCGAGATAGGGGGCGAAGCGCGGCCCCCAGCCCTGGGCAGGCGCCGTCTGCGCCTTCAGCGCCGACACCGCCATGACCAGCCGCTTCAGCCGGGTCAGCGCGGCGGCGAGCCCGTCCCACGAGAATTCCAGCTCGCTGCGATAGTGCGCCTGCAGGCACATCATGCGGTAGGCGAGCGGGTGGTAGCCCTTGTCGATCAGCAGTTGCAGGCGGAGGAACTCGCCCGAGCTCTTGCTCATCTTGCCGCTGCGCTCGACCAGGAAGTTGTTGTGCATCCACAGCCGTGCGCCGGAATTGGCCGGATCGGAGAGGTCGCCCGAGCAGCAGTGGGCCTGGTTCTGCGCGATCTCGTTGGGGTGATGGATCTCGCGGTGGTCGATCCCGCCGGTGTGGATGTCGAAGGGAAAGCCCAGCACCGCGCCCGACATGACCGAGCATTCGAGATGCCAGCCGGGCGCCCCCCGGCCCCAGGGGGAATCCCATTCCATCTGGCGGGTCTCGCCCGGCGGGGTCTTGCGCCAGATCGCGAAGTCGGCGGCGTGGCGCTTGCCCTCGACCGCCTCGATCCGGCCTTCTCCCTCATCATCGGTCGCGGCGCGGGCCAGCCGGCCATAGTCGGCCACGGTCGAGACATCGAAGTAAAGCCCGCTCGGCAGTTCGTAGCAGTGCTTGTCGGCAATGCCCCGGGCGAAGTCGATCATCTGCGGGACATAGTCGGTCGCCACGGTCCACTGCGCCGGCTGGCGGATGTTGAGCGCACGCACGTCGGCCCAGTAGGCCTGCTTGTAGTGTTCGGCGATGTCCCAGATCGACTGCTGCTGCGCCGCGGCCATCCGCTCCATCTTGTCCTCGCCGGCGTCGGCATCGTCGGTCAGATGGCCCACATCGGTGATGTTGATCACATGGGTCAGGCGATAGCCGCGGAAGGACAGGGTGCGGCCCAGCACGTCAGCGAAGACATAGGCCCGCATGTTGCCGATGTGTGGATAATTGTAGACCGTCGGCCCGCACGAATAGACCCGCGCCTCGCCCGGATGGACCGGAACGAAGGGTTCAACCCGACGGGTCAGGCTGTTGAACAGGACAAGCGGGGGCTGGCTGGCGGCATCGGTCATGGCCGCGGGCCATGCTTCGGAATGGCGGGGCGGTCAACCGGCAGCCGCCCCGGGCACACGGTCAGAACCCCTGGAACGTCACATGATCGTCCAGCGCCACGCGCGGCCGTTCGAAGCCGTTGATCGGGGCGCTGTCATCGCGCTCGCCGATCGACAGGCCGGCGAACAGCAGCGTGTCCTCGCCCATGCCGAGATGAGCCTTGATCGTCCGGCCAAAGATCCCGAACCATTCCTGCGGGCAGGAATCGAGCCCCTCGTCGCGCAGCAGCAGCATGATGGTCTGCAGCCACATCCCCACGTCCGACCACTGCGGTTCGCCCATGAACTTGGGGAAGTGGCACAGCAGCAGCACCGGCGCGCCGAACGACAGCAGGTTGTTGCGGGCGAACTCGTCGCGGGCGGCTTTGTCAGCGCGGCCGATCCCCTGCGATCCGTACATCACGGCCCCCAGCTCGAACAGGCGCGCCTGGTGCTTCTCGGACACGGCCGGGCGGTCGTAACGGTACTCCAGCGGGTCGTCCGGCTGGGCGGCGAGCAGCACCTCCTGCAGCGCCTTGAGCGGCGCGCCGGTCAGGACCACGGCTTCCCACGGCTGGTAATTGCAGCCCGAGGGGGCATACCGCGCATGCTCCAGCACGCGGCGGAGCGTCTCGAGCGGGACAGGCGTGTCCTTGAAGGCGCGGATCGAACGGCGCGACAGGACGGCTTCGGTAACGTTCATGGCTGGCATTCCCCTCAGATCCAGCGTCGGACGCTGGCGGCATAGTCGTCATAGGCCGGCCCGTGGACCGACCGCAGATAGTGTTCCTCCAGCCTGATCTGGACCGAGATCAGGACAAACGCGCCCACCAGCACCGTGGCGGTCATGGCGTCGGGCAGCAGCACGATCAGCCCGACGAGCTGGACCATCATGCCGAAGAAGATCGGGTTGCGGCTGAACCGGAACAGCCCGGCGCGGACCAGGGGGGCCGGTCGGGCGCGATCGATCCCGACCCGCCAGGACGATCCCATCTGCCACTGGGCCAGGATCACCCAGGCCAGGCTGGCCCCGATCAGGGCCCAGCCGGCGGCGGCCCGTTCGGCCCGGGCGGGCGAGGCAATGGGCCCCACCTGCGCCCACCAGCCCGCCGCCAGCCCGGCGAGGTACAGCCCCAGTCCGCCCACGGCGAGCTTGAAGGCCAGGCCGACGAAACCCTCGACGCTGTCGTCGCGGGGCAGGACCAGCGGGTTGTGCCCGGTGCGGCGCCAGACCCTGACCGAAGGCCAGACCAGGGCCGCGGCGAAGAAGGCCAGATAGGTGGCCAGAATGGCCGGAGCCAAGGTCATTCCTCCTCGAACAGGTCGGCGAGCTGTTCGATGATCGTCCCGCCGAGCTGCTCGACGTCCATGATGGTGACGGCGCGGCGGTAATAGCGGGTGACGTCGTGGCCGATGCCGATGGCGACGAGCTGGACCGGGGACTGCTTCTCGATCCAGTCGATCACCTTGCGCAGGTGCTGTTCCAGATAGCCGGCCGAATTGACGCTGAGGGTCGAATCGTCGACCGGGGCGCCGTCCGAGATGACCATCAGGATGCGGCGGTCCTCCTGCCGGGCGAGCATCCGGTTGTGCGCCCAGAGCAGCGCCTCGCCGTCGATGTTCTCCTTGAGCAGCCCCTCGCGCATCATCAGGCCCAGGTTCTTGCGGGCGCGGCGCCAGGGCTCGTCGGCCTTCTTGTAGACCACGTGGCGCAGATCGTTGAGGCGGCCCGGGTGCGCCGGCTTGCCCCCCGCCAGCCAGGCCTCGCGGCTCTGCCCGCCCTTCCAGGCGCGGGTGGTGAAGCCCAGGATCTCGGTCTTGACCCCGCAGCGCTCCAGCGTGCGCGCCAGCACGTCGGCGCTGATCGCCGCGATCGAGATCGGCCGCCCGCGCATCGATCCGGAATTGTCGATCAGCAGGGTGACGACCGTGTCCTTGAACTCGGTGTCGCGCTCGATCTTGTAGGACAGCGACTGCCCGGGCGAGACCACGACGCGGGCAAGCCGCGCGGCATCGAGCAGGCCCTCTTCCTGATCAAAGTCCCACGAGCGGTTCTGCTGCGCCATCAGGCGCCGCTGCAAGCGGTTGGCCAGCCGCGTCACCACGCCCTGCAAGCCCTTGAGCTGGGCATCGAGATAGGCGCGCAGCCGGGTCAGTTCGTCATCGTCGCACAGCTCGGTGGCGGCGATCACCTCGTCGAACTGGCTGGTGTAGACCTTGTAGTCGAAATCGGACGGCAGATCGGTCCAGGGCCGGTTCGGGCGGACCGGGAGCATGCCCTCGTCGCCCTCGTCCTCGCCCTCGGCATCGTCGGGCGAATCCTCGGTCTCGCGCTGCCCTTCGTCCTCGCCCTCGTCGCTGCCGTCGGCCGGCTGCATCGCCATTTCGGTCGGCTGGTCCTGCGAATCGGGATCGTTGCCCTCCTCGTCCTCGGTGTCCTCCTCCTCGGAGTCCTCCTCGTCCGGTTCGTTGGGTTCGGGCTGGTCGGGCGCCATGCGGGTCAGCTCGAGATGCTGCAGCATGTCGAGCGTCAGCGCCTGGAACGCCTTCTGGTTGTCGAGCGATCCGGCCAGGGCATCGAAATCGGCCTTGGCGCGGGCGTCGATCCACGGCCGGACCAGCTCCACCCCGGCCCGCGCCGCCTCGGGCACGGGCTGCCCGGTCAGCCGTTCGCGCAGCAGCAGCGCCACGGCCGAGGCCATCGGCACCTCATCGGTGCGGGTCGCCCGGGCGATCGGGTCGCTGGCAATCCGGACGTTCAGCGCCGCATCGAGATTGCCGCGCATCCCTTCGAACCCGGCCGAGCCGAGGGCCTCGTAACGAACCGTCTCCACCGCATCGTAGCAGGCGCGCGCGATGGCCTCGGCCGGGGCGTTGCGGGCGTGCAGCGCCTCGTTGTGGTGGCGCAGCCGCAGGGCAAAGCCATCGGCATGACCCCGCGCCTGGGCCGCCTGTTCCGCCGCCAGCGAGCGCCCGGGCATGGGCACGCGCAGGGTGTGGCCGGTCAGGACCGGGGCGTCGGCGGTCCAGACCAGGTCCAGCTCCTCCTCGCCCGAGATCGCTCGGCTGGCACCGGTCAGCGCGGTCTTGAAGCGGTCGAGGGGGGATTCCTGGGACATGGTTCCTGCGGCTTGCGGAGCGCGCGGGCTTCGACAGGCTCAGCCCGAGCGGGGATGGTGGTCATGGCCATTTCGACAAGCCCGCTCAGCCTGAGCTTGTCGAAGGCCACGCGCGGCATTCGCCCCGTGTGTGGCGGCAGTCCGTGCCGGGCGCAAGCGCCCGATCGGGTGGCGCGCGCCTAGA
Organism: Novosphingobium aerophilum; assembly: GCF_014230305.1. Taxonomy (GTDB): domain Bacteria; phylum Pseudomonadota; class Alphaproteobacteria; order Sphingomonadales; family Sphingomonadaceae; genus Novosphingobium; species Novosphingobium aerophilum. Next base: position 209,489 of record NZ_JACLAU010000002.1, read on the forward strand.
GCGTCTGCCCGGTCTTGGCCCAGTCGGCGAGGAAACCCTCGATGCCCTTGTCGGTCAGGACGTGCTTGAACAGGCCCTTGATGACGGCCGGCGGCGCGGTCATCACGTCGGCGCCGATCTTGGCGCTTTCCAGCACGTGAATGCCATGGCGCACCGAGGCCACGAGGATTTCGGTCTCGAACGAGTAGTTGTCGTAGATCAGGCGGATGTCGCTGATCAGGCCCATGCCGTCGAAGCCGTTGTCGTCATGCCGTCCGACGAAGGGCGAGATGAAGGTGGCCCCGGCCTTGGCGGCGAGCAGCGCCTGGTTGGCCGAGAAGCACAGCGTGACGTTGACCATGGTGCCGTCGCCCGACAGCTTCTTGCAGGTCTTCAGCCCGTCGATCGTCAGCGGCACCTTGATGCAGACGTTGTCCGCGATCTTCCGCAGCTTTTCCGCCTCGCGCATCATGCCCTCGTGATCCAGCGAGATCACCTCGGCGCTGACCGGACCGTGGACCAGCCCGCAGATTTCCCTGGTCACCTCCATGAAATCCCGCCCGGACTTGGCGATCAGCGAGGGATTGGTGGTCACGCCATCCAGCAGCCCGGTGGCGGCCAGGTCGGCGATTTCTGCGGTGTCGGCGGTGTCGACGAAGAACTTCACGGGGCATGCTCCGGGCTGGGACGTTTGGCCCGCCTATAGGCAGTGGGGACGGATGGGGCCAGTCCTCGCTGTGCAAACGCAGGGGATTCGCCACACAAAGAGTTCGCGCAGAGGCGCAGAGGCGCAGAGATGTCATGACCGCGACGCAGTCGCGTCGTTCCAAACGGCTGCCAGTTCAATGGGCGCCATCGTGTTTGGTCGCTTCGCGAGGACCAAGAGCCCATTCTCTGCGCCTCTGCGCCTCTGCGCGAACCAAAATGCCATCGCGCTATGGCCCAAGCGCCACCCTCCCCATATAGCCGGGCGATGGACCGCGTCCGCCTGATTATCTTCAACGCCGCGCTGGGGCCGCTCGATTACCGGGTGCCGCCGGGAATGGCGGTCGAGCCGGGCTCGGTGGTGATCGCCCCGCTCGGGCCGCGCCAGGTGCTGGGCATCGTGTGGGAGCCGGAGCGGCTCGACGGCGGCGCCGAGGTGCCCGCCAGAAAGCTGCGGCCGCTGCTGGAGGCCCTGCCCGTCCCACCGTTGTCCGCCCCGCTGCGGCGCCTGATCGAATGGACCGCGGACTACTATTGCGCCGCGCTCGCCGCCGTGGCGCGGATGGCGATCGGATCGATGGCGGCGCTGAAGGGCGGCGGGACCACCACCGAGTATCGCCTGAGCGGGGCCGAGCCCGCGCGCCTCACCCCGCAGCGCGCCGCGGCGATGGATGCCCTGCATGACGAGCAGGCGACCATCCGCGAACTGGCCGAGCGCGCCGGGGTCTCCGAAGGGGTGCTGCGCGGGATGGTCGGGGCGGGGCTGCTCGAACCGGTGACGGTCGATCTCGACCGGCCCTACCCCCGTGCCCGAACCGACCATGCCGCGCCCGACCTCTCGCCCGACCAGCAGGCCGCCGCTGACCGGTTCAGCGCGGCGGTGCGCGACGGCGGGTTCCAGCCGTTCCTGCTGGATGGCGTGACCGGATCGGGCAAGACCGAATGCTATTTCGAGGCGGTCGCCACCGCGCTCGCGCTCGGTCGGCAGGTGCTGGTCCTGCTGCCCGAGATCGCCCTGACCGAGAATTTCCTGCGCCGGTTCGAGGCGCGCTTCGGGGTATCGCCGGTGCTGTGGCATTCCTCGCTGAAGTCGAGCGAGCGGCGCCGCGCCTGGCGGGCGATCGTTTCCGGAGACGCGCAGGTGGTGGTCGGCGCGCGGTCGGCGCTGTTCATGCCCTATGCGCGATTGGGCCTGATCGTGGTGGACGAGGCGCACGAGATCTCGTTCAAGCAGGACGACGGGGTGCGCTACAACGCCCGCGACGTTGCCGTGGTGCGCGCCAAGTTCGAACGCATTCCGGTCATCCTGGCCAGCGCCACGCCCGCGCTCGAATCGATGCAACTGGCCGAGGTCGGGGTTTACACCAAGGTCGGGCTGGCCGCGCGCTACGGCGGGGCCGAGCTGCCCGCGATCCGCGTGGTCGACCTGCGGAAGGACCAGCCCGAGCGCCAGCACTGGATCGCCCCCCCGCTGGTCAAGGAACTGCGCGACCGGCTCGATCGCGGCGAGCAGTCACTGCTGTTCCTCAACCGCCGCGGCTATGCCCCGCTGACGCTGTGCCGCCATTGCGGCTATCGCTTCCAGTGCCCCAACTGCACCGCCTGGCTGGTCGAACACCGGCTCTCGCGCCGGTTGGCCTGCCACCACTGCGGACACGAGGTGCCCACGCCCGAGGCCTGTCCCGAATGCGCCACGCCCGACTGCATGGTCGCCTGCGGCCCCGGGGTGGAGCGCATCGCCGACGAAGTGACCGAGCGCTTTCCCGCGGCACGGGTGGCGGTGGTCACCTCGGACACACTGGGCTCCCCCGGCAAGGTGCGCGAATTCGTCGAGGCGGTCGAAGGCGGGCTGGTTGACGTGATCGTCGGCACCCAGTTGGTGACCAAGGGCTATCACTTTCCCGAGCTGACCCTGGTGGGGGTGATCGATGCCGACCTGGGGCTGGAAGGCGGCGATCTGCGCGCCGGGGAGCGGACCTATCAGCAGATCGCCCAGGTGGCGGGCCGCGCCGGACGCGGCGAGAAGCCGGGCGAGGTGCTGATCCAGACGCGCCATCCCGAGGCGCCAGTGATCGCCGCCCTGGCTGCGGGGGACCGGGATTCGTTCTATGCCGCCGAGGCCGAGGCGCGGCGCGAGGCCGGGGCGCCGCCGTTCGGACGCTGGGCGGCGATCATCGTTTCCAGCGAGGACGAGGCCGAAGCGCGCGAGGCGGCCCGGGCGATCGGCGGGACGCGGCCGGACCTGCCCGACGTGCTGGTGCTGGGCCCGGCCCCGGCGCCGATGGCGCTGCTGCGCGGCCGCCACCGCTATCGCCTGCTGATCAACGCGCGCCGCTCGGCCGAGGTCCAGCGCGTGATCCGCGACTGGCTGGGCCAGCTGCGCTTCCCGCCCGGCGTGCGCGTGGCGGTGGACATCGATCCCTACAGCTTCGTTTAGGTGACGGCGCGGCGGCGTGCCAACCAGGGCACCGGTTGGTAGCGTCCCTGCCGGATCGCCAGCGCCAGCAAGGCCAGTCCCACGGCCGTGACCAGCCCCATCGCCACGGCCGACGCCTCCAGCCCGAAGGCCCCGCCGGTCAGCCATTCGGGCCCGGCGCGATGCGTGATCAGCAGACCGTCCGGCGCCTTCCCGCCCGACACCGGCGCCGAGAAGATCCAGCCTTGGGCAAAGTTCCAGCCCGCGTGCAGCCCGATCGCCAGCCACAGCCGGCGGGTCAGCATATAGGCCGCGCCGAGCAGGATGCCGGCCTCCGAAGCGATCGCCAGCGCGGCGAACCAGGTTGCGCCCGGATTGCCGAGATGGACCGCGCCGAAGAACAGCGAAGTCACCGCCAGCGCCGCCCAGCTTCCGGCCAGGCTTTCGACGTGGCGGAAGACAATCCCGCGGAAGATCACCTCCTCGAACACGCCGGACAGGACCGCCATGGCCAGCATGGCCCACAGGCGGCCGATGCCGCGCAGCCCGTCGATGCCGAACCCACCCAGCGCCGCGACCACCGCCACCACCCCGGCAAACAGCGCGACCCCGCCGAGCAGGCCGACAGACAGTTCGCGACCGGCGCCGGCCAGCGCCAGTTCGTCGTGCTCGCTGCGTTCGAACCGGCGGCGCATCACCTTGTAGAGCCACAGGCCCAGCCCGGCGGCGATCAGCGCGACAATCGGCTGAAGGGGCGTGTTGCGGATGGGCTTGATCGACGCGGCAGCGATTTGACCCACTGCGTAAAGCACCACGAATGCGATGAATCCGCCGATCAGCAAGACCAGCGGATGCCGCAGGATGCGTGACCATCGGCCGTCCTGCGGTGCGGTGTCGATCATGGCTCCTCTCCCCGGCGTTGGTGTATTGCCATACCAATACACCAACGCCGGGCGCCGTCAATCGGCGAGTCCGTCCCGTCTGGCCACCTTGCCTCGCGCCGCCCGGGTGCCACAGCGGCGGCATGACATCCGGACCCGTTCTCGTTCCCATTCTGGGCGACCAGCTCAGCCATGCCCTGTCGAGCCTGGCCGACCGCGACCCGGCCGATACGGTCGTGCTGATGATGGAGGTCTCCGAAGAGACCACCTACGTCCGCCACCACAAGGCCAAGATCGTGCTGATCCTGTCGGCCATGCGCCATTTTGCTGCCGAACTGCGGGCGCGGGGCTGGACGGTGGACTACGTGGCGCTGGACGATCCGGCCAGCACCGGCAGCTTTACCGGCGAGCTGGCCCGGGCGGTCGACCGCCATGGCGCGCGCGGCGTGCAGGTGACCGAACCGGGCGAATGGCGGGTGCGGCAGGCCATGGACGGCTGGCGCGACACACTGGGGGTCCGCGTGCGGATCCTGCCCGACACGCGCTTCCTTTGCCCCCTGCCCGACTTCTTCGCATGGGCGGGCGCGCGGCGCGAACTGCGGATGGAGTACTTCTACCGCGACATGCGCCGCCGCACCGGCCTGCTGATGGAGGGGGACAAGCCCGCCGGGGGACGGTGGAACTTCGATGCCGAGAATCGCGGCGCGGCGGAACCGGGACTGGTGCCGCCCCTTGTGCCTGGCTTTGAGCCCGACGCCATCACGCAGGAGGTGATCACCCTGGTCGAGCAGCGCTGTGCCGGGCACTTCGGCTCGCTCGACCGCTTCGCCTGGCCGGTCACCGCGGCTCAGGCCGAGACCGCGCTGGAGGCCTTCCTGACCGAGCGTCTGCCACTGTTCGGGCGCTACCAGGACGCCATGCTCACCGGTCAGGACACGCTATATCATAGCCTGATATCACCCGCCCTGAACCTTGGTCTGCTCGATCCGCTCGCGATCTGTCGCCGGGCCGAGGCGGAATGGCTGGCGGGCCGGGTCCCGATCGAGGCGGCCGAGGGCTTCATCCGCCAGATCATCGGCTGGCGCGAATACATTCGCGGGATGTACTGGCTGGAGATGCCCGGTCTCGCCGAAGCCAACCATCTCGAAGCGACCCGCCCCCTCCCCGAGTTCTGGTGGACCGGCGAGACGCCGATGCGCTGCCTGGCCGAGGCGGTGCGCACGACGCGCGACAACGCCTATGCGCACCACATCCAGCGGCTGATGGTGCTGGGCAATTTCGCGCTGCTGGCGGGGATCCGGCCGCAGGAGGTCAGCGACTGGTTCCTGGCGGTCTACGCCGATGCCTGCGAATGGGTCGAGCTGCCCAACGTGGCGGGAATGGCGCTTCATGCCGATGGCGGACGGCTCGCCTCCAAGCCCTATGCGGCGAGCGGCGCCTACATCGACCGGATGAGCGATTACTGCGGATCGTGCCGCTACAAGGTCAAGCAGAAGACCGGACCGGACGCCTGTCCGTTCAACGCGCTATACTGGCACTTCCTGGCCCGCAACGAGGCCAGGCTGGCGGGCAATGCGCGGCTGTTCCAGCCCTATGCCACCTGGCGGAAGATGAGCGCGGACAAGCAGGCGGAATACCTGGCCAGCGCCGAAGCCTTTCTCACGACCCTGGAGCCCGCCCGTCCCGGCTGGGCGCGTTAGATATCAGCGGCCAGCAGAACGTCCGGTCTGGGTGGGGAGCGGGCGTTCATCGATCCTCCCCCAGCGGGGGAGGGGGACCACCGAAGGTGGTGGAGGGGCACCCCACCTTGACCAACTGCCGCGCCCCAAGGAGAGTGCCCCACCACCATCCTGCGGATGGTCCCCCTCCCCGTGCCGGGGAGGAAGAAAAGTTACTCAACCAGGCGCAATCGGCCGTTGAAATCTGTCCACGCAGCACACTCCTCGTCGTCCGGGGCCTGACCCGGGACAGGGCTGTTCTTCCCCAACCGTTGCCAAGCAAGCCCTGCCCCGGCTCAAGGCCGGGGCGACGATTAGGGGGCGGTCGTGTGCTCTGTGATGAGAGGATCTGAACGTCCAATCTCGGGCGCAATCGGTCGCCCCATCCGGCCCGGAACCCCGCGCTCGACTCAGCTCCAGCCAGTCGGCGTGGTGCCGCACTGCGCGGGGGGAGCCGGCGGCTCGCCGTCGCCGAAGGCCACGGGCATCGGGAACCAGCGGTCGCGCGGCGCCGCGGCGCTTTCGGGATCGCTCCAGTCCATCTCGCGGACCCATTCGACCAGGGCCGTGTCGACCGCCGACTTGCCGGTGGAAACCACCACGAAGGCATCGGCCACCCGGTTGCCGGTGAGCCGCACGCAGACCACGCCGGACTGGCCCAGCAACACCCGGGGAACTGAGGGCAAGCCCTGCGCCAGGGCCGTGCACGAAGGCACCAGCGCGAGGAGGATGGCGGCGGCCGGAATCAAGATGCGGGCTAGCATGGCGGCGATTTAGCGCCGGGCCTCCCTCCCCCTCCAGTCGCTTAACCATCCCGAACGGACATTTCTTGCGGCTGTCCACAGGTGGGACAGGACCGGCGCCACGGCTTAACCGCCGCCCGGCGCCTCGCGGCGGAGCAGTTCCTGCTTGATCGCCAGCCCATAGGCATAGCCGCCGAGCGACCCGTCCGAGCGGATCACGCGATGGCAGGGGATCAGCACCGCCACATTGTTCGCCCCGTTGGCCGATCCGGCGGCCCGCACCGCTGCGGGCTTGCCGGCGGCAGCGGCGATCTCGGCATAGCTGCGCGTCTCGCCGGGCGGGATGTCGCGCAAGGCCGCCCAGACCCGCTCCTGGAAAGCGGTGCCGCGCACGTCGAGCGGGATGTGCGCACTGGGCCGCCCGGGTTCCTCGACGGCGGCGACCACCTCGGCCAGCAGCGCGGCGAAGGCGGGGTCCGCCTCGGCCAGGTCGGCGTGGGGAAAGCGGGTGCGCAGGTCCTCGCCGGTCTCGGCAAAGGACAGGCGGCAGACCCCCCGGTCGGTCGCGGCGACCAGCATCGGGCCAAGCGTGGTGGGGACCACCGCCCAGCGGATCGTCACGCCGCGGCCGCCGTCGCGCCAGGCCGAGGGAGTCATGCCCAGCCGGCCGTCCTGGGCGGCATAGAAGCGTGAGGGACCAGAGTATCCTCCATCATAGATCGCATCGCTGACCCGCTCCGCCCCGCCCAGCGCCGCCAGCGCCCGCTCGCGGCGCAGGCTGCGGGCATAGGCGGCGGGAGACAGTCCGGCGAGGCGGGTGAACAGACGCTGGAAATGGGCCGGGCTGTAGCCGGCCGAGGCCGCGAGCGCGCCCAGCGCCGGCGGCTCATCGGCCGCACGGATCGTGGCGATCGCCGCGGCGACCGCGGCCTCGTCGCGGGCGACATCGTCAGGCAGGCAGCGTTTGCAGGGCCTGAGCCCGGCGGCCCGCGCGGCGGCCCCATCCGCGAAGAACCCGACATTGGCCCGCGCCGGATGCCGCGCCGCGCAGGACGGCCGGCAATAGATTCCGGTCGAGAACACCCCGGTCACGAAACGCCCGTCGTAGGCCCGGTCGCGGGCCAGCACGGCCCGCCAGGCCTCTTCGGGTCCGGGCAGGCCTGCCACCGGCCCGGGTGCAGCCCGCGCGGAATCGGTGGGAAGAACGGGTGGGCGGTCGATCACGGCAGCAGTCATGGCATGTTTCCCTTCGCGGGCAAGAGGCGCGCCGGGCATGCCACCTTCGTCGCAGACCGCCATCCCGGGGATTGCGCTCAAACCCTGCACCGGGCTACCCACCCGGCGATGATCCGGCTGCTCGCCCTGTTGGTTTCGCTTTGCGCGGCCTTGACCCTGGCTTTCGCCCCGCAGCGGCTCGCCGCGGACCCGACCGACATCGCCGCCGCCTCGCGATCAGTGGTCCGCGTGGTGCTGATCTCACGCAGCGGCGGCGAGGTGCAGTTGATCGGGCACGGCTCGGGCTTCGCGGTGGCGCCCGATCTGGTGGTGACCAATGCCCATGTCATCGCGCCGATGGCGGATAATCCGGACATGCGCGTCGGGGTGGTCCCCTCGCAGGGCAAGAGCGGCTACTTCGCCAAGGTCGTGGCCTATTCCCCGCGCAACGATCTGGCGCTGCTGCGCTTGTCGGAAAAGGGTAACCTGACGCCGGCCACCCTGTTCACCGGCGCCGTGACCGATGGCGAGGACGTCTACGCCGTGGGCTATCCCGGCAACGTCGACCAGGCCCAGGGGCTCGACCCGTCCGACCTGATGAGCCCGACCGTGCCGGTCAAGAGCCGCGGCGCGGTCTCGGCCGGGCGCAGCAGCAAGGGCTTCGAGACGATCCTCCACACCGCGCAGCTCAGCACGGGCAATTCGGGCGGCCCGCTGCTCGATTCCTGCGGGCGGGTGATCGGCGCCAATTCGTTCGGGACCGCATCGAACAGCGCGGCGGATTCGGAATTCTACTTCGCCGTCTCGATGCGCGAGATCGCCCGCTTCCTGATCGGCGCCAAGGTCACCCCGCGCACCACGGGAGAACCGTGCCGATCGATCGCCGAGCTCGATGCGCTGGAGCGGGAACGCCAGGCCGGGGCGCGGGCCCAGTCCGAGGAGCTGCAGCGCGCCGCGGCGGCCCGCCAGGACGCCGCGCTGCAGGAGGCGAACCGCCAGGCCGTGCTGGAAGTGATTGCCGGGCGCGAAAACCACATGGCCTTTGCCGGGCTGGCTCTGCTGCTCGCCGCGCTGGCCGGCGGAGCGAGCCTGTGGCTGGGCCAGCAGCGGCGGCGCAAGGAGCGCAAGCTGGCGCTGGTCGCCGCCGGGCTCTGCCTGGTGCTGGCCCCGATCGCCTGGTTCACCCGCCCCTCGATCAGCGAGATCGATTCGCGCGCGCAGGCCCTGGTCGCGGCGGCCGATGCGACGCCGAGCGCGGCGGCCAGCGAGCCCGCGCCTGCCTCCACTCCGCCGCTGATCTGCGTGTTCAATCCCCAGCGCAGCCGGGTGACCGTGTCCGAAACGGCCGATGTCCCGCTCAGCTTCGCGCCCGATGGCTGCGTCAACGGCAAGACCCAGTACGGCCTGGGCGCCGACGGCTGGGCCCGTGTGCTGGCCCCCAATGGCGAAGATGCGGTCACCGTCGCCACCTTCGATCCGGAATCGCGGACGTACCGCCAGGACCGCTACCTGCTCGATCTGGACACGATGGGCCGGGTGCGGGCCGAGCGCGCGCGCTATCCCGCCCCGGCCTGCGGTGCGGGCGAGGCCGAGGCGCGGCGGCTGGCCGATTCCCAGGCCGCGATCCGGGCCCTGCTGCCCGACACGCCGAACGAGCGGCTGGTCTACGATTGCCATCCGGCCCAGTAGGGTCCATGGCCATGGCTCCCGGGATTCGAAGGGCCATGCCGCACTGCAACGACGGGATTCCGTCGCTTTCCGGCCCGCTTCCGCCGCCGTGTTAATCGCTCGATGAAACGGGGGAATTCCGGGCGGCATAAGACTTAAGTCCACCGCCTTGCATCCCCGGCCGTTCGTTGCTAGGCGCGCCCCCGACGAACAGGGGCGTCAGCACGGGCAAGGTCGAACAACGGCTCCGCTGCCCAGCCGTGCTACCCGGTCCATCCGGCACCCGTTGAGAAGGAAACGACGCGCGTGGAGAATTCCGCCGGCATCACCGCCAGCCTGCAGGGGCGCTACGCCTCGGCGCTTTTCGATCTCGCGCGCGAGCAGAACAGCGTCGCCGCGGTCGAAGCCGACCTCGACCAGTTGGGTGAGGCGATCAAGGGCACGGATGATCTGGCCGCCCTGCTGCGCAACCCCAAGGTGACCCGCGAAGCCGCCGGCAAGGCGATCGACGGCGTCGCGGCGCTGCTCGGCCTGTCGCCGCTGACCCGCAACTTCCTGGGGGTGCTCGCCGGCAACCGCCGCCTGTCGGCCCTGCCCGAGATCATCCGCGCCTTTGCCGCCATCGCCGCCGCCGATCGTGGCGAGGTCACCGCCGAAGTCACCAGCGCCCATCCGCTCTCGGACGACCAGCTCGGCGCGCTCGGCGCCAAGCTGCAGGCGCGCGAAGGCCGCAAGATCAAGCTCAAGGCGAGCGTCGATCCCGAACTGCTGGGCGGGCTGGTTGTCCGCATCGGCAGCACCCAGATCGACAGCTCGATCCGCACCCGTCTCAATACGCTCGCCCAGGCCATGAAGGGCTAAGAAAGGCAGAACATGGAAATCCGCGCCGCTGAAATCTCGAAGGTCATCAAGGACCAGATCGCCAGCTTCGGCACCGAGGCCCAGGTCTCGGAAGTCGGCACCGTGCTCTCGGTGGGTGACGGCATCGCCCGCATCCACGGACTGGACAAGGTCCAGGCCGGCGAAATGGTCGAATTCGCCAATGGGGTGAAGGGCATGGCCCTCAACCTCGAAGCCGATAACGTCGGCGTCGTGATCTTCGGCTCGGACGCCGAGATCAAGGAAGGCGACACCGTCAAGCGCACCGCGACGATCGTGGACGTGCCGGTCGGCAAGGGCCTGCTCGGCCGCGTGGTCGACGCGCTGGGCAACCCGATCGACGGCAAGGGTCCGATCGAGGCCACCTCGCGCCAGCGCGTCGAGGTCAAGGCCCCGGGCATCATCCCCCGCAAGTCGGTGCACGAGCCCGTCCAGACCGGCCTCAAGGCGATCGACGCCCTGGTCCCCGTCGGCCGCGGCCAGCGCGAGCTGATCATCGGTGACCGCCAGACCGGCAAGACCGCCATCGCGATCGACACCTTCATCAACCAGAAGGAAGCCAACAAGGGCACCGACGAGAGCAAGAAGCTCTACTGCATCTACGTCGCCGTCGGCCAGAAGCGCTCGACCGTGGCGCAGATCGTCCGCCAGCTCGAAGAGAACGGCGCGATGGAGTACACCATCGTCGTCGCCGCGACCGCTTCGGAACCCGCTCCGCTCCAGTACCTCGCCCCCTACACCGGTGCGACCATGGGCGAGTACTTCCGCGACAACGGCATGCACGCCGTGATCGTCTATGACGACCTGTCGAAGCAGGCCGTCGCCTATCGCCAGATGTCGCTGCTGCTGCGCCGCCCGCCGGGCCGCGAAGCCTATCCGGGCGACGTGTTCTATCTCCACAGCCGCCTGCTCGAGCGCGCCGCGAAGATGAACGACGAGAACGGCGCCGGTTCGCTGACCGCCCTCCCCGTGATCGAAACCCAGGCGGGTGACGTGTCGGCCTACATCCCGACCAACGTGATCTCGATCACCGACGGCCAGATCTTCCTGGAAACGGGCCTGTTCTACCAGGGCATCCGCCCGGCCATCAACGTCGGCCTCTCGGTTTCGCGCGTCGGCGGTGCGGCCCAGACCAAGGCGATGAAGAAGGTCGCCGGCTCGATCAAGCTGGAGCTGGCGCAGTACCGCGAAATGGCGGCCTTCGCGCAGTTCGGTTCGGACCTCGACGCCTCGACCCAGAAGCTGCTGAACCGCGGCGCGCGCCTGACCGAGCTGCTCAAGCAGAAGCAGTTCAGCCCGCTGTCGTTCGAGGAGCAGACCGTTTCGATCTTCGCCGGCACCAACGGCTACCTGGACTCGATCCCGGTCAGCAAGGTGACCGAGTACGAGGCCGAGATGCTCAGCTTCATGCGCGACAAGCATGCCGACGCGCTGGAAGAGATCCGCACCACCAAGGACTTCGGCGATAGCGCCAAGGCCAAGGTCAAGGCGGCGCTCGACGCCTTCGCCAAGCAGTTCGCGTAAGGTACGCAGACCGGACACGTCGCCCCACACGTCATCCTGAACTTGTTTCAGGATCCATCTCCCGGGATGGCACGGTGCGTGGGGCGGCATGGATGCTGAAACAAGTTCAGCATGACGACAAGAGGATGGGTCTAGGCTTATGGCCAGCCTTAAGGAACTCAAGCTGCGGATCAACTCGGTCAAGTCGACCCAGAAGATCACCAAGGCCAAGCAGATGGTCGCAGCGGCCAAGCTGCGCAAGGCGCAGGCCGCTGCCGAGGCCGCGCGTCCCTATGCCGCGCGCCTGGCCACCGTGATGGGCAGCCTGGCCGGCAAGGTTACGGTTTCGGGGTCGAGCCCGAAGCTGCTGGCCGGCACCGGCAAGGACCAGGTCCACCTGCTGGTGGTGGCCAACAGCGACCGTGGCCTGTGCGGCGCGTTCAACTCGAACATCGTCAAGGCCGCCAAGCAGAAGGCCAATGAGCTGGAAGCCCAGGGCAAGACTGTCCTGTTCTACCTGATCGGCCGCAAGGGCCGCGCCGCGATCCGGCGTGACTGGCCCAACGCGATCGTCGCGAACTTCGACACCACCGGCGTGCGCGAGGCGGGCTTCACCGAGGCCGAGGCGGTCGCGGCCGAGCTGCTGGCCCTGTACGAATCCGGCAAGTTCGACATCGCTCACCTGTTCTTCTCGAAGTTCCGCAGCGCGCTGGTGCAGGTGCCGACCGTGCAGCAGATCATCCCGGTCCCCACCCCGGCCGCCGCCGCGACCGATGACGGCGCCGTGGTGGAATACGAGCCGGACGAGGAAACCATCCTGGTCGAGCTGCTGCCGCGCTACCTGCGCACCCAGCTGTTCGGCGCGCTGCTGGAAAACGCGGCCTCCGAACAGGGTGCCTCGATGACCGCGATGGACAACGCCACGCGCAACGCCGGCGAGCTGATCAACAAGCTGACCATCCAGTACAACCGCAGCCGCCAGGCCGCGATCACGACCGAACTGATTGAAATCATTGCCGGCGCGGAAGCGCTCTAAGGCAACGAGAGAGAAGGCAAGGAAACAACCATGGCCACCGTGCTCACTTCCACCGGCAAGATCAGCCAGGTCATCGGCGCCGTCGTCGACGTGACCTTCGACGGCGAACTGCCGGCGATCCTCACCGCGCTCGAGACCGACAACAACGGCAATCGCCTGGTCCTCGAGGTTGCCCAGCACCTGGGCGAGAACACCGTCCGCACCATCGCGATGGACGCGACCGACGGCCTGACCCGTGGCCAGGCGGTGACCAACACCGGCGCGCAGATCTCGGTGCCGGTCGGCCCCAAGACGCTGGGCCGCATCATGAACGTGGTCGGCGAGCCGATCGACGAGCGTGGCCCGGTCGGCGCCGACCAGCACGCCCCGATCCACGCCAAGGCCCCGGAATTCGTCGACCAGTCGACCGAAGCCGCGATCCTCGTCACCGGCATCAAGGTGATCGACCTGCTCGCGCCCTATGCCAAGGGCGGCAAGATCGGCCTGTTCGGCGGTGCCGGCGTGGGCAAGACCGTGCTGATCCAGGAACTGATCAACAACATCGCCAAGGGCCACGGCGGCGTGTCGGTCTTCGCCGGCGTGGGTGAGCGCACCCGCGAGGGCAACGACCTCTACCACGAATTCCTCGACGCCGGCGTCATCGCCAAGGACGCCGACGGCAACCCGACCCCCGACGGGTCGAAGGTCGCCCTGGTGTTCGGCCAGATGAACGAGCCCCCGGGCGCCCGTGCCCGCGTCGCGCTGTCCGGCCTGACCATGGCCGAGTACTTCCGCGACCAGGAAGGCCAGGACGTGCTGTTCTTCGTCGACAACATCTTCCGCTTCACCCAGGCGGGTTCGGAAGTGTCGGCGCTGCTCGGCCGCATTCCTTCGGCGGTGGGTTACCAGCCGACCCTGTCGACCGACATGGGCGCGCTGCAGGAGCGCATCACCTCGACCACCAAGGGTTCGATCACCTCGGTCCAGGCGATCTACGTCCCCGCGGACGACCTCACCGACCCGGCCCCGGCCACCTCGTTCGCGCACCTTGACGCGACCACCACGCTGAACCGCGCGATCTCGGAGCTGGGCATCTACCCGGCGGTCGACCCGCTCGACTCGACCTCGCGCGTGCTTGAGCCGCGCGTCGTCGGCGCCGAGCACTACGAGACCGCCCGCCGCGTCCAGGAAACCCTGCAGAAGTACAAGTCGCTGCAGGACATCATCGCCATTCTCGGCATGGATGAGCTGAGCGAAGAGGACAAGACGATCGTCGCCCGCGCGCGCAAGATCCAGAAGTTCCTGTCGCAGCCGTTCCACGTCGCCGAGGTGTTCACCGGCATCCCCGGCAAGTTCGTCCAGTTGGAAGACACCGTCCGTTCGTTCAAGGCGGTGGTCGACGGCGAATACGATCACTTGCCCGAAGCCGCGTTCTACATGGTCGGCGGCATCGACGAGGTGGTCGAGAAGGCCAAGAAGCTGGCCGAGGACGCCTGATAACAGTGCCCCGCCCGCAAGGGCCGGGGCGCCGCAACCGCCCCTCCCATTCGTGGGAGGGGCCGAGGAAGGGCCTGTTGGGCGACCTTTCCTTGGACCAACGAGCCCTCCCCCAGCCCCTCCCGCCAGCGGGAGGGGAGTTTAGAGGCCCTCCGGCAAGCGGAGGGGAGTTTGATCATGCTCCACTTCGAACTCGTCACCCCTGCCAAGCTCGTGCGGAGCGAGAACGTCCACATGGTGGTCGTCCCCGGCAGCGAGGGTGAATTCGGCGTACTGGAAGGCCACGCGCCCTTCATGTCGACGGTCAAGGACGGCGTGATCCGGATCTACAAGACCGAAAACGGCACGCCCGAGGAGATCGCGGTCTCCGGCGGCTTTGCCGAGGTCGGCGCCAACGGGCTGACCGTGCTGGCGGAACACGTCGAGGGCTGAGCCAGCCTCATCCTTCCCATGACGATCAGGGCGGCTTCGGCCGCCTTTTTCGTGCGCTGTTGTCCCCGCCTCAATGATCGGGGGCGGTCTCGACCGGGCGATAATTGGTCCGCACCGCATCGCTGCCGTCCATCCGGGACTGCTCGATGGTCAGCAACTGGCCCGCCCGGGCATAGCGGATGCGCTGCGGGAAATCGTGGCCCGGATTGGCGAACTCGATCGCATCTCCGCTGACGAAGGCCTGGGGAAACTCGACCGGGCTGGCCCCCTTGGCCTGGGCCACCAGCACCAGCCCCCCATCCCGCCGGACGATCCGGAGCGAATCCCAGCCCTGCACGTCGGGACCGAAGCCGTGGCGGGCCATGCCCTGCATCGTGTCGCCGCGCGGCTTCAGCCAGACCTCGTCCGCCCACTCCGCGCCCCGCTCCATCGCCCAGGTCCCGGCGAGCCAGGCCGGCAACGGGCCGGCGGCCGAGAGCGGGGAAGCGGCCAGCAAGGCCAGGGCGGCAAGGATCACGCGGGTCATGACGTGCTGATGCCACGGACCGGCCGGTCGACCAAGCCGGCTCTAACGTCCCCGCCCCAGCCCTTTCGTCCGGCGTGGCATCGTGATGGCGTGAAAATCGGCCGGCTTGGTGGCAATCCACGCCAGGAACCGGGCAAGGTCCGGATGGGAGCGCAGCCCGGTCACCTCGGCCCCCAGGCGCTGCAACTCGGCATGGCCCAGCGTGGCGTGGATGGTGCGGTGGCAGATCGGGTGAACCGGCACGGTCTCGCGTCCGCCCCGGCTCTTCGGCACGGGGTGATGGCGCTCGATCCGCCGCCCGAGCGGACGCTCGCACAGCCAGCACCGTTCGGGGTCTGATCCGGAAATTTCGGCCGGCCCGTCCATTGCCCTGCCAGGTCCTTTAGAAAGTTTTCAAAGTTTCAACCATATAAATGGCCCCGAACGCAATGGCACGGCCGGCCCAGGCCCTGTGTCGCGAGACGATCTGGACCGAGAAAGTTTTTAAAATGAACGCATTCGGGCGGAAGAACGGGATCGGCGGCATGGCCCCGGGTGCACGCCCGTCGTTCGGCGTTGCCCGACCGATGTCCGGCGGCAGCAGCGGTGCCGCGCCGAACCGATCGGCCGTTCCCGGCGAATATGCACCGCCGCCGGGCGCAGAAAGCGCTCCGCCCGCCGCACTCGATCCGAACAAGGGCGACGCGATGTCGCGGCTCAACGACCGGTCGACCCAGGTCGTCGAGAACCAGTACCAGGCCGAGGGCTTCGAAGCCTCGGTCCACAAGATCAAGGAGCAGGTCCTTCCCCGCCTGCTCGAACGCGTCGATCCCGAGGCCGCGGCGACCCTGTCCAAGGACGAGCTGTCCGAGGAATTCCGCCCGATCATCCTCGAGGTGCTGGCCGAGCTGAAGATCACCCTCAACCGGCGCGAACAGTTCGCGCTGGAAAAGGTGCTCATCGACGAACTGCTCGGCTTCGGCCCGCTGGAAGAGCTGCTGAACGATCCCGACGTGTCGGACATCATGGTCAACGGTCCGGACCAGACCTACATCGAAAAGAAGGGCAAGCTGCAGCTCGCCCCGATCCGCTTCCGCGACGAGCAGCACCTGTTCCAGATCGCCCAGCGCATCGTCAACCAGGTCGGCCGCCGCGTCGACCAGACCACGCCGCTGGCCGACGCCCGCCTCAAGGACGGCAGCCGCGTCAACGTGATCGTCCCCCCGCTGTCGCTGCGCGGCACGGCCATCTCGATCCGTAAGTTTTCCGAGAAGCCGATCACGCTCGACATGCTGCGCGATTTCGGTTCGATGTCGGACAAGATGTGCACCGCGCTGAAGATCGCGGGCGCGTGCCGCATGAACATCGTCATCTCGGGCGGTACGGGTTCGGGCAAGACAACCATGCTCAACGCCCTGTCGAAGATGATCGACCCGGGCGAGCGCGTGCTGACCATCGAGGACGCGGCGGAACTGCGCCTGCAACAGCCGCACTGGCTGCCGCTGGAAACCCGCCCGCCCAACCTGGAAGGCCAGGGCGCCATCACCATCGGCGATCTCGTCAAGAACGCGCTGCGTATGCGCCCGGACCGGATCATCCTGGGCGAAATCCGCGGCGCCGAGTGCTTCGACCTGCTCGCGGCGATGAACACCGGCCACGACGGATCGATGTGCACACTTCACGCGAACTCCCCGCGCGAATGCCTTGGCCGTATGGAAAACATGATCCTGATGGGCGACATCAAGATCCCCAAGGAAGCAATCAGCCGCCAGATCGCCGAATCGGTCGACCTGATCGTCCAGGTCAAGCGCCTGCGCGATGGTTCGCGCCGCACGACCAACATCACCGAGGTGATCGGAATGGAAGGCGACGTGATCGTGACCCAGGAGCTGTTCAAGTTCGAATATCTGGACGAGAGCGAGGACGGCAAGATCATCGGCGAGTTCCGCTCCACCGGCCTGCGCCCCTACACGCTCGAAAAGGCCCGCCAGTTCGGATTCGACCAGGCCTATCTCGAGGCTTGCCTCTGAGCACGGCCCGGCGCTGAGCCGAGGGCTGGCGCAGGGCAGCGGACCTTTTCCGCCAAGATGAGGACGGTCCCGAAGGTGCGCGTGGGTTACCGGTCCAGGCGGCCACGGGCCAGCCGGATCGCCAGCCGTGATGGGAACGGCCGTTTGCGCCCGGGATCGGACATTCCGATCCTTCCCCGTTTTGCGAAGCACAACGGGGAAGGGGGACCGCGCTGCCGCAGGCAGCGGGGTGGATGGGGACAGCAACCGGCCCCCTCCGTCAGCCACCTGCGGCGGCTGACACCTCCCCCGTTGCATCCTGCGGATGAAACAGGGGAGGATCGAAGAACGCCAGCTCCCCACCCCAGCCTGCCGCCATCCGCCTGGGCCCTGTCCCCGCAGGCTAGCGTCCGCCGAACCAGCCCTGCAGCCCCGCCGCACCGAGCAGCACCGCCGCTAGCAGCGCCCAGAAGAACAGGCCTTCCCACGGCATCAGCCCTACACGATCGAGATCGGCGCGGCGCAGGCGGCGGCGATCGCCCCACCAGGCGAACAGCGCCACGGCCAGCGCGACAAGGGCCGCGGCGAGAGCGGGATGGTCGGCCAGGAAATCCATTCGCGGCCCTTGCCTCAAACCCGCACCGGGCTAAAGCCGCAATGTGGCAACGCAGCAAAAACCGTTCCTGGCCCTGGGTTTGCGCCTGCTGGCGATGGTCGCGATGTCGTTCATGCTGCTGTTTTCCAAGCTGACGGGCACCTATGGCCTGCCCCTGCCGGAAACTCTGTTCTGGCGGCAGATGCTCCCAGCGCTGGGGATCCTCGGCTGGCTCGGGCTGCACGGCGAGCTTGGCCGCCTCAAGACACAGCGCTTCTGGGTGCACCTGCGCCGGGCCTTCATCGGCACCGCCGGCATGTTCACCACCCTGGGCGTGGTGCGCATCCTCCCGCTCGCCGAGGCGACGATCCTCAGCTTCACCACCCCGATGTTCGCGGTGGTGCTGGCCGCGGTGTTCCTGCGCGAGGCGGTCGGCCCCTGGCGCTGGGGGGCAGTGCTGCTGGGTCTGGTCGGCGTGCTGGTGATCGTCGGCCCCGATCGCGCGCACATGCCGGTGCTGGGCGTCGCGGTGGGCCTGACGGCCGCCTTTTCCGTGGCGCTGGTCTCGATCCAACTGCGCGATCTGGGCCGTACCGAGGAGCCGCTGACGGTCGTGTTCTACTTCTCGGCGCTGGGCGCGCTGATGCTGTTGCCTGGCGCGGTCGTCACCGGTGGGGCCCATACGCGTTTCGAATGGATGCTGCTGGCCGGGATCGGCGCGACCGGGCTGGTCACCCAACTGCTGCTGACCGCCGCGCTGCGCTATGGCAGCGTCGCCAGCGTGATCGTGATGGATTACAGCCAGTTGATCTGGTCGACGCTGTGGGGCTTCCTGTTCTTCCAGCAGCTCCCCCCGGCGACCAGTTGGCTGGGCGCGCCGCTGATCATCACCGCCGGGCTGGTGATCGCCTGGCGTGAGCACGTGCTGCATCGCCGCGCGCCGATCGATCCGGCCATCCCGATGAACGCCGACTGAGCCGGGAACAGGGCCGCAGCAGGGGCCCGGGGCATGGAACCGTGGGCGGCCCGGCCCGTTGCGCTGGCAGTGGCGTGGTCCCCGCGCCTCAGCGAAAGGATTCCGCCATGCTCCGCAAGACCCTGCTCACCCTCGCCGCCGGGACCATGCTGCTGTCGGTTGCGGCCTGCAACACGGTCAAGGGCGCCGGCAAGGACCTGCAATCGGCCAGCGATTCGACCAAGGACGCGATCAACAAGTAACCGGCCCCAGGGGTCGCCCGGGGCGCCGCGTTCACGCCAGGCCGCGGGCGCGGCGCCACAATTCGATGCGGCTGGCCCAGACCAACCCCACCGCGAAACCGAGCGACGCATAGAGCGCCAGCAAGGCTGGCAGGCTGTGCCTCAGGTCTGCCCCGGGGCTGACCCCGGCCTCCCACAACAGCAGGCGCCGTCCAGCGAGCAGGCCCAGCACCAGCAGGAGAGCCAGCGGGGAATTGCGCACCATGACTTGGCCGGATTCCGGATCGCGCTCCAGCCGCATCAGGCGGGAGCGCTGCCACCCGGCTACCGCCCCCAGCGCCAGCCCGGTGAGCAGGACCGGCAGCGCCCACTGCGCGGGCGGCAGGGTGAACAGGACCAGCCCGGCCACCATCGCCATGACCAGCGGCAGCGCGATCAACAGGGCCGGCCGCAGCACCCGAGGCCGGTTGATCGTCCGCCAGCGCAGGACCAGCACCCCCGCGATCACCGCGTAGGGGAACAGGACCTGCCAGTCGGCGGACGACGTCACCGCGCTGTCACTGCGGCTGGACCAGCACCGGCTTGCGCGCCGCCTGGGTCTCATCGAGACGGCGCCGCGGGGCCAGGTGCGGCGCCGACTTCAGCGCCGGATCGGCATTGCGGGCCCGCGCCGCGAGGCTGCGCATCGAGGCGATGAAGCGATCGAGCCCGGCCTTGCTTTCGGTCTCGGTCGGCTCGACCAGCATGGCGCCGTGGACGACCAGCGGGAAATAGACCGTCATCGGGTGGAAGCCCTCGTCGATCAGTCCCTTGGCCAGGTCCAGCGTCGAAAAGCCCTCGGCGAAACCCTCGTCGCTGAACAGCGCCTCGTGCATGCACGGCCCCGCCGCTCCGAACGGGGCGTCCAGGACGTCCTCGAGACTGCGCAGCACGTAATTGGCGTTGAGCACCGCGTCCTCGGCCACCTGGCGCAGGCCATCGGCGCCGTGGCTGAGGATATAGGTCAGGGCGCGGGTGAACATGCCCATCTGGCCATGGAACGCGGCCATGCGCCCGAAGCTCTGCGGGTGGTGCTGCGGAGCGTCCTCCTCCTCGACCAGGCGGATGATCCCGTCGGGGCCGCGCATGGCGAAGGGCAGCGGGGCAAAGGGGGCCAGCGCGGCCGACAGCACCACCGGCCCGGAACCCGGCCCGCCGCCGCCGTGCGGGGTGGAGAAGGTCTTGTGCAGGTTGATGTGCATGGCGTCCACGCCAAGGTCACCCGGACGGACCTTGCCGACGATCGCGTTGAAGTTGGCGCCGTCGCAATAGACCAGCCCGCCCGCGGCGTGGACCGCGTCCGAGATCGCCTTCATGTCGCGCTCGAACAGGCCGCAGGTGTTGGGGTTGGTGATCATCACCGCCGCCACGTCGGGCCCGAGCCGCGCGGTCAGCGCCGCCAGATCGACCCGGCCGTCCGCCGTCGCCGGGATGTTCTCGACCCGGTAGCCGGCGAAGGCCGCCGTCGCCGGGTTGGTCCCGTGGGCACTCTCCGGCACCAGCACCACCTCGCGCGCGTCGCCGCGCGCCTCCAGTGCGGCACGGATGCAGAGCAGGCCGCACAGCTCGCCATGGGCGCCGGCCTTGGGCGTCATTGCCACGGCGGCCATCCCGGTCAGCGTGACCAGCCAGTCGGCCAGTTCCGAGATCACCCCGATCGCGCCGCGCACCGTGTGCTGCGGCTGCAGCGGGTGGATATCGGCGAAGCCGGGCAGCCGGGCGACCTTCTCGTTGAGGCGCGGGTTGTGCTTCATCGTGCACGAACCGAGCGGAAACGGCCCGAGATCGATCGCATAGTTCTGCCGCGACAGCCGGGTGTAGTGCCGCACGGTCTCCGGCTCGGTCAGCCCGGGCAGGGCCGGCGGCTCGGCGCGGAGGAACCGGGCAAGTCCGGGCGCGATCTCGCCGCGCGGCTCGTCCAGATCGACCCCGCAGGTGCCGGGACGGCCCAGTTCGAAGATCAGCGGCTCTTCCAGGGTCAGCCCGCGGTCACCGCTGACGGTCAGGATTGCGGGGGCCTCGCCGCCCTCGCCCATGGCGGGACGCCAGCCGGATGCGTTGGGAGCGTTCATGTCGGGCTTCCTTCATGGGCGTTGGCGAGGACCTCGCCGAGGATCGCGGCAAGGGCGTGGATGTCCTGATCGGTCGTGGTCTCGGTGGCGGTCACCAGCAGGGCATGGCCCAGCTCCGGCCGGTCGGGATAGAGCCGGCCCAGCGAAACGCCGCCCAGCACGCCATAATCCGCCAGTTCGCGCACCACTTCGCGCGCGTCGCGCCGCAGCAGCACGGTGAACTCGTTGACGAAGGCGCTGTTCAGCACCTCCACCCCGCCGACCGCCGACAGGGCCTCGGCAGTCTGCCGGGCGCGGTCGTGATTGACCCGCGCCAGCCTGGCCAGCCCCTCGCCGCCCAGCAGGGTCATGTGGATCGAAAAGGCCAGGGCGCAGAGCCCGGCATTGGTGCAGATGTTGCTGGTCGCCTTCTCGCGCCGGATGTGCTGTTCGCGGGTCGAGAGCGTCAGCACGAAGCCGCGCCGCCCATCGGCATCGACGGTCTGGCCGCAGAGCCGCCCGGGCATCTGCCGGACAAACTTTTCGCGGCACCCGAACAGGCCGAGGTAGGGACCGCCGAACTGCAGCCCGACGCTCAGCGACTGGCCTTCGCCCACCACGATGTCGGCGCCCAGCTTGCCGGGCGCCTCGATCAGGCCAAGCGCGACCGGCTCGGTCACCACCGCGATCAGCAGCGCGCCGTGGGCCTGGGCCGCGGCGGCGATGGCCGGAAGATCGGGGATGCGCCCGAGGATGTCGGGATACTGCACGACCACGCACGAGGTCTCGCCATCGATCGCCGCGATCAGCGCGCCATGGTCGGGCTCGGCGGTGAGCACGGGCACCTGCCGCTCGATCTGGTCGCCGGTGAACTTCGCCATGGTCTCGATCGTGGCGCCATAGTGCGGGTGCAGGCCGCCGCAGAGCACCACCTTCCTGCGCCGGGTGATCCGCCCGGCCATGGCCACGGCTTCCCAGCACGCGGTCGAGCCATCGTACATCGAGGCGTTGGCGACCTCGGTGCCGAACAGCCGGGCCACCTGGGTCTGGAACTCGAACAGGACCTGCAACGTGCCCTGCGCGATTTCCGGCTGGTAGGGCGTGTAGGCGGTCAGGAACTCGCCGCGCTGGATCAGGTGATCGACCGAGGCGGGGATATGGTGGCGATAGGCCCCTGCCCCCAGGAAGAACGGCGCGGTGCCGGCCGACAGGTTCTGGGCCGCGAGGGCGCTCATGTGCCGCTCGACCGCCATCTCGCTGGCGTGGTTGGGCAGGCCGGGGACCGGTCCGGGCAGGCGCGCCTCGGCGGGCACGTCGGCGAACAGGTCATCGATCGTCGCGGCGCCGATCACGGTCAGCATCTCGGACCGTTCGGCGGGGGTCAGGGGAAGGTATCTCATAGCGATGTCCCATCAATCGGTTCTGCCGAACCGAACCAACCCCGCTCAGCCTGAGCTTGTCGAAGGCCACACGTCGGGCTGGCCTGGCGCGCGTGCTTCGACAGGCTCAGCACGAGCGGGGGTATGGTGAGCAACTGCGCGGCCATTACAGCCCCGCGACGTAAGCCTCGTAGGCGGCGCGATCCATCAGCCCGTCCAGCTCGGACGGGTTGGACAGGGTCAGGCGGAACAGCCAGCCCCCGGTCTCGGCCTCGCCGTTGACCAGTTCGGGGGCGTCACCCAGGGCCTCGTTGACCTCGGTCACGGTCCCGCTGACCGGGGCATAGACGTCCGAGGCCGCCTTGACGCTATCGACCACGCAGGGGGCATCCCCCTTGCCGATGGTCGCGCCGGGGCTGGGCAGGTCGACATAGGTGATGTCGCCAAGCTGGCTCTGGGCATAGTCGGTGATGCCGACCGTGCCGGTGTCTCCGTCAACGGCGATCCACTCGTGGTCCTTGGTGTAATAGGTGGGCACGGATCAGCTCCTCAGCGATGATAACGATGGGGGACGAACGGCAGCGGCACCACCCGGGCGGGCAGGCGCTTGCCGCGCATGTCGATGGTCAGGTCGGTGCCTTCGGCGGCATGGGCGGCATCGACGTAGGCCATGGCGATGGGGTGATTGAGGCTGGGCGAGAAGCCGCCCGAGGTCACCGTGCCGATGACAGCATCACCGGCCAGCACGCTGGCCCCTTCCCGCGCCGCCATGCGGCCTTCGAGGGTCAGCCCCACCCGGCGGCGGGCCGGACCGGCGGCCAAGGCCGCGAGCACCCGATCGGCCCCGGGGAACCCACCCTCGGCCTTGCGCCGCTTGTTGATGGCGAAGGTCAGCCCGGCCTCGACCGGATCGGTCTCGGGGCTGAGATCGTGCCCATAGAGGGGCAGCCCCGCCTCGAGCCGCAGGCTGTCGCGCGCGCCGAGGCCAATCGGCTTCACCTCGGGCTGGGCGCAGAGCGCATCGCAGACCGCCGCGGCGGCATCGGCGGGGATCGAAATCTCGAACCCGTCCTCCCCGGTGTAGCCCGAGCGGCTGATCCAGGCGTCGACGCCGGCCAGCTTGAAGGTGCTGCCCTTCATGAAGGTCAGGGCCTCCAGCGCGGTCTCACCCGTGGTCAGGCGGGCCAGCGCGGTGACCGCCTCGGGGCCCTGCAGCGCGATCAGGGCGCTGTCAGCCAGGTGGTTGATCGTCACCTCGTCGGGCAGATGCTCGCGCAGGTGGGCGATGTCGTCCCACTTGGTCGCCCCGTTGACCACCAGGTAAAGGCCGGTCTCCCAGCGCGTGACCATCAGATCGTCCAGCACGCCGCCGTTTGCGTCCAGCAGCAGCGAATAGCGCGGGGCATAGGGCTTCAGCGTGGCAAGATCGATCGGCAGCACCGCCTCGAGCGCGGCCTCGACGCCCTCTCCGCTGATGTAGAGCTGGCCCATATGGCTGACATCGAACAGCCCCGCATGCTCGCGCGTCCACAGGTGCTCGGCGATGATGCCTTCGTACTGGACCGGCATCCAGTACCCCGCAAAGGGCACCATGCGAGCCGAACGGGCGCGATGCCACGCATCCAGCGGCAGGGTCTCGGGCTCCAGCGGAGCCTCATCGGCAGAATCGATCGAATCGCTCTCAGCGCTCACAGGGCACAGCTCCGCACAGGTTGGCACACGTTTCCGTGCCCCCTCTGTCACGGAAGCCTGAGAGCTTTCCCCCGTCGGCGCCGAGCGAAACGACGCGAAACCGGGTTACCCCTTCGGCGGCACCACCCGAAGGCGGGGCACTTTCCAGAGCGACGCTATCGACCCATCGCGGTCCTGAAGCCTGAGAGATTCCGGGGCGGTTGCTCCTTCGGCGCCCAGCGAACCCACAGACCCCGAATGAAAGGGCAGCGATTCGCGTGGGACTCTCCCGCGCGGTCAGCGTCAGGCCCCGGTTGGACGCGCGGCGAGCCGAAGTCAACCGCCCGAAAGACGCTTAGTCCACAGCCTCTCCGGCACCCAGCGATCGCTCGAAGGCGTGGCGGCGCAGCACCCGGAGCATGCCGTCATGGTCATGGACGAACCGCCCCCGGGCCTTCTGGTGGGCCAGGGCCAGGATCACCTCGGCCAGGGTGGAACCGTGGATCGGCCGGAACCGGCGCGCGCCGCCATGCAGCAGCAGCGGGCCAAGGAAGGCCAGCGCACGCCCTACGGCCTCGGCCGGCCGTCGCTCCGCCCGGGGGCCGAGCAGCAGGCTGGGCTGCAGGATGTCAAGGCGCGCCTGGCCGGTCCGGGCCAGCGCCGCTTCGGTCTCGCCCTTGACCCGCAGGTAGAAGTTGCGCGCGTGGGGGTCGGCCCCGATCGAACTGACCACGATGAACTGCCGGGCCCCCGCCTCCACCGCCCAGCCGGCGCAGGCCAGAACCAGATCCTGATCGACCGCGCGGAAAGCGGCCTCATCGCCGCCAGCCTTCGCGCGGGTTGTGCCCAGGGCGCAGACCACCACGTCGGGTCGCGCGGCGGCGATCGCATCGGCCCAGTGCTCCGGCTCGGCCAGCAGGACCTCCATCGTCGCGCCCCGCGGCAGCGGCAGCTCACGGCGGGCGACAGCGACCAGCCGGATGTCGGTCCGGCCGACGCAGGCCGCGATCAGCGCGGTGCCGACCAGCCCGCTCGCACCGACCAGGCAGATGCGGGTCGGCCTAGACATTGCGCAGCCCTTCCGGCGCATGACCGGTGATCCGCGCATAGGCCGTGGCGGCGAAGCGGTCGGTCATGCCCGCGATATAGTCGACGATGTGGCGGGTGCGGTCGGGCTCGGCCTCGTCCAGGCGCCCCGCCCAGCCCTCACCCATCAGCGCCGGATCGGCCTGGTAAGCGCGGAGCAGCACGGTCATCACCTCGCGCGCGCGCTCGGCAGCGGCGGTCTGTTCGGGGTGGTAATAGAGCCGCTGGTACATGAAGGCCTTGAGCACCCGCTCATGCTCGGCCAGCTCCGGCGAGAAGGCGGCGGTCGCCCGGCCGGCGGCGCGAACCTCGTCGGCACTGGCAAGACCGGCGACCCGGGTGCGGGTCGCCTCGATCAGGTCATTCACCATCCACCCGATCTGCCCGCGGACCAGCTCGCGCAGTTGGCGATCGCGCGGCGCATGCGGGAACCGCCGTTCGACCGCACGCCATTGATCCGCCACGAAGTCGAGCGTCAGCAGATCATCGAGCGCCAGGAACCCGGCGCGCAGACCGTCGTCGATATCGTGGTTGTCGTAGGCGATGTCGTCCGCCAGCGAGGCCACCTGCGCCTCCAGCCCCGGCCACTGCCCCAGCTCGAGCGGCCAGGCGGCGTCCAGCTCGGCCAGGGCCCAGTTCGGCCTGGTCACCGGGCCGTTGTGCTTGGCCAGGCCTTCCAGCAGCTCCCAGGTCAGGTTGAGCCCGTCGAACTCGCAATAGGGGCTTTCCAGCCGCATCAGGGTGCGCAGGCAATGGGCATTGTGGTCCCACCCGCCGTGCGGCGCCAGCGCCGCATCGAGCGCCTCCTCGCCGGCATGGCCGAACGGCGGATGGCCGATGTCATGGGCCAGGCACAGCGCTTCGGTCAGGTCCTCGTCCAGGCCCAGCGCGCGGGCGATCACCCGGCCGATCTGCGCCACTTCCAGGCTGTGGGTCAGGCGCACCCGGTAATGATCGCCGTCCGGGGCGATGAACACCTGGGTCTTGTGGCGCAGCCGGCGGAACGCGATCGAATGGATGATCCGGTCACGGTCGCGCTGATAGGGCCCGCGCGGCCCCCGGGTGACCGTGTCATCAGCCGCGAACTCGCGCCCCCGGCTCCGGGCCGGGTCGGCCGCATAGGGTGCGCGCGAACCGTTCACCCCGGCGTCCGTCAATCGCCGAGGATCCATTCCACCGCCGCCTCAGCGTGAATGCGGGTGCAGTCATAGATCGGCAGGACGTTGGCATCGACGTCGACGATCATCTCCAGCTCGGTGCAGCCCAGCACCACCGCCTCGGCCCCGTCGCGTTCCAGCTCGACCAGCATGGTCTTCAGCTCGCGCTCGGACTGGCGGGTCGCCTTGCCCAGCATCAGCTCGTCGTAAATGATCCGGTCGAGCGTATCGACAAACGTCATCTCGGGTGGCAGCAGCTCCACATCCTGCGCGATCAGCTTCTTGCGATAGAAGCTTTCGATCATGACGTTGCGCGTGCCGATCAGCGCGGCCTTCTTTACCCCGTTCGCGGCAAGGCGCCGGCCGACGCATTCGGCGATGTGCAGCACCGGGACCGAGACGGCCGTGGCCACCTGGTCATAGACCTTGTGCATGGCATTGGCGCCAATCAGGATCGCGGTCGCCCCGGCCGCCTCGAGCCGCGCGGCGCTGTCGGCCAGGGTGGCCCCAGCGCGGGCCCATTCCTCGGGCCCCTGCAGCCGTTGCAGGCTGGTATAGTCCAGGCTTTCGATCAGCAGCGGCGCGCTCGCCTGCCGGCCGACCTTCGCCTGGACCAGCTTGTTGATGTGTTCATAGTAAGTGCGGGTCGACAGCCAGGACATGCCGCCGATCAGGCCAAGCTTGCGCAAAACGGGATACTCCCAAACGAGCCAGGACCAAGGTCGTCCGTCGGCGCGGGTCTTAGGCAAGCGGGACCGCAAGGTCCAGCCACAAGGGCATCCGGTCGGCCTGGCTCAGCCGAACCCGGTCGCACAGAGCGCGGCGGAGCTGGCCGTCACCTCGAGCACTTGCCGGTCCCCCACCTTGCGCACCGCCGCGACATAGTCCGCGACCGAACGCTTGGGCCCCTGCAGCGCCTGGAGCTTGCGCAACTGGCTGATCGTCAGGCGATCGACCATGCGTTTGGCCATGCAGTCCGACGTGGTCTCGGACAGGCCGGCACCGACCAGCGCCGAGCGCACCCGGCTCTCGGCGATCTTTTCCACGCAGCCGGACAGCAGCGGCCCGGCCAGCAGCAGCGGGGCCGCCAGCAGCGCCATCGCGCGCAGGGCAGCCCCGCGAGCCATCAATGGGCCAGCGCCTTGACGATATCCTCCACCATCTTCTTGGCATCGGCGAGGAGCATCATCGTCTGGTCCATGTAGAACACGTCGTTGTCGACACCGGCATAGCCGACCCCGCCCATCGAGCGCTTGACGAAGAAGATGGTCTTGGCCTTGTCCACGTCGAACACCGGCATGCCGTAGATCGGGCTGGACTTGTCGGTCTTGGCGGCCGGATTGACCACGTCGTTGGCGCCGATGATGAAGGCCACGTCGGCCTGGGCGAACTCGCTGTTGATGTCTTCCAGCTCGAACACCTCGTCATAGGGCACGTTCGCCTCGGCGAGCAGCACGTTCATGTGCCCGGGCATGCGCCCTGCCACCGGGTGGATCGCGTACTTGACGCTGACGCCTTCCTTCTTGAGCGTATCGGCCATCTCGCGCAGCGCGTGCTGCGCCTGGCTGACCGCCATGCCGTAGCCCGGGATGATGATCACGCTTTCGGCCTGCTTCATCATGTAGGCCGCGTCCTCGGCCGAGCCCCGCTTCCACGGGCGCTGTTCCTTGGCCGGACCGCCCGAGGCGCCTCCGGCATCGGCGCCGAAGCCGCCCGCGATCACGCTCAGGAACCCGCGGTTCATCGCCTTGCACATGATGTACGAGAGGATCGCGCCCGACGAGCCGACCAGCGCGCCGGTGATGATCATCGCGGTGTTGTGCAGGGTGAAGCCCATCGCCGCCGCAGCCCAGCCCGAATACGAGTTGAGCATCGAGACGACCACCGGCATGTCCGCGCCGCCGATCGGGATGATCAGTAGGAAGCCGATGAGGAAGGACAGGATCGTGATCGTCGCGATCACCCAGCCCGACTGGTCCTGCGTGAAGTAGCCGACTAGTCCGAGGATCGCGACTAGGGTTCCCAGGTTCAGCACATGGCGGCCGGGCAGCAGGATCGGCGATCCGCTCATCTTGCCCGCCAGCTTGAGGAAGGCGATGACCGAGCCCGAGAAGGTGATCGCACCGATGGCGATGCCCAGGCCCATCTCGATCCGCGACTGCGGCTCGATCAGGCCGTCGGCCCCGGTGATCCCGAAGGCCTCCGGATTGAGGTAGGCGGCCAGGCCCACCAGCACAGCCGCCAGACCCACCAGCGAGTGGAACGCCGCGACAAGCTGGGGCATGTCGGTCATGGCGATCTTGCGGGCGATGAACCAGCCGATCCCGCCGCCGATGGCGAGGGCGCCGACGATCTCGGGCAGGCTGGCCACCTCATGCGTGACCAGCGTGGTGGCCACGGCGATGGTCATGCCGATCATGCCATAGCGGTTGCCCGCCTGGCTGGTCGCCGGACTGGACAGCCCGCGCAGCGCGAGGATGAACAGCACGCCCGAGACCAGGTAGGCCAGCGCCACCCAGGCCGGCACAGCCAGGTGCCCGGCTTCGGCCGCGGCGGCGGAAAGGAGCGCGAAGCGCATCACTTCTTCTCCTTCTTCTTGTACATCGCGAGCATGCGCGCGGTCACGGCGAAGCCGCCGAAGATGTTGACCGAGGCCAGCACCACCGCGCCCAGCCCCAGCCACTTGGCCGTGGTCCCGCTGGCGCCCAGCACCGGCGCGGCCGCCGCGATCAGCGCGCCGACCACGATCACCGAGGAGATCGCGTTGGTCACCGCCATCAGCGGCGTGTGCAGCGCCGGGGTGACCGACCAGACCACATAGTAGCCCACGAAACAGGCGAGCACGAAAATGCTCAGGATCGAAATGAAGTCCATCAGCGTCTCTCCGCGGTCCAGGGCAGCACGAAATTGCGCCCTTCCGCCCATGTCTGCCCCACCATGCGCCCGTCGATCAGGCACGCCGAAGAATGATAGAAGCCCTGCCCGTCGGTCGTCCGGAAGGCGACGCACGAGCGGCCCTGCGCGGTTCCGGCCCGACCGGCCAGGATCTCGCTGTTGTAGAAGCTGCCGGTGATCCCCTTGTCCGCCGCGATCGTCAGGATCATCGGCTGGCTGTAGGGGGCGTCATCCAGCGACGGCCGCAGGTCCACGCTCCACGTGCCCTCCATCGCCGCATAAGCCGGCAGGGGTGCGGGAGCCGGCGCGGCGGCCGGGGCGGATGCCTGGGCCGCTGCCCAGATCAGCAGGCCGATCACCCGAGCAGCCTCGGGTTCACCACCTGGCCGCCCTGGGTCAGGCGGATCGCATTGCCGATTTCCTCGTCCAGCACCGGCTTGCCCTGTTCCTTGTCCCAGAAGGCGGCGAGGAAGTTGTAGAGGTTGCGCGCGAACAGGGCCGAGGCGTCGGCCGGCAGCTTGGCCGGGGTGTTGCTGTAGCCCAGGATCTTGACCCCGTGCTTCTCCACCACCTGGTCGGGCACCGAACCCTCGACATTGCCGCCCTGCGCCACGGCCAGGTCGAAGATCACAGAACCGGGCTTCATGCTGGCAATCTGCACGTCGCTGATCAGGCGGGGCGCGGCACGGCCCGGGATCAGCGCGGTGGTGATGACGATGTCCTGCTTGGCGATGTGGCTGGAAACCAGCTCGGCCTGGGCCTTCTGGTACTCCTCGCTCATCTCGGTGGCATAGCCGCCGGCGCCCTCACCCTCGATCCCGGCGACGGTCTCGACGAAGATCGGCTTGGCGCCGAGCGAGATGATCT
The DNA here is from genome assembly GCF_014230305.1 of Novosphingobium aerophilum. Classification (GTDB taxonomy): domain Bacteria; phylum Pseudomonadota; class Alphaproteobacteria; order Sphingomonadales; family Sphingomonadaceae; genus Novosphingobium; species Novosphingobium aerophilum. The sequence goes on from NZ_JACLAU010000002.1 coordinate 239,591, forward strand.
GCTCGCGCGTGGCCGAGCGCACGTCGGTGGCCGAAACCTGCGCGCCGAGGCGCCGCGCGGTGGCGATCGCCTGGAGCCCGGCAACGCCGACGCCCATCACGAAGGCCTTGGCCGCACTGATCGTGCCCGCCGCGGTCATCATCATCGGAAAGGCGCGGCCATAGAGGTTGGCCGCCTCGATCACGGCCTTGTAGCCGGCGAGGTTGGACTGCGACGAGAGGATGTCCATGCTCTGCGCGCGGGTGATGCGCGGCATGAACTCCATCGCCAGCGCTTCCAGCCCGGCGGCGGCATAGGCATCCACCCGGCCCCGCTGGCCGAACGGATCCAGCCCGGCGACGATCCAGGCGCCCGGCGCCGCGGCGGCCAACCCGGCCGGATCGGGGCCCTGGACGCCCAGCACGATGTTCGCGCCAGCCACCGCATCGGCGGCGACCGTGGCGCCGACCGCCACATAGTCCGCGCCGGCAATCGAGGCATGGCTCCCCGCGCCCGGCTCGACCGCCACGGTTGCACCCAGCGCAATGAACTTCTTCACCGTTTCCGGTGTTGCCGCCACGCGCGTCTCACCGGGAGCCTGTTCCCGGACTACAGCGAGTTTCATGCCCCCGGACAGCGTCAGACGAGGAGATAGACGACGAAGGCCGTCAACAGCATGAGCAGCGGGGTCGTCCACTTGACCGCATTGATGAACCCTTCGTAGGTCTCGCGGGCGGCCTTGATGTTGTTGCTCGATGCCATCTCATTCGATCCCATGTTGCGACCCCTTGGGGGGCCTGCTGCGGCTTGTTTCGCCGAAGCCTCTATCCTGCAGCGGGTTCCCGCTCAAGAGTCGATAGCCCCCCCTGATCTTTAAGCTGGTTTTTACCCTCATGCGCTAAGACTTCCGCCGTGCGAGGGAACCAGACACCATCGATCGCTGAGTTCGAACAGCGCCTGTTGATGCTGATCGACGACGAGCCGGCGCAAAGCCGCCTGATCACGGCCCTGGCGGGTCGGGAAGGCTGGCGCACGCTGGTCGTCCGCGATCCGGAAACCGCGATCGCCACGCTGGGCACCCGGCAGGGCATGCAGTTGTCCGCCATCATCCTGGACCAGTGGGTCCCCGGCGACGAGGCCTGCGCCCTGATCGCCGAACTCAAGGCCCGCCGCCCGGCCCTGCCGATCCTGATGCTCACCACCAGCTCCTCGCCGCTGCTGGCGGTCGAGGCGATGCGCGCCGGGGCGACCGACTACCTGATCAAACCGGTGGCTCCGGAGCGTCTGATGCAGGCGCTGCGGGCAGCGACCACCAAGGGCATGCCCCGCGACGAGCTGGCCCCGCTGACCGAGAAGATGCCGGGCAAGCCCGATTTCGACGCGATGATCGGCGCCGCTCCGACCTTCCGTGCCGCTTTGGCCGTCGCCGCCAAGGCGGCGCGCGGGCACAACCATGTGCTGATCGAGGGCGAAAGCGGGACCGGCAAGGAAATGCTGATCCGGGCGATGCACGCCGCCAGCCCGCGGGCCAAGGCGCCGTTCCGCATGGTCAATATCGGAGCCGTGCCCGCCAACGCCATCGAATCGGTCCTGTTCGGGCACGAAAAGGGCGCCTTCCCCGGCGCCTTCGACCGCCTGGTCGGGGCGATCCAGCAATGCGACGGCGGCACCCTGGTGCTCGACGAGATCGACCGGCTGCCGGCCCCCGTGCAGGAACGGCTCGCCGAATCGCTCGCCCGGGGCGATGTCCGTCCGATCGGCGCGCGCCATTCGTTCCGCATCGACGTGCGCATGATCGCGGCGAGCAACCTGCCCCTGCAGGACCTGGTCGCCGGCGGACACTTCATGTCGGAACTGCACGAGGCGATGGCCCAGGTCACCCTCACGCTGCCACCGCTGCGCGAGCGGGCGCAGGACATCCCGGCGCTGGCCCGGCACTTCCTGGCCCGTATCGGCGAACAGCCCGGGCTGCGCCGCCTGTCGATCACCGACAGCGCCCTGTCGCTGCTGTCGGCCTATGACTGGCCCGGCAACGTGCGACAATTGCAGGCCGTCCTGTTCCGCGCCGCGGTGTTCTGCGACGGCGATGGCCTGACCGCCGAGGACTTCCCGCAGCTTTCGACCATGCTGGGCGTCGATCAGCCCGTCACCCCCGGCAACCAGGCGGTGCATGGCTCGCCTGGCGTGCTGCTCTACACCCCGGACGGCAACTTGCGGCCCCTGGAAGAGATCGAGGCCGATGTCATCCGCCTGGCCATCGGCCACTATCGCGGCCGCATGACCGAAGTGGCCCGGCGGCTGGGAATTGGCCGGTCGACGCTGTACCGCAAGCTCTCCGACCTCGGCATCGACAGCGCCGCGTGAGCGACCCTCACCCCGACCGCAATTCAAGATCGACCGCGAGCCGGGTGCTTGCGATCCTGCTCATGCTGACCGTCGTCATCTCGGCCACGCGGATCGGCCTCGCCTTGCGGGACGGCGCCATCACCGACAAGCACGGTCAGACATGGTCCCGCACGGCTGAACCCGAGCACTTCTGGCTGCTGCTGATCCCCTGCCTGGTGTCGGTCGTGATCCCGGCCGGTGTCGTGATCGCGCTGTGGCGCAGGACAGACGACCGATCGCGCTGAGTTCATCCTGTTTCTTCGCAAGCCACGCGAACAATCTGGAACACAATGCCGATTGTCCCATTTCCGTCCTGTCAAACAACGGAAAGAGCCATGGGCATTCTCAGCATCAACGAACCGGCCGGAACCCTGCTGACCGGCTGGGAGCTGATTCCGACCGCGGAGGACATGGACCCGCGCGTGCCGGCTCCGGCGGATCGGCAGCACTGCGACACCGGACCGGAAGTGGACACGAAGCCGGGCGAGGATGACCCCAGTGCGCCCCCGCTCACCGCATCCCGGTCGACGCGATCAAAGTGGGAGCTGCGCGAAGTCGGTTAGCGCCGCGTCGCGCATCCCGCGCCAGACCCGGGCCGCCTGCACCGTGGGAGCGGCATCGTGGACCCGGTGGAGTTGCACGCCGGCGTCCATGGCCTTGAGCGCCAGGGTTAGCGAACCGCCCAGCCGTTGATCCGCCGGCGCCTCGTTCGACAGGGCGCCGATCATCCGCTTGCGGCTGGCGCCGACCAGCAACGGCTGGCCCAGCGCGTGGAACAGCGGCAGCGCGTTCAGCAATGCCAGGTTATCGGCCAGCGACTTGCCGAAACCGATACCGGGATCCAGCACGATCCTGTCCCGGGCGATACCCGCCGCCAGCGCGGCATCGCGGCGCGCCTCCAGCCAGTCGAACACGTCGAGCACCACGTCGGCATAAGCGCCGTTGGCGTGGAGGTCTTCGCCCTCGCCCGGTGCGTGCATCAGCACGACCGGCGCGCCGCTGCGGGCGGCAAGATCGAGGCTGCGCGGATCGTGGCGCAGCGCGGACACGTCGTTGAACAGGTGGGCTCCGGCGGCCAGGGCCGCCTCCATCACCGCGGCGCGACGGGTGTCGACGCTGATCGCGGCGCCCATGGCGGCAAGCCCCTGCACCACCGGCACGACGCGCTGGATCTCATCGCCTTCCCACACCGCCGCCGCGCCCGGCCGGGTGGACTCCCCGCCCACGTCGACCAGCGCGGCTCCCGCCTCGAGCATGGCGGCGGCATGAGCCAGCGCAACCTCGGGCCGGTCCATGAAGGCCCCGCCGTCGGAAAAGCTGTCGGGCGTCACGTTGAGGATGCCCATGACCTGCGGCTGGTCCAGGCGGATCGTCCGCTCCCCCAGTTGCAGCGGCGGATGGACCCGGCGCAGGTTGTCCCACTGGGTCCGCACGGCCTCGGGCCAGTCGTCCAGTCGCGCCTCGATGTCCCGGACCGAGAGCAGATCGCGCCGGACCACCCGCCCGGCCTCCCGCTGGACCAGGGCGAACCGGCTGGCATAGACCAGCCCCCCGCCGAGCCGGATGGCGGCGCCTTCCTCGCTCTGCGGGCTCTCGGCAAGGGCGGTCGGGCGAAGGTAGTAACGGGTCATGACCGGTCCTTAGCCGCGCCGCGCCGCGGGCAGAAGCGCGATCAGCGCGGGGCGCGGCGAAACCGCGCGGGCCCGCGCCGGCGCGGCCCGGCCAGCCGTGCGAGCGGACCGGCCATGCGCTGCCGGGCACGCGCCAACCGCGGGTCCCGCAAGGTGTGCAGGATCACCACCAGAGCATCGCCGATCGGCATTTCAGGGTTCGGTGGCCAGCAGGTACAACTGACGGATATCGTCGAGCGGCTTCAACTGGCCTTCGTGCTCGATGTGCCAGAAGCTCCAGCCGTTGCACGAAGGCGCGCCTTGCAGCTTGGCGCCAAGGCCGTGGATCGAGCCGCTGTCGGCCCCGGTATCGAGCGAGCCATCGGCCCGGACCAGCGCCACGAAGCGCCGCTTCTTGTCGCAGACCACACTGCCCGGCTGGATCCAGCCGGTCTCCACCAGGGTCCCGAAGGCCACCTTCGGCGCGGCCTTGGGGCTTTGCATCGTGGTGATTGCGCTCTCGTCGAGCGGCAGGGCTAGCTCGATCCGCTCGAGCGCAGCCTCGCGGTACGCGCTCTCGCGCTCGCAGCCGATCCACTGGCGACCGAGGCGCTTGGCGACCGCTCCGGTGGTGCCGGTGCCGAAGAACGGGTCGAGCACCACGTCGCCCTTGTTGGTGGTGGCCAGCATCACCCGATAGAGCAGCGCCTCGGGCTTCTGGGTGGGATGAACCTTCGCCCCGCCCTTCTTGAGCCGTTCCTGCCCCGAACAGATCGGCAGGACCCAGTCCGACCGCATCTGCAATTCGTCATTGAGCGTCTTCATCGCCCGGTAATTGAAGGTGTAGCGCGATTTTTCGCCCATGCTCGCCCAGATCAGCGTTTCGTGCGCATTGGTGAACCGGGTCCCCTTGAAATTGGGCATCGGGTTGGCCTTGCGCCAGACGATGTCGTTGAGGATCCAGAACCCCATGTCCTGCAGGATGGCGCCGACCCGGAAGATGTTGTGGTAGCTGCCGATCACCCACAGCGAGCCGGTAGGCTTGAGCACGCGGCGCGCCTCGGCCAGCCATTCGCGGGTGAAGGTGTCGTATGCGGCGAAGCTGTCGAACTTGTCCCAGTGATCGGTCACGGCATCGACGTGACTGCCATCGGGCCGGTTGAGATCGCCGCCGAGCTGGAGGTTGTAGGGCGGATCGGCGAAGACCATGTCGACGCTGGCGCTCGGCAGCGAGCGCATCGCCGAGATGCAGTCCCCCGCGAGGATCTGGCCGACCGGCAAGGCCACCTGTACGTCCCGGGGTCCACGCCCCGCGCTCCGCGCCCGGGTTCGCGTGCCCGCGTTCCGTTCCTTGAGCATCAGCTCGGCCATGATCCCTGCAACCCCCTGTGGAAAAGTCTCCCTATGGTGAGTCATCACAGAGTCGTCGTCAAGCCACGACTCGCCAGAATCCGGCGAGTCGCACCACTCAAGGGGTGAGAACGGAACGAGTCCGGCACCACATGTTGAGCCTGTCTGCTGGCCCGGGCCACCAGATGTGGCGTGCGGGCTCCCGGCCAAAAATCGTCGGCCCGGCCCTTGCCCGCCCCGGGCCGGGCAGGTTTCGCGGGTCAGAACAGCGCCAGCTGGGCCACCGGGGCGAAGCTGCGGCGGTGCAGCGGACTGGGGCCATGTTCGCGCAGCGCGGCCAGATGCTCCGGAGTGCCGTAGCCCGCATTGCGTTCCCAGCCATAGTGGGGATGGCGCAGCGCGTGTTCGCGCATCACCGCGTCGCGGTGTTCCTTGGCGATGATCGAGGCGGCCGAGATGCAGGGCTCGATCGCGTCCCCGCCGACGATCGCGCGCGCCGGCCAACGCCAGTCGGGCTGGCGGCCCTGGGGGGTGAGGTTGCCGTCGATCAGCACCTCGTGGGGATCGCGGCCGAGCTGGTTGCACAGTCCCGCGACCGCCATGGTCATGGCACGCATCGTCGCGGCGAAGATGTTGATCCGGTCGATCTCCTCGGCCTCGACCACGCCCAGGGCCCAGTGGCAGCGACGGCGGATCTGTTCGTCCAGCCGGGCGCGGGCCGCGCGGGTCAGCTTCTTGGAATCGTCGAGTCCGCCCGGGCGCGGGCGGCACAGCACCACCGCGGCGGCGACCACCGGCCCCGCGAGCGGCCCGCGCCCCGCCTCGTCGACGCCGACCACGATCCGTTCGGGCAGGGAACCGGGGCAGGCCGGGCGGCGATCATCCATGCCGCTGCCTATCGCCCGCCGGTCGCCCGGGGGGCAAGAGATTCGTTGCACGGCCGGGCGCTTGGCCCTATCCGCCCCCGACCTATGACCCAGGCCGCCAACCTGATCCCGCTCGACGCGGTCGACCCTGCCCTGATCGAGGACCTGCTCGATCGGGCGTTCGAGCCCGGCCGGCACCAGCGGACCGCCTACAAGGTGCGCGACGGGATGGACTGGCTGCCCGGCCTGTCCTTCGCCGCGCTGGATGGCGAGGAGCATCTGGTCGGGACGATCCAGTGCTGGCCGGTCGCCCTGACCGATCCCAACGGCCGCGCCCATCCGCTGATCATGGTCGGCCCCGTGGCGGTCCTGCCCGAGCAGCAGGGCGCCGGCTATGGCAAGGCGCTGATGACCGCCGCGCTCGCCGCGCTGAGCCCGCAGGCGCCGCTGCCGCAGGTGATGATCGGCGATCCCGAATACTACGGCCGGTTCTTCGGCTTCTCCAACGCCCACACCGGCGGCTGGGACCTGCCCGGTCCGTTCGAGCCGCGCCGCCTGCTGGCGCGCTGCGACAATCCGGCGATCCTGCCCGAACGGGGCATGCTGGGGCCTTGGCGCCGCTGATCCGATCTGGCATCGCGCCGCCATGCCCTATACCCCGCCGCCCGAACTCGCCGCCCTGTCGCTGACCGAGATCGCGGCCCTGGTCGCCGAACGGAAGGTGCCGCCCATCGGCGAATGGACCCCCGCCGAGACGGTGGAGAGCGGGATCGCGATCCACGCCGACGGCAGTTGGTACCACGAGGGCGGGCGGATCACCCGCCCCGCCATGGTGCGCGCCTTTTCCAGCCTGCTGGTGCGCGACGCCGAAGGCCGCCACTGGCTCTGCACGCCGCATCAGCGCCACGCGATCACCGTGGCCGACGCGGCCTTCATCGCGGTCGACGTCGTGGCCACCGGCGGGGCGCTGGCGTTCCGGCTCAACACCGACGACACGGTCATCGCCGGGCCGGACCATCCGCTGCGCGCCGCGGGCAGCGCCGAGGCCCCGGCGCTGTACCTGGCGGTGCGCCACGGCTGCGAGGCCCGGATCAACCGCAGCACCTGGCTGCAACTGGCCGAGCTGGCCGAGCCCGACTGGACCGTGACCAGCCAGGGCCAGCGCTTTTCGCTGGTGCCGCAGTGAGCCCGCTGTTCGATCGGCTGGCCGAGCGGCACCGGCTGGGCCATGCGCGCGACGACGTGGCGCTGACCGTCGACCAGCGCCTGCCCCCCGATCGCACCGGGTTCCGCCCGGCTGCCGTGCTGGCAGCGATCACCGAGCGCGAGCGCCCGGGCGTGCTGCTGATCCACCGCCCCTCCAACATGCGCGCGCATCCCGGCCAGGTGGCCTTTCCCGGGGGCAAGCTCGATGCCGGGGAGACTGCGGTCGAAGCCGCCCTGCGCGAGGCGCACGAGGAGCTGGGCATCCCGCCCGAGGCGGTGACCGTGGTGGGCGAGAGCGATCTCTATTTCACCGGCACCGGCTATGCGATCACCCCGGTCATCGCCACGATCCCGCCCGACGTGACGATCGTTCCCAACCCGGCCGAAGTGGCCCAGTGGTTCGAGGCCCCGCTGGACTTCATGCTCGATCCGGCCAATCACCGCGAGGTTCCGGTCGAATGGGAGGGGCGTCCGCATGCCTATTGGGAAATCGTCTGGAACGAGCACCGCATCTGGGGCGTGACCGGCGGACTGATCGTCAATCTTTCGCGAAGGCTGAGCTGGCATGACTGAGCTACCCCCGGCCGACTGGACGCGCCGCGCCGACCTGGCCGCGCTGGTCGCCGCGCTCGGCCCCGGCCAGGCCCGCTATGTCGGCGGCGCGGTGCGCGATACGCTGCTCGGCCTGCCGGTGAAGGACATCGACATGGCCACCCCGCTGCGCCCGGACGCGGTGATGGAGCAGCTCGCGGCGGCGGGCATCCGCACGGTCCCGACCGGGATCGAGCACGGCACGGTCACCGCGCTCCTGGCCGGTGGCCCGGTGGAGATCACCACCCTGCGCCGCGATGTCAGCACCGATGGCCGCCGCGCCACCGTGGCCTTTGCCGAGGCCTGGCACGAGGATGCCGCCCGGCGCGATTTCACCATCAACGCGCTCTACGCCGATCCCGACAGCGGCCGGATTCACGACTGGTTCGACGGCCTGGCCGATCTGGCCGGCCGGCGCGTGCGGTTCATCGGCGCGGCGCGGGAACGGATCCGCGAGGACCACCTGCGCATCCTGCGGTACTTCCGCTTCCAGGCGCGGTTCGGCACGCTCCCGCCCGACGCCGAGGCCGAGGCCGCCTGCGCCGAGCTGGCGCCGACCCTGAAGGGCCTGTCGCGCGAACGGGTGGCGATGGAACTGCTCAACCTGCTGGCCCTGCCCGATCCGGCCCCGACCGTGCAGCGCATGGCCGATCTGGGCGTGCTGGCGGTGATCCTGCCCGAGGCCGATCCCGCCCCGCTCGCCCGGCTGACCGCGACCGAGCGGCGCGAACAGGTCACGCCCGATCCGCTGCGCCGCCTGGCCGCCCTGCTCCCGGCCGACCCGCCGCTGGTCGATCAGGTCGGCGCGCGGCTGCGCCTGTCGACCGCGCAGCGCAAGCGGCTCGCCACCGCCGCAGGACGCGATCCGACCGATCCGGCGACACCGCGCGCCCTCGCCTATCGGCTCGGCCTGACCGAGGCCAGCGACCGGCTGCTGCTGGCCGGCGGAAGCGTGGCGGCGCTGACCGGCTGGGACGTGCCGCGCCTGCCGCTGAAGGGCGGCGACATCGTCGCTCGCGGCATCGGCGCCGGGCCCGAGGTGGCCCGCGTGCTGCGCGCGGTCGAGGCGCGGTGGCTGGCCGAGGACTTCCCGGGGCCGGAGCGGGTGCGGGACCTGCTCGAGGCCGTGCTCGCGACGCGATGACCAGGCCCACCGCCTTGGCGAGTCAGGCTGCGGACAGCCGGGGACGGCGATAGGGTGGGCACCATGGACCTCGCCCCGCTGGGACAATACCTGCTGAGCCAGCCGCTGCTCGCCCTCGCCCTGGTGTCGATGGCGACCGTGCTGCTGGGCGGCCTGCTGCGCCATCTCTCGCCGCTGCTGGGCGGGCTGGTCCGCTCGATCGGCAACATCGGCCTGTTCGGGGCCCTGCTGCTGACCGTGATGCAGATCGTCCGCGTCAACCAGAATGTCGATTTCGGCCTGCCGCAGCTCGGCCTGCCCACCCAGCAGGTGAGCGGCCGGGAAACCCGCGTGCCGATCGCGCGCGACGGGCACTTCTGGGTCACGGCCAGCGTCAACGGCGTGCCGCAACGCTTCCTGGTCGACACCGGCGCCACCGTGACCGCGATCGCCCCCGAAGTGGCCGAGGCCGCGCGGGTGACGGTGCAGCCGATGCGCCAGCCGATCCTGATGCGCACGGCCAACGGCACGGTACCGGCCCGGCTGGTGACCATCGGCGAGGTGCGCATCGGCAATGTCGTGGCGCGCGACCTCGACGCCGTGGTCGCGCCGGGACTGCAGGGGACGAGCGTGCTGGGCATGAACTTCCTCTCACGCCTGGCGAGCTGGCGGGTGGAAGGCCGCACGCTGATTCTGGTGCCGCACCATCCGCAGGAGGTGGAGAGCTGAGGCCGCCACCGGCCCCGACCCGTTCAGGCAAGACCTGCTTCGGCTGAACAGGTTGACACGGTTGACAGGGTCCATGGGAGGAACTGTCACTCCGCCTGCGCGGGGCTGTTGCGGGGCGGGATCGGCGGGGGTTCCGGGGCTGGTCATGGCGGAACTGTGCCATCGCGCTGGCGGGTAGGAAAATGGGTGGGTGTTGGTGCGGGGTTTGGGACGCCGTGGGAGGCTTGTCGCGACCACTTAACCAAGGGACAAATGCCTTGTTTGGTCCCGGGATTTGATGGTGCGGGTCTGATGTGAATCGGTTGGGTTCTTTTGTCCAGCATTTGCAGATGAACTCGTATGGTGTGAGTCCCTGCAGGGTCTTCAGCCGCTTGGCGAAGTTGTAGGCAGCGACGAAGTTGGCGAGATGATCACGCAGCTGGTCGTGCGTCTCGTAGTAGAAGCGCTTGACGGTCGCTTCCTTGATGGTGCGGTTCATCCGCTCGACCTGACCGTTGGTCCAGGGATGCTTGGGCTTGGTGGTGCGGTGATCGATGTCGCTGAGGGCGCAGGCATATTCGAAGGCATGAGCACGGAAGAGCTCACCGTTGGCGATCGCTTCCTTGATGAGCGGCACGGCCGAGCCGCCGGCACCCGGCGTCGTGAAGTGGATACCATAGCACATTGGGAACCGGTCCCTCGCAGGGCCGCGATGCCTTGATGAAGACAAGGGCGCGTCGCGCCCGCCGGCTTCATCAAGGCGGCCATGACCGGCCAGCAGGTCTCTAAAGTGAAGTTGTCGACTCAACCCTTTGGAGACGGACCGACCATGACCAAGCGCAGTTCTACCCCCGCCGACGCCGTGCTGGTAGCCATCGATATGTCGAAGCACCGGCAGGAGGTATTGATTGAACGCCCCGAAGGCGGCCGCCGCCGGCGCATGACGATCATGGCCACCAAGGCTGACTACGATCGCCTCGCCGACGAGCTCAGCTGCATAGGGCGCCCGATCGTCGTCGGCTTCGAGGCGACCGGCAACTACCATCGCACCCTGGCGCATCGGCTGCTCTCGGCAGGCTTCGAGCTGCGACTGATTTCGTCGGTTGCCCTCGCTCGCACCCGCGAGGCGTTGCACAATGGTTGGGACAAGAACGATTCCAAGGATGCGCAGGTGATTCTGCACATGCTGCGGATCGGTGCCACGCAGCGTTACGTCGATCCGCTGGCCGCCGGGATCAACGACCTGCAGGAGATGTCGAAGACCCATGAAGCCATCTCCAAGGCCAAGACTCAGACCTGGCATCGGATCCTGACACACTATCTGCCGCTGTATTTTCCTGAGATCGAGCGCTTCGCTGGCAACAGCCGATCCGACTGGTTTCTGGCCCTGCTTGAACGCTTCCCAACCCCTGCCAGCATGACGGCGCTCGGCCAGGAAGGCTTTACGCACGAGGCTTGGTCTCTCGTCGGTCGCAAAGTGTCCAAGGCACGGTTAATCAACGACATCTACGAGACGGCCTGTGCTTCGGTGGCGCTGCCGATCGACGAGAACTCGGTCGCAATCACCATGTTCCGCATGGTCATCGCTCAAGCCAGGAGCCTCATCCGGCAGCGCGACGAGATCGAACGAACCGCCCACGCCATGCTGAGCGACAACCGCGATTACCAGCTGTTGCGCATGATTCCGGGGATCGGGCCGATCAACGCGCTGACCATCCTCGCCGAAGCAGGCGACCTTCGCCGGTTCGCCCACCATCGCCAGTTTCTCAAGTTCTGTGGCCTCGATCTGGCGACCTGCCAGTCGGGCACATTCCGCGGGCGGACCAAGCTCTCCAAGTACGGCAACGCCCGGCTACGGCGAACCTTCTGGATGGCGACCCAGGTTGCCATCCGCCAGCGCGACAACAGCTTCCGTGACAAGCTTGGCCGTTATGTCGCCGGCCATGGCAACGACCCTGATCGCCGCCGCAAGGCGATGACCGCACTCACCGCCAAGATGGCGCGCGTCGCTCACGCCGTCATCAAGACGGGAGCCGAGTACCGCCCGTTCGTCGAACGGGCGGACACCAGATGGAAGGACCCCTCTCTGCTGTGCCGTGAGGGCGCTACGGCGACCCTGTAGATAATGTTCGGGCCTTCCATCTGGCATCCGCATCTCATTTTAAGGACGGTGAGGACCACGACCTGCTCGGCCGCTGGATCCTGTGTTTGCTATGGCCGAGAGCGCATTCCTTGACGATGGAAGCCATCTGGATCAGAACGCAACCAGCGCCGATCACAATCGGCGCAACGAGACCTGCTGGCCGTTTCCCGCTGCTGCTTCCCAACCTAGGACGTTATCGGTCAGCACAGTGTGGATCTTGTATGGCACGGCAGCGATCAGTCGGTGCAGGAAGTCGCGAGCGGTTGCAGTCTTTGCCTTCTCGTGCAGCTCGACGAAGGCGAACTTGCTGGTCCGATCGATCGCCACGAACATGTACAGCCTGCCCTGCTCGGTCCGGACCTCGGCAATGTCGATGTGGAAGTACCCGATAGGGTATGAGCGGAACTTGCTCCGCTTCGGCTTGTCGCCTTCGACTTCGGGCAACCGAGAGATGTCGTGCCGCTGGAAGCAGCGGTGCAGTGAGGATCGCGTCAGGTGGGGGATTGTCGCTTGGAGGGCGTAGAGACAGTCGTCCAGCGCGAGGAGCGTATGTCTGCGGAAGGCGACGATGATCGCCTCTTCTTCGACCGACAACACAGTCGACCTCGGCTCCTTCGGTCCGGTCTTCCGGTCGTTGAGAGACCGGCGCTGGCGCCACTTGGCCACCGTCTTGGGGTTGATCCCGTGACGCTTGGCGAGAGCCCTCAGGCTCTCTTGACTATCTTGTATTGCTCGACGGACTGCCGCTGTCGTGCGGGCGCTCCCGTGCAGAACTTGGCCCATAGTGCATCCTTCCATCCCTGGTCGAATAATGCACCATCAAATCCCGGGACCAAACATCTAAGCAGTTGGCGGAAGATGATCCAGAGCAAGCCAAAGCTTTGAGGGATCTGCTGGGCGTTGACCCAGCTTCCATCAAGACGACGCAATATGCATTGGTGAGGGCGGAGCAGGACCGCGATGCCGCTTTTCGGTGGCACCGATTGAATTCAATTCGAAAGAAAAAGATTGCCGTCAAGGATAAGCTCCTTGAGTACCTGCGCGCAAACGTTGGTCAACCAGTCTCTGGTGAAGATTTGCGCTACCTAGCAAACAACAAGAAAGAATGGGCTCGACGGACCCGAGAGCTGCGGACGCAGGGCGGGTGGCCGGTGATGACGTTGCAACAGGGACGGAAGGATTTGCCTGTTGGGAGCTACGTACTAGAAGAAGATCGGCAAACCTATGAACATGACCGGAAGATTCCTGATTCTGTTCGTATCGAAGTTCTAGAGCGGGACAAGTTCGGTTGCCGTGTCTGCGGTTGGACACGCGATGCGGCACATAGGGACGATCCACGTCGCCTGCTCGAATTGCACCATATTGAAGAGCACGCGAAGGGTGGGAGCAATGAGGCAGCAAACCTAGTAACGCTGTGCAATGTCCATCATGACGACTATCACGCCAATCGCCTCGATTTGACTTCCTATCTTCCTTGAGCGATGTAGGCTGTAAGTACCCATCTACAAATGTGCGCGACAATTCCGGTCGTAATAGACAAAAACATCACTTTGCCATACACTTAGGCCGAATGCGCCAAATTTGGCCACAGATGCAGTCTGTAGCTTAAACGTACAGACCACCAGCCCCCTACCACCCGTCCCTAAAACTTATTATCCCGCGGGAACCCGTTCGGCGGCATGCGCCCTGCCGCGCCGCGGGCGACCTTCCACAGGCGGACGTCGCTCTCCGTCCGGGTGCGGCCGGTTTCGCCGCCCATCTTCCAGCTCAGGCCGTCCTCCAGCCGCAGGGTGGTCGCGTCGGACAGGCCGCCCTCGCGGAAGCGCATCAGGGCCACGCCCTGGCCCTTGGCCATGACCGGCATCTCGGCCAGGCTGAAGATCACCAGCTTGCGGTTCTCGCCCACGGCAGCGACATGGTCGTGCTCGGGCGGGATCTCGCGCACGATAGTCAGGCGCACGTCGGGCTTGGTGCTCATCACGCCGCGGCCCTTGCGGGTTTCGGCGAGCAGCTCGTCCATTTCGGCGACGAAGCCGCGCCCGGCGTTGCTGGCCAGCAGCAGTTGCGCCTTGGGCCGATAGACCACCACCGCGATGATCTGCGCCGCGGCGTCGATATCGACCATGGTCCGCACCGGCTCGCCAAAGCCCCGGGCCGAGGGCAGCTTGTCGGCCCCCAGCGTGTAGAACCGGCCGTTGTCGCAGGCGAGCAGCAGCTTGTCGGTGGTCTGGGCATGCAGCACGAAGGCCGGGCCATCGCCCTCCTTGTACTTGTAGTCCTTGTCGAGCGGCTCGTGCCCGCTGGCCCCGCGGATCCAGCCGCGGGCCGAGAGGATGACGGTAACCGGCGCCTTCTCGATCATCGCGTCCAGGCTGAACTCGCGGGTGGGCGCGGCCTCGGCGATGGTGGTGCGGCGGCGGCCGAGCGGGGTGTCCGGGCCGTATTCCTTGCGCAGCGTGGTCAGGTCGCGCTTCAGGCGGGTGCGCTGGCGGGCCGGGCTGTCGAGCAGCTTCTGCAGCTCGTCCTGTTCGGCCAGCAGATCGTCGCGCTCCTGCCGCAGCTCCATCTCCTCCAGCTTGCGCAGGGAGCGCAGCCGCATGTTGAGGATCGCCTCGGCCTGGCGGTCGGTCAGGTTGAACTCGGCGATCATCACCGGCTTGGGCTCATCCTCGTTGCGGATGATGGCGATGATCCGGTCAAGGTTGAGGTAGGCGACGATATAGCCTTCGACCAGCTCGAGCCGGGCGGCGATCTTGTCCAGGCGGTGGCGGCTGCGGCGCACCAGGATATCGATCTGGCTGATGATCCATTCCTGCAGCAGCTGCTTCAGCCCCAGCACGCCCGGAGTCCGCCGCGCATCCAGGACATTGAGGTTCAGCCCGAAGCGGCTTTCCAGGTCGGTCAGCTTGTACAGCGATTCCTTGAGCAGATCGGGATCGACGTTGCGGCTCTTGGGCACGAAGACAATGCGGATGTGCTCGTCGCTCTCGTCCCGGATGTCCTCCAGGATCGGCAGCTTCTTGTCGGCGATCAGCGTCGCCACCTGTTCGATCAGCTTGCCCTTGGGCAGCATGTAGGGGATTTCGGAAATGACCAGTTGCCACTGGCCGCCACCGAGCTTCTCGATCCCGGTCTCTTCCCAGTTCCCCGCCTCGTCGCGCCCGGTGGAGAAGCGGCCGCGCACGCGGATGGCGCCCTTGCCGCTTTCATAGGCCGCGCTGATCGCCGCCGGACTGTCGACCACGACCCCCCCCGTGGCGAAATCGGGCCCGTGGAACACCTCCATCAACTGGGCGTGTTCGGCATGGGGATTGTCGATCAGCAGCAGCGTGGCATCGACGATCTCGGCCACGTTGTGGCTGGGGATCGAGGTGGCCATGCCCACGGCGATGCCGGTGGCGCCGTTGGCCAGCAGGTTGGGGAACAGCCCGGGGAAGATCTCGGGTTCTTCCTCCTCGCCATTGTAGGTCGGCACGAAATCCACCGTGCCCTCGTCCAGCCCGGCCATCAGGCGGATCGCCGTGCGGGTCAGGCGCGCTTCGGTGTAACGGTAGGCAGCGGCGTTATCGCCATCGATGTTGCCGAAGTTGCCCTGCCCTTCGACCAGCGGATAACGCAGCGACCAGTCCTGCGCGAGCCGGACCATCGCATCGTAGACCGAGGCATCGCCATGCGGGTGGTACTTGCCGATCACGTCGCCGACGACGCGGGCCGATTTCTTGAAGCCGCCGGTGGGGTCCAGCTTGAGTTGGCGCATCGCCCAGAGCAGGCGGCGGTGGACCGGCTTCAGCCCGTCACGCAGATCCGGCAGGGAGCGCGCGGTGATGGTCGACAGGGCATAGACCAGGTACCGTTCGGACAGGGCGCTGTCGAACGGGGCATCGACGATGGCGTCGAACGGATCGGGCTCTTCGGTGGTGGTGCTCGGCATCGCCGGATGCCGTAGCATCGGGTCGCGCCATGGGGAAAGCCATGCCGCGCCGTCTTCCCCGGGTTTTCCTGTCGGGTCGGGGGAAGAAGCGGGTTTCCCGTGCCCTCCCCAGGGCACGGGTCATCCCGGCGGGGTCACCCCCGACAAATCAGGCGTTCGAGGCCTGCAGACGCGACGACGTGCGCGAGAAGGTGGTGTTGAGCTGGCTGCCCAGGCCGGCCACGGTGGTCATCACGGCCACGGCGAGCAGAGCGGCGATCAGGCCGTACTCGATGGCGGTGGCGCCGGATTCATCGTTCAGCAGTTTCTGGAAAAAGGTCATATCTGGTCCCCGACGTGCGGCCGCTACCCCAGCAGCCAAGCCAGACCCGTCTACTCATGACCCCTTAACAACTAACTAAAGTTATATCGTTAAAAACTGATGGCTTGCGCTCCGGATCAGAAGCGCTGGATGTCGCGGGCCTCGCCCGGGACGCGCACCTCGAGGCCGTCCAGCGCCTCGGTGATCACGATCTGGCACGACAGGCGGCTGGTGCGGGTGACCCCCGCGGCCAGGTCGAGCATGTCCTCCTCGTCCTCGGAGGCGGGCGGCAGGCGATCGAACCATTCGGGCGAGACGATGACATGACAGGTAGAGCAGGCCATCTGCCCCTCGCAGGTGCCTTCCAGCGCCATGCCGACCGCCTGTCCCACTTCCAGCAGCCGCTGGCCGACCTCGGCCCGGGCCGGGACCTTCTCGCTCTTGTCGTTGACGAAACTGACCGCAACCATCGCACGCTCCCGAAGGCCAGACTTTCATTGCGCCGCGGCCGCCGCGGCCATCCGCGTACAGGCCTCGATCACCTCCGACATCCCCGTATAGCGGCCGAAGCCGATGCGGATCGAACCACGGGCCGCCCTGGCGTCCAACCCGATCGCCTGGAGCACGTGGCTCGGTCGCCCCGAGCCACTGGCACAGGCCGAGCCGGCGGAAAAGCCAATATCTCTTAAATCGGACATAAGTCGGGCAACGTCGAGCCCCTCGCGGCGCAGGTTGAGGTTGCCGGGCCAGCGCCGCGCGGCCGAACCGTTCAGTGTGAAGCCCTCGAGCGCAGCGCGCGCCTCGGCCCACAGCGCGGCCAGATGCCGCTCCTCGGTGGCGGCGTTGCTGCGGGCCAGGGCCGCCGCCGCACCGAACCCGGCACAGAGCGCCGGGCTCAGCGTGCCCGAGCGCAGCCCCTGCTCCTGCCCGCCGCCGTGGATCAGCGGGGTCAGCCCGACGCCATCGCGCACCCACAGCGCTCCGATCCCCTTGGGGCCATAGAGCTTGTGGGCCGACAGCGCGATCAGGTCGGCCCCGGCGGGTGGGGACAGCTTGCCGGCGCCCTGCACGGCATCGCACAGGAACAGGGCCCCGCCCGCCCGCGCCCGTTCCGCCAGGGCCTCGACCGGCTGGATCGTGCCGATCTCGTTGTTGACCTGCATGACCGCGACCAGCTCGGTCCCGTCCGGCCAGTCCACCGTGGCATCGACCAGCCCCTCGGCATCGACCGGCAGGATGGCCGCCTGCGGATCGACCGCCCGGGCGGTGTCGAGCACCGCCGCATGCTCGATCGCGCTCACCGCCAGGCGGCGGGCGCCGCTGCCCTTGATCGCCAGGTTGAGCGCCTCGGTCGCGCTGCCGGTGAAGATCACCCGTCCCCCGGGGGGCAGCAGCGCGGCCACTTGCTCGCGCGCGACCTCGATCGCGGCGGCAGCGGCGCGACCGGCGCGGTAGGGGCTGTGCGGATTGGCGAAGCCCGTGCCGCCCGGCCCGTCGAGCCAGGGCAGCATCGCCTCGCGCGCTTCGGGCGCCAGCGGTGTCGTGGCCTGGTGATCGAGATAGATCATCCGGCGATCTCGGCCCAGGCCGCGGCGAAGGCGTCGAGCTCGTCCGGCGTGGTGCTCCACCCCAGGCTGACCCGGACCGTGCGCCGCGCCACGTCCGGATCGATGCCGAAGCCCTGCAGCACCCGGCTGGGCTTGAGGCTGCCCGATGAGCAGGCGCTGCCCGCCGAGATGGCGAAGCCCAGCGCATCCATGCGGATCAGCATCGCATTGGCGGCCATCCGCGGCGCGGCGACGGCGAAGATGTGGCTGCACTGCCGGCCCGGGCTCAGCACCTCGCCATGCCGGGCCAGCGCATCCCGGAACCCCGCTCGCTGCGCCGCCGTGGTGGCCCAGCCCACGCTGCCGCCCGCCTCGAGCGCGGCGGCCAGGCCCAGCGCCCCGGGCAGGTTCTCGGTTCCCGGACGATAGCCCCGTTCCTGCCCGCCGCTGGGTTCGAGCAGGGCCCAGTCGCGCACCAGCAGCGCCCCGATCCCGATCGGGCCGCCCAGTTTGTGGCCGGAGACGACGATCAGATCGGCATCGGGCAAGGGGTCCTTGCCGGCGGACTGCGAACAGTCGGCCAGCAGCAGCCCGCCCGCGGCGCGGACCGGCCCGACCACCGCATCCCCGAGCGGCGGCAGCAGCACCGTGCCGGTTTCGGAATTGATCGACTGCACCGCGACGATCGCCCGCCCCGGCGCCGCCAGCAGACCAGCGAGCGCCTCGGCATCGGGCGCACCATCGCGGATGGGGAGAACCTCGGCCCCTGGCGCGGCCCGCCAGACAGCGTCGTGCTCCACCGCCGAGACGATGCGCCGGTCGACCTTGGCCCGGCCCAGCGCAATCGCCAGCGCCTCGCTCGCCCCGCTGGTGAAGACCAGTTCACCCTCCCAGCCCAGCGCGGCCTTGCACCGCGACCGCGCCTCCTCGAGCGCGGCCCGGGCCGCCCGTCCCGCGCCATGGGGACTCGATGGATTGGCCCATCGCGCGAACCCCTCAAGCATCGCCTCGCGCGCGGCGGGCAGCAGCGGCGTGGTCGCGGCATGGTCAAGATAAAGCGAATTCGCGATCATCGGGGGCAAAACGTTGCTTTCAGGCCAGCGGTTTCTATATAGCGCTCTCCTTCCATTCACAGCCCCCTCCGCCCCGGCGCCCGAAAGGGCCGGTCGCCGCGGACCAGGCGCAACCCGAAGCAGAGCCCGCACAGCCATGCCAGCCGTCATCTTCCCCGGACCCGAAGGCCGCCTCGAAGGCCGCTTCCAGCCCGCCTCGCGGCCGCGCGCGCCGGTCGCGATGATCCTTCATCCCCACCCCCAGGCCGGCGGGACGATGAACGATCGCATCACCATGGCGCTGTACAAGACGTTCCAGGCCCGCGGCTTCGCCACGCTGCGCTTCAACTTCCGCGGCGTGGGCCGCAGCCAGGGCAGCTTCGACAACGGCATCGGCGAGCTGTCGGACGCGGCCGCCGCGCTCGACTGGGTCCAGTCGATCCACCCCGAGGCCAGCACGACCTGGATCGCCGGCTATTCGTTCGGCGCGCTGATCGGCATGCAACTGCTGATGCGCCGGCCGGAAATCCGCGGCTTCATCTCGATCGCGCCGCCGGCCAACATGTACGATTTCAGCTTCCTCGCGCCCTGCCCCGCCTCGGGCATCATCGTCCAGGGCGCCGCCGACACGGTGGTGACGCCCAACGCGGTGCAGAAGCTGGTCGACAAGCTGCGCACGCAGAAGCACATCACGATCCACCACGACGAGATCCCGCGGGCCAACCACTTCTTCGAGAACGAGCTCGACGACATGATGCTGTCGGTCGACAAGTATCTCGACTTCCGCCTCAGCCCGGACTGCCCGATCCGCTGAGGCTGCAGGCTCCGGTCAGGATCAGTCGGGTGTCCGGCTGACCGGGGCCGACCCGCCGGAGGTGGGCAGCACCCAGATCGCGACATTGGCCGCCATCACCACGGCCAGGACCAGCATCAGCACCACCTGCTTGCGCGCCCCGCCCCGGCGCCACAGCACCAGCGCGCCCAGCGGCAGGGCGAAAACCATCAGCATGGCGAGCGACAAGGCGACATCCTGCATGGCCGCGCCTCTAGCGCGGTCCGGGCCGCTGCGGAAGACGTCCGGGCGGACCGCCGAACGGGTTTGACAGAGCCGCGTTCCGCCAGCAGCATGGTTTCATGCAAAACCATCCCGTTACCCGCCGTACGGTCCTGGCCGGCACCGGCTCCGCCCTGGCCCTCGCGTCCGCCCCCGGGCTTGCCGCCAGCCCCGGAATTGCCCAGAGCCCGGGCGATGCCTTCGCCGCCCGGGTGCTGGACCGGATCGCCTGGAACCTGATGACGCTGGAGCCCGAACGGGCCACCGGGCTGGGGCTCGACACCGGCACCCATGCCGCGCTGCGGGCCCGCTCCAGCGATCGCTCGCCCGCCGGACAGGCCCGGACCGTGGCCCTGCTCAAGCAGGACCTGTCCGCTGCCCAGCGCATGCCGCGCATGGTGATGAGCCCGGCCACCATGACTCACCTGGCCGTGGTGCAGAGCGCCTACCGCACCGCGCTGGACGGCTTTGCCCTGCCTTATGGCGACGTGTCGATCGGCGGCTGGCGCAACAGCCCCTATGTCGTGATCCAGAACGTCGGCGCCTGGATCGACGTGCCGCGCCTGCTCGAGGTGGACCAGCCGGTGAAGACCCGCGCCGATGCGCAGGCCTGGCTCGACCGGCTGGCCGCCATGGCCCCCCAGCTGGATGGCGAGACCGCGCGGATCGCCGCCGCTCGCGGACTGGGACTGGTTCCGCCCGATTTCCTGCTCGACAAGACCATCGCCCAGATGGGCCAGTCGATCGCCACCCTGGGCGGCGACGGCGGCACCATGCTCAAGAGCTTCGCCGACAAGACGCGGACGATCCCCGGCACCTGGACCGCCCAGGCGCGGGCCCTGCTGCGCCAGCGGATCGTGCCCGCGCTGGAGCGCCAGTTGGCCGAGCTGCGCCGGGAACGGGCCATGGCCACCAGCGCGGCGGGGCTGCGCGGCCGGCCGCATGGTGAACAATGGTATGCCTGGGGGCTGCGCGCCGGAACGACCACGACCCGCGCACCGGAAGAGATCCACCGCCTGGGCCGCGAACAGCTGGCCGAGTTGCAGGCGCGCATGGAGGAAATCCTGCGGTCCCAGGGGCTGACCACCGGCACCATCGCGCAGCGGATCGACGCGCTGCAGAAGGACGCGCGGCAGGCCTTTCCCACCGGGGACGAGGGCCGCCGCCAGATCGTCGCCTACATGCAGGACCGGGTCGACTGGGCCCGGGCGCAGATGCCGCGCGCCTTCCGCAAGCTGGTGCCGGGCAAGCTGGAGATCCGCCGCCTGCCCGAAGCCGAGGAGATCGGCGCGCCCCCGGCCTATGGCGGTGCCGGCGCGATCGACGGATCGATCCCCAGCCGCATCTGGGTCAACCTGCGCGACACCACGATGCACAACCGGGTGACCATCCCCGACCTGGTGTTCCATGAAGGCATTCCCGGCCATGTCTGGCAGGGCGAATACACCCATACCATGCCGCTGATCCGCTCGCTGCTGGCCTTCAACGCCTACAGCGAGGGCTGGGCGCTCTATTCCGAGCAACTGATGGACGAGCTGGGCGCCTATGCCGACGATCCGGCCGGACGGCTGGGCTATCTCCAGGGCTTCGCCTGGCGCGCGGTGCGGCTGATCGTCGACACCGGCATCCACGGGATGGGCTGGACCCGGGACCAGGCCCTGGCCGAATTCACCGCGGCCACCGGCCTGCCCGGCTCGACCGCGGTGTCCGAAGTGGAGCGCTATTGCGCCTGGCCGGGCCAGGCCTGCGGCTACAAGATGGGCCAGAACGAAATGGTCGCCCAACGCGAACGGGCCAGGGCCGCGCTGGGCGATCGGTTCGACCTGCGGGATTTCAACCAGGCCGTGATCGATGGCGGCAATGTCCCGCTGGACGTGCTGGCCACCAATGTCGGCCACTACATGGCGGACGCGCGGGGCTGAGCCCCTGCGCACCGGCCGGAGCGAGGTCGCCGGGTGCGAAGGGCAACTTTCGCCCGGGAGCGGACGTTGGTTTCCTCCCCCGACGGGGGAGGGGGACCATGCGAAGCATGGTGGAGGGGCACCCTGTCTGGACGAGAGGCCTTGCCCCAAGGAGGGTGCCCCTCCACCACCTGCGGTGGTCCCCCTCCCCGTGCCGGGGAGGAGAGTATGGCAGCCCCCCACCCTTAATCGTCGTCCCAGGCCCGACAGTCGGGACCCGGGACCGCCGGTCCGCTGCGACGCACCGCAGAGGTGATCAGGTCAGTTGCCGAACAGGCCCTTGGCGAGGCTCGCCACGTCGTTGAGCGGATTGCCGTCGCCGTCCTTGTCGAGCATCCCCGACAGGCCCGCCAGCGCCGAGTTGCCCTGCAGCAGGCTGGCGAACTGGCCCAGCGACCCCTCGCCCCCGATATGCCCGACGATCTGGCTGAGCACCGAGGCGTCGAGCCCGGTCTTGGCCGCGGCCAGGGTCACCGTGTCCTCGGGCGCGCTGTGCGCGGCGCCCAGTGCGGCCACGGCCTTTTCCGCCATGGCCGGATCGATCCCGACCTTGGCCGCGAGATTGGCGATATCGACGTTCTGGGTGACTTGGCCAAGCAGGCCATCGAGGAGGCTCATGGGACGATTCCTTGTTGCCGGAAAACCGCGCCCAGCCTCTGCGCAGGGCCAGCGCCGGGCAAGTAAAATGCCCGGCAACCTTCAGCCGGCAACCGGCCAGGCTCAAGCGCTGGTGGGAAACCGGAGGGCCGCGCCTGGTCCGCGGCCCGGCCCTCCGGCAAGCCGATATCAGGCAGCGACCGCCACGACCGGGGCCGCGGCGCGAACGCCCTCGTCGACATGGTCGGCGAACTGGGCGAAGTTGTCGATGAACTTGTTCACCAGGTCCTGGGCGGTCTTGTCGTACTCGGCCGCATCGGCCCAGGCCCCGCGCGGATCGAGCAGCGCGCTGTCGACCCCCGGCACGGCCACCGGCACTTCGAAGCCGAAGTTGGGATCCTTGCGGAAATCGGCGCTGTTCAGCGAACCATCCAGCGCGGCGTTGAGCAGGGCGCGGGTGGCCTTGATCGGCATCCGCTTGATCCCCTCCATCGTCGCCTTGCCGCCCGACCAGCCGGTGTTGACCAGCCAGCACTTGACCCCGCCCTTGGCGATCCGCTCCTTGAGCAGGTTGCCATAGACCGAGGGATGGCGCGGCATGAACGGCGCGCCGAAGCAGGTGCTGAAGGTCGCCTCGGGCTCGGTCACGCCGATTTCGGTGCCGGCGACGCGCGCGGTATAGCCCGACAGGAAGTGGTACATGGCCTGATCCGGGGTCAGCCGAGCGATCGGCGGCAGCACACCATAGGCATCGGCGGTCAGGAAGATCAGGTTCGCCGGCACCGGCCCGAGGTTCTCTTCCGAACAGTTCGGGATGAAGTCGATCGGATAGGACCCGCGGCTGTTTTCGGCCAGCGAGTTGTCGTCCAGGTCGATCTCGCGCGTGACGGGATCGATCACCACGTTCTCCAGCACGGTGCCGAAGCGCTTGGTGGTGGCGAAGATTTCCGGCTCGGCCTCGGCCGACAGGCGGATCATCTTGGCGTAGCAGCCGCCTTCGAAGTTGAACACGGCCGTGTCCGACCAGCCATGCTCGTCATCGCCGATCAGCGTACGGCTGGCATCGGCCGAGAGAGTGGTCTTGCCCGTGCCCGACAGGCCGAAGAACACCGCGGTCTTGCCGTCCGGACCGATGTTGGCCGAACAGTGCATCGGCATCACGCCCTTGGTCGGCAGCAGGTAGTTGAGGATGCCGAAGACCGACTTCTTCATCTCGCCGGCATAGGCCGTGCCGCCGATCAGGATCAGCTTCTCCGAGAAGTTGACCGCGATCACCGTCTCGCTGCGCGAGCCATGGCGCGCGGGATCGGCGCGGAAGCTGGGCAGATCAATGATGGTGTATTCGGGCACGAAGCTGGCAACCTCGGCCGCGCCCGGGCGGACCAGCAGGGTGCGGATGAACAGGTTGTGCCAGGCGAACTCGTTGATCACCCGCACGTTGACGCGGTGTTCCGGCTGCGAGCCGCCGAACAGGTCGGCCACGTAGAGCTGATCCTTGTCGGCCAGGGCGGCGAGGAAATCGGCCTTGAGCGCGGCGAAGTGCTCGGGCGTCATCGCAACGTTGGTCTTGCCCCACCACACGGTGCTTTCCGTTTCGGCATCGCGGACGATGAACTTGTCCTTGGCCGAACGCCCGGTGTGCTTGCCGGTCGCCACCACGAAGGGCCCGTCCTTCGACAGCACGCCTTCCCCATTGCGCACCGCGTGCTCGACCAGCGGGGCCGTGCCCAGGTTCGCGAAGACGGTCGCAGAGGTGGAGATGCCCTGGCGGTCAAGCGGGTGGAAAAGCGTAGCAGTCAAGGTCGTCTCCCTGTGGTCGGGACCGGTCCCCGGGACGCCCGGGATCGGCGCATGCATAGGTATGTGCATAGGTATGCGCGAGTCAGCCCGCGCATAGTGCAAGGGTTGCCAAGCGTCAAACCCGTAGGGTTAATTTCCCCGCCGGATGACGGATGGCTTCCGTCCAATGACTCAGGACCATACGCGATCCCGCCACCCCGCGCGGCGGAGCGAATTGCATCGGGCGCGCCGCTCCGCTAGGTCCGGTGGCCTCGGAAAAACGCGACAGCGAAGGCTCTTCCGCGCATGCCTGCCACGCCCGATCCCGCCAGCTCGACGCCTGCCGCCCGGCAGGTGATCGCGCTGGTCGACGATGATCGGAACATCCTGACCACGGTCTCGATTGCGCTGCAGGCCGAAGGATTCGCGACGCGGGTCTACACCGATGGCCAGACGGCCCTGCGCGCCCTGCTCGACAACCCGCCCGACCTGGCGATCTTCGACATCAAGATGCCGCGGATGGACGGGTTCGAACTGCTCGAGGCCCTGCGCGCCCGGTCAAGCCTTCCGGTGATCTTCCTGACCTCGAAGGACGAGGAACCCGACGAGGCACGCGGGCTCGCCCTGGGGGCGGACGACTATATCGCCAAGCCGTTCAGCCAGCGGCTGCTGGTCGCCCGGATCCGCGCCATCCTGCGCCGCACCGAACTGGCCCGCGCCACGGCCGAGGCCGGACAAGGCGGCGGCGAGGACCAGCAGATTGTGCGCCGCGGCCGGCTCGAGATGGATCCCCCGCGCCATCTGGTGACCTGGGACGGCAAGCCGGTGGGCCTGACCGTGACCGAGTTCCTGATCCTGGAGGCGCTGGCCAGCCGGCCGGGCGTGGTCAAGAGCCGCAACCAATTGATGGACGCGGCCTACAACGACGACGTGTTCATCGACGACCGGACGATCGACAGCCACATCAAGCGGCTGCGCCGCAAGTTCCGCGAGGTCGATCCCGACTTCTCCGGGATCGAGACGCTCTACGGGGCGGGCTATTCCTTTGCCGAAAGCTGAGCGCGAAAGCCTGCCCATCCCGGAGCGGCTGTTCTGGACGCGCCGCTTCTCGCTCACCGCCCGCATCCTGGCGGTCAACCTGATCGTGCTCGGGCTGATGGGGGCGAGCGTGATCTACCTCGATTCCTACCGCAACCAGCTCATCGCCGAGCGGTTCAAGCTGGCCCGGTCGGAAGCGCTGATCATTGCCGACGCCCTGGCCGAAACCCCGCGCAGCGAGCGCAAGCCCCTGCTGGCGCGGATCGGCAGCGAGCAGATGCTGCGGCTGCGGCTCTATGACGCCAAGGGGCGCCAACTGGCCGATAGCTTCCTGATCGCCGACGAGCCCGGCTTCACCTTCGTCGATCCGGCCGGCGAACCCTGGCCGATGAAGGCGGCCCGGGTGATCGATGACGCGATGGACCGCATGGTCGGCGCTCCGCCCGTGCCGGACTATGTCGAGGCCGCCATCGCCACCGCCGACGCCTGGCCCGAAATCCGCGAGGCGCGCGAGAGCGGCGAGGTGGCGGTCCGCCTGCGCCGCGCCCCGGATCGCACCCCGGTGATCACCGCGGCCGTGCCCTATGGCGAACGCGACGAGATCCTGCTGACCACCCGCAACGCCCGCGACATCGTCGAGAAGGTGCGTTACGCGCGGCAGACGCTGGCGATCGTGATCGGCATCGCCCTGGTCATCTCGATCCAGCTCTCGCTGTTCCTGGCCCGCACTATCGTCCAGCCGCTGCAATTGCTGGTCCGCGCCGCGGTGCGGGTCCGGCTGGGGCGCGAACGCGAGGTGGTGGTGCCGCGGCTGCCCGAACGCGGCGACGAGATCGGCCTGCTGGCCCGCGCGGTCTCCGACATGACCGCCGCGCTGCGCCAGCGGATCGACGCCGTGGAAAGCTTCGCCGCCGATGTCTCGCACGAGATCAAGAACCCCCTCGCCTCGCTGCGCAGCGCGATCGAGACGCTGGGCAAGGTCGACGATCCCGAGCTGCGGCGCGAGCTGACCCGAATCGCCGCGCACGACGTGCGGCGGATCGACCGGCTGGTCACCGAGATTGCCGATGCCAGCCGGATCGATGCCGAGCTGACCCGCACCGCGTTCGAGCGGGTCGATCTGGTCAAGCTGACCACGGCCATCGTGCGCAGCCGCAGCGAGCGCGGCACCGACGGCAATGTCGCCATCGCGCTGGTGCACGGTCGGCCCCGCTGCTGGGTGATGGGCGATCCGGCACGGCTCGAACGGGTGCTGCTCAACCTGATCGACAATGCCGTCTCGTTCTCTCCGCCCGAGGGCCGGATCGAGATCGCCATCTCCGTGGGCGGAGGACGGGTCAAGGTCTGCGTGACCGACGATGGGCCCGGCATCCCGGCCGAATCGCGCGACAAGGTGTTCGAACGGTTCCACTCGCTGCGCCCCGACAGCGAGGACTTCGGCAGCCACAGCGGGCTGGGCCTGGCCATCGCCCGCACCATCGTCACCGCGCACGATGGCACCCTGACTGCGGCCGACCGGCCCGACGGGCAGAGCGGGGCGCGGCTGGTGATCGATCTGCCGGAGGCGACGTGATGCTTCACCAGGCCACCTGCGTGGCGATCGGCGGCCGCGGCCTGCTGATCGAGGGCGAACCGGGCAGCGGCAAATCAAGCCTGGCGCTCGCCCTGATCGATCGCGGCGCCGAGCTGGTGGGCGACGATGGCGTGGCCCTGACCGCTGCCGGCGGGCACCTCGCGGCCGCCCCGGCCCCGGCCACCGCGGGTCTGCTCGAAGTCCGCAATGTCGGGCTGGTCCGGCACGAGCCCCGTGCCACCTGCCTCGTGGCCCTGGTGATCCGGCTCGACCCGGAGGCTCCGCGCTTCATCGACGCGCCCGAATCGACCACGCTTGCGGGTGTGCGACTTCCGCTGGTCCGGCTCTGGCCGGACAGCCCCGTGCTGCCCCTGCGGGCCGAGGCGGCCCTGGCGCTTTACGGAACCTGAGGCTTTATGGAGCTGGAGCGGGCCGATCCGCCGCTCTCCGCAGGCTGCACAGGTTTACATTCAACCGCCGCGCGCTCAAACCGACCCGACGATGACCGCCGAAGCCGCCCCTGATTCCCGCCAGCGCGTCCTGCTCGTCACCGGCCTGCTGGGCGCGGGCAAGACCACCGTGCTCAAGGTCCTGGAAGACCTGGGGTGGGAAACGATCGACAATTTCCCCATGCGCCTGCTGGGCCAACTGGTCGGCCCGTCCGGCCGCAAGAGCGCCGAAGCGCGCCCCCCGCTGGCCATCGGCTTCGATTCGCGGACCCGGGGGTTCGATCCCAACCGGATCATCGAGCAGGTGAAGACCCTGTCCGACCGGACCGATCTGGAAGTGACCACGCTGTTTCTCGACTGTTCGGGCCAGGAGCTGGAGCGGCGCTATAACGAGACCCGCCGGCGCCACCCGCTGGCCAGCGACCTGCCCGCCAGCGCCGGGATCGCGGCCGAGCGCGAACTGCTCGAGCCACTGCGGCGCTGGGCCGATATCGTCATCGTCACCACGCCGTTCACCTCCAACCAGCTCCAGCAGGTCGTGCGCGAACGCTTTGCCACCCTCGCCGACCAGCAGTTGACGGTAACGGTGTCCAGCTTCGGGTTCTCGCGGGGGATGCCGCCGGTGGCCGACCTGGTGTTCGACATGCGATTTCTGGACAACCCGCACTGGGATCCGGCGCTGCGTCCGCTGACCGGGCGGGACGCCGCCGTGGGCGACTATGTCAGCCGCGATCCCGCCTTTGCCGAGGCCTTCGCCCGCATCCGCGACCTGATCCTGCTGCTGCTTCCCCGCTACCAGGCCCAGGGCAAGGCCTATGTCCATGTCGCCTTCGGCTGCACCGGCGGGCGCCACCGTTCCGTCTTCGTGGCCGAGCAGATGGCCCAAGTCTTGCGCGATGCCGGGTTTTCGCCCACATTGCTGCACCGCAACCTCGGCTCACGCGCCGCCGACCTGGTCGAAGGCGGAGCGGCGTGAGGTCCGGGAACGCAGGCCGGGTGCCCCGGCGGGTCGCACAACGTCGGAGCGCATTCTCTTCATGATCGGGCTGATCCTCGTCACACACGGCAAGCTTGCCGAGGAGTTCGTCCATGCCATGGAGCATGTGGTCGGGCGGCAGGATGCAGTCGCCACGGTCTGCATCGGCCCGAACGACGACATGGAACGCCGCCGGCGCGAGATTGCCGATGCGATCAAGGCGGTGAACAGCGGCGCCGGCGTGATCGTGTTGACCGACCTGTTCGGGGGCACGCCGTCCAACCTGGCCATTTCCCTGATGCAGGCGGGCAAGGTCGAAGTGATCGCCGGGATCAACCTGCCGATGCTGATCCGCCTGGCCGGAGCGCGCAAGAACATGGCGGTGGGCGCGGCGGTGATCGCAGCGCGCGAGGCCGGGCGCAACTATATCACGATCGCCTCGGAGTTCCTTGGTCAGGACGACTGACGGGGAACCGGAACGGCGGCAAGCGAGGGGATTGCCAGGGTGGCCAGCGAGACTGTCGAGATTGTCAACCAGCGGGGGCTTCACGCCCGGGCCAGCGCCAAGTTCGTCAATGCCGTGGCCAAGCTGCCCGATGGCATTGCCGTCACCGTCACCAAGGACGGGACCGAGGCCAATGGCGGATCGATCCTGGGCCTGATGATGCTGGGCGCGGCCAAGGGGGATTCGATCGAGATCACGGTCGAGGGGGCCGAGGCCGAGCTGATCCTGCCCCGGCTGGTTGGGCTGGTGAAGGACGGGTTCGGCGAGGACTGAGTCCCCCCTGCCCCACCGGAGACCCGCCGCTTGCCCCCCCATGCCCTGAACCCGCGCCGCACCATCACCGGCTTTTCCAATCCCACGGTCAAGCTGCTGCGCTCGCTGCGCGACAAAAAGCATCGCAAGCGCGAGGGCAAGTTCCTGGCCGAGGGACTGCGCCTGCTGACCGATGCGCGCGAAAGCGGCCGTCTGCCCGAAATGCTCGTCATGGCCCTGGGCCGCGACGAGCATCCGCTGCTCAGCGCGCTCGAAGCGGCGGTGGTCGCAGCCGGGGGCAGCGTGATCGAGACCGAGGCCGAGATCCTCGCCAAGATCACCGGCAAGGACAATCCGCAGGCCGTGGCCGGGGTCTTCGCCGAGTTCGACACCGGCCTCGCCGCGCTGGACCGCAGCCGCGCGCCGATCTGGCTGGTGGCCCAGGCGCTGCGCGACCCGGGCAATCTGGGGACCATGCTGCGCACCGGCGATGCGGTGGGTGCGGGCGGCCTGATCCTGCTGGACGATTGTGCCGATCCCTTCTCGGTCGAGGCGGTGCGCGCGTCGATGGGCGCGATCTTCACCCAGCAGGTGGTCCAGGCGCGCTGGGACGAATTCCACGCCTGGCTGCGGGGTGGCCCCGGCCAGCTTGTCGCCGCCAGCCTGCGCGAGGCCCGGCCCTATCGCGGCGCGCCCTATGCCGCCCCATGCTTCGTCATGGTCGGCAACGAATCGCGCGGCCTGCCCGAAGACTATGAAATGGCCTGCGACCTTCGCGTCACCATGCCGATGAAGGGCCGCGCCGACAGCCTCAACGCGGCGGTCGCCGGGGCGGTCCTGGCCTATGAGGTGCTGGCCGCGCTCGACCCTGCGGCTACCTGAACAAAACCCTTAGGCGCCGTTCAGGCCATACTAACCTCGGGCCGCTAGACCGGGACCTGCAATGCGATTGCGTTGCCCCTCCCTTGGACTTCAAACCCCGCCTTCGGGCGGGGTCTTTATGGGATGGCCCGCCCCTTTTCCCCGGCATCGGATATGATGCCGGTGCTTGAAGAGGAAAGGAGCGGACCGATGTCTATTGTGATCCTTGGCATTGATTTGGGCAAGAATGCCTGCAGCGTGGTCGGCGTCGATGCGGCAGGTGCTGTCGTCGTGCGCAGGTCGATGCGCCGCCAGACGCTGATCGACTACGTAGCCAAGCTTCCCGCGTGCGTGGTGGCGATGGAAGCGTGTTGCGGTGCCCATAACCTCGGGCGCGTTTTCGCCGCGCAGGGACACGAGATCAGACTGATGTCTCCCGAGTACGTGCGCCCGTACATCAAAGCGCAGAAGAACGATGATCGTGATGCCGAGGGGATCGCTGAGGCAGCCTCGCGCCCGACGATGCGCTTCGTCGAACTCAAGACCCAGGAGCAGTTGGACATCCAGACGCTCCACCGAGTGCGGTCTCGCCTGGTGGCCGAGCGCAGGAGCCTGATCAATCAGTTGC
>NZ_JACLAU010000030.1 GCF_014230305.1 Novosphingobium aerophilum
GCAACAGACCATCGAACATCGGCGCTTGCAGCACCGCAAGCTCGCCGCCTAATATCAACCCCCAGACGAGGCCCGCACTCCGCTAATCTACGCCGCGAGTTGTGCCGAATGTTCTGACGACGGACAGCTGCAGCCAGTCCTCGCGCAGCTCGTTCGCCTCGATGTTGGTCAGGCCTTCAGGATTGGGCGGACTGTCGTCCGAGCCGAACCGCTGCACTGCGAAGTTGCCGGGATTGTAGAAGATCGGGCGGCCCTTGTAGATCTCGATACCCTGCATCGTGTGGTTGCCGCTGCCAAGGAACATGTCGGCGCCATTGTCGATCAATTCACGCGCCAGAGTGCGGACATAGTCTGGCGGGTAGTGGTCCTGCGAGTAGGCCTGGAAGGCATATCGGTTCTCGTGGATGTGCGTGGTAAAGACAACGAAATCAGCATATTCCTTGGCGTTGCGGACCGCGAGTACCTGCGATTGGCGATCGGTCTCGTTCATTTCGTAGCGGAATTCGCCAGGCTTCTCCGCCACCATGTAGTTCTTGCCGAACAGGTTGAGCCGACCAGGCCGGTCCCTGGGCAGAGGTGCGGGACGGGCAACATCGGACTCCTCGCGGCGGGCGAGGATAGAATCCCGGATAGCCTTGAGTTGATCGAACTGCGCCTGGGTGACGGTTAGCCACTGTGTCAAACGGAGCGGGTTGAGCCCGGCCTCCTCCCCGAAGTCGTTACCCACCTTGTTGCGGGCGATCGGATCCGTGCCGACCGGTCCGAACGGAAAAGCCGCTACCATGGCCACTCGGCCCTGCGGCAACTCCTGGAAGGCCGGTTGACGCGCGATCGACAGGTTGGGTCCATAGCCCGGACGCTTGATGCCGACCGCATCAAGGTACTTCATGGTTTCGATCTGCTCGTCTGGGCCACCATCAGCCTCGCCCGGCGCCACGAGGTCGAAGCCGAGGTCGGCAAGGTCTGCCGCGACTTCCTTAGGCGCCCAGTTATTGCGGTAGCCATGGCTGCCGGCCCAAGACTGGCGATCGACAAGATAGACTTCTAGGTTGCCGATCGTCGTATCCGCGGCCTTCAACACGGACCGGATTGCCGGGCCTATGCGTTTGCCCGCGGGTTCCTGGAACAGCAGGTCACCCGTGATAGCGACGGTGTAGGAGCCATCCATCTTGTTGCGAAGTTCGTTCTGCAAGTCGCGGTAATCGAACGTCGCTGGGTCGGGAAGCGTCCTGGCAGGCTGGGCCAAGGCGGGGTTGGTCAAGACCGCCACTGTGCTGGCCATAAGCAGCGCGGCAAGCCGAAGGGCAGGTGTCATGGCACTGGGCATCCCACTCTGTTGTTTTGTGCGTTGACGGTAGTCCGTGTGACTTACGCCAACCTTTCAGACAGGGGCACAGGCGCAACTTTCTGGCAAGGCCTCATGGAATCAGCCATTTGTGATGACAGACTCATGCCGCACGCAGGTGCTGTCAGTCTTGTGCGAACCAGTCTCCACTTGGCAGGATCCGGCTCAGGAATTGATGCCTTCAGCTTGCGAGCATCTGCAACTCCTCAAGTGCGGCGGAGCGACGTTTCTTGAAAGTGATGCGATCGACGAGGTGACGTTCCTGAGCAAAATGGTTGTCAAACGAAGCGTGAACCGAAGCGAACTTCTGCAGTGATTTCATTTGGCTGAAGCGCAGCATTGCTCGCTCGCGTCGTCGGAGCGGCAGGTGGCTGTTCTCCGCCCGATTGTTGGCGTGGCGGCCGGTCACCTGTTTCTCCGCATTGCCCAGTTCGGTCATCGCGGCGCGATACGAGCGGAGGCCGTCAGTGACGATGGTTACGGGGGATGCGTGCCGCTTCAGCACCTTCTTCATGAAACGGAGCGCAGCCGCTTTGTCGCGGGTCCTGGTAACGTAGCTTTCCAGCACTTCCCCTTCGTGGTCGAAGGCACGCCACAGGTACACCATCTCGCCATTCACCCGGACGTACATTTCATCCAGGTGCCACTTCCAGTGGCGGAAGCCGCGCATCCGGCTGACTCGCTGGCGGCGGATCTCGGCGGCAAACAGCGGACCGAACCTGTTCCACCAGTGCCGCACGGTCTCGTGGCAGATGTCGACCCCGCGCTCGAACAAAAGGTTTTCCACGTTCCGCAGGCTGAGCGGAAACCGCACGTACATGAGGACAACGAGCAGGATCACCTCAGGCGACGAGCTGAACCCCTTGAACGGACTGGGCGGCTTCGCGCGGGATTTGCGTGGCATCAGAGCGATCTAGCAGCCTAACGATGCGCCTGCCACACAGGTCTGACAGAGCCGTGCCGAATGTTCTGACGACAGACAACCAGTTGCCAGGGCAGGCACGTTACGACTTAATCGTCGAGCAGACGGAGTGATCTTTCGACCAGCGCTGCACCCAATTCATCGTGTTCAGGCTCTGGCTGGGGCGTGCGGATCATGGAGCGATTGGTCTGGAGCGCGAAACCGAAGACCGCGCACCACAAGGTTGCCGTGCGAATGCCGCGTTCGCGGTCTGACAGATGCGGCACGACCGCCAGAATGATCTCGTGCAACCGCCGGAAGCCAATGTCCTGCGCTTCCTGAATCTCCGGGGCCATCCCTTCGCGAACCAGTTCACTTTCGTACATTAACGAAAACAGGCGGCGGTTCTGTTTCGCGAAGCGGAGGAAATCCAGAAGCAGCGCTCGCAAGCTGTGTCGCGGATCGTTGCTGGTCATGGCCTGCAGCGATTCTTCGAACATCAGCCGGTAGCCATCGGTCGCCACCGCGATCAGCAAGGCGCGGCGATCGGGAAAATGGTTGTAGGGAGCGGCCGAACTAACGCCGATTTCCTCGGCCAGCCGCCGTATCGACAGGTTTTCGTATCCTTCGCGCACGATGAACGCCCGCGCAGCATCCAGCAGTTCCTGCCGCAGATCTTCTCTGTGCGAGGGCCGTCCGCGCCGGTCCTTGGTCAATTGCAATGTCGCCATGTGCCACATGTGCTGCGAAAGTGCCCGTTCTGCAACCCTCCGGCCCCTTAAAGAGCGCTGCTTATTTTCACTTGCAGGGATAATTAGCGCCGCTTATAAAGCGATAATGAGCGACGATCATTAAGATCGCGCGGAGGGCGAGGATTTGCTGTGACAGGCTTCCGATACGGCGTTTCGCTGTACAGCTATACCGATGACTTCGGCACTGTGATGACGCTGGACGATGCGTTCGATCACGTCGCCGATACGGGGTCCACGGGCATCGAGATTCTGGGTGAGACCAGCGTGCCGCTCTATCCCGAGCCGCCCGCAGCCTGGCTTGATCATTGGTTCGCGCAACTTGACCGCTACAAGCTGGAGCCGACCAACTTCGCCTGCTGGGTCGACACACGTATCCAGATTGACCGCAACATGACCGTGGAGGAAGGCGCGGCGCAAATCGCGCAGGACCTGCGTCTGGCGCACAAGCTTGGCTTCAAGTTCATTCGCCCCAAGTTCGGTGTGAGCGACCGCGAACTTACCCCAGACCCGATCTGGGAGGGTGCCGTAGAGCGCAGTCTTGATCTGGCGCACCAGCTTGACCTGGTGATCCTGCCCGAAATTCACGCACCAACCCCGATCCGGCACCCGGTGACGG
This sequence comes from Novosphingobium aerophilum, assembly GCF_014230305.1. GTDB lineage: Bacteria > Pseudomonadota > Alphaproteobacteria > Sphingomonadales > Sphingomonadaceae > Novosphingobium > Novosphingobium aerophilum. The sequence continues at coordinate 3,615 of NZ_JACLAU010000030.1, forward strand.
ATGCTTACGTGAAATTCATCGAGCGCACCGGGACCAAGAACTTCGGCCTGATGATCGATACCGGCATTTTTCAGGATCGTCCGCTTGACGCCTGGGGTGGCGGGGATTTTGAATCGATCAAGAAGGGCGCGCCGGAAATGGTTTACGGGACCAAGGTTCCGGTCGAGCACCTGGCCGACGTGATCCAGTACGTGCCCTTCATCCAGGCCAAATTCCACAACATCGACGAGAACCTGCACGACCACCAGATCCCGTGGGAGCGGATCGTGCCGATGTTCAAGACGCTTGGCTACGCCGGCTATCTCTCGAGCGAGTACGAGGGCAAGCGCGACCCGTGGGTGGCGATCGAGCAGGTGCGCCGCCAGCACGCGCTGATCCGCAAGCTTGAAGAAGAATTCGACGCCGCGATCTTGGAGACGGCCAATGCTTGAGCGCAGCCATATCCAGAGCACCGGCTTCCGCAATGTCGGTCCCGAAGGTGCCCGCACCGGCTTTGAAGTCCGAATCCGGCAGGCCAACTACCGCTCCTCGCGGCTGAGCCTGATCGAGGGCGTCGACATCACCGTGGATGGCGTCCTCTATCCGGCTGACGGCAACCTGTTCCGTCTCGGCGACAGGGAATACACCCGCGAGGAACTGAACCAGGCGACGCAGACCCGACTTTACGTGGGCGACCATTTCACTGTCGTAGTGCCCAAGGAAGGCGGACTGACGCGCGGGGTTCATCTGATCGGCAGCGCAATCCGCTATCGCCATCCTTATTTCCCGCCCGAATTCCAGCCAGCCATCGTGCGCAACGAACGCCACGCAACGATCATCATACCCTGAAGAGGGGGGACGTCGGCCATGCGGACCGGCGGGGCGCAAGCATAGTCCGCATTATCGTGCAAATGGGAGGATAATCCATGAACTTCAGCAGGAAGACCCGGCTCGTGCAGTCGGCATCAATCGCAGTCATTGCGCTGTTCTCGTCCTTTCCCGCTTTCGCTCAGGCAGCCGGCCAGTCGGCAGCCGAGGAAGCATCAACGCCCGGCGAGATCGGCGAGATCATTGTTACCGCGCAGCGCCGCAGTGAAAACGTGCTCAAGGTTCCGGTCAGCGTGACCGTGGTGGGCGCAGAGCAGCTTATCCAGCGCGGCGCCAACGATCTCACGGCCGTGACGAGGCTCGCGCCGAGCCTGCAGGTGGCGCAGGACAATACCTTTTCGGTGCGCGGCGTCGGTACGGCAACCTTTGCCAACACCGTCGAAGCCAGCGTTTCTCAGGTCGTCGACGACGTCGTTCTCGGCAACCGGGAGTATGCGGCCAACGCATTTTACGACGTGGCGCGCGTCGAGGTGCTGAACGGGCCGCAAGGCCTGCTGTTCGGCAAGAATGCTTCGGCCGGTCTGGTCAACATCACCACCAACAAGCCCAAACTCGGCGAGTTCTCGTTCAGCGCCGATGGTGAACTCGTTCAGCGCGCCCGTCCGGGAGACGACGGCACGGGCTACCAAATCCGTTCGACCGTCAATGCTCCGCTGGGCGACAAGGCCGCGCTGCGCCTGAACGCCATCTACAGCGATCAGGACCCGATCACGGTTTCGAAGGTCAATCCGGCGGTTCGCAACGATCTTGGTCTCACGAACCTTGGCCTGCGTGCCAAGCTTCTGTTCGAACCGACCGACAATCTCTCTGTCTACATCATCGGCGACTACAACCGCCAGCGTGGCATCACCGGCCGCTATGACATCACCTTCCGCGAATTCGGCCCGGGCAGCCAGTATCCGGCACGCGGGCTTGTCGCGGGCGCGGCAAACTTCAACTTCGCGGCCGAAGCCCCTAACTACCGCGACAGCGACACCGGCGGCCTTCAGGCGAACGTCAGCCTGAAGCTCGGCAACGGCATGGAGCTGACCAGCATCACAGCCTGGAAGCAGGCCAAGACCAACTTCCAGTTCGATTCCGACCAGACGCCGTTCAACTTCTTCAGCTACAATGGCGCCAACCAGAAGTACGACCAGTACTCGCAGGAGCTGCGCCTCGCCCTGCCGACCGGCAATGCGCTGTCGGGCCAGTTCGGCCTCTACTACTACCGCTCGGTCGGCAACAACTCGGGCTTCCGGGGCGGCAACACAGGCATTCCCGATTTCGTGCTGGTCGGTTTCCCGTTCTGCATTGGCGCAACGGTTACGGCTGGTCCGCCGCCCGCTTGTGGCGTCAGCAACACCTCGTTCCTCGGCCAAGACTTCCAGTACCGCCTGCAGAACGACAGCTATGCCGGCTTCGGCCAGCTCAGCTATCAGTTGGCCGATACCTTCAAGCTCACAGCCGGCGCGCGCATGACCTACGAAAAGGCGCAGATAAACCTGCGCGAGAACTTTGGTAAGTACTTCGTCACGCTCGGCGTGAAGAACAACGTCACCAACCAGACCACCGACGCTACCGATCTCAGCTATAAGGTCGGCTTCGACTGGCAGGCAACGCCTGACCTGATGGTTTACGGCTTCTACGGCGAAGGCTTCAAGGGACCGGGCTTCTCGAACACCGCGCCTGCTCCCAATGCAGATCTGGCGGTCCGCCCGGAAATCTCGCGCGGCGGGGAATTGGGCATCAAGGGCAAGGCGCTCGATGGCGCGCTGACGTTCAGTCTCTCGGGCTTCTACACGAAGTTCTATGATCTGCAGGTCCAGGCATTTGTACAGGCGCTGCGCACCTTCGTGCTGGGCAATGCGGCCACGGCGACGACCAAGGGCATCGACTTCTCGTTGCAGGCCCGTCCCGCAAAAGGTCTGACCCTGTCGGGCTCGGCGTCCTATGCTGACGCGACGTTCGACGACTATCCGGGCGCGCAGTGCTTCCCGACGCAGACGACCGGCGGTTGCAAGGCCGACATCAACTCGTCGCTGCCCGGCTTCGTCGGCACGTTCAACGCCAAGGGCTACCAGTTGCCGCTATCCTCGAAGTTCACCGCGACGCTCGGCGCTGAATACGCCGCGCCGATCACGGATGGCCTCGAAGCGCAGTTCGGGGTGGGCTATTACCACCGCTCGCCCCAATCCGCCGGTATCGGCGCACCGTTCACGATCCCCACCTGGGACACGATTGACCTGCGCCTTGGCATCAAGGCTGACCACTGGAACATCAGCCTGTTCTGCAAGAACTGCACGAACGAGATCCGCCCGATCTCGGTCGGGTCTGACGGTGGCGATGCCAACCCGGTGGGTGTTGCCCCGCCAGTGCTGACGCTGAACCAGCGCTTCAGCTTTGAATCGGTCCGCACCATCGGCGTGCGGGCGGGCATCAACTTCTGACGCATATCGGGCCGCTGCCATGTGGCGGCGGCCCATTTTTCCATATCGGGCGAAGACCGGAGCGAAATGTTCACACCCAAAGGATGCTTTGATGATGTCGGCCAATCGGTGCCATTTCTTGACCGGATTCTGTCTGGTGTTTTGTGCGACTGTTGTGCCTGCGTTGGCGCAGTCTGGCATTCCGATGACAACTGTTGCCGCGCCTGCTCAGCCCAACACCATACAACTTCCCGCCGCCTCAAAAGTAGACAGTGAAATCTGGCATCCCAACGACGCGGGAGGCTATGCAGTACGCAATGTCACCCGGCCGACGCTGACCGCATTCCGTCGTGTCGGCAAACCGTCTCTCGCCGCGGTGATCATCGCTCCGGGGGGTGCGTTTCTGGGCCTGGAAATGGACAAGGAAGGCTGGCAAGCAGCCCGTTGGTTTGCCAATCACGGCATCACCGCATTCGTTCTGAAATACCGCACCTTGCCCACGCCGCCCGACCAGAAGGTCTTTGTGGCTGAACTCGACAAGATGATCTCGGGGCAAAAAGCTGCGTTCGCGCCGCCTGAGGATACACCCGCCGAAGCACTGGAAGATGGTATCGCAGCGCTACGCTACGTTCGCGCCAATGCTGCAGAATATGGTATCAACCCCAAACGGGTCGGCTTCATGGGCTTTTCAGCCGGAGGTTTCCTCGCGCGCAGCCTTGTGGAAAAGGGCGGCGCGGACAAGCCGGACTTCGTTGCGCCGATCTATCCGAACATGGCCCCGATGTCCGTGCCTTCCGATGCGCCGCCGATGTTTGTCGCAGTTGCCGCTGACGATTTCCTGCTGACGCGCGAAAAGGGGTTGCCGCTGCTCGAAAGTTATCGCGCCGCTGGCAAGTCAATCGAATTTCATCTGTTTTCGGCGGGCGGGCATGGCTTTGGCACAGGGCCTGCCGGTTCACCCGAAGAGGGCTGGATGGATCTGCTGTACCACTGGATGCGCACGCAGGGGCTGCTTGATACGAATATGACAGGCAAATGAGTGCAGCCGCGCGAATAACAGTTTCTCAGCGGGATTGTCCGCTCGCTTTGAAGCGGCTGATCATGTCTCGAAAGGTCAGGCCTGCGTCCACCATCGTGTAGACCCGCATTGAGCGAGTGTCGGCTCTATCGCGATAGGTGCCGTCAGCCAGCAATTCCGGCGTTGGTTTGAGCATATACCGGCTGGAGGAAGGGTCTGGCTGGATTGGCGTCATCAGGGCGGTGAGCGTGACCAGAGGGCTGTCGCCCAGAACATAAACGTCGCTGATCGGCATCGCTGGAAAATCGGGGATTTTGGCAAGAGCGGCTTCCATCTCGTCCAACTGCTTGCCAAGGAATCGGCCGATTGGGCATCTTTTCGCCAGGTCTGAAATTTCGGCGGTCGACATCAGAAACTGGCGATAAACATCGCGCGGAACCTGCCATATCTCGATGTCCGATTCATTGAAGATCACCTGTGCCGCAACAGGATCGACCGAGAAATTGAATTCCGGCTCGGCCGGACCCGGTGGAGGATAGGCAAGGCCAGGGTGTTCATTGCCGCCGATCCACACCAGCTTGATCCTCTTCCCGATCTTGGGTTCGCTCAGCCATGCGATCGCCAGTTCGGTCAAGCTCGCGCCCGCAGCGTAGAACAATGGCTCCCTGGCGTCTTCGCGCATCGCCTCGCGGATGATGGCTGTGGTCGCGGGGGTCGCTTTCCATTGGTTGCGTGACAAAATCGGCAATTCCGCCCCACCGACCAAATGGGGCAAAGGTCCCCGCTTGATGATGTCGAGCACTTGTTGCGCCTTCTTCACGCCATCACTAGCCGAAACCGGGCCACCGAAATTGGTCGGCAAATGCGAACTGACGATCAGCGGAACGTCAACTGACGGGCTCAAAAGGTGATGGGCGAGCTGGAAGAGACCATCGGGATCGCCGGCAAAATCATTGTCGATGATAACGCGCGCTGATTTGAACCTCGCCAGGCCAGCCCAAGTCGTAGCTGGTACAGTAAGGAGCAGGCTCATAGCGGTCGAGGACAGAAAGCAGCGACGATCAAGCATGGCAATCCTATCAATTTCGGCCAACCAAATGGGCAAAGTAATCATGGCTGCTCGACAGGGCAAAATGCGCCTGATGATTAGGCCACCTTGAACCCATGCCTGTTGATTGCCACTGAGAAGTGATCCGGGAGACGGGGCCTGGGCTACAGACAATGCCGACATCCGCGCCGGGGACGCTGGCCAGCTGCCGGTTTAGTGGGCACCGGAATAAGCTCATTCATTCAATCCCAGCTTTTCGTTCGAAGTCGAGAGACCGGGCGCGCAGCCTGCTCTGTGCGATGGCAGCGCTCCACTCGGCGCGCAGGGCCATGCGCCGGGGTGCGGGCTTCGACGGGTGCACGGGCGCATTGGCGGCAGAATCCTTGAACGCGCCCAGACCTGCTGCCGATGCTGCCATTCGCGCGGCACCCATGGCGCTCAGTTCGGCAATGGCCGCGATCTGGACCGGGCGATCCGCGAGATCGGCCAGCAACTGGATCAGCAAGGCGTTGCGCGTCGCCCCGCCATCGGCGTGCAGCATGGCGATAGGCGCACCGAGATCGGCCTCGATCGCCTCGACCACGTCGCAGATCTGGTGTGCGATGCCTTCCAGCGCCGCGCGAGCGATGTGGGCCGGGCCGGTGGCGTGGGACAGGCCGGCGATCAGCCCGCGCGCGGCATCGTCCCAATGCGGCGCGCCGAGCCCGGACAGAGCCGGCAGCACGGTGACGCCGCCGCTGTCCGGCACCGAGGCGGCGAGCCGCGTCAGGCCTTCCGCATCCCCAACGCCCAGCAGGCTGCCAATGTACGCAGCGGTCTGGCCGGATACGGCGATGTTGCCCTCCAGCGCATGGGTGATGATGTCGCCGCGCTGCCAGGCCACCGTTTCGGACAGCCCGTGCCGCGAGCGCACCCGCCGATCTGCTGCACACATCAGCGAGGAACCGGTGCCGAGCGTGACCTTCACGTGGCCCGGTGCAGCAAAGCCATGGCCATGGAGTGCTGCGTGGCTATCGCCCATCATGGCGTGGATGGCGATGCCGGGGGGCAGGCCCGAAACGGCGCCTGCAGCCGTGGTGCCGAAGCAGCTGTCCGAGGGGCGGACCTGCGGCAGGATTGCGAGCGGTATGCCGAAGCAATCGGCAAGCCCGGCGTCCCATTGCCCGGTGGCCAGATCGAGCAACTGCGTGCGCGCGGCGTTGCTGGTATCGGTGGCATGGCTCGCGCCGCCGGTCAGCTTCCACAGCAGCCACGTGTCGACAGTCCCGGCGCGCAGGCGGTCCTGGTCGAGCAACCTGCCGGCTTCGGGCACGTTGTCCAGCAGCCAGCGCCATTTCCCGGCCGAGAACAGCGGATCGAGCGCGAGACCGGTCATCGCCCGGATCGCTTCGGCCTGCCCATCGGCGCGCAGCGCTGCGCATTGCGGTGCGGAGCGGCGGCACTGCCAGATCACGCAGGGGCCAACCGGCGCACCCGTCTGCGCATCCCACAGCAAGGCGGATTCGCGCTGGTTGGAGATGGCGATGGCGGAAATCCGGACATCTGGCGTGGTGGCCAAAGCGGCAATGACCTGCGCCGCGCTGTCCCAGATCGCTTGCGCCGATTGTTCGGCCCAGCCGGGCCGGGGATGGTGCGTGGCAGTCGGTGCGCTGGCAGAGGCGATCACGCTGCCGTCTGCTGCAACCAACAGGGCCTTGGTGTTGGTCGTCCCCTGGTCGATCGCGAGGACGGCGTCGCGCATCGACCTAGCGCCCCAGCACGGCGCGTGCGGCGGCGGCGATGCCCGCGGCGGTGAGGCCGAAGTGCTCCATCAGGAACTCGGCCGATCCGGTCGGCAGAAAGCCGGGAAAGCCCAGAATGCGCATGGGGCAGGGGAAGCGGGTAGTGACGATTTCAGCCACGGCCCCGCCGAGCCCGCCGCGCACCGAGCCTTCCTCCACGGTCACGATCCCGCCGGTCTGCGCGGCCGCAAGAATGGCGGCTTCGTCGAGCGGTGTGATCGTGGACATGTTGATCACGCGCGCGGCGATGCCTTGGCCGGCCAGCGCGGCCGCGGCATCCAGCGCCCGCCATACCATCGTGCCATTGGCAATGATCGCCACATCGCTGCCTTTGCGCAAGGTTTCCGCCTTGCCGATGGTGAAGCTTGCGTCGGCCGGGCGTTCAAGCGCGGGCACGCCCATGCGGCTGAGGCGGATGAAGACCGGGCCGGCCAGGGCTGCCGCCGCGCGGATGGCCTGATCGGTTTCCCACGGGTCCGCCGGCACCAGCACGGTGATGTTGCCCATGGTGCGTAGCCAGGCAACATCCTCGATCGAATGGTGCGTCGGGCCAAGCTCGCCATAGGCCACGCCGCTGGAAATGCCGCAGAGTTTGACGTTCGCGTTCGAGTAGGCAAGATCGGCCTTCACCTGTTCGAGCGAGCGCGCAGTGAGAAAGCAGGCTGCACCGGAAACAAACGCGATCTTGCCGCCATTGGCCAGTCCTGCGCCGACACCGACCATGTTCTGTTCGGCAATGCCGACATTGATCAGCCGTTCGGGGAACCTGGTGCGGAACCCGCCTAGCTTGCTGGAGCCGACCGAATCGTTGACCACGGCGACAATCCGGGGATCGGTGGCGGCAAGGTCTTCCAGAGCGGCGACATAGGCATCGCGGCAGTCGAATAGCTTCGCACCGATTGCGGCAGGGGCGGCAGCACTCACGCTTCAAGTTCCTTCATGGCGATGGCGAACTGGTCGGCGCTGGGCACGCCGTGGTGCCAGCTGGCCTGGTCTTCCATGAACGAAATGCCCTTGCCCTTGATCGTGCTGGCGATCACGCAAAGAGGTCGCTCGCGCGGGATGGACCCATCGAGCAGGGGGATCATGGCGGCGATGTCGTGCCCGTCAACCTCGGCAACGTTCCAGCCGAACGCGCGCCATTTGTCCGCCAGCGGTTCAAGGCTAACGGTGTCTTCGGTCCGCGCGCCCTGCTGCAGGCGGTTGCGGTCGACGATGAGCGTGAGGTTGGACAGCTTGCGGTGGCCTGCCGTCATCGCCGCTTCCCAGTTGCTGCCTTCCTGCAGTTCGCCATCGCCGGTGATCACGAACACCCGGTACGGGGCCTGGTCGATCTGCCCCGCAATCGCGATGCCCACCCCGACCGGCAGCCCGTGCCCGAGCGGACCGGTGTTGGTTTCGACGCCTGGGGTCTTGGTGCGGTCCGGGTGTCCGCCAAGGCGGGTCAGCGGCTGCATGTAGGTCGCCAGCTCGGCCTCGGGAAAGAATCCGGCCCGCGCCAGCGTGGCATAGAGCGCGCCGGTGCAGTGCCCCTTGCTCTGGCGGTTATGTGTAGCGGCTGATTTTCCTCCTCGATCATTGATCCGTTGAGTTCGGCAATGCCTTCGATCTGCATGTATCGGTGTTGGAGCGTAACCGTTCGGTGAGCCCCGCGGGCCGGCGCTCGACACAGCCGGACGGTCTCTATAGAATACCCGTTCCAATAAGGGAGGTGGCATGTTCGACAGGCGCTTCGCTATCAAGGCGTTCGGATTGGCAGGCGCGTCAGGGATGCTGCCGCGTCGTCTTCTTGCACAGTCGCCCAGCTCCGTGGCTGGGGAGTGGCAGTCGCTGTTCAACGGCAGGGACCTTGAAGGGTGGACCTTCTTCCATGACAAGGTCGGTGACCGCGACGTGCATCGCGTCATATCAATTGATCAAGGCATTCTGCACTTTCTCGGCCCTAAGTTCGACCGGGCGCAGAAATCCACGATGGGGCATATCGCGACCACGAAGGAGTGGAGCAACTATCACCTGAGGCTGGACTTCAAGTGGGGCGAGGAGCGCTACTCGCCGCGCAGTCTGCAACGGCGCAACAGCGGCATTCTGTATCACATGGGCCCTGAGCGCGACCGACTCTTCCCTGACTGTGTCGAGTTCCAGGTTGAGGAGGGTGACGTTGGCGACGCCATCATGGTCAACACCAAGGGACTTCAGGGACCGCTGCTCGGCGGGACGCCGCTGTGGCCCAACTGGATACAGGCCTTGCCCAAGATCTATGACGAGCCACAGGCTGCGGGCGGCATAGCCCGGCAATGGTTCCGTCATGCCGGAAACTACGAAAACCTGACCGGTTGGAATACGCTGGATCTCTATGCGATCGGCGACCAGGCGGCACACCTCGTCAACGGCCGGATTGTCCTGACCGTGTTCTCGATGATCGACAGTCATAGCACCGCGGACAAGGCCAAGCCCGTGACCGGCGGCCGGATCGCTCTCGAGTTCGAGGCGGCCGAGGTGATGTTCCGGAACGTCCGGATCAGGCAACTGGACGACGCGCTGATCGCGCGCTTGAAGCAGGGCTAGCAGCCATCTCCAGCGCCGCATGATGTTGACGGGGTGGCCCCGCAGGGGCGAGGCTGCCAGTTCCACGGCAAGGGCGAACTGAGCCTGGTTACCTGGCACTCAGCAATCCGTCCCAGCACATGGGCGAGCCACGCGTGGGGATCGACATCGTTGAGCCGCGCCGTCTGGATCAGTGTATAGAGCACCGCCGCCCGCTGACCGCCGTAGTCCGACCCGCAGAACAACCACGCCTTACGGCCCAGCGGCAGACAGCGCAGAGCCCGTTCTGCGGCGTTTTTGGAGAGGCAGATGCGTCCATCGTCGAGGAAACGGGTCAACGCCGCAGCAGGTAGTTGATGGCCTTGGTGAGGTCATTTTTGCGCGACAGCCGGGCGAGCTGGGTGGTGAGCCAGGCGTGAAGATCGGCCATCAACGGCGCACTCAGCTCCTGGCAGATGGCCAGGCGGTCGGCAGCGGGCTTGCCGTTGATGCCGCGCTCAACATCGAACAGCGCTTCGATCCGCTGCACGGCCTCCAGCGCGATCGGGTATGCGTCTGTCATCTGCTCCTCCTTCGCGCGCCAGCTCGGCGCGTTCAGCATCATACGATGCCGGGGGAAGGGGGCATCCACCGCATCAGTTCAGATGCATCCCCCGATACGATCCTCCGAGACTCCTTTGCACAATTTGGGACTGGTGGTGTGTTGTTCCAGGGATCGGAACTTGCACGTTTGGCGGAGCCCCTTTCTTTCGCTGCAATCGACCGCCTTTGACACTGCGGGACATTCAATGCGGCCAATCTGCCCGGCTGACACTGCTGGGCAGCTTTCACTGTGGGGCAAAGTGTGGGGCTGAAGATTTTCCATCCTTTAATTTCTATTTTATTTCATAATTATAAGCTAGTCATCGGGATGACACCCTCTCCGCCAGACACCACGCAGCTACCCGGCAGTTGCCGAGGCCTCACTGGTTGCTTCGCCATGGTCGATGGTGGGCAAATCGTCGGATGAAGGACGACCTGCCGCTCGACGAGCTCAGTTCGGGGCCAGCAGCAGGCGGGCCTCTTCCGTGCCGTCGAGCAGGGCGTTGATCCGGTGCGTAACGCGCCATCCGGCTGCGGTCCGCGCCAGGGTCCAGCGGTTCGCCGCGACCCGGTGCGCTTCAAAGCCGCTGCCCGTATGCCGCAGCACCAGCGAGTGGCCGCGAGCCTGCGCCGAGTCACCGCTGATCGTTATCGTGATCGGGCCCAGCATGTGGGCGCAGCCGTCCGCCATCAGCGCGCGGTGCACCGGCCCATCGATCAGCGCGGCGATTTCCGCTCGTCCCACCGCCTTGGCGAAGCCGAGCACCTCGTAAGTCCCGTCCTCGGTCCACAATGCGGCCGCGGCTTCGCCGTCGCCGCTGTCAGCCAGCGGGCCATAGCTCGCGATGAGATCCCGCACGGCTTCGCGGTCTTCGAGGGCACGTAGCCGGGCGGCAAGATTGTTTGGGTCATCCATGGGCGTTGCACCGATCGCAGCAGGAAATCGTCCGACGTCAGACCGTGCGGCACAGATCGCGGCGCAGATCAGCGCAGTGCGGGCCTCCGCTGGAGTCTGGTTTCTGGCGGTGAGCTTGCGGTGTTGCAAGCGCCGATGCGCGATGGTCTGCCCCCTGATCCTTTCCCGTCGCGACGAGCCGAGACCGGACGAGACGGGAGCGGCATTGTGATGGCGGCGTCCGTCGATCCTGCCGCGGCCTCAGGCACGGTTGGCGGCGGACCGGTGCGGCCGGATCACGGCGCGGTTTCCGGGGGCAAGGCATGGGTCGGCCGGGCGCCCGAGAGGGCGTACCAGAGCACATAGACCTCGCAGGCGACCGTCAGCCAAAAGCTGTTCTGCAGCCCGACCCGATCGGCCAGCCAGCCCTGCACAACGACCAGCGCCCCGCCCGCGATGGCCGTGATCAGCAGCCCCGAACCCTCTTCGGTCAGCGGGCCCAGACCCTTGATGCCGAGAGCGAAGATCGTCGGGAACATGATCGAGTGGCACAGACCGACCAGGATCAGGGCCCACATCGCCGCGGGACCCTGCAGGGTGGCCGCGCCGATCATCACCAGCAGGGCGGCGCCGGCATAAGCGGCCAGCACCCGCTCGGCCGCGAACCGCTTCATCAGGACGGCCCCGGCGAACCGGCCGACCATCATGCCGCCCCAGAGCAGCACCAGATAGTTGGCTGCGGCGGCGTGGGTCATGTTGCCGATGTGGGGCTGGGAGACGAAGCTGATGAACAGGTTGGCCACCCCGATTTCCGCGATCAGGTAGATGAAGATCGCGGGCACCCCGAACACCAGGTTGCGATGCTGCCAAAGCGAGAGCGCCTGGCGCTGCTCGGCGTTGGCACGGCCCGTCGCGCTGCCCAGGGCCGGCAGCTTTGCCCGCGAGAAGACCAGGGCGATGACCGCCAGAACCACGGCAACCAGGACGTAAGGCAACTGGGTGGCCTGGGCGTCGGCCAGCCGTTGCTGGGCGCTGACCGCGGTCCCCTCCAGCGTGGTGCCCGAAACCGTCCGGCTGAGGATCAGGTAACCGCCGAAGTAGGGGGCAAAGAAGGTGCCCATCGAATTGAACGCCTGGACCAGCGTCAGCCGGCTTTCCGAGCTTTCCGGCGGGCCGATCACCGCGACATAGGGATTGGCGGCCACCTGGAGCAGGGCAATCCCGCAGGCGATCACGAACAGTGCGATCAGCGTGATCTCGAACGAGGGGAGCCGCGCGGCCGGAACCATGCCCAGCGCACCCAGCGCCATCACCGACAGCCCGATGATGATCGCGCGCTTGTAGCCGACCCGCTCGATCAGGAATGCCGAGGGCATCGACGCGACGGCATAGGCAATGAACCAGACGCTCTCGATCAGGGTGGTCTGGGTGTAGTTCAGATCGAACACGCTCCGCAGGTGCGGCAGCAGCGTGTTGTTGATGACGGTGATGAACCCCCACATGAAAAAGAGGCTGGCCAGCAGGGCGAGCGACTTGCCGTGCCCGCCGACCGCGCTGCCGTCCGCGCTCGCTGTCGCGCCCTTCGGTGCAGGACCGGCCACATTGTCTCTCCCACCTTGTATAGCCCATTTGTAGGAGTATAAGGAAAACGAGTCAATCGCACCCTGCGATCGGGAGAATGGCCATGAAGCGGAAGGGTTTCGGAGGGGCGGCTGTGCTGACGCTCGGGCTGGCGCTTGCATCAGCATGCGGTCCGGCTGCGGCCGCCACGGCGGACCGTTCGGTGGACGGCCAACTGGCCGATGGCACGCCTGCCGAAACCGTGCTGCTGGCCGCCGCCAACGGTGTCACGGCCCGGGTCCTGGCCTATGGCGCAACGCTGCAATCCTACGCCCTGCCTGACCGCCAGGGGCAGATGGCGGACGTGATCCTGGGCCATGACCATCCGGCCCAGTACGAGGCGCGGCAGGACTTCTTCGGCGCGACCGTGGGGCGCTATGCCAACCGCATTGCCCGCGGTACCTTCACCATCGATGGCAGGACCTACCACTTGCCGCTCAACAACGGCGAGAACTCGCTGCATGGCGGCGGGCAGGGGTTCGATCGCCGGACCTGGACCATCGAGTCGGTGGTCAGTACTCCGCAGGCCGCCGTCACCCTGGCACTGACGAGCCCCTCCGGGGACCAGGGCTATCCGGGCGAGGTGAAAGCCCGGGTCACTTATGCGCTCGACGACAAGGGCGCGCTGACCATCACGATGACGGCCTCGTCGTCCGCCCCGACGATCATCAACATGACCAACCACGCCCTGTTCAACCTGGCGGGGCAGTGTTCCGCCCAGGGCGCCACGGGCAACCGCCTGACCATTCCGGCCGGTCGCTACACGCCGGTGAATGCCACGCTGATCCCGACCGGCGCGCTGGCCGCGGTCCAGGGCACGCCATTCGATTTCCGTGCGGGCAAGAGCCTGGCGGACGGCCTGCGCGCCGGGACCGATCCGCAGATTTTGGTCGGCCGCGGGTTCGATCACAACTGGGTGCTCGACAAGGGCGTGACCGCCCAGCCGGAGCTGGTCGCCCGCGCCGAGGACCCCGTGTCCGGGCGCGCCCTCGAAGTCCTTTCCACTGAGCCGGGGCTGCAGATGTACACAGGCAATTTCCTCGACGGGACCAACGCGGGCAAGGGGGGGTGCCTTTACCGCATGGGCGACGGCTTCGCGCTCGAGCCGCAGAGGTTCCCCGACACGCCCAACCAGCCGGCCTTCGGCTCGGCCCGGCTCGATCCGGGGCAGACCTACCGGCATGTGATGCTCCTGCGTCCGGCGGTGGCCAAGTGAGCGGCCGGGACATGGAGGGCCGTGCCGGGACCGGCAAGCTGCGCTCGCAGGCCTGGTTCGACAATCCGGCCAACATCGACATGACCGCGCTCTATCTTGAGCGGTACCTCAACTTCGGCCTGAGCCTGGAGGAACTGCGCTCCGGACGGCCCATCATCGGCATCGCCCAGACCGGCAGCGACCTGTCACCCTGCAACCGGCACCATCTGGTCCTGGCCGAACGGGTGCGCGAGGGCATCCGCGAGGCCGGCGGGGTGGCGATCGAGTTTCCGGTCCATCCGATCCAGGAAACCGGCAAGCGCCCCACCGCCGGGCTGGACCGCAACCTGGCCTATCTCGGTCTGGTCGAGGTCCTTTACGGCTACCCGCTCGACGGCGTGGTGCTGACCATCGGTTGCGACAAGACCACCCCGGCCGCGCTGATGGCTGCGGCGACGGTCAACCTGCCGGCGATCGCGCTGTCGGTCGGGCCGATGCTCAACGGGTGGCACCAGGGCGAGCGGACCGGATCGGGAACGATCGTGTGGAAAGCGCGCGAGATGCTGAGCCGGGGCGAGATCGACCAGGCCGGCTTCGTGAAGCTGGTCGCCAGCTCGGCGCCCTCGACCGGCTATTGCAACACCATGGGCACGGCGACGACGATGAATTCGCTGACCGAAGTGTTGGGCATGTCGCTGCCGGGCTCGGCCGCGATCCCCGCACCCTATCGCGACCGGCAGGAAAACGCCTGGCGCACCGGCAAGCGGATCGTCGACATGGTGCGCGAGGATCTGAAGCCCTCCGATCTGATGACCCGCGATGCCTTCCTCAACGCGATCGTCGTCAACAGCGCCATCGGGGGATCGACCAATGCGCCGATCCACCTCCAGGCGATAGCCCGCCACCTCGGGGTCGAGCTGTCGATCCGTGACTGGCAGGAGTTCGGCCTGCGTGTGCCGCTGCTGGTCAACCTGCAGCCCGCCGGCGAGTACCTGGGCGAGGATTTCTACCGCGCCGGGGGGGTGCCCGCCGTGGTGGCGCAACTGATCGAGCAGGGCCTGATCCGCGAAGATGCGCGCACCGCCAACGGCCGGACGATCGGGGAGAACTGCCGCGGCACGCCGATCGAGGACAAGGCGGTGATCCGGCCGTTCGATGAACCGCTCAAGCCCGACGCCGGCTTCATCGTGCTGAGCGGAAACCTGTTCACCAGCGCGATCATGAAGACCAGCGTGATCAGTGCCGAGTTCCGGGCCCGCTACCTGTCCAACCCCGACGATCCCGACGCCTTCGAGGGGCCGGTCGTGGTGTTCGACGGGCCCGAGGACTATCACGCCCGGATCGACGATCCGGCCCTGGCGATCGACGCCAACACCCTGCTGGTGATGCGCGGGGCCGGGCCTGTGGGCTATCCTGGCGCGGCCGAAGTGGTCAACATGCGCGCCCCGGCCTATCTGCTGCGCGAAGGCGTGGCCAACCTGCCGTGCCTGGGCGACGGACGCCAGTCCGGCACCTCGGGCAGTCCCTCGATCCTCAACGCCTCTCCCGAAGCCGCGGTGGGGGGCGGGCTGGCCCTGCTGCGGACCGGCGACCGGGTGCGCATCGACCTCGGCCGGGGGACGGTCGACGTGCTCGTCTCCGACGCCGAGCTGGCCCAAAGGCGGACCGCGCTGGAGGCCGCGGGGGGCTATGCCTATCCCTCGTCGCAGACGCCCTGGCAGGCCATCCACCGCACCCACATCGGGCAGCTTGAGCACGGCGCGATCCTTGAGGGCGCCGAGCAGTTCCAGCGCATCGCGCAGACCCGCGGTCTGCCGCGCGACAACCATTGATAAGGGGCTTTTCCGTGCCAGACGGTTCCATCATCATCGCTGGCGAAACCCGCCAGACCGCCGAGCGCTTCCGGGCAACCGATGCCGCGACCGGCGAGCCGATCGACCAGACCTATTCGCAGGCCGGGGCGGAGGACGTGCGCGACGCCTGCGCCTTGGCCGAACGCGCGGCTCCGGCCTTTGCCGCACTCGACCCGGAAGCCCGGGCCGGGTTCCTCGAGGCCATGGCCGAGGAAATCCTGGCGCTCGGAGACGAGCTGGTCGCCATGGCCATGGTCGAAAGCGGTCTGCCCCGGGCACGGCTGGAGGGCGAGCGCGGCCGCACCGTGGGGCAGTTGCGTCTTTTCGCCGGCGAGCTGCGGCGCGGCGAATGGCTCGACGTCACGATCGACCCGGCCCTGCCGGACAGGGCGCCCCCCCGGGCCGACCTGCGCCGGATGAACCAGCCGCTCGGCCCGGTCGCGGTCTTTGGCGCCTCGAACTTCCCGCTCGCCTTTTCGGTGGCGGGGGGAGACACGGCTTCCGCACTGGCGGCGGGTTGCCCGGTCATCGTCAAGGGACACCCCGCTCATCCCGGTACCGGCGAGCTGGTGGCCCGCGCGATCACGGCGGCTGTCGCCGCCCGCGGACTGCCGGCCGGCGTGTTCAGCTATCTGCCTGGCCCGGCCCCGGCATTGGGGGCGGCGCTGGTCGCCGATCCCCGGATCAAGGCGGTGGGCTTTACCGGATCGCGCGCGGGTGGACTGGCTCTCGCCAGGATCGCGGCCGAGCGGCCCGAGCCGATCCCGGTCTACGCCGAGATGAGCGCGGTCAATCCCGTGGTCATCCTGCCGCAGGCGCTGGCGGCGCGGGCGGAACGGCTCGGCGCCGAATTCGTCGGATCGCTGACGCTGGGGGCCGGGCAGTTCTGCACCAACCCGGGGCTGGTCCTGCTGATCGAGGGCGAGGGCTGCACCCGGTTCAAGACCGCTGCGGCCCAGGCGCTGGCCGCCACGCAACCGCACGCCATGCTCACCCCGGCGATCCATGGCGCCTTCAGTGCGGGCGTGGCGGCGCTCGACGCCAGCCCCGACGTGACGCGCATCGCCAGCGGTCCGACGCCCGCCACGCCCAACCAGGGCTGCGGCGCGCTGTTCGAAACCTCGGCGGCGCGGTTTCTCGCCAACCCGGCGCTGGGGGAGGAGGTGTTCGGCGCCTCCTCGCTGCTGGTGATCTGTGCCGACCTGGGCGAGCTGGCCCAGGTCATCGCCGGTCTCGAAGGCCAGCTCACCGCGACCATCCACCACGACGAGGCGGATGCCGCGGCGGCGGCGCAGCTCTTGCCCGGCCTGGCGCGGAAGGCGGGCAGGGTTCTCGCGAACGGCTGGCCGACCGGGGTCGAAGTCTGCCACGCCATGGTGCATGGCGGGCCGTTCCCGGCCACCACCGATCCGCGCACGAGTTCGGTCGGAACCCTGGCCATGGCCCGGTTCCTGCGCCCGGTCTGCTATCAGGATATCGCCGCGGGGCTGCTGCCGGCGGCTCTGCAGGACGACAATCCCTGGAGCCTGCCCCGCACGGTCAACGGCGTGCGGGAGCGGCCGGCATGATCCGTTCGCTGATCCAGATCGAGCGCGGCGGTGCCAGGGGTGTGGTCGCGCTCGACGCGCAGGGGACCGCCCGCCTGGTCGGGGGCGCGACCACCACGCTGGGCCTCGCGCGGCAGGCGCTGGAACGGGGATCGACCCTGGGCGAGACCGCGGCGGCGGCGCTTGGCGAAACGGTCGACCTGGCCGCCGTGCGCCTGCTCTGCCCGATCGATCATCCCGACCCCGCTCACCTGCTGGTGTCGGGCACGGGCCTGACTCACCTGGGCAGCGCCGAGGGTCGGGACAAGATGCACAAGGCCGCCGCCGCGGGGCAGGCGACCGATTCCATGAGGATGTTCCTGATGGGGCTGGAAGGCGGCAAGCCCGCCGCAGGCGCGGTCGGGGCGCAGCCTGAATGGTTCTACAAGGGCGACGGGTCGATCCTGGTCGCCCCGGGCGCGCCGCTGCAGCGACCCGCCTTCGCCGGCGATGGCGGCGAGGAGCCGGAGATCGCCGGGATCTACCTGGTGGGCGGGGCCGGGGACCCCGTGCGGCTGGGCTTCGCGCTGGGCAACGAGTTCTCCGACCACGTGACCGAGCGGGTCAACTACCTCTGGCTGGCCCACTCCAAGCTGCGACAGGCGGCTCTCGGCCCGGAGCTGAGGCTGGGCGAGCTGCCCGCTTCGGTCCGGGGCAGGGCCACCATCCGGCGCGGCGACACCGTGGTCTGGTCGCGCGAATTCCTCTCGGGCGAGGCCAACATGAGCCACAGCCTGGCCAACCTTGAACATCATCATTTCAAATATGCGCAGTTCCGCAGGCCCGGCGATGTCCATGTCCATTTCTTCGGCACGGCAACCCTGTCGTTCAGCGACGGGATCGCGACCGAACCCGGGGACGTCTTCGATATCGAAGCCGAGGGCTTCCTCCTGCCGGCGCGGAATCCGCTGGAAGCCGCGAGCGACACCGGGCTCAGCGCGGTGCGCTGCCTGTGACCTTGCGGTTCGGCATCGTGGGCTTCGGCAAGATCGCGGGGGACGAGCATGAGCCTGCCGTTTCCGCGACCTGATCCGCGGGCGGCGGATCGATGTCGATGGCCGCCCGCTGGAGCCCGTCGCCGACCCGTCCATCGGCGCACGCATTGCAATCGCAGCTCCGTTCGGCGAATGGAGCCCCCGGTGCGGGGAGATCGGGGTTGACCAAACCAAAGGCCAGAAAGGTCGAACGCCTTCACGAGGAGGTGGCGCGCAAGATCGGGACGGCGATCCTCAACGGGAGCCTGGCGAGCGGGGCGACGCTGGGGGGCGAGATCGAGAGCTCCGACCGCATGGGCGTGTCTCGCACGGCCTATCGCGAAGCGCTCAAGATCCTGGTCGCCAAGGGGCTGATCGAAAGTCGCCCCAAGGCGGGCAGCCGGATCACGGCCAGGACGCAGTGGAACCTGCTGGACCCCGACATCCTCGCCTGGATGTTCGCCGACCAGCCCGACGAGAAGTTCGTCAAGGACCTGTTCGAGTTGCGCCATGTGCTGGAACCGGTGGCGGCTGGCCTGGCGGCCGAGCGGAGGACGCCGGAACAGCTTGCCGAGATGGCCGATTGCCTTCGCGTGATGGCGTCCGCCGGACTGGCGGGGGCCGAAGGGCAGGAGGCCGACCGGCAGTTCCACCGCCTGATCCTGGCGGCGTGCTGCAATGAGGCGATCGTCTCGCTGGGCAGCTCGATCGGCGCCGCCGTGCGCTGGACCACGCATTTCAAGCAGAAGGCGCAGGCCAGCCCCCGGGACCCCCTGCCGGAACACGAAGCCGTGTTCGAAGCCATCGCGCGGGGTTCGAGCACCGATGCCATCAAGGCCATGCAGCACCTGCTGACGCTGGCGCTGGACGACATGAACCTGGCGGCAGCAGCGGTCCCCGCCCAGCGCTGACATCGCCTGGATTTCCTCGGGGCCCGCAGGTGGACATTCCCGTGCGGCATGAAGCTGCGGCTGGGCCATCCGCCGCGACGGGCTTGTCTCGCGGTAAAGTGGCCCTACACAACGGCGGCAGCCGACCTGTGCCGTGCCGAGGCTGCGGAGACTGACAGGCCGGACGTCGGACAAGGGACCCGCCATGACCACCGCCAGCCTTTCGAGCGACTTGTCGGCAGGCCTCGATCCCCGCGCACTCGTGGTGTTCAATCAGGTGTGCCAGTCCGGTTCGATCAGCGGAGCGGCCAGGGCGCTGGGTGTCTCCCAGCCATCGGTTTCGCAGACCATTGCGCAGCTTGAGAGCAGGCTGGGCGTGGCGCTGCTGAAGCGCACGGCCACGGGGATTGCCTTGACGCGCGAGGGCGAGGCGCTGTGGGCCAAGGCGGCGGCCCTGTCGGCCGTGCTGCACGAGGCGCGTGAGGCGGTCGAACGGGCATCGGCAGGGATTGCCGGCCCGATCCGCATCGGCGGGACGCCCGGCGCGCTGGTCAGCCTGGTGCCCCGGGCCATCCGGCATCTGGACGAGGCCCAGGCCAGCTTCGACATGTCGGTGATCGAAGCCTCCGACGAGGCCCTGTCCGAGATGCTGCGCCGGCGCGAGATCGAGCTGGCGCTGGTCACCACCGGCCTGGCCTCGCCCCAGGATGAATTCGCCGAATGGACCGTCATGCAGGACCCGTTCGCCCTGATCGTCGGCGCGGCGCATGCCGGGCTGCCGGATTCGCTCAGGCTTGACAGCATCAGCGCGCTGCCCTGGGTCCTGCCCCGTGCCGGGGGCGGCTTCCAGCGCCAGATCCAGAGCCTTTTCATCAACGCGCAGTGCAGCCAACCCAAGAACGTGGTGCGCTGCGATTCCCTGCTCACCACCAAGGGTATCGTGCGCACCACCGATCGCGTGACGATACTGCCCCGGCAAGTGGTGGAAGCCGAATTGTCGGTGGGCGTGCTGCGCGCGATCGAGATCGAGAACGTCACCTTCCAGCGGCAGATCGGCGTCCGTGCCCTGGCCAGTGCCGATCTTTCGCCCCTCGCTCAGCGGTTCATCAGCGCATTGTCCCTCCCATAGGCAAGGCTTATGATCCTCCAAGAAAATCGTATTTCCGGCTAATGCCAGGATGTGAGACAGCCCTGCCACGATAGAGGCTGGGAGAGTCGATATGCGGACCCTGATCCGCCACGCGCGAATTTTCGATGGCAGCGGCGAGGCGGCGCGGGTGGGTGCGGTGCTGGTCGACGGCCAGCGGATCGCCGCGGTCGCCTATGGCGACGGGGCGCTGGCCGATGCCGTTGCCGACCGGGTGATCGATGCCGCAGGCCGGACGCTGATGCCCGGCATGATCGAGGCCCATGCCCATCTCACCTGGGGATCCTCGGTCGAGAAGATCTACCACCAGTTCATCCTGCCGCCCGAGGAGCTCAAGGTTGCTGCCTGGCGCAATGCCCGGGTGCTGCTCGATCACGGCTTCACCAGCGCCTATTCGGCGGGCGCGCTTGGTGACGGGATCGAGGTCGAACTGGCCAAGGCGATCGCTGCGGGGGAGACCCCGGGGCCGCGGCTGGTCCCATCGACGCTGGAGCGCAGCCCCGAAGGGGCCGAGGGCGTCGAGACCGGCGACGTGTTCAACGGCCGCGGCCCGGCGGCGATGCGCGCCTTCATGGACTATTGCCGGGCCCAGGGGATCGGATCGGTCAAGCTGGTGGTCTCGGGCGAGGATGCGCTGAAGCCCGGAACGGCGCAGCACGTGCTCTACACCGACGAGGAAATGGCCGAGGCGGGCCGGGCGGCGCGCGAGCTGGGGCTGTGGATCGCCTGCCATGCCTATTACCCCAAGGCGATCGCGCTGGCGCTGGGGGCCGGCGCGCGGATCATCTACCACGCGTCCTATGCCGACAGCGAAGCGGCCGATGCGATGGTCGCGGCGAGGGACCGGACCTTCTACGCGCCGTCGCCGGGCGTCTCGATCGCGGCGCTCGAAGCCACCCCTCCGCCCCATATCGACATGAGTGCGATGAAAGCCAGCGCGGCCGAGCGGATGGCGCTGGAAGCCCGCCTCGTTCCCGCGCTCAAGGCGCGCGGCGTCAGGATCCTGATTGGCGGCGACTATGGATTTCCATTCAACCCGATCGGCCGCAACGCCCGCGACCTGGCGATTTTCGTCGAACACTTCGGCTATACCCCGGCCGAGGCGCTGGTTGCCGCAACCCGGTTGGGCGGCGAGCTGATGGACCTTGAGGTGGGCCAGGTGCGCGAAGGCTTTCTGGCCGACCTGCTGCTGGTCGATGGCGATCCGACCGCCGATGTCGCGATCCTGCAGGACAAGAACCGGCTGGTGATGATCATGCAGGACGGCATGCTCCACAAGGCACCGGAGGCGATGGCGGCCTGACCATGACTTACGATGTCGTCATCATCGGGTGCGGTCCCGTCGGGGCGCTGGGAGCCAACCTGCTGGGACGGCAGGGTCTGTCGGTGCTGGTGCTCGAAAAGGAGCTGGAGCACTATCCGCTGCCCCGGGCGGTCCATCTCGATCATGAGATGATGCGCCTGTTCCAGAGTGCGGGGATGATCGACCGGGTCCTGCCCGACATGATTGCTGCCGACGGCCACCTCCACATCGGCGCCGACCACGGCGTGATCCGCTACATGGGCACGGTGGGCAAGCCCCAGCCGTTCGGTTGGGCCAACGACTGGTTCTTTTATCAGCCGGAGCTGGAGGCGCACCTGAGGGCCGGAATGGACCGGCTGCAGAGCGTCGAGCTGGAGCTGGGTGCCGAGTTCGTCGGGCTTGAGCAGGACGAGACCGGGGTGACCGTCCATTACGCCGGCGCGGGCGGCGTGCGTGCCGTGCGCGGCCGCTGGATCATCGCAGCGGACGGCGCCCGCAGCCCGGTGCGCAAGGCGCTGGGTGTGGCCCTCGACGATCTCGACTTCGAGGAGCCGTGGCTGGTTGTGGATGCCGAGGTCGAGGGGCCGGTGAGCTTCCCGCCGTTGACCGGGGTGCCCGACGGCGCAGACCTGCAGCGCCTGTCGGTGATGATGTGCGATCCGGTTCGTCCGGCGACCGTGGTGCCCGGGCGCGGCAATCACCGCCGCTGGGAGTTCATGCTGCTGCCCGGCGAGGATGATGCCGGGATGATGCGGCCGGAGCGTGTTGCCGCGCTGGTCGGCCCCTGGATGAAGGACGTGCCGCACCGCATCGTCCGGGCCGCGACGTACCGGTTCCATGGGCTGCTGGCCGAACGGTGGCAGGTTGGCCGGGTGTTCCTGGCCGGCGATGCCGCGCACCAGACTCCGCCGTTCTTCGGGCAGGGCATGTGTCATGGCCTGCGCGATGTCGCCAACCTCGCCTGGAAGATCGCCGCGGTGGTGCGGAATGGCGGTCCGCAGGTACTGCTCGCCACGTACCAGGCCGAGCGCGACCCCCATGTCCGTGCCGTGATCGGCGCGGCGGTCGCGGCTGGTCGCTACATCTGCGAGCTCGATCCGGTCAGGGCCGCGGCCCGCGATGCCGAGATTCGCGCCCGGGCTGCCGAACGCGCCGGAGAGACCGCAGCCGACCTCATCCCCGCGATCGGATGCGGGGTGATCCTGCCCGGCAGCGCCAGCGCGGGCGAGCGCTTCATCCAGCCGATCCTGGAGGACGGGCGGCGTCTCGACGATTTCACCGGGCAGGGCTGGCGGCTGTTCGGCACCGGTCTCTCGGTCACTGTCCCTTCCACAACCGGTGTGGTGACATTCGGCGCTGCGGCTCTTCCCGATGGCGGGGCGGTTCAGACCTGGCTCGGCACGCGGGGCGTGGAGGCGGTGCTGGTCCGTCCCGATCACTACGTGTTCGGCACCGGCAAGCCCGGCGAACTGCTGGCGGCGCGCGCGGCCGCGCTGGGCCAGGCTACGGAGTTGGCAGCATGACGATCCTTTCCCTCGCCCAGGCCCAGGCCATCATCACTACAACCCTTGCCGAAGCGCGGAGCCGGGGCGCCCAGCCGCTGGCGGTGGTCGTGCTCGATGCCGGGGGCCATCCGGTCGCTCTGGCGCGCGAGGATGGCGCCACGTTCTTCCGCCACCGGATCGCGATGGCCAAGGCCATTGGCGCGCTCGGCATGGGGGCGGACACCCGCGTGCTGGCTCAGCGCGCCGCGACCAATCCCGCCTTTTTCCAGGCGGTCGCGGCCACGGTCGAAGGCCAGATCGCCTATTCGCCGGGCGGGGTGCTGATGCGCGATGCGGCGGGGCAGGTGATCGGCGCGGTCGGGGTCAGCGGCGACACCGGCGATTGCGATGAGGACTGCGCCCGCGCCGGCATCCGCGCGGCCGGACTGGAGCAGGGAACGCCGGAGCAGGCGGCATGAAGCTGCGCAGCATCGAACTGTCGCTGCCCGATCCGGCGGCGGCGGCGGCCTTCATGGTCGATGTCTGGGGCCTGGTCGGCGCCGAGGTCCGCGGGACCACGCATTACCTGCGCGGCTCGGGTCCTGACCCTTATCTGGTTGCCTTTGCGCCAGGCGACGAGTTCGTCCGCTCGACGACCTTCGTCTGCACGGGCGACGAACTTGCCGCGCTCAAGGCGCGGGTCGCGGCGGCCGGCTGGCCGGCCCGCCCGGCGGTGTCCGGCGATCCGGGCGGTGGCCACGGGATCGCGGTCGAGCTGCCCGAGGGCGAGCTGCTGCGCTTTCTCGCGGACGCCGCCGAGACCGCGCCGATCGAAGGTTACAGCAAGGCCAGCAAGCGGGTCATGCCGGTCAAGCTGACCCACGTGGTGTTCAACGCGGTCGATGCCGAGGCGAGCGGCCATGCCGTCGAGCAGGTGCTGGGCTTCCGCGTTTCGGACCGCACCCGGGGCATGGTCTTCGTGCGCTGCAACGACAGCCACCATTCGACCGCCTTCGCCCGGGCGGGATTCGCCAGCCTGAACCACATCGCCTTCGAGATGGACGATCTGGACGCGGTGATGCGCGGGATCGGCTGGATGCGCGACAACGGGTTCCAGCCGGCCTGGGGGCCGGGGCGGCATGGTCCCGGCGCCAATGTCTATGCCTACTACATCGCGCCGTTCGGTCCGGTGATCGAGTATTCGACCGCGGTCGAGAAGGTTCCGGCCGATTACCGGACCGGCGAACCCGACGACTGGACCTGGCCCGAGCAGCGGATCGACCAATGGGGCATTTCGGACAAGGACTTTGCCGGCCTGCGCCTGGCCGAGGAGCGGTTCTGCTTCCGGCGCGAGTGGGAGCCGGCCCCGCTCGAAAACTGACAGACGGACCTTCGTCCCAGGAGCGGCCGCGCTGGCGGGGACAGCGGGCGGGGGCCGGGGTGCGAATGGCAGGGAGAAGACAGGAATGACGCGCTACATCAGCTTCCGGCGGCCTGACGGAACGGCCAGCTTCGGCCGGATCGAGCATGACACCGTGCTTGACCTTGGCACGCCCGGGACCGGGTCCTGGCTGAAGGACGCGCTGGGCCGCGATCTCGGCGCGCTGGCCCCGACCGCAACCTATGCGCGCAGCGACGTGCGCCTGCTGCCGGTGGTGCCGAACCCGGGCAAGATCCTCTGCATCGGTCTCAACTATGCGACTCACGTGGCCGAGACCGGGCGCGAGCAGAAGGAGCATCCGGCCGTGTTCACCCGCTGGGCCGACACGCTGGTGGCGGCGGGGGAGCCGGTGGTGCGCCCCCGGGAGAGCACCCGCTTTGACTACGAAGGCGAACTGGCCGTCATCATCGGCAAGGGCGGCCGCCGGATCCGCGAGGCAGACGCCCTGGCCCACGTCGCCGGCTACGCCGTGTTCAACGATGTGTCGGTGCGCGACTGGCAGCGTCACAATATCCAGTTCACCCCGGGCAAGAACTTCCCCGCCACCGGCGCCTTCGGTCCGGAGATGGTGACACCCGATGGCGTCCCCAACCTGGCCGGCCAGCGCGTCCAGACGCGGCTCAACGGCGAGCTGGTCCAGGATCAGCCGGTGTCGGACATGATCTGGGATATCCCCGCGCTGATCGCATATTGCAGCACCTTCACCCCACTGGCCCCGGGCGACGTGATCGCCACCGGCACCCCGGGCGGGGTCGGCGATAAGCGCAATCCCCCGCTCGACATGAAGGCGGGCGACCGCGTGGAGGTGTCGATCGGCGTGATCGGCACGCTGGCCAACCCGATTGTCGACGAAACCTGATCCGGGGGAGGGACACCTATCACCAGGCTGCTGCCCATCGCGCTGGCCGCGACCGCGTTGATGGCTCCGCTTGCCGGCGGGGGGGAGCGTTCTTCTGCCACTGCCGCCCGCCGGGACGTTGGAGTGACGACCGGTCCGGGCCAGTTACCCGTGCCAAGCCCGGGCAGCGTGCTCCTGCTCGGAACGTCCGGAGGCCCACTCGCACGGGCGGATCGCGCCGGCATTGCGACCCTGCTGACGATCGGCGGGCAGACCTATCTGGTCGATGCCGGCGAGGGGGTGGTGCATCAACTCGGTCGGGCCGGGATGCAGGCTCCCGCGGCGCCGCTCGTCTTCCTGACTCATCTACATGACGACCACACCGTCGGCCTGACCGGGCTCGCCTCGTTCAGCTACACGCTGCGCTCGCCCAGGCTTGACGTTTACGGCCCGGCGGGCACCTCCGATCTGGTCCAGGGTGTGATCCTGACCATGGGCCCCAGTGCCCGCATCCGCGGGGCTGAGCAGGGTTTCCAGCGAACCCCCGGCGACTTTGTCCTGGCGCATGAATATGCTGCCGGTCCCATCTTCCAGGATGCGCATGTCCGGGTCTCGGCTCTGGCCAACAGCCATTACGAGTTTCCCCAGGGCAGCCCCGCCGCCGCGAACCAGTCCTATTCCCTGCGGTTTGATGCACCGGGGCGCTCGATCGTCTTCACCGGCGATACCGGCCCTTCCGCCGCCCTGGCCCAATTCGCGAAGGGCGCCGATGTGCTGGTCTCCGAGATGGCCTCGCACGCCGACCGCGCGTCCGTCCCCCCCAATCTCCGCCCGCACATGGACCGCGAACACCTCTCTCCGCTCGAGGTCGGCAAGCTTGCTGCGGCCGCGGGTGTGAAGACCCTGATCCTGACCCATATCGGGGTGACGGGCCCGTCCGATATCAGGGATGTCCGCCGCGCGTTCGCCGGCCGCATCATTGTGGGCAGCGACATGCTGCGAATGCCATTCTGACGATCGGAGCACCGCCCGATGCCCCATACCTTCTGCCCCATGCCTTCAACCGGGTTCTGGCTGGCCGCAGTGGCGGGAGCCGCGCCGATGGTGCGCAAGGGGCTGGGCCAGGCTATGGAAATGGGCGAAGCCATCGCCGTATGGCGCGGGAGGAACGGAGAAGTCCTCGCGCGGCACACGCCGCGGCATCCGATCGCAGGCCAAACCGCAGGACCACGATGACCACGATAGACCGGATCGGAACGACCCTGGGCCCGGATGTGCTGGAGGCCACCCGCCGGCTGTTCGACCAGGAACAGCATGCCCTGGCGGGGCGGGTCCCGGCCGTGGCGGCTGACCTGGCCTATGGCCCGGACGAGCGGCACCGGCTCGATCTCTACGGGACGCCGGCAAGCGCCGCTCCCGTGATCCTGTTCGTCCATGGCGGGGGCTTCCTCAAGGGCGATAAGGCCGCCGATGGCTGGCCCAATGCGGCAGTCGGCCGGTGGGCGGCCGAGCAGGGCTTTCTGGGAGCGGTCATGAACTATCGGCTGGCGCCGGATCATGCCTGGCCGGCCGGGGGCGAGGACGTGCTTGCCGCGATCGACTGGCTGGCCGCCAATGCCGGGCGCTTCGGTGGCGATCCGCAGCGCATTGTCCTGGTGGGGACCTCTGCCGGAGCCGTGCACGGGGCCACCGCTGTCAGGCTGCGGCCGGATCTGGCGGTGCGCGGGCTGGCGCTGATGTCCGGGCTCTACGGCTACACGCCCCTCGATGCGCGCGACACGTTCTACTACGGCGACGAAGCGCTCTACCCTGCGCGGATGCCGCGCGACGCGGTGGTGGCGACCACCCTGCCGATCCTGCTCGCCTGCGCCGAATACGATCCGCCGCGGTTCCAGGCCGAATGGGCGGGGTTGATCCGGGACCGGCTGGCCCAACACGGGCACTTGCCCCGTTGCCATTACGCCAGCGGCCACAACCATTACTCGATGGCCCTGCATCTCGGCACCTCGGACCGGCGACTGGCCGATGAGCTTGCCGACTTCGTGCGCAACTGCTGCCGCTGACCGGCGGCCCGCAGACTGCCCGGCGATGCAACGCGGACATGGCAGGGCGGGGGCATTCGGATCAGCGCAAGCCATGCGGCGGGGCGGTGAGGATCGCCCGCGCGGGCCTGATGCCTTGCGCAGAAGGGCGTTGAACCGTTCCCGCCGAATTCTATAGGAGGCGCCGGAAGGGTGGCGCCAGTCGCCTCGCGCCGGGGTGCCGGGCCCGGCCGGGCGGTGGCGGCCGATCGTCAGGAATGTGAACAGCCTTGAATTATCGTCATTCCTTCCATGCCGGCAACAGCGCCGATGTCGTGAAGCACAGCCTGCTGATCGCCCTGGTCCGGGCCTTGCAGCACAAGCCGGGCGCTCTGACCCTGATCGATACCCATGCCGGCTGCGGGCTTTACGATCTGGGCGGTGACGAGGCCCAGCGCACCGGCGAGTCCATGCAGGGTGTGCGTCGCGCCTTTGCCGACCCGAACCCCTTGCTGGACGATTACCGCGCCGCCGTCGCGGCGGTGAATGGCGCGGCGGTGAATGGCGGGGCGGAGCCGAACCTCTATCCGGGGTCTCCGCGCATTATGGCGCAGCTCCTGCGCCCCCAGGATGCCCTGATCCTGAACGAGAAGCATCCCGAGGATGTCCAGGCCCTGCGGGCCGTGATGCGCGACACCTCCGCGGCCGTGCATAACCGCGACGCCTATGAGCTGTGGCTGGCGATGGTGCCGCCCCGCACCGCCCGCGGCGTGGTGGTGGTCGATCCGCCCTATGAGCAAACCGACGAGCGCGACCGGATCACGGCCACGCTCGCCGCCGCCCAGCGCAAATGGGCCCATGGGGTAACGGTCATCTGGTATCCGCTGAAAGACCGGGCTACGCATCAGCGGTGGAAGGCGCAACTGCGCAGGATCGGGATCCCGAAACTGCTCTGCGTGGAGCACTGGCTGTACGATGTCGACCAGCCCGGCCTTTACAACGGCGCGGGCCTGTTCATCGTCAATCCGCCCTACGCCTTCACCCAGACCCTGCCGCCGCTGCTGGTCGCCCTGCGGGCCGCCCTGGCGCCCGAGGGGCATCGCGGTGACCTGACCGGCGACTGGCTGGGGCACTGACGAAAACGCCGGTGCGGCCGGCTCAGGGGTGAGCGGACGGCAAGGCTCGGACTCACCCGGCCGCGCCGCAGCTTTTCCCGCCGCACCCGCACCGTCCGCTTAACCTGTTGGCACGATTTGCGGGCTAGACCCGGGGCTGGTGATGACGGGGGATGCCAGCTTGCAAACGTGGTGGGGTCAGCTCAAGCGCGATCTGGAAGCGCCGATCGAGGCGCGCGGCTTCGGCACCGGCTGGTTCGCCGGGTTTTTCGGCATCCTGCTGGCTTTCGCGGGCCTCAGCATGGTTGTCGCCCTGCGCTGGCCGAACTGGTTCGCCATGCCGGAGCTCGATGTCATCCGGTCCAGCAGCGCCTTCCGGCCGCTGATCCATGTCGTCCTGATCGCGGCCTATGCGCTGGCCCTGCTCAGCCTGCTGCTGCGGCCGCGCAAGGCGCTGGGGATCACCGCGCTGGGGCTGGCGCTGGGCGCAACGATCCTGGGCGGGGCCGCGGTCCAGCCCCAGGAGACGCGCGACTGGGGCATCTTCTTCGGGGTCGACTTCTTCGTCATCAACATGGTGGCGACCGGCTTGATGATGGCTCCCATCGAGCGAGCCTTTCCGCGCATCGCCGCGCAGCGCCTGTTCCGGCCGGAGTGGCGGGAAGACCTGTTCTATTTCCTGCTCAGCTCGATGCTGGTCCAGTTGATCACCTTCCTGGCGCTGGCCCCGTCAACCTATGTCAACACCCATTGGGACTGGCTCAACGGGGTGAGGGCGACGATCTCCGCCTGGCCCTGGCTGGTGCAATTCGCGCTCGCCATGGTGCTGACCGACCTGGCCCAGTACTGGATCCATCGCCTGTTCCACCGCATCCCCTTCCTCTGGGGCTTCCATGCCGTCCACCACAGCGCCGGGACGATGGACTGGCTCGCCGGCGCGCGCATGCATTTCGTCGAAGTCGTGCTGCTGCGGGGACTGACCTCGTTGCCCCTGCTGACACTGGGCTTCCTGCCCTCGGTGATGCAGGCCTACGTGGGCGTGGTCTATGTCTATGCCTCGCTCATTCATGGCAATCTGCGGGGTGACTTCAACCGCCTGGGCCGGTGGATCGTCGTGCCGCGCTTCCATCACTGGCACCACGCGATCGAACCGGAAGCCGTGGACAAGAACTTCGCGATCCATTTTCCGATCATCGACCGGATCTTCGGCACCTGTCACTGGCCGGACAGCCGGTGGCCGGAGGGCTATGGCGTGCCCGAACAGGTGCCCAGCGGCTATCTCGCCCAGATGAAGTATCCATTCGTCCGTCGGGCGAGCTGACGACCACTACGCGAAAGCGGCCTCCGCGGTCCTGACGACGGCGTCCTGTCCCCCATCGCGGCGCTCAGTGCGCGCCCCTGGTCCGCGCGACCATGTGCACGATGCCGGCCACGATGGCGCCGAGGACGATGCCGACCAGCGCCGAAAGGACGGCATGGGTCAGCCAGCCGAAGATCCCGCCCAAGGGGCCGGTCGCCTGCTCCACCCAGTGCCGCGCCGCATGTTCGACATGGGCAGGGCCGGCCATGCCGAGCACTTCCAGCCCATGCAGGATGATGCTGCCGCCCACCCACAGCATGGCGGCGGTGCCGATGATCGAGAGGAAGGTCAGCAGCACCGGCATGGCGCGCAGCAGGAAGGTGCCCATGCCCTTGGCGGCGCTGGAGGACCCTTTCGTGAGGCGCAGGCCGATGTCGTCCATCTTCACGATCAGCCCCACCGTGCCATAGACGATCACCGTGATGGCGATGCCGACCACGGCCAGGATCGCCGCTTGCAGCACGATCCCCTCGTCCGCGACCTCGGCCAGCGCGATGGCCATGATCTCGGCCGAAAGGATCAGGTCGGTCCGCACCGCGCCCGAGACGCGCTCGTTCTCGAACGTCACCGCGTCGGTCGGGCGATCCTCGAGGGTTTGTCCGTGCTTTTCGCCGGTCAGCTTCTCCAGCAGCTTTTCGGCGCCTTCGAAGCACAGGAACAGCCCGCCGGCCATCAGCAGCGGCGTGATCGCACCGGGCAGCACCGCACTGAGCAGCAGGGCCACGGGCAACAGGATCACCAGCTTGTTGAACAGGCTGCCCCGGGCGATGCGGGCGATCACCGGCAGTTCGCGGTCCGGGGTGAAGTCAGTCACGTAGGATGGCGTGACCGCCGCATCGTCGATCACCACGCCCGCCGCCTTGCTGCCCGCCTTGGTCGCGGCCGCGCTGACATCGTCGAGCGAGGCGGCGGCGGTCCGGGCGATCACGGCAACATCGTCGAGCAGGGCGACCAGACCGGTGGGCATGGGGTGGAGTATCCGTGACAAGGGGATTGGAACCGATGGGTGTGCCGACCCGGCCGGGGACGGGACGACAGGCACTCGCCATCGACATAGCGGCCTAGCCCGTGCCGGGCCAAGCCGGAAGTTCCCCCTGCGTGCCGGCAAGTGGCCGAAATCCACAGCACGGCGCCACCTGCGGCCGCCAGTGCGCCGTCCGTCGTCGGCATTCAATGCCGCTTAGGCCACGCGCCGCAACCTTCCCAACCCTGGCCGAGCAGGGCTGGCAAAGGCCGATTTCGGTGCTCGTTCAGTACCTTACGCGAACCCCGCCACTAGCGGCGCGCGGCGTCCCCGGCTGGACCCACAACTGGGCGAAGCTGTTGGTGTAATAGGTCGTGTCGAACAGGTTCTGGACCTGCGCGAAAACCTCGATCCGGTCGGTGAGCTGCCAGTTCGCGAAGAGTCGGGCCAGGGTATAGGCGGGTAGTTCGAACCGTGTCCCCACTTCGCCCAGCCGCGCGCCGACGTGCTGGAGCCCGGCGCCGACACGCAGCCGGGTCGACCCGATCGCGAAGGGGCGGGATGCCTGCAGGTTGAAGGTATGGCGCGGGACGTTGATCAGCCGGTCACCGGTGCGGATCTGCAGCGCGAAGTTGGGATCGAGCACGTCGGCCCGCGCCTCGGCGTCGACGTAGGCATAGGACACCTGCACCTCGACCTCGCCGGGCAGGGTCCCTGCCAGATCGAACTCGAAACCCTGGCTGGCGGCGCGGCCGATCGGCAGCGAGAAGCCGGGATTGGCCGGGTCGGCGGCGAGCACGTTGGTCTTGCGCAGGTTGAAGTAGGCGAGGGTGCCGGTCAGCGCGTTGTCGAGCAGTCCGAACTTGACCCCCGCCTCGAAGGCGCGGCTCGTCTCGGGATCGAAGATTGCCCCAGTGGCGGTGGCGCCGATGTTGGAGCGGAAACCCTCGCCGTAGGAAGCATACAGCGACAGGGCGGGATCGACCGTCCAGACCAGGCCGACCTGCGGGCTGAAACGTTCGGCCGTGCGCGACTGCTCGGTGCCCGCGGTGCGGTTGCGAGAGCGCAGCGAGAACCGGTCGTAGCGCCCGCCCACCCGCAGCTGCAGGCTGTCGGCAAGGGTGATCTGATCCTGCAGGTAGGCCCCGAACGCCCTCTGC
Source organism: Novosphingobium aerophilum (assembly GCF_014230305.1). Lineage (GTDB taxonomy): Bacteria > Pseudomonadota > Alphaproteobacteria > Sphingomonadales > Sphingomonadaceae > Novosphingobium > Novosphingobium aerophilum. Next base: position 35,706 of record NZ_JACLAU010000030.1, read on the forward strand.
ACGTCGAGCCGGTTGGTCTGCGGCCCGGGCACGGGCAGGGCGAAGCGGCCATAGACCGGGGCGAACACGTTGATGATGTTGGCGGCCTGGTCGGTCGGATTGCCGCTGTTGGCGGCCGGCCGCACCCGCAGGAAAAGCTGGCCGTTGGCGAACCGGTCGAAGTCGGCCCCGATCAACACGCGGTGACGCAGCCCGGCCAGGGTGGCGTCACCGGACAGTTCGGCGCGCAGCACCGCATGATCGGCGTCATAGTCGCGGAAACGGCGCTGGCGCGAGAGTGACTGCCCGTCGATGAACAGCTTCTGCCGGCTGGCCGCCAGTTCCGCCTCGGTCGAGAAACCCGCCAGGCTGGTCTCGCGATAGCTGCCGCCCACCAGCAGACTCCACGCCGGGCTGAAGCTGTGCTGCAACTGCAGTTGATGCCCGGTCGCACGTGCCTTGATCGGTCCGTCGCCGGGTTCGCCGAGGAAGCGGTTGCGCGCCACCCGGCCCAACTGGCCGTTGATCGCGACCACACCGCGATCGAACGGGACTTCCTGGCGGGTCAGCTCCAGATCATAGGTCAGGACCGTGTGCGCGCCCAGCCGAACCGAGATCGACGGCAGGAAGCCGTAACGCTGGGTTTCGACCGTGTCGCGGAAACTGTCCGCCTGTTCGTAGTAGCCGATCAGCCGCGCCGCCAGGCCATCGGTGACGGCCAGGTTCAGGTCCGCGTCGCCGCGCGCCGTGGCGAAGCTGCCGTAGCTGGCCGACGCGGTGCCGCTGGTGGTGCCGAACTGGGCCCGCTTGGTCACCAGGTTGACCGTCCCGCCCGGCTCACCCCGTCCGAACAAGGCGGCGTTGGGGCCCTTGAGGATCTCGATCCGCTGAATCCCGGCCACGTCGCGCGGCCCGCCGAAGCCGCGCCCGCCGTTGAAGCCATTGACCAGATAGCCGCTCGGCAAATTCTCGTCGCCGACAAAGCCGCGCACGGCATAGGCGTCCCACAGTCCGCCGAAATTGTTCTGGCGGGCAACACCGGCATTGAGATCAAGCGCGTCGGTCAGGCGCAGGATGTTGTTGTCCTGCAGGGTCCGCGTTTCGATCACGGCGATCGACTGGGGGATCTCGCGGGTGTCGAACTCGCCGCGATAGGCTTGGCGCAGCCCGGTCACGGTGATGGCCTCGCCGGGCCGCTCGGCGGCCTCTTCCTCCAGCTCGGCGGCTTGTGCGGTCGCGAGGGGGAACAGGCCTGCCACGGCCAGCGCCGCCAGCGAGGTGCGAGTGAAAGCGTTCATCAAATGCCCCTGATCAGACATGCTTCAGCAACGTTACAATGTAACATTCGGGCGGCGACTTACCCAAAGCTGCGCCCAAGTCAATAGGACGTTATAACATTACATTGACACGGGCGCATGGCCGGGGAAATAGACCGGCATGATGATCGAATCCGACCCTGACCATCCGCTTGATCCTGTGATCGACTTGTCCGGCCTGACCCTGCGGCGCGGCCCCAGGACTGTTCTGGCCGACCTCAGTCTGCAGGTTGGGCCCGGGGAAATCTATGCGCTGCTGGGCGGCAACGGCGCGGGCAAGTCCACCACTCTGGCCGTTCTGCTGGGCTTTCTGGCGCCCGATTCGGGCGTGGCGCGCGTGGCGGGGGTCGATCCGGCCGTCGCGCCCGATCAGGCGCGGCGGCAGATCGCCTACCTCCCCGAAAGCGTGGCGCTGTACGATCAGCTCACCGCGCATGAAAACATCGCCTACTTCATGGCCCTGGCCGGCAGTGAGCCCGGCCCGGACATCATCGATGCCGCGCTCGACGCGGCCGGGCTGCAGAGCGAGGCGCGCACCCGCCGGGTGGGGGGCTATTCGAAAGGCATGCGCCAGAAGGTGGCGATTGCCATGGCCGTCCTGCGCGAAGTTCCCGTGCTGCTGCTGGATGAACCGACCAGCGGTCTCGATCCGCGCGCCACGGCCGATTTCAACGCGCTGCTGGGCCGGCTCAAGGCGCGGGGTACGGCCATCCTGATGGTGACCCACGATCTGCTGGGAGCGGCCGATTGCGCCGACCGGATCGGCTTCCTCGCGGGTGGACGGATCGTGGAAGAAGTGCGCCCTGCGGAGGGGATCGATGTCATGGCCCTTCACCATCGCTATGGGGAGGTCGCTGCCGCATGAGCCCCATCCGCCTGATGGCGGCCAATGACTGGCGCCTGATGGCGCGCAGTCGGGTCGCGCAGCTTGCCTTGCTGATGCTGTTGGCGCTGGCCGCCGTGGCCGCACTGACGGCGATCGCCCATCGGGACCACAGCAATGACCTGCGCGCCCGGTTCCAGGCCCAGGCCGACCAGGATTTCGACGGACAGCCGGCGCGGCACCCCCACCGGATGGTCCACTATGGGCACTTCGTGTTCCGTCCCCTGCCGGCGCTGGCCGGGTTCGATCCGGGGGTCGACGCCTTCACCGGCAGCACCATCTTCCTGGAAGGCCACCGCCAGAACAGCGCCAACTTCGGCGACGTGCGCCAGTCGTCGCTGCTGGCGCGGTTCGGGCAGCTGAGCCCGGCCTTCGTCCTGCAGGTGCTGGCGCCGCTGGTGTTGATCTTCATCGGCTTCGGGCTGATTGCTGCGGAGCGGGAACGGGGCACGCTGCGGCTGCTGCGGGTCCATGGCCGTTCGGCGGGCGAGGTCCTGCGCGGCAAACTCCTCGCCCTGGCCGGCATTGCCGCGGTCCTGCTGCTGCCGGCCTGCCTCGCCCTGGCCTGGCTGACCGTGAGCGCTCAGGCGGAGCCTGTGGCGGCGGTCCTGCTCACCATCGGTTATGCCGGCTATCTCGGGCTCTGGGTCACCGGGGTGGTGACGGTGTCAGCGCTGACCCGGTCGGCGCGGGGGGCGCTCATGGCCCTGCTCGGGCTGTGGGCCGTCACCACGATCCTGGTGCCGCGGATCGGCTCGGATGTCGCGCTGCGGATGGCGCCACTGCCGACCCGCCTGGAAACCGATATCGCCATCCAGCGGGACCTGCATCGCATCGGGGACAGCCACAACCCGGACGATCCTCATTTCGCGGCCTTCAAGGCCGGCCTGCTGGCGCGTTACAAGGTGTCGAGGGTCGAAGACCTGCCGCTCAACTATCGCGGCCTGGTCGCGATGGAGGGCGAACGCCTGACCGCCGGCCTGTTCGATCGCTATGCCGAAGCCCAGTTTGCCCGGCAACGGCGGCAGGCCGAGGTGGTGAATGGCCTGGCGCTGCTCAGCCCTGCCGTCGCGGTGCGCAGCCTGTCGATGGCGCTGGCCGGCACCGATCTGGAGGGGCACCGCCGCTTCCTGCGCCAGGCCGAAGCCTATCGCTACACGATCGTGCAGGGGCTGAACCGGCTCCAGGCCGAAGCTGTGACCTATGTCGATGATGGCAACCGCAACAGCGATCCCGAGGCCGCCCGCCGGGTGCGCATCGATCCGCGCCATTGGCACGATGTGCCGGACTTCACCTATCGCTCGGCCGGTCTGGGCGAACGGATCCGGGCTGCCGCCCCCGGGGCTGCCGTGCTCGCCGTCTGGCTGGTGCTGGCAGCCGGTGCCCTGGGTCTGGCGGCGCGCCGCCTCGGAAGGGACCTGTGATGTCGTTGTGGAGTCACGAACTGCGCCTGTTCCTGCGCCAGCCGCTGGCCGCGCCGCTGCTCGCGCTGCTCCTGCTGCTCGCCTCGGCCAGCGTCTGGGCCGGGCTGGCCGAGATCACCCGGCAGCATGCGGCGATCGACCGGATCCTGCCGCAGCAGGCGGCGGACGAGGCCGCGGTGGCGGCCTGGGCCACCCGGGAGGGCGATGCCGGCAACGTGGCCTACTACACCCATTACGCCACTTGGGACCGGCCCTCGCCGCTGGCCTTCGCAGCGCTCGGTCAGCGTGACGTGGCGCCTTTCGTGCTGCGGATCAGGGCCCTGGCGCTGGAAGGCCAGATCAACGAGAGCGAGGCCTACAATGCCGAACTGGCGCTGCCGGGGCGGTTCGACTGGGCCTTTGTCCTCACCTACCTCGCGCCGCTGTTCATCATCGTGCTGCTCCACGATCTGGTCTCGAGCGAGCGCGAGGGCGGGCGGCTGCTCCTGCTCACCGTGATGGCCCGGTCGGAAACGGCGCTGTGGGTCCGAAGGGTGGTGCTGCGGGTGGGGCTGGTGATCCTGACCCTGGTCCTGCCCCTGGCAGTCGGCGGCCTGCTGTCCGGGGCGGGACAGCCCATCCTCGGCATGGCCGGGCTCGCCGCCGCCTATGCGGTGTTCTGGGCCCTGGTCTGTGTGGCGGTGGGACGATTCCGCCTGGCTTCGGTGACCTCGGCGGCGACTCTGGCGGCCGTGTGGCTGATCATGACCCTGGTGCTGCCCGGGCTCGCACTGCTGGCGATCAACGCGGCTGTTCCCGTGCGTCAGGGCGTGGAGCTGACCCTGGCCCAGCGCGAGGCGGTCCACGCCGGGTGGGACAAGCCCAAGGAGGCCACGCTGGCGGCCTTCTTCCGGGAGGAGCCGGCGTGGCGCGATACCGCGCCGATGCGGAGCGGCTTTCACTGGAAGTGGTACTACGCCTTCCAGCATCTGGGCGATCTGAGCGTGGCGGAGCAGGTCCGTGCCTACCGGGCGGGGCTCGAGCGGCGCAACGCGCTGAGCGGCCGGATCGGGCTGCTGTTGCCCCCGGTTGGTCTGCAGATGGTCCTGCATCGCCTGGCCGAGACTGACCTGGTCGCTCAACTGACCTATCAGGACCGCATCCGCCGCTACCACCGCGAGTTGAGGCACTTTTTCTATCCCTTCCTGTTCCGGGAGCAGCCCTTTGGCCCGGCCGACTTCGCCCGCGCACCGCGCTGGCGTGATTCCGCGGACACCCCCCGGCCGCCCCGGCCTGGCGCCTGACGTGCTTGATGCCGGCGGCCAATGGGCCCCCGCCGGGGCCACTGGTCGGCAAATTGGTCTGGCCTTTTTGCTTCGAGACGCTTGCCCATGGTCGTGGTCTGCCGCATAATCGGTCGGGCCAAAGAGGGAGAAGGGCGATGCCGAGCAACCGTGCGCTGATCATGTTGGCGTTCACCACCCTGGGCGCGGTCACGGGGATCAGCCCGACGCTCGCCAAGACGTCGGCCCCCGATCCCGCAGCGCGCGCCGATCGCCCGGTCCAGGTCCTGGCCGAAGGCTGGCGCTTCCGGCTCGATCCGGCCACCGCCGGTCCCGAGCAGCCGGGCTTCGATGACAGCGGTTGGGCGCCCGTCGCGGTCCCGCATAGCTGGAACCGGGTGGGTTTCTACCGCGCCGACACGCCGGGGCGGCTCAACCGGCCCGAGACAATCGACAAGACCATGGGGGTCGGCTGGTACCGCCTGACCTTTACTCCGACCGGTGCCTTCACCGGCAAGCGCCTGTGGCTGGAATTCGACGCGGCAAGCCGGCTGGCCGAGGTCTGGCTCAATGGCGTCCGGCTGGGCTCGCACATGGGCGGCTTCTCGCGCTTCCGCTTCGATGCGACCGCGGCGTTCCGGCCGGGGCAGCCCAATGTGCTCGCCGTGCGGGTCGACAACAGCAAGCCCGCGCCCGGCGCCGCCACGGCCGACGCCCTGCCGCTGGCGGGCGATTTCTTCGTCCATGGCGGGCTGTATCGCCCGGTCCGGCTGGTCGCCACCGATGCCGTCCATGTCGACATGCTCGACCATGGCGGTAGCGGGATCGCTGCGACCACCGAGGCGATCGGCCCCGGCCGGGCCGTGGTGCGCGTGACCACGCGCCTGCGCAATGACGGGGCGGGGGCCACCCCCGTCACGGTCACCACCCGGCTGGTCGATCATCTGGGCCGCACTGCGGCCACCGCGACCACGACCGTGCCCCTCGCCACGGCCGGCAGCGGGCAGGCTGAGCAGACCCTGACCATCGCCCGCCCGCGCTTGTGGGCTGGCACAGTCG
>NZ_JACLAU010000031.1 GCF_014230305.1 Novosphingobium aerophilum
CCTGCGCAAGCTCGCCAAGATCAGCCTCGCAAGGCAGCCGGCGATGGCATGAGCTCCGGCATCCGCGCGCGCCCGCTTCAATCAAGACCCTCCGCTTCAACCAAGAAGCGACTTTTTCAACAGCATCCACCCATCCAAGCCGCTCAGCCTGGCGGTCCGCTTGCCCACCCCGCCCCATCGCCGGTTCCTGCGCGCCCCGCCCGGGCGACAGGGTCGTTTGCAATTCCGCGTCGGCGCGCCTAGGTAACCGGAACGATTCTGTCCGAATTATCCGGAGCCCCGCCCGTGCGCCTATCGAGCATGGCCGATTATGCCGTCGTGATGATGATCGCCGCCGCCCGGCACTGTGGCGGCGCGCGGGTCAATGCCGTGCAACTGGCGGAAGAGACCGGCCTGCCCGCCCCCACCGTGCAGAAGCTGGTCAGCCGCCTGTCGGCCGCGGGCCTGCTCAAGTCGGTGCGCGGTGCCCATGGCGGTTTCAAGCTGGCCCGCCCGGCCGCGGCGATCACCCTGGCCGACATTGTCGAGGCCGTGGAAGGACCGATCGCCCTGGCCACCTGCATGGAAACCGGACCGGACAAGGGCCGGGCTGACTGCGCGCTCGAACCGGCCTGTTCGCTGCGCCCGCACTGGCCGCTGGTCAACCAGACCCTGCGCGGCGCGCTCGCCGGCGTCCCCCTGACGCAGCTCGCCGCGCCGAGCACGCCGCTCCCGGCACCCGGAGTTCCCGCATGACCGACCAGACCGCCCTTCAGGACTCCGCCCTTCCGGATACGGGCGTGAAGGACCAGGCCGCGCGCCAGGCCGCCGCGCGGGTGGCCGAGTACGAGCACGGCTGGGTCTCCGACATCGAGCAGGAATATGGTCCCAAGGGCCTGTCCGAGGACACGGTGCGGTTCATCTCGGCCAAGAAGAACGAGCCGGAATGGATGCTCGAATGGCGGCTCAAGGCCTATCGCCACTGGCTGACCATGCCCACGCCGGACTGGGCCAAGCTGAACATTCCGCCGATCGATTACCAGGACGCCTATTACTGGGCCGCCCCCAAGGCCAAGGACGGACCGAAGTCGCTGGACGAGGTCGATCCCGAGATCCTGCGGGTCTACGAAAAGCTCGGCATCCCGCTGGAGGAGCAGAAGATGCTCGCCGGGGTGGAGGGCGCGCGCAAGGTCGCGGTCGACGCGGTGTTCGATTCGGTCTCGGTCGCCACCACCTTCCGCAAGGAGCTGGAAGCCGCCGGGGTGATCTTCCGCTCGATCTCCGAGGCGATCCGCGAATACCCCGATCTGGTCCGCCAGTGGCTGGGCAAGGTCGTGCCGATGCACGACAACTTCTTCGCCACGCTGAACTGCGCGGTCTTCTCCGACGGCACCTTCGTCTACATCCCTGAAGGCGTGCGCTGCCCGATGGAGCTGTCCACCTATTTCCGCATCAATGCCGAGAACACCGGCCAGTTCGAACGCACGCTGATCGTCGCCGACAAGGGCTCCTACGTCTCGTACCTGGAAGGCTGCACCGCCCCGCAGCGCGACGAGAACCAGCTCCACGCCGCCGTGGTCGAGCTGGTCGCGCTCGACGATGCCGAGATCAAGTATTCGACCGTGCAGAACTGGTACCCCGGCGATGCCGAGGGCAAGGGCGGGATCTACAACTTCGTGACCAAGCGGGCGCTGTGCCAGGGCAAGCGCAGCAAGGTCAGTTGGACCCAGGTCGAAACCGGCAGCGCGGTCACCTGGAAGTACCCGTCCTGCGTGCTCAACGGCGAGGATTCGGTCGGTGAGTTCTATTCGGTGGCGGTGACCAACAATCACCAGCAGGCCGACACCGGCACCAAGATGATCCACAACGGCAAGCGCAGCCGCTCGACCATCGTCAGCAAGGGGATCAGCGCGGGCCACTCGAACAACACCTACCGCGGGCTGGTGCGCGTCGCCGCCGGGGCGGAAGGGGTGCGCAACTTCACCCAGTGCGACAGCCTGCTGCTGGGCGGCCAGTGCGGCGCGCACACCGTGCCCTATATCGAGGTGAAGAACCCCTCGGCCCAGATCGAGCACGAGGCGACCACCAGCAAGATCAGCGACGACCAGTTGTTCTACGCGATGCAGCGCGGGCTGGGCCAGGAAGAGGCCGTGGCGCTGATCGTCAACGGCTTCGCGAAAGAGGTGCTGCAGCAACTGCCGATGGAATTCGCGGTGGAAGCGCAGAAGCTGCTGGGGATTTCGCTCGAGGGGAGCGTGGGGTGATGCACCGCTCGTTCTTCCTTCGTCATCCTGAACTTGTTTCAGGATCCAAGTTTCCTCCGGCACCGTCGGCGCCCAGCGCGCGATGGATGCTGAAACAAGTTCAGCATGACGGCTCTCTGGCAGTCACGAGCTTGCCGAGCCTGAAGTCATGACCAAACGCACCCTTACCATCCGCGCCGACGCGCCCTCGGCCGCACCCCGGCCGGAGAGCTGGACCCCCTCGCCCGAGCGCGCCGAGCGCCTGAAGGAGCGCGCCCGCACGCTGCGGCGCGAGCTGAGCGAGGCCGAGACCGCGCTGTGGGACAAGCTGTCCGGTTCGCGGCTGGGCGGGATCAAGTTCTCCCGCAAGGCCGTGGTCGGCAGCGTGATCGTCGATTTCGCCTGCCCTTCGCGCTGGGTGGTGGTCTCGTTGTCGGGCGCCCAGGCCAATGCCGAGCTCGACGCGCTGCAGGATCGCAAGCTGACCGAAGCCGGCATCCGCGTGCTGCGCTTCACCGATGACGAGGTGCTGACCGACATCGATCGCGTGACGAAAGAGATCGCCACGCTGGTCCACACCCCGTTCGACCGCCCCGGGCGCCCCGCGCCCCAGCGCCGCCCGCGCGTTTGAGGAATGCCATGACCACCCCCCTGCTCTGCATCACCGATCTGCACGCCACCGTCGCCGACAAGCCGATCCTCAAGGGTCTGTCGCTGACCATCAACCCGGGCGAGATCCATGCCATCATGGGTCCGAACGGCGCCGGCAAGTCGACCACCGGCTATGTCCTGGGCGGGCGGCCGGGCTATGAGGTGACCGGCGGCACGGTGTCTTTCGCCGGTCAGGACCTGCTCGCGCTCGAACCGCACGAGCGGGCCGCCGCCGGGCTGTTCCTGGGCTTCCAGTATCCGGTCGAGATTCCCGGCGTGTCCTTCGTCCAGTTCCTGCGCGAGGCGGCCAATGCCCAGCGCCGCGCCCGCGGCGAGGCCGAGCTGTCGGGCGGCGAGTTCCTCAAGCTGGCGCGCGAGAAGGCGGCGCTGCTGAAGATGGACATGGACATGCTCAAGCGGCCGGTGAACGTCGGCTTCTCGGGCGGCGAGAAGAAGCGCGCCGAGATGGTCCAGATGGGCATCCTCGACCCGAAGCTGGCGATCCTCGACGAGACCGATTCGGGGCTCGACATCGATGCCCTGCGGATCTGCGGCGAAGGGATCAACGCAATCATGCGGCGCGCGGACAAGGCCGTGCTGCTGATCACCCATTACCAGCGCCTGCTCGACTATGTGCAGCCCGATTTCGTCCATGTCCTGGCGGGCGGGCGGATCGTCCGCTCGGGCGGGCCCGAGCTGGCGCACGAGCTGGAGCGCGACGGCTACGAGGCGGTCGCGGCATGATCGCCGCGCCGCTCCTGGCCGCGGCCATCGTCGCGCCCGATCCGGCGCCGCTGCGCAGCGCGCTCGAACGCTGCGACAAGGGGGCGATCGCGGCGCTGACCGCGATCGAGCCGAAGCGGCGCGCGGCCTTTTCCGGTGCGGTCTATGACGAGCAGCGCGCCATCGCCGAGGAGCGCGCCCGGCTCGACGCCGCGCCGGCCGCGCCCGACGGAGCGGCCGTGGTGACCCAGCCCGGGGCGGTCGCCGCTCCGGACCGGCTGCGCGCCGCGCTCGACGCCCGCCAGCGCCGGCTGGACGACGCGCGCACGGTCGAGCGCGCCTGGCGCGAGAGCCTCGAGGATGGCCGCGCCGCCTTCCTCGCCCAGTGCACCAACCGCCGCGACGGAGGCCAGCCATGAGCGAGGCCGCCCTGCTGGCGCCTGTCCTGCCCGACCGGCGGGACGAGGCCTATCGCTATGCCGATCTGGCGGCGCTGGAGACCGTCTGGCCGGTGGCGACGGAAACCATCGCCGTCGCCGCGGGCGAGAGCGGCGCGCTGACCCTGGTCCCGGACGGCGACACCGTCGCCCGTCACCTGGTCATCACCCTGGCGGCCGGGGCGCGATTCGACCTGCGCCTGCTCAATGCCGGGCATACCTATGGCCGGATCGCGGTCGAGGTCGCGCTGGGCGCCGGGGCGGACTTCACCCTGGGCGCGGCGCAGCTCGGCGGCGGCGCGCAGACGCTGGAGGTGGTCACCGAGGTCCGCCATCTCGAACCCGGGGCGACCAGCCGCCAGGTGGTGCGCACGGTCCTGGCCGGGCGGGCCACCGGAACCTACCTCGGCAAGGTCGCCGTGGCGCGCGGCGCCGACGGCACCGACGCCGAGCAATCGGTCCGCGCCATGCTGCTCGATCGCACGGCCCAGGCCAATGCCCGGCCCGAGCTGGAGATCTATGCCGACGATGTGAAGTGCGCTCACGGCTGCGCGGTGGGCGAGCTTGACGCGCAGGGGCTGTTCTATCTGCAATCGCGCGGGCTGCCCCCGGCCGAGGCCAAGCGCCTGATGCTCCAGGCCTTCGTCGCCGAGGCCTTCACCGGCGCGGCCGACGAGGCCAGCCTGTGCGACCGGGCCCTGGCCGCGCTGGAGGCCCTGCTGTGACCCTGACCCTCGCCTCCCCGGCCCTGGCCACCGCGCGCGCCGACTTCCCCGGCATGGTCACCCGCGACGGTGCGCCGTGGCACTATCTCGACACGGGCGCCACCGCGCAGAAGCCGCAGGCGGTGATCGATGCCACGGTCCGCGCGATGGGCGCCGACTATGCGACGGTGCACCGCGGGGTCTATGCCCGCTCGGCCGAGATGACCCTGGCCTATGAGGCGGCGCGGCGGCGGGTCGCCTCGTTCATCGGCGGGCGCGAGGACGAGGTGGTCTTCACCCGCGGCGCGACCGAGGCGATCAACCTCGTCGCGCAGACCTGGGGCCAGGCGAACCTGAAGAATGGCGACCGCGTGCTGCTGTCGCTGCTGGAGCATCACTCCAATATCGTCCCCTGGCAGTTGTTGGCCGCCCGCACCGGCGTTGCCATCGATGTCTGCCCGCTGACCGCCGACGGCCGGATCGATCTGGACGCGGCCGAACGGATCCTCACCCCGGCGCACAAGCTGGTCAGCTTCGCCCACGTCTCGAACGTCCTCGGCGCCGTGCTCGACGTGCCCCGCGCCGCCGCCCTGGCCCGTGGGGTCGGCGCCCGGCTGCTGCTCGACGGCTGCCAGGCCGTGCCCCGCCTGCCCGTCGACGTGGCCGCGCTGGACTGCGATTTCTACGTGTTTTCAAGCCACAAGCTCTATGGCCCGACCGGCATCGGCGCGCTCTGGGCGCGGGCCGATATCCTGGCGGACATGCCGCCATGGCAGGGCGGCGGGGCGATGATCGACCGCGTATCCTTCGCCGGCACGACCTTCGCCCCGCCCCCCGCCCGGTTCGAGGCCGGCACCCCGGCGATCATCGAGGCGATCGGCCTGGCCGCGGCGATCGACTATGTCGAAGGCCTCGGCATGGCCGCCCTTCACGCCCACGAAGTCACGCTGGCGGCTACCCTGCGCACCGAACTGCAGCGGCTCAACGCGGTGACCGTGTTCGGCCCGGAGGACGGGGTCGGCGTGGTCAGCTTCGCGCTGGACGGCATCCACCCGCACGATCTCGGCACGATCCTCGACGAGGAGAACGTCGCGATCCGTGCCGGGCACCATTGCGCCCAGCCGCTGATGGAGCACCTGGGGGTGCCGGCCACCGCCCGGGCCAGCTTCGGCCTCTACAACGACGAGAGCGACATCGCCGCGCTGCTGCGCGGGATCGAACGGACGAGAAGGATTTTCGGATGACCAGCGGCGAGGAACCCCGGTTCACCGTGGAAGAGGTGAGTGCCGTCGAACCACCCCGGCGCGCCCGGGTGGAGGACTCCGCGGAAGCGCCGGCCGAGGAAACGGCCGCGCAGAAGCTGGAGCGTAAGCGCGATTACCTGGAGGGCTTCCTGGCCCAGCAGCCCGCCGCCCAGGCGAGTGGCGAGCCCGGCGGCGAACTCTACGAGGCGGTGATCCAGGCCCTGCGCGACATCTTCGATCCGGAAATCCCGGTGAACATCTATGATCTGGGCCTGATCTACGGGGTGGACATCGATCCCGAGGGCAGCGTGGCCGTGACCATGACCCTGACCACGCCGCATTGCCCGGTGGCCGAATCGATGCCGGGCGAAGTGGAAATGCGGGTCTGCGCCGTCCCCGGCGTGCGCGATGCCGAGGTCAATCTGGTCTGGGATCCGCCCTGGGACCCGGGCAAGATGAGCGACGAGGCCAAGCTTGAACTGGGCATGTTGTAACCCCTCTGCCGGCCACCCACATCGGTTCGTGTCGAACAAGTCGGGACACGGACGCACAAGGTCTCTCGACTTCGCTCGAGACGAACGGGACACGAAACATGACTGAGGCCAAGACCCGAGTTCGCCCCGCCGCGGTGATCCTGACCCCCGCCGCCGAGGCGCGCATCGCCAAGCTGATGGGCGAGGCCCCGGCCGACGCCATCGGCGTCAAGCTGTCCACGCCGCGCCGCGGCTGTTCGGGCCTGGCCTATTCGGTGGACTATGTCGCGGCGGCCAACCCGCTCGACGAGCGGATCGAGACCCCCGGCGGCACCTTCTTCATCGATGGCGCCTCGGTGCTCTACCTGATCGGCAGCACGATGGACTGGCAGGAGGACGATTTCACCGCCGGGTTCGTGTTCCAGAACCCCAATGCCAAGGGCACCTGCGGTTGCGGCGAGAGCTTCACGGTCTGAGGCGGACGTCTATCCCGTTCAAGCCGTCCCGCGCTCATGTGGAGCGTGGTCGAGACAGGCCGCCAGGCCTCTCGACTACGCGCGCCGCTCTTCCTCGGCGAGGAAGCGCAGCAGCGCCCGCTCGAGCGAATCGAGCTGCCCATCGCCGTCGATCTTGGCCTGCAGCCAGGCGTCCTCGGCCGCGGTGACGCGGTTGGCCGCCGCCACCCGGGCATCATGCTGGGCTTCCGTCACGCCCTTGCGGCCGAAACCCCTGACCCGGGCGAAGCTGCCGTCGGCGATCGACTGCGCGGCCCGGCCCAGGAAGGCCCCGATCCGCGGCGTGTTGTCGTTCATGAAGTCTTCAAGCTGCTGCGCCCGTTCGGCCGAGACCTGCTGGAACGCGGTGTAGGCCGTCAGATAGCTGGCCACGCCCTGGACGAACAGGGCTTCCCATTCGATGGCATTGGCCCCGCCTAGGGTGGCGTCCTTGATCCGGAACAGCATCTCGGCCTCGGCCTGGCTGACGCCGCCTGACCCGTCACCGGCGAACGAGAAGATGAAACGGCGCAGCAGCCGGCATTCGGCCGAGGTGATGCAGGCCCCGTCGAGCCGTCCGCCATCGCGGGTCGGACCCTCGCCGGTCATGACGACCTGTTCGATCTGGGTCAGGGCATAGGCGCGCAGCCGTTCCGGCAGAAGCTGGCACTTTTCGAAGATGCGGCCCAGCAGCTCGAGCTCGGCCATGCTCTCCACCTTGCCGTCGCGCTGGAGGCGGCTGAGCAGCCAGTCGGCCTGGGCCTCGCTGACGAAACCGCGCGGGCTTCCGCCCGAAATGACGAATTCGCCGATCGCCTCGACAAAGAAATCGACCCATTCCGGGGTGCGCTGGACCAGGTGGTCGTTGAGCACGAACAGCGCATCGGCCTCGACCATGTCGATCCGGCCATCGCCCCAGCCGCTGCGCCGCAGCGCCAGGACTTCCTCGGCGGTGATCACTCCATCGGCCTGGGCCTGTTCGGCCAGCGCGCGGAACTGGACAGTCATGCAAATCCCCTTTTTGGCGCCGGGACCATGCCCCGGGGCCAGTTAAGGGCGGGTTACGCTGCCATTCGTGCCCGGGGCCGGCTGACGGCGCAGCGCGGCGATGCAGGTGGCGCGATCGACCTCCTGCGCATCGCTGGCCCGGCGCGCATCGACGTAGGTGGCCTGGGCCTCGCGTCCCGGCGCGGGCGGATAGAGATAGACGTCGAGCACGCAGGGGGCCGCCGCGAACTGAAGCTTGCGGGCATCGCCCTCCTGCACGTCGAGCCGGGGCGCGCCGAACTGGCGGATCAGTTCGCCGGGGGTGGCCCCGATCACCCCGGCGACCCCGGGCAGGGTCTGGATCAGCGGGGGCGGCGCGATGTGGCGCTGCGGCGGGCGGACCACGGCCCGCGACGGCTTGGTCGGCGGCGTACCGGTGCTGCGCACCGTCCCGCTGCCACCGCTGCCCCCGCCGCACCCGGCCAGCAGGGCCAGCGCCAGCAAGGGGACGGCAGGGCGGGAACGGAGGAGAACCATCGCGGCGGGATCGCCCGCCCAACCGGTCCTGTCAACACGGCCGGACTTGCTGCGGGCGCGGCTCGCCGCTAGGCGGCGGCATCCCGTCCGGGCAATTCCGGCCGGCCAGGCCAAGGACCCCTTTCGCATGACCGCTCCCTCCTTCGACGTGATCGCCATCGGCAATGCCATCGTCGATGTCATGGCCCCGTGCAGCGACGAGGACATCGCCCGGCTGGGTCTGGCCAAGGGCGGCATGACCCTGATCGATCCGCCGCGGGCCAAGGAACTGTACGACGCGATGGGCCCCGCGCGCGAGATCTCGGGCGGGTCGGCCGCCAACACCCTGGCCGGGCTCGCCGCGCTGGGCGCGCGCTGCGCCTTCATCGGGCAGGTCGCCGACGACCAGCTCGGCGAGGTCTTCGCCCACGACATCCGCGCCGGCGGAATCGCCTTCGCCACCCCGGCCCGCAGCGGCGAGCCGAGCACCGCGCGCTGCCTGATCTTCGTTTCGCCCGATGGGCAGCGGACGATGAACACCTTCCTGGGCGCCTCGCAGTTCCTGCCCGCCGAAGCGCTCGATCCGGCGGCGATCGCCGATGCCGCGGTGCTCTATCTGGAAGGCTACCTGTGGGATCCGGAGGAGCCCCGCGCCGCCATGCGCCGGGCCATCGCGACCGCGCGCGGGGCCGGCCGCAAGGTGGCCTTCACCCTGTCCGACGCCTTCGTCATTTCCCGCCATGGCGACGACTTCCGGGCGTTGATCGCGGCGGGCGAGATCGACATCCTGTTCGCCAACGAGCACGAGCTGGCGGCACTGACCGGGATCGAGGATTTCCACGAGGGGATCGCCAGCCTGGCCGACATGGTGCCGACCGTGGTGGTCACCCGCAGCGAAAAGGGCGCCTATGCGATCAGTGCAGGGGCCCACGCCGAAGTCGCCGCCGAACCGATCGACAAGGTGGTCGACACCACCGGCGCAGGCGACCTGTTCGCCGCCGGCTTCCTGTTCGGCTTCACCCGCCAGCGCCCGCTGGCCGAATGCCTGCGGCTGGGCGCGATCTGCGCCGCCGAGGTGATCAGCCACTACGGCGCGCGGCCCGAAGCGGACCTCAAGGCGCTGGTGGCCACGAAACTGGGATAGCGCGCGGCGGGGTCCGCTCGGCCAAACCGAAACACCGCTCAGGCTGAGCCTGCCGAAGCCCGCGCGCGGCGGGTGAGCCCGGTCACCCGCCGTGCGGGGCGCAGGTTTCGCGTGGCCTTCGACAAGCTCAGGCCGACCGGGGTTTGCGCAAAACAGCGCGTTAACAGCGCGCTTCGGGAAGGACAGTCACCAGGACCCGCTCAGGCTGAGCCTGTCGAAGCCCGCGCGCGGCGGACGGGCCTGGTCCCCTCACCCGCGCTCGCGCGCGACCTCGCGCCAGCCGATGTCGCGGCGGCAGAACAGGTCCGGCGCGGCGAGCCGGTCCACCGCGGCATAGGCGGCGGCCTGGGCCTCGCTCACCGAACGGCCCAGGGCCGTGACGTTGAGCACCCGGCCGCCGTGGGCGAGCAGCGCGCCGTCGGCGCCCGTCCGGGTCCCCGCATGGAACACCTTGGCTCCGGTCGCCTCGGCCGCCGCCATCCCGTCGATCCGCCCGCCCTTCTTCGGCTCGCCCGGATAGCCCGCGCCCGCCATCACCACCGTCAGCGCGGTCTGGTCGGAAAAGCGCGGCGGCTGGATGGCCGACAGGCGGTTCTCGGCACAGGCCAGCAGCAGCTCGCCCAGATCGCTCTCCAGCCGCATCAGCATGACCTGGCATTCGGGATCGCCGAAGCGGCAGTTGTATTCGATCAGCTTGGGCCCCGTGGCGGTGAGCATCACCCCCAGGAACAGGACCCCCGAATAGGGCATGCCTTCGTCGGACAGGGTCTTGACCGTCGGCGCGATGATCCGGGTCATGCATTCGGCCTGAAGCGCCGGGGTCAGCACCCGCGCCGGGCTGTAGGCGCCCATCCCGCCGGTGTTGGGGCCGGTATCGCCATCGCCCACCCGCTTGTGGTCCTGGGCCGAGGCGAAGGGGACGATGGTCGCCCCGTCGGTCAGGGCAAAGAAGCTGGCCTCCTCGCCGTCGAGGAATTCCTCGACCACGGCCTCGGCCCCGGCCCCATTGGCGTCGACAGGGCCGAAGCGTCCGGCGAAAATCTCGCGGATCGCGGCCTCGGCAGTCGGCATGTCCATCGCCACGGTCACGCCCTTGCCCGCGGCGAGGCCATCGGCCTTGATCACCACCGGGGCACCGAAGCGGCGGACGGCGGCGAGGCCGGCATCCTCGGACGAGACGCGCTCGTAGCCCCCGGTCGGGATGCCGGCGCGGGCGCAGAGATCCTTGGTGAAGCCCTTCGAGCCTTCCAGTTGCGCCGCGGCCTGGCCCGGACCGAAGACCGGCACGCCCGCCCCGCGGAGCGAATCGGCGAGGCCATCGACCAGCGGCGCCTCGGGACCGACCACGACCAGGCCGATGCGCTGCTCGTCGCAGAAGGCGATCGTGGCGCCGTGGTCGGTCACGTCCAGGCCAACGCAGGTGGCGTGCTGCGAGATCCCGGGGTTGCCCGGCGCGGCGTAGAGTGTACCGCCACCGGCCAACAACGACGATTGCGCCAGCTTCCATGCCAGCGCATGTTCGCGCCCGCCCGAGCCCAAGAGCAGGATGTTCATGCCCGAAGTTCCGCCTTATGCCGATGATCCGTCCGCCGGGCTCGTAGCGAAGGGCGCGCCCGGCGACAACGCCGCGCCCCTTTCGATCACCGAGATTTCCGCCCTGCTCAAGCGCACGGTGGAGGACCGCTTCGGCTTCGTGCGGGTGCGCGGCGAACTGTCCGGCGTGAAGCGCGCGGCCTCGGGCCACCTCTATCTGGCGCTGAAGGACGAGGGCGCGCGGCTCGACGGGGTGATGTGGCGCGGACAGGTCCAGCGCCTGGGCTTCCGCCCCGAGGACGGGATCGAGGTGGTCGCGACCGGCAAGCTGACCACCTATCCCGGCCGCTCCAATTACCAGATCGTGGTCGAGCGGATGGAGATCGCCGGCGAGGGCGCGCTGCTCGCCCTGCTCGCCAAAACCAAGGCGCGGCTGGAGGCGGAGGGCCTGTTCGATCCGCGCCGCAAGCGCGCCCTCCCGTTCCTGCCGCGGACGATCGGCGTGGTCACCTCGCCTACCGGGGCGGTGATTCGCGATATCCTCCACCGTCTGGCGGACCGCTGGCCGAGCCACGTGGTGGTCTGGCCCGTGCTGGTCCAGGGACAGGGCGCGGCCGAGCAGGTCGCGGCGGCGGTGCGGGGGTTCTCCGCGCTGCCCGCGGATGGCGCGGTGCCCCGGCCAGACCTGGTGATCGTCGCGCGCGGGGGTGGCTCGATCGAGGACCTCTGGGCCTTCAACGAGGAGGTGGTGGTCCGCGCCGTGGCCGAATCGACCATCCCGGTGATCGCCGCCGTGGGGCACGAGACCGACACCACGCTGGTCGATTTCGCCGCCGACCGCCGCGCGCCGACGCCGACCGCGGCGGCCGAGATGGCCGTGCCGGTGCGGGCCGAAATCGCCGCGCAGATCGCGGATCTGGCGCTGCGGCAGCGGCGCTGCGCGCTGCGTCCGGTCCAGCTCGGGCGGGAGCGCCTCGCGGCGCGGGCGCAGCGGCTGCCCCGCCCGGAAGGCCTGCTGGCAAGCTCCACCCAGCGGCTCGACGAACTGGGCGAGCGGCTGCGCCGCGGGCTGGGTGATCGCATCGCGGTGGCCGCGCATCGCCTGCAGGGCCAGGCCGGACGCCTCTCGGCGCCGTTGCTGCAGTACCAGCACCGCCATGCCCGACAGCAGCTCGACCATGCCCGGCTGCGCCCGGACGACCTGCTGCGGCGGATCGCGCAGGAGCGCGCGCGGGTCGATGCGCTTGACCGGTTGCGGCGCCAGCTCGATCCCAAGGCGCCGCTGGCGCGGGGCTATGCCCTGGTCACCGGGCCCGATGGCCACGTGGTGCGCGGGCGCGCCGCCGCCGCGGCACTGACCGCGATGACCCTGGAGTTCCATGACGGCACGCTGGTGGTCAGCCCGGCGGGAGCGGCGGCGCCGTCCGCAGGGACAGCCCCCCCGGAAAACTCTGGCCCCATAACCTCTGGCCGACCCCGCACCACACGGGCCGCGGGCTTGGCCGACCCTGCCCGCCAGGGTGATTTGTTCTGAACCGCCACGGCTGCTAGAGAGCCCCCATGCTGATGTCCTCGTCCGACCGTCCCGCCGTGCTGCACTTCGACCACAACGGGTTCCGGGTGATCTCGCCCGGTTATCACGTGATCTGCGCGGTCAGCGGGGAACCGATCCCGCTCGAGCTGCTGCGCTACTGGTCGGTGACCCGGCAGGAAGCCTATGCCAGCCCCGAGCTGGCGACCAAGCGGCTGCTCGGCAAGGGCTGAGCCCGATGCGGCTCGATCGCCGGGCCGCGCTGGGGTTGATCGGCGGCGGCGGCGGCTTCGTCCTGTTCGGCCGGACGGGGTCCGGCGCCACGACGCCCATGGCGCAGCCACCGCTGGTCGCCGGGCGACTGACCCAGGGCGGCTGGGCCAGAGGCCGGGTCTGGCCCGATTGCCAGGTCACCCTTGATGGCGCGGAGGTCCCGACCGCCGCCTCGGGCGACTTCCTGATTGCCTTCGACCGCGATGCGCCGGCCACGGCCAGGCTCGACTGTCGCAAGGGCGGGCAAGTCCTTTCGAGCACCGATGTGCCCGTGGCCCCGCGCGCCTGGCAGATCGAGCAGGTCGACGCGCCGCTCCGTCCCCCTGGGGTGCCCGATGCCGAATTCCAGCGTCGCCGTGCCGACGAGCTGGCGCGGATCGCCGCAGCCCGGGCGCTGCCTACCGGCGCCGAGGGCTGGCGCCAGACGATGGTCCGCCCCGCGCCCGGCCGGATTTCCGGTCGATTCGGGGCGCAGCGGATCTATCGTGGCCAGCCGGGGGCCTACCATTCCGGGCTCGACCTCGCCGCCGCTGCCGGGACCCCGATCCTCGCCCCGGCCGACGGCGTGGTGATCCTGGCCGCCGAGGCGCCCTTCACCCTCGAGGGGTTGCTGCTGATGGTCGATCACGGCATGGGGCTGACCAGCGCCTTCCTGCACTGCTCGGCGCATCTGGTCACGGCGGGCGCGCCGGTGCGGCAGGGCCAGCCGATTGCCCAGGTGGGCATGACCGGCCGGGCCACCGGGCCGCATCTCCACTGGGGCCTGCGCTGGCGCACCGCCCGGCTTGACCCCCTGCTCTTCCTGGCGGACGGCTGACCGCCCTCCGCCGCGCTGGCCAGGACCGCGGATTGGCCGTAACAGACCGCATCACCCTGCTGCCCGGATGCCGCCATGCCGACTGATCCCGTCGCCCTGAACCAACAAGGCATGATCGCCCTGCGCCAGGGCGATGCGGCCACGGCGGTGCGGGCCTTCACCGCGGCGGTGGCGGCCGACCCCGACGCGGCGATCCTTCATTACAACCTGGCCAATGCCCAGGCCCTGGCCGGCGATGCGGCAGCCCAGCTCGAGGCGCTCAACGCCGCACTGGATCGCGATCCCTACATGCCCCACGCCCTGCTGGCGCGCGGCAAGCTGGCCGAGGCGCAGGGCCAGGCCGCAGCGGCCCTGGCCGACTACAAGCGCCTGCTGGCCGCCGTGCCGGACCATGAGGCAGAGGCGGCCGGCCCCGGCTTCCGGGCCGGCCTGGCCCATGCCCGCGCGGCCGTGGCGGCCGAGACGGCAAGCCTCGCGGCACGCCTGGATGCGGTCATCGCCGAGGCCGCAGCCCAGGCTCCGCCCGCCGAAGCCGAACGCTTCCGCCACGCGGTCGACGTGCAACTGGGACGTCGGCGGACCTTTGTCCACGAGCCGCTGGTGCTGAACTATCCCTATCTCCCCGCGATCCAGTACTTCGATCGTGGGCTGTTTCCCTGGCTGCCCCAGCTCGAGGCGGCCACCCCCGCCATCCGCGAAGAGCTGACGGCGCTGCTGGCGGCCGGGAATGGCGGCTTTGCGCCCTATGTCCGTTATCCGCGGGGGGCTCCGGTCAACCAGTGGAGCGAACTCAACCACAGCGATGCCTGGGCGGCGACCTTCTTCATCGAGCATGGCGTGCCCAATCCGGCCATGGCCGAGCACTGCCCGCAGACCGCGGCCCTGCTGAACACCCTGCCCCTGTTCGACCTGCCGGGCCGCGGGCCGGTGGCCTTCTTCTCGCTGCTCAAGCCGCAGACCCGCATTCCGCCCCATACCGGCGCCACCAACATCCGCTCGATCATCCATCTCCCGCTGATCGTGCCGGAGGGTTGCACCTTCCGGGTCGGCAACGACACCCGGCCGTGGATCGAGGGCGAGGCCTTCGCCTTCGACGACACGATCGAGCACGAGGCGGTCAACCCGACCGACGACCTGCGCGCGGTGCTGATCATCGATGCCTGGAACCCGTTCATCGGCGCCGGAGAGCGCGATCTGATCCGTCTCTGGATTCGCGAGCTCGACGCGCACGGTCAGGGTTTGACTGCCTTTTCGGGCGCTTGACTGCACGATCGACCGACAATTCGGGGATGTAGTTGCGTCCTTGCAACACTCGTTGCAGGATGTGTGCTGTTGGGGCCGCGGATGTTTGACTTACCCGCGGCCTTCCAACATGCATCAGGCATAGTCCTGAGGAGGGGCTTCGCTTGCGCTGTCTGGTTTCGGCCAGGCGGACGGCGCCCGGGATAGGGGAGGGAGACACCTTCCCGCCGGCCGCAGCCATCGCACATCAACCTTTGAGAAGAAGGATACCAACGTGAGGACCAACACCCTTAAGCGGCGAGCGCTTGGCAGCTCGGCACTTGTGACCGTCGCGCTGCTTGCCAGCCAGCCGGCGTTTGCCCAGCAGGCCCCCGCGGACGAGAAGGCGGACGAAGAGCCCGCGATCGTCGTCACCGGCACCCTGCTGAAGAATCCGAACCTGGTCCTGTCGAGCCCGGTGAACGTGGTTGGTGAGCAGGAAATCGCCACCCGCCAGATCAACAACGCCGAGCAGCTTCTGCGCGACCTGCCGGGCGTCGTCCCCGGCATCGGTTCGGCCGTGAACAACGGCAACGGCGGTGCCTCGTTCCTCAACCTTCGTGGCCTCGGCAGCCAGCGCAACCTGGCCCTGGTCAATGGCGACCGTCTGGTCCCGTCGGGTTCGGGCGGTGCGTTCGACCTCAACAACGTGCCGCTGGCCCTGGTCAGCCGCGTCGACATCCTGACCGGCGGTGCCTCGACCACCTACGGTGCCGACGCCGTGTCGGGCGTGGTGAACTTTGTCACCAAGTCCAACTTCACCGGCTTTGACGCCCGCGTCAGCTATGGCCTGACCCAGCGTGGCGACGGCGCGGCGTTCCGCACCGACGTGACCATGGGCGGTGACTTCGCCGAAGGCCGCGGCAACGCCGTGATCAGCCTGGGTTACCAGAAGACCAATCCGGTCTACCAGGGCGACCGCGACTTCTCGCTGTTCCAGATCAACTCGTTCAACGGCCGTGCCGCCGGCGGCTCGCCGACCGACACCCCGACGAGCTTCTACTTCACGGAGACCCAGCCGAACGCCCTGCAGAACAACGCCACGGGCACCGGCTTCGTTACCGCGAACGCGGACGGCTTCAACTTCGCGCCGTACAACATCTACCAGACCCCGTTCGAGCGCTACAACGTCTTCGCCCAGGCGAAGTACGAAGTGGCCGACAACATCGAGGCCTATGGCCGCGGCATCTTCTCGAAGAACACCGTCCAGACGATCATCGCGCCGTCGGGCATCTTCGGTGAAGCGCTGAACGTCAACATCAACAACCCGTTCATCTCGGCCGCCCAGCGCGCCACGATCTGCGGCGCCAACCCGACCCTGGACTGCACCGCCGGCTCGACCGCTACGGTTGCCATCCCGGCCGTGTATCGTCGTACCGTCGAAGTGGGGCCGCGCATCAGCCGCTTCACCACCACCATGTTCGACTACAAGGTCGGCCTGCGCGGCAAGATCACCGATTCGCTGAACTTCGACATCAGCGGCGCCTATGGCCAGTCGAACCAGGTCCAGACGCTCAGCGGCTACGTGCTGCGTTCGCGCGTCCAGCAGGCCCTGCTCGCTGACAACACCACCACCTGCCGCACCACCTCGGGCGGCTGCGTCCCGCTGAACCTGTTCGGCGGCAACGGCTCGATCACCTCGGCCATGGTCGGCTTCATCCAGGGCACCTCGACCATCGCGGTGGACACCGGGCTGAGCCAGGTGCGCGGTGTGATCAACGGCGATCTGGGCATTGCCTCGCCGGGCGCCTCGACCCCGATCAACTTCGCGGTC
Source organism: Novosphingobium aerophilum (assembly GCF_014230305.1). Taxonomy (GTDB): domain Bacteria; phylum Pseudomonadota; class Alphaproteobacteria; order Sphingomonadales; family Sphingomonadaceae; genus Novosphingobium; species Novosphingobium aerophilum. The sequence continues at coordinate 16,805 of NZ_JACLAU010000031.1, forward strand.
GGTGCCGAGTACCGCAACTACACCTTCAACCGCACGCCGGACAACCTGAGCCAGGTTCCGGGCGAGCTGGGCGGCGCCGGCGGCGCGGTCCTGCCGTTCCGCGGCGGCTACAAGGTGACCGAAGGCTTCGTCGAAACCAACATCCCGCTGATCGAGGACAAGCCGCTGTTCAACAAGCTGGCGCTCGAAGCCGGTCTCCGTCAGTCGCGCTATGAGGTCAATGCCCCGGGCAAGCCGACCTTCAACGCCACGACCTGGAAGGTCGGTGCGACCTGGGAACCGGTCAGCGACATCAAGGTGCGCGGTGGTTACAACCGTGCGGTGCGCGCCCCGAACATCGGCGAACTGTTCGCGCCGCTGGTCACCGGCCTCACCAGCCTTGCGGTCGACCCGTGCTCGGGCACCAAGGCCCAGGGCAACGCCAACCTGAGCGCGATCTGCATCGGGCAGGGCGCCACCGCGGCGATGATCGCGGCCGGCTCCATCCAGGATCCGGCGGCGGGCCAGGCCAATGCGACCGGCGGCGGCAACCCGCTGCTCCGTCCGGAAGTGGCCGACACCTTCACCATCGGTACGGTGCTGACCCCGTCGTTCCTGCCGGGCTTCAGCCTGACCGTGGACTACTTCAACGTGAAGGTGAACGGCGCCATCTCGTCGCCGACCCCGGCCGACGTGATCAACGCCTGCTTCGGCAGCGTGACGGCGGCTTCGGCCACCAGCGTGGCGTGCACCAGCATCCGTCGTAATCCGGTCAACGGTCGTCTGTCGGGTCCGAGCGGCACGGTGGCGGGTCTCCCGACCCCGTCGTCGAACCTCGGCCGGATCGACACCAGCGGCTGGGACCTCAGCGCCGCCTATTCGCGTGACGTTGGCTTCGCCAAGCTGATGCTGAACCTGAACGGCACCTACACGATCGACAACTACTTCAAGGCAACCCCGAGCGCGGTGAACCGCGAGTGCGTTGGCCAGTACTCGGTCAACTGCGGCTCGATCCAGCCGAAGTGGCAGCACAACCTGCGCACCACGCTGGACTTCGGGAACATCAACGTCTCGCTGCTGTGGCGCTACATGACCGCCGTCCGCTACGAACAGCGTCTGTTCGAAGTGCGTAAGGCGTTCAGCGGTGCGATCACCGGCAGCGGTCCGCTGGTGGGCCAGACCTTTGACTTCAACCGGATCGGCGCGGCGAACTACTTCGACCTGTCGGCTGGCTTCAAGATCATGGACCGGTTCAACCTGGACTTCCTGATGGCCAACGCCTTCGACCGCAAGCCGCCGATCGTGGGTTCGACCCTCGGCACGACCGGTCAGAACAGCGGCAACACCTATCCGTCGTCCTACGACGCGCTGGGTCGTCGCTTCCAGGTCACCCTGGGCGTGAAGTTCTGATCCAATCGGAACGACCGGAAAGAACGGGGGGTGGGCGCAAGCCCGCCCCCTTTTCTTTTGGTGATGATGCCGCTTGCAAATGCAACGGTCGAGCGCCCTCCCCGCTGCGACTAGGGCGGACTGTTCCGGTCCGCCAGTTTCGCTCCCCTCCCCGTCGGGGCTGGGGCTGGGGGTGGGGGTGGGGGCTCGGCTCTTCTGTTTGCAAGCGGGACATACCCTTTTCTTTTGCCCCGAGCCGTGAAAGAGCGAAGTCCATGACCGAACCCGCGCTGACCCCCGAGATGATCGGCCAGGCCCTGATGGCCCGCCGCTATGCTGATGCCGCCGTGCTGCTTCAGACGTGGGTGGACCGGTATCCCGACGATGCCGACGGCTGGTTCAACCTGGGCTACAGCCTGCGCCAACTGCTCCAGGCCGAGCCCGCCCTCCACGCTTACCGGCGCGCGATCGACACGGGCATCACCGAGCCGGAGCAGGTCTGGCTCAACATGGCGGCAATCCAGGCCGAGGTGCTGCAGGACGTCGCCGGGGCCCGCGCCAGCCTCCAGGCCGCGCTGGCGCTCGAGCCCGGGTTCGTCCTGGCCTGGCAGAACCTGGGCCAGTTGGAAGAGGACGTGGGCGATGCTGCCGCCGCGCGGGCGGCTTATGAGGGGGCCTTGCGCCATGCCCCGGGGCTGGGCCGCGCGCACGCCCGGATCGCCGGGATCGACGTGTTCGAGGGCCGCGCCGCCGACGGGCTGGCGCGGGTCGAACAGGCATCCGCACAGGCCCCCACCCGGGATGACCTGATCGAACTGGCCTTCGCCGGCGCCAATGCGCTCGACGCGCTGGGCCGCCATGACGAGGCTTTCGCCCAGGCCCGCGATGCCAACGCGTTGCAGAAGGGCGCCACCCTGATGCTCCACCGCCAGAGCGACGTGACCGCGCAAATCGACGCGATGATCCGCCTGTTCCCTACCGAACCCCTGCCCGACCTGCCGTCCGAGGCGACGCCGGACGTTGCGCCGATCTTCCTCTGTGGCCTGTTCCGGTCCGGCTCCACCCTGTTGGAGAGCCTGCTGCACCGGCACACCGGGGTGACCATGGGCGGCGAGCTGGCCTACACCCCCTGGTTCATGACCCAGTACGGCCAGCACATCACGCCCGCCACGGTGAACGATGCGGCCGCCCGGTTCCGCGAGGACTATGCCAGCTTTGCCCGCACCGTGCTGGGCGGAGCTCAGGTCTTCACCGACAAGCGGATGGACAATTTCCTCTACCTGGGCCTGATCAAGCGGGCCTTCCCGGGGGCCAGGATCGTCCACGTGCAGCGCGATCCGCTCGACACCTTCATCTCGATGTATTTCCTGCCCTTCGCCGACAGCCTGACCTACGCCAACGACTTCGACGACATGCTGCATTACTACCGCGAGTACCGGCGGCTGATGGCGCATTGGCAGGACTGCTTCGGCGATGACATCCTGTCGGTCCGCTACGAAGAGCTGGTCGACCACCCTGAAACGGTGATCACCGATCTGGCCCGGCGGCTGGGTCTGGCGAGCGGCGCCGCACCCGCGGCCGACCAGATCATCCGCACCGCCAGCGTGTGGCAGGTGCGCCAGCCGATCCATGCCCGATCCCGCGGGCGCTGGCACAACTATGCCGGGCACATCGGCGAGATCGCCGCCCTGCTGCGCACCGAATTCCCCGAATTCAGCGGATAAGCGGGTTGGGCAGGGCCAGCGGGATGCCCTGCGCCTGGGCCACCGTTTCCGCCCAGATCGCGACCTTTTCGATCTCGTCGGCGTGGGCCGCTTCGGCCGCGCGCTCACGTTCGCGGGCCGCTGCATCGAAGGCGGTGCCATGCTTGCTGTGGCGGGTGAATGCCGGCCCGGCTGCGACCTCCGGCGCATCGAGCCGGACCCGGAACAGCGCGCCCAGGGCCGCCATCACCTCGACCGGGCGCGCGGTGATCGCGTCGCTGTCGAGCGTGCGCACCCGGTCGCCCAGCCGCTCCGCGATGACGCCGAACAACCGCTGCTGCGCCAGCCAGCCCATCGCCGCGACCTGGAGATCGGTCTGGGTGAGATAGTCCTGCGGGCCAAAACCGAATTCGTGCAGGCCCTGGTTCAACTGCTTGACCACCAGATCACGCACCCACAGACGCCCGTCCAGTCCCTTGCGCGCGATCGACCCGAGATAGACCCGCAGCGGGGCATGCAGCAGCAGGGCGCGGGCTTGCGGGCGCAACTGGAGCATGCCGGCGATCAGTGCGTTCGCGATGTTGCTCGGCTTGACCACGATCGTCTCGCCCGAGCGGAAGGGGCGCGCCAGCAGGGTGAGGCTGGATTCCATTGCCTGGGCCAACTGCGGTCCGGTGGCGCCCCGCAGGTGCCAGCCCGCCAGATCGTTCAGGACCATCGGTTCCTTCAGACCCATAGCCGCACCGGGCAGGTCGAAGGCGCGAACCAGCACGGACGAGAGGCAGAAGGCGGAGTGGAAGATGAAGTGGATCGGGGCCTGGGGCACCGCCGGCAACCTGGTCCGCGGCACGAACTCGACCGGGCCGGTGCCCAGGTATTCCTCGGTCAGGAAGGTGGCGCGGGCATGATCCTGCCGGGTGAGGTGGCGCAACCGGAAGCCATCGGCGGCCTCGTCGAAACGCCACGGGAACCAGAACGGATCGGCGGCCCGCTGGGCGGCAGTTGTCATGCCCCGTTCTGGCTGGCTGGCCTTTGCTTGTCCAGCCGGTAGAAGGGCACAATGCTGCGTACGCCCATCCCTGCGACCGATACCGTCGCCCGCCCGGTCGGCGATGCCGGTGAACCATGCTGAACGACCGCGACCGGATCCTGCTGCAGCAGGCCCTGACCTTCCTGCGCGCCGGACAAGCGGCCCAGGCAGGAGGGACGCTCGCGCAGCTCTCGCAACCGGCACAGCAGCATCCCGACGCCCTCTACCTCGCGGCTCTGGCCAGTGAGGGCCTGGGGCGTGTTGCCGATGCCGAGCCGCTGTTCCGCGCCGCGATCGACCGTCGGCCCGGCCATGCCGGCTACCGGAACAGCTACGCCCTGTTCCTGTCGCGCCAGGGGCGGAGCGGCGAGGCGGTCGCGGCGCTGGAGCAGGCGGTCACCGTGGCACCCGATCACGGCGAGGCCTGGCTGAACCTGGCCCTGCTGCGCCATGAACGCGGCGAGCTTGATAAGGCGGCAGCGGCGCTCGATCGGGCCAGGTCCCTGGCGCCGGACAGCCCGCGCGTGCTGGCCGCGGCGGGGGCCCTGGCGCAGGCGCAGGGCGATGGTCCGGGGGCGCGCGCGGCCCTGACTCGGGCCGTGAACCAGTCCCCCGGCGATGTCGGGGCCCTGGCGCGGCTGGCCACCGCGCTGGGCCAGCAGGGGGATGTCGACGCGGCTCTGGCCGCGCTTGGCACGGCGGAGGACGCCCACCTCGCCACGGTCCGTGCCGACCTGCTGGCCGACGCCGGGCGCATGGACGAGGCGGTCGCCGCTTACCGGTCGGTCGCGGCGCGCTGGCCCCACCATGCCGAGGCCCTGACGTCGCTGGCCTTTCTGCTCCCGCAACTGGGCCAGCCCGAGGCGACGCTCGACGGGTTCCGGGCTGCGCTGAGCGCAGACGCCCCGGCCAGCCTGTGGCAGGCGGCGCTCAGCGCGGCCCGCGGAAGCGGCGACGCGGGCACGTTGCTGGCCTGGGCCACGGAGGCCGAGGCGCGCTTCGGGCTGGCCCCCGAATGGCGTCTGGCCCGCCTGACCGCGCTGCGTCTGGAGGGACGCTTCGATCAGGCCCTGGCCGAGGCCCGCAGCGAACAGGCGCGGTTTCCGGGTGAGCCCGGGCTGGCCAACCATCGCGCCTGGCTGGCCCTGCGCCAGGGTGAATGGGACGAGGCCGAAACGGCCGCCCTTGCCGCCAGCCGCATGATCCCCCGCGAACAGACGGCGTGGAGCCTGTTGAGCGTGATCTGGCGCCTGAAGGGTGACCCGCGCGAGACCTGGCTGATCGACTATGACCAGCTGGTGCGGACCGCCGACCTGGTGGTGCCATTCGGCTGGGGTTCCCGCGCGGCCTTCCTCGCCGATCTCCGCGCCGTGCTCGAGCAGCGCCACGTCACGCTGAAGGCCCCGCCCGAGCAAACCCTGCGCGGCGGAACGCAGACCCGCGGCGAGCTGTTCGCCACGACCGATCCGGTGCTGATCGCGTTCCGCGAGGCGCTGCGCCAGACGGTGGAAGAGGCCCTGGCCGGGCTGTCCCCCGATGCAGGGCATCCGTTCCTGGGACGTCTGACCGGCCGGGTGCGGCTGGTCGGGAGCTGGTCGGTGCGGCTGCAGGGCCAGGGTTTCCACGTCAGCCATATCCATCCGCAAGGCTGGCTGAGCTCGGCGTTCTATGTGGCGCTGCCGCCCGAGGTCGGATCGGGAGGCGAAGCCGGAGCCCTGACCTTCGGCACGCCCGATGCCAACCTGGGGCTCGATCTGGCGCCGCGCCGGGTGGTGATCCCGCAGGCCGGGCGACTGGCGATCTTCCCGAGCTATGCCTGGCACGGCACGGTGCCGTTCCAGAGCGCATCACCCCGCCTCACCGCCGCCTTCGACGCGCTTCCGATCTGACGGGCCTCGGCGTGGGTGCGCCGTGCCGCAGGCAGCAAAAAAGGCGCCCGAAACGGACGCCTTCCTTGCATGGATCCTGCCCGGGCGGGCAGGCCCGGGATCAGGCGGCGACGGCCGCCTTCTTCGCCAGCTCGCGCTTGACCTTGAGCGCGCGCGGGCTGAGCTTGGCGTCGGCCGTCTTCAGCAGCCAGTTGTCCAGACCGCCGTTGTGTTCGACTGAGCGGAGCCCATGGGTCGAGACGCGGAACTTGAAGCTGCGGTCCAGCCCTTCCGACAGCAGCGTGACGTTCTGCAGATTGGGCAGGAACACGCGCTTGGTCTTGTTGTTGGCGTGGCTGACGTTGTGGCCGACCTGGCGACCCTTGCCGGTCAGTTCGCAAATACGGGACATGGCTCAACTCGCTAAAGAATCTGGTGCCCGTTGCCGGGGGAGTGGCGGCCTTACCGATTCCCCCCCGCACGGTCAAGTTGTCCCCGGGAATTTCGCGGGCTAGGGCAGAGCCATGACCCGCTGGCCCCTGCCCGAACCGATGCGCCTGGCGCTGGCCGAAGCCGCACGGGCAGCGAACGAGGGAGAGGTGCCGATCGGGGCGGTCATCGTCAAGAATGGCGACGTGATCGCCGCTGCCCACAACCGCACCCGCCAGTTGCCCGATCCCACCGCGCACGCCGAACTGCTGGCGATCCGCCACGCGGCCGAGACGCTGCAGCAGGAACGACTCGACGGGTGCGAGCTGTGGGTCACGCTGGAGCCCTGCGCGATGTGTGCCGGCGCCATCGCCCATGCCCGGATCGCCCGGGTCTATTACGCCGCGCCCGATCCCAAGGGCGGCGGGGTCGAACACGGGGCCCGGGTGTTCGAGCAGGCGCAATGCCTGCACCGGCCGGAAGTCTATGCGGGAATGGGCGAGGCCGAGGCAGCGGGGCTGCTGCGCGACTTCTTCCGCGCGCGCCGCTAGAGCCTGTCCTGTTGAGGTGGATAGGCCGGGATTGGGCGGAGCGGGTCGGTGGGGAGGCGCGGCGCGCCGCAGGGGCTGGTTGCCCCTGCAAGCGCCGCAACGCTGCCACCGGCCCGCTCCGTCCAACCCCCCCGGGGCGGGCCGATTTTGGTCCAGCGCAGCGTCCATCGTCGGTCACTATGCAGCAGCATAGCTCCCTCCTCTCTCCTCGCGCTGAACCAAAATCGGCTCCGTCACGGCCTATCCACCTCAACAGGACAGGCTCTAAAGGCCGCGCCAGATCTTCAGCGGGGCGCCGTCGGGCGGGCCGAAGCGGCGGCGGTCGCAGGGTTCGGGGCGATAGGCCCGGTTGTGGCAGATCCGCAGCTCGCGCAGCCAGCCGTTGCGGCCCAGCACGACGCCGATCGCCGCCCGTGGAATCACCGGATTCGCCGCCGGATTGGCCAGGAGGATGGCATCGCGCAGATCGCCCACGGTCAGGCTGGTGCGGCGCGACAGGGCATCGGCATCGGGCCAGCGGAATCGCGCCCAGAGCTGGCGGCTGATGCCCCAATAGGCTTCCGGGCTCTGCGCCATGCAGCTGCCGTGCTTGGCCCATTCGTGCTCGATCAGACCGGGCACCGGGGTGGCGCAGAGCCCGCTGCGGATCGTCTCGGGCTGGGGCCGGGGCAGCAGCGCGCACCATTGGGGCGGAGGACCGTTGGCGGCTTCGGGCCACAGGCCGTGCAGAACGAAGCCGAACCGCCCGGCCCGGCCGGAACACTGCAGCGAGGCGGGATCGCGATCACCCCGGCAGAACTCGGGCGACCAGCTGACCGCCAGTGTATAGCCGGCAATCGGGGCGCGGCGGACCGGGCCATCGGGGCGGACCGGGGGCAGCGGCGCGATCCGGGCCGGCGGCGTGCACTGGTAGGCCTGCCCGAGCGCGGGGGTAGCGACGGCCAGCGCCAGGCCGGCGCCGACAAGGGCCCTGCGGCGCGTCATGCCAGGGCGAAATCCAGGCCGATGTCGGCCGCCGGCGCGCTCTGGGTCAGGCGCCCGACCGAGACATAGGTCACCCCGCTCGCGGCGATCGCGGCAATGGTGTCCAGCCGCACCCCGCCCGAGGCCTCGCACGGCACCCGCCCGGCGACCATGGCGACCGCCTGGCGGAGCTGGTCCGGCGTCATGTTGTCGAGCAGCAGGTGGGTGGCTCCGGCCTGCAGCGCGGGTTCGATCTGGTCGAGCCGATCGACCTCGCAGATGATGCTCGCCACCCCGGCGGCGCGCGCCCGGGCCACCGCCTCGGCCACGCCGCCGGCCACGGCGACATGGTTGTCCTTGATCATCGCCGCATCCCACAGGCCCAGCCGGTGATTCCGGGCCCCGCCGGTGCGCGTGGCATACTTTTCCAGATGGCGCAGGCCGGGAATCGTCTTGCGCGTATCGAGCAGCACCGCCTGCCCCTCCATCGCCTCGACATAGGTCCGGGTCATGGTCGCGATGCCCGACAGGTGCTGGACCGTGTTGAGCGCCGAGCGTTCGGCGGTGAGCAGGGCGCGCGCCTGTCCCGACAGGTGCATCAGCTCGGTCCCCGCGGCCACCCGGGCCCCCTCCGGATGGAGGATGGTGATCTCCACCGCGGGATCGAGGCGGCGGAAGAAGGCGGCAGCGATCGGGAGCCCGCAGACGACGATCGCGTCGCGGCTGTCCATCACCCCGGAAAAGCGCGCCTCGGCGGGAATCACGCTTTCGCTGGTGACGTCATGCCCGCCACCGGGCCAGCCCTCGCCGAGATCCTCGGCAAGCGTGGCCGAGACGAAGGCGGAGAGGTCGAAGCCGGGGATCGCGAAGTCCATGCCGGTGCGTTTCGCCGAGGTGCGGGCGAAGTGCAAGGCTGCGATCGCGGGTCGCGCCCCGGCGGGACCCGGACACCCTCAGTGGACGAAACGGGCCACCACGTCGCGGTAGGATCGGCTGACCTTCACCTGGGCTCCGCTTTCCAGCACCAGGAAGCATTCCCCGTTGGTGTGCGGCTTGACCTGGCGAACCAGGTTGAGGTTGACGATGGTCGAGCGGTGGACCCGCTGGAACACCCGCGGATCGAGCCGGCGTTCGAGGTCCTTCATCGTTTCGCGCAGGATCAGCGAATTGTCGGCGGTGCGGATGCACATGTAGTCGCCCGCCGCCTCGATATGCTCGATCGAATCGACGTCGACCCGGAAGATCTGTCCGCGATCCTTGATGTTGATGAGCTTCTCGTAGCGCCCGGCGCCGTGCGCGGCCTCAGCGCCGCTGTCATCCTCCATCGTGTCGATCGCATCGGGGGCCACCTCGGCGAGCACGCTCTTCAGCTTCTCGGCCTCCTCCGCCCCGCGCTTTTCCGCGAGGCGGGTGCGCACCCGTTCGAGCGTGTCGGCCAACTTGTCCTCGTCGACCGGCTTCATCAGGTAATTGACGGCATTGGCCTCGAAGGCGCGCACCGCGTGTTCCTGATAGGCCGTGACGAAAACGAACAGCGGCGGTTCGATCTCCATCACCCCGTTGACCACCGAAAAGCCGTCGAACCCCGGCATCTGGATGTCGAGGAAGACCAGATCGGGCTTCTCGGTCTTGATCTTGCGGATCGCCTCGCGCCCGTTGGAGCAGGTGTCGATGATCTCGACGTCGGGAAACTTGGCCAGCCGCAACTGGAGGCCCTGGATCGCGAGTTTCTCGTCATCGACAAGGATCGTGCGGATGGTCATGAGCGGGGCCTTTGTTGCCTTATGGTCGCTGCAGCGGAAGGAAGCGGAGATGCTGCGGCTCGCGGTTCATACGGGCAGGACTGCGTTTGGTTTCAGCCGGTCGCGGCGGGAATGCGGGCCGTCGCCACCGGCGCCGCCGCACCGTCCCGGCGCTCGAAGGGAATCTCGATCAGCACGGCGAACCCGCCCTCGGGCGAATCCTTGATCTCGAACCGGTGGCTGTCGCCATAGGCCTGGGCCAGCCGGTCGCGGATGTTCGCGAGGCCCACCCCGGTGGACACGGTTTCGCCGCCGTCGAAAGTCACGCCCGACAGCCTGTTGTCGGACGCACCGTTTTGCAATCCCGGGCCGGTGTCGGAGACGGTGATGCGAAGCATGGTCCCGATGAGCTGCGTCGCGATGGTGATTTCGGCGCCGCTTTCCTGCGGGCTGACGGCATACTTGATGGCGTTCTCGACCAGCGGTTGCAGCAGCAGCGAGGGCAGCAGCCCGGGACGGGTCGCCTCATCGATGTGGAAGGTGGTGCGCAGGCGCTCCTCGAAGCGCATCCGTTCGATGTCGAGATAGAGCTGCAGCGTCTCCACCTCCTGCGCCACGGTGACCCGCCCGGTCGGCTCGTTGATCAGGGTGTAGCGCAGGAAGGCCGAGAGCCGGGTGAGCATCGCGTTGGCGGGCTCGGTCTGCTTGAGCAGGACCAGGGTGGAGATCGAGTTCAGGGTGTTGAACAGGAAATGCGGGTTGAGCTGGTAGCGCAGCATGGCGAGCTGCGCCTGGGTGGCCTGGTTCTCCAGCCGGATGAGCTGATCGTTCTGCTCTTCGATCTGGAGGTAGAAGTTGATCGCGTAATAGAGCGCCGACCAGGCCCCCAGCAGGGTCAGATCGAGGTAGAACACCCCGATCAGCAACTGGGCGAAGCTGGCGGCGCGCTCGGGGCGATAGAGCCCGATCACCCAGGCGTCGATGAAGGCATAAAGCGTGACCGCGAGCGGGACGACCAGCGTGGTCACCCCCCAGGTGATCAGCGCCCGCCGCGCGATGAGCTGGCGGTAGATCACCGAAAGGATCAGCGAGATCGAAAAGCCGGTGATCGTGGCGATCAGCACCAGCACCAGGAAGGCCGGCGGCTGACCATTGGCGACGCTGGACATGGCGCGCAACAGGAAGGCCCCGCCCCAGCCGACGGCCTGAAGCCGCCAGAAGGCCTGGTTCTTGTTCGCGAAGAACGGGGTCGGGCGAAACGGCAGGACGGCCATCAGCCCAACGTAGTGGCCGTGGCGACACAACTCAATGCAGGGATCCTGGTCAATGCAGGGATCCTGGTCAATGCCGCGATCCCGGCGACAGGCGCGAACCGGCGCATGCGCCTCATCCCTGCCGGCCGGCGCGGGCCTGGGCGATCGCCTGGCCCAGCGCCTCGCGCCCGATCGCGCCGCTTTGCGCCGTGTCGCCGACGATCCAGCTCGGCGTGCCGTCCAGCCCGAGCCGGCGGGCAAGCTCGAGATTGCGGGCGAGTTCGGCCTGGGTTTCGGCCGCGGCGATCGTCGCGCGCGCCTTGGCCATGTCCAGCCCGGCGGCGCGGGCGGCGGCGGCGATGGTTTCCGCATTGGGCCGGCCGGCGGCGAACATCGCCTTGTGGAACGCGGCATAGCGCCCCTGGGCCCCGGCGGCGATCGCCATGCGCGCGGCATCGGTGCTTTCGGGGGTCAGGATCGGCAGTTCGCGGACCACCACCCTGAGATCGGGATTGGCAGCGATCAGCGCGTCGACATCGGCCACGCTGCCCCGGCAGTACCCGCAGGCATAATCGGTGAACTCGACCAGGGTCACCTTGCCCGCCGGGTTGCCCAGCACCACGCCGGGATGGGCCCGCTCGACCTCGGCCCGCACTTCGCCCAGGCGGTCCGCCGTGCCGCGCCGTTCGAGCGCCTCCATCGCCTTGGGCAGGACCTCGGGATGGGCCATCAGGTAATCGTGGACCACGGCTTCGATCGCGGCGCGGTCCCTCGCAGCAAGACCACTGGCGGGATCGGCCCGGACACGGGTCTGCCAGGCCCAACTGCCCAGCGCGCCGAGCACGGCACAGGCCAGCCCGACAAGGAGGAGCGAAAGCAGCGGGCGGCGAGCGATGGCGGTCATGGGCGGAGGGTTATCGCAGAAGGGCGCGGGGCGCCAGCGGGATGGCCAGCGGGATGGCCTGCCGGACAGCAAGTGGCATGGTCGGCAACAGGAGGCTCACCGCCGCTTGCGCATCCGCTCCATCTCGCCGCGGGCCTGCAGCGCGATGTCCTGCGCGCGCAGCCAGTCGGGCGAGCCCCGGACGAGACTGTCGGTCGCCGCCTCGGCACTGCTCAGGGCCTGGGGCCAGGCCCCGCGCATGACCTGCATTTCGGCGCTGGCCAGCCGCGCCCGCGCCACGTCGCCGGTCTGGTTGTAGATCTGCCCGAGCTGATACCAGGCATCGGGGTTCTCGCGGTCGCGCGACACCGCCGCGCGCAGCACGCGCTCGGCCTCGGCCAGATGGACCGGATCCTCGGTGGCAACCAGGGCATGGCCGAAGGTGGTGGCGATCAGCGGCTGGTTGCCGGTCAGCTCGGTGGCGCGGCGCAGTGGCGCCAGCGCCTCGCCGGGCCTGCCCGCCTCGGTCAGGATCTGGCCCTTCAGTTCCAGGTAGTAGGGGTCGCTCGGGGCCTCCTTGAGCAGGGCGTCGACCTCGCTGATCGCGCGATCGAGGTAGGCCTCCTTGTGCCAGGCATAGGCGCGCGCGTAACGGGCCGGGATCGACAGGTCGGTGGCGGGATAGGCCTTGTGGGTCTGCTGCGGGTCCGACAGATAGCCGAACAGCTTGGCCTTGGCCCGGCGGAACCGGGCTTCGAGCACGGGGTCGCTCGGTCGGTTCCAGGCGGGATCCTTCTGATAGACCTCCTGCAGGGTCGCGATGCGATCGCCCTCGAGCGGGTGGGTCGACATGAACGGGTCCATATCGGCCTGGCTGTAGCCGCGGCGATAGCCTTCCTGCTCCAGCTTCCGGAAGAAATCGAGCGAGCCGCGCCCGCTGATCCCCGCCCCGGCCAGGAACGAGGCCCCGGCCGCGTCGGCCTGCGATTCCTGCGCACGGCTGAAGGCCAGGTACTTGCCCATGGCCGCGCTCTGCCCGGCCATCATCGCGGCCATCCCGGCCTCGCCCCCGCCCACCGCGACGGCGGCGGCGCCGATCAGCAGCGACAGCAGCGAGATGTTGCCGGCTTCCTTGGCGCTCTGTTCGCCGGCGATGGCATGGCCGCCGGTGATGTGGCCCAGCTCGTGCGCGATCACGCCCTGGACCTCGTTCGCCGTGTCCGCCGTGTTGATCAGCCCGGCGTTCAGATAGACCACCTGGCCGTTCATCACGAAGGCGTTGATCGACATGTCGCCCACCAGCACGACGTCGACGTTGCGGGGATCGAGGCCAGCCGCCTTGACCAGCGGTGCGGACATGTCGCGCAGCAGGGCCTCGGTCTCGGCATCGCGCAGGATCGATTGGGCATGGGCCTGTTCGAGCGGCAGCAGCAGGGCCAGGCCGATCATGGCCCAGCGCGCCAGGCGGCGCTTCAGACCGGGCCGCGCCGGACCGGGCGACGTCGGCGGGATTGCTGGCGAAAGGGGGCCGTCCAGGCTGGTCATGGCCGCCGGACCTGCGGGAAGGCGCCTGAACCGGGGGTGAAAGCGTGGCATCGCCGGTACCCTACCCGGCTTGGTGGCCCGGCGCCACCTCCCGCCCGCGCCGGAGGACCGATCGGACTCAGCCGAACAGTTGGCGCGCGGCGCGTTCGATCAGGGCGGTGTCGTCGGGCACTTCGCCCAACAGCACCACCCCGGTCTCGGTGCGACGGACCAGGACCAGCGAGAATTCCTCACCCTCGAACGGCAAGGCCGCCAGCGGCCGGGTCGGCACGACGCGAAGCTTGCGCGCCAGGGTCTCGCGCGGGGATTCGGCCCGGCTGGGCTTGCCGCTCTGGCTGCGACGGAACTCGCGCTCGGCCTTGAGCACGCCCTTGAGCCCGCCCGGTGCCGCGGCCAGCGTCGCGGTGAGCTGCCCCACGGCGACGCCAGTGCGCTGGGCCCAGGCGATCACCGAGGCGTATTCGGTCAGGCGCGTCTTGTCGTATGTGGGGCCGAACACCAGCTTCACCACCGGAAGCAGCGGTGCGCGGGCCTGCATGGTCAGGCCGGCGTCGGCGACCAGCTCGGCGAACTCGTCCGGACTGCCCTGGGCGGCCAGGGCAAAATCGTGCGCCCGGCCGATCGCGGCATAGAGCGCATGGCGGCTGCGGTCTTCCGAACCCTGCGCCGCGCGGGCCAGGTCGCGGGCCAAGGCAAGCAGATCGGCGAGGCCGACCGGATCATCGCCGACGCTGCCTCCGTCGTACAGGCCAGCCCCATCAAGGCCTTCCCCGTCCAGACCTTCCCCGTCGAGGCCGGGGTCGGCCAGCACCGTCAGCTCCAGCGGTTCGTCCACACTGGCCAGCGATTCGGCCGGGCCGTCGGCCCAGGCCATGGTCGCAGCCCCGCCCACGCCGCGTTCCGCCAGCGGCCCGGTGCGCGGATCGGTCCGCAGCGCCTGGTCGATGGCGAGCATCAGCTCTTCGGTGGTCTGCTGGTCGGCCAGTTCCTTCCAGTTGATTACGCCATAGATCAGCTCGACGCGATCTTCCGCCAGGCTGGCCGAGAACGGCAGCAGAATGCCCCGGTACAGGATGGTCCGCCCGCGCTGGTTGACGAATTCGGCCTCGAACCCGATCGGCGCCTCGTTGGCGATGATCTGCAGGTAATGGTCGGTGATGCGCGAGGCCAGCGACCGGCCCGGCACCTCGGACAGGCGGCCGATGGCCTGCGGATCGCAGCCCGATTCGTCGGCCAGCGCGCTGCCGAGATAGCGGATCACCGGGTCCTCGATCCCGCCGGAGACGTCGATCAGCACCGAATGGGGATCGAAATCGGGCATGTTGCCCGTCTCGAGATCCGCGATCAGCGGAAAGTGGCGGTCGCCGAGCAGGCTGGCCCAGTGGTTGTAGGCCCGCACCTGCATGCGGCGATCATCCTGCCCGATGACCGGGGGCAGGGTATCGTGCCCGATCTCGTCTTCGGCCGGATCGTAAAGGTCGGTTTCCGGGTAGTCCGCATCGGACATCCCGCCCCACGGACCGCGCAACGTCTCCATCCGAAACAATCCCCTGCTGTGTTCCAGGCGGAGATTGCCCAAGCATGGTGGAAAAAAGGTTAAGTTGCGCGAAAACCCGCGCAACTTCACCAGACCGGGGTCAACGCTTCAGCACCACGCCTTCGCCCGGGCGGGGCAGCGGCGCCAGCAGCCCGAGCACCATGGTGATGAACAGCAGGAAGGTGGCGGCCAGGCCCAGCGCGACCGTGATCCCGACCCGATCCGACAGCAGGCCGCAAAGCCAGGCACCGATCGCCATGCCGCCGAAGCTGACAGACTGGTAGATCGCCATGCACCGGCCCAGGATCGCCTCGGGCGCCCGCAACTGCATCGCGACGTTGATCGTGGTGAAGCAGAAGGTGAAGGCCATTCCGCCCAGGGCGATGAACGGAAACAGCCAGACCGCCCGATCGATCAGGGCCAGACCGAGGATCGCCGCGGCATAGGCGATGGCGCCGGTCCGGACCATCACCTCGGCCCCGAACCGCCGGTTGAGCCGCGCCACCACCAGCGCGCCCGCGATCGAACCCAGCCCGAAGCTCGCCAGCAGCAGGCCGAAGGCCAGCTCCCCGGCGCCCAGCCGGTCGCGGATCACCACGGGAAGGAGCGATTGCAGCGCCGCCGCGCCGATGCCCACGCAAAGCCCGCGCAGCAGGATCCGCCGGACCGGATCGGATCCGGCGCAGAACGCCAGCCCGGCGCGGATCGAAGTCAGCATCGGCCGCCGCACCGGAGCCGGGACGTCGGGGCGCCAACGCCACAGCACGACGATCATGGCGAGGAAGCTGACGGCATTGATCCCGAATGCCGCGGCCACGCCCAGCGCGGCGACGAGCCCTCCGCCCAGGGCCGGACCCAGGCTGCGTGCCAGGTTGAGCGCAATGGTGTTGAGCGAGATGGCCTGGGGCAGGTCGCGCACGCCGACCTGGGCCCGGACCGAGGCCTGCCAGGCCGGGGCGTTGAGCGCGGTGCCGGTGCCGACCGCCAGGGTGAAGGCGAGCAGGCCGTAGGGACCGATCAGCCCGAGGGCGGTGATCGTGGCGAGGGCCGCCGAACAGAGCAGCATGGCCACCTGCGCCGCCAGCATCACCCGGCGCCGGTCGAAGTTGTCGGCGATCGCTCCGGCAAAGACCCCGATCAGCAGGATCGGCGCCGTGGCCGAGGCCTGGACCGCCGCCACCAGGCTGTGCGACCGGGTCAGGTCGGTCATGAGCCAGGCCGCGGCGATCGACTGGATGGAGGACCCGAGCTGCGAAAAGAGATTGGCCGACCAGATCGCCCGGAAGGCCGGATAGCGGAACGGCGCGAAGGTGGCACCCGGCGGGTTTGGTGGGCTTGGGCCGGCCCCGGCTGGGTCCACGGCGGGATTGTCGCGGGGATCGGCCATGTCTTCCGTTGGTCGGCCCGGGCGCTCAGGTCAAGCTGCGGCGTTGCCGCCACGGCCGATCAGAACATGTAGCGCACCCGCACGGTCTGGCGGACCGGTTCCGCGCCGACCGGAAAGGCCGCCGCCGAAAAGCGCGGCGGGCCGAAGCGCACCTTGGCATCCCGCGAAAAGCCGAAGCCCTCGCGGGGGACCAGCAGGGCGGTGTCGATCCGGCCGTTGGAATTCTCGTCATGGATCAGCGCGAAGGCATAGGTCCCCGGAGGAACGCGGCCGAAGTCGAGCAGGACCTGCCCGGTGGCGGCACGAACCTCGAGCTTGTGGGCCTGCGGATCGTCCTTGCAGTTGGGAAACATCGTCGCGTTGGTGGTCAGGCAGGCGCGGACCAGGCCGCGATCGTTGCGCAGCCCGTCGACCATGACGCTCACATCCTGCCCGGCCGGGGCGACCCCGCCGAGCATGATTCCCGCCACGGCGAGGCTCAGGGCTGCGACAGGCCCCGATCCGTTCCGCACAGTCGGTCCCAGACGCGAAAATAGAGGCCGTAGTTGCATGAGTAGAGCTCGTGGTGACGGTGGTGATGACTGGCGGTGATAAGCCACCCGCCCAGCCGGGAATGAACGAGGGCGCGCGGAAACAGCTCCCAGCCCATGTGGTTGGTGACCCCCATCACCGTCATCACGGTCAGCACCAGGCCAAGCATGGCGACATGGATGGGCACCAGGAAGACCAGCGCGGGAATCACCACCGCGCCGCTCAGCGCCTCGATCGGATGGAAGCTCATGGCGGCCCAGGCCGTGGGTGGGCGGCTGGCGTGATGCACGGCGTGAGCCAGCCGGAACCAGCGCGGCCGGTGCATCAGCCGGTGCGTCCAGTAGAACCAGGTGTCATGCGCAAACAGGTACACCAGCACCGACAGGGGCAGGTACCACAACGGATAGGCCTGCCAGTCGCGATAGATCAGGGTCCAGCCGAACTGCTGCCAGCCCCAGGCCACTACACCGGCAGGAAGGCCGTAGATCGCGGCCGAGAGCAGCGACCAGCCGATCTCGGCGCGGATCTGCCGGCCGAGCCCGGCGTAAAGCCCGGGCCGCACGCGCGCGGTGGCCAGGGCGAACCCGCCGCTGGCCAGCAGGTAGCGCAGGGCGACGATGGCGGTCATCGCCAACGCGGCGCCGCCGGCGGCGATCACCGTGGGGAGGATCATGATCCCGTCCATCGCCTGCTGCATGCCTGAAAGTGCCGCCAATGACTATCCCGGACCGAATCGGTCCACCGCGTTCAGTTTACCCGACGAACCTTGCCGGCATGTTGACCAAGGCCCTTGGGCCCGCGGGGGCGGAACCGGCGCTTGGGCTGGGCTTCCCCCTCGGCGCGGGCCGGACGGCTCTCGCCGCGGCCATCCGGACGGGCCTCGGCCCGACCCTCGAACCGCCCATCGCCGCGTCCGGCCGGACGCGCCTCGTCACGACGTTGACCATGGGGCTGGCCATGGGACCGTCCGCCGTCCCGGCGCGGGGGTCCACGCCGTTCGCCGCCCCGCCCGGCATGGGCCGGACGCTCCTCGGCGGCCTCGACGCGCTTCGGCGCGGGCAAGCCGGCGGCCTGCTTGAGGAAATCCTCGGGAAGCGGTTGCGGAGTCAGCTTGACCCCGGTCAGCTTCTCGATGTCGCGCAGGTAGGGCCGCTCGTCGGGAGCGACAAAGCTCAGCGCGATCCCGTCGGCGCCGGCCCGTGCGGTGCGGCCGATGCGGTGGACGTACTGCTCGGGCACGTTGGGGATCTCGAAGTTGAACACATGGCTGACGCCGGTGACGTCGATCCCGCGGGCGGCGATGTCGGTGGCGACCAGGATCGGGGTCGAGCCCTGGCGGAAGCCCTCGAGCGCGCGGGTGCGCTGGGCCTGCGACTTGTTGCCATGGATCGCCGCGGCATTCACGCCGGCGCCGGCCAGATGGCGCACCACGCGGTCGGCCCCGTGCTTGGTGCGGGTGAAGACCAGCGCGCGATCGATCGAGCCGTCGGCCAGACCCTTGCGCAGCGTCAGCGTCAGCAGCGCCTGCTTTTCGGCCTGGTTCAGGAAGGTGGCATACTGTTCGACCCGCTCGGCCGTGGTCGATTGCGGCGCCACCTCGACCCGCACCGGGTTGTTGATGAAGCGCTTGCCCAGTTCGGCGATCGACTGCGGCATGGTGGCCGAGAAGAACAGGCTCTGGCGATCCTTGGGCAGCAGCGCGGCGACCCGGGTCAGCGGCTGGATGAAGCCCAGGTCCATCATCTGGTCGGCTTCATCGAGCACGAAGATCTCGACGTGGCGCAGGGTCAGGGCGCGCTGGTCGATCAGGTCGAGCAGGCGGCCCGGGGTCGCGACCAGGATGTCGGTGCCCTGGACCAGCGCGCGGGCCTGCTTGCCCACCGGAACCCCGCCGAACACGCACTGCACGCCCAGGCGCAGGTACTTGGCGTAACCACGGATGTTCTCGGCGATCTGCGCGGCCAGTTCGCGGGTGGGCGACAGGACCAGCATGCGGCAGGCGGCCGGCTTGGTCGGCTTGGGATCACCGGCGAGGCGGTGCAGCGAGGGCAACGAGAAGGCCGCGGTCTTGCCGGTGCCGGTCTGGGCGATGCCCAGCAGGTCGCGCCCTTCGAGCAGGGCCGGGATGGCCTGCCGCTGGATCGGCGTGGGATCGGCATAGCCCTTGGCGCCGAGCGCGCGCAGGATCGGTTCGGCCAGGCCGAGTTCGGTGAAATAGGACATGAAATCAGTATGCTTTCGTTGGCGCAGGCCTGAATGGCGCGCGCGGCAGGGTTCGCGTCTGGCGACCCATGCGTGAAAGGGAAGCTTGGTGAACATGGCCGTGCATCGCCGCGGATCACGCTCGGCCTTGGGGCACTGGGCCATCGGGCGGGCGGATCTCACGCTGGCGGTCGATTGCGCGTTGTCTGCGCCGGCCACCATCGGGGCTCTATGAGCGATTGCGCGAAAAAGCAAGGAAATTGCGCAAAGCCCCCGCCCCGGTCCGCTCCGCGACGGGATCGGGCTTGCCTTTCCGGGCGCTGCGTGGTGCAGATCGGCCATGTCGCAACCGCCATCCCCCTGCACCCGGGTCTGCCGGATCGACCCCCGGACGGGCTGGTGCCTGGGCTGTCGGCGCACCCTGGGCGAAATCGCCGACTGGCCGATGCTGACCGGGGCCGAACAGCGCGCCCTGCTGGTCGAGCTGCGCCGCCGCGGGTGATCCGGCCGCGACCCGGCCACCTGCGACCACCCCGCAAGGCGGCCCCACTGATCGGATCGGGACTGATCGGATCGGGCCGCCGGGATCAATCCGGCGCGCGATCCAGCGCCAGGTGCAGAAAGCGGTTGTAAGGGCTGGGCGCATAGTCGGCGAAGACCGGTCCGTCACAGAACCCGCGGCGCCGGTAAAGCGCGACCGCCGGCGCGAAGCTGGGCGCCGTTCCCGTTTCCAGGCTGAGCCGGCGCAGGCCCCGGGCGCGCGCCGTGGCGATGATATGGTCAAGCAGCGCGGCCGCCACGCCCTGGCGCAGATGGTCCGGATGGGTGCGCATCGACTTGATTTCGCCCCACTCGGCATCGAACTGCTTGAGCGCGCCGATCCCGGCGGCTTGATCGCCGCGCCAGACGGTCCAGACGGTCACGTCCGGCTGGCGCAGCCCGGATACGTCCAGCACGTAGGCGTGTTCGGCCGGTGTCGTGGCGAGCATGCCTTCCAGATGGAGACGCAGCAGGGCCAGGCTCTGGGCGTCGGTCAGGTCGTCTTCACGGATGTCCATGGCCTCATCCTGCCGAGGTCTTGCCGAAATCTTGCCGGGGCAAGGGACGCGATGTTGCCTGCCCCACCGGCGCGGTGCAACCCGCGGCGCGGCAACCGGACACCCCGGACCCTAGAGCCCGGCCCCGAAGGTTGCGCAATGCGGATCGGCCGCCACGACCTGGCGCCGCAGCGCCGCCCGCGCCAGCCGCTCGACCTCGGCCCGCCGCCGTGCCGCGGCAAGCGGCAGGGTCGGCGCGGGGCGGAGAATTTCCGCATCATAGCCATCGGCCACGATCACTCCGCAGGCGTCCGGGCGGAAGGCGGGCGTCTCCAGGCAGGCGCGGTCGAGCGAGGGATGCAGGCCCCAGAAGAACCGGTCGCAATGGTCGAGATAGTCCGGCCATTTGCCGTCGCCCAGCAGATCGGCCCGGCTGACCTTGATCTCGACGATGATCACATGCCCCTTGGCATCGACCCCCATCAGATCGGCGCGCCGCCCGGACCGCAGCGGCATTTCGGGCAGGCACCAGATATCGTTGCGGGCAAAAAGCCGGGCGATTCCCCGCGCGACCGCCTTCGCCGTGCCCGGATCGGCGTCCCCGGAGGCGGGGACGCCCGCTGCGCCGGCGCGCAGCGGATCAGCGGCAGCCAGGGCAGGGAAAGGAACGCCTTGCGAAGTCATGCCGCCACATTAGAACATAGCGCGAACTTTGCAAGCCGGCGGCGGTCGCGTCGGCCGGTTGGGGTGCCTCAGATCGGGCGGGCGAGATCGACCATGGCCTGCCGGGCCGCCACAAATTCCTGCCACAAGGCGTCGGCTGCCCCGTGCACCGCGGCCCCGCCGGAGCGCGCGACCAGCAGCGCCCGGATCCCGCCCTCGAGGATCGCGGCCGTATCGGCCAGGCCCTGCTCGGCGAGGGCAAGACGCCAGCCCCGGGCGCGCAGCAGCGAATCGGGGCAGGGCTCGCCGGCGAGCGCGGCCGATGCGGCCGCCTGGCCGGCCAGCCCGGCGACCAGTCCCGCCGCCTCATGCAGCGCAGCCCATTGCGCTGCCAGCGCATCGGCGCGCGCGGAGCTGGGCAGCGAGGGATCAAGCGGA
This sequence comes from Novosphingobium aerophilum, assembly GCF_014230305.1. Taxonomy (GTDB): domain Bacteria; phylum Pseudomonadota; class Alphaproteobacteria; order Sphingomonadales; family Sphingomonadaceae; genus Novosphingobium; species Novosphingobium aerophilum. The sequence goes on from NZ_JACLAU010000031.1 coordinate 37,935, forward strand.
ACAGTGGCCATCGCGGCAGCCTAGGGCCAACCCCTTGCCAATTGGCTAAGCCCCAACCCGAAGCGGCGAATTCCCGCTAGCGCGCCCGCGAAGCCTCTGCTAGTCGCGCCCCTCACGCACCCGTAGCTCAGCTGGATAGAGCGCTGCCCTCCGAAGGCAGAGGTCACAGGTTCGAATCCTGTCGGGTGCGCCACCACTTCGCGTTTTGCCTCAAGGGCTTACGCCCTAGACAAAGGCGCTCGCAGCCTCAAATTCCCCATAAGCGGATCATCAGCGAGTTCTCGCGCCGCTGCACTGTGCCCGAACGGTGCAACAACGGTCCGGACACGGTGTTCTAAACACGGTGCTTCGGCGGTGTATTATCGTGAGTGGCTCAATGTTGGGCTGCGGATGAACGGTCGTGTGACACGACTGTTTCGCAGCGGCCAAGGCAACCTACGGCAAAGACCTATCTATCTTCATGGAAGACCGATTTCCATTGCTCCGATATGGCATCACATGCGACGGACAGTATCGGGTCGAGAAATTTGTCCGCGGCAAACTCAATGACGCGATCGCCGGCCCCACCTAGAGCCTTGCTACCGAGACTCTTAAAAGCTTCAACCAATACGCCTTTAAATGAGTCATCCTTCGCACCAGCAGCGACCAGCGCCTGCTTGATATTACCATGCTGATCCTTCGGAACAAGTTTTGAGATTAGGTCGGCTACCGCGCCAACTGGCGCCCGAACGATTGAGGTGTTGAACGACGTATCTGATACGTGGCCAGCCTCCCGTATCCGCTGACGAAGGTGGGCGAGCACCAATGGGCTTTCAATCTCCAGCACAAAATAGTCGCCATCTTTGGCGAATTTCGTGTGCCTGAGAGCCTCGCAAATTGCGTTATCTAGCTTGGCTGCATCGCCGCCATGCGACCTCACCTCCAAATCAAAAAGCATTTGCGTTGCCTTGGCGCGGGTAATCCGAAGGTCGGTCATCAGACTATAGATGGACGCCTTCTCATCGACAGCTCCGATGCCTCTCAGCAGTTCAAAAACCTTTAGCTCCACTTCCCGCTTGGGCAACGCACCGAATGCTGGCTGCGTGAAAGCGGTTAGAAATGCGATAAGGTGCTCTCGAATGCGACCATCATCAGCAGCTTCGATTACCTGTCGAATGTCCATGAAGCTGCTCCTCTTGAATAAACCCTCAGCCGCCAGCCCTTACCCAAACCTGTCGCCAACCACGGGCAGCAATGCAGCCATCGATGATCTCCTGCTTGGGGATCGCCATGCGACCAACGCTGCACATGTTCTTGGTGGTCGAGTTGGAATACTGGCACATGGCCTTGGCCACGGTGTCCGCGAGCTTCTCGCAATCCGAAGGCGGGGCCGAATTGCACTGGCTCAAGCGTGATTGGATCGCATCAGCTTCTGCTGAGCACGTCACTTTGTCCTGATCCAACGAATGGGCATACGAAGCGTTCGTGTTCACCCATTGCCATTTACCCGACATGGGAAGGGTCGCGCTGGGGGTTCCCGAACACCCAGCTACGGCCAATGCAACGAGGGCGAGCGATGCGAAGGCGCGACTCACTGCTGGAAATTCCGAACAACCTTGTACGTGATGGAGGCATTGGAAGCACTCTCGATCTCGATGATAGCACCTTTGTAAGCAGCCACATTGCCTTGCGATAAATCAACCTGAAACTCGCGGGTGAACGCTTCGCGAGCCAAACCGTCAGTAAATTCGGAATAAATGAATTTTAAAACATCGCCATTCCGACCAGCATATTCAATCGTTTGTTGAAATGAGCTTTTGCTGTAAACAAACCATGGCCCAGCCTCGAAGTCACTTTTGGCCTTATCCTTGGCGCATGTCACGTTAACCATATTGAAAAGGCATATTTTGTAACTTCCGGGCTTTTCTTCTTTCAGAACCACATCGTATGTGTACTGCGCAACCGCGCTCTGCCCATTTACGTAATTGGGAGTGTAACGTTTGGCAGAAGGTGTTGTTTTGCAGATAGGCTCTCCAGATTTGATCGTAAGAGTCCATCCGCCAAGGGCCTTCCCAGTATGATCAAACTTCGGGACAATGCAGTCCATGTACTGCCCGCGACGCTGCTCCAGCATCCGATCGCCGAGATACACGGTCGTGCTTACGCCTACATCCGGCTTATTATCGGTGATTTCCTGATACATCACCCGCTCACCAGCATTTGCACCACTACTGAGCATCAGCAAAAATGCGGCGGCAATACCAGCGGCGAAACTCTTCATTACGGCTGTCCCCTTTAGAGTCGGTTTCGAAACTCACGCTGAGCGTGCCAGTCGGCGGATCATGAGCATGGCAGCGGCGGCGTAGAGGAATGCTGCTGCGGATTTGAGGGTTGCCTCGACATCCTTGGCCAGGCGACGATT
>NZ_JACLAU010000032.1 GCF_014230305.1 Novosphingobium aerophilum
GCCATGAAAACCGCAGGAAAACCCCCAAAGGTCGCTCTCGTCGCCATCATGCGAAAACTCATCACAGCCCTCAACGCCATGATCCGCAACAAGCAGAAATGGGCTCTCGCCTAGACGGTTGCTCCCCGTACCGGGGAGGAAACAAAGGTCCGACTTCGGGCGATAGCGGCCGTTCGAACGTGTCCACTTCGCCCAGGCGGGACATCGCGTCCCCTGTGCTGCGCCCTTGCCAGGCGGCGCGATGCAAACGATACTATTGCCGGTCGCGGACGGGGGTGCGTGATGCGGTTCTCATGGGCAGTGGTTGGGTTAGCGGCGCTGTTGCCGGCGGCGGTGCGGGCGGAATGGATCGAATCCTCCAGCGCGCATTTCGTGGTCTATGCCAACAGCAGCCAGAGCGAGAACCAGCGCTTTTCCGAACAGCTCGAACGCTATCACTCGGCGCTGGCGCTGCTGACCAAGACCAATGTCGTCGCGCCGAGCCCGTCCAACCGGGTGACGGTCTATGTCGTCAGCAGCGAGGAGGCCGTGCGCAAGCTGCATGGCGGCGACAACAAGTTCGTCGCCGGGTTCTACCTCCCGCGAGCCGGGGGCTCGGTGGCGATCGTGCCCAAGGTGACCACCAGCTCGCGCGAGCTGGAATTCTCGATGACCACGCTGCTGCACGAATATGCACACCACTTCATGCAGACCAGCAGCAGCTTCCCGATGCCACGCTGGTATTCGGAAGGGTCAGCCGAGTTCTTCTCGGCCGCGACCTTTCCGACAACGGGCGGGGTCTCGATCGGCCGGCCGGCGATGCATCGGGCGGCCGAGCTGGTCCTGCCCGGCTTCGCGCGCGATGTCCATGTGACCGAGCTGCTCGATCCCGCCAAGCAGGTGCGCGGCAAGCGCTACGATTCCTTCTACGGGAAAAGCTGGCTGCTGTTCCATTACCTGACCTTCGATCCGGCGCGCAAAGGCCAACTGAGCCGCTACAACCAGCTCCTGACGGAAGGCCGCTCGTCACCGGAGGCCGCGACCGAGGCCTTCGGCGATCTGGCGGTGCTGGAAAAGGATCTCGACGCCTACCTGCGCAAGCCGCGCATGCTGAGCTTCGATCTCAAGCCCGCCTTTGTGCCGACCGGAGCGGTCACCCTGCGACGGCTGTCGGCGGGAGAAGCCGAGATGATGCCGGTGCGGATCCGGTCCGATCGCGGCGTGAACAACGAACAGGCCAAGCTGGTCCTGGCCGATGCCCGCGCCGTGGCGGCGCGCTATCCCGACGATCCGCAGGTCCAGGCCTCCCTGGCCGAGGCCGAGCACGACGCGGGCAACGACAAGGAGGCGATCGCCGCGGCCGATAAGGCCCTGGCGCGGGACCCGGCGCTGGTCCGGGCCCACGTCCAGAAGGGCCTGTCGCTGTTCCGGATGGCCGACGACGCGCCGGACCGGGCGGCCGGCTATCGCCAGGCGCGGGTGGCCTTCGCCCAGCTCAACCGGCGCGAACCCGACCATCCGGTGCCGTTGATCCATTTCTACCTGAGTTTCGTCCAGCAGGGGCAGACCCCGACCGATCTGGCCTACACGGCCCTGGCCCAGGCATCGGGGCTGGCTCCGTTCGACCTGGGCCTGCGCATGATGCTGGCATCCGAACTGGTGCGCCGCCATCGCCTGGCCGATGCCCGCACGGCGCTGGCCCCGATCGCCTACAATCCCCACGGCGGCAGCCTGGCGGTCGCGGCCCAGCGGGTCATGGCGCGGATCGACGCCGATCCGCAGTGGGACGGCCACGATTTCACCGCGATCAGCGCCAATGTGGCGGGGGACTCCGAGGACTAGCCGCGATCGCGGATCATCGCGTCGAGCGCCCCTAGCCGAGCGTGACGAACAGCTCGGCCTCGATCGCCCAGTCCTCGCCGATCCGACGCCATTTGGCGGCATAGCTGCCGCGCGCGGTGATGGTCTCGGCGACGGTGCAGGTCCATTCACCCTGCTCCATCGCCACCGGCTCGACCGCCGAGACTGTCACGGCCGCGGGGGTTCGGACATAGCGGTTGCGCTCCGCCGCGGGAGCCGCGAACTCGCGCTTCCAGGCCTGGAGCTGGGCTTTGCGCCCGGCCAGCACGGCGCTGTCGGTGCCGGTCACCAGCACCACGTCGGGCGCCAGCAGCGGCCCGATGGCGGCGAGGTCACCGGCGGCCAGGGCGCGGTTGAACGCGGCGCGGCGCAGGCGGATGGCGAGATCGGCAGCGGCGTCGGTGCTCACGCGCTCAGCGGTCCTCGCGCGTCGCCTCGGTCACCTGGCGGGTGCCGTCCAGCTTCTGCCAGACCACCACCCGCCAGCGCGATCCGTCGCGCAGCTTCAGCAGCAGGCGGTAGTTCATCCCGGCCACCACCTGCCGCTCCGCCACCAGCACCCGGCCCTTGGCCCGCGGCTGCGGGGTGATGTGCGTGATCGCGGCCTGGACCACCGGGCCCAGCTCGGGCGCGCGCGGGCTCATCGGGGCAAAGCCGCCGACCAGCGGGGCCCGCACCGGCTCAGCCGCGGGGGCAGGCACGACCGCCGCCGGAGCCGGCGCCGGAGCGGCCGGCGGCAGCGGCTCCGGTCCGGTCGTGGCCAGGACCAGGACGAACAGCCCGATCACGCCGTGGTCCTACTCGGCAGCGGGCAGATAGATCTCCCCACCCTTCTCGCGGAACACCTCGGACATCTCGGCCATGCCCTGCTCGGCGTCCTCGGCCGCGATGAACCCGGTCGAGGGCTGGTTCTGCTTGGCGGCGAAGTCGCGCACTTCCTGCGTGATCTTCATCGAGCAGAACTTGGGCCCGCACATCGAACAGAAGTGCGCGGTCTTGGCGCCCTCGGCCGGCAGGGTCTGGTCGTGGTACTGCTCGGCCGTATCGGGATCGAGGCTGAGGTTGAACTGGTCGCGCCAGCGGAACTCGAACCGCGCCCGGCTCAGCGCATCGTCGCGCACCTTGGCCGCCGGGTGCCCCTTGGCCAGATCGGCCGCGTGGGCCGCCAGCTTGTAGGTGACCACGCCCACCTTCACGTCGTCGCGGTCGGGCAGGCCGAGGTGCTCCTTCGGGGTGACGTAGCAGAGCATCGCCGTGCCGTACCACCCGATCATCGCCGCGCCGATGCCACTGGTGATGTGGTCATAGCCGGGGGCGATATCGGTCACGAGCGGCCCGAGGGTGTAGAACGGCGCCTCGCCGCAGGCCTCGAGCTGCTTGTCCATGTTCTCCTTGATCTTGTGCATCGGCACGTGGCCGGGGCCTTCGATCATCACCTGGACATCCTGTTCCCAGGCGCGCTTGGTCAGCTCGCCCAGGGTGTAGAGCTCGGCGAACTGGGCCTCGTCGTTGGCGTCGGCGATCGACCCGGGGCGCAGCCCGTCACCCAGCGAATAGGCGACGTCATAGGCCTTCATGATCTCGGTGATCTCGTCGAAGCGCTCGTAAAGGAAGCTCTCCTTGTGGTGCGCCAGGCACCACTTGGCCATGATCGAGCCGCCCCGGCTGACAATCCCGGTCACGCGCTTGGCGGTGAGCGGGATATAGGGCAGGCGCACGCCGGCGTGGATCGTGAAGTAGTCCACGCCCTGCTCGGCCTGTTCGATCAGGGTGTCGCGGAAGATCTCCCAGGTCAGGTCCTCGGCCACGCCGCCGACCTTCTCCAGCGCCTGGTAGATCGGCACGGTGCCGATCGGCACGGGCGAATTGCGCAGGATCCATTCGCGCGTGTCGTGGATGTTGCGCCCGGTGGACAGGTCCATCACGGTGTCCGCGCCCCAGCGGATCGACCAGACCATCTTCTCGACCTCCTGCGCCACGTCCGAGGCGACGGCGGAGTTGCCGATGTTGGCGTTGATCTTGACCAGGAAGTTGCGGCCGATCGCCATCGGCTCGCTTTCCGGGTGGTTGATGTTGTTGGGAATGATCGCCCGGCCGCGCGCCACATCCTCGCGCACGAATTCGGCCGTCACATAGTCCGGGATGGCCGCACCCCAGTCCTGCCCGTCGCGCGCGAGCTGCTCCTTCAGCGCGGCACGCCCCAGGTTCTCGCGGATGGCGACATATTCCATCTCCGGGGTGATGATGCCGCGGCGGGCATAGTGCATCTGGCTGACATTCTGCCCGGCCTTGGCGCGCAGCGGGCGCTGCACCACTTTGGGGAACGGCGGCACCCCGCCCGAGCGATCGGGGCCGAGCTGGCCATTGTCCTCGGGCTTGACCGCGCGACCCTGGTAATCCTCCACATCGCCCCGGGCGAGAATCCAGTCACGGCGCAGCGCGGGCAGGCCGGCGGCGATATCGATCGTGGCCGCCGTATCGGTGTAGGGGCCCGAGGTGTCATAGACCCGCACCGGCGGCTCGCCCGAGCCCGGCTCCAGCGAAATCTCGCGCATCGCCACCTTCACCCCGGGCATGCGGGGGCTTTCGACGTGGATCTTGCGGCTGCCGCGAATCGGGCCGGTGGTGACGCCGATTTCGAGCTTGCTGTTGATGTCGGCCATGATGCTCCTCTCGGCGGACGGGGAGCGGGCGGCGGCGCTGCGGCTGGGCCGGACCCTTCCCTCCGCCCGTGCTAACGGGTTCAGGTTCAACGGGTCGTGGGACGCGACGCCCACCTCTCAGCCGCTCGGCTCCCCGGGGATGGCATGGTGTTAGCCCCTAGTGGCGGCGGTGTACAGGGTTCGCGACAGGGTCTGGGGGTGGCCATTGGGGCGCATGGGACATTCTTCGCCGCCACGGACCACCATGCCATCATCGACGTCCCTTGCGCCAGCCGTGTGCCCCGGCGCGCTGTCCTACATCGCCCCCTGGCACTACCCTTTCGCCCATGCCCCACCGTCAGCCCCCTACCCTCCGCCGCATCCGCACGCCCTGCGCACGAAAAGTCACAAAGCATGGTCTGCCATCTCCCCGCAACACACTGATCCCAAACTGCAATTCCACTCCATCCGCGCGCACCAAACCGCCCCGCAAGTGTCAACGCCGCGCGCTTTCTCTGTCTCGCCCCGTCGTGCCGGTTGCGCCGACACCCGCCCGCGCCTAGGTCAGGCGCCATGACGCAACGGGACGCCGCATGACCACGCCAGATGCCGATGTCGCGATCCTGGGCGGAGGGCTGGCCGGTGGGCTGATCGCCCTCGCCCTCCATACGCGCCGCCCCGACCTGCGCCTGCTGCTGATCGAGCGCGATGACCGGCTGGGCGGCAACCACGTCTGGTCGTTCTTCGCCACCGACCTCGATGCCGCCGGCACGGCGCTGGTCGAACCGCTGATCGCGGCGCGCTGGCAAGGCTACACCATCCGCTTCCCGCGCTACACCCGCGAGCTGGGCAGTGCGTACAATTCGGTCACCAGCGAACGGTTCGACGCCGCGCTGCGGGCGACCCTGCCCGCCGCCGCGATCCGCACCGGAACCGAGGTCAGGGCCGCCACCCCGACCAGCGTCACCCTGGCCGATGGACAGGTGCTGCAGGTCGGCGGAGTGATCGATGCGCGCGGCGCCGCCGTCCTGCCCCACCTGACCGGCGGCTGGCAGAAGTTCGTCGGCCGGATGATCCGCACGGCGCGCCCGCACGGGCTGGAGCGGCCGGTGGTGATGGACGCCACGGTCGCCCAGCTCGACGGCTACCGCTTCGTCTACTGCCTGCCCTTCGGTCCCGACCGGGTCTTCGTCGAGGACACCTACTATGCCGACGAGCCCGCGCTCGACGTGCCGGTTCTGCGCCAGCGCGTGGCGGACTATTGCGCCGCTGCCGGTTGGGAGATCGCCGAGGTGCTGGGCGAGGAGACCGGGGTCCTGCCCGTGGTCGCGGGGGGCGATTTCGCCGCATTCCGCGCCGCGACCGACCAGGGCGTGGCCCAGGCCGGGATCCGCGCCGGGCTGTTCCAGCCGCTGACCTCCTATTCGCTGCCTGATGCCGTGCGCTATGCCCTAAGCATCGCCGGCAGCGCCAATCTTTCGGGCACTGGCCTTCTGGCCGCGTCGCGCGCATGGGGTGAAGCTCACTGGCGCAAGAGCGCGTTCTACCGGATGCTCACCGCGATGCTGTTCGGCGCCGCGGCCCCGGCCGAGCGCTATCGGGTGCTGCAACGGTTCTACGGGCTCGATTCACGATTGATCGAGCGCTTTTATGCAGGCGGGACAACGATGACTGACAAGCTGCGGATCCTTACCGGCAAGCCGCCGGTCCCGATCAGCGCGGCCATCCGCGCGATCACCGGCGGAGTGCCCTTCGCCCCGCTTGACCATGGCGCCCCCGCCGCGGGAGCCTGCGCATGAGCCGCTCCGCCTGTGTCATCGGCGCCGGGTTCGGCGGCCTCGCCCTCGCCATTCGCCTGCAGTCGGCCGGGATCGCCACCACCATCGTGGAGGCGCGCGACAAGCCCGGCGGGCGCGGCTATTACTGGGAGCGCGACGGCTTCACCTTCGATGCCGGCCCCACGGTCATCACCGATCCGCCCTGCCTCAAGGAGCTGTGGGCGCTGACCGGCCACGACATTTCCGAAGATGTCGATCTGATGCCGGTCATGCCGTTCTACCGGCTCAACTGGCCGGATGGCGTCAACTTCGACTATTCGAACGACGATGCCGGGCTGAAGGCCGAGATCGACCGCGTCGCGCCCGGCGACTGGGAGGGCTACGAGCAGTTCCTGCGCTATTCCGCCCACGTCCACGATGAAGGCTACGTCAAGCTCGGCACGGTGCCGTTCCTTGACTTCGCCTCGATGCTCAAGGCCGCCCCGGCGCTGGCCAAGCACCAGGCCTGGCGCTCGGTCTATTCGATGGTCTCGAGCTTCGTGAAGAGCGAGAAGCTGCGCGAGGCGCTGTCGTTCCACACCCTGCTGGTCGGCGGCAACCCGATGACCACCAGCGCGATCTACGCCCTGATCCACAAGCTGGAAAAAGATGGCGGGGTGTGGTGGGCGCGCGGCGGCACCAACCGCCTGATCGCCGGCATGGTCCGTCACTTCGAGCGGATCGGCGGCACCATCCGCGTTCACGATCCGGTGGTCCACCTCCATTCGGTGGGCGATCGCATCACCGAGGTGGAGACCCAGAGCGGTTGGCGCCAGCGCTTCGATGCCGTGGCCAGCAACGCCGACATCGTCCATTCCTATCGCGACCTGCTGTCGGACAATGCCGCCGGGCAGGCCCGGGCGAAAAAGCTGCAGCGCAAGCGCTACAGCCCCAGCCTGTTCGTGGTCCACTTCGGGGTGGAGGGCACCTGGCCCGGCATCCCGCACCACATGATCCTGTTCGGCCCGCGCTACAAGGGCCTGCTCGACGACATTTACCAGCATGGCGTCCTGCCGCAGGACTTCTCGATCTATCTGCACCACCCGACCGTGACCGACCCCTCGGTCGCGCCCCCGGGCAAGTCGACCTTCTATGCGCTGGTCCCGGTCGCCCACATGGGCAAGCTGCCGATCGACTGGGAGCATGTCGGCCCGCTGCTCGAAAAGCGCATCCTGGACGAGGTCGGGCGGCGGCTGATCCCCGATATCCACGACCGGATCATCACCAAGTTCCACTATGCCCCGCGCGATTTCGCGATGGACCTCAACGCGCACCTCGGCAGCGCCTTCAGCCTCGAACCGATCCTGACGCAGAGCGCCTATTTCCGTGGCCACAACCGGGACGACAAGCTGAAGAACTTCTACCTGGTCGGCGCCGGAACCCACCCCGGCGCAGGCATCCCGGGGGTGGTCGGCAGCGCCAAGGCGACCGCCGGATTGATGATCGAGGATCTGACGTGAAGGGCCGGCGCCGGGTGGACCAGCGGGTTGCGATGGCTTAGGGCCATCGTCATGCTGAACTTGTTTCAGCATCCATCCAGCCCCCGGGCTGATGGCGCATGAGCACGCCGCGGTGCAGCAAGGTATCGGGCAACGATCCGAATGACAGGAAAGATGGATGCTGAAACAAGTTCAGCATGACGGCAGTTTTGTTGACCGCCACCCCGCCAGCGCGAGACGCCTCGCATGAAGCGCATCGCGGTCTACTGCGGATCGGCCACCCCGGCCGACCCGCGCTATCTTGAACTGGCGGCGCTGACCGGCCGCACTCTGGCGGAACGCGGCATCGGGGTGGTCTATGGCGGCGGCACGCGCGGGCTGATGGGCGCGGTCGCCGATGCTGCGCTGGCGGCCGGCGGCGAGGTGATCGGGGTGATCCCCGAGGCCCTCGCCGGCACTCCGGAAGTGGCCCATCATGGCTGCACCGAACTGCACGTCGTGACCGGCATGCACCAGCGCAAGCAGGCCTTCACCGACCTGTCCGATGGCTTCCTGACCCTGCCGGGCGGCGTGGGCACGATGGACGAGCTGTGGGAAGCCGTGTCGTGGGCGCAGCTGGGCTACCATGCCAAGCCCGTCGGCCTGCTCAATGCCTTCGGTTTCTACGACGCGCTGCTCGCCTTCAACCGCCACATGATCGACACCGGCTTCATCCGTCTGGTCCATGCCGGCATCCTGATCGCCGAGGCCGAGCTGGACCAGCTGCTCACCCGCATGACCGCGCATGAACCCCATGTGCCGATCTTCCAGATGACCGCGAAGGATCTGTAGGGGTCCAGGTTCTCCAGGGGTCAAGGATCTCTAGGGGTCAAGGATCTCTAGGGGTCAAGGATCTCCAGGGTTCTCTGGCCCTCGCGGCACGAAGGCCCTGTCCTACGCCGAACAAATCACCTATCGCCCCGTTCGTGTCGAGCGAAGTCGAGACACCGGGCCGCAGCGTGTCTCGACTTCGCTCGACACGAACGGCTCTTGCTGAATCAGGCTGAAGTCTCCCGCGTGTTCGACCGCCCCGCCCTTGTCTCCCAGGCCCGCGATACCATCGCGCGGGGCAGCAAGAGCTTTGCCGCGGCCTCGCACCTGTTCGACCGGGTCACCCGCGAGCGCGTCTGGCTGCTCTATGCCTGGTGCCGGGCCTGCGACGACATCGCCGATGCCCAGGACATGGGCGGCGAACTGGGCGACCAGTCGGGCGCGGCCGAGCGGCTGGCGACGATCCGCCGCCTGACCGATCTGGCCCTGGCCGGGCAGCCGACCGGCCGGGCCGAGTTCGATGCCTTTGCCCTGGTCGTGCAGGAATGCGGCATCACCCGCGACATGGCCGACGACGTGATCGCCGGCTTCGCGCTCGACGCCGCCGACTGGACCCCGCGTTCCGAGGCCGACCTGCTGCGCTACTGCTTCCATGTCGCCGGGGCGGTGGGGGTGATGATGGCCGTGGTCATGGGGGTCGCGCCCGACGATGACGACACGCTGGACCGGGCCTGCGACCTGGGGCTGGCGTTCCAACTGGGCAACATTGCCCGCGATATCGCCGAGGATGACCGGGCCGGGCGCTGCTATCTCCCCGCCGAATGGCTGGCCGAGGCCGACATTCCCCCCGGCGAGCAGTTCCGCCCGATCCATCGTCCCGCGCTGGTCGCGGCGGTGGCGCGGATGTGCCGGCTGGCGGAGGACTATGAACGGTCGGCGCGGGTCGGGGCGGCGCGGCTGGGGTTCCGCCAACGCTGGGCGGTGCTGAGCGCGGCGGGGATCTATGGCGCGATCGCGCGCAAGGTGGCCGCTGCCGGGCCCCATGCCTGGGACCGGCGCGTCACCACCAGCGGCAAGGCCAAGCTCGGGTTCGTCGCCGGAGCCCTGCTCCGCGCCCTGCCGGGCATGGCGCCGCGCCGGGCCCAGCGGCCGGCGCTGTCGCGGCGCGAACTGCACGCCCTGGCGCTGGCCGATCCACCTCGCCCCGCGGCAGCGGAGATCAGGCCGGGCGTGGCATCCCCGGCAGAATGACGCGGCGGAACAGCTTGCCCCGCTCGCTCCACAGGATCAGCGCCAGCGAGGTCAGCCCGGCGGCCAGCAGACCGTGGGCCAGCGGCCGGGCGCTCTGATCGTAGGCCTGGCCGACCGTGAGGCCGATCACCGTGCCGATCACCAGCCGCACGAAGGACTGCACCGAGCTGGCCGAACCGGCGGTGCGGGCAAAGGGCTGGAGCGCGATCGACGAGAAGTTGGCGCTCATGAAGCCGGACAGCATCATGCTGAGCGCCATGACCGGGACGAACTGCCACAGCGACTGGTGCGGCAGGTGCGCCAGGTAGACCTGCAGCGCGGCCACCAGGATATAGGCCAGCAGCGCGGTGTGCGCGACACGACGCGCGCCGAACCGCTCGACGATCCGCGAGTTGGCGAAGTTGCCGCAGGCCATGAACAGCGCCATGCCGCCGAAGTAATAGGGGAACTGCTCGCCCGCGCCGAAGTGTTCGCCCAGAAGCTGCTCGCAGCACTGCACCCAGCCCCAGATCAGCCCGAGCGGGCAGGCGCTGGCCAGGATGTAGCCCAGCGACGTGCGGTTGGTGAAGGTCTCCGCCATGTTGCGGGCGATCACCGTGGTCCGGATCGGCTGGCGGTGCTCGGGATCGAGCGATTCCGGCAGGCGCAGCGCCACCCAGGCGTAACCGAGCACGCCCATCACCGCCATCATGCCGAAGATCCAGCGCCATCCGGCAAGGACCAGGATGCCTTGCCCGATGGTCGGCGCGATCATCGGCACGATCAGGAAGATCACCGCGATCAGCGACTGCAGCCGCGCCATCCGGTCGCCATCGAAGCGGTCGCGGATCACGGCCGAGGGCACCACCGACATCGAGGCGCAGGCGAACCCGCCGATCGTCCGGAAGGCCAGCATGGTGTTGAATTCGGTGACCAGCGCGCAGGCCACGCTGACCAGCACATAGCACACCAGCCCGGCCAGCAGCACGCGCCGACGGCCATAGCGATCGGCCAGCGGACCGGGGATCAGCGAGCCGAACGCCACTCCGCCCATGAACAGGCCGACGATGAGCTGGCGATGATTGGGGCTGGTCACACCCAGCTCACCGGCGATCTGGGGGAGCCCGGGCAGCATGGCATCGATCGCCAGCGCCTGCAGCGACATGATCAGCGCCACCATCACGATCAGCTCCCGCTCGCCGATGGCGAAGGCCGGTCGGGTCGGGTGCTGGTTAGCCGGGGGGGAAGCGGAACCGTGCATGGGTGGCTGATGAACGTTGGCGGCCGTCAAGGCCACCCCTTTTCTGAACTAAATTGGCACCTTGCCGCGGTGCAACCCCAGGTCAGGCAAAGCAGGTGACCGGTTGCCGCGCCGCGCCGAGCAGCCGCGCCACGGGCAGATCGTGCTCGCCCGCGGCGGCGGCGGCGAACAGCGCGCGCTTGTCCGTCCCGCGCGCCACGAACAGCAGGGCATCGCTGTCGAGCAGGGCCGGGATGGTCAGGCTGAACCGATCGAACGGCGCCTCCGGAGGCAGCGGATCGGGGGTGAGCCGGCGCAGCCGCTGCGGGTCATCGGGCCGGGGGTCGGTGTTCGGGAACAGCGAGGCGATATGCCCGTCCGCCCCCATGCCCAGCCAGGCGAGGGCGAAATGCGGCGGGACCAAGCCTTCGGCCAGCGGCACGATGCGGGCGCCGGCGGGTTCGAGCAGGGCCCGGATGCGCCCGACATTGCTGGCCGGATGGTCCTCCGGGACGATGCGATCGTCCCCCGGCCAGACCGCGATGCGGGACCAGTCGACGCCGCCGCGGACCAGTTCGGCCAGGATCGGAAAGGGGCTCGATCCGCCCGGGATGGTGATGGCGATGTCCTGCCCCCCGGCCCGCGCGAGCGCGGCCTCCAGGCACTCGGCGACCCAGGCAGCAATGGCGCCATCGGCGGCGCCGTCGATGATGGCTATGCTCATGCCTGCCGCCTACCACCCTGCCCGAGGGCGGCAAACCGCGGCGCAATGCTATGCGCGGGCTGCCGCCCCCGACGAAGGGTCGCCGCGTTCAGGCCAGCGTCTGGCTGAGGAACCAGATGCGCTGCTCGCACTGGTCGGTCCAGTCATCGATGATCCCGTCGGTGGCATTGTCCCCCACCTCGCCCGCCGAGTCCTTGGTGGCGCGCAACTGGGCGAGGAAGGTGCGGTTGTCGCCGATCAGTTCGCCGATCATCGCCTCGGCCGACAGGTCGGCCCGATCCTGCGCGGCAATGCGCGACCCGGCCGCCAGTGAGGTGAGCGAGGTGTGAGTGGTCGCCCCGTTCTTGCGGACCCGTTCGGCGATCAGATCGGTCAGGGCGAAGATTTCGGCGGCCTGCTCGTCGAACATCAGGTGGAGATCGCGGAACTGCGGCCCCCGCACATGCCAGTGGAAGTTCTTGGTCTTCACATAAAGCGCGAAGGCATCGGCCAGCAGGCCGTTGAGATTGGCGATATGCGCGGTCTTGACGTTGTCACCCATGGCGGATTCCCTTCGCGTTGGTGGCGATACCCGATCCTATACGCGCAACCGACTAATCGCGTTCCTGACTAAATGCGGTCAGTCTAAACGTTGATCCCGATTACATTGGGCACGCCGACCGCCAGCCCGACCAGCAGCAGCACGCCCCCGATCACCCGCCGGGCCCAGCGCGCTTCGGTCGAGGCCAGCAGGTGCGGCGCGGCCCAGCCGGCAGCGAGGGCCGCCATGCTGCCCAGGGCTCCGCCGATGGCCGCCGGGATCGGGGCGGCGGTGCCCACGGCGAGGGCCAGGATCAGGAAGCGTGCGGCGTCGGTCAATTGCAGCGCGAGCAGCACCACCCCCGCGGCGAACAGCGAATGGGTGGGCTCCTGCGGCGCCGGCTTGGGCGCGAGCAGCAGCATCTCGCCCCCGGCCAGCAGCAGGGCGATCGCGCCGAACAGCCCGCGCGCCGCCGGCGCCATCCCGGCCAGCATGCGTCCGCCGAGCCAGGCCGCCAGCGCGCTGCTCGCGACGGCCACCAGCAAGGCCACGACCAGCAGGACAGGCCGCCGCCCCTGGCTCGCGCCGAGCTGCGCGACCAGCGCCTGATCGCGCGCGCCGAGCGAGGCGAGGAACGCGGCCAGCAGGGCGTAGAGGAAGCCGCTCAGGACCGGGGCTTTCGCGGAAGACCCGGCAGGGCAGAGGGTCGGCGTCGGAGCAGGGCCGGCCCTGCTCCGGAAAGGTGGATCATGCTGGCAGGCTCCGGGCGTTGCCGCTTCCGGCTAGCACCGACTCGTCGTCGATGCCACTGCCATCAGGCGGCCAGGCGGCGCGGGGCCTCGGCGCGATAGGGCACTTCGGGCGGGAGGAAGGTGGCGTAGCAACGATGCATGTGTTCGGCCACGGCCGGGTGCAGCGGGCGCTCGAACTCGATCCCGCACTCGTGCCGACCGGACCAGCGGACCGTGCCGCACAGGCCTTCCATTCCCGTCGGCCGGACCACCACCCGCGTACCGGGGCGGATGTTGAGCGCGAAGCTCATGATCCGGCAGCCTTCGGGCGAGATGTCGCGGATCACCACGTCCTCAACGAAGCCGCTCAGCATGCGGCAGCGCGCGGGCATGGCCAGGGCCAGGCGGCGGGAGCGACGGCATTCTTCGGTAGGCTGGCTCATCGGGAACATCCTCGTCCAGAACTCTCGTTTAGGAGGACGGTGGAGTGCGAACGGTTTTCAGTCGGGCGGAAAAATCGCCCTGCCATTGCGGAACGCAGCACGAACACCCATAGTCGGGGACATGGCCGAACTCGTCATCCGCCGGGGCCTGGAAGAGCCCGACACATCGGGCGCCTTTGTCCCGCACAAGCCGAAACGCCCCGAGAAATCGGACGGCGGCCGGCCGTTCCGGATTGTCTCGGACTATCAGCCGGCGGGCGATCAGCCGACCGCGATCGCCGACCTCGTCGCGGGGATCAGCGAACAGGGGGAAAAGACCCAGGTCCTGCTGGGGGTGACCGGTTCGGGCAAGACCTTCACCATGGCCAAGGTGATCGAGGCGACGCAGCGCCCGGCGCTGATCCTGGCCCCGAACAAGATCCTGGCCGCGCAGCTCTATGGCGAATTCCGCAGCTTCTTCCCCGAGAACGCGGTGGAGTACTTCGTCTCCTACTACGACTACTACCAGCCCGAAGCCTATGTCCCCCGGTCCGACACCTACATCGAGAAGGAAAGCTCGGTGAACGAGGCGATCGACCGGATGCGCCACTCGGCCACGCGCGCCCTGCTGGAACGCGACGATGTGATCATCGTCGCCTCGGTCTCCTGCCTTTATGGCATCGGCTCGGTCGAGACCTATTCGGCGATGATCTTCGACCTCAAGAAGGGGGAAAGCGTCGACCAGCGCGAGATCATCCGCAAGCTGGTGGCGCTGCAGTACAAGCGCAACGATGCCGCCTTCGCCCGGGGCAACTTCCGTGTGCGCGGCGACAATCTGGAGATCTTCCCCAGCCACTACGAGGACATGGCCTGGCGGATCAGCTTCTTCGGCGACGAGATCGAGGAGATCGCCGAGTTCGACCCGTTGACCGGCAAGGCCGGGACCAAGCTGGACAAGGTCCGGGTCTATGCCAATTCGCACTATGTCACCCCGGGGCCGACGATGAAGCAGGCGGCCGACGCGATCCGCTTCGAGCTGCAGGAGCGGCTCAAGGAGCTGAATGCCGAAGGGCGGCTGCTGGAAGCGCAGCGGCTCGAGCAGCGCACCAACTTCGACCTGGAAATGATCGCCGCGACCGGCTCCTGCGCAGGGATCGAGAATTACAGCCGCTTCCTGACCGGCCGCCTGCCCGGCGAGCCGCCGCCGACGCTGTTCGAATACCTGCCCGACAACGCCCTGCTGTTCGTGGACGAAAGCCACCAGACCGTGCCGCAGATCGGGGCCATGGCGCGGGGCGACCACCGCCGCAAGCTGACTCTGGCCGAATACGGCTTCCGCCTGCCGAGCTGCATCGACAACCGCCCGCTGCGCTTCAACGAATGGGACGCGATGCGCCCGCAGACGGTCGCGGTCTCGGCCACGCCGGGCGGGTGGGAGATGGAGCAGTCGGGCGGGGTCTTCGCCGAGCAGGTGATCCGGCCGACCGGACTGATCGACCCGCCGGTGACGATCCGCCCGGTGGAAGACCAGGTGCAGGACTGCATCAACGAATGCCGCGAGACCGCGGCCAAGGGCTATCGTACCCTCGTCACCACCCTAACCAAGCGCATGGCCGAGGACCTGACCGAGTTCATGCACGAGGCGGGCCTGCGCGTGCGCTACATGCATTCCGACGTCGAGACCCTGGAGCGCATCGAGCTGATCCGCGACCTGCGACTGGGGGTCTATGACGTGCTGGTGGGGATCAACCTGCTGCGCGAGGGCCTGGACATTCCCGAGTGCGGGCTGGTCTGCATCCTCGATGCCGACAAGGAGGGCTTCCTCCGGTCCGAGACCAGCCTGATCCAGACCATCGGCCGTGCCGCGCGCAATGTCGACGGGCGGGTCATCCTCTATGCCGACCGGATGACCGGCAGCATGGAGCGGGCCATCGCCGAAACCGACCGCAGGCGGGAAAAGCAGCGCGCCTACAACGAACTGCACGGGATCACCCCGGCCACGATCAAGCGCAACATCCACGATATCGTCGCCGACACGGCCAGTCGCGACGGCGTGGTGGTCGAGCTGGAGGACGATGGGCTCAACAACCTGGTCGGGCACAATCTGCGCGGGTATATCGAGGATCTGGAAAAGCGCATGCGCGCCGCCGCCGCCGATCTGGAATTCGAGGAGGCGGGCCGTCTGCGCGACGAAATCCGCCGGCTGGAAGCGACCGAGCTGGGCCTTCCCGAGGGCGATCGCAAGGCGCCCGTGGTGGGCCGCAGCAACGAAGGCAAGCCAGGGACCAGGAAAACGCGGTTCGGCAAGAGCCAGCGGAAATGGGGGAAGTGATCCGCCACCCGTGCCCGGCCTGCGCCAATCCGTGGAACTTCGCGGGAACGCGTATTGCCTTTGTAAACAGGCCACCGCACAATCTCGGCCAATGACAAGACCCGGGACGCTCGCATCGCTGACCCTTGCCCTGGCCTTGGCTGCCTGTTCGCAGTCCCAGGGGCAGGTCGTGGCGAGCTCCGGCCCGGCCGACGGCTACCCGGCGCGACTGAACCTGGTCGGTGCCGAACAGCCGCAGGAGGTGGCGCCGCGGCAGCCCGAGGGCGCGCAGTGGCTTGCGGCGGGGGAACGCCTGTCGTTCGGGGTGCCGGGACAAGCGCCGCTCCTCACCCTGACCTGCGAACGCGACCCCTCCGGAGCCAGCCTGATCCGTCTGGTCCGCACCACCCGGGCCGAAAGCGGGGCCAAGGCCCTGCTCGCCCTGATCGGCAACGGCCGGATCGCCCGCCTTCCGGTCAACGCCATGGCCGATGGCGAGGCCGGACGCTGGGAGGGCCTCGTCCCCGCCGTCGATCCGCGACTGGACGTGCTCAAAGGGATCAACTCGGTGGAAGCCACCCTGCCGGGCGGGGGCACGCTGCAGCTCAAGTCCAGCGGTGAACCGCGCCGCCTGCTCGAAGCCTGCCGCGCGCGCGACCTGTCCCGCGCCGCGGTCTGAACCCGCCTTCGCGGGTTTGCTTCACAATTTGCCGAAGCGACTTTCGTAACCGGCCGTGTCCCCGGCCGCGAGCAGCCTGGCCTGTTCGACCCACTGATCGCGCGCCGGACGGCCGGCAAAGCTGCCCAGCTTGGCATCGATCGCGGCCAGATCGGCGTCCGTCCAGGCCGCGATCTGGGCAAAGCGCGTCACCCCCAGACCCGCCAGCAGGGTGGACAGCTTGGGGCCCAGGCCCTTGATCCGGGTGAGATCGTCCGCCGGCAGGTCCGGGGCGTCAGCAGGACGTTCGTCCAGGCTCGCCGCCGCCGTCTCTTCCTGCACCGCGGCGGCGATCACTTCGGCGACGCCGCCCAGCGTTCCGGCCGCGGGCGGGATGGCATAGGCCGCCGCGGCGGCGGGGGCGGCATCGATCAGGGCCTGGTTGCGCTGGGCGGGAGCGGCGCCCTCGTCGAGCACGTCCGGCCGCCGTTCGCGCGCCGGAGCCTTGGTGGCCCGGCTGAACAGCCACCAGGCGACCAGCAGGACCAGCACCACCACACCGGCCACGATTGGCCAGTTACCCTCGATCACCTGCACCATCCGCCGCGTCCTTGCGCATTCCGCCCGGGCGATTCCCGCCGGGCCCGAGCCGCCCCATAGCCCAAGGCTGCGGCGGCGAGAACCTCTGGCGCGGTGGGATCAGGCCTGGGCCATCAACGCAAGGCGCGCGGTCGATCGTCGGACATGACGGGGCGATCGCCCAGCCCCTCGGCGACGCCGACCAGCCGGACAAACTCCTGCCGCCAGAAATCCCCGGGCGCGCCGGCCAGGGCGCGGACCTGGGTCAGCGAAAAGTCCCCCAGCAGGGGATCGCCGCGCAGCTTCTGGCCAAAGGCGGCAACCGCCGCGGCGAAGCGGAAATCGGGTGAAGGCGCCTGCTGGATCACCAGCGCACTGGCGGGCACCGGCTGTTCGACCAGGCGCGAGGTCTGCCCGTCAGGCAGCTTGTAGCGCAGCTTGACGAAGGCCAGTTCGGCCTGGCCCTGGGCCGCCGTCACGGGCGGCGCATCATCGTAGCGGCGCGGGCCAACCCACCCCTTGGCGCCGGTCGGCACGATCTCGTACAGGGCGGTCACCTGATGCCCCGCCCCGATATCGCCGGCATCCACCTTGTCGTTGGCGAAGTCCTCTTCCCGCAGGGCGCGGTTCTCATAGCCGAGCAGGCGGTACTGGCTGACCTGCGCCGGATTGAACTCGACCTGGATCTTCACATCCTTGGCGATGGTGAACAGGGTCGAGGCCATCTCGTCGCCCAGCACCTTTTTCGCCTCGAGCGCGCTGTCGATGTAGGCATAGTTGCCGTTCCCGTGATCGGCGATCTGCTCCATCATCGCTTCGTTGTAATTGCCCGCGCCGAAGCCGAGCGTGGTCAGGGTGATCCCGCTGTCGCGTTCCCGTTCGACCATGGCGATCAGCGCCTTGGTATCGCTGACCCCCACGTTGAAATCCCCGTCCGTCGCCAGGATCACGCGGTTGACCCCGCCCCGGACGAAGCTGTCGCGGGCCAGCCGATAGGCCAGCTCCAGCCCGGCTCCGCCCGCGGTCGAGCCCCCCGCCTCGAGCCGGTCGAGCGCGGACCGGATCGCCGCCGCATCGTTGGTGGGCGGCAGGACCACCCCGGCAGCCCCGGCATAGACCACGATCGAGACCCGGTCGCGCGGACCCAGTTCGCCAGCCAGCCCGGCCAGCGCCGACTTGACCAGCGGCAGCTTGTCCGGCTCGCCCATCGATCCCGAGACATCGACCAGGAAGACCAGGTTGGCCGGCGGACGCTGGGCGGCGGGCAAGTCATAGCCGCGCAGGCCGATGCGCAGCAGACGGGTCGCGGGGTTCCACGGGGTGGTCATCACGTCGGTGGTGACCGTGAACGGCGTCTCCTGCCGTTCGGGCCGGGCATAGTCGTAGCGGAAGTAATTGATCAGCTCTTCGGTGCGGACCGCATCCTTCGGCGGGAGCTGACCCTGGCTCAGGAACCGCCGGGTGTTGGCATAGGCGCCGGTATCCACATCGACCGAGAAGGTGGAGACCGGCTCTTGCCGGACGACATGGACCGGGCTGATCTCCTTGCCGTCGTACTGCTCACGGCCCGGGTCGGTGGGAAGCCGGATGCCGGGGATCCACAGCGAACGCTGGGCCATCTTTGTGGCTGGAGCCGAAGCGGGTGGCGGAGGGGCCGACTGGACCGTGACCGGCGCCATCGGCGAGGACAGGGTGCCGCCGACACGGGTGCCGGTCACCACCACATCAGCCGCGTCGGCATTGGCCACCTCGGCCTGCCGCGCGGCACAGCCGGCCAGCAAGCTTAACAGAGCGGTGGTGCAAAGGGCGGTGGTGCAAAGTGCTGTGCTGAACCGGCGCATGGTCTCTCCCCTTCCCGTTCGACGGAAGCAGGAGGCCACTCGGGCCGTGAATGGCGACTGAATGTGCCCGCCCTGCGGCAGGGCGATCTACGGCGAGGGAGCCGGCGTGTCGCCTTCCACCTGCTTGCGGAACAGCACGCGGTCCTCGGGGCCGAAGCCCTTGTGCCAGATCAGCCAGGCATAGATCGCGACCATCGCCGGGATGCCGACGATCATGCTGGCCCATTCCGGCAGCAACTGCTTGGCCACGAGCCCCACCGCTGCCGCCGGCAGGACCGCCCAGACCAGGGCCCAGCGCCAGTTGTTGATCCGTTCGGCCAAGATACGCGACAGCAGGAACGACTTGACCAGCGAGGCCGAGGCCAGCGAGAGCATCAGCGCGCCCGCCGCCGCCGCCACCTGCCAACCCGGCCCATAGCCGAGCCGCGTAACCAGATCGATGCCCGCCACGGTGAGCACCGCCTGGAGCGCGATGGTGAAGAGCGAGGCCAGGAAATTGCGATAGCGGGCCAGGTAGACCAGCGCGGCTTCGCTGACCACGGCGGTGGCGGCGACGACCTCGGCGGCGAGCAGCAGGATCAGCGCGCCGGTGCCCTGGACGAAGTCGGGCCCGCCCAGCCCCATCAGCCCGGTCGCGGGAATGGCCAGGGCCAGCGCGATACCTGCCTGGGCGGCGGTGATCCAGAACCCGACCTGGCAGACCTGCCGGGCGATCGCGGCATAGTTCCGCTCGATCACGTTGCGGGTGATCACCGGGCCCAGCACCGGTTCGAAGCTGGTCTTGAGCTTCTGCGGCAGCGAGGCGAATTGCTGGGCGAAGAAGTAGATGCCGAGCGGCGCCTCGCCCACGAAGA
Organism: Novosphingobium aerophilum; assembly: GCF_014230305.1. Classification (GTDB taxonomy): domain Bacteria; phylum Pseudomonadota; class Alphaproteobacteria; order Sphingomonadales; family Sphingomonadaceae; genus Novosphingobium; species Novosphingobium aerophilum. Next base: position 19,658 of record NZ_JACLAU010000032.1, read on the forward strand.
AGCGCAGGATGAAGACATCCAGCTTGCGCGTGCCCCATTCCACCGCATCGGCGCCCGCCAGCGGCAGGTTGCGGGTCACCAACGGCAGCAGGCGGGACGGATGCGGCACCCAGCGCTGGGGCCAGCCATAGGCCCGGCCCAGCGCGACCAGCGCGACCACGGTCGCCGCGCCGACCGAGATCAGATAGGCCAGGGTCAGTCCCGCCTCGGGGTAGATGAAATAGAGCCCGCCCGCCGAAAGCGACAGCGCCCAGGGTTCGACCACGGCCCGGGCGCGCACGGTGGTCGCCACGTCGAACCGGTAGGCCAGCGCCGCCAGGGCCAGGTCGCCGGCGGCCAGGATCCAGACCGAGCCGATCAGCAGGAGATCGGCCGGGACATAGTTGCCCGTGGGGAACATGGCGGCCGGGAACAGGTAGAGCAGCAGCGAGGCCGCCAGCGCCGGGATCGTCGCGACCACCATGGCATCGGCCACGGCATTGGCGGGATGCTCGCGCTCCTCGGCCAGGCGCTGCGCCAGCCCGCGCTTCTGCCCGAGCGTGGCGATCATCCCGGCGAATTCGACCATGACCAGCGCCGACGCGAAACGGCCCATCGCGGCCGCGCCGTACAGGCGGCTGGCGATGAACAGGAACGGGATGCGCGCCACCAGACGCAGCAGGAAGCCGAAGAAGTTGGTCCGCCCCCCCTTGGCCAGGGCGGCGATATCCTTCTGCGATGCGCTGACAGCCCCGCTTTCGCTCACGGCGAACCGCCCTGTTCGGCCCGCAGCGGCCGGGCGAGCAGCTCGGCCGCGGCCTCGGCGGCGGAGAGTTCGCCCGCCAGCAGGCGATGGACCGCCGTGGCGATCGGCATGGCGATCCCGTCTCGCGCGGCCAGTTCGGCCAGGACCGGCGCGGTGCTGGCCCCTTCGGCCACGCTGGCCTTGCCGGCCAGGGCCTCGGCCGCGCTCTGACCCTGCCCCAGCGCCTGCCCCAGCGTGAAGTTGCGGCTGGATGCGGACGAGCAGGTCAGGACGAGGTCACCGAGGCCGCAGAGCCCGGCCAGGGTCTCGGCCCGCGCACCGCGCGCCAGCCCGAAGCGCAGCATCTCGGCATAACCGCGTGCGATCAGCGCGGCGCGGGCGTTCTGGCCCAGCCCCAGCCCCTCGACCACGCCGCAGGCAATGGCGAGCACGTTCTTGACCGCGCCGCCGATCTCGGCGCCGATCAGGTCGTCCGAATAGTATGGCCGCAGCGTCTTGCGCGAGATCAGCGGGGCGAGCCGCTGCCACTGGGCTTCTCCACCGCCACAGGCCAGGGTCACCGCGGTGGGCAGTCCGGCCGCCACCTCGTGAGCGAAGGTCGGGCCGGACAGGACTGCCAGCTCGGCCCCCGGCACGGCCGCCGCGGCCACCTCGGCCATCAGCCGCCCGCTGCCCGCCTCGATCCCCTTGGCGCAGAGCACAAGGTCGCGCGGGCCAGCCGGCAGGTCGGCAAGGACGCGCGCCAGAAACTGGGCCGGGACGACCACCAGCAGGGCCGCGCAGGACGCCAGATCGGCCAGGGTTCCGGTCGCGGCAATCCCCGGCGCCAGCTCGGCGCCGGGCAGGAACAGGCGGTTGCGGCGCGTGGCGTTGATCTCGCTCACCAGCTCGGGTTCGCGCGCCCACAGCAGCACCGGACTGCCATCGCTGGCGAGCACCTGGGCCAGGGCCGTGCCCCAGGCCCCGGCGCCGACCACCCCGATCACCGCGGCACCGCTCATGCCTTGACCCCCGCCCCGCGGACGGGTTCGGCCGCCGGATCGAGCGGCCAGCGCGGCCGGGCGGCGAAGTCCAGCGGATCACCGGCACCGGCTCCGCCCTCGGCCGCCATGCGCTCCAGTCCGGCCCAGGCGATCATCGCGGCGTTGTCGGTGCACAGCGCCAGCGGCGGCGCGACGAAACGCAGGCCGTGCCCGGCGGCAAGCGCCTCGAGGGCGGCCCGGATCGCCAGATTGGCCGCCACCCCGCCCGCCACGACCAGCGCGCCGACCGGCCCGGCCAGCGCGAGGGCCAGGCGCGTCCGGTCGATCACGCAGTCGATCGCCGCCTGCTGGAAGGCGGCGGCGATATCGGCCGGGTCATGTCCGCCGGCCTCCCTCGCCCGCAGCACCGCGCTCTTCAGCCCGGCGAAGGAAAAATGCGGCTCCGGCGTGCCCAGAAGCGGACGCGGCAGCGGAACCTTGCGCGCGTCACCGGTTGCGGCCAGCCGCTCCACCGCGGGTCCACCGGGATAGCCCAGACCCAGCACCTTGGCGGTCTTGTCGAAGGCTTCGCCCAGCGCGTCGTCGATCGTCGTGCCCAGCCGGCGATACCGGCCCACGCCCTCGACCAGCAGCAGTTGGCAGTGCCCGCCCGAGGCGAGCAGCAACAGATAGGGGAATTCGAGCGCGGGATCGGCCAGGCGGGGGGACAGTGCGTGGCCTTCGAGATGATTGACCGCCAGCAACGGCTTGTCCCCGGCCATGGCCAGGGCCTTGGCGGTGACCAGCCCGACCATCACCCCGCCGATCAGACCCGGTCCGGCGGTAGCCGCGATGGCATCGACGTCGCCCAGCGCCAGCCCGGCATCGGCCAGGGTCGCGGCGATCAGCGGCGCGATCCGTTCGGCGTGGGCGCGCGCGGCGATCTCGGGCACGACCCCGCCATAGGGCCGGTGTGCCTCGTCCTGCGAGGCGATGCGCTGGGCCAGAATCGTCCGATCCGCCGTGACCAGCGCCGCCGCGGTCTCGTCGCAAGACGATTCTATGCCGAGTACGAGCATCATCCCGGCTTCCCCTGACGCACAATGCGGACTAGCACAACCCGCCATGACCGCTTCGCACGACCACCCTTCCGCCCATCGTCCCTCTGGCCAGCACCCGCTGCGCCTCGGCACCCGCCGCTCACCGCTCGCCATGGCCCAGGCCGAGGAAACGCGCGACCGGCTCTGCGCCGCCCACGGCTGGGAGCACGACGCGATCCGGATCGTCCCGGTTACCGCCAGTGGCGACAAGGTGCTGGACCGGCCGCTGGCCGAGATCGGCGGCAAGGCGCTGTGGACCAAGGAGCTCGACGCCTGGCTGCTCGATGGCGAGATCGACTTCGCGGTCCATTCGCTGAAAGACGTCGAAACCATCCGCCCGGCCCCGATCGCCATCGCCGCGATCCTCCCGCGCGAGGATGTGCGCGACGTGCTGGTCGGCGCCAGTTCGGTCCAGGCCCTGCCGGCCGGGGCCCGCATCGGCACCAGCGCCCCGCGCCGTGCGGCACAGTTGCTCCACGCCCGGCCTGACTGCACGATCGTGCCCTTCCGCGGCAATGTCGCCACCCGGCTGGGCAAGCTGGCCGCGGGCGAGGCCGATGCCACGCTGCTCGCGGCAGCCGGGCTGAACCGGCTCGGCGAAAGCGGGGTCGGGCATCCGCTCGATGCCGAGGAGTGGCTGCCCGCCCCCGGGCAGGGCGCCATCGCGATCGAGTGCCGCGCGGACGATGCGGCGACGCAGGCCCTGCTGGCCGCGATCGATCATGCCCCCAGCCGCCACGCGGTCTTTGCCGAACGCGCCCTGCTGGCGGCGCTGGGGGGCAATTGCCACAGCCCGATCGCGGTGCTGACCCGGGCCGAGGGCGATACCCTGTCCCTGCGCGCCGCCCTGTTCAGCCCCGACGGCGCTGAACGGATCGAGGGCGAGATCCGTTTCGCCGCGGGCGATCCCGAGGCGCCCGGCCGTCTGGCCGATGACCTGCTCGCCCGAGCCCCGCAGGCGATCACCGCGCATTTCAGCGGACGGTGAGCCCCGGGTGGTCCGGCTGATCGTGATCCGCCCCGAGCCCGGCCATGCCGGGACCGTCGCGGCGGCACGCGAGATGGGGCTGGACGTGGCGGGGGTGCCGTTGTTCGCGGTGGCCCCTCGCCCCTGGCCGGTCCCCGATCCGCACGGGTACGACGCCCTGCTGATCGGCAGCGCCAACGTGTTTCGCTATGGCGGCACCGGGCTGCACCGTTTGCGCGGTCTGCCGGTCCATGCCGTGGGCGAAACCACTGCCCAGCAGGCCGGGACCCATGGCTTTGCCATCCGCGCGACCGGTGCGGGCGGGTTGCAGCAGGTGCTCGCCGCGATCCCCGCCGGCACCCGGGTGCTGCGACTGGCGGGAGCGGAACGGGTGCCGCTGGCCCCTCCTCCCGGCGTGACGCTGGATGAGGTGGTGGTCTATGCCAGCGAGCCCCGCCCCCTGCCGGACGATCTGGCCCGGCTGCTGCGCGAACCGGCCGTGGTCGCGCTCCATTCGGCCGAGGCCGCCCGCCACTTCGCCGCCGAATGCGACCGGCTCGGGATCGACCGGGCCCACCTGGCGCTCGCCACGATCGGCCCCCGGGTCAGCGGCGCCGCCGGCCCGGGCTGGCGGGCCGTGGAAGAAGCCGGATCGCCGGCCGACTTGCCCCTGCTGGCGAAGGCCCGCGACTTGTGCCACACCCTCGCCGGGGATTGAGGACCAGCATGCCGATGGCCGACCAAGACTATTACCGCAGCTCCACCCTGTCGCCTGCCGCGACGCCCCGCGCCGGGATCCGGACCCGGGCGGTGATCGGAACCGCGTTGCTGGCCTTCGTCATTGGCGGAGGGGCAGTGGGCTATGCCGCGTGGCAGGGCGTGATTCCCCCCGCCCTGCTGCCGTCACCGGGTGCGGCGGCACCGGCCCAGGCCCCGGCGGCGACTGTCGCGGCGATCCCGGCCAAGCCCGACACCAGCGGGCTCGCCGCGCATCAGGATGCCCTGGAAGCCCGCGCTGCGGCCCTGGCCGAACGGCTCGATTCGCTGGACCTGATGGCCTCATCGGCGGCCGGTAATGCGGCCCGGGCCGAAGCCCTGCTGGTCGCCGCAGCCGCCCGTCGCGCGCTCGATCGGGGGGCCCCGCTCGGCCTGCTCGAGGATCAGCTGCGCCTGCGCTTCGGCAACAGCCAGCCCAATGCGGTGGCGACGGTGATCGATGCCGCGCGCGATCCGGTGACGCTGGACCAGTTGGTCGCCGGCCTGGATAGCCTGGCCCCCAGCCTGACCACGGCGCCCGCCACGGACGGGACCTGGCAACGGTTCAAGCGCGAGGTTGCCGGACTGTTCGTCATCCGTCGCGCCTCGGCCCCCACCCCCGAACCGCAGGCCGTCCTGCGCCGCGCCCGCATCCTGCTGGAGGAAGGGCGCAGCGCCGATGCCATGAGCGAAGTGCGCCGCCTGCCGGGCGCGCCCGGCGCGGCGGCCTGGCTGAATGACGTGCGCCGCTACGACAACGCCCGCCGCGCGCTGGACCTGCTCGAGACGGCGGCGCTGATCGATCAGCGCGGACTGCGCGACGCCAAGGGTGGCGTGGTGGGCACGCCCCCCGCGCTTGCGCCCGCCGCTGCGCCGGGACCGGCCGCGGCCCAGCCGTCACTGCAGGCACCAGCCCAGTCGCCAGCCCGCCCTGCCGGTGGCGTGGTGGCGCCCGTCGTCCGGCCCACCTGACCCTTCGCTACTTGATGACGTCGGCCTCGTGCCAGACGACCGCCTGGGCCACCTTGATGCAGTCCATCCCGCCGTCATAGGTGATCGAGGGCGAGCCATAGAGCCGCCAGCCCTGGGCCAGCGCCTCGGACACGCGCTCGCAAAAGGCGCGATCGTCCTTGCCGGTGAGCAGGCGATAGATCGGACGGTCTTCTGGGGTCTGGTGCATGGCGCGCACAATGCCGCCGAGAGATGAACTGTCAACCGCGGCTCACTCCGGCCAGCGCGGGAAGCTTTGCAGGTGATGGAGGCGTTCCACCCAGCCAATCCGCTCGGCGGTCTGGATCTGGGCGGTCGGCGGAACGGCTTCGGGATCGTCGAGGCTGCCAACCTGGATATCGATCAGCCCGGGCAACACCGCCTCGTTGACGTAGTAAAGCCCGGTGCCACAGTCAGGGCAAAAGTGGCGGAACGTGTCCGGGGACGAGTTGTAGGCGCGCGGTATGCCCGCCGTGATGGCGAAGCGCTCACGCGGATAGACCGCCCAGGCGATCAGCGGGGCCCCGGAAGCACGGCGGCAATCCGCACAATGACAAATGCCCGCGCGATCGGGCGCTCCTTCGACCTGGTAACGGATCGCCCCGCACAGACATCCGCCTTCGCTGACCATCATGCGGCTCCTGTCGAACGCGTCGCGCCTAGAGGATGTACTTGCTGAGATCGCCATCCTGGGCAAGCCCGGCCAGCCGGTCGCGGACATAGGCCGCGTCGATGGTCACGGTCTCACCCGCGCGATCCTCCGCCTCGAAGCTCAGCTCCTCCAGCAGCTTTTCCATCACTGTCTGCAACCGCCGCGCGCCGATGTTCTCCACCGTCTCGTTGACCTGGGCGGCGATCTTGGCGACTTCGCGGATAGCCTCGGGGGTGAAGTCGACCGTCACCTGCTCAGTGCCCAGCAGCGCCTTGTACTGGGTCACCAGATTGGCCCGGGTCTCGGCCAGGATGCGCACGAAATCGTCCTCGGTCAGGCCCTTCAGCTCGACCCGGATCGGCAGGCGGCCCTGGAGTTCGGGCAGCATGTCGCTGGGCTTGGCGACGTGGAACGCGCCCGAGGCGATAAACAACACGTGATCGGTCTTCATCGGCCCGTACTTGGTCGCCACCGTGGTGCCTTCGATCAGCGGCAGGAGGTCGCGCTGCACGCCCTCACGGCTGACCGAACCGCCGCGCACGTCGCTGACCGCGATCTTGTCGATCTCGTCCAGGAACACGATGCCGTTGGTCTCGGCGTTCTGCAGCGCGACCCGGGCGACATCGTCCTGATCCATGCGCTTTTCGGCTTCCTCGTCGACCAGCTTGTCCCAGGCGTCGGGCACCTTGAGCTTGCGCCGCTTGAGCGGGGCGCGGCCCATGGCCTTGCTCATCATGTCGGACAGGTTGATCATCCCGACGTTGCCCCCGCCCATCCCGGGCAGCTCGAACGGCATGGCCGGGGCATCCTCGACCTCGATCTCCACCTCGACATCGTTCATCGCGTTCTCGACGATACGCTGGCGGAAGGATTCGCGCGTGGCCTCGCTGGCGCCATCACCCACCAGGGCCCGCAGCAGCCGGTCCATCGCCGCCCGGCTGGCCGCCTCGCGCACGGCCTCGCGGCGGCGCTCCTTCTCCAGCCGGATCGCCTCTTCGGCCAGGTCGCGCGCGATCTGCTCGACGTCGCGGCCGACATAGCCGACCTCGGTGAACTTGGTCGCCTCGACCTTGACGAACGGCGCGTCGGCCAGCTTGGCCAGGCGTCGGCTGATCTCGGTCTTGCCGCAGCCGGTGGGTCCGATCATCAGGATGTTCTTGGGCGTCACCTCGTCGCGCAGCTCGGGCGAGAGCCGTTGCCGACGCCACCGATTCCGCAGCGCGACGGCGACGGCCTTTTTCGCATCGTGCTGGCCGATGATGTGTTCATCGAGGGCGGCGACAATCGCCTTGGGGGTGAGGGAATCTTTCATCACAGTTCCTTCTCCCCTCCCGCCTGCGGGAGGGGCCGGGGGAGGGCTTGTTGGTGCTGGGCGGGAGGAACAGGCGATCAGATGCTTTCCACTGTCACCCGGTCATTGGTGAACACGCAGATATCGGCCGCCACCTGCATCGCCTTGCGGGCAATGGTTTCGGCATCGTCCTCGTAAGCGTCCAGGGCGCGGGCCGCGGCCAGGGCATAGTTGCCGCCCGATCCGATCGCGGTGATGCCGCCTTCCGGCTCCAGCACGTCGCCGTTGCCGGTCAGCACCAGCAGCGTCTCGGGATCGGCGACGATCATCAGGGCTTCCAGGTTGCGCAGGTACTTGTCGGTGCGCCAGTCCTTGGCCAGCTCCACCGCGGCGCGCATCAACTGGCCGCGGTGCTGTTCCAGCTTGCGTTCCAGCCGTTCGAACAGGGTGAAGGCATCGGCGGTGGCTCCGGCGAAGCCGGCGATCACCTTGCCCTCGCCGATGCGGCGCACCTTGCGGGCGTTGGGCTTCATCACCGTGTTGCCCATGGAGACCTGGCCGTCGCCGGCGATCACCGTGCGGCCGTTCTTCTTCACCCCGATGATGGTGGTGCCGTGCCACTGGATCAGGCCGTGGCTTGCCCTGCTGTCGTTCATGCCGGGCGATATGGGAACCCGCCGGGACGGATCAAGATGCGGCCGGCCGGGTTGGTCCCGGCCCGGCCCCGCCCAGATCAGCTGCCGTTGGGGCCGCCACCCGTGTTGTCGCCGTTGCGGCCGGTGCCCATCCCGCCAGCGCCCACCGCGCCGATGTTGCCGAACAGGTCTTCGATGAAGCTGCGGTCACGGCCCAGCGTCGGGGTCTTGTGCCCGTCGGGATCGAGCTGGACCACCTTTTCGACCCCACGCCGGTCTACCCCGCGGACATTGCCGACATCGTCGAAGGTCACCCGCAGGATAAGCTGTTCCTTGGTGCGCGGCCGGGTAAAGGCGGCCTGCCGGGTGTCCACCGACACATAATACCAGGCCGGGGGGCCGAACTGCGAGACGAAGGTCGGCCGGCCGAGCGTGCGCTCCACCGACTGCTTGTTGTCCACCCCGGGCTGGACCGAATCGACCAGCGCCGGATCGATCAGGTAACCGCGATGGTCGCGGATCGACGAGCAGCCCGCCAGCGCGGCCAGCACCGCCCCGCCCATCATCAACCGCGTAAAGACCTGCATGTTCACTCGCATCCTTGCGCCATCTCGTTGCGCCCGCCGGGCAGCCACCGGACCCGTGCAGCCACATGCCCCCCGGGCCGGTTGCCAAGCGCCGGCAACCGCCTATATCGCAGCAGCCTTAGGGCCCCCGGCGCCAACCCGCAAGGACGCTTGGCGCGGGGCACTTGAATCCGCCGTGAACGGATACGGCGGCACGTCCTCTCGAGAAAGCGCGGCGCATGGCCTTCCTCTCCCACCTGTTCAAGCGGCGCACCGATGATCGCACGCCGTTCCGCCCGCTGTGGCACCGCACCGTCGAGCTGGCGCGCGACCCGCGCTGGTTCGCCGGACCGGACCGCGACGGCGGCGGCATCGCCGACACGGTCGCCGGGCGGTTCGACGCGATCACCCTGGTGCTCTGCGCCGTGCTGCTGCGGATGGAGCGCGAGCCGGCCCTGGTCACCCCCTCGGTCCGCGTGACCGAGCTGTTCGTCGACGACATGGATGGCCAACTGCGCGAAAGCGGCGTCGGCGATCTCGTGGTGGGCAAGCACATCGGCCGGCTGATGAGCGTGCTCGGCGGACGGCTCGGTGCCCTGCGCGAGGCGCTGGCAGACGCCGAATCGGATGCGCTGGAACAGGCCATTGCCCGCAATGTGACCCTGGGCGAAGCCGGCGACCCAGGGCGCGTCGCCGCGATGCTGCGGGGCTTTGTCGCCACGCTCGACGCGACCGGCGCCGACGATCTGCTGGCGGCGCGGATCGCCCTGCCGTGACCGCCCCGGCCGACCGGCCCGAATTCAGCCGGACCATCGACCTGCGGCAGATCACCGCGGCACCGGTCACCCTGTTGGCCGATCCCGCCGAATGCGCCGCTCTGGCCGAGCGCTTCGGGCTGGTCGCGCTCGATCGGCTCGAAGCGGTGGTGACGTTGGTGGCGGAAGGCGACGTGGTCCGCGCCAGCGGCCGGTTGCAGGCCGCCTGGACCCAGCCCTGCGCCGTATCGGGCGACGATCTGGCACAGTCGGCCGACGAGGCCCTGGCGCTGCGCTTCGTGCCTGAACAGGACCTGCCGACGACCGAGGCCGAGATCGAGCTGACCGCCGAGGACTGCGACGACATTCCCTATCGCGGCAGCCATTTCGACCTGGGGGAAGCCGTGGCCCAGTCGCTGGGCCTGGCGATCGATCCCTTCGCCTGCGGCCCGAATGCGGAAGCGGCGCGCCAGTCGGCGGGCATCCTCAGCGAGGGCGCAGCCGGAGCCTTCGGCGCGCTCGCGGGGCTCAAGCTGGGGAAGGATTGAGGCGGGGCTGGATTTCAGCGACCGCTTGCGCCCGAAGTCGGACCTTTGCTTCCTCCCCCGGTGGGGGAGGATCAGGAACGTCCGCTCCCCACCAGTTCCAGTCCTTCAACCCACCGGCGCGCCCGCCCTCGCCACCTAGCCGAAGGGCGCATAGAGCGACCGGCCATTCTGCTTGAGCCAGGCATTGGCGGCGGGAAGATCGCCCTCGAACAGGTCCGCCAGCAGCGCGTGGAAGCGCGGCGAGTGGTCGAAGTGGATCAGGTGCGCCACCTCGTGCGCGACCACCGAGCGCCGCACCGCCTCGGGCGCCATGGCCAGCCGCCAGTTGAGCCGCACGATCCCGCCGGTCGAGCAGGAGCCCCAGCGCCGCTGCGCACTGGTCAGGGCCAGCGCAGGCACCGGCACTCCGGCGCGGGGGGCATAGTCGGCGAGATCGGCCAGGAACAGGGCCCGGGCCTCGGCCTGGACCCAGCGGCGCAGGCGCGGCACCACCGATTCCGCCGCGCCGCCGACCCGCAAGGCCTCCGCTTCGACGATCACCCCGCGACGGGCGGCCGGATCGTGCAGCAGCCGGCGCGGCACGCCGAGCCAGGGCAAGGCCCCGCCCGGGGCCAGCGGCGGCGCGGCGACCTGCCGTTCGAGCTGGCGTTCCAGCCATTCCGCCCGCGATCGCGCGAACTCCAGCGCCTCGCGCGTGGGGGTCCAGCGGGGAATGGTGATGCGGACCGCGCTGCCGTCCGGCGCCAGGCGCAGGGTCAGCCGCCGGGCATGGCCCAGCCGCCGCACCTCGACCGGCACCTCGCGCCCGCCCAGTTGCAGGGTCGTCGCGGCGCGGGGATCGCGGCGCAGCCAGTCAAGCATGGCGGACCTGCGGCAAGGAACCGTCAATCCGCATCGTCGTCGGCCCGCTCGACCTCGAGCGGCTCCTCGTCACCCCAGTCGATGTGCTGTTCCAGCGGCCCCGCGACGGTTTCGCTGATCACCCGGCCGATCACCGAGGCCCCGGACAGGCGCACGGTCAGCGGATCTCCGCTGAGCAGCGGGTGCCACCCCGGCAGGGGATCGCCATCCGCGCGCAGGCGGTAGGCGCAGGTGGCGGGTAGCCATTCCAGGCTACCCGCCAGATCGGGGGTCAGCCGCACGCAGTCGGGAACGTAGCGGCGGCGATGGCGATAGTCGCTGCAGCGCGCGGTCTTCAGGTCGAGCAGCTTGCAGGCGACATTGGTCGGCCAGATCCGCCCGCTGTCGGCATCCTCCACCTTGTGCAGGCAGCACTGGCCGCAGCCGTCGCACAGCGCCTCCCATTCGGCCGGGTCGAGGCGATCGAGCGGCAGCTCCCAGAACCGGTCCCTCACCGCACCCACTTGGCGAGTTCGGCCGCCACCGCGGGCGGCCCCTGCTGCGGACCGAGGTCGGTCGGCAGGATCGCGATCGGCTGGCCATCGGGGTCCATCAGGTAGGCGGCGCGGCTGTGGTCGACCAGATAGCCGCCACCTGGCTGGTCCTTGCCGCGGTTGTGGTAGACGGCAAACGCCCGGGCCGCCTCGTCGACATTCTCCTGGCTGCCGGTCAGCGCGATCAGCGGCGAGCCGAAGGCATCGGCGAATTCACCGATCCGGGCCTGGGTATCGCGGGCCGGATCCACCGTGATGAAGATCGGCTGGACGTCGGCGGCCTCCTGCGGATGCTCCTTGGCGAACTGGCGATAGCCTTTCATGATGATGGCCACATCGGTCGGGCAGGCATCGGGGCAATAGGTGTAGCCGAAGTAGACGATCCGCCAGCGACCGTTGAAGCTGCCCCAGGTCAGGGTCCGGCCGGAACGATCGACCAGGGTGAACTCGCCGCCGATCTTGGCGCCTTTCAGCGGCGGCGCTTCGGCCACCTTCTGGCAGGCGACCAGGGCCAGGCCGAGCAGGCCGGCCAGCGCAAGGCGCAGGACATGGCCCAAGGGGAAGCGGAGCGGCGTACGGCGCAGGGGGTTGGTCATGGCGTGCCGGTTCATGCTCTGCTAAACCGGGCCATGCAAGGCGGGATTCCGCAGCACGACCACGATCAGGAGCAAAGCGTGCAGAAGGTGGCAAGGTTCGGACGGACGGCGATGGTGGCGGCTCTGGCGCTGGCTCTGGCCCTCCCCGGTACGGCGGGTGCCCAGGTGATGAGTGTCGGCTACAAGTTCCTCGAAGCCGTCAAGAAGAAGGATGGCGAGGCCGTGGAGAAGGCGCTGAACGACAGCGCGACGATCATCAACACCCGCGACGTGACCACCGGCGATTCGGCGCTGCACGTGGTCAGCCAGCGGCGCGATTACACCTGGCTCAACTTCCTGCTGTTCAAGGGCGCCAACGCCAACATCCGCAACGATCGCGGCGTCACCCCGCTCGGCATCGCGGTCAGCCTGTCCTGGCCGGAGGGCGCCCAACTGCTGATCGACCGCGGGGCGCGGGTCAACGATCCGGACAACAACGGCGAAACCCCGCTGATCGCGGCCGTCCACCAGCGCAACATCGAACTGGTCCGCCTGTTGCTGAAGGCCGGGGCCGATGCCGGACGGGCGGACAACTCGGGCCGCAGCGCGCGGGACTATGCCAATCTGCTGGGGCCGGAAAGCTCCATCGCCAACGAGGTGGAGAACGCCGCCAAGGCCGCCGCCAAGCGTAAGCAGAACAGCTATGGGCCGAGCTTCTGACATGATGGCGACGGCAACCGCGGGCACCCCCGCTACCGATCTCACGCTCGACGAACTGCGCCTCGCCCTCGCCCCCGAAGTGGCCTCCGCCGCCATGTTCGACGGCTGGACTGCCCAGGCCGTGACCACCGCGGCCGAGGCCATGGGTGTCTCGCCGGACACGGCGCGGATCGCCTTCCCCGGCGGCGCGATGGACATGATCGCGGCTTGGATCGAGCGGATCGATGCCGACATGCACACGACCTTCGCCGACAGCTCGCTGCAGAGCCTGCCGGTGCGGCAGCGCATCCGCACCCTGGTGCAGTTCCGGCTCGACGCGCTCGACGGGCTGGATGAGGCGGTCCGCCGCGCCCTGGCGATCATGGCCATGCCGCAGAACGCGGCACGCACCGCCCGCCTGTCGTGGCAGAGCGCCGATGCGATGTGGCGGCTGGCTGGCGACACCGCGGCCGACTTCAACCATTACACCAAGCGCGCCACGCTGGCCGCGCTCTATGCCGCCACCCTGCTTGCCCTCGTCAACGACCGCAGCGACGACAAGGCCGAGACCCGCGCCTTCCTCGATCGCCGGATCGAAGGCGTGATGCGGTTCGAAAAGGCCAAGGCCCGCTGGATGCGGCCCGATGACGAGCGCTTCTCGGTGACCCGCCTGCTCGGACGGCTGCGCTATCCGGCGCGGTGAGGGGCATGACTCCCTGACACGCTGATCATTTCGCGCCCCATGTCCGCTTGGCCTGGGCGGACACGATGAATCAATGAACGGGGAACGACGAGGCATTCGTCTTTCCCCGCTTGATCCCGATCAAGGCCAGACCCCGCAAGCCCGGCCATGACAGGCTTGGGGAGAGCCTCGTCGCGCCATGCTTATTGAGAATGACTTGCAATTGACCGCGCGATCTGGCAGCGCGGCGCGATGACCTTAGACCAGCTCCCGATCGGCCAGGATGCCCGCATCGTCGCGGTCGACTGGGGCGTGCTGGTGGCCGAGGAGGCGCAGCGGCTGCGCGCGCTCGGGCTCGATGCCGGGGCCCTGGTCAGCGTGGCCCATCGCGGGGTCTTTGCCGGGCGCGATCCGCTGGCGATCACGGTCGGCCGGATGACCGTGGCGCTGCGCCGGGTCCACGCCCGCGCGATGCAGGTCGAACTCGCGCAGGTGGGGCCGATCCCGGTCGGGCCGGCATGACCCGGCTGCGCACCGCGGCGCTGGTCGGCAACCCCAACGCCGGCAAGAGCGCGCTGTTCAATGCCCTGACCGGGGCGCGCCAGAAGATCGCCAACTATCCGGGGGTCACGGTCGAGCGGAAGTCGGGCCGGCTGGTCCTGCCCTCGGGCGAGCCGGTCGAGCTGACCGACCTGCCCGGCTCCTACGGCCTCGACGCGACCAGCCCGGACGAGGAGGTCACCGCCCGGGTGATCATGGGCCGCTACCCTGGCGAGACCATGCCCGAAGTGCTGGTGGTGGTGCTCGACGCCTCCAATCTCGAACAGCATCTGGTCTTCGCGCAGGAGGTGATCGCGCTGGGCCGACCGACCGTGGTTGCGCTCAACATGGTCGACCTGGCCGAGCGCGACGGGCTGGTGCTCGATCCGGCGGCGCTGGCCCAGGCGCTGGGGGTGCCGGTGATCCCCACCGTGGCGGTTCGCCGGCGCGGGCTGGACGAACTGGCCGCCGCGATCGCCTCGGCCGAGGCCCGGGCGGCAACCGACCATGCTGACCATCACCGCCCCTTCACCGACCTGACCGAGCGGCGGGTGACCGCCCAGGCCATGGCCCGCGCGGCGATCGTTTCGGAAACGCGCCAGCATCGCCTGCATGCGCGGATCGACCAGGTGTTGCTGCACCCCTGGATCGGCCCGATGATCCTGTTCGCGCTGCTCTTCGTGGTGTTCCAGGCGGTCTTCGCCGGGGCCACCCCCTTCGCTGACGGCCTTGAAGCGGCCGCGGGCTGGCTGCACGATGCCGTCCGGGATGCCATGGCTCCGGGGCTCATGCGTGACCTGATCACCGAAGGCGTGATCGCCGGGGTCGGCTCGGTCGTGGTGTTCCTGCCGCAGATCGTGATCCTGTTCTTCTTCATCCTCGCCATGGAGGCCTCGGGCTATATGGCCCGCGCCGCCTTCCTGATGGACCGGATGATGGCCGGGGTCGGCCTGTCGGGGCGCAGCTTCATCCCGCTGCTGTCCAGCTTTGCCTGCGCGATCCCCGGGATCATGGCGACACGCAGCATCACCGATCCCAAGGACCGGCTGACCACGATCCTGATCGCGCCGATGATGACCTGTTCGGCCCGCCTGCCGGTCTATGCGGTGATCATCGCCGCCTTCATTCCCAACCGCGATGTCGGCTTCGGCGTGGGGCTGCAGGGACTCGTCCTGCTGGCGCTCTATGTCGCCGGGATCGTCGGCGCGATGCTGGTCGCGCTGCTGCTGCGCCGCTCGATCACCCGGGGCGCCGCCTCGGGCTTCATCATGGAGCTGCCCAAGTACCAGATGCCCCGCGCCAAGGACCTGTTCATCGGGCTGGTCCAGCGCGCGTGGATCTTCCTGCGCCGCGCCGGCACGATCATCTTCATGGTCACCGTGGTGCTCTGGCTGCTGCTCAACTTCCCCCGCGCGCAGGAGGGCCAGGACCAGGTCGACGCCTCGATCGCCGGGCATATCGCCAATGGCCTGACCGTGGTGGTCGAGCCGATCGGCTTCAACCGGGACATGGCGCTCGCCCTCATCCCGGCCATGGCCGCGCGTGAGGTGGCGGTCAGCTCGCTGGCCACGACCTATGCCGTCGCCGCCGCCGACGAGGACCAGAGCGCGCAGCAGCTCGGCGCCCAGCTCAAGGCGCACTGGACCCTGCCGATGGCCCTGGCCTTCCTCGCCTGGTTCGTCTTCGCGCCGCAGTGCATGAGCACGATCGCCGTGACCCGCCGCGAGACCAATGGCTGGAAGTGGCCGGCCTTCATGCTCGCCTACCTGTTCGGCCTGGCCTATCTGGCCGCCGGGATCACGTTCTGGGCGGCAACGGCGGCAGGGCTGTAGCCCGACCGGGGGAAAACGCCTTCGCCGCAACTGGCCGCGCCGCCAATCATTGGATAGTCCTCCGCACCGCAATTCGAGAGGACCCGATTCGATGGCTGGCAGCGTGAACAAGGTGATTCTGGTGGGCAACCTCGGGCAGGATCCCGAAGTCCGCTCGTTCCAGAACGGCGGCAAGGTCTGCAACCTGCGTATCGCCACCAGCGAGACCTGGAAGGACCGCAATTCGGGCGAGCGCCAGGAGCGGACCGAGTGGCACACCGTCGCGATCTTCTCCGAAGGCCTGGTCGGCGTGGCCGAACGGTTCCTGAAGAAGGGCAGCAAGATCTACGTCGAGGGCCAGTTGCGCACCCGCAAGTGGCAGGACCAGTCGGGCAATGACCGCTATTCCACCGAAGTGGTGCTGCAGGGCCCCGGCGCGGTGCTGACCATGCTGGATGGCGCCGGCGGCGGCGGTAGCGGCGGCGGCATGGGTGGCGGCGGCGGCCGCTCGGGCGGCTGGAATGAAGGCGGATCGGGCGGCGGACGTTCGGCCGGCGGCTGGAACCAGGGCGGCGGCGGCGGTGGCGGCTTCGCCGACGATCTGGACGACGACATCCCGTTCTGAGGCCAGGGTTTGCCGCGCCAGGCATACCGGACAACCGGCGGCTAGGAACCAGCATGACCCAGACCCAGCAGACCAAGGCCATCGATCGCAGCTGGCTGGATGAAGCGATTCGCCGGATCGGCGCCGACTACAACCGGTCGGCCGATACCCACCTGATCCGGTTGGCCCTACCCCGGTTTCCGGGGATCGATCTCTACCTGAAAGACGAAAGCTCGCACCCGACCGGCAGCCTCAAGCACAGGTTGGCGCGGTCGCTGTTCCTCTATGCCCTGTGCAACGCCCAGATCGGTCCCGACACCTGCGTGATCGAGGCCAGTTCGGGATCGACCGCGGTGTCCGAGGCCTATTTCGCGCGGATGCTCGGCCTGCGCTACATCGCCGTGGTGCCGGCGACGACGGCCGAGGCCAAGCTCGAGGCGATCCGCTTCCAGGGCGGTGAGATCCACAAGGTGGAGGACGCCCGCGCGGTCTATGCCGAGGCCGAACGGCTCGCGCTGGAGACCGGCGGGCACTACCTGGACCAGTTCACCAACGCCGAACGCGCGACCGACTGGCGCGGCAACAACAACATCGCCGAGAGCATCTTCGCCCAACTGGCCGAAGAGGAGCACCCGATCCCGGCCTGGATCGTCTGCGGCGCCGGCACCGGCGGCACCTCGGCCACGATCGGCCGCTTCATCCGCTATCGCCGTTACGCCACCCGGCTGTGCGTGGCGGACCCCGCCGCATCGATCTTCCACCGCCATTTCGCCGATCCGAGCCAGACCGTGCTGCCCCCCGACGAGCGCTGCATGATCGAGGGAATCGGGCGGCCGCGCGTGGAGCCCAGCTTCATCCCCGGCGTGATCGACCGGATGATCGCCGTGGCCGACGCCGATTCGGTCGGCGCGATGCGGGCCCTGTCCGAGGTGATCGGGCGGCGGGTCGGCGGATCGACCGGGACCAACATCATGGCCTGCGCGCAGATCGTGCGCGAGATGGCGGCACGCGGCGAAAGCGGCAGCGTGGTGACCCTGCTGTGCGACGGCGGCGATCGTTATGCCAGCACCTATTACAACGATGCCTGGCTGGCGGCGAAGGGCCTGGAATGGCGCGCGGCGGCGCAGGATATCGCGGAGTTTCTGGGGTAGTCCGCGCGAACCCATTCGAACGACTGCTCGCGCCCGGGAATGAACCTTCAGATCCTCTCAACACAGAACATATGTCGACCCCCAAATCGTCGCCCCGGCCTTGAGCCGGGGGAGGGCTTGCGCGGCACCGCCAGGGAAGAACAACCCTGTCCCGGGTCAAGCAACCGTGGATGGTGTTTGGAATGCCGGGTCATCGCGGGCGATGGCATTGAGGATGGAGATGAGCTTCCGCACGGTTGCGATCATGGCGAGTTTGAAGGGTTTTCCGCTG
>NZ_JACLAU010000033.1 GCF_014230305.1 Novosphingobium aerophilum
TCCTACGACGACATCGTCGACCATTGTTGCTTCGCATGGAACAAGCTCGTCGATCAGCCCTGGCGCATCATGTCCATCGGAATGCGCCATTGGGCACATGGGTACTGATCAATGCACCTTGGTATAACCCAAGCGCGCGAAGACCTGCGGCAGGTCTGCCGTGGTGAGGATGCCTGGCGATGCCGAGCAGATTGAAGCGATGGCGTTGACTGGCCTGTGTGCGGTCAGACGCGGCAGAACGAGTTGGCGCTCTTCCCGGTCGGACGGAATCGGAAAGGTGATTGAAATGTCGAGTGGCGTGTCGCCTTCGACAACAACGCGCCAACCGTCGTCCCGCAAATCCCAAGCGGGTTCGAGTTCGCTGGTGACAAACCAGTTGCAACGAAAGCGCAGGCGCGGTTTGCCATCGACCAGCCCATTCAGGGTATATCGTTGGCCGCCCACCGTTCCGGCTTCGATTATGGTGGAGTGCAGTCTGGTTGGGTGGCGGGTCAATGCGATCTCGCCTTGCCCTTCGAAGCCGTCCAGCGTCAGGCCGATTGCTTTGGCGATGACGGCCAGTGAATGCTCGAACACGACGTCGCGGTCAGCGTGACTGCGCTTGGCGAACGCTTCCGGTGTTTCGCCGAAACCCATGACGCCCAACAGCATTTCTTCTGAGCAGCCGTCGATACAATTGGCATACTCGTCAATGGCCAGAAGGTCCAGGCGGCGTTGCAGTGACAGCAGGACGATGGGCAAGGCTTCGGTGATGAAGCCGGGGCTGCTCCCAGTGGCGTGGATCGAAGAATTCCCTCTGGTGCAGGCGGCTTCGATGCGTTGCCTTAGTGCTGGCTCCATGCAATCGGGATTGAAGAACTCGGCGCGTGTAGTTGAGATGTTGGTACCGCTTTCAAGGATGCGGCAGACATCGTCCATGTCGGTGCTTTCGGGCATGTAGACTACGCAGTCCGGCTTGAGGGCCAGAACATCGCCAATGTCCCGGGTAGCCTTGATGCCGGTTGGCGGCAGGCCACACAGATCACCCGCATCAAGGCCCGCTTTATTGCCGGAATAGACCTTCACGCCGACCAATTCGAGAGCGGGATGCTCGATGATTGCTCGCATGGCGCTTCGGCCAACCGTGCCGGTAGCCCATTGTACCACCCTCAGCCTTTTGCCTCCCATCACCCAGCCCTCCTCATCTGTTTCTTGTTTTCTTACAGAATTGCATCCCTGCCGTTGACGCTAGAAGGATGTCAGCGGAGTCGAAAGCGCGCCATCCAGGCGGATCGTCTGTCCATTCAGGAACGGGGTGCGCACCATGGCCTCCACCAGTGTTGCGTATTCCTCGGGATGGCCGAAGCGCTTGGGGAAGGCGACGTTCGCAGTCAGCGCCTCCTTGATCGAGTCCGGGGCTGCCGCAAGGCGAGGTGTGAGAATCGGCCCGGGGGCGATGGCATTTGCCCTGACCCCGATATCTGCAAGGTCGCGTGCCATCGCAGTGGTCATTCCGACTATTGCTGCCTTGCCGGCAGAATAGGCAGCCTGGCGCGCCTGGCCATCGAAGGCTGCCGTCGATGCGGTGTTAACGATCAGTCCGCGGCTTCCGTCTGCATCCGGCTGGTTCGCGGCAAAGGCCGCTGCACAAAGGCGTGAAACGTTGAAAGGCCCGAAAAGGTGCAGGTCTATCATGTCCCGGAACGTCGCCATGGGGTGTGGCGTGCCCGCGCGGTCGGCCACGGCCGGAGCATTGATGGCAACGCCGGCAGCGTTCACGTTGAGGCGGAAATCGCCGATCTGCCGCGCCGCCGTGATCGCCCGGAGAACATCGCCTTCATCGTTGTGATCGCCGGCTATTCCCACCGCTCGTGCACCAAGGTCGGCAGCGAAGGCGATGGCGCGCTTCTCGTCGGGTTCGAATACCACTACCGACATGCCCAGTTCTGCCATGCGGCGCGCCGTGGCTCCGCCAAGGCCACCCGCGCCGCCGGCAATGAGCGCCGACCAGCCCTTGAACGCTTCCGTCACGATCAAGCTTTCGCGGCGGGCGCCAGCTTGACGCGAAGTTCCGACAGGCCCCGGATGATGAAGCTGGGCTCGAATGCGAACGTGCGGTTGTCGGGCGCGCCGTGGAACACCTCGTCAATTTCGATGTTGGCCGTCTGCTTCAGGAATTCCTCGAGAATTACGCGCACTTCCACGCGGGCAAGCGGGGCCCCGGCACAGGTGTGCTTGCCGCGTCCGAAGGCGACGTGTTCCTTGATTTTCGGACGGTCGAGGATGAAGTCTGCGGGTGCCTCCCAGCGCTGAGGGTCGCGGTTGGCTCCGGCAAGGCCAAGGAGGACCTTGGTGCCTGCCTTGACCGGCCTGCCTCCGATGGTCGTGTCGCGCCGCGCCAGCCGCGCGGTCTGCTTGGTTGAGCCCTCGATTCTCAGGACTTCCTCGATCAGGGCGGGAATCTGCGATGGATCGGCGCGCAGGCTATCCTGCAAGCCGGGTACATCGATGATGTACCGCATCGCATTGCCCAGCAGCTTGGCCGAAGTATCCTGCCCAGCGCCGAACATGAAGACGCCAAGTGTCATCAGGTCCATCATCGTGGGGCGCGTACCGTCGCTGTATTCGGCGTGCGCCAGTTCGCTGAGAATATCGTCGCGCGGGGCGGCCTGCCGTTCGCTGATATAGCGATAGAAATGGCCGGTCATGGCCACCATCGGGTGAGTTTCGCCTTCGTGGGTGTTCAGCGCGGGGTCGAGGTTGCCTGGGGCAGGGGAGGCCTCGATCAGGTCCATGAAGTGCTGCCTGTCTTCCACCGGCACGCCCAGAAGATCGGCGATTACCATGGTGACAAAAGGCGTTGCCACATCCTTGATGAGGTCGCATCCACCGCGCGCAACGACATTGCGCACGATCTCCCGCGAATATTCTGCAATGAATGCCTCGTTGGACTTGAGGCGCGAAGGCGTGAACAAGCGGTTCATCAACGAACGCAGCTTTGTGTGTGGATCATCGTCGAGGTTGACGACCTGATCGCCGCCAAGGATCGTCGATCTGGCGGCTTCGATCTGTTCGGTAATGTCACTGCCTTGCGGCTCGAACGGCAAAGGTGCAGCCGCGCCGGCAAGGCCGATGATCGCCGAAAAATCGCGATTGTTGTTAAGGATCTCGACTGTCTCGTCGAAACCGGTGACTATCAGGTAGTCGCGCCCTTCCGGCTGATAGACCGGTCCGTGCGAGCGAACGGCTTCAAAGAACGGATAGGGTTCGCGGGCGATCTCGTAGTCGGTAAAATAGTCGCGATCTTCCAATCTGGACACTTGCCAATCTCCCAGGGCAAAGGCCTTATGCCATTTGCTTGTGCGATAGATTGGCGCATAAATTACTGGACGGCAAGCCGCGATTGCACGGCGACGTTCAAGGACATCAAATGCGGAATCAGGCCGGCATGATGATCGAACCCACGATCATCCGGTGGAGAATGCCGGCGATCGCTTCTACGCTATAGGCATCCTCGGGCTGGGCCACCCACCATGCGAGGGATTCTGCAATCAGGGTTGCTGCACAGATTGTTCCAAGTTCAGCCGGTAGCCAGGAGTTTATTGGCTCTTCTCTGGCGGCTACCTGTTGCGACTGACGCAGCCACTCCTCGCGCATGGCAGAACCGGCCCCGCCATTGAGCAACGTCGACCATAGCTCCCGATGCTCGGCGACATATTCACACAAAGCAGTGAAACCGGCCTGGAAATCGTCCGCATCGCGTATAGCCAACGTCAGGGCATTGATTTGGCGAATTTGGTCTTTGGCAATATCGTCAAGCAATGCTTCCTTCGTCTGAAAGTGGCGGAAGAAGGTCGCATAATGGACACCGGCTGCCGCACAGATGTCGCGGATGGTAATCTGTTCCAACGACTTTTCGAGGAGCAAGTCCAGCATCGCGTTGCGCAGTGCCTCGCCCGATCGGATCGCGCGCAGGTCCTTGGACCTTGACGACATCGGCGCGCGCAGTTTATGCGACATGATATCGCTTAGCGAATCACGATCTTGTGGCTTGGTGGTCATGTGATCGCTTTGGCTCAGATTAAGGGCCATGGGCAATAGCGTAAATTGTCTATCGGCGTCGACAAATCGGGCGCCTGAATATTTGGGAGATGAATTATGAAATTCCTCAAGGCACTGCCGTTCGCCGCCATGGCCATTCTCGTTCCTGTCGCCGTCCCGGCCGCTGCCGAGGAGCCGGCTGCAGTCGCTCCGGCACCAGCCTATTCGACTGCTGCCACTGACATCGGTACCCTGCTGGATAACCCGCAGACCCGCGCGGTGCTTGACAAGCACTTGCCCGCCTTCGCCAGCAATCCGCAGATCGAGATGGCGCGCGCGATGACCCTGCGCCAGATCCAGTCCTTCGCCGCCGACATGCTGACCGACGAGGTGCTGGCCAAGGTCGATGCGGATCTTGCCAAGATCGCCAAAGTCGGCTGAATTTCGGGATAATCGGGGGCAGTCACGCCTTGTCAGACGCGCCGACACAGCGGTCAGCGCGTCAGGGTCGGGGCTGCTCCGCCGATTGGCCTTGATCTGGGGTGAGCGGGGCCAAACCCGCTTGAAGGGGATCGTTCATAACTGCCTGCCGGTTGCGACGGTTTGCTTCGAAACGGGCAAGTTCAGGGTCGCGGCGCAAGATGGCATCGATGATGACCCGGCGGCTTTCGCGCCAGCGTTCAAGGCCGAAGTTGATCGCCAAGCCTCCGCTGTGACCGAATTCGCTTACGGCCATGCTCAGGGCAATATGGGTGATAAGCTGGAAGAACGGGCGGTTGACCATGCGGAACAGCTGGTCCTGCAGGGCTCCTTCCAGCGCCCCGATTCCCGCGTCCTTTTCACAGGCGGAAATTGCTGCGGCGATCGTTCGCAGTTCGTTGTGTAACGCAGGATCGTTGCAGCGCGCGGCTGCGGCGCACAATTCGTTGAACAGCAGCGAGGTCATGTCGAGAACCTCGGCAAGGCTGGCAGGTTCGCTGCGCCAGTAGGCCGAGATGGTTCGCTCCAGAGTGGCCAGGTCGGGCCGACGGCCGAAATAGCCGCCTCCAGGGCCACGACGCACTTCCAGCAGCCCTTCGAATTCAAGGATGCGGGCAGCCTGCTGCACCGAAACAATGCCCACGCCCAGTTCGTGCGCCAGATCGTTCAGCGAACCGATCTGCTCGCCCGCCGGGCATGCGAAGATTCGTTTCCGCAGGGTGTCGGCAACCTGCTGTACTGGTTGGCGGCGGGACGGGACGGGAGCACTCATCTGGCCTAAATAGGCCTATAATTAGGCATCGAGCAAGCAAATTGCGGCAGCCTCTTGGCTTGCAATACCGATAATATGACCATATTATAGGCAATCGAATCCATCGTCGCGCTATAGCCGTGCAACCACGGTGGGACTGTTCAGGGGGATGTCATGGCCTTCACACTGCCCGATTCGGCGGCGTTGCCGCGGTTCGTCAACATCATCGGCGATTCTCGCGAGGAAGCGGGAAGCGGCGCGAAGATTGCGCACGTCTATCCCGGCACGGGTACTGTCACGCGCGAACTGGCCATGGCGAGCGCCAGCGACGTTGATCGTGCCGTGTCCGCTGCCCGGACCGCTTTTCCCGCGTGGCGGGCCATGCCGGTCGATAAGCGGCGCAATCTGTTCTTCAAGCTTGCCGAAGTGTTCGAAGCCCGTTCGGGAGAGTTCGCGCCCAGCCTGATTGCCGAAAACGGCTCAGTTGCCATGACGGCGCCCTACATGGGCTACGATGCGGCGCAGAAGTTCCGGTATTACGGTGGCTGGTGCGACAAGATCCATGGCCGGACGATCCCGACGTGGGGCACCCCGGCTCATGATTATGTGGCCTATGAACCCTATGGCACGGTCGGCATAATCGTCCCGTGGAATGGTCCGTTGTTCGCCGCGACCATGGTGATGGCGCCGGCGCTGGCGGCGGGTAATTGCGTGGTGCTGAAATCGCCTGATCTTGCTCCATACAGCGCGATGAAGCTGGTGGAGATGATGTTGGAAGCGGGTTTTCCGGCGGGCGTGGTCAACCTTGTCACCGGCGGGGCCGACGTGGGCGAGGCGATGGTCGCCCATCCCGGGATCGACAAGATCGAGTTCATCGGATCGGGCGCCACGGCGACGAAAGTGCTGACCAGCGCCGCGCGCAGCCTGAAGCCGGTGGGGCTGGAACTGGGCGGCAAGTCCGCGGTGATCGTGTTCGACGATGCCGACCTGATGCTGGCCGCGAAGAAGGGGATTACCGGCGCGGTTTCCTCCAACGGGCAGGGCTGCGTCAACGGCACGCGCCTCCTGGTGCAGCGCGGGGTCTATGACCAGTATCTCGGCATCCTTTCGGCCATCGCCGGGCAGATCGCCGTTGGCGATCCCTTCCTGCCGCAGACCGCGCTGGGGCCGGTAATCTCGGAAGGCGCGCTGACCCGCATCCTCGGCATGGTCGAAGGTGGCAAGGCCGATGGCGGCCGCGTGGTTGCCGGGGGCGAACGATTGGGCGGCGATCATGCAGGTGGCTTCTTTCTGCCGGTCACGATCCTGGCCGACGTGCCCAATTCCGCCCATATTGCCCAGAACGAGGTATTCGGCCCAGTCCTTGTCGTGACCCCGTTTGACACCGAGGAAGAGGCGATCGCCCTGGCCAACAGCACCGAATACGGGCTGGGTGCCTATGTCCACACTCAGAACTTGCGCCGCGCCCACTACGTGACCGGGCAACTCCAGGCGGGCATGATCCACGTAAACGGCGCGGGCGAGGCGATGCAGCCCAACTGCCCCTTCGGTGGCTGGAAGAAGAGCGGCCACGGGCGGCTTGGCGGGGTGGAGGGCCTGCATGAATTCCTGCAGCCGAAGAACATCTGGATAAACGTATCGCCTCCGGAGGGTTGAGGGCATGAGCTTGATGGATCACAAGGCGCGTTCCGAACGCGGCCAGGCGCTGCAGGTTGAAGTCTGCGCCGAGGTTGTCGCGGCGGCGACCACCCCGTTCGAGGAATCGCTGCGCGATTTCGTATATGCAGAAGTGTGGAGCAGGCCGGGGCTAGATCGCCGCGCGCGCTACCTTGTGTCGCTGGCCGGCGCCGTTCTGGCAGGCGCCGATGCGGAACTGGTCGAAGGCTATGCCCGCGGTGCCTTGAAGGGCGGGCACCTGTCGCTGCGGGAACTGCGCGAGGCCGCCCTGCACCTTGCTGTCTATGGTGGCTGGTCGCGCGGCCGGCAGCTTGATCGGGCGGTAACGGCTGCGGCTGGCGCGCTGGGCCTGCCGGCCGCCGATTGCCCTGCGATCCGTGGCGAGGATTGGGATCCCGAGGCTCGCACACGCGAAGGTATGGCGGAATTCACCTCCGTGATGACGTTCCCCGGCGGCCCTTCGGCAACACCCTATCTCGAAGCGATCAACAACTTCGTCTTCGGCGAAATGTGGCAGCGTTACGATGGCCTCGACCAACGCTCGCGCCGCTGGATCACTCTTGTCGGTGTCTGCGAAAGCTCGACCGAAACGCCGATCAAGAGCCATATCCATGCCGCCATGGCGAGCGGCAATTGCAAGCCGGACGAGATGCAGGAATTCGTCCTGCAATACGGCATCCACGCTGGCTGGCCAAAGGCATCCATCGTCCAGTCGGTGGTAATCGAAATGAGCAGGAAGGTGGCCGACGGGCTGCCATGGAACGGATGATATGGCACAGATTATCGATTTGAAGGGCAAGGCGGCGCTGGTCACTGGCGCGGCATCGGGGCTGGGCCGGGCAACGGCGCTTCGGCTGGCGGAGGCTGGGGCCAGTCTGACGCTTGTCGATGTCAATGCCGCCGCGCTGGAGGAAACGGCGGCGCTTGCCGCGCCGTTCGGGGTGGAGGTGCTGGTGCACGCGGCGAACCTGGCCGATGCAGATGCCTGCGCCGGAGCCGTGGAGTCGGCAGTTGCGCGGTTCGGACGTCTGGATGCGCTTTGCAATATTGCCGGGGTCATCAAGATGGCCAGCAGCGAAACCATGCCGCGTTCCGATTTCGGACTAACGATGGCAGTGAACCTCTTTGCGCCCTGGCACCTTTCGCAGGCGGCGCTTCCTCACCTGCTTGCGGCAGAAGGCGCGATCGTGAACTGCGCCTCATCCGCCGCCTTCATCGGCGAGGCCTATGCCGCAGCCTATTGCGCCAGCAAGGCTGGCCTGGTCAACATGACCCGGGCGATGGCGATGGAATACGTCCGCAAGCCCATCCGCATCAACGCGGTCGCGCCTGGCGGAATGATGACAAACATCGCCAATGGCATGTCGTTCCCCGAAAACGCGGAAATGGATCTCGTAGCGCGTTTTTCGGGCCTGCGTGGACTGGTTGAGGTGGTTGACGTGGCCGAAGTCATCGCCATGCTGGCTTCGCCAGCCGGTCGTTCCTATCACGGGGCCTGCATCCAGATTGATGCCGGGATCACCGCGGGGTGAGCCGCGTCGGTTTCATCGGGCTTGGCAGCCAGGGCGGGCCAATGGCGGAACGCATCGCCGCTGCCGGAATGCCGTTGACCGTGTGGGCGCGGCGGGCCGAGGCCCTTGCGCCGTTCCATGCTCTGGGGGCGCAATCCGCCGAAAGCGTTTCGGCCCTTGGCGCCGCATGCGAACATGTCGGTGTCTGCGTGGTCGATGATGCAGGCGTCATGGCGATCTGTGACGAACTGGTTGGATCCATGGCGCCGGGTAGTCGGATCGTCATCCACGCCACGGTCCTGCCAGAAACCTGCGCGATCATAGCCGAAAAGGCGGCGTCGCGTGGAATCGCAGTGCTCGATGCCCCGGTCAGTGGCGGCGGCCCTGCTGCTTCGGCAGGTACGCTCACCGTGATGTGCGGGGGCGAGGCTGCCGATTTCGCGGCTGCCAGGCCGGTGTTCGAAACCTTTGGCGGACTGATCGTCCACCTTGGCCCGCTTGGCGCGGGACAACGTGCGAAGATCGTCAACAATGCCCTTATGGCGGCGAACATGGGGCTGGCTCACGCTGCGCTGGCTGCGGGCGAGGCGCTGGGCATCGATCGCGGGGCGCTTGCCGAACTGGTCAAGGCCAGCAGCGGCCGCAGCTTCGGCTTCGAAGTCTATGCCCGCCTCCCCACCCCGGCGGCCTTCGCGCACGGCGCACCGCTGCTGCTTAAGGATGTAAACCTGCTTGCCTTGATCCTGCCTGAAAACGACGGGGCAGAAACCCTGCGCACGGCAGCTACCCCTTTCCTATCTGCCGCTACGAACGGCTGACAGACGGAGTTTCATTACCCATGGCATTTTCAATCGATCAATTTCGACTGGATGGCAAGGTCGTCATCATCACCGGCGCCGGCGGGCGCGGCAATTCGATCGGCCGGGCCTATGCCCTTGGCTTTGCCGGGGCCGGAGCCTCGGTGGTTGTCGCCGATCTCAATGAAGAGGGCGCCAAGGCGGTTGCCGACGAAATTGTGGCCGGCGGCGGCAAGGCCGTGGCCGTCAAGGTCAACGTCGCCGACAGGGATTCGACACTCGCGATGGCTCAGGCTGCCGTCGAAGCGTTTGGCGGGATCGACATCCTGGTCAACAACGCGGCTCTCATGGCCGAACTAGGCCAGTTGACGATCGCGGATGTCGGACTTGAGGAATGGAACCGCATCCTCTCGGTAAATCTGACCGGCGCGATGCTGTGTGCTCAGTCGGTAATTCCCGCGATGCGCGAACGCGGCGGCGGGCGCATCCTCAACCAGACTTCGGGTGGCGCTTTCCCGGCGACAGGCATTTACGGCATCGGCAAGCTGGCCCTGGTCGGCCTGACCACGACCCTGGCCAAGCAACTGGGCAAGGAAAACATCACCTGCAACGCAATCGCGCCGGGTAACGTGAAATCCGATGCGGGCAAGATGCTGGTGCCTGATGATTCACCGTTCATCCAGTATCTGCAAATGTCCTGCGCAACCCGCGCGCGCGGCGAACCTGACGAGTTGGTGGGAACCGCACTGCTGCTTTGCTCGGAAGCCGGCGCCTGGATCACCGGACAAGTGATCCACATCGACGGCGGCTGGGTGATGCGGCCTTGATCCGCTCTTCATGACGGGAGTCCCTGAAGCATGACCACTAGCTCGCTCACAAGGCGGCGTTTGGCGGCGGCTCTTCTCGCCGAGGCCCTTCTGGTTCCCGGGCAGGTTCAGGCGCAGGACGAACGCCCTTCCGCGGACCCCCTTCTGGAGGGCTTCCGCAATCCGCCAGCCGAGGCGCGTCCGCGCGTATGGTGGCACTGGATGAACGGCAATATCAGCGAGGATGGCATCCGTGCCGACCTTCGCTGGATGAAGGACGTGGGCATCGGTGGGGCGCAGGCCTTCGATGCTTCGATGCAGTCGCCTAAAATCGTGCCGGAACGGTTGCCATTCATGTCGCCTGGCTGGCAGACGGCGATACGCACGGCCGCGCGCGAGGCCGACACCCTTGGTCTGGAATTGGCAATCGCCTCTTCGCCCGGCTTCACTGAGACGGGTGGGCCATGGGTTCCTCCGGAAGACGGCATCAAGAAGCTGGTCTGGAGCCAAACGCGAATATTTGTAAAGCGCGGTAGGGGCGGTGCGCAAGCTGCGCTGCGACTGCCGGCGCCACCGGCGATCACCGGACCGTTCCAGACCATTCCCGTAGACCCGGCTGGCGGTCTTACTCTGACCGGCTCTGGTCATCGCATCCCGATCGCCCCGCAGACCTACCGCGACATCGCGGTTTTGGCTTGGCCCGTGAAGGAGGTCGGTGAAATTGCGACGCCAACCTTTGCCGATGGCCAGGACAAACCGCTGAGCGCCACGTCATTGAGCGACGAAGATCTTGTAACCGCCGTAGAACTCGCGCGGTCGGCCAAGAGCGATCCGGCCCTGGTGGCCAGATTCGCCCGGCCCCAGACCATCCGTTCGGCCCGCATCTTTCTGCCGGGCGGGGCAGGTCGTTATGCCGGCGGCGCGCTTGAGCCGGTGCTGGAGGCAAGCGATGATGGCACGTCCTGGCGAAAGGTCGGTTCCTTTGCCGCTTCCGCCGTCCCGGTGACGATCAGTTTTGCCCCCGTAACCGCAAGCCGCTTTCGCGTGGTCTTCCAGCGCATCGAAGGCGGACGGGTAGCCGGCTTCACGCCACCGGTGCCTGGCCTCGACATGGCCGCGCTCGGGCGCATGCTTGGCGGTGGAGGCGCTGCCCTTATGGGTGGCTCCGGCATTAAGGTGGGCGATTTCCGTCTGATGGCGGATCCGAAGGTGGACCGTGCCGAGACCCGTGCCGGCTTCGATGTCGTGCCCGATTACTTCGCCTTGCCGCAAACCGCCCCCGACGATCCAGGCGTGCAGCCGGCGCAGGTGATCGACCTGACCGAACGGCTGCGCGCGGACGGTTCGCTAGACTGGCAACCACCTGCCGGACAATGGCATGTGCTGCGGCTTGGCTGGTCGCTGACTGGCGTTGTCAACCACCCTGCTAGCCCCGAGGCGACCGGTCTTGAGGTGGACAAGCTCGATGGCGCAGCCGTGCGCCGATACCTCGATCACTATGTCGGGCTGTATCGCCAGGCAGTCGGCCCGGATTTGCTGGGCGCGCGCGGTATCCGTGCACTGCTGAACGATTCGATCGAATCCGGCCCTGCGAACTGGACACCGCGCCTGCGCGAGAAGTTCATCGGCTTGCGTGGGTACGATCCGTTGCCGTGGATGCCGACCCTGACCGGGACGATTATTGGATCGCGTGCGCAGAGCGATCGGTTCCTGTTTGATTATCGCCGCACTCTTTCCGACCTGATGGCCAGCGAACACTATGGCACGGTCGCCGCTTTCGCGCGCGAACAGGGTCTCATCACCTATGGCGAGGCGCAGGAACATGGCCGCCCGCAGTTGGGCGATGATCTGGCGATGCGCCGCCACGCCGATGTGCCGATGGCGGCACTTTGGACCTTTCCGCGCGAAAAGGGGCCGCAGCTCAATTATCTCGTTGATATGCGCGGCGCGGCTTCGGTTGCCAACATCTATGGCAAGCCGTTCGCTGCCGCCGAAATGATGACCTCGCTCCTTTCGCCCTGGGCCTTCGGACCAGCGGATCTCAAGCGGGTCGCTGATCTGGCGTTCGTCAACGGGATCAACCGGCCGATCATCCACACTTCGGTCCATGTGCCGGTTGAAGACCGCAAGCCTGGCCTCTCTCTGTTCATCTTTGGCCAGTACTTCAACCGGAACGAAAGCTGGGCGAAGCTGGCCAGGCCCTGGGTCGATTATCTCGCGCGGAATGCTTTCCTGTTGCAGCAGGGGCGGACGGTCGCGGATATTGCCTACTATTATGGCGAGGAAGCGCCGTTGACCGGGCTGTACAGCGAGCGAACGGTTCCCGATGCGCCCCGCGGCTACGGCTACGATTTCGTCAACTCCGATGCCTTGATGGAATCCCTGGCGAACGAAGGGGCCGACCTTATTAGCCCTGGCGGCGCGCGATACCGGGCGCTTTATCTTGGCGGTTCGGCGCGGCACATGACCCTTGCCACTCTGCGCCGCCTGAATGGGCTGGTGCGCGATGGCGCGACGGTGATCGGCCTGCGCCCGTCGACCAGCCCCGGCCTTCAAGACGATCCCGTCGAGTATTCCCGGTTGGTCGGCGAAATGTGGCTTGGCGGCGATGTGGCGAAGGTGGGCAAGGGAAGAGTGATTGCATCCGACAATCCCGAAGCTGCAATGATCCGCATTGGCCTGGTTCCCGATTTCCGCGTGACGGCTGATGCGCCCGACGCCGACATTGCCTTCCTTCATCGCAGGCTGGTCGATGGTGACCTCTACTTCGTCACGAACCGCAAACCGCGCGCCGAACGCTTCGAGGCGCGATTCCGTGTCTCGGGCAAGATGCCTGAACTTTGGAATGCGGTCAGCGGAGAAGTCACTTCGGTCAGCTACCGCATCGAGGGCGGCGAAACCATCGTGCCGCTGAACCTGCCGATCGACGGTGCAGTGCATGTTGTGTTCCGCAAACCAGCTACCGCATCCGCCTATGTTGCCCCCGAAAGACGGTTGGGTGCGGTGGCAGACCTCAATTCCGGATGGCAGGTCGCCTTCGAACCGGGGCGCGGCGCACCCGCGACCCTGGCGATGCCGGAGCTTGTTCCGCTCGACAAGCACGACAATGCAGATGTCCGGTATTTTTCGGGCATTGCAACCTATACGCGAACCTTCCGTGCACCGAAGGGCTGGAAACCTGGGCAGCCGCTGTGGCTGGATCTGGGCGAGGCGCGCGAAATTGCCGAAGTTACGATCAACGACCGCCGGGTCGGCGGTGTCTGGAATGCACCTTACCGGCTTGAAATTGGTGCGTTTGCGCGTCGAGGCAAGAATGATCTTTCCATCCGCGTCGCCAACCTCTGGGTCAATCGCATGATCGGCGATGCCCAGCCCGGTGCCACCAAGGTTACCTGGACGGCATCGCCAACCTATACCGCGAATGCACCGCTGCGGCGCTCTGGCCTGATCGGGCCCGTCCGATTACTTGCGGGAGAAGCAAAGTGAACGCATTCGGGAGAAAGGTAGTGGCAAGTAGGCGTGATATTATCCGCAAGGGACTGGGCACTGCGGCCGGCCTCTTCATGCCTGGGCCGTTTCAGGCCATGGCGGCAAGTCCGAACGACGCCATCCTGACCGATGTCCATCCCGAACTTCGCGGTGTCGTCAAGATGATCCTTGGCATGGGCAACTTCACGCCCGTCTTGAAAAAGGCCAATCTGCCGGCAATCCGGCAGGGCTCGGATGCTTTCCAGCCCAAGCCGCTGACCAACGTTCCCTACGAACGGCGGGTCATAATCGGAAGCCGTGGCCAGCCCGATGTGACAGTCTATCTGGTCAATGCCCGAGAGGGTGAGCAGCGGCCCTGCATCCTGCACATGCATGGTGGCGGTTACGTGGCCGGTTCGGCGGCCGGATCGCTACACCAGGTCCAGACGCTGGCCCGTGAGCTGGATTGTGTTGTGGTCACCGTCGAATACCGGCTAGCACCGGAAGCAACCTATGCGGGTTCGCTGGAAGACAACTATGCGGCATTGAAATGGATCCATGCCAATTCGTCGGCGCTAGGCGTCGATCCCGCCCGCATAGCGGTGTTGGGGGAAAGCGCGGGTGGCGGACACGCGGCGCTGCTGGCAATCGCCGCGAGAGACCGGGGCGAAGTGCCGGTATGCTTCCAGTGCCTTGTCTATCCCATGCTTGACGACCGGACCGGAAGCACGCGCCAGGCGCCTGCCCACCGCGGGCAGATCCTGTGGACGGCCCAGGCGAACCGTTTCGGCTGGGAGTGTTTTCTTGGTCGCAAGCCGGGTGGACGGTCCGGGGAAGGGGTGCCTGGCCGGACCGCGAACCTGGCCGGCCTGCCCCCTGCCTGGATCGGTGTCGGCGCGCTCGACCTCTTTCTTGACGAGGACATGGACTATGCCCGCCGGCTCAATGCAGCCGATGTCGCCGCAGAACTGCTAGTAATCCCCGGTGCCTTCCATGGCTTCGACACGTTCGGCGGCCCGTCCAGTCCGGGCCAGCGTTTCAGCGAAGCCAAATTGAATGCGCTGAGACAGGCATTCAAGCTGCCAGCAGCCTGAGGCGGGATATTCAGCGTTTCTGCCTGTCTACTCCGATGCGCCCGCCGCGCGCAAGCCGGGCGCTTGCCTCGGGCGGAATGAAGGCCGGAACGCCTTCCATCTCGTAGGCGGCTGACAAGCCGTTCAAGGTGCCAGTTTCGGGATCGGGCAGGCCATCGGCAGCGCGGCGCGCGGCGTTGTACATGGACGGCGCGTTGAAACCGATGGTGTTTTCATAGTCCGAGGCCTGGAAGAAGGCCATGGCAAGCAGCTGGCGCCAGTCCCGATAGCCGCCCAGAGTGGCTTTCATGGTCCCGTCATCCAGAAGCTCGATCCGCATCCGTGCGTTGAAAAGCGACCAAGTGGATGCCGGTCCTTCGTGCATCGTTACAAGCGGCAGACTGTCGGTCATGATGACGCCGTCAACCAGCTTGCCTTTGAAGCGCGCAAAATCCTGCGAGAATTCGGGGTTGGGATTGGGGCGGAAAGTGTAGTCTGGCAGGACGATCTTCGATGATCCGTCGCGCTTCATCGGATCGGCGCTGTAAAGCAGGGTGACAAAGACCTCGTTGTCATTGCGCGGGTCGTCGATGCCGCTGATGTCGACGAGGATCGATAGTCCACCCGCGCGGCGCAGTTCGTTGCCGATCATCGGCAGGAAGCCGCGTCGGCGCCAGCCTTCGATACAGCCGAGCAAGGCGAACAGCTGGTTGTCGATACCCTTGCGGCCGTCGGGAGTAACGAAGTCCGGGTGCATCGCACTGCCGCCTTTCCCGTCAAGATCGAAGCCGCGCACGACTTCGGACCTTGGCGTTTCGAAGCCGGGATCGGCAACGATGCCTGGCAGCAGGATCACGTTCATCTCGTCTGGCCCGCGATAGGGCAGCACCACCGTATTTGCGCCGCCGCCGACAGCCAGTGCGGCGCGTTGCTGCGCGGCGCGTTCGGGAGGCATCAGGGCGAAGTATTCGTCCTGCGTCGGCTTGCGGTTCATCTGCGGGCATTGGTTTTCCGCCGCATCGGCGATCGGCGCGAACCACGAGAGCACGAATGAGCGGTTCGTGCCACTCTTCGCCCCGCGCCTGAGTTCTGCGGGTTGCGCCGTCAACGGGCGCGGGTTGGGCGGCTGGACGTGGAAGTTTATCCACTCGATCGACTTGAAGGCGATCGTGATCGCTTGCTCGGGGGCGCTGGGCACTTCCGGGCAGGAAAGCGTCGCGTCTTTCAGAGTGTAGCGATAGTGCTCTGGGACATCGGCCGGTCGCGGCCCGTGTTCCTGCGGGTGCCGGGCAAATTCGGAAAGTTCGGCAAATTGCAGCTGCTGCACCTTCGAGCCTGCGCGGCACAACGCCATCAACCCGGTGAGGGCGGGGCTGCGTTTGTCGAGCGAGAGCGACAGTACCGAGGCTCCTTCACGCGGCGCGTTGCTGTAGGTGAAGATGAGACCGCTTTCCTTGCCGGAAATGCCGCGGATCATCGTTCTTGCGGGGCGCTTAGTCCAGTAATGCGCTTCGGCCCGAAACCACCCGCGGAATGGAGCTGCCGAGGCATTGCCTCTTACGCCTGGTACCTCGAGATAACTGGGTCCGATATAGTCGGCCAGGGCGGGGCTTGCGCCGCCGCCAGCCGCAATGGCGATTGCCCAGGACATCGTCCTGAAAGAGCTGGCCATCTGTTTGCGGGACAGGATCATGGCAGGTCTCCGAATTTGGTTCATGGCTTGCGAGGTATTGGTTGGCTGTCGATCAGTTCGATCCGGTAGCCGTCCGGGTCGGTGACCATCATCATCCGCACGAAGCCGTGCACCACCTTGATTTCCCCGGCTTCGAACCCTGCCGCTCTGAGGCGCGAGGCAACGGCTTCAAGACCGGGCAGCCGAACGGCGATCCGGTCAAACCCGTGGGCATGGGTGATCGGGCGGATCGGCCCATCCTTGTCGGTTATCAGCATGATCCCGGCATCGGTCGGGTTCATGCCGAAGCCGACTACCACGTCGGGCCGTTCGGCGCTGCCGAATCGCATCCTGACTTTCATGCCCAGGCCCTCGGTGTAGAACCGGACCGAACGGGCGGAATCGGTGACGTAAAGCGCCGGACCTACCATGTTTTCGCTTGGCATCGCCGGTGGCGGGGTCTGCGCTGAAGCGGGAACGGCGCCAAGTGCCAGCAGGGCAAAAAGGGCAAGTTTGCGGATCATGATACTACCTCCGAAATCGGCTTGGATGTCTGCATGGCACCGCTTCCCCATTCGGTGACGGGAAGTCCCAGTACCTGCTGGATGGTCAGGCCCACGCGCGAGCTGGGATCGCCATTGCCGCTGATGTGCTGGCCGGGCTTCCAGCGCCCGCCGGCCGATCCGGCAACAAGGATCGGCAGGTTATCGACCGAGTGGATCTTGGCGAAATTGCTTTCGGACGTGGCCAGGATCAGCGAATGGTCGAGCAGGGTACTGGCACCTTCGCGCACCCCATCCAGGTGCTTCAGCATGGTGGCGAAGGTTTCCATGCTGCGTTCGATGAAGAAGGTGGCCTTGGGCTGGTAGCCCAGCTTTTCGTCCACCGGTTCTTCGTGGGTCAATTCGTGGAAGGATACAGGCTCGCCTGCCTTGCGCAGGTTCGATCCGGCGTTCGACAAGGCCATCGAGAACACGCGGGTCTGGTTGCAGGCGAGCGCCATGACCAGTAGCTGCGCCATGACATCGTGCGTGCGCGTGGCAACGTCCCACGTAGGGCCGAGAGTCATCTGGCCAGGTGCCTTGGGGATCGTGCAGGCCTCTGCTGGGGCAGGCTTCTGCAGCATTTGCCCCAGTTGCTCCTCAACCTGCCGGACGGAGGTGAAATATTGGTCCACGCGCTGGCGATCCGCGGAACCCAGCGACCGCATCAGCGTATCGCGGTCGTCCTTGACCGAACTCAGCACGCTTTCGCGGACCATGATCGCAGGATCCGGCGTGAACCCAGCCTTGTTGGGATCGGCAAATTCCGGCCCGAACAGACGCCGGTAGAGCTGGATTGGATCGACCTCGCTGGGGTTGACGGTTGAACCGGCCCGCATCGAATAGCTGACGCCGGACTGCCCGGTGCAGGCCAGTTCGAGCGAGCGGAATCGTGTGCCGCGACCGATGTGATCCGCTATCAGGCAATCCAACGTCGGTGCTTCCGCCGAACCGCCGGTAACTCCGCCTTTGAGCGGGGCAGAACCGGTCAGCGTCGCCATCACACCCGACCAGTGGACAAGGTTCGGTTTGCCATCCAAGATGCAGTTGAAGTTCGAAAAGACACTGACCTTGTCGCGCCACGGGGCGATCGGCGCGAGTTCCGGCTTCAGGTCATACCCCTTGCCAAGCGTGCTCGGGAACCAGCGCGCCGTATTCACGCCGCAGCCCCAGAACCAGGTGCCGAAGCGCGTGGGAATCGGGGCGCCGTTCGCCAGGGCTTCGCCATGGCCATCAAGGAACAGGTCGAGCAAGGGCAGGCTTACTGCCACGGCAGCGCCGCGCGCCATGCCGCGCAGCATGTTTCTTCTGGTCCAGCGGCTCATTTCGTCCTCCTGTAAAGCATTCCGAGATTGGCCTGTTGCGTCCCCGGTTCGGGCAAGGCCGGGCCAAGACTGCGCAGCGCAGTGCTCGTGGCGATCCGGCGCATCAGCGCCGGCAGACGAAAACCATCGGTCTCGAACCGGGTGATAGCGGTTTCAAGCCAGGCATTGTCGCCTGCGCCAACAGCGCGGCCCGAACCGTATTCGAACAATCGCTGGACAAGGCAGGCCGGCGGGTCGGCGCTTTCGCGCAAGCGTTGCGACAGGCCCAGCAAGCCGACATAGGGCTTGCCATCGAAAGTGCCCGTGGCGTCAATGGCGGCATCATGTTCGTGCGATCGGAACGCGCCGACACCGTCGTAGTTTTCCAGCGACAGGCCGATAGGATCGGTCAAGGCATGGCAACCGGCACAGGCCGGGCTTTCCTGGTGCGCGATCAGGCGCTGGCGCGCGGTTTTGAGCAGCGGATTGGAATCGTCCTGCACGATGCTGAAGTTGACGTTGGGCGGCGGCGCCGGAACCGGCTGGCACAGCAGCAGTTCGCGCACGGCCTTGCCCCGGATGGTGGGCGAGCTTTTGCCCTCATGCGTCGGGTCGAGCATAAGGAACCCGGCCAGGCTGAGGATCCCGGCGCGTGGGCTGTCGTCCGGGAAGGTGTAGGGTGCCCAGCCTTCCACGCCTGCGGAA
This sequence comes from Novosphingobium aerophilum, assembly GCF_014230305.1. Lineage (GTDB taxonomy): Bacteria > Pseudomonadota > Alphaproteobacteria > Sphingomonadales > Sphingomonadaceae > Novosphingobium > Novosphingobium aerophilum. The sequence goes on from NZ_JACLAU010000033.1 coordinate 18,807, forward strand.
GGAGCGGGCACCTTGTAAAGCGCGGCCAGGCCCCGGTTCATGAAGGTCTTGCGGGTCGAAAATATGTCCCGATAATCGCCCTTTTCCGTGACCAGCAGGTTCACCAGTGTGCGCAGTGTCTGTTCCTGCGCATCGCGGGCCAGTTCGGAATTGAATTTGGGGAAGATCGCCTGGTCCTTCACCAGACCGGCGAACTGATCGAACCCGAACATGTCGAAGAAGAACGATCGCACGCCCTGTTCGAAACGGGGCGAGGCCATCATCCGATCGACCTGCGCGGCCAGTTTCGCATCTTCGCGAAGATCTCCGCGTTCCGCCGCCGCCAGCAGCTCCTCGTCGGGCGGTGCATCCCACAGCAGGAAGCTTATCCGGGTGGCAAGCGAGGTATCGTCCAGCACTGCGCGGCCCATGGCATCAGGCGCGGCAGCGGCGCGTTCGAGGCGGAAGATGAAATAGGGGGATACCAGCAGCCGCGACAGACCGGCCTGCAGGCCCTTGCCAAAGTCGCCGCTGGTCGCCGCAGCGCGCTGACTGACGGCAACGACGCCCGCCAGTTCGGCGGCATCAAGCGAGCGGCGGTAGAGCAGACGACCGTACTTGCCAAGGAACTGTTCTGCACAGTCACGGTCGAAGCGGTTGCCTTGGTTGGCGCAGTTTGGGCGCACGCCCGGCAAGGCCAGGGCCTGTTCGGCGATTTCGCGGGCGCGCAGTTCGTATTGTTCAAGGCCTGAGGGAGAAACCGAGACGTGGGCTTCGCCGATCGCCAGAAGGCCTTGTTCGCGCAGCGGCGGGGCGAACCGGCCAGGCACACGTATTCCGTGGCCGAACACCTGTTCGATCGAGCGAAGGTACTGACCTTCGTTCAGGCGGCGCAGCGCCGGACCATGCGAACCGCCTGTATCCTGGGCCGCAGCAGCACTGGTGGGCTTGACGAAGTCAACGCCCGCAAGCGCAATAGCGGCGATGGCCATACAACACGGCAAAGCCAAGCGGGTAATTGCCTTTCCAAGTCGTCGGTCCATCGTACTCTCCCTCTAGATACTATTTCTGTTTTCGCGCCCGTGCGTTGACCGCCCCGACCAACCTATGCGAAGGTGTGGCGCATAAGAATGAAGCTTGGGGACGATTTTGACATGATTGCCCATCACCGCATCCTGATCGCCGTCGCATTGGTTGCTGCACCTGCCTGCGCGGCCCTGGCCGCCGGAATCGATCCCGCAGAAGCTGAAGGGATCATTTTCGAGCGCCAGCAGATCATGGAACAGCTTGGCAAGGACAGCGATCTTCTCGGCAAGGTCGTGGCGGGGCTGGAACCTGCAGCCAAGCTGCCGGAAGCGACCCGCGCCATTGCCGATGGCGCGAGGCTGTCGCTGGAAGCCTATCGCCAGCAGGTGCCGGGCGGGCGGACGAAGGCTGAAGCCTGGTCGAACAACGCCGATTTCATGCGTCGGATGGAAGACTTTGCCCGCAATTCGGAAGCCATGGCCGCCGTCGGCGCGCGCGGCGACGTGACCGCGGTCACCGGAATGCTGGTCGATGCCTTGCCCTGCAAGCAGTGCCACGATGTCTATCGGACGCCCAAGGTGAACTGAGCGGATCATGCTGGTCGGGCTTCCGGTTCGGCGTCGGGGTCGGGCGATCGCACCAACCGGGCAAGGTACGGCGTGATGCGCTTCTCTATCGCTTCGACAAGTTCGTAGAAGGCCGGCACCAGCACCAGCGACAGCGCCGTCGAACTGACGATGCCGCCGACCACGGCAATCGCCATAGGCTGCCTGGATTCGGAACCTTCGCCCAATCCCAGCGCGGTCGGCAACATGCCGGCGATCATCGCCACAGAAGTCATGATGATCGGACGGGTGCGTTCGGCGCAGGCGGCGTACAGCGCATCACGCATGGACAACCCTTCGCGTTCCGATTCGATGGCGAATTCGACCAGCAGGATCGAGTTCTTGGCGCACAGCCCCATCAGCATCAGCAGACCGATCAGCACCGGCAGGTCCAGCGGCAGCCCCGCCAGCTTGAGCGCGCCAAAGGCACCGACGAGGCTCAGCGGCAGCGCCCCCATGATGACCACGGGCTTGAAGAAGCTGCGGAACAGCAGGACGAGAACCGAAAATGTCAACGAGATTCCCGCCAGCAAAGCGAGGATGAAGCCGACGAACATCTCGCCGATCATCTGGCTCTGGCCTTCTTGCGCCTCGTGAATGCCCTTGGGCAATTGCTTCATCACCGACAGATCGCGCACTGCGGCGAGAGCGGTGCCGACAGGGACGCCAACGGCAAGGTCCGCTTCCACCGCAACGCGCCGTTCGCGCCCAAAGCGAACGATGCGGCCTGGCCCTGCCTTGAATTCCACGCTTGCCACGCTCGATAGCGGTGTGGTTCGCCCGTCCTTGGTCGGCACGCGCAGGTTGGCGATGGCGTCGAGATCGCGCCGAATCGTTTCGGGCAGGCGTACCCGGATCGGCAAGCGCTGTTCGCCGTCGGAGTACTTGGCGACCGAAGCGTCGATGTCGCCGATGGTGGCTACCCGCAGAACGCTGGCAATGGTGCGCGTATCGACGTTGAGCCGCGCGGCCTCGTCTGGCCGGGGAGTGACGACGAGTTCTGGCCCCGGTGCCGAAGGGCTGGGGCGGGGATCGGAAACGGCGGGTAGTGCCCGCATTTCGCGCAGCATGCGCATCTGGGTGCGTTCCAGAGCGGCGGAATCTGCGCCTGCCAGCACCACCGTCACAGGGGCCTGCCCGAAGTTGCCCTGGTTGTAGAACCGGGCTTCGGGGATCGCCCGCAAGCGGGGCGACAGCCGCGCCTGGAAAGCCTCGGACGTTTCCGACCGGTCATGGCGCAGGACGACTGTCAGCGTACCGGTTCGCAGGTCGCCACCACCGGACAGAATGGCGCCGCTGGTCGATCCTGCTGCGCGAAGACATGCTCCACATCCGGTTCGCGCAGCAGGATCGCCGTGGCCTTGCTCATCGCCGCCTCCATGTCGGCGCGCGTGGCGCCGGGCGCGCCTTCGACCGCGATATAGGCGAAGTTACGATTCTGGATGGGCTGGAAGCCGATTGCCAGGGTGGTGGCAAGCACCAGCGATCCGACGAACAAAAGGGTGCCGATGGCCATGCTCGTCTTTGGCCGATCCAGCGCCCAGGACAGGATCCGTGCATGGTTGGGCATCAGCCCGCCGGCCTTGCTTGCTTCCTTGCGGGCGCTGTGGGGCAGCAGGAAATAGGCGGCGAGCAGCGGTGTCAGCAGGCGGGCGACCACCAGCGAGAACAGCACCGCAACCGCGACCGTCAGACCAAACTCCTTGAAGAATTGTCCTGCTTCTCCGGGCATCATCGAAACGGGGGCAAAGACCGCGACAATCGTGGCGGTGGTGGCGATCACCGCCAGACCGATGGCATCGGCCCCGATCAGTGCCGCCTGATAGGGTGCTTCGCCGCGCTCGATGCGCTTTTCGATGTTCTCGACCTCGACGATGGCGTCGTCCACCAGGATGCCGATCACCAGCGTCAGTGCCAGCATGGTGATACCGTTAAGGCTGAAGCCCATCATGCCCATGAAGATGAAGGTCGGGATCAGCGACAGCGGCATGGCGGTGGCCGCGATCAATGTCGCTCGCCAGTCGCGCAAAAAAAGCCAGACCACGATGATGGCAAGCAGGATTCCTTCAAGTAAAACATGGACAGTCGATCGGAAGCTGCGGGCAGTCTGTTCGGCAGTGCGGGCAATCTGGATGAAGGCCACGCCTGGGTGCTGCGCGGCGATCTCGTCCAGCCCGCGGGCAACCGCCCGGTCTACCGCCACGTCGCTCGCGGCGCTGGTCTTGGAAACCTGGATCGCCACCACCGGGCGACCATCGAGACGGGCAAAGCCGCGCACTTCGCTTTGCCCGTCACCCACCTCGGCGATGTCGGAAAGCCGGACATAGCGGCCCTGTACAGGTATGGTCAGTTCGCGGATCGCGGCCACGGTCTGGGCCGTTCCGATGACGCGGATGGACTGTTCTACCCCGCCAACCCCGGATCGCCCACCTGTTCCGTCGACGTTGAAGGCAGCCAGTGCGGAGTTGACCTGTGCCGCGTTGATATCCAGCGCCGCCATGCGGGCAGGATCGAGGATGACGTTGATCTCCCGCGCTGCGCCGCCAATGCGTGATATCCGGGCGACGCCGGTCTGGGCTTGCAGGACACGGGCCACATCGTTGTCGATGAACCAGGCAAGCTGGCTCGCGGTCATGTCGGGGGCGCTGACCGCATAGGTTGCGATCGGCGTGTTATCGAGGTCGAGCCGTTGCACCGTGGGCGGATCGATGCCGTTGGGCAGTTCCGCCCGCGTGCGTTCCACCGCGGTTCGGACATCGTCGACGGCACGCTGGATCTCGGTTCCTGTTTCGAACTCGACGGTGGTGGACGATGTTCCCGTGGTGATGGTGGAGTTGATGTTCTTGATCCCCGACACACCTGTCAGCGCATTTTCAATGGGCCGGGTGATCTGGTTTTCCATCTCTGCCGGCGCTGCACCGCTTTGCGTCACCGTGACCGTGACGATCGGCAGACTGGCATTGGGAAACATCTTCACCGGCAACCGCATATAAGCGACTGCGCCCGCCACGGTCAGAAGGATGAACAGCATCGCCACCGGGATCGGGTTGCGGATGGCCCAGGCGGATATGCGCAGGTTCATCGCGCCTTTCCGCCTTCGATCGCCACGACATCGCCTTCAAGCGTGAAGGCGCCGCCCTTGACCGCCACCTGCGCGCCCGCGGGCGGGCCTTCGCGCAGCTCGACATAGCCATTCGCATGCTGGCCGGTTCGCACGGTCACGCGCTTGATGCGCCGATCCTTGTCGATAACGCGTACCGATGCCCCATCTGCATCGTACTGCACGGCAGCTTCCGGAACGGCCAGAACGCTTGCCGCACGGGTAAAGCGCGCTTCGGCAAAGCCGCCCTGCCGCAACTCCCTGTCGCGGGGCAGGGCGATGCGAACGCTAACCAGCCCGCTTTGCCCATCCACCCGGGCACCGATCAGCCGGACATTGCCGGTCACGACCTTGCCCGACGGAAGGCGTACGTCCGCCGGATCGCCTATCGACATGCCGGCTGCCGCGGCTTCGGGCAGCTCGGCATAGAGTTCGATGCTGCCATCGCGGGCGATGCGGAACAGATTGGTGCCTGGGCTGGGCGTATCGCCCGGCCGCACACTGCGTTCAAGCACCAGGCCGCCGACCGTAGCTCTGACCTTGAGGCGGGCCAGCCTGGTTTCCGCTTCCTGCAACTGGGCCCGGGTCGCAGCCAGGGCCGCCTGTGTGCTTCGCGCACTGAAGCGCCGGTTGGCGATGGCTTCTCCAGAGAGGACGCCCTCGTTTTCCAGGCCCGCCACGCGCGCGGCCTGATCCCTGGCCTGCTCCGCCGCAACCGATTGCTGGGCCAGTGTGGCGCGAAGCTGTGCGATCTGGGGCAGAAGCAGACTGGGATCCAGCTCGGCCAGAATCTGCCCGGCCGATACTTGTGCGCCTTCCTCTACCAGCACCGAGCGCACCCTGAAGCCCCCGACATCAAGCGCGACAGCGGCTTCCTCGCGCGCCAGAAGGCGTCCGGACGCCCGCAGTGATCCCGCCATTTCGCGCATTTCCACACGGGCGACGGATACGGTTTGGGGCGGCATGGCCTTGCGCTCGCCCTCCGCATTGCCGCCGCATCCGGCCAGCGCCAGCGCCAGGGCAAGTGCAGGAAGGGCCAGGGTGGCAGAACGCATCGTCAATCCTTCGGTCTGGGGGTGGCAAGGTCGATCAGATCGGCATTGGTGCTGGCTTCGGGGCTCCAGCCACCGCCTAGGGCGCGGATCGCGGCAACGCTGTCCGTCAGCAAGGCGGCCCGTCCGGCATCTCGGACATTGCGCGCCTGCAACCAGGTTCGCTGGACCTGCAACAGGGTGGTTAGGTCGGTCAGGCCTGCGCGATACCCCTTGCGGGCACGGTCGAGGGCGCTGGCGGCATTGGTCAACGCATCTTCGAGCTCGGCGGCGCGGCGATGCCCGGAGTGCGCCCGGGCAAGGGTGTTCTCAGCCTCGCCAAAAGCGGTCTGGACGGCTTTTTCGTAACGGATGGCGGCCTGCTCGGCGCGCGCCTCGCTTACCCGCATAGCTGTGAGAAGCCGCGCGCGATCCAGCACCGGGACGGCGAGATTGGCCCCCAGCGACCAGAAACCCGTGCCTATCCCGCCAGCCGATGAACTGGCCGAAACCCCGCCCGCCGGTTGCAGCGAAAGTCGCGGAAACAGGGCCAGCCGATCGACACGCGTGGTTAGGTTGGCCGAAAGCAAAGACTGTGCTGCCGATCGTACGTCGGGCCGGCGTACCAGCAGGATCGATGGTGCGGCATCCGGTAACAACGGAGGTGGGGCAAGGTCCGGTTCGATGGCCAGCGCCTCTGTCGCTCCGGCGGGATCTCCGACAAGGATCAGCAGGCTGCGCTTGGCAATGCCAAGTTCGGTGGCCAGGCGTTCAACCTCGGCCGCGCCGCTTGCGGCATCGCTGTCCAGCCGGGCAAGATCCTGGCCGGATGTCAGGCCCCGTTCGAACCCAAGGCGTGCAGTGCGGGCCAGTTGCCGCGAAATTTCGAGGCTGCCGCGCGCCGTTTCGAGCTGGGCCGCGATGAGGCGCGCCTAGAACAGTGCCGATGCGGTATCGGCTGCTAGGCTCAGCCGACTTGCCGCGAAGTCGAAGGATGCCGCTGCGGCATCGCTGTCGGCCCTGTCGCGCTGGGCGTCCAGTCTTCCGAACAGGTCAATTTCCCAAGATGGCGAAAAGGTGAGCTGCGCGCTGTCGGTCCGGTCCTGCGCGAGCGCCCCGCCCCACAGGTTTGCGCCGTCCTGCCGCGTGCCGCTGGCGCTTACCGAACCTGACGGCAGGGTGGCCGCGCGGCTTTGGGAACGCAGGGCGCGCGCCTCACGGATCCGTGCCTGGGCCAGCCGGATGGTTGTGCTGCGGGTGAGCGCCTGCTCTACCAGCGAGGTCAGCTGGGGATCAGCAAAGTCGCTCCACCATGCCGCACCCGGTAGCGCCGCGGCGACCGGTCCGGCCGTGGCTCGCGCTTCGAACTTCGGCGGCAGGGAAGGTACGTCAACGGCAGGCCGGACCGCGGGCGCGCAACCCGCCATCGCCAGGGCCACGCAGACTATCATGCCAAGACCGTATTGCTGTTTGTCGCTAGTCACGAGTGCCGTCGCTTGTGGTTGGATGGCGGCATTCTATCGCTTGCAATTAAAGATACAATAGTGTTTCTTATATCGCATTGAGCTTGGACAGGCAGCGGCTATTGGGTGCTTACCGCGCCAATTTCGAGAAAGGTCCATGGCAGGCAAGCGATCCAGCACTGATATGGCCGCTCCGACGCGCAGTCAGGGGCGGCCCAGCCTTGCCGAGGCGGAGGCGATAGACCGAAATCTGCGCAATGCGGCGATGGCGGCTCTGCTCGAGCAGGGCGATGGCGCGACGATGAACGGCATCGCACAGCGCGCCGGCATTTCCCGCAAGGCGCTTTATGCACGGTATTCAAGCCGCAGCGACCTGTTCGCCGATGCCATTCGCGAAATGCTGGCTGAAGTGGAACCGTTGCCCGTGGCAAGGGAAGGGACGGTGAGGGAGCGATTATCGACCTTCATTGTCGATGCGCTTCAATTGCTGGCGCAACCTCGGGCCCGCGCGGTCCAGCGGTTGATCGCGCTCAATCCGTTCTACCTTGGCAGTCTGCACAACGAGATGCAGGAAGCCACGGCAAAGATGTTCTTCGATCCGCTACTGGGTCTGGTCGCGGAAGTCATCGCGGAAGGTCTTACAACCCATCGCGATGCTCGGGCCGTGGCGACTGTTGTCCTGCGCATGATCTTCTCGCAAGGGCTATTCGAGAGCGGGGAAGACAAGGAAGAAGCAAACGGCAACCCCGCCATGGCTGGCAGCCATGCCAAGCTTGTCCTCGAGATCATCGTGGGGGGCTTGCTGGGCAGCTAACCCGGCCTGAACCGAATCTCCACATCGTCTATAGGGACATGCCGACCAGCCGCTCCGACTCCGTCCAGAGCCGGGCCGAGGTTTCATCGTCCTGCGCGGTTCTTGCGAAGGTGCATTCGCCGGGCAGTCCCTTCATCTCCATGAACCCGGTCGGGCCGTAAAGCTTGCCGCCGCTGGCAGCGGGCGAAGCCGCTGCAAAGACGATAGGCTGCGAGCCCTGTTGCGCCGAATGGCCCAGAAGTGGCGCTAAGACCCTGGTGCTGAACAGCGTTGTAAAGCTGCGCGCACCCTGTTCCGCCGCAAACAGGTTGGTCGTTGCAAAGCCGGGATGGGCGGCCATGCTTTGCAACGACCACTCACTTGCTTCCGCGCGGCGCTGCAATTCGCGTGCAAAGAGCGCAACCGCGAGTTTGGATTGGCAATAGGCAATCCCTGCCTTGTAATTGCGTTCGTTCTGGAGGTCGGCGAAATCGAGCTGGCCGAACTTATGCGCAATGCTTGTGACATGAACCACGCGTGCCGCCGCCGATTTGCGCAGGAGCGGAAGCAGGCCAAGGGTCAAGGCGAAGTGACCCAGGTGGTTGGTGCCGAACTGGGCTTCGAAACCATCGACCGTCAATCGCCGCTGCGGCGGCGACATGATTCCCGCATTGTTGATCAGGACGTCAAGCGGTTCACCATCGTCCAGCTGCCGCTGAACCATTGCCCGGATCGATGCGAGGCTGGCAAGATCGACCAGTTCGAAGTCGGCGTGTGCCGATGGCGCATGGGACACGATCTCGTTCAGGGCAGCTTCGCCCTTTGCCTGATCGCGGCCTGCAATGATGATCGTTGCCCCAAGCTCTGCCAGGGTCTTGGCGGCTTCCAGGCCGAGGCCCCCGGTTCCTGTGACCATGACCCGGCGGTGTTCCTGACGTTCGAATGGACTTTCCATGAAGTTCACCGTCCCTTTTGTCGCTTGGGCAACCAAATTGCCCTTCCGAGGCTTGACCGTTTTACATTATTCTGTGTAACGTAAAATGCAACCGGGGATTGATTAGGATTCTCTGGATAACGGGAAAGGTGCTGCAATGGGCGAAAACGTCGCAGAGCTGCTTGCTCACATGCCGAACCGGACCGGGTTCGACCTGGCATTCGAGGATATCCGGGCGCTGCAGCTTGCCGCCTTGTCCGAACGTTTCGCCGAAGGGGTGGAGCGGATCAAGCTTGTCCGCCAGCGGGCAGAAGATGCCGGGATCACCGAGATACGAAGCCTGGGCGATATCGTCCCGCTGCTGCTGCCGCACACCGCCTACAAGAGCTATCCGGAAAGCTTTCTCACCGGCAAGCGTTGGGACCGGCTGACCCGCTGGCTGGCAACGGTTTCGTCCATGTCGACCGACGGGATCGATCTTGATGGCGTGGAAGACGTCGATGGCTGGATCGCCGCTTGCGAAAAGGCAGGTCTCTTCGTGTCCTGCACCAGCGGGACTACCGGCAAGCCGGCCATGTTGCCGGCCTCAGGGACGGATCTTGCGTTCGCGGCGCGGGAAGGTGTCGAGGCGGTCCAGTGGGCTTCGGCAATCCGCGCCGGCGACAACCGGACAATCGCCGGCTTCGGTGCGACCGCCCAGACTTCGCGCAATGCGGCAAATGGCGGGGCGCTGGTCCAGGCTTTCGTCGACTTTGCCAAAATGCCTCCAAGCGGCGAAGGCCCCGCGATAACCATTGGCTCGATCACGCGGATGATCGCTCTGCGCAAGGCGATATCCGAAGGGACCGCGATGCCTGATGACATCGCCGAGTTCGAGCGCGAAAGCGCGGTTCGGCAGGCGGCACTTGATGCCGGGCTGGACGGCGCGGTCGATCACGTCATCGCCCACCGTGCTGACCGGCTGATGCTTATGACGATGTGGGGGCCGCTTTACCAGTTGGCTGAAAAGGTGCGGGAACGGGGCTTTTCCGCCAAGGATTTCCATCCCGAGAACGGAGTCTTCCTGGGCGGTGGCCTCAAGGGAGCCAAGCTGCCGGAAAACTACAAGGAATACATTTTCGAAACCTTCAACCTGTCGCCTGCGTACATCTATCAGATGTACGGCATGCAGGAAGCACAGACGTCTATGGCGCGCTGTTCGAACGGTCGCTATCACATACCGGCCTGGATGGTCTGCCTGCCGCTCGACAAGGACGGGTCGAACCTGCTCGACTTCAGCCAGGGAGAAGTGACGGGCCGTGCCGCGTTCTTCGACCTGTCGCTCGAAGGCCGCTGGGGCGGCGTCATCTCTGGCGATCGCATAGATGTGGATTTCAGGCCCTGCGCCTGCGGATCGCCCTCGCCCTCGATAGCCGACAACATCGCCCGTTATGCCGATCTTGAAGGCGACGACAAGATTGCCTGTTCAGGCACAGTCGATGCCTATGTGCGGGGGGTCGCGTGATGTCGGGCTCTACGGGCAGCGCGCCATTCTTCATTCAGGGCAGGCTGGTGGAAGGAGGGGACGAGGTCCACACCTCGCGCGATCTCGGCGTGTCCTTCGCCACACCGAAGCTGGACCTGAATGCCTTGGTCCAGCCTCGCACCGAATTGCCACCGATGCTGAATACGTCGCTTGCCGAGATCATCGACTTCCTGGGCGAAGCAGGCGCGCGACTTGCCGACCCGGGCAATCCGCACATCGAGGCCTGCGTCGAGCATCTCGCCAAGGTCAGCCTGCAACCGCGCGTGGCCGTTGAGCACATGATCCGCGATGCGGCCAGTTACCTTGATCCGCGCTCGCTGCGCGAGCTGGTGGAACAGAACATACCGGACCCCGCGGCGCTGGATGGCTGGGTTCCCCATACCGACCACAAGGGGCGGCGCAGCTTCATTCGTGCCTATCCGTCGCGGTTGATCCACGTCCTTCCCGGCAATGCGCCGGGGCAAGGCATCCGTTCGATCGCGCAGGCAGCACTCGTCAAGTCGGTCAACGTCTTCAAGATGGCATCGGCTGATCCATTCTCGACCGTGGCCTTCCTGCGCACCATGGCCGAGATCGATCCCGACCACCCGGTCGTGCGATCGATGTCGGCGGTCTACTGGCGCGGCGGCGAGGATCGGGTCGAGCGGGTCCTCTATCGCCCGCAGTATTTCGACAAACTGGTCGCGTGGGGTGGGGGTGACGCCATTTCCAGCGTGATGAAGTATATCGGGCCTGGCTTCCAACTTGTTTCCTTCGACCCCAAGACCTCGATCTCGATGGTCGGCAAGGAAGCCTTTGAATCGGAAGAAACGATGATCCGCGCGGCCAGGCTCAATGCCAGCGATGTCGCCATGGCGAACCAGGAAGCCTGCGTGTGCAGCCGCTTCACTTTCATCGAGGCGACTACCGAACAGGCCGATCGCTATTGCCAGGTTCTGGCAGAGCATATCCGCATGGACCACATGGGCGAGGGGACGCCAAGGCCGCTCGAAGCAGATCTGCGTGAACAGATCGAAACGCTGCGCATGATGGACGAGGACTACGCCGTGTTCGGCGCGCTTGACGGACGCGGTGTCGCCATCCGATCCGACGAGCCGGTCGATTTCCATCCCTTGCGCAAGACAGCGAACGTGGTCTGCGTGCCGTCGCTGGAACGGGCGGTGAAATACGTCAACGTGGCGACACAGACAGTCGGCGTCTTTCCGTTCCATCGCATGGCCGATCTGCGCGATCAGCTGGCAAGCGGCGGTGCCCAGCGCGTGGTGCGACTTGGCGAAGCCGGTCCCAGCGCCATTGGCAATCCGCACGATGCAATGTATCCGCTCCACCGTTTCGTCCACTGGATCGCGAACGAGGACGGCTGTGAAGGCGACGACTGACGATCAGTCGAGCTTGACCTCACGGGGTTCGAGTGTGGGCTGGACGATCAACTGTTCGAGGAAGGTGATGACATTGCGGGTCGGGTAGTCCTCGGCCTGTTGCAGCCACCACGCCAGAATCTCGAAGATGCCGGATGCGACGAAATTCGATGCCAACGAAACAGGCAACCAGGGGTTAGCCCGTTTCGAACTGTTCGCAATGTCCACCGAAGCCTTGACGAACTCTTCCCTCATCCGTCCCGCCGCCCCTCTTGTAAGCAGAATTCGCCACAAGGCGCGGTGCGCCGTAACATAGGCGCACAACTGCTCCAGACCGCTTTTCGGCCCTTCCCCGCTCAGGGCAGGATAGGTGATTTCGAACAGCTTGCGGACTTCGTCCTCGGCGATGTCGGTCAGGACTTGTTCCTTCGCATCATAGCGACGGTAAAATACGGGATAACTGACCCCTGCCTGATTGGTGATGTCGCGGATCGATATCTCCTCGAACGGGTGCTTCTCGATCAAGGTCAGCAAGGCTTCGCGCAATGCCGCGCGAGAGCGGACCGCACGCGCATCGTTCGGGCGCGAAAGGCGCGTGGTTCGCCTGTTTGAAGCGGCGGATTTGACAGGCTGCGCGGTCATGATTTTTCCGATTTCCACTTTCGCAGCGCAATCGGCAATAGCCGTCAAGCCGATGCTTCGGTCTTTCCCCAAATCATGCCCCGCGTCCAGTGCGAGGCTCGCCTTAATGGCCACATTTGCATGAATTTGGATGGTCCGATCCACTATGGACGCGTCATTCCTTCTATGCGACATTGAGTCGCATAGAAGGAGGCCTTCGGGCTTGCCCGAAAGCAGAGAGGGAGAGCATAGCCATGGCGCAGGTCAAAGTTCTTGATCCAACCGCATCCCGCCAGGACGACAATGCGAGCCGGGGTCCTGATGCAGGCGTGATCGCGGGCAAGCGTATTGGATTCAGGCTGGACCAGATCTGGCGCTGCTGGGACTGGATCAGTGAAGTCTGGGCCGCGAAACTGGAGGCGGCTGGTGCGCAGGTTTCCTATTGGCGCTCTACCAACAGGTCGGGACTTGAAGGCGAAGAGCAGGCTCAATCGCTGGACGCCTGGCTTCAGACGATCGATATCGCCATCCTGGGGCTGGCCAATTGCGGTTCCTGCACTGGCTGGACCGTGCGCGATTCCGTGGCGGCGGCTAACAGCGGCATTCCTACCGTTGCGGTTGCTACGGCGAATTTCGAGGAATTTGCGCACGTGCTGGCGAAGCGGGGCGGCCGCTCGGGATTGCGCGTATATGTCTTGCCCTATCCGCTCAACGAATTGTCGCGCGAAGAAGTGCACCCCGTGGCCGAGGCCTATTTCGAAGGGCTGCTCAGCCTTATGGGCGCCAGCCTCACGCGTGAGGAACAGGCGGCATGAGCATCCATGTCATCAAGCCTTCCAGCCGAAAGAACAATGCCGCCAAGGCACTTGTCAGCCGGGACTGCGGGCCGACCGGGTGCGAAGTTGACTGGCTGACCAGCATCAGGGTGGAGGCGGAAGACGACATAACCGCCTTCACGGACTTTTCGTTGGAAAAAGGCTGGGGAGATGGGCTTCCGCTGGTGCCGCCGACCGAATCGCGGGTGCGCACGTTCCTGTCCGGGAACGATCGCTATCCGGATGAAATCATCGCGCGAATGCCCGACAGCAGCGAGTGCACGGTTGAAAAGATCGTTATCAATGCCGTCATGGCGGGTGCTCCGGTAGAGTCGCTCGAACTGATAATCGCCGCAATCGAAGCCATCGCGGAACCGGACTTCGAGCTCTATGGTGTCAATGCCACGACTGCCCCGGTTTTTCCGGCCTTTGTCGTGAACGGGCCGGTGCGCGATGCGCTCAACATCCCATACTCCTATGGTTGCGCAGGCGGCGTAGCCACCAAGGCAAACGCCATTGGCCGCGCGATCCGCCTTATCATGCGCAATGTCGCGGGGCAGGTTGCGGGCACCACCTCGCAAACCACTTTCGGTTCGCCGGGCCGCCTTGCATCCATTCTCATGGGGGAATGGGAAGAGAAGTCGCCGTGGGCGCCGCTGGCTGAACGCCGTGCGGGCGTGGAAGGCAATGCCGTGACGGCCTTTTCGACGATGGGTACGATGAATGTCCTCGATACGACATCGACGGGCGCGGATGCGTTCCTCGAAATGATCGGGAAGTCGGTCGCTTATCCGGGCGCCAACTGCTTCTCGCCGTCGATGGAATATTCGGAGATGACCATCGGCATCAACCCGATCTGCGCAGCTATCATCGCCAAGGGATTGCGCAGCATCGAGGATGTGCAGGAAGTCATCTGGAAATATGCCAGCCTGCCCGCCGATTTCCTGCAAGCCTATCACCGTGAACAGGTAGAGGCTCAGGGGCGCATCCGCGAAGATGGTCGCATTTATGCGACGCCGGAACCGAAGGATATTGTCCTGTTCGTTTGTGGCGGCCTTGGCGGACTGCATGCGCTTGGCCTGCATAGCTTCGGCAGCTCCCTGTCTCAGACCAGGCCCATCGCACGGGCCGTTCCAGCCGCGATCGCTGCGGAATGATCGTATTTCCGGGACGCTGAAACGTGCTCATCGCACTCGAAGACCGTAGTCTCCATTACGACCTCATGGGGCCGCCCGATGGCCCCGTGGTCTGCCTGGCGCACGCCCTTTCCGCCGACACCGGAATCTGGGCCGAGCAGGTGCCCGTCCTTCTGGCGAACGGCTGGCGGGTGCTACGCATCGACATGCGGGGCCATGGGGGAAGCATGGCGGGCAAGGCCACGCTTCCCGGTGGCGGCTATACCATGGAAGAACTGGCCGGGGACGTCGTGCGCGTGCTGGACATTCTGGGCACCGATCGCGTCCATTTTGTCGGCCTGTCGATTGGCGGCATGATCGGCCAGATCCTTGGCCTGGATCATGCCGACAGGCTGGCTTCGCTGATGCTGTGCGATACCTCGCCCCAAAACATTCCCGGCGGGAAACAGGTCTGGGACCAGCGTTTCGCCGACATCGCGGCTGCCGGATCGCTCGAACCCCTGGCGGACGCGACGATGGACCGCTGGCTTACCGATCGGTTTCATGGTGCCAATCCGCGCCGTTGGACCGAAATCCGCGCGACCGTCGCGAACACATCGCCGGATGGCTATGTCGGAGGTGGCCTTGCCATTCTGCATTTCGATGTGCGGGACCGCCTTCCGAGGATAGCCGTTCCAACCATGGTCGTATGGGGGGACGAAGACACAGGCACGCCGCCTGAAGGCAACCAGCTGATCGCCGACCTTGTTCCGGGAGCGCGCTCGCACGTATTTACCGGCGCGCGCCATGTTCCCATGGTGGAATATCCGCAGGCCTTTGCGCAGGTCATGTTGCAATGGCTGGATCTGAACAACCAGGCAGGGCTGCATTCACCCGCCGGGATTGCCGGCCCCGGCTGAACTTGGCTTCCTCAATTCGCAGATAGGCTCTCGGGACGTTGTTCCCCGGGGTGCCGACCACGATTTCCCGAAAACTTCCTTACAGGACAGAATCATGACTGCTCTTATCGAAAAAGACTTCTTTACGGATCCCGATATCCTGCTCGATCCCTATGCCTATTTTGAAGAAGTGCGAAAGCTTGGCCCGATCGCGCAACCGCCCGGCAAGGACTATCTCGTTGTCACAGGCTTTTCCGAAGCCCTGGAGATTTTCCGCAACGCGGCCGACTTTTCCTCATCAATCGCGCTGCAGAGCGCAAGCGTTCCACTGACATTCGAGCCCCAGGGCCCCGACATCAGCGAGCAGCTTGAGGAACATCGATCGGACATCCTTGGTCACAATCTGGTCGTGAACATGGATGACCATCCGCACACGAACATGCGCGCGCTGATCAACAGGCTGTTCGTGCCGTCGCGGCTCAAGGCGAACGAGCTGTTCATTAGGCAATATTCGGAGGAACTGGTCCGCGAGGCTATTGATAAGGGCGGGTGCGAACTGATCTCGGAAATCGCGACCCCGTTCGTCACCCTGGTAATCGCCGATCTTCTTGGCGTTCCTGCGGAGGATCGGCAGTTCTTTATGAACGTCATCAAGAACTCAGCGGTTCCGGGCAGCCTCGACAGCAGCGAAAACACCCACGACAGGCCCGACCACCCCTTCGTTCTGATGGGCGGCTATTTCTACAAATACATTCAGGACCGGATCGAGAATCCGCGTGACGACATCCTCAGTGAACTGGCGCAATCGAGTTATCCCGATGGCAGCAAGCCGCAGTTGCAGGACCTCATCGACCTTGCAGTGTTCATGTTCGGTGCGGGTCAGGATACCAGTGCCAAGCTGATCGGCAATGCGATGCGCTACCTTGTTGATGAGCCAGGTCTTCAGGACCAGTTGCGCGCCGATCCCACGCTTATTGCTCCAATGCTCGAAGAAGTGCTCCGGCTCGAAGGTTCCTCCAAGATGACCGCGCGGCTTGCGCGCCGGGACACGGAGGTCGGCGGAGTGAAGATCAAGGCCGGCACGCGCATCGCTGTCGCGCTTGCTTCGATCAGCCGCGATGAACGACGCTGGCCAGAGCCGCACAAGTTCATGTTGAACCGGCCGGGCATCAAGGAGCACCTCTCCTTCGGACGTGGTGCACACACCTGCGCCGGTGCGCCGCTGGCGAGGGTGGAGGTGAGGGTTCTGTTCGAGAAATTCCTTGAACACACCTCGCGCATCACGCTTGACCCTGCAAGGCACGGCACGACCAGCGATCGCAAGCTGGAATTCGAGCCCAGCTTTATCGTGCGCGGCCTGTCCGAACTGCACGTGAAGCTGGAAGCGAAGCCATGATCATCTGAATGGCGGCTGCCATTCGTATCCGTCAATTCGCGCGAAGGCTTTCGGAGCAATGAAATGAATAACTGTCCCCCGTCAGCACCAATGGCACAGATTTGAGGTTGTGAATTAAGGAGGGTTGGGGCTTCGTCGCAGTGACGAAGGAACGAAGATGAAGCCCCAACCCTCCATGAAAAAATCGCCCGCCAAGGCC
>NZ_JACLAU010000034.1 GCF_014230305.1 Novosphingobium aerophilum
CTGAACTCGTAGAACAGGGCCTCCTGCGCCATCCGGCGCTCGCCCATCATCGCTTGGCGTCCTTCAGCATTCTGATGCTGAATCAGACGCTCACACCCAGTGCAAGGCCGACTTTTTCAACACTATCCACCCAACCTTGCCGTTCATCCGCCCGGACTTTGTCCACGCCACCAGGGCATCCCGAAACACGTGGCGCGCCCAGCAGGAGTCGAACCTGCGGCCTCAAGATTAGAAGTCTCGCGCTCTATCCAGCTGAGCTATGGGCGCGCGCCGGGGTGCTCTTAAGCACGCTTTGCGCTTCGTGCAAACCGGGATAGGGGTAGGCGATGGACGCCGCAACTCCGCATGATCTCGCCCGCATCACCGGCACCGCCGGCGGGCGCCGCCATTTCCGCTATTTCGACTACATGATCGCCGCCTTCGTCGCGATCCTGCTGCTGTCGAACCTGATCGGTGCGGCCAAGCTGGCGACCGTCTGGGGCTACACCTTCGGGGCAGGCATCCTGTTCTTCCCCGTGTCCTACGTGCTGGGCGACGTCCTGACCGAGGTCTACGGCTATGCCAACGCGCGCCGCTGCGTGTGGACCGGCTTCGTGGCCCTGGGCTTCATGGCCTTCATGTCGACCGTCGTGGTGGCCATGCCACCCTCCCCCGCCTGGGGCTGCGCCGCCAGCGCCGATCCGCGGTTTGCCGATGTGCTCAAGGCCAGCGATGCCGGGACGATCTGCCAGGCCACGTATGTTTCGGTGTTCGGCAGCACCTGGCGCATCGCCGCGGCATCGCTGATCGCCTTCTGGTGCGGGGAATTCGTGAATTCCTTTGTCCTCGCCAAGATGAAGGTGTGGACCGGCGGACGCATGCTGTGGACCCGCACGATCGGTTCGACCGTGTTCGGCCAGGCGGTGGACAGCGCGATCTTCTACCCGATCGCCTTCCTCGGCGTGTGGGACACCGCCTCGGTGATCACGGTGATGGTCACCAACTGGGCGATGAAGGTGGCCTGGGAAGTGGTGCTGACCCCGGTCACCTACGCGGTGGTCGGATACCTGAAGAACCGCGAGGGGGTCGACGTGTTCGATACCGATACCGATTTCTCGCCCTTCGCCAAGGCGGGCACCCCGGCGCAGGACTGATCCGGCCGCGGGCTTTTCCGTGGCACGGACCGGAGCGGCGCGGTAGGGCCGGACAATCCATGGCGCTCGATCGCATCCTCCTCGGCCACTTCCGCAATCACCGCGAGACATCGCTCGACGGCACCGCGCCGTTCAACCTGCTGGTCGGACAGAACGGCGCCGGCAAGACCAACGTGCTTGAGGCCCTGTCCTTCCTTGCCCCCGGGCGGGGGCTGCGCCGCGCCGCGCTGGCCGACGTGGCGGCGCAGGACGGGCCCGGCGGCTTTGCGGTCAGCGCGGACCTGACCACGCCCTCCGGTCCGGTCCGGCTGGGCACCGGCACCGCGCCCGAGCGCCCGGGACGGCGGATCGTGCAGGTCAACCGGGCCGAGACCCCGGCGGTGCGACTGGGCGAGTGGCTGTCGCTCGGCTGGCTGACCCCGGCGATGGACCGCCTGTTCATGGAAGGCGCCGGGGCCCGCCGCCGGTTCCTGGACCGGCTGGTGCTGGCGATCGAGCCCGGGCATGCCCGGCACGCCGCCCAGCTCGAGAATGCCCTGCGGGAACGCAACCGCCTGCTGGCGGAACCGTTCGAGCCCGATCCGGCCTGGCTCGATGCGATCGAGGCGCAACTGGCCGAAGCCGGGGCCGCGGTGGCAGCGGCGCGCCATCGTCTGATCGAGGCCCTGTCGGGCGCGCTGGCGCAATGGCCCGACCAGCCCTTCGCCCGCCCCGACCTGGCCTATGCTGCCGGCGGCCCGGTCGATCGCGCCGCGCTGGTCGCGGCCCTGCGCGAGGGACGCCGCCGTGACCGGGCCGCCCAGCGCACCCTGACCGGTCCGCACCGCGACGATCTGGTGGTGACCATGGCCGGCAAGCAGCAACGGGCCGCGGAATGTTCGACCGGCGAACAGAAGGCCATGCTGATCGCGATCACCCTGGCCCATGCCGGGCTGCTCGATGATGACCGCCCCGCGCTGCTGCTGCTGGACGAGGTGGCGGCCCATCTCGATCCGCTGCGCCGCGAGGCCCTGTTCGATCGCCTGCGCGCAGGCCGGGCGCAGGTCTGGCTGACCGGGACCGAACTCGCGCCGTTCAGCGGGATTCTGGACGAAGCTGCGGTCTGGCGGGTGAGCGGCGGACACGTGGAACGGGCCTGGCCCGCTGGCGCTCAGCCCCGCGAGTGACGAGGGACCGGCCCCCGGGTCATTGCTTTTTCCCTTTGCGAACACGACGCCCGAGGTTGCGGTCCGCCTCGTCCTGACTGGTGGTCAACACGTCGGCGGTCTTGGCGACAACCTTCACCGGTGCCGTGACGACGGTCGACACCACTTTCGACACGCAGCCAGTCAGTGCCGTCAGCACAATCGCCAAAATCACCAAACGCATCCCGCCAACTCCGCAGGGATCGGCCGGGCCCTGCGCCCGCCAATCCACAGGCGCCTGTCCTAGGGCCTTTATCCCCACCCGGGAATCCGTAGCTGTGCTGACACGGCCTATTGTCCCGGCAGGGCCGCGGCGACCTGATCCGCCGTCGCCGCCACGATCTCATCCACGCCGCGGGCATTGGGATGGATGTGGTCCGCCTGGATCAGGTCCGGCTTGCCGATCACCGGGGCCAGGAAGAAGGGCACCAGCCGGGCCCCGTACTGCTTCGCCAGGGCCGGATAGAGCGGTTCGAACTTCGCCTTGTAATCGGGCCCCAGATTGGGCGGGGCGAGCATGCCCATCAGCAGCACCGGCACGCCTTCGGCCCGGGCGGCGGCCAGCATGCGATCCAGGTTGGCCCGGGTCTGCTCGGGCGGCAGGGCGCGCAGGATATCGTTTCCGCCGAATTCGATCAGCACAAGGTCAGGCTTGCGGGGCTGGTTCCTGAGCACGAAGGCAAAGCGCTCGGCGCCGGCCCCGCTGGTGTCTCCGGACACGCCCGCGTTGCTGATCCGGGCATTGATCCCCCGCGCCCGCAGCGCCGTTTCCAGCCGCGCGGGATAGCTTTCCGCCGGGCTGGCCAGGCCATAGCCGGCGAACAGGCTGTCCCCCACGGCCAGGATCCGGCGCTCGGGCCCCATCACCGGCGGCAGATCGGCCGCAGCGGCGGCATCCGTCGCCGGTCCGGCCAGGGTTGCGGCCGGTTCGGGGATCGGCGCGCTGCGCGAACAGGCCCCCACCATCGCCGCCAGGACCAGCAGTGATACAAGCCTGTACATTTTCTCTCCTTGCCGCCTCCGCGATAGCTATGCCATCCCCATGGCGTGACAACCCCTTCTCCCGAAAATTCCGCCCCGGTCATCGCCGCGCGCGACCTGACCCTGACGATCGGCTCGACCGCGATCCTCAAGGGCATCGATCTGACCGTCGCTGCCGGGGAGACCCTGGCGCTGCTCGGCCACTCGGGTTCGGGCAAGAGCTCGCTGATGGCGGTCCTGGCCGGGCTGGAGCGCGCCAGCGGGGGCAGCCTGAGCGTGGCGGGGGCGGACTTCGCCGCGCTCGACGAGGATGCCCTGGCCCTCGCCCGGCGTGGCCGGATCGGGATCGTGCTGCAGGCCTTCCACCTGCTGCCGACGATGACCGCGCACGAGAACGTGGCGACCCCGCTGGAGCTGGCGGGCGTCACCGACGCCTGGGACATCGCGGCGCGCGAACTGGCGGCGGTCGGCCTGGGCCACCGGCTCGACCACTATCCCACGCAACTGTCGGGCGGCGAACAGCAGCGCGTCGCCATAGCGCGCGCCCTCGCCCCGCGGCCGGCCCTGCTGTTCGCAGACGAGCCCACCGGCAACCTCGACGCGGGCACCGGGTCGGCCATCGTCGACCTGCTCTTCGCCCGCCGGGCCGAGGCGGGTGCCACCCTGGTCCTGATCACGCACGATGCCGATCTGGCCGCCCGGGCCGACCGGGTCATCACCCTGGCGGACGGCAAAATCGTCTCGGATCGGCGGAGCTGATGATGGGCACGGGCGCTGCGGCCCTGCCCTGGTCGGCGGCCTGGCGCCTGGCCCGGCGCGACCTGTCGCTGCGGTTCAAGGGGCTGCGGC
Source organism: Novosphingobium aerophilum (assembly GCF_014230305.1). GTDB lineage: Bacteria > Pseudomonadota > Alphaproteobacteria > Sphingomonadales > Sphingomonadaceae > Novosphingobium > Novosphingobium aerophilum. The sequence continues at coordinate 4,148 of NZ_JACLAU010000034.1, forward strand.
TGCTGCTGGCCTGCCTGTTCCTGGGGGTGGCGGCGCTGGCGGCGATCGGATCACTGACCGGATCGATCGAGCGCGAACTGACCTCCCGCGGCCGGGCCATCCTCGGCGGCGACATCGGGCTGGAGATCTGGCAGCGCGATCTGACCCCGGCCGAACGGGCCGCGCTGGCGGCGCTGGGGCGGGTCAGTGTCGGCACCCGGCTCCAGGCCATGGCCACGGCCGGAGACCTCGCCGCCCCGGTCCAGCTCAAGTCGGTCGATGCGGCCTGGCCGCTCGTCGGGCGCTTGCGCCTGACCGATGGCCGGCAGGTGGGCGCCCCGCCCCCCGGGCAGGCCTGGCTGGCCGAAGGCGCGGCGGAGCGGCTGGCCCTGTCTCCGGGACAAGGCTTCCGCATAGCCGGACAGCGCCTGATCGTGGGCGGGATCATCGCCGACGAGCCCGATCGGCTGGGCGAAGGCTTCGCCTGGGGGCCGCCGGTGATTGTCGACGCCCGGTTCCCGCTGACCGCGGGATTGACCGCTCCCGGATCCCAGTTCCGCACCCGGGCGCGCGTCGCCTTCGCCCGTCCCTACGATCCGACCGAAGCGGTCGACAGCCTCAAGCGGCGGTTCCCGGCGGCCGGCTTCGCCCTGCGCACCCGTGACAACGCGGCCCCGGGCACGGAACGCTTCGTGGAACGGATGGGGGAATTCCTGGTCCTGGTCGGCCTCGCCGCGCTGGTGATTGCCGGGATCGGCATCGGTCTGGGGGTGTCGTCCTATCTCGAGGGCCGGCGCGGCAGCATCGCCACGCTGAAGGTGCTGGGCGCGACCAGCCGCGACATTGCCCGGATCACCGTGCTGCAGGTCGGCATCGCGGCCCTGGCGGCCACCCTGGCCGGGCTGACGGTGGGCGTGCTGGCAACCCCGCTGCTGGGCGCGGCGCTGGGCGATCTGCTGCCGATCACCCCGGGGTTCGTGATCGATCCCGCCGCGCTGGGCCAGGCGGCGCTTTATGGCCTGCTGGTCGCGCTGATCTTCACCGCCCGGCCGCTGGCGGCGGCCCGCGCCTTTCCCGCCATGGCGCTGATGCGCGCCCGGGTCGATCCGCTGCGCCGCAACTGGCAGGGCGGGCTGGTCGCGATGGCCCTGGGCCTGGTCCTGCTGATCGGCCTGGCCGTGGCGAGCGCGGCGCAGCCCTGGGTGACGCTGGGCTTCCTGGGCGGGGCGGCGGCCACGCTGGCGCTGCTGGCCGGGCTCGGCGCGTTGTTGCGCCGGACCGTCGCGCGCCTGCCCAGCCCGCGCCACCCCCTGCTCCGCACGGCACTGGCCAACCTGCATCGCCCCGGCGCCCAGACCGTCGCCCTGGTCACCGCGCTGGGCTTCGGGCTCTCGGCCTTCGTCCTGCTCGCGGCCGTGCAGTCGAGCCTCGACGCCAACATCGCCGCCCGGGTCCCGCAGCGTGCGCCCGATTTCTTCGTGCTGGACGTTCCGCGCGACCGGGCGGACGCCTTCCGCGCAGCCGTCGCCGGGGCCGTGCCCGGGGCCAGGGTGCGGATGGTCCCCAACCTGCGCGGCGCCATCCTCGCCTATGGTCCGGCCGGACGGATGACCCGCGTGGCCGATCTCAAGAGCGTCAACGACGAGGCCTGGGCCCTGCGCGGCGAGCGTGGGCTGACCTATGCCGACCGCCTGCCCGAAGGCAACGTCCTCACCGCCGGGCAATGGTGGCCCGCCAACTATACCGGCCCGCCGCTGGTCTCGGTCGACGAGAAGCTGGCCCAGACGGTCGGCCTCAAGTTGGGCGATCGCATCGCCGTCAGCGTGCTCGGGGTCGAGCGCGAGGCCACGATCACCTCGTTCCGGCGGATCGACTGGGATTCGCTGGGCTTCAACTATGTCCTGGTGTTCAGCCCCAACATGCTGGCCGATGCGCCGCACAATCTGGCGGCCACCATCGACCTCTCGCCCGGAACCCCGCGCGGCGGACTGCTGCGCACGCTGGTCCGGGCCTTCCCGGCGGCCTCGGTGATCGAGACCGGCGCGATCCTGAAGGATGCCCGCGCCCTGCTGGACCGCATGAGCGTGGCGATCCTGGCCGCGGCCTCGGTCGCCGTGTTGGCCGGGATCGCCGTGCTGCTGGGCGCCATCGCCGCCTCGCGCCGGACGCGGACTTACGATACCGCGGTGCTGCGCGTGCTGGGCGCCAGCCGGGGCCAGGTGCTGGGCGTGCTGCTGGGCGAATATGTGCTGCTGGCGGGCCTGCTGGCGCTGGTCGCCCTGCCGCTGGGCACGGCGGTGGGCTGGGGGATCATCGTCAAGCTGTTCCAGTTCGACTGGCTGCCCCACTGGCCGACGATCTTGGGCGTGTTGGGTGCGGGCCTGTTTCTGGTGCTGGGCTTCGCCGTGGCCGCGACCCTGCCCGTGCTGCGCGAACGGCCGTCACGGGTGCTGCGCGAGCTGTAGGCGCGTTCAGCGGCGCATGGCCTCGTGATAGGTTTGGCGGGTCGCGGCCGCGTCGAGCGGTTGATAGCGCGGATCAGGACCGAACCGGTTGCTCCCTGTAGTGCCGCCCAGGAGCAGTTGCACCAGGAAGACCAGGCCCGCCACCAGATTGATCAGCGGCACCCAGCCGACCAGGATGAAGCCCAGGTACCACCAGCCCGACAGATCGCGGTCATGCAACCGCCGCACGACGACCGTGATCGACGGGATGAAGCTGAACAGGGCATAGAGCCCGGCGATCGCAGATCCGAACCAGAACGTGGCGTCGACCTGGCTGAAATCGACCTGTTCCGCCTCCAGACCCATCCCGCCGATAACCATCAGCACCGTGGCGAAGGCATAGACCACTCCGCCCAGCAGCGTGAACAGCCAGTATTCCCGGCGGGTCGATCGACCGCTCAGTTCGAAGTATCGTTGAAACGGAAGAAAAGCCCAGTCCACGGCGCCCCTGCCCCCATCTGATCCGTACCAGCCGTCAGGGAATCATGCTTCGCCTGGAGGTGCAACAGAAAAGGCGATGGGGCCGTTCGCCACGAAAAAGGGGGGCCACAGCCCCCCTTTCCCGTCGTGTTGCCTGCCCCCGGTTCAGAACCGGTAGCGCACCGCACCACCCCAGGTGCGCGGCTCGCTCGGATAGCCCGAGATCGAGCCAATCTGCACCGGGCTGTCGAAGATCTGCAGGATGGTCCGCTGGTTGCCGATGTTGCGGCCCCACACGGTGAACTCCAGCCCGTTGGCCATGGCATAGGTCAGCGAGGCGTTGAGCAGCTTGATCTCCTGCTTGCGGCTCTGCGCGGCAAGGACCGCCGCGGTGTTGCTGATAATCGCGCCGCTGCTGTTGCGCTGCACCAGATTGGGCAGGCCCTCGACCAGGGCGAACGGCGCCTCGTAGCGGTAGTCGCCGTGCAGGATCAGGTGATCGCCATTGCCCAGTTCCTGGTCCCACTGCACGCCGAACGAGGCGGTCAGCGGGGAGATACCGGCCGGACGAGTGCCGGTCAGGTCACCCACGCCCGAGAGCAGGAAGCTGTCGAACTTCGGATCGAGGTAGGTCAGGCCGAGGCTGAGGGTCAGCTCCTTGAGCGGACGGGCCGTCCCTTCGAACTCGATACCGAAGGTCGATTGCTTGCCTGCGTTGGCCAGGCGGAAGCCGGTGCCGGCAAAGATGTTGGACTGGAAGCCCTTGATCGACTGCTTGAACACCGCAAGGTTCGCGCTGGCGACGCCCCAGTTGCCCTTCAGACCCGCTTCGTAGACGGTCGAGATTTCCGGATCGGCAAAGCGGCTGCCCGATCCGAGGTTGTTGAGGCGCAGGGCGGTGTAGGCCGGGTTGGTCTGGATCGTCGCAAGGTCCGCCGGGCTCGGCCGGCTGTCGCGCGACAGGTTGATCGAGGCCGCCTTGTAGCCCGTTGCGTAGGCCGCATAGACGTTGAGGTGATCGTTGACGTCATAGGCCAGACGCGCCGTGACCGACCACTGGCCGTCCTTGACCCGACCCGTCTCCAGCGCGTTGGGCACGTTGAGGAACGGCGGCAGGAACTGCAGCGCGGCCAGCGAGGGGAGCTGGTTGGCGGCCGCGGTCGAGCCGGCGACGATCGCCTGGTAGACCGCCGGGTTGGCCGCAGCGAAGGCGCCGATGTTGGCCGGGGTCGGCGCGAGGCCGGTGCGCTGGTTGAAGGTCTGCGCGGTCAGCACCTGTGCAGCACCGGCCAGCAGGGTCGGGCTGCTCAGCGGGATGGCCGAGAACACCTCGTTCGACACGTTGTTGGTCGAATAGGACTTCGAGTCATGGGTGTAGTTCAGGCCGCCGGTCAGCGTCAGGCGGTCGGAAACCTTGAAATCCACCTGGCCGAAGATCGAGAACGCCTCGTTCTTCAGGCGATACTGCTCGGTGAAGCCGCGGCCGGAGACGAACGACTGGCCGATGTAGTTGTTGGCGCCGCCCGTGGCCGCGGTCAGCAACTGCTCGACCTGCGGCAGGGTGAAGGCCCCGCCCGACTGGCCGCGGATCAGGAAGTCGGCATAGTTGCGGAAGTCGTTGCCGAGCAGAAGCTGGTTGTTCTGGTTGATCGTCTCGTTGAAGTAGAAGGCGCCGAGCAGGCCGTTAATCGGGCCGTCCCAATCGGTGGAAGCGCGGAATTCCTGAGTGAAGGTATCGATCCGCAGGTTCTGGAAGTTGCGGCCGATCAGGTCGGCGCTGGTGAAGTCCGAATCCTGGTTGGTGATCGCCTTCGTCTTGCGATAGGCGGTGATCGAGGTCAGCTTCAGCGGGCCGACGCCGTAGTCCATCTGACCCGAGAAGCCCCAGTTGTCGATCTTGTTGGTCGACGGGATGTTCGAATAGGTCACGTCGGCGAAGGGGTTGGCCGGATCGCTGATCTTCCCGCCCAGCAGGTTGGTGATGATCTGCGAGGGACCGAAGCCGGGCGAACGCTGCACATTGACGACCGCGCAGCAGTTTTCGTCGATGCGGCTGTAATCGCCGATCAGGCGGACCTTGAAGTCGCTCGACGGTTCGAACAGCAACTGGCCGCGGGTGAACCAGCGGTTGCGCTCGTTCGCCTTGGTGTTGCTGCCCAGGTCGGTCACATAGCCGTCACGCTTGTTGTAGCCGGCGGCCAGGCTGGCTGCGACGTTCTCGCCCAGCGGACCGGTGATGTAGCCCTTGGCGATGATCGCGTTGTAGTTGCCGTAGCTGGCTTCCATGTTGCCGCCGAGCTTGAACTGGGGCTCCTTGGTGACCAGCGAGATGACGCCCGCCGAGGCGTTCTTGCCGAACAGGGTCGACTGCGGACCGCGCAGCACTTCGATGCGCTGCACGTCGGGCAGGTCGGTGATCATCGAGGCCGACCGCGAACGATAGACACCGTCAACGAACAGGCCGACCGACGGTTCGATGCCCGCGTTGTTGGCGCCGTTGCCGAAGCCGCGGATGTAGAAATTGGTGTTGGCCGAGCTCTGCAGCGTGTTGACGCGCAGCGACGGAACCACGGTCGACAGATCGCGGATGTCGCGGATCTGGGCGCGTTCGATGGTCTGGGCCGACGTCACCGTCACGGCGACGGGCACGTCCTGCAGCGTCTGCTCACGCTTGGTGGCGGTCACGACGATCTCGTTGCCGGTCAGCTCGGTGACGGCAGGCGCTTCGGTGGCGGGCTGGGCCTCTTCCCGCGGAGCGGTCTGGGCCTGGGCGACGGCGGGCACGGCGAGTGCCAGCACGGCAACACTGCCGGCCAAAGCCACGCGAGCCGAACCGGTGTAACCTGCGACGTTAAGCTTCATGCAATAGTCCTCTCTGCCCAGGGGGGTGCTTCCCACTGCGTTGGCGTCTCCGCTGTGTCGCGGAGGCAACCCTCCCGTTTACTGCCGAAAGCATAGGAATCCCGGGGCTGCAAGGCAATCGCAAAGAGACAGTGTTACCCAAGTCCTGCCCCTAATGTGGTACGTTTGCCTCAGGTGCCTGACGTTGCAATGCGGCAGCCGCCCCACGCGCCGCTTGCCCGAATCCGCCGCTTACGCTACGGGCGCGGCCAATGTTGCGCCGCAGCGAATTGGCGGCCTTTTCCCTCAGCCGAAAGACCCCCGTTCCATGTCCGCCCCCCTTCCGTTGCGCAATATTGCGATCATCGCTCACGTCGACCATGGCAAGACCACCCTGGTTGACCAGCTTTTCCGCCAGTCCGGCACCTTCCGCGACAACCAGCGGGTCGAAGAGCGGGCGATGGATTCGAACGATCTGGAAAAGGAACGCGGGATCACCATTCTCGCCAAGCCGACCTCGGTCGAATGGACCCCGGAAGGCTCGGACCAGCCGGTGCGGATCAATATCGTCGACACCCCCGGCCACGCCGACTTCGGCGGCGAGGTGGAGCGCATCCTCAGCATGGTCGATGGCGTGATCCTGCTGGTTGACAGCTCGGAAGGCGCGATGCCGCAGACCAAGTTCGTCACCGGCAAGGCGCTGGCGCTGGGCCTCAAGCCGATCGTCGTGGTCAACAAGGTCGATCGCCCCGACCAGCGCATCCAGGAAGTGCTCGACGAGGTGTTCGACCTGTTCGTCACGCTCGACGCCAATGACGAGCAGCTCGATTTCCCCGTGCTCTACGCCTCGGGCCGCAACGGCTACGCCAGCGAGGACCCGGATCGCCGCGAGGGCACGCTGGTGCCGCTGTTCCAGAAGATCGTCGACCACGTCCCGCCGCCGGCGCTCGACATCGATGCCCCCTTCACCTTCCTCGCCACCCTGCTGGATCGCGACAACTTCCTCGGCCGCGTGCTGACCGGCCGCGTCCAGTCGGGCACGATCCGCGTCAACGATCCGATCCGCGCGCTCGACATGGACGGCAACGTGATCGAAACCGGTCGCGCTTCCAAGCTGATGACCTTCCGGGGCCTTGAGCGGGTCCCTGTGGAGGAGGCCCGCGCGGGCGACATCATCTCGCTCGCCGGCCTGGCCGTGGCCACCGTGGCCAACACCGTCGCCGCGCCGGAAGTGACCGTGCCGATCAAGGCCCAGCCGATCGATCCGCCGACCCTCTCGATGCGCTTCTCGGTCAACGACAGCCCGATGGCCGGGCGCGAGGGCTCCAAGGTCACCAGCCGCATGATCCGCGACCGGCTTGAGCGCGAGGGCGAAAGCAACGTCGCGATCAAGATCACCGAGAGCGCCGACAAGGACAGCTTCGAGGTCGCCGGCCGCGGCGAACTGCAGCTCGGCGTGCTGATCGAGACCATGCGCCGCGAGGGCTTCGAGCTGGGCATCAGCCGCCCGCGCGTGCTCTATGGCCAGGACGATAACGGCAACCGCACCGAGCCTTACGAGACCGTGGTGATCGACGTGGACGACGAGCACGCCGGCACCGTCGTCGAGAAGATGGCGATCCGCAAGGGCGAGATGACCGACATGCGCCCCTCGGGCGGCGGCAAGACCCGCATCACCTTCACCGCCCCCTCCCGCGGGCTGATCGGGTACCACGGCGAATTCCTGTCGGACACGCGCGGCACCGGCATCATGAACCGCCTGTTCGACAAGTACGGCCCCTACAAGGGCAAGATCGAGGGCCGCAAGAACGGCGTCCTCATCTCGAACGGCACCGGCGAGGCCGTGGCCTATGCCCTGGGCCCGCTGGAAGAGCGCGGCATCCTGTTCGTCGGGGTGGGCGAGCCGCTCTATGAAGGGATGATCATCGGCGAGAACGCCAAGCCGGAAGACCTTGAGGTCAACCCGATGAAGTCCAAGCAGCTCACCAACTTCCGCTCGACCGGCAAGGACGATGCGATCCGCCTCACCCCGCCCAAGATCATGACGCTGGAACAGGCGATCGCCTACATCGACGATGACGAGATGGTCGAGGTGACGCCGAAGTCGATCCGCCTGCGCAAGGCGATCCTCGACCCGCACGAGCGCAAGAAGGCCAGCCGCAAGAAGGAAGCCGCGTAACCGCGGATTCCTGAGCCAGGATCATGCAAAGGCCCGGGGCGCAAGCTCCGGGCCTTTGTCGTTCGGGCCGGTGTCGGGGTGGCCGGAACTCAGGTCGCACGACCACGATCGGCAACCCGCGCCGCGCACCGGATTACGAAAGGTAGGCAAGCGGCCGGGCCGGCACCGATGCCGTTACGGATGGCGCACTTCACCATCCATTAGCGGGTCAAGGCTAGAGCGTCGGCGGCGTGATGATGCCATGCCAATCGTTTGAAGCTCGGAAAAACAGAACATGTTCAAATTCAGGGCCCCGGAGCGGTCGAAGTTCGATGACGCTCTCTTGAAACTCGTCAAGGGCACGCAGGCGATTATCCAGTTCCTTCCGGATGGCACGATTCTCGAGGCCAACCCGGCGTTCTGCAGCGTTGTCGAATACAGCCTGGCCGAGATCCAGGGACGCCACCATCGCATGTTCTGCTCGCCCGAAATCGCGAACAGCCCGGAATACGCCGCGTTCTGGTCAGACCTCCGAGCGGGCAAGAGCTTTACCGCGCGCTATCCGCGCATCACCAAGTCCGGTCAGGAAATCTGGATCCAGGCGACCTATGGCCCCGCTCTGGATGCTGAGGGCCGGGTTGAACGGGTCGTCAAGATCGCGACGGACGTCACTCCGCTGCGCAAGGCGCGGAACACCGTGCTGGCCGCCATGCAGGGGCTTGAGGATGGCCACCTCGACCAGAAAATTCCGGTCACCGGGGTCGAGGAATTCGACGCCATCGGCCAGGCCTTCAACGCCGCGACGACCAAGCTCGAAACGCTGATCGCCGCCGTGTGCGAGACCGCAGTGGGGGTCCAGAGCGGATCGGACGAGATCCGTGCCGCGTCGGAAGACCTTGCCGTGCGCAACGAACAGCAGGCCGCCAGTCTCGAAGAGACCGCCGCCTCGGTCCGGCAGACCGTCAACCTCACCCGCCAGGCCGCCGACAGTGCCAGCGTCGCCCGATCGGCGATCGTGCAGACCCACACGCGTGCAACCTAAGGCGGCGCCGTGGTCGGCAAGGCCGTGGCCGCGATGGGGGCGATCGAGCAATCGGCGAAGGAGATCACCCAGATCATCAACGTGATCGACGGGATCGCCTTCCAGACCAACCTTCTGGCCCTCAACGCGGGCGTCGAGGCGGCGCGTGCGGGCGAGGCGGGCAAGGGTTTTGCCGTGGTCGCCAACGAGGTCCGGGCGCTCGCCCAGCGCTCGGCCGATGCGGCCCGCGACATCAAGGCCCTGATCGAAAAGTCGACTTCGCACGTGGGCGACGGGGTCAGCCTGGTGGGCGAGACCGGAACCCTGCTGGCCGAGATCGTCGCGCAGGTCGGCGCGGTGACCCAGCAGGTCAACGAAATCGCCGAAACCACCGCCGCGCAGGCGACCAACCTCGAACAGGTGAATTCGGCCGTCGGGACGATCGACCGGATGACCCAGCAGAACGCCGCGATGGTCGAGCAATCGACCGCCGCGACCCGGATCCTTTCGAACGAGGCACAGCAACTGGGCGAGCTGGTCGCGCAGTTCCGGGTGAGCGCCGCGCGGCGTGCCGCCGGAGCCGCCGGTTCGGCACGGGCCCGTTCGGAGCGGAGCCATCCGGCCCGGACCTTCGCCGCGCCGCCAAGGCCGGCCATGCGCCTTCCCACCCCATCGGCTCCGGCTGCCCCGCAGCCCCTGCCCGTCACCGGCAACCTGGCCCGCAAACCCGATCTCGCCCCCCTCGCAGCCCAGGCACCCGCCCGCGACGAGGACGACTGGAGCGCGTTCTAGAGCCTGTCCTACATTCGTGGCGCGGGTTAGCCTCCCCGGCATGCCTTCGCCCTGCCCGCCCCGACACGACACCCGGCCTGCCGCACGCGCACGGGCGCCGGTCAGAGCCTTGCGCCCGCGCCGCGTTCGTTTCGCTCTGGACCGTGTCAACCGTGTCAACCGCGCCCACCGGGCCGCCCCGGTCCGCGCGGGCCAGCCGCCGCCGCCGCGCTAGCCCTTCACCGCCCCCAGCACCTGCGCGACCGTGTCGGTGATCTGCTGCACCGTGAACGGCTTGGGCATGAAATGCATGTTGTCGAAGTCGATTTCCTTGCGGAGCTGCTCCTCGGCATAGCCCGACATGAACAGGAACGGGATGTCGGGCACGAGCTTGCGGATTTCGCGCGCCATAGCCGGGCCGTCCATCACCGGCATGACCACGTCGCTCACCACCAGGTCATAGCGGCGCCCGAGCGCGACGAACTGCAACCCTTCCTCGCCGTCCGCGGCGACGGTCACCTCGTAGCCCTGCCGGGACAGGGCCCGCTCGGCCACGGCGCGCACGGTGTCCTCGTCCTCGACCAGCAGGACCTTGCCCCCGCCCGCCCACTTGCGCGGCTCCTCGGCCTTGGGCGCGACGGGAGCGACCGCAGCGGTTCCCGCCGGACCGTGGTGAACCGGGAAATAGATCGAAAAGCGGGTGCCCTTGCCCAGCTCGCTGTCCGCCAGGATGTAGCCGCCGGACTGCTTGACGATGCCGTAGACGGTCGACAGGCCCAGCCCGGTGCCCTTGCCCTGCTCCTTGGTGGTGAAGAACGGCTCGAAGATCTTGGTCAGGTTCTCGGGCGGGATGCCGCTGCCGGTGTCCTCGACGATCAGGGCGGTGTATTCGCCGGGTGGCAGAAGCTCCCCTTCGCGCGGGGCGACATCGGCCGCACGGACCTTGCAGGTCGTCAGGCTGAGCCGTGCGCTGCCATCGGCCTTGTCGGCCATGGCGTCGCGGGCATTGACCACCAGGTTGACGATCACCTGCTCCAGTTGGGTCGGGTCGGCGCGGACTGGGCCCAGATCGCGGTCGTGGCGCACCTCGAAGCGGATTTTCTCGCCGATCAGCCGCTTGAGCATCTGGGTGATGTCGGACACGATATCCGGCAGCTGGAGCACCTCGGGCCGCAGCGTCTGCTGGCGCGAGAAGGCCAGCAATTGGCGGGTCAGGCTGGCCGCGCGGTTCGAACTGGCGCGGATCTGCTGGATATCATCATAGTCGCTGTCGCCGGGGGTGTGGCGCAGCAGCATCAGATCGCAGGTGCCGATGATCGCGGTCAGCACATTGTTGAAATCGTGCGCGACCCCGCCCGCCAGCTGGCCCACCGCCTGCATCTTGCTGGCCTGGGCGACCTGCTTCTTGAGCCGCGTTTCCTCGGTGCTGTCGGACAGCCCCAGCAGGACCGCCGCCTCGCCCAGCCCGCGGACGCCGGCCAGGCTGAGCGAGACCGGCTCATCCGGCTGGGTCTTGAGCCGCACGGCGATGTCTCCGGCGCTGGCCGGGCCCTGGCCATGGCGTCGCACGGCATCGGACAGCGCGGTCTTGTCCTCGCGCACCACCAGATCGGACGGGAACGGCGGGGGCTCTTCCCCGGGGCGCCCGGCGGCCCGCAGGAAGGCGGCATTGGCAAACAGCAGGCGGCCGTCGCGATCGGCCATCGCCAGGCCCAGCGGCAACTGCGCCAGCAGCGCCTCGAGATGCGGCACCGCCGCCTGGCCATCGCCCGGAGCGCTGGCCGCGCCGATGCCGAAGCCGGCGTCGGCGAGCAGCAGCAGCGAAGGCGTGTTATCGGGATCGGGGGCGTGGGGCTCGTCCGGATCCGCCACGGGCACGTGGTAAAGCACCAGCGGCGGCCCGTCCCGGCCCTCGCGGGCCCAGGTGATCCGGTCGTCCTCATCCTGGCGCAGCAGCGACACGAACGGCTGCCCCGCCAGCCGCGCTGCGGGATTGCCGGTGGCGCGCAGCGCCAGCCCCTCGCTCGCCGCCCGGATCTGACCATCGGGATCGACCAGCGCCAGGCTGATCCCGCCCACCGCGAGCATGCGGCCCAGCCATCCGTCGACCGCATCGCGCATGTCGGCCACGGGATCGGGTTCGACCACGGCGGCGATGTGCCAGACCAGGAAATCGTCACCACGGCCCGCGCGCCGGGCCTCGGCGTGCCAGGCCCGATCCCCGGCGGCAATCCGCTCGGCCCGGGCCATGCCGTCGCGCCAGGCCGCCCGCGCGGTTCGCGCCAGGACCTCGGCCCCGGCGGGATCGAGCGGCAGCCGCGGCGGCGGATTGGCAAGGCCGAACCAGGCCTCGTAAGTGGCGTTGGCGCAGACCAGCCGCCCCGCCCGGTCGATCACCGCGACGGCGCGATCATCCCGATCGATCGCGGCCACGGTCACCGTCCAGTCCGGCAGGGCCCATTCGGGCTCGGGTTCCGGGCGTCGCTGCCGGGCCAGCACCCAGCCGAGCCCCCCCAGGGTCAACGCGCCGCCACCAAACCCCGCGGCCAGCACCGGCTCGCCGCTGACCAGCCACAGCGCCAGCACGGACAGGACGAAGGCCGCGCCGATCGCGACCAGATCAAGCCCGCTGCCCAGAGGACGGTCAGGCGTTTCGGAGTGTGTCAGGGTGGCCCGGCGAACCTTCATGCCCCGGGCATAACCCCGCGTCCCGGTCCTGTCACGCCATGGGGATCATCCGGGCGCCATCGGCCCCGGAAACAGGCGCCGGTTCAGGCGGTCGCTTCGGGCTCGGTCCGGTCCGCTGCGATCCGGTCGCTTGAACTCCGCCCGGTCTCGGCACGGTCGGCCAGCAGGCGCCGGCGCTTGGAACGGATCCAGGCACCCCAGGCCACGCTGGTCGCCAGGTACGATACGGCGGCGGAAACCACGGCCACCACCACCAGTCCCAGGGCCAGGACCTTGCCCTCGGCCGTCAGCCAGACGAGGAACTGCCAAGTGTCGGTCACCCGAAGCAGGCTGTCGATCGGGCTGGTGTGGAACATCGCGTCGAAATACAGCAGCCGCTCGCCCACCTTGTACGACACGGCCCAGATCAGCGGGGTGGTGAACGGATTGGTGATGAAGGTGGTCAGCGCCGCAACGGGGACGTTGGCGCGCACCGACAGGCTCAGAAAGGCGGCGAACAGCACCTGGGCAAAGGGAATGATGATTCCCACCAGCATGCCCAGGGCGACCCCGCGCGGGACCGAGCGGCGGGTGAAACGCCACAGCTCGCTGGCCAGCACGCGATGGGCGAAGGGCCGCACGAAGCGGTTGCCTTCCAACTGCTCGCGCGTGGGCATCGTGCGCTGGGCCCATCCGGAAAACTTGCGGATCATCGTTCCGTCCAAACTCGACAGCGGTATAGCGCAAGTCGCCAGCCCGCAGCATCCGGACTTAACCGGAAAGTCCTTTCCGCGCGATGAAGAGCAAGCCCCGGACCTTGGGGCAGGACGATCGGCGATGCGGCCATGGTCAGCCGTGCTCGCGCAGCAGGCGGGATTGCTCGCGCTTCCAGTCGCGCTGCTTGATCGTCTCGCGCTTGTCGGCGGCGTTCTTCCCCTTGGCCAGCGCCAGTTCGACCTTGGCCCGGCCCCGACCGTTGAAATAGATCGACAGCGGCACCAGGGTCATCCCCTTGCGCTCGACGGCGCCGGTCAGCTTGCTGATCTCGCGCTCGTGCAGCAGCAGTTTGCGGGGCCGCTTCGGCTCGTGGTTGAAGCGGTTGCCGTGGCTGAATTCGGGCACGTTCGAATTGACCAGCCAGACCTGGCCGTCGCGCACCTCGGCATAGGATTCCGCGATCGAGCCTTCGCCGAACCGCAGCGACTTCACTTCGGTTCCGGTCAGGGCGATCCCCGCCTCGAACACCTCGTCAATATGGTAGTCGAACCGCGCGCGCCGATTTTCGGCGACGGTTTTCTTCTTGTCGAAGGTGGCTGGGGTCGGTCGGGCCATGATGGGGTGCCATGTAGGCGCCCGCATCGGGCTTGCCTAGGGTCTGTCCGGGCGGCGGGGCTCGCCCGCCACCGAAGTCGGCGGCGATGACCTGCCCGGCCGGCCCCGTCGGCGGACCGCCAGTCCTTGCTGCGCCAGTCGGCGGCAGGACCGGCCGTGCGCGCGACAGCATGGCCGCGGACCGCTGCGCGGCGGCGGCGGTCAGCACCACCCGGTGGCCGTCGGGAAGGAACAACGCCACAGTGCCGTCCCGGCCGGCGATGACCTGGATCGGCGCGTCGAAGATCGGTCGGGCAGCGGGTTTCTGGGCCATGCCCGATCAATGTGCCCGCCCGCAACACAGTTCCCCGACCTCGCTCGGTTCGCCGCATTTTCTTTGCGGATCAAAGCACTCCGGCGTGAACCAGGGCAGCGTCAACCGCCTTGCGGGCCGCATCGTTGCACCGGACCAGCGGCAGCCGCAGATCCTCGTTGATATCGGCGAACACCCGGCTCAGCGCATACTTGACCGGCCCGGGCGAGGCATCCTCGAACATGGCGTAGTGCAGCGGATAGAGCCGGTCGTTCAGCTCGCGGGCCTTCTGCAGGTCGTTCGCGGCGCAGGCCGCCTGGAAATCGGCGCAGAGCCGCGGGGCGACGTTGGCCGTCACCGAAATGCACCCCACGCCGCCCGCCGCGTTGAATGGCAGGGCCAGCTCGTCGTCGCCCGACAACTGGCAGAAATCTGCGCCGATCCCCATGCGGTGATCGGTGACGCGCGACAAGTCGCCGCTGGCGTCCTTGATCCCGATGATCTTCCCGGGAAACCGCCGGGCGAGTTCGATCACGGTCTCGGGCTTGATGTCGGTCACCGTCCGGGCCGGCACGTTGTACAGCACGATCGGCAGGTCGACATGCTCGGCGAGGTAAGAGAAGTGCGCGAGCAACCCCTCCTGGCTCGGCCGGTTGTAATAGGGCGCCACCAGCAGGGCGGCGGCCGCCCCGCACTTCTTCGAGAAGGTCATGTGCAGGACCGCGTTCATCGTATCGTTGCTGCCGCACCCGGCGATGACCGGGACGCGGCCCGCGGCCTGTTCGACGCAAACCTCGATGACGCGATGGTGCTCGGCGTTCGACATGGTCGAGTTCTCGCCCGTGGTCCCGCACGGGACCAGGGCGGCCGATCCATTGGCGATCTGCCAGTCCACCAAGCGCCGGAACGCCTTCTCGTCGAACACTCCGTCGCGAAATGGAGTCACAAGAGCCGGAATCGAACCGGAAAACATGGACATCTTCCCTGTTTTTGCCCCATTCTCCAGCTAGCTCCCCGGGATGGAAGCCGTAAGGTGACCGGGGTCTGACACTTTTGCGCCTGATAAGGAGCCATCGGGGAATGTCCAGCAGGGTCCGACAGACACTCGCCTCGGCGGCGCTCGTCGTGCTGGTGGTGGAAGGCCCGGCCTCGTCCCAGAGCGTGTCCATTCCGGTGATCCAGCCCTTGCCCGACAGCGCGGCCGCCCGCCTCATCCCGTCGACCGCGACGCGCGGCGAAGGCAGCGAATGGGACCGGGCGCGCGAACAGTTGCGGCTCTCTGCGGCGACGCCGATGGCCCAGGCGGTGAGCCGCTGGCAGACGCTGTCACGGTATGACACGCTGGGCTTCAACGATTACGCAAGCTTCCTGATCGCTTATCCCGGCTTTCCGGAAGAGGACCGGATCCGGCGCAATGCCGAACGCGCGTTGGACCGTGGCGCGGTCGATCCGGCGCAGGTGGTGGCCTATTTCGACCGGGTCCCGCCGCTGACCAATCCCGCCCGCGCCCGGTATGCCTTGGCCCTGGCCGCTCGCGGACGCCCCGAAGCCAGCGCGCAGGCCGTCGCGGCGTGGCGCGGCGGGCCGATGAGCGAAGAGGTTGAGGCCGCGCTGGCCGGACTCGTCGCCGGCCGCTTGTCCGCCGATGACCAGGATGCCCGGATGGACACGCTGCTGTGGTCGGGCAGCCTGGCACAGGCAACGCGGCAGATCGCCACGGTCTCCCCTGCCCGCCGTGATCTGTTCGCCGTTCGCCTGGCCGCCTTGCAGGGCAACGATCCGGCCGCCCTGGGCATGGCCATCCCGGCGACCGCGGCGACGGATCCGGGCTATCTCTACAACCGTGCCCGCCAGTTGATCTCGGCCGGTCGCGCCGCCGAGGCGGCCGCCCTCTTGGCCAGCCGGCCGCGTCTCTCCAGCCTGCCCGCCGATCCGGAAAAGTGGGTGGCGATCAATCTGTCGGCCGCCCGCAACAGCGACGCCGCAACCGCGGTGCGGCTCGCCACGCTGATCGACGATTCCTTCGCCGCCGGGGCCGACCTGAGCCGCGCGAGCTTCCGCCTGCGCGACGACTACACCTCGCTGATGTGGCTGGGGGGGACCAGGGCGCTGTGGGCCATGGCCGCCCCGCGCAGCGCGGCCCCGCTGTTCTGGCGCTATGGCACGGCCGCCCGCACTCCGCAGACCCGGGCCAAGGGGCTGTACTGGGCGGGGCGTGCGCTCGCCTCGGGTGGGGACGCCGGGGCTGCTGCGCCCTATTTCACCCGCGCCGCGCTCTATGCCGACCAGTTCTATGGCCAGCTCGCGCTCGAGCGGCTCGGCCGGGCGATCCCCGGCTTTGCCTCGGCGCCGACCATCACCCCCACCCCGGCCGAGCGCCAGGCCTTCCTCGCCCGGCCGATCGTGGCCGCCGTGCGCGAGGTCGCGCGCGACAGCGACTGGCCGACCGCCGTCCGCTTCTTCAAGGAGCTGGCCGCCCAGGCCGAAACGCCGGCCGAGCACCAGATCGTGGCGGACCTTGCCCGCGATCTCGGCCGCCGCGATCTGGGCGTGATTCTGGGCCAGGCGGCCGGAGCGGACGGCATCAACGATTTCCAGCACGTGGCCTTCCCGCTGATCCCCACGCCCGAAGGCACCGACTGGACCATGGTCCATGCCATCAGCCGGCAGGAAAGCCAGTTCGCCCAGAACGCGGTCAGCCACGCCGGAGCCCGCGGCCTGATGCAACTGATGCCCGGCACCGCGCGCGAACAGGCCGGCAAGGTCGGCCTGTCGTTCGACAGCTCGGCCCTGATGAACGATCCCGGTTACAACCTGCGCCTGGGCGATGCCTATTTCGGACGCATGATGAACTATTTCGGCGGGTCCTATCCGCTCGCCGTGGCGGCCTACAACGCCGGTCCCGGCAACGTGAACAAGTGGCTGCGGGCCAATGGCGATCCGCGGACCGGCGCGGTCGACTGGGTCGAATGGATCGAGCGCATTCCCATCTCGGAAACCCGCAACTACGTGCAGCGGGTGCTGGAAAACGCCGTGGTCTATGAAACGATGAACCCCGACAAGGCCCGCTATCGCGGGGCCACGCCGCTCAGCTTTTTCCTTGGCCGCAGCGGCGTGACGGGCTGAAGCCCCTGTTCCGCGCCGCCGGGGTCCCGTAATGGGCGGCGATGACACCCGACGGACCACCGATCACCCCGGCCGGCCTTGCCGCCCTGCGCGCGCGCTATGACCATCTGCTCGGCACCGAACGGCCCGCGATCGTCGAGATCGTGAGCTGGGCCGCGGGCAACGGCGACCGCTCGGAGAACGGCGACTATCTCTACGGCCGCAAGCGGATGCGCGAGATCGACCGCGAGCTGGCCTTCCTGGCCCGGCGGATGAAGCTGCTGCGGGTGGTCGATCCTGCCCGCCAACCGGACCGGACCCGGGTGTGGTTCGGTGCGACCGTGACCATCGCCGACGAGGATGACCAGCACCGGACCGTGACCCTGGTGGGCGACGACGAGCAGGATGCCGGAAGCGGCCTGATCGGATGGAGCGCGCCCCTCGCCCGCGCCTTGCGCGGTGCGGCCGTGGGGGACCTGCGCCGCGTGATCCTGCCCGGCGGGGAGAAAGAGTGGGAAGTCATGTCAATTACTTACCCGAATTCCTAAGGCCCGCCGCGACCGGTCTTCCGGCAAACCCCAGCAATCCGGGCGTCGCCGCAGCGCCAGCGTGGCCAAGGATGGGTGACGCACTTCCTAAGCACATATGCTTATTCCAAAGCCAACGAGGTGGCAGTGCGCCCCGGGCTATACCGTCGCCGGCTCGGGTCGCAACCAGCCAGGGATGCTTTGGGAATGTTGAAGTTTTTTTCGCGAAGCCATGATTCGCAGGCTGGTCGGGAGGATGCCGGAGAGGCAGGCTCGCCGAATGCTCCGGAGTCCGCCGGCAAGGCGGGACGTCGCGCCTTGCTCGAGCAGATCAGCGAATTTCTGCTGGCGCACGACCTCGACGTGTCTACCGCCAATCTCGATCTGGCGCGCCGCGCCTTCTCGGGCGAGGACCTGACCCTGGCGGAGAAGATCGCCGAGCGGCAGTTGTCGGGCAACAAGATCGACCAAAACTGGCTGATCGAGCTGACGGGCGGCGATGACGACGGGCGCGACAACCATCACGATCTGCAGCGGGCCGAGCTGGAAAAGCTGATGGGCAAGCTGGACACCTCGATCGCCAGCTTCTCGGCGGCAACCAGCAAAGCCCAGGGCACGACGGCCGCCTACGGTGACACGCTGCAGGAACATGTCGGCAAGATGACCGGCACCGACATGACCGGGGACATGATCACCAGCCTGGCCGGGCTGGCCAAGGCGATGCTCGAACGCACCCGAGAGGTCGAGCAGGAGATGAAGAAGAGCTCGGAGGAAGCCGACCGGCTGCGCAAGAGCCTGGACCGGGCCCGCCGCGATGCCGAGATCGACCATCTGACCGGCTTGCCCAACCGCCGCGCATTCGAAGCGGTCTACGATGCCAATTTCCGTGCCGCCCAGGCCGAGATCGACAATCTGTCGGTGGCCTTCGTCGACATCGACCACTTCAAGTCGGTCAATGACACGCACGGGCACGAGACCGGCGATCGGGTCATCCAGGCCGTCAGCGAGGTGCTGCAGCGGATCTCCAACGACCGTTGCCATGTTGCCCGTCACGGGGGCGAGGAATTCGTCGTGCTGTTCCGCGGCAAAAGCGTGGCCGAGGCCATGGTCATCCTCGATCAGGCCCGGGAATCGCTGGCCGCGCGCAACTTCATCAACCGCACCACCGATGAGCCGATCGGCCAGGTCACCTTCTCGGGCGGGGTGGCCGACGTGTTCGCCTATTCGGATCCGCGCATCGCCCTCAAGGCAGCCGACCAGGCGCTCTATCGGGCCAAGGGCGAAGGCCGGAACCGGATCTGCGCCGCGTGAACGGCAAAGGGGAGACGCGTGGCGCCTCCCCTCCGGGGCAGGAAGCGGCCGGGTTCAGAACCGCAGGCCGACGCCGGCCACCACCTGATGCCGGTCGGTATCGATGGTGAAGCGGCTGCTGTCCGGGGTCCGCCCGGCGAAGTCGAACTCACCCCGCAAGTATCTGGAATAGCGGGACTCGAGCTTGGCATAGGCCTTGCCGGCGATGCCGTGCTTCACCCCCGCGCCGAGACGATAGCCGTCGGCGTCGAGACGCTGGTCCAGCGATGTCGTGCCGTTGGTGCCGAGCAGCCCGTATCGGGCATCGCTGTAGACCGCCTTCGCGTGGACCATGGTTTGCGGCGAGGCCGGGAAGCCGACCCGGCCGCCCACACAGATGTCCGATCAGCCGTGAGGCCATCAGGTTGAACGCATGCGAACCCGCTCACCCAGGGGAATGACGATCCGGCATTCGACACCCGCCGGCGCGTAAGTCATGGCCAGTTCGCCGCCGAGCTGCCCGCCCACGGTGGTTTCCAGCAGGCGCGAGCCGAAGCCCCGGCGCACAGGCGGGCTTACCGGAGGTCCACCCCGTTCGGTCCAGCGGACCAGCAGTTGCGATCGCTCCACGCTCCATTCGATCGCAAGCGTGCCATCGGCGTTCGACAAGGCTCCGTACTTGATCGCGTTCGTGACGAGTTCGTGCAGGACCAGGGCCAGCGCGACGGCCACGCCCGGCGCAACCGTGACGTCCGGTCCGGATTGGACAATCCGCGGCGATCCGTCCCCGCAGATCGCCATGGCCTCGGCCACGATCCCGCCCAGTCCGGCACCGGTCCAGTTGGCATTGCTCAGCACGGTATGGGCGGATGCCAGGGCGTGCAGCCGGGCGGTGAAGGTTTCGAGCTGGGCCCGGGGAACCGCGTCGTCGCGGAACGATTGCAGCGCCATGCCCTGCACCACGGTCAAGGTGTTGCGCACCCGGTGATTGAGCTCGTCGATCAGCAGTTGCCGCTGTTCTTCCAGTTGCTTGCGCTCGGTGATGTCGAACCCGCTCGATTGGGCCACGAGCAGATCGCCATCGGGCCCGAACGACAGGCCGTGATTGCGCCACATGATCCAACGCGTGCCGGCTGCGGTTTCGAAGCGGTTTTCGATGGTGATTTCGGGCCGGTCGGGGGACAATTGGTTCAGTCGGGCCTCGACATCGGCCCGGTCCGCGGCGGAGACGAATTGCCACAGGTTCTTGCCGGTCAGTTCGGCAGGGGAGCGCCCCAGGGTATCGGCATAGGCCCGATTGACGAACAGGATGGTTCCGTCGCGACGGAACCGGCACAGCATTTCCAACTGCGCGTCCAGAATTTCCCGGAGGAGGTGGGGATCATACACGGAGGCCCTATCCGCAATTGCGCGCCGGGCGAGCGCCATCAAGCCACGCCTTGACGTAAGATCAAAGGCATAGCCAAGTCAATTCGGCCAGGATCGACGATCGGAAGGCACTCCGATCGCTTTCGTCGGACCAACCGGGTCGCCATCGGGCGACCCGTTGGACGATCAGGCGTTCGAGGCCTGCAGGCGCGACGAGGTCCGCGAGAATGTGGTGTTGAGCTGCGAGCCCAGACCGGAGACCGTGGTCATCACGGCCACGGCGAGGAGCGCGGCGATAAGGCCGTATTCGATGGCGGTGGCACCGTCTTCGTTGCGCATCAGCGCCCGGAAAATCGTCATGTCCAGTCTCCTTAGCAGCCATTGACGCTTGCGCGCCTCGCACTTCCCCAAGCACGAATCGCCACTCTGCTTCCCCGGCAGACGTGGCAGACCCACTTGTCTTCGCATCACACCCTTAACAAAAGTATAAGAGGGCGGCCGTTTGCGCCTGCTTCCGCACCACTGCGCCGCATGCCATGAAGCCCGCGGCATGTGGTCGATTCTCCTCTCCCGTTCCGGCTTGCGTCTGCGCTCTCTGTGCCGCACCGGCCGTATGGCTCTGGTCCTGTTGGCGGGCCTGGCCGGACAGGCGGTGATCGCCCGCGACAGCCTGGGCATGTTCGCCACCTGGGGCGCCTTCAGAGACCCTGGCGTGCCCCGTTGCTATGCCATCGCCATGGCTGATCCCTCGACCGCCGAGCGCGAGCGGCAGGCCTATGCGGCGATCGGATCATGGCCGGCCCGCGGCCAGCGCAACCAGGTCCATTTCCGCTTGTCGCGTCAGATGGCCCCGTCGAGCCACCCGGTGCTGGCGATCAACGGTCAGCACCTGAACCTGGTCGGCAGCGGCAGTGACGCCTGGAGCGTGGACCCGCGGATGGACGCGGCGATCGTTGCCGCGATGCGCTCGGCCCGGTCGATGCGGATCAGTGCCAAGGACACCAAGGGGCGGCCCTTCGTCGACGTCTATGCCCTGGCCGGCGCCGCCACGGCGATGGACGCCGCGACCCTGGGTTGCGCCCGCGCCTGAGCCACGCGCCGCCGCGCTGGCATTTCCCGGCGGGTGGCCCTATATCGCGGCGCTCCATGGCCGACACATCCCTCATGCCGATCCCCGGGCACATCGATCCGGTGCCTGTCCCGCGCGACGTGACCCCGCGTGCCGATGGGCGCGTCGATCTGCTGGGGCTGCCGCGCCCCCGCATCGCCGAGCTGTTCGCGGCGGCCGGGCTTGATGCCAAGGCGGCCAAGCTGCGCGCCAAGCAGGTTTTCCACTGGCTGTACCACCGCGGCGTCACCGAGTTCGAGGCGATGACCGACATCGCCAAGACCATGCGCCCCTGGCTCGCCGAACGCTTCGTGATCGGCCGGCCCGAGATCGTGCTGGCCCAGCATTCCAGCGACGGCACCCGCAAGTGGCTGCTGCGCACCGCCGACGGGCACGATTTCGAGATGGTGTTCATCCCGGACGCCGATCGCGGCACGCTGTGCGTGTCGAGCCAGGTCGGCTGCACGCTGAACTGCCGGTTCTGCCACACCGGAACCATGCGCCTGGTCCGCAACCTGACCCCGGGCGAGATCGTTGGCCAGGTGATGCTGGCGCGTGATGCCCTGGGCGAATGGCCCAAGGCCGGCGGGACCATGGCCGGGCTCGACTTTGACGACGAGGACGAGGCGGGCGGCGAAGGCCACTACACCTCGGACGGCCGCCTGCTGACCAACATCGTGATGATGGGCATGGGCGAACCGCTCTACAATTTCGACAATGTCCGCGATGCCCTGAAGATCGTGATGGACGGCGATGGCCTGGCCCTGTCCAAGCGCCGCATCACCCTGTCGACCAGCGGCGTGGTCCCGCAGATGGCCCGCTGCGGCGAGGAGATCGGGGTCAACCTTGCGGTTTCGCTTCATGCCGTCAGCAAGGAGGTGCGGGACGAGATCGTCCCGATCAACCGCAAGTACGGGCTGGAGGAACTGCTGCAGGCCTGCGCCGACTATCCCGGCGCCAGCAACGCCCGGCGCATCACCTTCGAATATGTGATGCTGAAGGACAAGAACGACAGCGACGAGGACGCGCACGAACTGGTGCGGCTGATCAAGCACTACAAGCTGCCGGCCAAGGTCAACCTGATCCCGTTCAATCCCTGGCCCGGCGCGATCTACGAATGCTCGACGCCGGAGCGCATCCGCCGCTTCTCCGAAATCGTGTTCGAAGCCGGGATCAGCGCCCCGGTCCGCACGCCCCGCGGCCGCGACATCGATGCCGCCTGCGGCCAGTTGAAGACCGCGGCGCAGAAGATGAGCCGGGCCGAACTGGATCGCCTGGCCGACGAGAAGCAGGCCGCGCTGGGGTGATGGGCCGGCGCGGCTAGAGCGCGCCCAGCAATCCGTCCCGCGCGACCGGGCGCACCGTGCCGCCGATCCACAGGTCGCCGGCCTCGTCGCGGCGGACGCTCACCCGTCCGTCCGCGCCGATTCGCTGCCCTTGTCCCGCCACATAGCCGCCCTCGGCCAGCCCGGTCTCGAACAGGTACTGCGCGACGGCGGCGTTGAGGCTGCCGGTGACGGGATCTTCCTTGAGGGTGCCGGTGGCGTCGGTGAAGAAGGCGCGGACCTCCCAGGCAACGGGGCTGCCCGAAGGGTGTGGCCCGACCAGGCCCACATCGGTCGGCACGGGCGCGCTTGCCACGGGACGGGCCGCCAGCACCGCCTCGGCCGAGGCCAGGTGCAGCAGCCGCCAGCCCGGACCGTTGTCGGCATGGACCGCCGCGATCACCTCGGCATCGCTCACTCCGGCGACCCGGATCGCCTCGGCCCGCTCGGTCGCATCGAGGGCACCCGACCGCCGCAGCGGCGGGGCGCGGAATGCCAGGCTCTCGCCCTCGATCCGCACCGGGACCAGGCCGACCCCGCACTCCTGCATCACCTCACCCGCGACCTTCGGCACCCCGCCTGCGGCAAGCCAGGCCGCCGCCGTGCCCAGCGTGGGATGCCCGGCAAAGGGCAGTTCCCCGGCGGGATAGAAGATCCGCACCCGGTAATCGGCGGCGGGGTCTTCCGGCGGCAGCAGGAAGGTCGTTTCGGAAAAGCCCAGCCAGCGGGTCAGGGCCAGCATGGCGGCGGCGTCCAGCCCCTCAGCCCCGCGGACCACGGCGAGGGGATTGCCGCTGAGCGAACCGTTGGCGAAAACATCAAGGAGATCGATCTGCATGGTCCGGGTTGTGCCAGCGCCCGGCGCGCGGGGAAAGGGCCGAAACGCCGCCCCGGCTAAAGGCTGCGGTGCATCACCAGCGCATCGACCAAGCCCAGTGCCGGATGGCGGAACGCCTTCGGCAAGCGTCCGACAGTGGCGAAGCCCAGGCTGTCCCACAGCCGCACCGCCCGCGTTGCCAGCCACCTGCCCCCCTGTCCTTGCGGGATACTTTGCCCCGCCGCACCGGCTGTGCTTCAAGCGGGGAATGCCCAGCGCCGCTTCCGAATCTGTCCAGGGCCGGCCCGACCGGATCGACCGTCCCGCAATGCTGGTCACCGGCGGCGCGCAGCGCATCGGGGCCCTGATCGCGCGGCGCTTTGCCGCCGATGGCTGGCACGTGGTGATCCACTGCGGGCGGTCGCGCCATGCCGCCGACGCGCTGGCCGCCGTCCTGCCCTCCGCCGAAGTGACCCAGTGCGACCTGACCGACCAAGAGGCTGCCGTCGCCATGGTGCGGGACCTGGCCGCGCGCCTGCCCGACTGGCGCGTGCTGGTGAACTGCGCCGCCGTGTTCCGCTTCGATTCGGACGAAGCGCCCGAGGCCGGGGTGCTGGACGAGGCCATCGCGGTCAACGCCGCGACACCAGCCGCGATGACGGCGGTCTTCCTCTCCCGGGCCATGACCGAACGCGGCCGGGTGGTGATCGACGTGCTTGACCAGAAGCTGCGCAACATCAACCCGGACTTCTTCTCCTACACCATGGCCAAGGCCGCGTTCGAAGCGGCGATGCGGATGCAGGCGATGCACTGCCCCCGCCCGGCGGACCGGGTCTACGGCCTCGCGCCCGGAGCGATGATGGCCAGCTTCGACCAGGCTCCGGACGAACACCTGCTGAGCGGGCGGATGAACCTGCTCGGCCGGCTCAACGATCCGCATGAGCTGGCCGAGGCCGCCCTGTTCCTGTCTGCGGGCCTGCTGGCCAGCGGCACCACCCTGTACATCGATTCCGGCCAGCACCTGATGCGCCAGCCCCGCGATGTCTTGTTCCTGGCGCGCGACCCGGGCTAAACTGGAACTCCAGGTTGATTCAGACGTTGTTGGGCGTTGTTCCGAGGACGGGGTTCGATCGATGTGGTTGCTTGACCGCCTGCTCCGCGCCGTGGTCCGCGAGGGACCGCTGGTGGTTGTCGATCATGATGGCACGCAGCGCAGCTACGGCGCCGGAGACCAGCCGCTCACCATCCGGCTGACCGCACCGCGCACGGCCTGGCGGATCGCCAGCGATCCCGCGCTTGGCGCAGGCGAAGCCTATATGGATGGCGAGCTGCTGGTCGATCCCCCGCATGACATCCGGGATCTGGTGCTGCTGTTCATGCGCAACGCCCGGCAGCGCAGCGGGGCCATGTCGCCACCCAACCCGCTGCGCCGCCTGGCCGACCGGATCGCCTGGCGGCTCGACCAGTTCAACCCCCGCACCCGGATCGGCCGTAAGGTGCGGCACCATTACGATCTGACCCGCCAGTTCTACGAGCTGTTCCTCGACGAGGACCGCCAGTACACCATGGCCTACTGGGCTGACCGGGACGGCACGCTGGAACAGGCCCAGCGCGACAAGAAGGCCCTGATCGCGGCCAAGCTCCACCTGCCGGCGAAGGGCGCGGAGGGCCTGCGCGTGCTCGACATCGGCTGTGGCTGGGGCGGGCTCGGGCTGTTCCTGAACCGTCACTATGGCTGCGAGGTGCTGGGGGTCAGCCTGGCCCCGGACCAGGTCCGCTTCGCCAACGAGCGCGCGGCGGCGGCCGGGGTGGCGGACAAGGTCCGTTTCGAACTGATCGACTACCGCGACGTCCAGGGGCGGTTCGACCGGATCACCAGCGTGGGCATGATCGAACATGTCGGCGCGGGGAACTTCGGCGAGTACTTCGCCAAGACCTTCGACCTGCTGGCTGACGATGGGGTGATGCTGACCCACACCATCGGTCGCACCTCCGGTCCCGGACGGACCGACGCCTGGACCCGCAAGCACGTGTTCCCCGGCGGCTACATCCCGGCGCTGAGCGAACTGGTCGAGGCCTGCGAGCGCACCGGCTGGCAGGCCGCCGACCTCGAGGTGCTGCGCTTCCACTATGCCCTGACCCTGCACGAATGGTATCGCCGCACCACCGCGCATCGCGCCGAGATCGTCGCGCTGTATGACGAGCGGCTGTTCCGGATGTGGCAGTTCTACCTGGCCGGGGCCGAGCAGACCTTCCGGCTGGGCGGGATGGTCAACTTCCATCTGCAGACGGTGAAGCGCCAGGCCGTGCTGCCCATGACCCGCGACTACATCGCCGCCGAAGCCGCCCGGCTGATTGCCGCCGAGCCCGCGCCCGACTGGCACCTGTCCATGGCGGCGGAATAGACGCGCCGGCCCGAAGCCCGGGCATCGCCGATGCGCCCCCTTGCCCCCGCCTCCGCGCTCGGGAACAAGGTGGGGATCGAATCCCGGGGAGCCACCATGCGTCCATCCATCGCCGTCGCCGCCGCCATGCTGCTCGCCAGCCCGGTCCTGGCCGCACCGCCGGCCCAGATCACCATCCAGCGCGACACATGGGGCATCGCCCATGTCCACGGCCGCACCGATGCCGATGCGGTCTACGGCATGATCTATGCCCAGGCCGAGGATGACTTCGCGCGGATCGAGCAGAACTATCTGGTCAACCTGGGGCGGCTGGCCGAGGCCGAGGGAGACAAGGCGGTGTGGTCGGACCTGCGCCAGCGGCTGTGGGTCGATCCCGCCGCGCTGAAGGCCGACTATGCCCGCAGCCCGGCCTGGCTGCGGCGGCTGATGGACGCCTGGGCCGCCGGGCTCAACGCCTATCTGGCCGACCATCCCCAGGTGAAGCCCCGGGTGATCACCCGGTGGGAACCGTGGATGGCGCTGAGCTTCACCGAGGGATCGATCGGCGGGGACATCGAAGGGATCCCGCTGACCCAGCTCGAGGCGTTCTACACCAAGCGCAAGCTGGCCCTGACCGATCTGGAGCGCGGGATCGACCTGCGCGACCCCAGCGGATCGAACGGCATCGCCATCGCGCCGTCGCGCAGCGCCAGCGGCAGGGCCATGCTGCTGATCAACCCCCACACCTCGTTCTACTTCCGCTCGGAACAGCAGGTCACCAGCGACGAGGGGCTGAACGTCTATGGCGCGGCGACCTGGGGCCAGTTCTTCATCTACCAGGGCTTCAACGCCCATGCCGGGTGGATGCACACCTCGAGCACGATCGACAATGTCGACGAGTTCGCCGAGACGATCGAGACCGGGCCCGACGGCAAGCTGGCCTATCGCCATGGCGACCGGCTGCGCCCGGTGCAGGTCAGGACCGTGACGCTGAAGGTCCGCCAGCCGGACGGATCGCTGGCCGACCGCAGCTTCACCACCTATGCCACCCACCACGGGCCGATCATCCGCGAGGAAAACGGCAAGTGGATTGCCTGGGCCATGATGTACCGCCCGCTCGCCGCGCTTCAGCAGAGCTTCCTGCGCACCCGCGCCACCGACCGCGCCGGGTTCCTGAAGGTCGCCGCGCTGCAGGCCAACAGTTCGAACAACACGCTGTTCGCCGACAGCAAGGGCGAGATCGCTTATCTCCACCCGCAGTTCGTGCCGGTGCGCGACCAGCGCTTCGACTATCGCCAGCCGGTCGACGGGAGCAATCCGGCGGCGGACTGGCAGGGCCTCCATCCGCTGGCCGAGCTGCCCAGGGTGTTCGATCCCAGGGTCGGCTGGGCGTTCAACGTCAACAACTGGCCCTGGCGTGCGGCCGGTCCGGACAGTCCGCAGCGCGGCGCCTTCCCCGCCTACATGGACCAGGTGGGCGAGACCGCGCGCGGTCCCCATGCCGAGCGGGTCCTGGCCGAGGGCGGCCGCTTCACCTTGGACGGCCTGGTCAAGGCCGCCTACGATCCGTGGCTGCCCCTGTTCGACCGCACCATCCCCGCGCTGGTCGCCGCGCATCAGGCCGCCCCGAACCCGGCCCGTGACGGACCCGTGGCGCTGCTGCGCGACTGGGACCGCAAGTGGGGCCTCGGCTCGACCGCGACCAGCCTGGCGGTCTACTGGGGCGAGGCGCTGTGGGCCGCCGGGGCCGAGCAGGCCAAGGCCGAGGGGCTCGGCCAGTGGGACTGGCTGACCGCCCGGCCGACCGACGCCCAGCGCCTCGCCGCGCTGGATGCCGCGGTCGCCCGGCTGACCGCCGACTTCGGCGGCTGGCAGGTGCCGTGGGGCGAGATCAATCGCTTCCAGCGGCTGAGCGGCGCGATCGACCTGACCTATGACGACAGCCAGCCCAGCACGCCAGTGCCGTTCACCGGGGCGGCCTGGGGATCGCTCGCCTCGTTCGGGGTCAAGGCGCGCCCGGGGGTCAAGCGGCTCTACGGCAGCTACGGCAATTCCTTCGTCGCCGCGGTCGAGTTCGGCCCCCGGGTCCGCGCCGTGGCGATCATGGCCGGCGGGGAGAGCGGCGATCCCGCGTCGCCCCACTTCACCGACCAGGTCGCGCGCTATGCCAGGGGCGACCTGCGGCCGGTCTGGTTCTATCCGGACGAGCTCAAGCCGCACGTGGCATCGACCAAGGTGCTGGTCCGCCGCTAGGGCTTCGGGCGCCACGGCATACGGTTGCGAAGGCGGCGCCCACCTGTTAGGCGCCGCGCGCAAATCCCTGTCCGTCTCCCGGAGCCCAAGCCCCATGTCCGATATCAAGCGCGTCGTCCTCGCCTATTCCGGCGGCCTCGACACCTCGGTGATCCTCAAGTGGCTGCAGGTCACCTATGGCTGCGAGGTGGTGACCTTCACCGCCGACCTGGGCCAGGGCGAGGAGCTGGAACCCGCCCGCGCCAAGGCCAAGCTGATGGGCGTGCCGGACGAGCACATCTACATCGACGACCTGCGGGAGGAATTCGTCCGCGACTTCGTCTTCCCGATGATGCGCGCCAATGCCCGCTACGAGGGGGACTATCTGCTCGGCACCTCGATCGCCCGGCCGCTGATCTCGAAGCGCCTGATCGAGATCGCCCACGCCACCGGGGCCGATGCCGTGGCCCACGGCGCCACCGGCAAGGGCAACGACCAGGTCCGCTTCGAACTGTCGGCCTACGCGCTCGACCCCAGCATCAAGGTCATCGCCCCGTGGCGCGAGTGGGACCTGACCAGCCGCACCGCGCTGATCGCCTGGGCCGAGCAGCACCAGATCCCGGTGCCCAAGGACAAGCGCGGCGAAAGCCCGTTCAGCACCGACGCCAACCTGCTGCACACCTCCAGCGAGGGCAAGGTGCTGGAGGATCCTTGGCAGGAGGTCCCGGACTATGTGTTCAGCCGCACCGTCAACCCCGAGGACGCGCCGGACCAGCCCGAATACATCACCATCGATTTCGAGCGCGGCGACGGTGTCGCGCTCAACGGCGAGGCGCTCAGCCCGGCCAGCCTGCTCGCCGCGCTCAATGACCTGGGCCGCAAGCACGGGATCGGCCGGCTGGACCTGGTCGAGAACCGCTTCGTCGGCATGAAGAGCCGCGGCATGTACGAGACCCCGGGCGGCACGATCTATGCCATCGCCCACCGCGGGATCGAATCGATCACGCTCGACCGCGGCGCCGCGCATCTCAAGGACGAGCTGATGCCGCGCTATGCCGAGCTGATCTACAACGGCTTCTGGTTCGCCCCCGAGCGCGAGATGCTGCAGGCCGCGATCGACCACAGCCAGGCCAAGGTCAGCGGCACGGTGCGGCTCAAGCTGTACAAGGGCGGCGCCTATGTGGTCGGGCGCAAGAGCCCCAACAGCCTCTATTCCGAACGCCACGTCACCTTCGAGGACGACGCCGGCGCTTACGACCAGAAGGACGCGGCGGGCTTCATCAAGCTCAACGCGCTCCGGCTCAGGCTTTTGGCGCAGCGGGATCGCTGAGCGAATCCCGCTGCCGCAGCGCGGCATCGCGGCGCAGCACGACTTGTCCACCGCCGGACCGGGGTTATCCACCGCTCGCTTGAGCGCCTGTGGATAACCCGGCCTGCGCGCGCTTGAACGACTCACCGGCGAGGCGCAGCTTCCAGTCATCGGAAGGGCGGAACAGACCGGCGGAAGGACAGAGGAAACTCTGAAATTCCAATGAGATGGCCAAACGGACGAGACGGTGGCGCAGCCCCCGGCAGGATCGGAAAACACGCGAACGAAGCCCGGCAAAGGCTGGTCCCCAGGACCGCCCGGAAGCGAGCGAAGGCGCGAACCGCAGATGCTGGCGAGCGGCACGACACCGGATGATCGTTGGGGCGGACTCACCCGCCGGACCACCGCACGATGCAGCCCGCGCCTTCGGGACGGACCTGCCCGGGCGGCCGACCGGGACCCGCAGCAGCGATCAGGAACCGCCGGGCGGCGGGCGACGGAACCGGGAGTCGTCAACGGACGACACCACCGGGACCCCAGCCCCCGCCTGACGGGACCGCCGCCGCCGGGCTGCGGTGTGACGAGCGAAAGTGGGCCCGTTCTCCGTGACCGGCCCGGGATCGACCGGACACCCGCCACGCCAGGCCGCGAGCACCGACGCCCGACCCGAACGGTCCGCCTGGACCGACCGGGAAACAGCGACGGGGGGACGCGGACCGGGTCGGAAGGCAGGCGAGAATGGGGCCGGCGGCAACGCCGGCCCCATTTGCGTTTCCGCCCCCCCCGCCCCGCCTCTCGACGGCGCTCGAGGCGAACGGGGGTGGGTCGGGCGCCTGTCTCGCGGGTCCGCACCGGGCCGGCCAGCGTCGACCCATGCGGACGCCCGGTTGCGCCTGGGAGCGGACCTTCAGATCCTCCCCCGTTTTGCGAAGCACAACGGGGGAGCAACCGTCTAGGCGAGAGCCCATTTCTGCTTGTTGCGGATCATGGCGTTGAGGGCTGTGATGAGTTTTCGCATGATGGCGACGAGAGCGACCTTTGGGGGTTTTCCTGCGGTTTTCATGGC
>NZ_JACLAU010000035.1 GCF_014230305.1 Novosphingobium aerophilum
GCAGCTACGCCCAGCAGTCTGCGGGCCAGTGCCATGGCGTCCTTGTGGGTTGAACTGGCAAGTAGACCGTAATGCCGGATACGGTGGAAGCCGCGCGGCAGGACGTGGATCAGGAAGCGACGGATGACCTGCGCGAGAATGGCGGCGGATCGAACGACGCCTCGCTGGCGTTGATCGATGCGCTGACGGATCGGCCCTACACCTACCAGCGGGCGATGCGATATCGGTCCGTGCGCTATGGCAATCTGCCCCGTTACATTTCGACCTGGGGCGACCAGGAGGCGTTGTTCAACCCGCCGCTCGATCGCTTCACCCAGAACGCAAACGGGTGGTTCGAACTGCGCCCGGAGCAGGCCCCCGAGGAGCTCATGCCGCGGCAGCCAGCCGCGGAGCGCTTTGACGGGCCGGTCGCCGTCCTGTCCAGCCCGGCCAACGCCTCCGGGGCGACCATGGTCATTGCCAAGCTGCGGGACATGGGCCGCGCCATCGTGATGGGTGCGCCGAGTGGCGGCAGTGCCGATGGGCCGACCGCAGGGACGATTTTCAACGTCAAGCTGCCCAACAGCGGGATCGCGGTGCGCGTGCCGGTGGTCTTCAACCAGATGGCGGTCAGCCACTTTGACCGGGACGGGGGGATCACCCCGGATATCCCGATCGCCGTCACGGTGGCGGATTATCGCGCCGGCCGCGACCGTGTCCTGGAACGGGCCGTCGCCCGGTTCTCCCGGTAAGCTATCCCGACTGCCGCCTGCCACGAAAGGAAGGACCTGGAATGACCTCGAACAGCTTCTGTGCTCGTCTCGGTTGCGGGGCGGCAGCACTCGCGCTTTCGGCGTTTTCGGTCGGTGCCGCAAGGGCCGAGCCCGGTCCGCCGCCCCCGCGACCGGCCCCCCGGCTCGAGGGAGCGGTCGCGCCGCAAACGCCTGGCGTTCCGATCATCGATGGCCACGCGCACATCCGCCTGGGTGATGGCGACGCGATTGTCCCGACGCAGCCCATCGGAACCCAGGCCCTGCGCGCGATCGATGAGCGTGCAGGCGTGACCCGCAGCGCGCTGATCGTGATCGCCGGCGGCGGGCCGGAGGCCACGCAGCGCAAGAACGACGGGGTCATCGCAGCGGCGGCGGCCGATCCCGGGCACTTCTTTCCGATCGCTTCGGTCCACCCGGCGGATGGCGATGCCGCTCTGTCCGAGCTCAACCGCGTGGCGGCCCGCGGGGTACGCATCATCAAGCTGCATCCGTCGAGCCAGGAGTTCGATGTCGCCGATCCTGCCGTTGCCAGGATCACCGCACACTGCGGCAAGCTGGGCATGACGGTGCTGTTCGATTCCTACGATCCGTTCGACCCCGGCCAGATCGGCAAATTCGTCAAGTTGACCATGAGCCAGCCTGGCACCCGCTTCATCCTGGCGCACCTCGGCTTCACCCGGTTCCGCGAACTGGGCGCGTTTGCCTTGCTGCGCAAGCTTGGCGCCCCGGCCAACGTGTGGTTCGATGTCTCGGCCGTCGCGGTCTTCTATGCGGACAATCCCGCGCGCGAGGAACTGGCCGCGACGATGCGGTCCATTGGCATGGACCGGATGATCTTCGGATCGGATTGGCCCGTCGACGACCCGCAGGTCACCTTGCGCGCGGTCCGGAGCCTCGGCCTGACGGCCGGCGAAGAGCGCCTGCTGTTGCACGACAACATGGCCAAGCTGATCGGCACGGATTGAACGCGTCCGGACAAATCCGGGGTTCGGGCCGTCTTGGTGAGCAACCCGCGCCGGACCCTATCGGGCTCCGGCGGCAGGCTGTTGCATGCTGGCTATCGTGACGAAGGTCTTGCGATCATCGCTCCGAGCGGCCTGGGCCAAAGATTCCGTCAACCTTGTCGCCAGGCCGAGTCCGAGTCGGGTCGACCGTCCCTCGGGTTGAGCGCAAGAGGCGGACCGGCCCGGTCCGCCTCTCCGTTTGGCTGTCAGCCCGTTCAGAAGTCGAAGCTCAACCGCACGCCATAGGTCCGCGGCGGCGAGAACTGCCAGTTGTAGATGTCGTCCGGGCCTGCAACCGTGAACCCGGCATAGGTCAGGGGCCGGCTGTTTTCGATGTTGCGGACAAAGCCCTGCAGGTTCCAGCGCTTGTTTTCCGGGGTCCAGGTCAACGACAGATCGGTCTGGGTGAAGGCCGTCTGCCGGGAGTCCCGATAGTTGAACACGTCGCCGAAGTACGAGCTCTTGAACGTCGAGAAGACGCTGGCGGTGAGGCTGCCCGCGGTGCCCAGCGGGATCACCTTGTCGTAGCCCAGCGTGATCGTCCAGGTCGGGGTCATGGGCGGGGTGTTGCCCGCCAGATCGGGCTGGGTGATCACGCCGGGAGATGTCTCGAGGTTGCCCACGGTCAGCTCGCCGTTGCCGCCGCCCGGCCGACACCCGGTTCCCGCCACGCAGAACACCGGGATCGCGGTCAGGAGCTGCTTGTATTCGGCGTTCAGGTAGTTGACCGTGGCTGAGAAGGTGTCGTTATCCGACAACGCGATCCGCGCTTCCGCTTCCACGCCCCAGATCACCGCCTTGCCGGCGTTGAAGATCTGCGATCCCTTGGTCGTGTCGAGCAGGACGCCCACCTGAAGATCGCGGTAATCGTAGTAGAACCCGGCGAGGTTGAAGGTGTGCTGGGCGGTCTCGCCGAATGACTTCTTGAGCCCCGCTTCATAGGCGGTGTTGGTTTCCGGAGCGTACTGGCCCACCGAGTCGAACCCGCCCGCCTTGAACCCGGTCGAAACCTTGCCGTAGATCAGCGTGTCCGGATCGGGCTTGTAATTGATCCCGGCCAGCCAGGTCAGCTTGTCCGCATTCGAACCCAGGCTCAGGTTTCTGAGCGGCGTTCCCGGGTTGGCCGGCCGGACCGACCCGGTGTTGAACAGGGGGTTGGTGGGGTTGGCAATGGCGCCGCCATAGTCGCGATAGCGCGCGGTGCGCTTGTCATCGGTGTAGCGCAGGCCGCCGACCAGGGTGACCTTGTCGCTGAGCTTCACGTCGGTCTGCCCGAACAGGGCCCAGCTGCGCGAACTGACCGAACGCTGGAAGTAATTGACGTAGCCCCCGTTGGCCCCGAGCAGGAAGGGCGGCGGCGGCGACCGGTAGAGCCCGCGTTCGACCTCCAGCTTCTCGTTGAAGTAGAACCCGCCGGCCTGCCAGACCAACAGGTCGCTCTCTCCGTTCAGGCGCACCTCGTGGCTGTTGGTCTTGATCGTGTCGATGTAGGTGTTGAACCGGTAGCCGGGCGACAGCGGCACGGCCGAACCGCGGTCCGTCTCGCGATAGCCGCCGATGTAGGTCAGCGTGGCACCGCCGAAATCATAAGCGATCGAGCCGCGCGCCGCGGTGGAGTTCTGGGTGTTGTTGCCCACCCCGGTGGTTGGCGCATCATAGACACTGCGGTTGACCCTCGCCAGGTTGGTGGTGTTCACCGGGATGCACTGCGTGCCGGGCACGGCCGGTGCAATCTCGACAAATCCGGGGTTGGCCGCGCAACCTGCGCCCGGAGAATTCCCGGGGGCGTTGAAGTTGAAGAAGGCTTGCGCCGGGACGCGCAGGTCCTGCTCGACCCGTTCCACCGCCGCGTTGATCTTGAGGCCGGCGGCCGGTTCGAGACGCAAGCTGACGCGGCCACCCCAGGTGTTGTCGTCACCGCTGCGCAGGTTGACGTTGGGATGGAAATTGTACCCGTCGCGCTTGGAATAGATGCCCACCGCGCGAATGCCGCCGATATCTCCCAACGGCACGGTCAGGCCGCCCTCGGCGAGAACATGGTTGAAGTTGCCGTAGCTGACACTGCCGTTGGCGGCGAGGGCGCTGCCCGGTTTGCGCGTGATGAAGTTGACTGCGCCGCCGGTCGCGTTCCGGCCATACAAGGTGCCTTGCGGGCCACGCAGCACTTCGACCCGATCAAGGTCGAACAGCGCGGCGTTGAGCACCGTCGGCCGGTTGATGTACTCGCCGTCGATGTTGATGGCGATCGCCTGGTCCTGCGCTTCGTCGTTGCTGTTGCTGCCGACGCCGCGGACGGTGACCCGGGTCTGCACCGTGTCGTTGACGATCTGCAGCACCGGCGCCACGCGCTGGAGCGTCAGGAGGTCGGTCACGCCGGCTGACTTCAGCTCATTTCCCCCGATCACACTGATCGCGATCGGCACATCCTGCACGTTCTGGCTGCGGTTCTGCGCCGTCACGATGATGACATTTTCGTCCGCCGTCTCACCGGCCTCGCTTTGCGCCATCGCGGGGTTCAGCGGCACCAGGCCTGCGGCACCGCACAGCAGAATGGTCTTGATGCAGAACAGCCTCATTGGCCTCATCCTCCCTGGAACATTATGATTTGGTTCG
Source organism: Novosphingobium aerophilum (assembly GCF_014230305.1). Lineage (GTDB taxonomy): Bacteria > Pseudomonadota > Alphaproteobacteria > Sphingomonadales > Sphingomonadaceae > Novosphingobium > Novosphingobium aerophilum. The sequence goes on from NZ_JACLAU010000035.1 coordinate 4,370, forward strand.
TTTTTTCACGAACACACGAATTAGAATAGCTGTTTTATTTGCAAGAAGGTTTGCCTCTCTGTTTAGAAATGTTGCTGACGTGGCAGGGGGCAGTGCTGCGGCCATCGCAGGCACCGCAAACCGGGGCCCTAGCCGTGCCAGGACCTTCGTTGCGCGGGGGTCCCGATGGGCCCGAGATGGCCGCAGCGATGGGGTCCGCCTGGCAGCCCCGGAACGGGCATCTGCAGCATTGACGCGACCCGGGATTCATTACACACGATTGGCCGGAAAGGGGTCGTTGGTTGCCGGGAGCCCTCCTTCGGTTGACGGGCTGGCCGCGCGCCAGATGCCGGGACTGGGCCTGCCTGGCCCTCGCTTGGCTCATGGCAGGCTCACCGGCTCTGGCGCAGGGCGAGGCCCCCGCTGCCCCGCCTCCGGAACGCATCCGGCAAGACGGCGCCGTTCGCGCCCGGATCGTGTTGCAGCAAGGGTCCGCGGGTGGTCCCTTTGCCGCCTGGAGCCGGGATGACCGCTTCATCGCAGTCTATCAGGGGCTGACGAACAGCGTGCAGGTCTGGTCGTCCCAAAGCGGGGACCTGGTCAACGAGATCGCCCTGCCGCAGCTGGACCCCAAGGGACTGCTGGAGGTCTGGCAGTTCATCCTGTCACCCGACAACCACGTGACCATCGACGCCAACCTGCGCGAGGTCGACCTGGGGCTGTGCACCCCGCTGACACTCAAGGTCGCGCTGGCCCGTCCCGGTCAATGGCAGGTCGAGCGGGGCGAGTCCGGCGGACCTTGCCTCAAGGGAGGTGTCCCGCCCGCCGAGATCCGCTCGCACAGCGGGCGGCTCTACTACCTGCCCGAGGTGCCCGCACGGCTGATGGATCGGCACGACGAGACCGTCATGTGGCTGGGCAAGCCCGCAGCGAAGACGACCTTCGGCGCGGCCCTGGCCCCCGACGGCAAGCGCCTGGCCATGATCACCTCGCCGCCCGCCGAGGATGCCGAGCGGCACAACACCCTGGCCGTCCTGGACCTGACCACCGGCCAGCGGCTCACCGATATCGCGGTGCCCGATGGTTATGTCCGGGTCCGCTGGCTGGACGATGACCGGATCCTGTTCCCCGCCGTGGTGCCGGGAGGCCGCTATGGCGAGAGATCGACGAAGCCCCCGGCATCACTGATCCTCTCGATGCGCAGCGGCGAAGTGCGCGAGGTCGGCGCCCGCTGCTTCACCCTGGCCTTGCCAGACGGCACGCTGGTCGCAGCGGGGCTGGGTCACTGCACGCCCGACGGCCCGGCGGGCCAGGGGCTGGAGCGCTTCGATCCGGCGAGGGGGTGGCAACCCCTTGGCCCGCCCGATCTCGGCGCGGTCCTGATCGACCAGATGGTCGCCGCGCCCGATGGGCGGACCCTGGCCATGGTCGTGCATGGCCGCCGATCGGACCGCGCCGGCGAAACCGTCGCATCGCTCCGCGCGGTCGATGCGCAAACCGGGGCCCTGCTGGCCGAGGTTGACCTGCCATCGGCCGCGACACCATTGACCCTGGCGTTCACGCCGGACGGCAAGGCGGTGGGGGTACGGCTGGACCTGGTGAGCTACCGCTGGGATCTGAGCCCCCGTCCCCCGATCGAGCTCGGGGAGACGGTCGCCCCCGCCACTCCGCTGGCGCAGGCGACCGTCAGCCGGGACGGGAACTCATGGTACGAACGCTATGCCGACCTGACCACGGAGATCGGGAATCTCGAGCCGGAGAACGGCCCCATCGTGGCCGTCAGCGCGGAGGGCGGACAGCGCGAGGCGCGGGTGCTGTTCGACAATGTGCGCGACGAAGGGGCGATACCCGACAGCGAACTGCGCTGGGTCGTGACCGGCGGCGAAGGGCTGGTGCTGTGGAAGCCGCGCCGCAACGGCATCTTCGGCGAGGCTGAGGTGGTCCGCACCTACCTGTTTCCGCGGGGGGGAATCTTCTCGCTGACCCCGGAGGGACGCTACGACACCAACCTTGGGGCGGACGCGGCGGAACTGCGCTGGCTGGTGTCCGACGCCCCCTTGCAGTCGCTGGGCGCCTCGACCTTCATGCGCACGTTCTTCGAGCCCCGCCTGGTCGGCCGGCTGCTCTCGTGCGAGCGTACCGCCACCTGCGCGGCGGCGTTCCGCCCAGTGGGCAAGCTGGCCGATCTCAACCGCGCCCTGCCGCGGGTGACCATCGCCCGAATCGGCCCCGGCCCGGGCCCCAACCAGGCCCTGGTGGATGTCGAAGTCCGTCCCGGGATCCTGCCCGATGCACCCAACGGCAAGCGGTTCAGCCCAGCCTATGACCTGCGCCTGTTCCGCGCCGGCAGCCTGGTCGCGCAATGGCCGGGAGAACAGGACGGCGCAGAGAATGCCGACATCGCCCAATGGCGCGCGAGCAATCGCCTCGTGCCCGGCCGCGACGGAGTGGTCCGCAAGCGCTTTCTGGTGGCCCTGCCGGCGAAGACCGACGTTATCGAGTTCTCCGCCTATGCCTTCAACGAGGATCGGGTCAAAAGTGGCACGACGTCCGAGCCGTACAGTCCCCGCGGCACCGTGGCGCGGCCCGGCCGCGTATTCGTCGTCGCGCTCGGCGTCGACAACTACACCGAGAAGCGGCTGCAGCTGCACTATGCCGCGGCCGATGCGACCCTGCTGGGCGCGCGGCTGGCCAAGCTGCCGGATGGCGCCGCACCGCGGGTCCTGGTGGTCGCCGACGATGGCCGGCCCGGTGGCCCGCGCCTGACCAAGCAAGCCAGCTACGACATCTTCTCGATCCTGGCTGGTGCGCCGCGTGGACCGGCCCTGGCCCGGCTGGCCGCATTGGGCATCGACGCGGCGATGCTCGAACGCGCCACCCCGGATGACACGGTCCTCATCACCTTTTCCGGGCACGGCTGGGCGGATCGGCAGGGCGCGTTCTACCTGCTCCCGGCCGACGCGCAATGGCCGGACGAAACGGCCTCGCCCGTGCTGCCGACCCTGGTGTCCGCCGCCGAGATGGCCAGACAACTGCGGCGGATCGACGCCGGCGAACTCGCCCTGATCATCGATGCCTGCCACTCCGCGGCCAGCGTGGATGCCAACGGGTTCCGGGCCGGGCCCATGGGCGACGCCGGCCTCGGGCAGCTGGCCTTCGACAAGCAGATGCGGATCCTCGCCGCCACCCAGAGCGACGATGTGGCGCGAGAATCCGACCGGCTGGGCCAGGGTCTGCTCACCTATGCCCTGGCGCGCGAAGGCATCATGGACATCGGCGGGAAGGCCGATGAGGACGGAAACGCCACCATCACGCTGGACGAATGGCTGCGATATGGCGTCAATCGGCTGCCGGCGCTCAGCCGCGACCCCACGCTGGTGAAGCCGGCCGAAACCCCCGGGAAGGCACGCGGGGTGGTGTTTCTCTCCCAGTCGGCCGCCGCCCGCCGCGTGCAGGAACCCGCGCTGTTCGACTTCACCAACCGAAAGAGCGAACTTGTCATCCGCAAGGTGCCGCGGTGATCCGGGCCTTCCTGGCCCTGGTTCTGACCCTTGGCGCGACGCCGGCCAGCGCCGGGCCCACCCTGCGCGCGCTGTTCGTGGGGATCGACGAGTACCGGAACTCACGCGCGCGGGTCGAAGGGGCCAGCTTCTCGGATCTGCGAGGCGCCGTGGCCGATGCCGCCCTGATGAAGCAGGCGCTGGAGATCGCGCTCAAGGTGCGGTTCGACGAGCGCGGCGCCAGGTGCCGCACGGCCGGTCCGGCGTCGGTCACGCTGACCAATGCCTGCGCCACCCGCCAGGCAATTCTTGAGGAATGGCAGAACCAGATCCGCGCGAGCCGCCCGGGCGACACCGTGATGTTCTATTTTGCCGGCCACGGGTCGACGCTCGAAGATGAAAACAGCGATGAGGACAAGCCCTTCGACAGCACCCTGCTGCCCTACGACGCCCGCCCCACGGAGGGCGCGCCAAACGACATCGTCGATGACGAAATCAAGCTGGTGATCGACGCTGCCAATGCCCGGGGTGTCAACGTCATTACCGTGTTCGATTCCTGCAATTCCGGCACCGCGGCCCGCGGTCTGGCGACCGGGGCCAGCCGCGGGGTGAAGGGAGTCCAGCTGAAGGGCCTTGCCGTGTGGAAGCCCAGCCTCGCCGCAATCGGCCCGGGCGGCGGATACCGGGTCCACTTCGGCGCCGCGCTCGACAGCGAAACGGCGCGCGAGGTCAAGCTTGGGGATACGGTGCACGGGGTCTTCACGACCACGTTCGCGCAGGCTCTCAAGGAGCGGCCGCAATCGACCTTCGGCGATCTCGCAACGGCCGTCCGCCTCAAGATGGAGGCCGGCGGCAACCCCTCCCAGCATCCGCGAGCCGAGGGCCAGCTGGCAGCCTCGTTCGGGGGCGGGGTGGCGGACGCCGTGCTGTTCGATGCCGTGGCCGATGACGCCGGCGTGGAGCTGGGTGCCGGTCGGCTGCTGGGCATGACGGTCGGCTCGACCTTTGGCCTGTTTGACAGCCAGAGTGCGGCCCTGGCCCCATCGGCCGAACCGCTGGCCCGCGCCACGATCGAAACGCTGGGCGATGGCACGGCCCGGCTGCGCCTGGTCGCGCCGCCGGGCCAGCCCCTGCCCCGGCGACTGGTCGCGCGCGAGCTGAATCATGTCTTTGCGGCGGAACGGCTCCGCATCGCCTTGCGCGAGGGGGTGGATCCGGCGGAGAGCCGGCTGTTCGCGGCCTTGTCGGCGCTTCCGTTTGTCGAGGCGCGCAGGCGCGATGAACCGGCCGAGTACATTCTGCTCCGCTACGGGGGCACGCAGGAAGGCGCGGTCCTGCTGTTCGCCGCCGACGGGTCCGGCCTTGCCAATCTGGGCGAGGTGGCTGACCCCGACTTTGCCCGGCGGCTGCGGCAGGCCTTGCTGACCATCTACAACACCCGTCGTCTGCTGACCCTGCCGACCAGAAGCAGCGCCGAGGCGCAGGTGAAGTTCTGCCTGTCCGACGAGTTGGACCACGCGTTGGGATCCTGCCCCGAGGCCTCCGGCAATCCGCGCCGCGTCCCGGTCAACAAGCCCGTCGTGCTGACCTTGACCAACGATGCGGACGCCGCGCGCTACATCGCCGTGCTCGTGATCGACGATCGCTATGGGATCACCCAGGTGATCCCGACGGGTCACGGCCGGAATGACGCACTGCCCGGCGGACGCCGGCTTCGTCCGCCACCGTTCATGCTGGACACGACCGGGCTCTATCGGTTCGTGATCTTCAGCTCTGATGCGCCGATCGACACCGCCGCTCTCGAACAGGCGGGTTTGCCCAAGGCCGGGGCGGACCTGTGCGATCCGACGATGCGGGCTTGCCCACCCGCCGCCGGGAGCGCCCGGGATGGAGCCCTGCCTTCGCTCGCGAACTGGACCATCACGGTCGAGGATGCCATCATCACATCCATGGAAAAGCGATGATCCGACGTCTTGCCATCATTCTGTCAATCTGGCTGCTCCCGGACGTGGGGATGGCGCAGACGGCCATACCTATGCCTCCCGCCGATAGCTCTTCACCGGCTACGGCGACCCCGGATGCCCCATCGGTGGCCGTGTCCCCCCAGCCCGCCGCCACGGACGACGCGAACGACCCTGGCGATGGCCGCATCGTGGGAGGTGAGGAAGCACTTCCCGGCACGGCGCCATGGCAAGTCCAGATCTACAGCACGTACCAATACACGGACGCCGATACGGCCGCTGACTGCCGGCCCGGGGGGGCCTGCGTCCATCTTGCGCGCATGTCGGCTTGGGAAAAGGTCCATCGCTGCGGGGGCGCCTATATCGGCAGCAATCTGGTGCTCACCGCGGCCCATTGCGTGGCCGGCGTCGCGGATTTCGGCCAGTCGCGCCGAGTGCGGATCGGGACGCAGAATCTCAAGCAGGGGGGCGTGACCTTCCGGATTGCGGACTGGCGCGCACATCCGGGCTATGTCGGCCGCGTGCCTTATCCCAACGACATCGCCTTGATCCGGATCGTCGCCGACAACCCTGCAGCCCGCGCCTTTCAGCTGGAGCGGGCGAAGATCCGCATGCTCGGTACGGTGCCCGGCGACACCGCGATCAGCCGGAGCGACACGCTGCGGGTGACCGGATGGGGGCGCACCCTGAAGCGCGATGTCGATGCCGGGGTGCTGGTTGACGGCAAGTTCAACCATATGTCGGAAAAGTTGCTGCAGATCCTCCAGTCACCCAACGATGCCGCCTGCGCCAAGCTGGCTGACTATCGGGATCGCGATCCCGCCAAGACCATCTGCGCGGTCTCGGCCCGACCGGGCGTGGACAGCTGCCAGGGGGACAGCGGGGGACCGGTAACCCGGCAAGAGGGACGGGAGCGTGTGCTGGTTGGCCTGGTCTCGTGGGGGAAGGGCTGCGCGGCAGTCGGCATGCCGTCGCTCTACACCAGCGTGCCCGGACATCTGGCCTGGATCGCCGAGGCCCGGGCCGCGCTCATGGCGGCTGCGGCCGCCAGCCGGCGACGCTGATAATGGCGGATCTGGCGGAGCCCCAGGACAGTGACAAACCGGCCGCGGTGCGCGGGCGCGCCCGGCTGTTCATCAGCTATGCCCGGGCCGATCGCGAGCGGGTTCGCCCCCTCGCCGCCGCGCTGGAAGCCGCGGGCCACCGGCTCTGGTGGGACGCGCTGATCGACGGCGGGGCCGCCTTCGCCAAGGTCATCGAACAGGAGCTCGACAGCGCCGATGCCGTGATCGTGGTCTGGTCGGCCCAGTCGATCCATTCGGACTGGGTCCGCGACGAGGCTGCCCATGCGAGGGACCGCAAGCGACTGGTCGCGATCACCCTCGACCGGGCCGAACCGCCACTGGGGTTCCGCCAGTACCACGCGATCGGCTTCGAGCAATGGCAGGGACGGACCGACAGCGCGGAGTTCAGCAGCCTCGAGCGGAGCATCATGGCGCTCGGCCCGGCCTCGGCCAGAGCACTGGCCCCGGGCGGTGGGGCGAACGATACGCCGGGCCCGACCGGATCAGCCCCCGAACGACGCGGCCTGCGTCGCCGGACCCTGCTCGTCGGGGGGGTGGCCACGCTCGGTGCCGCGGCAGGCGGCGGCCTCTGGCTGTTGCGGTCGCGAGGCTCGGTCGAGCGCAACGGCGTGGCCGTGCTGCCTTTCACCAACCTCAGTGGGGACAAGGGGCAGGACTACTTCGCCCAGGGCCTGTCCGAGGAGGTTCGGGGCTCGCTGGTCCGCAATCCCGGGTTGCGGGTCGCGGCGCCGGTTTCCTCGAACGAGTTCAAGAACCACACCGATGACGCCATGACCATCGGCAGACAGCTCAAGGTCGATTTCCTGCTGGACGGAAGCGTTCGCAAGTCCGGATCGCTGGTCCGGATCGATGCGACCCTGACCGATGCGGCAAGCGGCTTTGCCAGCTGGTCGCAAAGCTTCGACCGTCAGCTGGACGACATCTTCGCTGTCCAGCGCGAGATCGCGGATACCGTGGCAAAGGCTCTGCTGGCGCAGGTCACCAGCAGCCGGGGAACGGCTGGCGAAACCCGGTCGATCGAGGCCTACGATGCCTTCCTTCGCGGCAAGGCGCTGTTCAACGCCGACTCCGGCGAAGCGAGCGATCGCGCGGCCCTGGCCCAGTTCGACCGGGCGCTCACGCTCGATCCGAAGTTCGCCGCCGCCCATGCCGCCCGATCGCGTTCGCTGGCGGGCATTGCGGTGCTCTATAGCACGAGCGACCAGATCGTGCCGACTTACGATGCCGCGGTCGCGGCCGCGAAGGCAGCAGTCGATCTGGCCCCCGATCTCGCCGCGGGCCAGCTTGCGCTCGGCTTTGCGACGCTAAGCGGCCTGCTCGACTTCAGGAAGGCGCGCCCTGCCTATGAACGGGCCTACGCGCTGGGCGAGGGCGATGCCGACGTGTTGCTGATGTATGCGTTCTTCGCCGCGAAGTCCGGGCGTGACGCCGAAGCGCTGCAGGTGGTGCGGCGGGCGGAACAGCTTGATCCACTGAACCCGCGCACCGTGCGTGGCGAAGGCTCGATCCTGCTGGCCAGCCACCAGTACGCCCCCTCGATTGAAGCCTCGGCGCGGGCCCTGGCGATGGCTGCCGATCTGTCGGGGGCACACGGGAACATCGGCGTGGCGCACCACATGATGGGGCAGACCGAGGCGGCGCGGGAGGCCTTCGCCGCCGAGCCGACCAAGTCGATCCGCCTTGCCGGTCTGGCCATGGTTGAGCGGCGGGCCAATCATGCCGCCGCGGCGCAGGCCGCCTGGGCCCAGCTCCTGGCGGATTATGGCGACAGCGCCGCCTATCAACAGGCGCAGGTGCTGGCGCAGTGGGGGCAGATCGATGCGGCGGTCACCGCGCTGGAAAAGGCCTACGCCGTCCGCGATGGCGGGATCACCGGCATTCTCGGCGACCCCCTGCTCGCCCCCCTGGCCAAGGCACCGGGTTTCACCCGCTTGCTATTGCGCATGGGACTTGCTTAGCTCCGGACCCCGGCACCAGGCCGGGTCGAGGAAGGGGATCAACCGATGCGAACGATCGTCAGGCTATCTCTTGTTGCCGCAGGTGCGCTGGCGCTGGCAGGTTGTGCCAAGCCGGCCGAACCGGCTCCGGAAGCCACCACCAGCGAAACCGTGGCGGCCGAGACCGAGACCGCTCCCGCCACCACTGATGCCGCAGCTGATACGGAGCGAACCGGCGGTGACACCCGCACGGGCGGTGATACCCGCACCGGCGGCGACACCCGCACTGGCGGCGACACCCGCACTGGCGACGACATCCGCTAGCAATCAGGCCTACGGACGCGACCGCGCAGGACCACTGGTGCTGCGCGGTCGTTGACGCAGAAGTGTTCCCGCTCCGGCCGACGGCGATGGTCACGCGCGAGGACAAGCTCCGGGGACCTGTCCCCAAATCCGGTTGGCCGGCTGGCCAAAGTCGCGTAACCTTGCACCTGGCGCGCCTGTTCCGATCGTCCGGTTCGGGCTGCGTCCGGGGGGACTACGGGCAATGCAGGACCACGAGCTGAGGCGCCGCGCGGTCGGCGAGATGCACCTGCGCCGCTGGCCGTTGCTGCCGGTTCCCTGCCACATCGTGCAATGGGTCCTCGCCGTCGACGAGGCGGAGCGGGCCGAGGAACTCGCCGCGATCGAGGCCCGCGCGCTCGAGCATGATCCGGTCGGCAACCCGTCGCACCGCGAAGGCCGCATCAGCCCGACCGTTGCCTTCACCTGGGAACGGCAGAGCGAGGGCAGCAGCCTGACCCTGTTCGCCGCCCCTTGCACCGAGGACAGCTTTCTCGATCCGGCCAGCGACGGTGAACTGGCCGCCGCGCTCGGCTGGGCCCGCGGCCTGCCCGGGCAGATCGTCCGCTCCACCCGGGTCTGGGTGGGCGAGGACAATGCCGCAGTCGAGCGGCTGCTGGAACGGCACCCGCTCAACCGTGACGAGCTGGTCTCCAGCGTGATTGCCGGGGGCATCCGCATGTGGTCGGACTTCCGGATCATGCCCGACGGCTTCGGGCGCCTGCTGGTGGCCGCCAACGGGGCCGATCCGCGCGATCTGGCGCGGCAGATCCAGCGGCTGCAGGAACTGGGCAATTACCGCAACAAGGCGCTGCTCGGCCTGCCCGTGGCGCGCGAGTGCTGGCCCCAGCTCGATCGCGCCGAGGCCCGGCTGCGCGACCTGGCCGACCGCATCGCCAACAGCACGACCCGCGACGACAGCCTGATGCGCGAACTGTCGGCCCTGGCCCTGGACGTGGCCTCGGTCTCCACCGCGGTCTCGTTCCGGATGGACGCGACACTGGCCTATGGCCAGATCGTCGAGGAGCGGCTCGAACAGCTCGACAGCCACCCGGTCGCCGGCTTCGCCTCGCTGACCGACTTCACCCAGCGCCGTTTCCGCCCGGCAATGAACACCTGCCGGGCGACCATGGCGCGGATCGAGCGCCTCGCGGCACGCACCCAGCAGCTCGCCTCGCTGCTCCGGGCCCGCATCTCGACCCACATCGAGAACCAGAACGGCGAGCTGCTGCGCAAGATGGAGCGCAGCTCATCGATGCAGGCGCGGCTGCAACAGCTCGTCGAGGGGCTCTCGGCCGTGGCGCTGAGCTATTACCTGCTCGGCCTGCTCAAGTACGCGCTCTACGCCCTGCCCCACGGGTCGCTGGGCATGACCGAGGAGCGCCTGGTCGGCCTGCTGGTCCTGCCGATGGTGGTCGGCGTCTGGATGACCATGCACGTGCTGAAGAAGCGGCTGCTGGGGCCGGACTCGCACTAGGATACCGCACGCGCTGGCGCGGAACGCCGGTTCGCCCAGGTTGCACGAACCTCACCAACTTCGCGAAGTTCACGCACATTCGCATGGTGAAGTTTCGCCAAGGCGGCGCGTGGGATTGACGGTGGAAAGAGCCGGCCGGAGCATGACAGGCCAATGCCGAGTAGGACAGCGCCGCGTCGCGTGTGGCCCGTGGCAAGGCCGCCGGACACGGCCTGGCCGGGCGAGGGACCCGGTGTGGCGGGACGAGCGATCCCGGCCTTCGCCGGGATGACGGCCCGGGGCTTTCGGCCCCGCATGGGCCAGGGCGGATGGCGTGACCGGCCTTGGTGGGAAGCGGACGTTCACCGGATCGGCGTACGGGCTTGCCGCGAACTCTATCCGCGATCCCCCAACCCCGCTCAGGCTGAGCGGGTCTTGTTTGGTTTGATCCCTTTCTTCTCGTGCCCGATTCCGGGCGGAACCGCACATCCCGACATCTCCGCGCCGCTCATCCCGCCCACAGCCCACTTTCCGCTTGTCCTGACGCCCCGAGGCGTCCAGTACACTGGACACATGGCGCGCTTTCCTTTCTCCGCGATCGTCGGTCAGGACGAAATGAAGCTGGCGTTGCTGATCGCCGCGGTCGATCCGTCGATCGGCGGGGTCATGGTCTTCGGCGATCGCGGCACCGGAAAATCCACCGCCGCGCGCGCCCTCGCCGGGCTGCTGCCCCCGATCATGGTGATGGAGGGCTGCCGCTTCGGCTGTTCCCCGGACGAGCCGCGCGCCTGCCCCGGCCCCTGCGAAGCGGGCAAGGCTGTGAAGCGCAACGTCCCCTTCGTCGATCTGCCGCTGGGCGCCACCGAGGATCGCGTCCTGGGCTCGCTCGATCTGGAACGCGCGCTGCGCACCGGCGAGAAGGTGTTCGAACCCGGCCTGCTCGCCCGCGCGCACCGCGGCTTCCTTTACATCGACGAGATCAACCTGCTGGAAGACCACCTGGTCGACCTGCTGCTCGACGTGGCCGCCTCGGGCGAGAACGTGGTCGAGCGCGAGGGCCTGTCGGTGCGGCACAAGGCACGCTTCGTGCTGATCGGCAGCGGCAACCCGGAAGAGGGCGAGTTGCGCCCGCAGCTGCTCGACCGCTTTGGCCTGTCGGTCGAGGTGCGCACGCCGCGCGACATTGGCGACCGGGTCGAGATCATGCGGCGCTGCGCCGCGCACGATGCCGATTCCGCCGGCTTCGGCAAGGCCTGGGCCGACGAGGATGACAAGATCCTCCACCAGATCGCCCGCGGCCAGAAGAAGCTGGCCAAGATGGAGGTCCCCGACGAGGTCCTGGTCGACGCCGCGCGGCTGTGCAGCGCCTGCGGGGTCGACGGGCTGCGGGGCGAACTGACCCTGATGCGCGCGGCGCGGGCCTATGCCGCGCTGAAGGGCGCCAAGCTGGTGCGCCGCGAACATCTGCTGGCGGTCGCGCCGCTGGCCCTGCGTCACCGCCTGCGCCGCGACGTGCTGGACGAAAGCGGATCGACCGCCCGCATCGAACGCGCGATCGCCGAACACTTCGCATGACCGCGCCGGCCGCAGGCGCCGGAGAGCCGGAGCCCGATCCGGCGCTGGCCGCCGCACTGACCGCCGTGCGCCTGCTCGCGGCGGCCCCGCAGCGGCTGGGCGGCATCTGCCTGCGCGGCGAAGGCCCGGCGCGGAGCCTGGTGCTGGACCGCCTGCGCGCGCTGCTTCCGCCGGACACGCCCTGGCGGCGCCTCCCCGGCCATGTCGATGACGAGCGGCTGTGCGGGGGGATCGACATCGCCGCCAGCCTGGTCACCGGCACCCCGGTCCACCAGCGCGGGATCCTGGCCGAGGCCGCGGGTGGCGTGCTGATCGTGCCCCTGGCCGAGCGGCTGCGCACCGACGTCGCCGGCCGCATCGCGCAGGCGCTGGACGGAGAGGGGGATTTCCTGCTCGTCCTGCTCGATGACGGCGCGGAGGGCGAGGATCGCCCGCCGCTGGCCCTGCTCGAACGCCTCGCCTTCGATTGCGATCTGCGGCCGGTCCGCAGGCTTGCTCCGGTCGATCCGGCCGTGCCGTCCGAAGGTGCGGCCCAGGCCTGGCTCTCGGACGACGGGCTCGATGCTCTGGCGGCGACGGGGGAGGCGCTGGGCATCCCGTCGCTGCGGCCGCTGCTGTTCGCCGCTGCCGCCGCCCGCACCGCCGCCGCTCTGGCCGGGCGGGGTGAGGTGGAGCAGGCCGATCTCGAACTGGCGGTGCGGCTGGTGCTGGCGCCGCGCGCCACCCGCCTGCCCCCCCAGTCCGCCCCCGAGGACTCCGCCCCGGACAGTCCGCCCGAGCCGCCGCCCCCGGGGGATGAGCCGCAAGGGGGGCCGGACCGCGACGAGGATGACCAGCCCGCCCCGGAATCACTGCCCGAGGACCTGCTGATCGAGGCGGCGAAAGCCGCGATCCCGTCCGACGTGCTCGAACTGATCGCCGCCGGCCGCGCGATGCGTTCGGCGCGCGGCGGCGGGGCGGGGCGGCGGACCGCCTCCAAGCTGCGCGGACGGCCGCTCGGCTCCCGCCCCGGCATGCCGGGGGGCGGCGTGCGGCTGGCGCTGGTCGACACCCTCCGCGCGGCGATCCCGTGGCAGGGGCTGCGCCGCCGCGAGCCCGCTGTCCCCGGGGCCGGACTGATCCGCTTCCGCCGGGATGACCTGCGCGTGCGCCGGTTCGAGGAACGGACCGCCACGGTCACGGTGTTCTGCGTCGATGCCTCGGGATCGGCCGCGCTGGCCCGGCTGGGCGAGGCCAAGGGCGCGGTCGAGCTGATCCTGGCCCAGGCCTATGTGAAGCGCACCGAGGTCGCGCTGATCGCGTTCCGTGGGGAGGGGGCGGAACTGCTGCTGCCCCCGACCCGCTCGCTGACCCGCGCCAAGCGCGCGCTGGGCGCCCTGCCGGGCGGGGGCGGGACCCCGCTGGCCAGCGGGATCGCCCTGGCCGCCCAGGTGGGGGACGCCATCGCCGCGCGCGGCCGCAGCCCGTTCTTCGTCTTCCTGACCGACGGCAGCGCCAACATCGCGGCCGACGGGGCGCGCGGGCGGCCCCAGGCCCAGGAGGACGCGCTGGCCGCCGCGCGGCGGCTCGCCGCCGAACAGCGCCAGGCCGTGGTGATCGACATTTCCGCCCGTCCCCGGCCCGAGGCGGCCCGGCTGGCCGAGGCGATGCGGGCGCGCTACCTGCCCCTGCCCTTCGCCAATGCCCAGGCGCTGCAGGCGGCGGTGGCGCTGGTGACGCCCGGGGATCGTCCGGGCCGCCGGTCCGCGGCATGAGCGCGCTGCGCTGGGAGGTGGAGGGGCGCGACTGGCCCAACCGGGCGAGCAGCCGTTTCGTCGATTCCGGAGGGCTGCGCTGGCATGTCCAGGTGGCGGGCGAAGGGCCGGCGGTGGTCCTGCTCCACGGCACGGGCGCCGCCAGCCACAGCTGGCGCGATGTCCTGCCCGATCTGGCCACCACGGCCACGGTGATCGCCCCCGACCTGCCCGGCCACGGCTTCACCCGGGGCCGCCCGCGCGGCGGCCTGACCCTGCCGGGCATGGCGCGGGCGCTGGGCGAGCTGCTCGGCACGCTCGGCGTGGACGGGCCCGCCCTGCTGGTCGGCCATTCGGCCGGCGCGGCGATCGCGCTGCAACTGGCGCAGGACCGCGATCGCGGGGAGCGGGTGCTGGGCTTCAACCCGGCGTTGATGCCCTTCCCCGGTCTGGCCGCGCGGCTGTTCCCCTCGCTGGCCAAGCTGCTGTTCCTCAACCCGCTGGTGCCGCGGATGATGGCGGGCATGGCCGGCTGGCCCGGAGAGGTCGAACGCTTCCTGGGCCGCGCCACCGGATCGACCATCGCCGCCGAGGGCCTGGCGGCCTACCGCAGGCTGTTCACCAACCCGGACCATTGCGCCGGGGCGATGGAGATGATGGCCAACTGGGACCTGGAGGCCTTCGGCCGGGTCCTGCCGCAGATCGCTGCGCCGGTGCGGCTGATCCATTCGGACCGGGACAGTGCCGTGCCAGTCGATTCGGTCGAGCGCGCCGCCGCGCTGATCCCGCATGCCCGGCTGGACGTCTGGCCCGGGCTGGGCCATCTGGCTCATGAGGAACGCCCCGACCTGGCCGTGGCCGCGATCCGGGAGCAGGTCGACACCGCGCGGAAGGAACCGGCATGAGCAGCTTCAGCGAACACTTCGGCTGGGTCGAAATGGTCTTCACCTCGATCATCGCCTTCGGCTTCGGCGGCTACCAACTGTGGTCGGTCAACCGCGAGATCCGCGCGGACCGCGAGAAGGCGGCGCGCAAGGATGAGGACAGGGGTGCGTGAACACGGCCCCGAGGCCGGTTTCGCCCGGTTGCGGACTTTTGTTTCCTCCCCGGTACGGGGAGGGGGACCACCGAAGGTGGTGGAGGGGCACTCTCCTTGGGGCAAGGCAGCTGGTCAAGGCGGGGTGCCCCTCCACCATCCTGCCCGCAGGGCAGTTTACCCTGAGCGGCCGGCCTGCCGGCCAGCCGAAGGGGATGGTCCCCCTCCCCCGGTGGGGGAGGATCAGGAACGTCCGCTCCCCCACCCTACACGGTCATCAGGCTCCCACCCTCCATCGTCGCCCCGGCCTTGAGCCGCGGCAGGGCTTGCGGAGCCACAGTGGGGGAAGAACAGCCCTCTCCCGGGTCAAGCCCGGGACGACGAGGTGAGAGTTATGTAGACAGATTCGAACGACCGATTGCGCCCGGTTGAGGGCATTCCGATCCTCCCCCGTTTTGCGCAGCACAACGGGGGAGGGGGACCGCGCTGCCGCAGGCAGCGGGGTGGAGGGGGACAGCAACCGGCCCCCTCCGTCAGCTACCTGCGGCGGCTGACACCTCCCCCGTTGCATCCTGCGGATGAAACAGGGGAGGATCTGAGGACGTCCGCTCCTTGCCCCCTATCGGCCCTCACCCCCGCGATCGTGGAATCCGATAGGGCAGCATCCACTGCACCACCGGGTTGGCGAAGCGATCGAGATCGAGGCTTTCCTGAACGGCCACGACCCGTTCGCCATGGAGTTCCGCCGACAGGGTCGAGCGGGCGTAGAACGGCGCGTCCTCCCAGGTCCGCACGACCTGCGCCAGGCCGCGATCGGCCCGGGTCTTGCGTTCCATCAGCCACCAGGTTCCGGGCAGCGGCGCGACCGGGGGCAGCTCCACCTCCTGCGGAACCCCGTCGCGACCGAACCGCAGCGCGCTGGCAAAGCCGCGGCCATCGCGGCGGATCCCCTCATAGCTGACCAGCGCCCCGCCCTTGCCGTGGGCCCGCGACCAGTGCCAGACCCGGAAGCCCTCTTCCAGCGACTCGCTGCCGAAGTTCGAATCGAGATAGGCGTCGCCCTGCCAGCGCAGGTCCGGGCGCTCCATCACCACCTCGATCCGCGCGCGCGGGGCGATGCAGTGCCAGCGGTGCCGGCCGGCGGGATCGAGCGCGAAGGCGCGATCGTTGAGCGCCTCGGGAATCACCCGGATGCGCCCGGCGACGCGGCGCTGCCAGGGCACGCCCAGCCGCTTGTCGCGCTCCTCGATCACGATTTCCAGCGCCTCGCCGGTCCAGTGGACGTGGCTGGGGCCGAGCTGGAGCGTATCGGCATCGCGGCGCACCTCGCCGCGCGTGCGCTCGGTCATGGTCCAGCGCGCGCCCGGACCGTACAACGCGACGTTGAGCGCGCAGTGGTTGAGCGGATCGCCGCGCCCGCTGGCCTTGTAGTAGGGCGAGAAGACGCTGCCGATGAAGGCGATGATGGTCAGTCCGTGGCGGCCGCAGTCGCTGAGCGCGTCGACATACCACCAGCCATAGCCACCGGGTGGGACCGCCGCATCGAAGCGAGGTCGTGCAGCACCGCCTGGCTCGCCAGTCGTCCCGACAAGGCGGCCATCGGCACCCCCGCTCCCGGGTGGGTACTTCCACCCGCGCAGTAGAGCCCAGGGATCCCGGTCCGCGTGCCCTGCCGGAGGAAGGACGCCGCCCAGCCGTGCGAGGCTCGTCCATAGATCGCTCCGCCGGTCGAGGGCAAAAAGGTCTCGAATGCGTTCGGCGTCAGCAGCGTGTGCGGGAAGTCCGGTTCCAGCTCCAGCCCGCAGCGGGCCAGGCTCCGCGTCATGGCCTGGGTGCATTGGTCCTTCTCCTGTTCGGTATAGGCATGGCTGTCGCCGTTGGCCGGGGCATTGACGATGATCTGCAGCCGTTCCCGTCCGTCGGGCGTCGGGCCGGAGCCCTCCCCGCGATCCTGGGCGCAGACATAGACACTGGGGTCGGACGGCGGGGCGCCGCCGTGGATATCGGCGAATTCCCGCGGGTAATCGGGCGAGAACAGCACGTTGTGACGCTGCAGCGGAAAGCCGGAGGTTCGCGTGTGGGCCAGCCAGACCATGGCCGAGAGCGAGCGCTTGCGCGGGGCGTAGCCACTCACCGCCATGGCCCCGAGCGGGCCGAAGCGACCGGCGGCCAGCGCGGCGGGATCGGCATTGGCGATCACCGCGTCGGCCTCGATCCGCTCACCATCCGCCAGGGCCAGGCCGGAGATGCGCCCGCCGCGGGTCTCGACCATGGCCGCCGAGGTGCCGAAGCGGAACCGCGCTCCGTGGCGCTGCGCGAGGCGCATCAGCGCCGCGGCGAGCGCGCTCATCCCGCCCTCGAGCAGCCAGACCCCCTGGGCCTCGACATGGGCGATCAGCATCAGCGTGGCCGGCGTGGCGAAGGGCGAGGAGCCGCAATAGGTGGAATACCGCGCGAACAGCTGGCGCAGGCGCGGGTCGGCGAAATGCTGGCCCAGCACCTTCCACAGGCTTTCATAGGGGCGGATGGCGAGCAGGTCCCCCACCCGCCACAGTCCGATCCGCCACATCAGCGCGGGCGGCCAGGCCAGCTTGCTGCCGCGCAGCATCGGCTTGTCGAGAATGCCGTGAATCCGCGCCGCCTCGGTCCGGAAGGCACGGAAGCCCGCGGCGGCGGCGGCCCCGGCGAAATCGCCGATCGCGGCCTCGCTGCGTGCCGGATCGGCGAACAGGTCAAGCTGCTGCCCCGGCTCCCAGGCGTGCCGGGCCAGCACATCGGCCCGATGGATCGTGACATGGTCGGTCAGCTCGGCGCCGCATTCGCGAAAGATATCCTCGAACACGTCGCGCAGCGTGAACACGGTGGGCCCGGCATCGATCGCCGCGCCATCGACCGGCAGTTGCCGCGCCTTGCCCCCGGGGTGGTGGGCCTTTTCGATGACGGTGACCGCACAGCCGCGCGCCGCGAGCAGCGCCGCCGCGGCCAGACCGCCGATTCCGGCCCCGATGATGGCCACCCTGGCGTCCGCGCCCCAAGCCTTGTTGCCAGCGCCCATCGAGCGTGCCTTTCGCCAGCGGAGAGTCCGCCGCGAATATAATTGATCTTTACACGATACATGTCCACTCTTTTGGACATATGCCAACCTCGATCGCCGCAAGCGGCCCTCTGCGGCCCCCTGGCCCGCCCGAATGGCGGCGGCGCTGGACGGCCTGGCGCAACGCCACGATCGCCAGCCCCCGCTTCCAGGCCTGGGCCGCGCGGCTGCCCCTGTTCCGCACCGTGGCACGGCGGCGGGCGGCGCAGGCCTTCGATCTGCTGGCCGGCTTCTGCTATTCGCAGATCCTCCAGGCGGCCGACGCGGCCGGCCTGCTCGACCGGCTGGCGGAAGGGCCCGCCGATCTGACGGCCGTGCAGCAGACCACCGGCCTGCCGGAACCCGCCGCCCTGCGACTCGTCCGCGCCGCCGCCGCGATCGACCTGGCCGAAGAGATTGCCCCGGGGTGGTGGATGCTGGGCCAGCAGGGCGCCGCGCTGCAGGCCAACCCCGGCGCCCTGGCCATGGTGCGGCACCATGCGCTGCTCTACGCCGATCTGGCGGAGCCGCTCGAGCTGTTCAGGCGCAACCGGGAAGAGCCCACGGCCTTGTCCCGGTTCTGGCACTATACCTCTGAAACAGAAGCGGATTGTGCGGATCGATACTCCACCCTGATGGCCCAGTCCCAGGCCATGGTGGCGCGCGAGACACTGGCCGCCTACCCCTTTGCGCGGCACCGCCGGGTGCTCGATCTGGGGGGCGGCCATGGCGTGTTCATCCGCGCCCTGGCCGGGGCCTGCCCCGATCTCGAACTGGGCGTGTTCGATCTCCCCCCGGTGATCGCCGGGACCGCGGATCGCATCGCCGGAAGCCCGGCCGCCACGCGCGTGAGCCTGCACCCGGGCGACTTCTTCCGGACCCCGCTGCCGCAGGGATACGACTGCATCACCCTGGTGCGCATCCTGCATGACCACGACGATGGCCCGGTCCAGGCCCTGCTCGACTCAGCCTGGGCGGCGCTGCCGGCAGGGGGGCGACTCGTCATCGCCGAACCCATGGCGGGCACGCCGGGAGCCACGGCCATGGGTGACGGCTACTTCGGACTTTACCTATGGGCGATGAATTCGGGACGCCCGCGCACCGCCGCGGAATACGGGACCATGCTGGAATCAGCCGGCTTTTCCCATTGGCGCCGCGCCACCACCCACCTGCCGGCGATCGCCAGCGTTGTTGTCAGCACAAAGTGACACGTATTTGTGTCAAGGTTGATTGACGTTCGTTAGGTAAGGAGTATGGTGAAAGCTGCCTGATCGTATCCACTCCGGATATGGGGGCCTCGGCTGGACCGCCGAGAGGGGGAAGGGACCGCGCCATGGATGCGCTGGCCGTCGTACTGGAAGCCCCGAAGCAGATCGCGCTTCGCCGGCTGACCCTGACCAACACGGCCCTCCCCGGAGGCGCAGGGGCGATTCCGCTGGATTCGCCCGACGCCCTCGCCCCGTCCGACCTGCTGGTCGAAGTGCGCTGGAGCGGAATCAGCACCGGCACCGAAAAGCTGCTGTGGACCGGCGAGATGCCGCCCTTCCCGGGTATGGGTTATCCCTTGGTGCCGGGTTACGAGTCGGTCGGCCGGGTGATCGCCGCCGGCGCTGACGTCGCCGACCGGCTGGGTGACTGGGTCTTCGTGCCGGGGGCGGTCTGCTATGCCGATGCCCGGTCGCTGTTCGGGGGCAATGCCCAGCGGGTGGTGCTGCCTTCGGCCCGCGCCTTCCCCATCGCCGAGTCGCTCGGCTTCGACGGGGTGATCTTCGCGCTCGCCGCGACGGCCTATCACGCGATCGACTGGAACGCCCCGCCCGACCTGATCGTCGGCCACGGCACGCTGGGACGCCTGATCGCCCGCATCGCCATCGCCGGCGGGGCGCCCGCCCCCACGGTCTGGGAACGCCATCCCGCGCGGATGGATGCCGACCAGGGGTACAGCGTGGTCCACCCCGATGAGGACCCCCGGCGCGACTATGGCGCGATCTACGACGCCAGCGGCGCGGCCGATTGCCTTGATCTGCTGATCCCGCGGCTGCGCCACGGCGGCGAGATCGTGATGGCCGGCTTCTATGCCCAGCGGCCCAGCTTCGCCTTCCCCGCGGCCTTCCGCGCCGAGGCCCGGATCCGCGTCGCGGCCGAGTTCCGGCCCGAAGACCTGACTGCGACCCGTGCGCTGGTGGACAGCGGCAAGCTCAGCCTCGCCGGGCTGGTCAGCCACGTCCGTCCGGCCCGCGAGGTCGACGATGCCTACCCCCAGGCCTTTCTCGGCGCTGATTGCCTGAAGATGGTCCTCGACTGGAGCGACTGCGCATGACGATGCTTGAATCCGGCCTTTCCGTGCACGACGCCGCCCTCCGCGCCGAGGCGGCGATCGAACCCGACGCCCCCCACACCGGCGGGGTGAAGAAGGACACGCAGGTCATCGCGATCTACGGCAAGGGCGGCTCGGGCAAGAGCTTCGCCCTGTCCAACCTCAGCTACATGATGGCGCAGCAGGGCAAGCGCGTGCTGCTGATCGGCTGCGATCCGAAGTCCGACACCACCAGCCTGCTGTTCGGCGGCAAGAGCTGCCCGACGATCATCGAGACCTCGGCCGCCAAGAAGCTGGCCGGCGAAGAGGTGCGGATCGAGGACGTGTGCTTCCAGCGCGACGGCGTCTTCGCGATGGAGCTGGGCGGGCCCGAGGTCGGCCGCGGCTGCGGCGGGCGCGGCATCATCCACGGCTTCGAGCTGCTCGAGAAGCTGGGCTTCCACGACTGGGGCTTCGACTACGTGCTGCTCGACTTCCTGGGCGACGTGGTCTGCGGCGGGTTCGGCCTGCCGATCGCCCGCGACATGTGCCAGAAGGTGATCGTCGTCGGCTCGAACGACCTGCAATCGCTCTACGTCGCCAACAACGTCTGCAAGGCGGTCGAATACTTCCGCAAGATGGGTGGCAATGTCGGCGTGGCCGGCATGATCATCAACAAGGATGACGGCACCGGCGAGGCCCAGGCCTTCGCCAAGGCGGTCGACATCCCGGTGCTCTGCGCGATCCCGGCCAACGAGGACATCCGCCGCAAGTCGGCCAACTACCAGATCATCGGGCACCCCGATGGCGAATGGGGCAGCCTCTTTGCCGAGCTGGCCTCGAACGTCGCCAGCGCCCCGCCGCGCCGCCCGACCCCGCTGGAGCAGGACGGCCTGCTCGGCCTGTTCTCGCCCGACGAGACCGGCGGCAATGTCGAGCTGATCCCCGCGACCCAGGCCGACATGCGCGGCGGCACCTTCGTCAGCAAGCCTTCGCTGGAGGTGGTCTATGACGAAGTCTGACGCCGGAGGCACCGCCGCATGAGCGACCTCGTCCCCGACACCACCGATTTCGCCCGCCAGCCGGACCGGCTCGACCTCGAGTCCCCGGCCACGGCCGAGCTGGAAGGCGCCGGCTGCCACGCCGGGGCCGACGTCCTGCGCGAGGCCACGAACAAGGCGCAAGGGTCCGAGCTGCTGGCGCGCTATGCCGCCGACTACCCGGTGGGCCCGCACGACCAGCCGCAATCGATGTGCCCGGCCTTCGGCTCGCTCCGCGTCGGGCTGCGCATGCGGCGCACGGCGACGATCCTGTCGGGGTCGGCCTGCTGCGTCTATGGCCTCACCTTCACCTCGCACTTCTATGGGGCGCGGCGCACGGTCGGCTATGTCCCGTTCAGCTCGGAGACGCTGGTCACCGGCAAGCTGTTCGAGGACATCAAGGAAGCGGTCGAAAACCTGGCCGATCCCGACCTGTACGATGCGATCGTCGTCACCAACCTGTGCGTCCCCACCGCCAGCGGCGTGCCGCTGCGGCTGCTGAAGAAGCAGATCAACGGGGTGCGCATCATCGGCATCGACGTGCCGGGCTTCGGCATCCCGACTCACGCCGAGGCGAAGGACGTGCTGGCCGGGGCCATGCTGGCCTATGCCCGCAGCGAGGCCGAGGCCGGCCCGGTCGCCGCTCCCGCGACGCGCCCGGACCGTCCGACCGTGACCCTGCTGGGCGAGATGTTCCCGGCCGATCCGGTGGGCATCGGCATGATGCTCGAACCGCTCGGCCTGGCCGCCGGCCCGGTCGTGCCGACGCGCGAATGGCGTGAGCTCTATGCCGCGCTGGACTGCGCCGTGGTCGCCGCGATCCACCCCTTCTACACCGCCAGCGTGCGCGAGTTCGAGGCCGCCGGACGCCCGGTGGTCGGCTCGGCTCCGGTCGGCGCCGAGGGCACTGCCGCCTGGCTCGACGCGATCGGCGCCGCCTGCGGAGTCGATCCGGCCAAGGTCGAGGCCGCCAAGGCCCGGTTCGTCCCCGCCATCCGCGGGGCGCTCGCCGCGAACCCGATCAAGGGCCGCATCACCGTCGCCGGCTACGAGGGTTCCGAGCTGCTGGTCGCCCGCCTGCTGATCGAGAGCGGCGCCGAGGTGCCCTATGTCGGCACCGCCTGCCCGCGCACCCGCTGGTCCGACCCGGACCGCGAATGGCTGGAGGCCCGCGGCGTCACCGTGCAGTTCCGCGCCAGTCTTGAACAGGACATCGCCGCGGTCGAGACGTTCCGCCCCGACCTGGCGATCGGCACCACCCCGGTGGTCCAGCACGCCAAGCAGCAGGCGATCCCGGCGCTCTACTTCACCAACCTGATCTCGGCCCGTCCGCTGATGGGACCGGCCGGCGCGGGCAGCCTGGCCCAGGTGGTCAATGCCGCGATGGGCAACAAGGCCCGCTTCGACAAGATGAGCGCGTTCTTCGAGGATGTCGGCAGCGGCCCCGCTGCCGGTGTGTGGGAAGACACCCCGCAGGATCGCCCGGCCTTCAAGAAGAAGTACGCCGCGCTGAACGAGGCGGCCCGCAAGGCGGCCGAGGCGGTGGGCTCATGACCCTGATCCTCGACCACGGCGCCCGACGTCTTGTCGTGATCGCCCGTTGCGCGGGAGGCCGGGCATGACCCTGATCCTCGATCACGACAGGGCCGGCGGCTACTGGGGCGCGGTCTATGTCTTCGCCGCGGTCAAGGGGCTGCAGGTGATCATCGACGGACCGGTCGGGTGCGAGAACCTGCCGGTCACCTCGGTCCTGCACTACACCGATGGCCTGCCCCCGCACGAACTGCCGATCGTCGTCACCGGGCTGGGCGAGGAAGAGCTCGGCAAGACCGGCACCGAAGGCGCGATGAAGCGCGCGTGGAAAACGCTCGACCCCGATCTCCCCGCCGTGGTGGTGACCGGATCGATCGCCGAGATGATCGGTGGCGGCGTCACCCCCGAGGGCACCAACATCAAGCGCTTCCTGCCACGCACGATCGACGAGGACCAGTGGCAGTGCGCCGATCGCGCGCTGTCGTGGCTGTGGTCGGAATTCGGCCCCAAGGCGATGCCCGCGGTCAAGCCGGTGCGCGAGGGCGAGAAGCCCAAGGTCAACATCATCGGGCCGGCCTATGGCATGTTCAACATGGCCAGCGACCTGGCCGAGATCCGCCGCCTGATCGAGGGGATCGGCGCCGAGGTCAACGTGGTCTTCCCGCTGGGCTGCCACCTGGCCGATATCCGCCGGCTGGCCGATGCCCAGGCCAACGTCTGCCTCTATCGCGAATATGGCCGCAACCTCTGCGAGGTGCTGGAACGGCCCTATTTCCAGGCGCCGATCGGGCTGGACAGCACCACGCGCTTCCTGCGCGCGCTGGCGGCCGAGCTGGGGCTCGATCCCGAACCGTTCATCACGCGGGAAAAGCACACCACGATCAAGCCGCTGTGGGACCTGTGGCGGTCGGTCACGCAGGACTTCTTCGCCACGGCCAGCTTCGGCATCGTCGCCAACGAGACCTATGCCCGCGGCATCCGTCACTTCCTGGAAGATGACATGGGGCTGCCCTGCACCTTCGCCTTCTCGCGCAGTGCCGGGGTCAAGCCGCGCAACGAGGACGTGCGCGCGGCCATCCATGCCAATCCGCCGCTGGTCCTGTTCGGCAGCTACAACGAGCGGATGTACAACGCCGAGCGCGGCGGCCGCGGGATCTACATCCCGGCCAGCTTCCCCGGCGCGGCGATCCGCCGGCACACCGGCACGCCCTTCATGGGCTATTCGGGGGCGACCTACCTGATCCAGGAGGTCTGCAACGCGCTGTTCGATGCGCTGTTCCATATCCTGCCGCTGGGCACCGACATGGACAAGGCCGAGCCGACCCTGGCCCGCGCGCACCGCGAGCTGCCGTGGGACGGCGATGCCAAGGCCCGGCTCGACGAGGTCGTCGCCGCCCAGCCGATCCTGATCCGCATTTCCGCCGCCAAGCGCCTGCGCGACGCGGCCGAACGCGCCGCCCGCCGCCATGGCGAGGATCGCGTCTCGGCCGACCGGCTCGCCGACGCCCTGCTCGAGGCGCAGGTCGCATGACCTACCGCGTCGCGCCCCGCCTTTCACCAGATTGCCCGACGGCCGCCCTGCGGCCCTCGCGCTCCCCCATCCCCGCGGCGCAATCCGCGTGGATACCGAAAGAGGTCTTCCGCCTCTCGCACACCAACAACGACTGGAGATTGCTATGAGTAATGGCGATGATCGCTTCGGCCTGAGCACGTATCTCACGCCCGAAGAAGCCAAGGAATTCCACAAGCTGTTCGTCAGCAGCTTCCTCGGCTTCACCGCCGTGGCGGTGGTGGCACACTTCCTTGTCTGGGCCTGGAAGCCCTGGCTCTGAACTGACCAACCGGCCCGGCTGCGCAAGACCGCGCCGACGGGTTCCAACACCTTTGCACAAGGATAGATACCATGTGGAGACTCTGGCTTATTTTCGATCCGCGCAGGACCCTCGTTGCCCTGTTCGCATTCCTGTTCGTGCTGGCGATCGTGATTCACTTCATCCTGCTCAGCACTGACACGTACAACTGGCTCGACGGCCCCAACTCGGCACAGGGCATTGCCCAAGCTGCCGCGGCAGCCGCTGCAAAGCCGTCTGCCTGAGGGCAGCCTGTGCGAGAGGCGGCGGCCACAAACCGCCGCCTCCGGGTTTTGACTGATCCGTTCACATGAACCCGCCGCTGCTGGCGGGGAGGGGTAGAGCCATGGCACTCCTGAGTTTCGAACGAAAATACCGCGTTCGCGGCGGGACCTTGATCGGCGGCGACCTGTTCGACTTCTGGGTGGGCCCGTTCTACGTCGGCTTCTTCGGGGTCGTGACAGCGATCTTCGCGTCACTGGGCACCGCTCTCATCTTCTACGCGGCCTCGCAGGGGCCGACGTGGAATCCCTGGTTGATCTCGATCGCCCCGCCGGACCTGAAATACGGTCTGAGCCTGGCCCCGCTGAAGGAAGGCGGGTTCTGGCAGGTGATCACCGTCTGCGCGCTGATCTCGTTCAGCTCGTGGGCCGCCCGCGAGGTCGAGATCTGCCGCAAGCTGGGCATGGGCTACCATGTCCCCTTCGCCTTCAGCATGGCGATCTTCGCCTATTTCACGCTGGTGGTGATCCGCCCTGTTCTGCTCGGCGCCTGGCACTGGGGCTTCCCCTACGGGATCTTCAGCCACCTCGACTGGGTCTCGAACACCGGGTACCAGTACCTCCACTTCCACTACAATCCGGCGCACATGCTGGCGGTGTCGTTCTTCTTCACCACCACCCTGGCGCTCGCGCTGCACGGCGCCCTGGTGCTTTCGGCGGTGAACCCGCCGGCCGGTGGCGAAGTCAAGACGCCGGAGTACGAGGACACCTTCTTCCGTGACCTGATCGGCTATTCGGTCGGCACGCTCGGCATCCACCGGGTGGGTCTGCTTTTGGCGCTCAACGCCGGGTTCTGGAGTGCGGTGTGCATCGTCATCAGCGGGCCGCTGTGGACCAAGGGCTGGCCCGAGTGGTGGACCTGGTGGCTCAACCTGCCGATCTGGTCGTAAAGGAGCACCAAGCGATGGCGACCTATCAGAACATCTTCACCCAGGTGCAGCTGCGTGGCGAACCCGAGGCAGGCATCGCCCTGCCCCCGGGCAGCGAACCCCGCATCGGCAAAGGCACCTTCAACCACTGGATGGGCATCATCGGGCACGCCCAGATCGGCCCGGTCTATCTGGGCTGGACCGGCGTGTTCTCGCTGATCCTCGGCTTCTTCGCGATCGAGATCATCGGGCTCAACATGCTCGCCTCGGTCAACTGGGACCCGATCCAGTTCGTCCGCATGCTGCCCTGGCTGTCGCTGGAGCCCCCTGGACCGGAGTACGGGTTCACGCCCTTCGTTCCGCTTGCCAAAGGTGGCTGGTGGATTCTCGCCGGCGCCTGCCTGACCTCGTCGATCCTGCTGTGGTGGGTGCGCACCTACTCCCGGGCCCGCGCGCTCGGCATGGGCACTCACGTGGCCTGGGCCTTCCTGTCGGCGATCTGGCTCTACCTGGTGCTGGGCTTCATCCGCCCGCTGCTGATGGGCAGCTGGTCGGAAGCGGTGCCCTTCGGGATCTTCCCGCACCTGGATTGGACCGCGGCCTTCTCGATCCGCTACGGCAACCTGTTCTACAATCCGTTCCACTGCTTCTCGATCGCGTTCCTCTACGGATCGACGCTGCTCTTCGCGATGCACGGGGCGACCATTCTCGCGGTCGGCCGTTATGGCGGCGAGCGCGAGATCGAGCAGATCACCGATCGCGGCACGGCTTCGGAACGGGCCGCCCTGTTCTGGCGCTGGACCATGGGCTTCAACGCCACGATGGAATCGATCCACCGCTGGGCCTGGTGGTTCGCGGTGCTGACCACGCTGACCGGCGGGATCGGCATCCTGCTGACCGGCACGGTGGTCGACAACTGGTACCTCTGGGCACAGCAGCACGGCTATGCCCCGTCCTATCCGTCCACCGGGGTCATGGATCCCGCCTTGGGGAGCGCCGGCCAATGAAAAGGATAGCATCGCTTGCCCTTGCGGCGGTCGTGACCATGGCGCTCGGCGCCTGCCAGCTGAGCCCGAAGACGGCGACGCAGAACGGGTTCCGCGGGACCGGCATGGATCACGTCACGCTGACCAAGGTCGCCATGGCCAAGGACGAGGTTCCGGCCCCGCCCTATGACCCGCCGGCGACCGACGGTCAGCGCGCCAAGGAGGTCTACCAGAACGTCCAGGTGCTGGGGGACGAGTCCGCGGACCAGTTCAACTACACCATGGCCGCGATCACCCAGTGGGTGGCGCCGCAGCAGGGTTGCAACTATTGCCACAACCCTGAAAACATGGCCTCCGACGAGCTTTACACCAAGGTGGTGGCGCGGCGGATGCTGCAGATGACCCGCAACATCAACCACAACTGGAAGCAGCACGTCGCGGCAACCGGCGTCACCTGCTGGACCTGCCACCGCGGCAATCCGGTTCCGGCCAACTACTGGACCATGCCGACCGAGGGCCCGAAGGGGATCATCGGCAACCGTCACGGGCAGAACAACCCGGTGCCGGAATCGGCGTTCTCGTCGCTGCCCAACGCCTCGCTGGCGGTGTACTTCACCGGCGATCCGAAGGTGGACCAGAACATCCGTGTCCAGTCGACCGGGCTGCATCCCAGCGCGGCCAACAAGACCAGCATCATGGCCACCGAAGACAGCTATGCGGTGATGATGCATGCCTCGCAGTCGCTGGGTGTGAACTGCACCTTCTGCCACAACACGCAGTCGTTCCAGAACTGGGATATCAGCACGCCGCAGCGCGCCAAGGCCTGGTACGGCATCCGCATGGTGCGGCAGACCAACGGCGAATACATGACGCCGCTGGCCTCTGTCTTCCCGGCCAACCGCAAGGGCGCGCTGGGCGATACCTTCAAGGTCAGCTGCGCCACCTGCCACCAGGGCAAGAACAAGCCCATGGGTGGTGCGCAGATGGCCAAGGACTACCACGCGCTGTGGGGTGAGCCGAGCCCGGCCAGCCTCACCCCGGCCCCGGCCGCCGCTCCGGCGGTCGGCGCCCCGGCCCGCTGAGGGCCGATCGCGACCAAACCCCGCAAACATGCGGCAATCTGAAGGGTCCGGTGAGCTGCCTCACCGGGCCCTTTCTTTTGGCCGCGACCCCTGTCAGCTTGCGGCAGCCGTTCGCCCCCAACCCGGTGGCGAGCGGACGGCTGGCCAAAGGGGGAGGACCGGCGGGATGCGCGCCCATCACAGATCCATGAAGGCCATGGCGGCCGCCCTGCTGGCAGCCCTTCTGACCGCAGCCACGCCCGCCCTGGCCGCGCCGGATGACACGGCCCTCACCCGGGACATCCTGGCGCGGGTCAGGCACCGGTTGCCCACGCGCACGATCGAGATCAGCGGACCGCTGTCACTGCGGGTGAGCGACGCCCGGGGTGAGGACGGCGAGATCAACCTTGACCGGCTGGCGGCGTTCTGCGCGCAAAGCACCGCCAGGGAATGCCGAGCCCAGAAGGAACGGTTCGTCACGGGCATCGTCGAATCCATGTCGACGGACTATGCCGCGATCACCCGCGAGCGGCTGCGGGTCGTGGTGCGAAACGACGACTATGCCGCGGCGATGAATGCACAATCGGCCAGCGGTGCCACGGGCCGCCTGGTCATGGGCCTGGTCGCACCGGGGTTGAACCTCGTGCTCGCGGCCGACTATCCCGACACAACCCGCCTGGTCGGCGAGATCGACCTCAAGTCCCTTGGCTTGAGCCGCGACGAGTCCATCGCACTCGGGACACGTCAGGTTCTTGCCACCATTCCTGCCCTGCCTGGTGCCGGGGAACTCAGGGGCGCAATTGTTCTCCTGCCGGACCTGGACTACGGCGCGGCGGCCATCCTCGCCACGGATCACTGGCGCAAAGTGGCCAAAGACCTGCCCGGAGTGCTGTGGATCGCCGTACCTGGCGACCAGCACGTGCTTATGGGCCAAGTGACCCGGACGGAAGACCTGGAACAGCTCAAACCCGTCATCGCAAAGGCTTTCACCGAAGCACCCCGCGGGATTTCGCCGGCAATCTTCCGCTGGGCTGGCGATGGCTGGGTGCCCGTTCCCTGACGACCCACCCCACACCTCGGGCGCGCGAGCTACCCCACCCCGTTCGCCCGCCGCGTCAGCGCCGCGAGCTCATCGAACAGGGCCTCGTCCCGCGCCTTGAAGTTGAAGCACGACTTGCCCTGCTGGCGGCGCTTGAGATCGGCCGAGAGATCGGCGCCGATCGAGGGATCGGTGTAGAGCGGGAACAGATGATTGCGGATTCCGACGATCGCGCGCATGTATTCCGATCTGATGCCGCGCAGTGTTCCGATTTGATCGCGCGCAGGTGGAGCACCTGATCGTCGCTGTGTTGTGACACTATGCTTTGCTGTTGGTCAAGC
>NZ_JACLAU010000036.1 GCF_014230305.1 Novosphingobium aerophilum
GCCGCGCCCGGTCGCCCCGCCGCCGCCCGCCGCCGCCGCGCCCCCGGCCGACTGGCGCGATGCGCCGCGGACGCCGGGCACCTGGCGCTGGGCGATGGAGGCCGGCCGTTCGACCGCCCGCTATGGCCTGCCGGGCGAGCCCAGCCTGGCCAGCCTGGCCTGCGATCCGGCAAGCCGCACCACGATTCTGTGGACAAACCGGACGGCCAGCGGGCCGACCATGCTCACCATCACCGCCACCTCGACCCGCCGCGCGCTCACCGCCAGCCCGGCGCCCGATGGCGGTATGGCCGTCAGCCTGCCCGCGCGCGATCCGCTCAACGATGCCATGGCCTTCAGCCGCGGTCGCTTCATGCTGGAAGTGGCCGGTTTTCCAGCGCTCTATCTGCCCGCCTGGGCCGAAGTGGGCCGGGTGATCGAAGACTGCCGCGCCGGGGGTTGAGGCCACGCCGAAGCAGGCCGGAAGCCTCGATTCTGACACCGAAAAAATTGAACGCAAGACTTGTTGTTGCGCCGCTTCGCCATATGTTGAGCGTCAAGGCCGAGACGCGGTTCACCGCTCCCGACCCAGCCCCGAGAGGGGCGACTTTGGCTCAACAGCGCGAAAGGAGGTGATCCGATGTCTCATGGTTCAGCAGAGAGGTCGGTACAGTCCCGCGCGGAGCATTATCGCTGAGTGTCGATTAGGCGATAGAGGCTCCGTGGGCGGCACTTCCGGCCGCTGACCATGCGAAGGGCAGCACGCTGCGGCGTTGCTGCCCTTCTCATTTTCGGGGGTGGCGCAATCTCCAGGACCGGGGTCGTCCTTCCGCGCAACGGTCGAACCCTCCGCCGCGATCAGCTCGGACCATTCCGGTCCCCCGGTGCCGCCCCCTGCCTTTCCTCCGACTGGTTCGGGATCGATGGACCGGAAGGTGTGGAGCTGGACAACCGGCTGGCGCTCCCCGGCTGGCGTCCGTCAGCTGACGGGGTTCCGGCGTCCGTTTTCGCCCGCTTCCCGTCATGCCAGCGCAGGCTGGCATCTCTGGCGACCAGTCTCGGCCGCCGCGGCGAGTGCGTTTTGGACGCCGTGCAATCCGGTGAGAGATCCCAGCCTTCGCTGGGATGACGGGGACAGAGGCGGGCGGATCAGCCCCAACGTCCGCTCCCCACCCGATCCGGACATCACGCAACGGTCCACCTGTCCTACTCGCCCCCCTTGTGGCTCAATTCCCCCATGCCGCAGCCTTCCCTCCCAGCCTCCCCTCGCGCCGTGACACGGCCCGCCGCGAAAGGTCACACGGCAGAGCCGCATCGGAGACAGCAAAGCCCGGCCATTCCGCCGCTTGCCACACGCCGCCGCGCACACGAAAACCGCCCGCAAGTATCACCCGCGCGCAGCACCCTTGGCCCCCCGGGCTTTTCCCCCTAGAGAGAGCCGCAGAAAGCGTTCTATTCTATTATTACTTTTCTCTTGCCTTGCGCGTAATTTTCGTACAATGGCTTGCGGAAGACCCAGCAACAAGGACCCGTCCGATGGCCAGCGCCACCCTGCCTCTGTCGTTCACGCACATCGCGCATCCGGCGCCGGTGCCGGCCGAGGTGCGGGCGACTGTGCTGGCCGAGCCGGGATTCGGCAAGCACTTTTCCGATCACATGGTCACGATCCAGTGGTCCGAGGAGGCCGGCTGGCACGATGCCGTGGTCGGTCCGCTGCAGCCGCTCAGCCTGCACCCGGCCGCCTCGGTGCTGCACTATGCCCAGGAGATCTTCGAAGGGCTCAAGGCCTATCGCCTGGCCGACGGGGCTATGGCGCTGTTCCGGCCCCAGGCCAATGCCGCGCGGTTCAACGCCTCGGCCCGGCGTCTGGCCATGCCCGAACTGCCCGAGGACCTGTTCGTCGCGGCCTGCCGCGAACTGGTCAAGGTCGATCGCGACTGGTTCCCCACGGTGGAGGGCGGTTCGCTCTACCTGCGTCCCTTCATGATCGCGACCGAGGCCTTCCTGGGGGTGCGCCCGGCCAAGACCTATTCCTTCATCGTCATCGCCAGCCCGGCCGGCAACTACTTCAAGTCGGGCGCTCCGGCGGTGTCGATCTGGGTCAGCCAGTACACCCGCGCCGCGCCCGGCGGGACCGGGGCGGCCAAGTGCGGCGGCAACTATGCCGCCAGCCTGGTCCCCCAGGCCGAGGCCATGGCCAAGGGGCATGACCAGACCGTGTTCCTCGACGCGGCCGAGCACCGCTGGATCGAGGAACTGGGCGGCATGAACCTGTACTTCGTCTTCGCCGACGGCACCCTGATCACTCCGCCGCTGACCGGCACGATCCTGCCCGGGATCACCCGCGAAAGCCTGCTGACGCTCGCGCGCGAGGAAGGCCTGACCGTGCGCGAGGAGAAGTACGCGATCGACCAGTGGCGCGCCGACGCCGCCAGCGGCAAGCTGGTCGAGACCTTTGCCTGCGGGACCGCCGCGGTGGTCACCCCGGTCGGCCGGGTGACCGATCCGGTGGACGGCGAATTCGTGATCGGATCGGGCGGGCCCGGCCAGCTCACCCAGAAGCTTCGCCAGCGGCTGGTGTCGATCCAGCGCGGCGAGACCGCCGATACCCATGGCTGGGTGATGCGGATGGACTGATCCCGGTTGCACCTGCGGACGGGCTTGCGGTTGCGCTTGTCAGGAACCACCTAGGGCCTCCGTCCCTGCAGGAGCCTGTGCCGATCATGACCGACGCCTACACCCCGCCCGCCGTGTGGACCTGGGACAAGCCGAGCGGCGGCGCCTTCGCCTCGATCAACCGCCCGGTCTCGGGCGCCACGCACGAGGCGGAGCTGCCGGTCGGTGCCCATCCGCTGCAGCTCTACTCGCTGGCCACGCCGAACGGCCAGAAGGTGGGCATCCTGCTGGAAGAGCTGCTCGCCGCGGGCCATTCCGGGGCCGAGTACGACGCCTGGAAGATCGACATCGGCCAGGGCGACCAGTTCTCCAGCGGCTTCGTCGCGGCGAATCCGAACAGCAAGATCCCCGCCCTGGTCGACCGCAGCGGGACCGAACCGGTGCGGGTGTTCGAATCCGGCGCGATCCTGGTTTACCTGGCCGAGAAGTTCGGCGCCTTCATCCCCACCGCACCCGCCGCGCGGGCCGAGATGTTCTCGTGGCTGATGTGGCAGATGGGTTCGGCCCCGTTCCTGGGCGGCGGCTTCGGGCATTTCTACCACTATGCGCCGGTGAAGATCGAATATGCCATCAACCGCTATGCGATGGAGGCCAAGCGCCTGTTCCACGTCGCCGACACCCGGCTGGGACAGAGCCGGTACCTGGCGGGCGACGACTATACCATCGCCGACATGGCGGCCTTCCCCTGGCTGGCCGGCTTCGTTCAGGGCACGGCCTACAACGATGCGCGGACCTTCCTGTCGCTGCACGAATACCCGCACCTGACCCGCTGGGTGGAAGAGCTGGCAGCGCGCCCGGCGGTGCAGCGCGGGCGCAAGGTCAACGGCGCCGACCTGCCCGAACGCCATGCCGCCAGCGATTTCGCCGCGCTCGGCCTGGGTTGACCGGGCGGGCGGGGTTCTCCGGGGGCTGCAGCACCACGGACCCCCTTCCCATGGCGGTCCGGCCTCGCTATGCGCGCCGGACTGCTGGGGCGTCGCCAAGTGGTAAGGCACCGGTTTTTGGTACCGGCATTCGTAGGTTCGAATCCTACCGCCCCAGCCAGCATTCCTCGACCGGCAGGCCCGCCCGGGGCCTGCACCATGGAGCAGGCATGTCCGTAACCGGTCCCGGGGCTGAGGCGGCCATCACCGTCGCCGCGCTGTACCGCTTCACCCGGTTCGACGATCCGGCCGCGCTGCGCGGTCGGCTGGAGCAGGCCTGCCGCGCCGCCGGTATTCGCGGCACCCTGCTGCTGGCGCGCGAGGGGATCAACGGGACGATCGCGGGACGCCGCGCCGGGATCGATGCGGTCCTGGCCGCGATCCGCGCCCTGCCCGACTGCGCCGCGCTCGACGTCAAGTTCTCGACCGCGACCGACATGCCGTTCCACCGCCTCAAGGTCCGCCTGAAGCGCGAGATCGTCACCATGGGCGAACCCGACATCGACCCGCGCCGGACCGTGGGCACTTATGTCGAGCCGCAGGACTGGAACGCGCTGATTGCCGATCCCGACACGATCGTGATCGACGCCCGCAACGCCTACGAGGTTGCCGCCGGGACCTTCGCCGGGGCCATCGATCCGCAAACCGCCACCTTCCGCGACTTTCCCGCCTGGTTCCGCGCCACGCGCGAACGGCTGCTCGGCACCGACCGCCAGCCCCGGGTGGCGATGTTCTGCACCGGGGGAATCCGCTGCGAGAAATCGACCGCGTTCCTCAAGCAGGAAGGGGTTGATCAGGTCTACCACCTGCGCGGCGGCATCCTGAGGTATCTGGAGGAGGTGCCCGCCGCCGACAGTCTGTGGCAGGGCGAATGCTTCGTTTTCGACGAACGGGTGACGGTCGGCCATGGCCTGGTGCCGGGAACCCATAGCCTGTGCCGCGCCTGCCGCCGCCCGGTGAGCGAGGCCGACCGGGCCTCACCACAGTACGAGCCCGGCGTCAGCTGCCCCGCCTGCCGCGACGAGCGCAGCCCGGCCCAGCGCGCCGCTGCGCGCGAGCGCTTCCGCCAGGAACAACTCGCCGCCGCGCGCGGCCAGCGCCATGTCGGCGCGGTGCCGGTCCCCGGGGATGACTGATCCCCGCCCCGCCGAGGGGACACCTGCGCCGCTGATCGTGATTGCCGCCGGGGGCCGGGGATCGCGGATGGGGGGCGACAAGGCGGGCCGCCTGCTTGCCGGACGGCGGCTGATCGATCACGCCATCGCCTGGGCGCAGCGCCAGGGTGACCGGGTGGCGATCGCGGCCGCTACAGGCGCGGCACCCGATCCTGCGGGACTGCCCGTGCTGATCGATCGGAATCCCCAGCTTGGCGCGATCGCCGCCCTGCTCAGCGCGATGCATCACGCTGCCGCGCTGGGGCTCGGGCAGGCGGTGCTGATCGGCTGCGACACGCCGTTCCTGCCCGACGACCTGATCGCGCGGCTGGGCCGGGCAATCGGCCCGGCGGGCGCGGCGCTCCCGCGGCGGGGCGGGCGGGTGCAGACGCTGGCGGGACTCTGGCGGGCCGACCCGGCCGGGCTGGAGCGATGGATCGCGGCGGGCGGCCGATCGCCCTGGGGCTATGCCGAGGCGACCGGGCTGGTCATGGTCGACTGGCCCGAGCACGGGGACGATCCCTTCGCCAATCTCAACACGCCGGAAGACCTCGCCCTGGCCGAGGCGCGGATCAGAGCTGGAGGGCGCTGACCACGGTTCCGGCGGGCAAGGCCGGGGTATCGATCGGGCATCGCACCAGCCATTCCGACTGGGCCAGGGCAAGCTGGGCGCCGCTGTCCTGGTTGCGCACCGGACGCAGCCCGGCCTCGTCCCAGATCGTCCGGACGAAGGTTTCTCGGTCCCCCGTGGGCGGAAGCGGTGCGGCCAGCGGCAGGCGCCGCCAGGGCAGCGCCGCGGCGACCGGCCGCCCCTGCAGCCGGGCCAGCAGCGGGCGCAGGAACAGGCTTGCCGTCACCAGCGCCGAGGTCGGGTTGCCCGGGAGCCCCAGCACCAGACAATCCCCGGATCGCCCGAACCAGACCGGCTTGCCCGGCTTGATCGCCAGCTTGGAGAACACCAGATCCAGCCCGTGGGCGGCGAACATGGCCTTGGCGAAATCGTAGTCGCCCACCGATGCTCCGCCGGTGACCACCACCAGGTCGGACATGGCCAGCAAGGCTCCGGCCCGCTCTGTCAGACCCGCCAGGTCATCGCCGTGGGATCCCCGCCAGACCACTTCGGCGCCGCTATCGGCGGCCAGGGCCGCGACACCCAGGGTTACGCTCTCGGGAATGGCGAAGGGTTGGCTGGCGGCGGTTCCCGGCGCGGCGAGCTCGTCGCCGGTGCCCAGGATCGCAAGCCTTGGCCGACGATAGACCGTCAGCTCGGCCATGTCGGCCGCGGCCGCAGCCAGCAGCGCGCGCGGCGTCAGCAGAGTGCCCGCCTCCAGCAGCAGCGCGCCCTCGGCAAAGTCGCTGCCGGCCGCGCGGACATGCCAGGCCGGGCCATAGCCGGGGGTAAAGCGCACGCGGCCGCCGTCGCGCTCGGCATGCTCCTGCATGATCACCCGGTCCGCGCCGGGCGGCAGCGGCGCCCCGGTGAACAGCCGCACGGCCTGCCCGGGCCCGACTTCACCCCCGAACGGCAGGCCGGGGCGCGCCTCGCCGATCACCTCCAGCCAGTCCCCGGCCCGCGTCGTCGCATCGGCCAGGGCATAGCCATCCATCGCCGAGACCGCGACCCGGGGCGAGGCCAGACGGGCGTGGACCGGACTGGCCAGCACGCGCCCGGCCGCGACGGCAAGGGGCACGGACTGGCTATCGAGCGGCCCGGCCGCCTGAGCCAATCGCGCCAGCGCCGCGTCGAAGGACGTCAGGCCTGCCATGATCCCGAACGTCCGCCGCTTTTCGCGGTGACCTTGATCGCCCCGATCTCCATACCCTTGTCGACCGCCTTGAGCATGTCGAACAGGGTCAGGCAGGCAATCGACACTCCGGTCAGGGCCTCCATCTCGACCCCGGTCTGGCCGGTCGTGCGGACCCGGGCATGGACCAGGAACCCGGGCAGGCCATCGTCCGGGGTGATCTCGACCACCACCTGCGACAGCGGCAGCGGATGGCACAGCGGGATCAGGGCCGCGGTCTGCTTGGCCGCCATGACCCCGGCCAGCTCGGCCGTGGCGATGACATTGCCCTTGGGCGCCTCACCTGCCTTCACCAGGGCCAGGGTTTCGGGGGCGCAAAGCAACTGGCCCACGGCCTCGGCAGCGCGGCGGGTAATCGGCTTGTCCCCCACGTCGACCATGCGCGCCCGGCCGGCGGAATCGAGGTGTGACAGCTCGCTCATGCCGCCTGCCCCCGCAGCCGCGGAACCTGCCCGGCGATCGAACAAGGGCGGTAGCGGCTGTCGAACTCGTGCGCCAGCACCAGGTCCCAGCCATCGCGGCAGGCCCCGGTCGAACCCGGCAGGCAGAACACGAAGGTGTCTCCGGCCTGCCCGGCGAAGGCGCGCGACTGCAGCGTGGACACCCCGATCGTGCCCATGCTGGCCTGGTGGAACACCACGCTGAACCCGTCCATCGTCCGGCGCAGCAGCGGCAGGATCGCCTCGGGCGTGACATCGCGCGGCATGAAGCCGGTGCCCCCGGTGGTCAGGACGATGTCCACGCCCGGATCGGCCACCCAGGCCTTCACCTGCGCCTGGATCGCGGCGACATCGTCGGGCAGGATCGCGCGGGCGGCGAGCACATGCCCGGCCGCTTGCAGCCGCTCGGCCAGGAGCGCGCCCGAGGTATCGGTCTCGATCGTCCGGGTGTCGGACACGGTCAGGACCGCGATGTGCAGCGGGTGAAAGGTCAGGCTGGGGTCTATTCCGGGCATGCGGCCTCCTGCGGCGTCCGGCCCCAGCGCGTCAGCGCGGCGGCGTCGTCGGTGGTCGGCTCGATCCAGACGGCGCCGGACACGCCTTCCTCGCGCTTCCAGAACACGGCTTCGGATTTCAGCCGGTCCATCAGGTAGTCGGCCGCATCGAAGGCGGCGCGGCGGTGCGGGGCGGCGGTGGCCACCAGGACGATCGGCTCGCCCGGCAGGATCCGGCCTGCGCGATGCAGCACCAGGCTGGCGGTCACGGCGAAGCGAGCATGGGCATCGGCGGCGATTGCCTCCATCGAACGCAGGGTGACCGAGCGGTAGGCCTCCAGCACCAGCGCCTGGAGCGGAGCCCCATCCTTCGCCAGCCCGCGGGCCACGCCGGTGAAGCTGACGATTGCCCCCACCTCGCCCGTTCCCGCGGTGAAGCGGCGCAGCTCCTCGGCGGGATCGAATCCCGTCTCGATCAGGCGGACAGTGCGGCTCATCCGCCCGAGACCGGGGGAAACAGGGCGACCAGGTCACCGGGGCGGGCAAGTCCGTCGGCGGGCGCGATCGCCTCGTTGATGCAGACGCGGACCTTGCCCGGGACCAGGAGGGGCGCCAGCGCCGGAAAACCCTCGCGCAGCCGGTCGAGCAGCGAGGCGGCGGTGCAGCCTGCAGCCGGGATCGGCACGGTGATCTCTCGCCCCTGCACGTCGGCCAGCTTGCCGCACAGCTCGACCACCAGCGCGAGGGCTTCGGACATGGCCGTTCAGCCGCCGATCGAGGCGAGGTGCGGCGTGCCGCCGCTGTTGCCCTGGTGCAGGCGGTGCGCCGGAGCCTTCGTGGCGGTGAGCGCGACGATCCGCGCGACGAGTTCATCCTGCTGGTCGTCATGCTGCAGCAGCGGCCGCAGGTCGATTCCGCCATCGCCGAACAGGCACAGATGCAGGCGCCCGTCGGACGACAGCCGCAGGCGGTTGCAGGTGGCGCAGAAGTCCTGCGCATAAGGCGCGATGATCCCGATCCGGCCTTGCGCTTGCGGGTGGCCGTATTCGACGGCTGGCCCCGCTCCGGGCGCGCGCGGCAGCCGGGTCCAGCCGAGCCGTTCAAGCGCGGCGATCACCGTCTGCCCGGCCAGATGACGCTCGGCGAAGAAGGCCGGGTTGTCGTTGGTGCGCATCACCTCGATGAAGCGCAGCGACAGGTCGTGCGCGCGCACGAAGGCGATCATCGCGGTCAGTTCGTCATCGTTGACCCCGCGCATCAGCACGGCGTTGAGCTTGATCGGATCGAACCCGGCCGCCCGCGCCGCCGCCACTCCGGCCAGGACCTCGCCCAGCCGGTCATGGCCGGTGATTGCGGCGAACCGGGCCGGATCGAGCGAATCGACGCTGACGTTGAGCGCGCTCACCCCGGCGGCGCGCCATTCTGCCGCGTGGGCGGCCAGGCGATAGCCGTTGGTGGTCATGGCCACGCGGCGGATGCCGGGCACGGCCGCGACGCGGCGGGCGATCTCGGTGAATTCGCTCCGCACGGTCGGTTCGCCGCCGGTCAGGCGCACCTTCCACAGCCCGAGCCGGGCAAAGGCCGCCACCGCACGGACCAGCTCGTCGGGCGACAGCTCGGGCGCCTTGCCCGCCGGCTTGCGGTAGCCATTGGGCAGGCAATAGGTGCAGCGGAAATTGCACACGTCGGTCAGCGAGAGCCGCAGGTATTCGAACCGGCGACCGTGCCCGTCGTGCAGCGCACCGATCCGCCCCGGCTCCGCGTTCACCGTCCGCACTCCGCCCGACGGGGCCGGAGGCTCCGCGACCGGGGTTCGAGGGGGGACGAAGGATCGGGCACGTTCGCTCACTCAGCCTCGCGACGATCAGGCCGCCACTGACCTTTGCCGCCTAAGTGTCGGGCAGGCAAGTGCCTATGGGGGCCGGGGCGGCGCGCCTAGCCACCGGTCGGAGCAGGCATGCCGCCGCCCAGGGCCGTGAACAGCCCGACCGTGTCGGTCAGCCGCATGGTCCTGGCGGTGAGCAATTGGCTGCGCGCCTGCTGTGCCGTGGCGCGGGCGTTGAGCACGGTCAGCGTGCCCACGCTGCCCAGCTCGAGCT
Organism: Novosphingobium aerophilum; assembly: GCF_014230305.1. Classification (GTDB taxonomy): domain Bacteria; phylum Pseudomonadota; class Alphaproteobacteria; order Sphingomonadales; family Sphingomonadaceae; genus Novosphingobium; species Novosphingobium aerophilum. Next base: position 9,571 of record NZ_JACLAU010000036.1, read on the forward strand.
GCCGCCGGACATAGCCGAGCGAGGTCTGCGCGGCAGCGTCCGCACGGGTCGCCGCATCGAGCGCCCGGGCATCGCTGTCGAGCGCGGTCAGCGCATTGGACACGTCGGCAAAGGCCTGCAGCGCGGTGCCCCGGTACAGCGCCTGAGCCCCTTCCAGCGCCGCCTGGGCCGCATTCTGCTGGTGCCTCAGGCTGCCCCCGTGAAACAGCGGCCCGGTAAGCCCGCCGAGCAGGACCCAGAACGGGTTGCCATCGCGGAACATGTCGCCGAAGTCACGCGCGGCGCCTCCGGCCGAGGCGCTGAGGGTGAGCGAGGGCAACCGGGCGGCGATGGCGGCCTTGAGATCGGCCCCGGCCCCTTCCATCGCCGCCGCTGCCGCGGCCACGTCTGGACGCTGGGCGACCAGTTCGGATGGCAGCGTCAGCGGCAGGTCCCCGGGGAGCGTAAAGGCATCGAGTGAGGGCAGGTCCGGCAGCGGCGCGCCCGGAGCCCGGCCGAGCAGGACGCTGAGCGCCGCCAGGTTGGCCTGGCGAGCCCGCTCCAGCGGCGGCAGCGCCCCTTCGGCATTGGCCAGCGCAGCCTCCTGCGGCGCCACATCGGCCTTGCCGATCGCGCCCAGCGCTTCACGCGCCTTCAGCAGGCGCAGGATTTCCCGATCGCTGTCGACCGTCGCCTGCACCGCCTCGATCTGGGCGTCGAGCGCGGCATTCTGGATCGCCGCCAGCACGACGTTGCCGGCCACGATGGTCTGCACCCCGCGCAGCCGGGCCGCGGTGGCGCGTTCCGCCGCCTTGGCCGAGGCGATCCGCGCGGCGTTGCCGCCGAACAGATCGAGCGAGTAACCAAGGCTGAGCTGCGCGGTGTGGATCGAGAACAGCGTGGGCACCGGATCGGTCAACGGGGTGGCGATCGTGCCGGACAGCCGTTGCCGCTCGATCGAGTAGCCCGCATCGACCTGCGGGAACAGGACTCCGCGCGCCGCCCGGGCCAGTTCGTGCGCCTGCCGCAGGTTGGCGCCGGCAACCGCCAGATCGGTGTTGGCGGCCAGCGCCTGATCGACCAGGGCATCGAGCGCCGGACTGGCGAAGGTCCTCCACCAATCCGCCGGAACGGCGGCGCCCGGGTGGAGGGTCTGCGCCGGGCCGCTCAGCGGGGCGATCGGCGCGGTCAGGACAGCGGCCGGAGCATTGCCCGCCGGCCCCGGCGGCAGGGGCAGGACCGGCGCGGGCGGCACGGTCCGGGCCTGGGCCGGAAGGGTCAGGGGCGGGAATGGCAGGACCAGCAGGATCAGGCTGGCGCAGGCCAGGGCCCATCCCAGCCGGCGGGCGCGGGAACGGATCGGAAGGCGGCTCATGCCGGTTCTCCCTCGATCACAGGGGGCAGGGCGTCGGTTTCCGGTGGCGACTTGGGCTTGACCAGGCGGCTCGAGAAGCGGCTGATCAACAGCGGCAGGACCAGCAGGATCAGCACCGGCGCCAGGGACATCCCGCCGACCACGACCAGGGCCAGCGGCTTCTGCACCTGGCTGCCGATCCCGGTCGACAGCGCGGCGGGGAGAAGCCCGATCGCCGCGACCAGGCAGGTCATCACCACCGGGCGCAGCGAATGGGTCGTGGCGAGACGCAGCGCGGCATCGGGCGCGTTGCCCTCGTCCATGGCCTGGTTGAAGTTGGTCACCACCAGGATGCCGTCCATCACCGCGATCCCGAACAGGGCGACAAAGCCGATCGCCGCCGAGATCGAGAAGGCCGTTCCGGTCAGCAGCAGGCCCAGCACGCCGCCGACCACCGCCATCGGGATCACGCTGAACGCCAGCAGCGTGTCGCGCATGGTGCCGAAGTTGGCATAGAGCAGCCCCAGCATCAGCAGGAGGCTGATCGGCACGACGATCTCCAGCCGGGCAACCGCGTTCTGGAGGTTGGCCAGCTCGCCCGCCCATTCCAGCGTGTAGCCGGGCGGCAACTGGACATGCCGGGCGATCTTGGCCTGGGCTTCCGCCACGGCGCTGCCCAGATCGCGGTCACGGACCGAAAACTTGATCGGGATGTAGCGCGACTGGTGCTCACGATAGATGAAGGCTGCGCCGCTGGTCAGGCGGATATCGGCCAGTTCGGACAGGGGCACCTGGATCGTGCTGCCATCGGGCGCGGTTGCGCCGACGGTGATCTGCTTGACCGCCTCCAGGCTGTCCCGTTGGTCGGACTTCAGACGCACCACGATCGGGAAGTGCCGGTCGGTGTGCGGTTCGTAGAGATCGCCCGGCGAGGCGCCGCCGATCGCGGCCTGGACCGTCTGGTTGACGTCATCGACCGAGAGGCCGAAGCGCGCCGCCTTCACGCGGTCCACGTCGATCCGCACGGTCGGCTGGCCCAGCGACTGGAAGATACCCAGGTCGGTGATGCCGCGCACGGTCGCCATCTGGTTGCGGATCTTGGTCGCCAGGTCCTCCAGCGTGGCCAGGTCCGGCCCGAACAGCTTGACCGAGTTCGCCCCCTTCACGCCCGAAGCGGCCTCCTCGACGTTGTCCTCGATGATCTGCGAGAACGAGAAGTCGACCCCCGGGTACTTGTCCTTCAGCTTGGCGGAGAGCTCGGCCACCAGCTTTTCCTTGTCCATGCCCGAGGGCCATTGATCGAACGGCTTCAGCGGCACGAAGTACTCGACATTGAAGAACCCGGTGGCGTCGGTGCCGTCGTCCGGGCGGCCGTGGGCCGACAGGACGGCGGTCACCTCGGGATACTTCATGATGTCGCGCCGGATCGCCTGGGCGGTCGGCTCACCCGCGTCGAGCGAGATCGAGGCCGGCAGCGAGGCGCGGATGTACATGTTGCCCTCCTCCAGGTGCGGCAGGAACTCGACGCCGAGCGAGCGCACGCCGACGAAGGCCCCGACCACCATCAGCACCCCACCGCCGATCGCCAGCAGTTGGTTGCGGTAAGCGAAAGCGGCGGCCGGCTCGTAGAGGCTGCGCAGCTTCGCCACGATGCGGGTCTCCACCTCGCTCAGCTTGTCCGGCAGCAGCAGCGTCGACAGCACCGGGGCGACGGTGAAGGTCGCGATCAGGCCGCCGACGATGGCATAGGCATAGGTCTTGGCCATCGGGCCGAAGATGTGGCCCTCCACCCCGGTCAGGGTGAACAGCGGCAGGAAGCTGGCGATGATGATCGCGGCGGCAAAGAAGATCCCGCGGCTGACCTCGCTCGATGCCTGCAGCACGGCCCCGATCCGGCTGGCGAAGGTGTAGTGCGCCCCTTCCCCGGCATGGCTTTCCACATGGTGGGATCGCTCGGACATGTGCCGGAAGATGTTCTCGACCATGATCACCGTCGCATCGACCACCAACCCGAAGTCGAGCGCGCCGACCGAGAGCAGGTTCGCACTCTCACCCTGCAGCGTCAGGATCAGGACCGCAAAGGCGAGCGCGAAGGGGATCGTCGCGGCCACGATCAGGGCGGAGCGGAGGTTGCCCAGGAAGGCCCACTGCAGGAAGAAGATCAGCAGCACGCCGGCGATCAGGTTCTCCATCACGGTGTGCGTGGTCACCCCGATCAGGTCGGACCGGTCATAGATCCGCTCCAGCGTCACGCCCGGAGGCAGGACGCCGGTGGTGTTGATCTTGTCGATCTCGGCCTTGACCGCCTGGATCGTCGGCATGGACTGGGCACCGCGGCGCATCAGGACGATGCCTTCCACGATATCGTCATCGTTGTTCAGCCCGGCGATGCCGTTGCGCGGGGTGTTGCCGATCTTCACCTGCGCCACGTCCTTGAGCAGGACGGGAACGGTGCCGTCGCGGGTGATCAGGGTGTCGCCGATCTGGTCGACCGACTGGATCAGACCGACCCCGCGGACGATCGCGCTCTGCGCGCCGAAGTTGATCGTCTGCCCGCCGACATTGGCATTGGCATGGGCCAGCGCCGAGATCACCTGGCCAACGGTGGCGTGGTGCGCGGCCAGCTTGTCGCGATCGACCACCACGTCATAGGAGCGCATCTTGCCGCCCCACCCGGTCACGTCGATCACGCCCGGGATCGCCCGGAACCGGCGCTGCAGCACCCAGTCCTGCAGGGTCTTGAGATCCTCGACCGAATAACCGGCGGGCGCCTTGATCCGGTAGCGATAGATTTCCCCGACCGGGCTGGTGGGCGAAATCGTCGGGATCGCGCCGCCCGGTAGCTGGGGAAGCTGCGCCAGCCGGTTGATCACCTGCTGCTGGGCCTGATCGTAATTGAAGTCGTAAGTGAACTGGATCTTCACGTCCGACAGGCCGAACAGCGAGATCGCGCGGATCGCGGTCATGTGCGGCAGGCCCGACATCTGGACCTCGATCGGCACGGTCACGCCGCGCTCCATCTCCTCGGCGGAAAGGCCGCTGGACTGGGTGACGATCTCCACCATCGGCGGGACCGGATCGGGATAGGCCTCGATGTTGAGATTCCAGAAGGCCACCCCGCCCGCCAGGATCATGGCGAGGAAGAAGCCGACGACGGTCAGGCGCTGCTGCAGCGCGAGGCGGACGAGCCCGATCATGTCAGTCGAGCCCCGCTTCGTTGACGAACAGCGCGCCGGCGCTGACCACCTGCTCGCCCGGACGCAGGCCGGACAGGATGGTGATCCGGCCATCATGGCTTTCGCCGGTGCGGACCGGCCGGGCGATCACCCGCCCCTTGCCGAGATAGACCCAGACCCTGGCGCTGTCGCCTTCATGGATCACCGCTTCGGACGGCAGCGCCAGCAGACGCGGGCCGGGGGCGGCCGGAATGGTGGCGGCGATCGGGCTGCGGATGGTGAAGTCGGCGAACATCTGCGGCTTCAGCGCACCGTCCGGATTGGCAATGGTTGCGCGCACCTGCAGGCGATGCGTCACCGGATCGATCTGCGCGGCGACATTGTCGATCAACGCATCGAACTCGCGCCCGGGATAAGCCGTCGTGGTCACGGTCAGGTGGTCGCCGATGTGCACCCGAGCGGCATCGCTTTCCGCGACCTGGGCGACCAGCCAGACCTTGGAGAGGTCGGCGATGACGAAGGCCGGTGTGGTGCCGCCGCCAGTCACATACTGCCCCTCGGCCACGGCACGGGTCACCACCACGCCGCTGATGGGTGCGCGCAGGCTCGTATCGGCATGGATGCCCCCGATACCGCCGGCCCCGTCGAGCCGCGCGATTTCCCCCGGGGTCTTGCCGAAGACCACCAGCTTGTCCTTGGCGGCGCCCACCGCACTCTCGGCGATCCGCAGCGCCGACTGGGCGTTGACCAGATCGCTGCGCGCCTGTTGCACGTCCTTCAACGCGCCGCCGGCCGTGCGATAGATCTGCTCGGCCCGGGCCGCGTTCTCCTGGGCCACGCGCAGCTGCGAGGCGGCGCTGGCGCGCTGCGCCTCGGCTGCGAACAGCGCGTTGCGGGCATCGACGACGTCGCTGGTGCGGATGCGCAGCAGCACATCGCCCTGGCGGACGTGATCGCCGTTCTGCACCGGCACGGTCAGGACCTGGCCCGAATAGGGCAGGAACACCGGCGTGCTGCGCGTCTCGTCGACCGCGATCTGGCCAGTGGCCCCGGTCCGTTCGTAGCCGTCGTCATAGCGCGCGGCCGCGATCTTCAGGCTGCTCACCTGCTGCCGGGTCAGTTGCAATTCGCCCGGCGGCAGCGGCGGCGGTGGCGGATCGGTGCGGCTGAGCACGGCCCGCAGCCCCCAGACGAGAGCTGTGACCAGCACGACGGCCAGGACGGCCAGGACCAGGATCCGGATCTGCTGATCACGGCTGAGAGTGGGAACGCGGCGCTCGAAGTTCATGGGCTCGACTTTGCAATGCGACGCGCGGCGCGCGCCTGACCGATCGGGCGCGCGCCGGTGGACCAAGATCCACCGCGAGCCCCGATCTTCGCATCTGCAGAATCGAACCTGACCGGAGCTTCGCGCCCCGATTAAATTTATGTCATCGTTTGCGGTGAGGGCCCGGCCCCGTGCGCCTCGGCCAGGGCCTGCCCGGCTGCCCAGCCGCTGGCCCAGGCCCACTGGAAGTTGTAGCCGCCCAGCCAGCCGGTCACGTCCACACACTCGCCGATGGCGTAGAGCCCGGGCACCCTGGTGGCCATCATCGTCCGCGACGAAAGCTCGCGGGTGGCGATTCCCCCGGCGGTGACCTCGGCCTTGGCGAAGCCTTCGGTGCCGTTGGGCTGGAACGGCCAGCGCGCCAGTTGCGCCTCGGCGGCGCGCAACCGCTTGTCGGTGATCGTCCCCAGTTCGCCATCCAGGCCCAGCCGTTCGGCCAGGACCTCGGCGAGACGGGCGGGCAGGCCGCTCGCCAGGACCCGCCGGACCGCGCCGCGCGGCTGGCGCTGCTTGTGCTCGACCAGCCAGCCGGGCGCCGCATCAGGCGCGAAATCCACCGCGATCGGGGTGCGATGCTGCCAGTAGGAGGAAATCTGCAGCATCGCCGGACCCGACAGGCCCTTGTGCGTGAACAGTGCCGCCTCGCGGAAGCGGGTCTTCTGCCAGTGCACCTCCACCTCGGTCGCCACGCCGGACAGGGACTGGAACAGCGCCTCCTCCGCCCCCAGCGTGAAGGGCACCAGCGCCGGGCGCGGCTGGACCACGGACAGGCCGAACTGCCGGGCGACGTCATAGGCAAAGCCGGTCGCGCCCAGCTTGGGAATGGCCGGGCCGCCGGTGGCCAGGACCAGGGCCCGCGCCGCCAGGTCGATGCCGTTGCGGGTGACATGGAACAGACCGTCGCGCTGCGCGATCGCCGCAACCGGGTGGCCGAGCAGCAGGGTCACCCCGGCCTCGGCACATTCCTGCATCAGCAGATCGACGATCTGCCGCGCCGAACCATCGCAGAACAGCTGGCCCAGTGTCTTCTCGTGCCAGGCGATGCCATGCCGTTCGATCAGGGTCAGGAAATCCTGCGGCGAATAGCGTCCCAGCGCCGACTTGGCGAAATGCGGATTGGCCGAAAGATAACGGTCCGGGGCGGTGTGGAGATTGGTGAAGTTGCACCGTCCCCCGCCCGAAATCAGGATCTTGCGTCCGGGTGCGTCGCCGTGATCGATCAGCAGCACGCGCAGGCCGCGTTGCCCGGCGGTCAGCGCACACATCATCCCGGCCGCGCCGGCGCCCAGCACGATGGCGTCATAGGGTTGGGCCGCGGCATCCATCGCGGCGCCCTAGCTTGCTGCGGGACCGCTGACGAGAGGGCATGACAGGCGAGCCAGACAAGCGGGCATCACCCTCGACGCGCCGTCCCTGCTTGGGTAACGCCGAATCATGGATCTGAGAGCTGATTTCGCCGCCGGACTGACCGTCCTCGTCACGGGTGCCACCTCGGGCTTCGGCGCCGCCATGGTGCGACGGGTCATCGCGGGGGGCGGCCGCGCGATCGCCACCGGGCGGCGCGCGGACCGGCTGGCCGCCCTGGCTGCCGAGCTCGCGTCCCCGCACCTCCTGACCGTCCCGCTCGACGTGACGGAACGGGACTGCGGCACCAGCCTGCTCGCCGCGCTCCCGGCCGACTTCGCGGCGATCGACGTGCTGTTCAACAACGCCGGGCTGGCCCTGGGGCTGGAGCCGGCGCATCGCACCGATCAGGACGATTGGGAGACCATGATCGCGACCAATGTCGCCGGGCTCACCCGGATGACCCGCGCGGTCCTGCCGGGCATGGTCGAACGCGGCCGCGGCCACGTGATCAACGTCAGCTCGGTCGCGGCCAGCTATCCCTACCCCGGCGGCAACGTCTACGGCGCGACCAAGGCCTTTGTCCGGCAATTCTCGCTGAACCTGCGGTCCGACCTGCTCGGCACGCCGGTGCGAGTCACCTCGCTGGAGCCGGGCATGTGCGAAACCGAATTCAGCGAAGTCCGCTTCGCCGGAGACAAGGACAAGGCCGCCGCGGTCTATGCCGGCGTCCACGCCCTGTCGGCCGACGACGTGATCGACGCGGTCGAGGCGGTACTGCGCATGCCAGCCCATCTCAACGTCAACACGATCGAGATCATGCCGGTGCAGCAGGCCTTCGCGCCGTTTGCCGTGGCGCGGCATGGTTGAAGGGGCAGGCTTGACGAAGGCCCCGGGGACGCGGCTAGATTTGCCGTGGCGCAGCGCCTGCCGCGGTGCCATGAGCAACGCGTTGCAAGGAAAGGTCCCGGTTCGTGCGCCTGACCCGCCATACCGATTATGCGCTGCGGATTTTGCTGCAGGCCGCCCTGCAGCCGGGTGAACGCCTGTCGATCGCGGCCGTGGCCGAGGCCCAGGGCATTGCTCGCAATCACGCGATGAAGCTGGTCAACGAACTGGCCAATGCCGGCTATCTGGCGACCACCCGGGGACGCGGCGGCGGGTTCACCCTGGGTCGCGCGCCCGAGGACATCATCATCGGCGAAGTGGTGCGGCTGACCGAAACCGAAACCCAGCCGGCCGATTGCCCGAACTGCGCCCTGCGCCCGGGCTGCGGGCTGATCCCGGTGCTGGGCGGGGCGGCCCAGGCCTTCTTCGCCGAACTCGATCGCCACACCCTGGCCGAAGCGGCAAGCCGATCCCGACTGCCACGGGCCCTGCGCGAAACGAGCCGGGCCGACGACATGACGCTCGCCGCGGGCTGAGCCGGCCGGGAACCAGGCCTGGCGGGGCGCCGTTGCCACGGCACTCACCCCTGAAACGAGGCCCGCCCCATGCTGTTCACCATCGCTCTCGTCCTGCTTGTGCTCTGGCTGCTCGGAGTCGTGGTGTTCAAGGTCACCGGCGCGGTGATCCACGTGCTGCTGGTGGCCGCCATCGTGGTCGGCCTGGTGCAACTGTTCCGCGGGCGAAGGGTCTGACCGTTCAGGCCGCCTGACGGGTCCGTTCGCTCGCCTCGCGGTTGAGTTCCTCGGCAAGCAGGAAGGCCAGCTCGAGCGACTGGGCCGCGTTGAGCCGGGGATCGCAGTGCGTGTGGTACCGGTCCGCCAGCCCTTCCTGGGTCAGCGCGATGGCCCCGCCGGTGCATTCCGTAACGTCGCGGCCGGTCATCTCGATGTGGATCCCGCCGGCATGGGTGCCCTCGGCGCGGTGGACCGCGAAGAAGCCCTTCACTTCGGACAGGATGCGGTCGAACGGGCGGGTCTTGTAGCCGTTGTCGGCCTTGATGACGTTGCCGTGCATCGGATCGCACGACCAGACCACCGGATGCCCTTCGCGCGCCACGGCCCCGACCAGCGGGGCCAGCCCGGCTTCGACCTTGTCATGCCCGAAGCGGCTGATCAGCGTGATCCGTCCCGCCTGTCGCGCGGGGTTGAGCGTGTCGAGCAGCTTGAGCAGGGCATCGGCCGACAGCGACGGCCCGCACTTCATGCCCAGCGGATTGCCCACGCCGCGCAGGAACTCCACGTGGGCCGAACCGTCGAAGCGGGTGCGATCGCCGATCCACAACATGTGCGCCGAACAGTCGTACCACTGGCCGGTCAGCGAATCCTGCCGGGTCAGCGCCTGCTCATAGGGCAGCAGCAGCGCTTCGTGGCTGGTGTAGAAGCTGGTGCCCTGCAACTGCGGCACGGTCTGCGGATCGATCCCGCAGGCCTGCATGAAGTCCAGCGCCTCGCCGATCCGGTCCGAAACCTCGGCGAACTTCTGCGCCCAGGGGCTGCGGTCCATGAAATCCAGCGTCCACTGGTGGACCTGACGCAGGTTGGCATAGCCGCCATGGGCAAAGGCGCGCAGCAGGTTCAGGGTCGCGGCGGACTGGCTGTAAGCCTTCAGCAGGCGTTCCGGGTCCGGGATGCGCGATTCCGGGGTGAACTCGATCCCGTTGATGTTGTCGCCCAGGTAGCTCGGCAGCTCGACCCCATCGACCGTCTCGGTCGGCGAGGAGCGCGGCTTGGCGAACTGGCCCGCCATGCGTCCCACCTTCACCACCGGCTGCTTGCTGGCAAAGGTCAGGACCACTGCCATCTGCAGCAGCACGCGGAAGGTGTCGCGGATGTTGTTGGGGTGGAACTCGGCAAAGCTTTCGGCGCAGTCCCCGCCCTGCAGCAGGAAGCCGCGGCCGGCGGCAACCTCGGCCAGATCGGCGGTCAGGGCGCGGGCCTCACCGGCGAAGACCAGGGGCGGAAAGCTGGTCAGCGTCGATTCGACCGCGTTAAGGCGGGCACTGTCGGGATAGACCGGCATGTGCTTCGCTTCGTGGGTCTTCCAGCTGTCCGGATTCCAGTTCTTCGCCACGTTAATGCTCCTTCAGGCCCGGCGCTTAACCCGCCGGAGGCCCCATTGCCAAGCGTGATGGCCGATCGCGCCATTCTGCCGGGCTTGTCGGGCCGCGTCACCGGCGGCCCATATGCGGAGGGCCGGAAGGTTTCCCTCCCGGCCCCCGTATCGCTTCGTCGTACCGGTCCGGCTTAGCCGCCGTGGACCTGCGCGACGTCGACCTTCAGGCCCGGGCCCATCGACGACGAAAGGCCGACCTTGCGCAGGTACTTGCCCTTGGCGCCCGACGGCTTGGCCTTGACGATGGCGTCCACGAAGGCGTCGAAGTTGGCCCGCAGCGCCTCGTTCGAGAACGACAGCTTGCCGATCCCGCCGTGGATGATGCCGGCCTTCTCGACGCGGAACTCGATCTGGCCGCCCTTGGCAGCCTTGACCGCTTCGGCGACGTTCGGGGTGACCGTACCCAGCTTCGGGTTCGGCATCAGGCCCTTGGGACCCAGCACCTTGCCGAGGCGACCGACCAGACCCATCATGTCCGGCGTGGCGATCACGCGGCCATAGTCCAGGTTGCCGGCCTGCATGTCTTCCAGCAGGTCCTCGGCGCCAACCTTGTCGGCACCGGCGGCCAGCGCGGCCTCGGCCTTGTCACCGCGGGCGAACACGGCAACCTTGACGTCCTTGCCCGTGCCCGAAGGCAGGGTGACCATGCCACGGACCATCTGGTCGGCGTGACGCGGATCGACGCCGAGGTTCAGCGACACCTCGAGCGATTCGTCGAACTTGGCGCTCTTCAGGTCCTTGAGGAGCTGGATCGCCTCGTCGACGGCGTAGAGCTTCTGATTGTCGCCCAGCTTGGCGGCCAGGGCCTTCTGCTTCTTGGTCTGCTTTGCCATCGGATCAGCCCTCCACAACCTGCAGGCCCATCGAACGGGCCGAGCCCTCGATGATCTTGGTGGCCTGTTCGATATCGTTCGCGTTCAGATCGGCCATCTTGGTCTGGGCGATCTCGGCGAGCTGCGAGCGCTTGATGGTTCCGGCCGAAACCTTGCCCGGCTCCTTCGAGCCCGACTTGAGGTTGGCGGCCTGCTTGATCAGGAAGCTGGCGGGCGGGGTCTTGGTGATGAAGCTGAACGAGCGGTCCGAATAGACGGTGATCACCGTCGGGATCGGCATGCCCTTTTCCAGCTCCTGCGTGGCGGCATTGAACGCCTTGCAGAATTCCATGATGTTGACGCCGCGCTGACCCAGCGCGGGGCCGATCGGCGGCGACGGCGTGGCCGAACCGGCCTTCACCTGCAGCTTGATGTAACCTTCGATCTTCTTGGCCACGATGGCCTCCTTTCATCCTGTTGCCGCCCCTTGCGGAACGGCTCAGATCAAGCGGTCAGACAGGGCCCGAAGGCCCCTCCCGCACGGATTTCCGAATCCGGTTGCCCGGATGCGGAGCGGCGCCCTTAGGGGAATGCCGGCAAAAAGGGAAGCCCGTTCGGGGCCTCACCACCTCACTTGGCCAGTTCGACTTCCTCGAAGCCCAGTTCGACCGGCGTGGCGCGGCCGAAGATCGAGACCGAGACCTTGACGCGCTGCTTGTCGAAGTCGAGCTCTTCCACCGTGCCGTTGAAGCTGGCGAAGGGCCCGGCGTTGACCTTGACCTGATCGCCGATCTCGTAATCGACCGAGACCTCGCGGCGGGGCGTGGCGGCGGCCTGCTCGCGCGCGCCGAAGTAGCGCGCGGCCTCGCGGTCGCTGATCGCCTGGGGCTTGCCGTTCGGGCCGAGGAAGCCGGTCACCTTGGCGGTGTTCTTGATCAGGTGGTAGACATCGTCGTTCATCGCCAGCTTGGCGAGGACATAGCCGGGCATGGTCTTGCGCTCGGTCTGGACCTTCTTGCCGCGCTTGACCTCGGTCACCGTCTCGGTCGGCACTTCCACCGCCTCGACAAGCTGCTCCAGGCCGAGCCGCTCGGCCTCGGCGATGATCGAATCCCGCACCTTGCTCTCGAAGCCGGAATAGGCGTGGATGATGTACCAGCGAGCCATCAGTTCTCTCTTCGTTGTCTCAGGCCAGCGACAGCAGGAAGCGCACGATTTCGCCGAACAGCGAATCGATGCCGAGGAAGAACACCGCAAGCATGACCATCATCAGCGCGACGAAGATCGCCGTCGTGGTGGTTTCCTGGCGGGTCGGCCAGACGACCTTGCGGGCCTCGGCCTTCACCTCGTTGAAGAACTGGCCTGGGTTGAACTTGGCCATGTCGCGGACTCTTCGTTAAGAATTGCTACCATTTCTTCCGCCAAGGGGACAGCGCCGCCCCGGCGCCTGGGGGGCAAACCGGGAGGGGCAGCAGGTCTCCGATGTCGGGAGTAGCGCCCAGTTAGCGATGCTGCGGGGAATTGGCAAGACGCGCCAGCAGCGAGTGCTTGCTGCGGAAGATCACCCGGGCGCCGGGCGGCAGGTCGGCCGGGGCGTACTTGCCGAAGTACCACAGGTAATCGGCCTCCATCGCCGGCTTGAACTTGGCCAGCTTCACCGTGCGATGGGCCCGGGCATAAAGCCGGTGCGACGGATCGACCCATTTCCATGCCGCCGGGGTCAGCGTCAGCATGTGCACTCCGGGAATGGCGAAGTGGTTGTTGACCAGCGCGTCACGGCGCAGCGTGGCATAGCATCCCAGGTGGCCATAAAGCGGCTGGGCCCAGAGCCCCACCTCCTCGCGCACGGCCACGGCCACCCGCGCGCCCCGCGGAATCTGGTCGAGCGCCTTCATCATGTAGGCGACATTGGCCGAATGGACCGTCCACACCGCCGAGGTGATCGCCAGGCGCAGCGCGAAGGGCCCGATTGCCACCCACATCAGCGGCCAGGCGGGGCGCCAGTCGATCGCCAGGGCCAGCAGCATCAGGCCCACCGCGATCAGCCGCAGGTCGGCCAGGTCGCCGCCGCCCAGGTGGCGCGGAACGATCAGCGAGAGCAGCAGGATCAGCACCGCGCCGATCGCCAGCCGCCCATCCAGCCGGCGGAACCACAGCGCCACCAGCGGGGCGATCAGCAGCAGCAGGGTGGTGGCATAGTCGATATAGCGCACCCGGTCGCGCAGGGCGCCCTTCCAGAACGACCACTTCACCAGCAGGGGCTTCTTGCCGTAATTGAACGAACCCTCGGCCTGCTGGCTGGCCAGCACGGTCGGCAGGAACGGCAGCCACAGCGGCCAGGTGGCCAGGCCCGCGCGCCACAGCCGCGTCAGGGGATGCACCCCGCTGCCGCCCTGGCGCGACCATTCATACGCGAAGACCATCACCCCCAGCACGCCCCAGCCCGACTGGTGCGCAACCCAGACCAGGATCCCGATCGGCACGAAGGTCGCCTCGCGCCAGCGGCTCCCCGCCATCCGCACCCACAGTGCGAAGGCAAAGAGCGCGCCCGCCAGGGCCAGCTCGAAGTTGAGGAAGCCCATGAGCAGGGCCGGCGACCAGACCGTCGCGAGGGCGAGCAATGCCCCCACCCCGATCCGCCGGCGCAGCGTCCATTCGACCGTGAACAGGCCGCCCGCCACCAGCATCGGGATCGTGATCACCAGCAGCCGGCCAGCCACTTCCAGTCCGAACACGGCCGCCAGCGGACGGATCAGCAGATCGGCGCCCAGATTGCCCGACCAGACCCAGCGAAAGGCATAATAGCGCGCCAGATCCGGCGTATGGCCGTTGTCGATCATGATGTACCAGCGTGCCAGGTGCGCCGGATAATCGGTCATCTGCGGATAGTGCGCGAGGATGCCGGGCATGCCGGCTGCGACGCAGACCAGCAGGATCAGCCCCAATTGCAGGGCCGAAAGTCGCGAAACGACAGCGGGAGCGGGCGTGGGCTGGGACATCACCGGGCTGTCAGCAATTGCGGCAGGATTGTGGCGCCCTGTACCGGGCCCGCCCGTCTAGGGCCAGTTCCCCCGACTTGGCAACCGCCCATCGATCAACGGATGATCGATCAAGCGGCGATCGTTCGACCGCGGGGCCTGTCAGGGCCGGTTCGGGGTGAGCCAGCCCGATGCGGTGAAGAGGCGATGCTGGCAGGAGTGGAGGGACTCGAACCCCCGGCCCTCGGTTTTGGAGACCGATGCTCTACCAACTGAGCTACACTCCTGCGGGCAAGGCGGCCTCTAGAGGGCGCACGCGGCGATGGCAAGGCCGAGTTGATGCGCCGTCCAGCGGCAGGACAAAGGGCCCCACCTTCACCCCCAGCCAGCACATGAATGGCCGGCGGGACCGGGCGCGAAGGCCCCCTGCCCGCCGTCCCTACCGAATGAGGCATTTTGCCGAACAGGCAAATCGGCTAGTCTGAGCGGGCATGCACGCGCCCGGCAAGATCATCGAACCCGACATGCTGATGCTCGCCTACCGCAGCGGCATCTTTCCGATGGCCGATAGCCGCGACGATCCGGAGGTCTTCTGGGTGGAGCCGCGGCTGCGCGCGATCCTGCCGCTCGACGGGTTCCGGTGCTCCCGCTCGCTGGCCCGCACGCTGCGCCGGGGGCGGTTCCGGGTGACCTGCAATGCGGCCTTCGCCGCGGTGATGGCTGCCTGCGCCGCACCGCGCCGGGACACGGCCGAAACCTGGATCAGCGCCAAGATCGCGGCCAGCTACCGCGCGCTCCACGCCGAGGGCCGGGCCCATTCGATCGAATGCTGGATGCCCGATCAGCAGGGCGGCCCCGACCTGCTGGTCGGCGGCCTCTATGGCGTCGGGTTCGATCGGGTGTTCTGCGGCGAATCGATGTTCAGCCGGGTCCCCGATGCCTCCAAGGTGGCCCTGGCCTGGCTGGTCGCGGCGCTGCGGCGGTGCGGGGCCGAACTGCTCGATTGCCAGTTCATGACCGACCACCTCGCCTCGCTGGGTGCGACCGAGATTCCCCAGGCGCGGTACCTCACCCTGCTCCGTCATGCCCAGCGCCCGCCGCCGCGGCACACCTATTCCGCGGCGGGCGATTCCACCGGAGCGGGCGACGCGGCGGCCGGGCTGGCGCTGCCCGATGGCTTCGCCGCGCTGCTCGCGGCGGCGAATGCGGCCGGGTCCTCTTCCTCACCCGGGAACTTCATCGCGCAGTCCTTCACCCAGACATCGTAGACCGGGTGCTCGACCACGTTGAGCGAGGGCGAGTTCTTGAACAGCCAGCCGGAGAAAACCTTGTGCCAGCGCAGCGGATCGGCGGTGGTGCGGCGCTCCTCCACCCAGACCTGGACGAAGGCGCCGACTTCGGGCGGGCTTTCCCACGGCAGGGTGCGTTCGCAGTTGGCCAGCTTGACGATGACATTGCCGATGCGGCGCGTCTCACCGGTGCGCAGCACCAGATCCTGCGACAGGTTGTTGCGCTTGTTGAGCAGGCCGATCGTGGCGACCCGATCCTTCACCGGGGTGCCGTAATCGCTTTCCACCACCCGCGCGGCCCCGCTGGCCACGACCACCCCCGATGGCACCGCGGTGGGCGATTCGTCGGGGTTCGATCCGGTCATGCCGCAGCCCGCCAGCAGCAGGCAGGCGGCGACCACGCTGCCGGTCAGGCTCCCGGGACGGACAATTCCGGGCGAACCCGGACCAAGGGCCCGGCGCGTCGCAGGGGCACCCGCCCGTCCCACGCGAATCAGGCGTCCGGCGACCAGGCTTCGTAATCGCCCGTCGCGCGGGCCCGCACCCCGCCCTTGTCCAGCGCGCCTTGCGGCAGGTAGGCGCGGGGCGTGCCGGTGGCGTTGGGCGTGTAGTCCACTTCCCAGATCCGCGGCGCCGGCAGGAAGCTTTCCGGCACGCCGTCGAAGGTGCTGTGCAGCCAGCCGTGCCATTCCGCCGGAACCCGGCTGGCATCATTGGCGCCGTTGTAGATCACCCAGCGGCGTTCCTGGCCAGCCCGGGGATGGCCCTTGGGATAGGGCTTGCGGCCGCGGTAGTAGCGATTGCCCTGGGCATCGGTGCCGACATGCTCGCCATGGCGCGCGCTGTCGATCAGGGTGCCGATGGTGGCGCCATCCCACCAGGTGAAGATCTTCATGAGGAGTCCCATGGCCATCGCGCCTAGCGGATTGCAGGGGGGTGCGGCAAGGGGGGTGCGGCAGGGGGGTGAGAAACCATGCGGCGATCGGTTGTCACCACTCGACCCGGTCGCCCGGCTTGATCCCCAGGGCCTCGGCCCGGCCCCCGTTGAGTTCGAGCACGGCCAGGGCCACGCCGGATGAGGGCAGCGGGGTCTCGTCATAGGGGACACCGTGCTGGATGTTGAGGATCCGACGGTCCTTGCCGATGAAGATGATGTCCAGCGGGATCACCGTGTTGCGCATCCAGAAGGCAGCGTAGTCGGCCGGCTCGCGCAGGAAGATCATGCCCTCGTCCGCGCCCATCTCGGTGCGGAACATCAGGCCGCGCTGCTGCTCCTCGTCGCTTCGGGCCACCTCGACGCGAAAGGTGCGGGTGCCGATCCGCAGCGGCACGACCGGCAGCCCCGAGACCGGATGGCGCGCCTCGGTCGCCGCGGAGGTCCCGGCCGGGGCCGGCTTGCCCCCGGCCTGCCCGGGCGAGCAGGCGGCCAGGGCAATGCTGGCGATGGCCAGAACGGCCCGGAAAAGGATGGTCATGCGTCGTTCTCCTGGTCGGCGGCCTCGGCCACCCACGCCTCTGCCGCCTGGGGGTCGGCCGCGTCAAGCAGCGCGCGGGCATGATCTGCACGGTGTCCTGCCCGCAACAACGCGCCAAGCTGGCGTTCGCGTCCGGCCCGATCGGTTACCGCCGGCCCGGTCGCATAGGGGCCCAGCCGCCGCCGCCGCGCCAGGGCCAGCACCGCCTCGCGCTGGGCATGCTCCCCGGCCGCCGCCTCGGCCCTGTCGGCAAGGCCGATCCCGGCGGCATCCAGCGCCTGGCCGATCCGCCGCTGGCCATAGCCGCGACGGCGCAGCGATCCCGCCTTCATCCGGGCATAGGCCGCATCGTCGACATAGCCCGCCGCGACGAAGCGCGCGACGATGGCGGCGATCGGCGGCTCGCCCGCCCCGGCCCAGCCGCGCTCGGCGAGCTTGCGTTTCAAATAGGTTTCGAGTTTAGCCGCGCTCACCGCGAATCGGGCGACGTAGGCCAAGGCCAGCTCGTCGAGACGGGCGGGGTCGATGGGCCTGGGCGGTCGTTTCTGTCGTGGGGGCGCCGTCATTTGGCCTTATTCGTGCCACAGTCGTTAAGGATTGGGGAGGCCCGGTCTGCAGGCCGGATGCGCGGACCGGGGGGTCAGTGCCAAGGCTGGGTTCATCAGGGGGCGCCTACCCGCACCGTATGATAGACGACCGCATGACAGGCGACCGGGCAACAACAACAAGAGACGGGTTTTTCGCATGACCGACACCGCCACCCTGCTGGTGCCGACTCCGAACCAGGACAAGCTGCCACGCCGGTTTTCCGATTTCGGGACCTTCGGCGAGGCGCTGGACTATGCGGCTCAGGGCGTGCGCGGGCTCAATTTCCATGATGCGCGCGGCAACCTCCTGCGGCCCTATCCCTATGCCGAACTGCGCCAGGATGCACTGGCCGTGGCGCGCCGCCTGATTGCGCGCGGGGTCAAGCCGGAAGACCGCATCGCCCTGATCGCCGAGACCGGGGCCGAATTCGCCGCGCTGTTCTGCGGCGTGATCTATGCCGGCGCCTGGCCGGTGCCGCTGCCGCTGCCGACCAGCTTCGGCGGCAAGGACAATTACATCGAACAGCTGGTCGTCCAGCTGCGCAGTTCGGATCCGTCGATCCTGTTCTTCCCGGCCGAACTGGGTGACATGTGCGGCGCCGCTGCCGCGCGGCAGGGCTGCGAGGGGATCGACTGGCAGGCCTTCCTCGCCACCCCGGCCCCGGCCGAGGCGGTTCTGCCCACCGCCCGGCCCGATCAGATCTGCTACCTGCAGTATTCCTCGGGCTCGACCCGCTTTCCGCACGGCGTGGCCGTGACGCATGAAGCCCTGCTCGACAATCTGGCCGGCCACGCCCACGGCATGGAACTGCAGCCCGACGATCGCTGCGTCTCGTGGCTGCCATGGTATCACGACATGGGCCTGGTCGGCTGCTTCCTCTCGGTGATCGCCAACCAGGTTTCGGTCGATTACCTCAAGACCGAGGATTTCGCCCGCCGCCCGCTCGCCTGGCTCGACATGATCAGCCGCAACCAGGGCAGCTCGATCTCCTATTCACCCACCTTCGGCTACGACATCTGCGCGCGCCGCATCTCCAGCCAGAGCCACGTCGCGGAACGGTTCGACCTGTCGCGCTGGCGGATTGCCGGCAACGGGGCGGACATGATCCGGCCCGACGTGATGCAGGGCTTCGTCAACGCCTTTGCCGAGGCCGGCTTCAAGGCCGCCGCCTTCCTGCCCAGCTATGGCCTGGCCGAGGCGACCCTGGCCGTCACCATCATGCCCCCGGGCGAAGGCATCCGGGTCGAGCTGGTCGAGGAAGAGCGACTGTCCGGCACGCCCCGCGACCTGTCCCGTCCCGCCCGCTATCGTGCGATCGTCAACTGCGGCAAGCCGGTTCAGGGCATGCTGGTCGAGATCCGCGGCGAAGCCGGCAAGCCGCTGGCCGATCACCACATCGGCAAGGTGTGGTGCAAGGGCCGCTCGGTCATGCATTCGTACTTCCGCGATCCGGAATCGACCGAGGCCTGCCTGGTCGATGGCTGGCTCGACACGGGCGACATGGGCTACATGGCCGATGGCTACCTGTTCATCGTCGGCCGGGCGAAGGACATGATCATCATCAACGGCAAGAACCACTGGCCCCAGGACATCGAATGGGCCGTGGAGCAGCTCCCCGGCTTCCACCAGGGCGATATCGCCGCCTTCTCGGTCCAGGCCGAAAACGGCGAGGAAGTCCCCGCCGTGCTGGTCCATTGCCGGGTCTCCGATCCGGTCGAGCGCAAGAAGCTGCATGACCAGATCAAGGACAAGGTCCGCTCGATCACCGGGATGAACTGCGTGGTCGAACTGGTCCCGCCGCGCACCCTGCCGCGCACCAGCTCGGGCAAGCTGTCCCGCGCGAAGGCCCGCAACCTCTATCTCGCCGGAGAGATCCAGCCCTATTCGCTGGCGGCCTGAGCGCTGCCAGCGGCCCGGGGCCGGGAGACCGAATTGGCTCGCGCAAAGGCGCAAAGGCGCGAAGTGCCCGCACCCACGTCGTGACGATGTGCTGATCGACTTGCGGCGGTAGATCCGGCGACTTCGTCGAGAGCGCAACACCTTGGCGTCTTTGCGCCTTTGCGCGAACCGGTTGCGGTTGCCATCAGGCGAGCCGGCCGTTTTAGCTGAATAATACACTTGCGCCCGGGCGCGAAACATCCCATTTTCCGGGGAACCGAAACCCGGAACCCCAAGCGCATGGCCACGAACCCGACCGACACCGCGACCGCAGCCCCCCTCACCCTGACACCACCCGATCCGGTGCCGGTGGTCGCGCCGGCCCAGGCGGTCGGGCTGGTCCCGATCAGCGAAGAGGCCAAGTCCAAGTTGCAGCAGAAGGTCGATGCCTTCGTCGCCGATCTGGTGGCGCAGGATCCGAACAGCCCCGAGTTCGGCAAGCGGATCGACCAACTGACCAACATGGGCCGAAAGGAAATCGCCGCCGCGGCGGGGATGTCGAACCGCTTCCTCGATCGCCCGGTGCGCGCCATGGACAAGGACAGCGGCGTCGGCGCCAACTTGTCCGAACTGCGCCGCACGGTCGAATCGCTCGATCCGGGCAAGGCCGGGGCTCTCAACAAGCCCAAGAAGCTGCTCGGCATCATCCCCTTCGGCAACAGCTTGAAGCGCTATTTCAACTCGTACCAGTCGGCCCAGACGCACATCCAGTCGATCCTGACCCACCTCGCCTCGGGCAAGGACGAGCTGCTGATGGACAATGCCGCGATCGACGTGGAGCGGCAGAAGCTGTGGGAGGCCATGGGCAATCTCGAACAGATGATCGAGATCAGCCGGACCATGGACGCCAAGCTGGAGGAAACCGCCGCCGATCTCGACGCGACCGAGCCGGCCAAGGCCAAGGCGATCCGCGAGAGCGCGCTGTTCTACACCCGCCAGCGCACCCAGGACCTCATGACCCAGATGGCGGTCACCGTGCAGGGCTATCTGGCGCTCGATCTGGTCAAGAAAAACAATGTCGAGCTGGTCAAGGGCGTGGACCGGGCCAGCACCACCACGGTCGCCGCGCTGCGCACCGCCGTCACCGTGGCCCAGGCCATGGCCAACCAGCGGCTGGTGCTGGACCAGGTCACGGCGCTCAACACCACCACGGCCAACATGATCGACAGCACCGGCCAGTTGCTCAAGACCCAGACCGCGCGGATCCACGAACAGGCCGCCAGCAGCACGATCCCGCTGGAAACGCTGCAGCGCGCCTTCCAGAACATCTATGACACGATGGATTCGATCGACACCTTCAAGCTCAAGGCACTCGATGCGATGAAGCAGACGGTCAACACCCTGTCGACCGAGCTCGACAAGTCCAAGGGCTATATCGCGCGCGCCGAAGGGGCCGAACAGGCGCGTCTCGGCGCCGAAGTGCCCTCGCCGCTC
This sequence comes from Novosphingobium aerophilum, assembly GCF_014230305.1. GTDB lineage: Bacteria > Pseudomonadota > Alphaproteobacteria > Sphingomonadales > Sphingomonadaceae > Novosphingobium > Novosphingobium aerophilum. Next base: position 30,325 of record NZ_JACLAU010000036.1, read on the forward strand.
TCGCTGGAAGGCTGATGGCCGACGACGCGCGCGACAGCGATCGCATCCTTGCGGCGGCGCGGCAGAGCCTGGTCGAGCAGCGCGCCGGGGGCCGCCGCGTGGCGACGCGCGCCTCGATCGGCCGGCGCTCGGCCCAGCTCAAGCGGCAGCACCTGCTGGCCCGGTTCCGGCGCGCCCTGATCGCGGTGGCCGGGGTGGTCCTGGCGACGATCGCGGCCGGGTGGGTGCTGAACGGCATCGGCCTGGGCGGCCTGTTCCTCGCGGTGATCGGGGCCATGGTGATCGGCGGCGTGCTGCTCAGCTATCCCCGGATGACCGTGCCGGAACCCGATCAGCTCGCCCAGGGATCGCTGCGCTCGATCGTCGGCAAGACCGAGCTGTGGCTGGAAAGCCAGCGCCGCGCCCTCCCCGCCCCGGCGGTCGGCCTGATCGACCACATCGGGGTCCAGCTCGATGCCCTGGGCCTCCAGCTCGACCGGATCGGCGAGGATCAGCCGGGCACGACCGAAATCCGCAAGCTGGTGGGCGAGGACCTGCCCGGCCTGGTCCGCACCTACACCGCGATCCCCCCGCACCTGCGCGCCGAGCCGCGCCCCGGCGGCGGATCCCCCGACAGTGCCCTGGCCGAAAGCCTGACCCGGATCAGCGGCGAGATCGACAGCATGACCCGCCAGCTCGCCAGCGGCACGATCGACGAACTGGCGATCAAGGCGCGCTACCTCGACTACAAGTACGGCGGCGCGCTGGAGGACAAGAGCGGGGATTCCGCCACGGGCTGAGGCCTGCAGGCTTGCGACGACAATCGGCCGGATCGGAACAGGCCGGCCTGCCGTCCCAACGCTAGCAAAACATCATCGTCACCCCGGCCCTGCCTGCCCTGACGGAGGTCAGGGACCCGGGGCCGGGCTTCCGCTTGCGGCGGCAGACCGGGGATGAAGCCCTGTCCCGGGTCAAGCCCGGGGTGACGATCGAGAAAGGGCACGTGGCCCTCCCCTGCGACACCCGGCGGCTCCAACTGGGGAGGGAACGGCCCCCGTCACTCCACGTCGACGCTCTTGCTCACCAGCACGTTGATCGAGACGCGGCGGTTCTGCGCCTTGCCTTCCTCGGTGTCGTTGCTGGCCTGGGGGTCGGCCTTGGCCATGCCGGTGGGGGTCAGCATGCGGTAGGGCTTCCACTTGCAGGCCTGCTGCAGGTAATTGATCACCGCCCCGGCGCGCTTCTCGCTGAGGGTCTGGTTGTATTCGTCGCTGCCCACCGAATCGGTGTAGCCGACCACCAGCATCAGGGCGTTATCGGTCGCCTCGGCGGTCTGGGCGACGCGGCACAGGTCGGCCCTGGCGGCGGGCGAGAGCGCGTATTTGCCGGTGTCGAAATAGACGTTCGACGTGCTCTTGATGTTGTACTTGTCGATGTCGCCCAGGCGGCCACGCAGCGCCTCGGTCGCGGCGGACTGCTCCTCGAACTGCTGGGCAGTGCCGTTGCGGATCATGGAGGCGGTCTTGAAATCGGTGTTGCGGTAGGTGACCTGGCTGGCCACCAGCCCGCCGTCGCCCTGCAGCGTCTTGACCGTGACCGGCAGGCCGTTGAGCAGCGCGCTGGCATCCTGCCGCCCCTTGCTGCCAAACAGCCCGCTGCTGGCCTTGACCCGGGTCGCCTCGGTCAGGGCAATCACCGTGCTGTTCCCGTCGGCGGCGGTGACCTTGATCTTCTGCCCGTTGCGGGCCGAGATGATGCCCTTGATTTCCGGCCCCGCCGCCAGCGTGGCGGGATCGACCGGCTGGGATCCGTACACCGTGATGTTGGTCTTGACCGGCTCCTGCTCCTGCGGTTGCCCCTGGGCCAGCGCGGCCCCGGCGAGCGGCAGGGTGAGCGTGGCGATCAGGAGGGAAAGCCTGGGCCGGATCGGCATGGCACGCATGATGTATCTCCTTCGAACAGCCCCGTCCGAAGCTGACTGTTGAGCCTTGCCTTGCGCGCGGATGAACGGGAACCGGGGAAGGCCGCAGCCGCCGTCGCGGCGGGCGGAAGCTGCGACGAATGGAGCGGCAGGGTACCGGGGGCTGATCGGCGGGTCGCACTCCGCGGCCGCAGCGACGAGTATGGGTGGGGGCGGACGTTTTCAGATCCTCCCCCAGCGGGGGAGGGGGACCACCAAAGGTGGTGGAGGGGCACGCCGCCTTGCCCAACTGCCGCGCCCCAAGGAGAGTGCCCCTCCACCATCCTGCCCGCAGGGCAGTTTTCCCTGAGCGGCCGGCCTGCCGGCCAGCCGAAGGGGATGGTCCCCCTTGTATCTTGAAAGTGGTGCATGATGCGATTGCGGGAGGCTCCGCTAGCGGAGCCTCCCGCCCGTTCGCGAGCCCGCGTCCCCCTTGGTCGTAGCAGCCCGCTGGGGAGCTTGGGCCC
>NZ_JACLAU010000037.1 GCF_014230305.1 Novosphingobium aerophilum
CGGCGGTCGGCCGCCCGGCCGCGCGCGGGGCCGGGCGCGGCGCCAGGTGCGGGGCCGGGTGCGCCTGCGCCGGGGTTGCCGTGCCCCGGGGACGGTCCCCGGGTTGCGGTTTCCAAAGAGGCGGGCTTGCGGTAATTGGCGATCATGCCGACTGCCGTCACCGCCGCCCGCACGATCCTGACCCGCCTGCACGAGGTGATGGCCTCGCGCAGCCACGCCCAGGCGAAGCTCAACACGGTGGTCGAGGTGATCGGCGAAAGCCTCGATAGCGAGGTCTGCTCGATCTACCTGCTGCGCGAGGGCATGCTCGAACTGTTCGCCACGCGCGGGCTGGCGCAGGAGGCGGTGCACGTCACCCGCATGGCGATCGGCGAGGGCCTGGTGGGGACGATCGCCGGCCATGTCGAAACGCTCAACCTGGCCGAGGCGACCGCTCACCCCGACTTCTCGTACCGGCCCGAAACCGGCGAGGACAAGTTCCACTCCTTCGCCGGCGTGCCCATCGTCCGGCGCGAACGCTGTGTCGGCGTGCTCTGCGTCCAGCACGTCGATCCGCGGCGGTACGAAGAGGTGGAGATCGAGGCGCTGCAGACCGTCGCGATGGTCCTGTCCGAACTGATCGCCAATGCCGAGCTGGTCGACGATGACGATGCCTTCGGGCCGAATGCCACGCAGACCGGGATCGAGCGGCTCACCGGGCTGGTCCTCGTCAAGGGGCTGGCGAGCGGGCAGGCGGTGTTTCACCAGCCGCGCGTCACGATCGAACACACCGTGGCCGAGGACACCGAGGCCGAGCGCCAGCGCGTCTACACCGCCTTCGACAAGATGCGCGACCAGATCGAGCGCATGGCCGCCCAGGCCGAGTTCGGGGTAGGCGGCGAGCACGAAGAGGTGCTCCAGACCTACAAGATGTTCGCTTACGACGAGGGCTGGAGCCGGCGCATCAACGAGGCCATCGATTCCGGCCTGACCGCCGAGGCGGCGATCGAGCGCGTCCAGCAGCGCACCCGCATGCGGATGCGCCAGATCGATGATCCGCTGCTGGCCGACCGGATGCACGATCTGGAGGACCTGTCGAACCGCCTGCTGCGGATCGTCTCCGGCCAGCTCGGCACGGCGGCGAGCAAGGGGCTGCGCCAGGATGCGATCCTGATCGCCCGCAACCTCGGCCCGGCCGAACTGCTCGAATACGACAAGCGCCGGCTGAAGGGCGTGATCCTGGAAGAGGGCTCGCTCACCGCGCACGTGGTGATCGTGGCGCGGGCGATGGGCATTCCGGTGCTGGGCCGCGTCCGCGGACTGCGCGGGCTGTTGCGCGAGGGCGACCAGTTGCTGCTGGATGCCGACAGCGGCACGGCGACTGTCCGGCCCACCCCCGCGCTGGTCGAGGCCTTCGAGGCCCGCTTCGCCAAGAACCGCGAGCGCCAGGCGGCCTATGCCGCGCTGCGCGAGGTCGAGCCGCGCACGCTCGACGGTGAGCGGATCACGGTGATGATCAACGCCGGCCTGCGCGACGATGTGCCGATGCTCAACCTCACCGGGGCCGACGGGATCGGGCTCTATCGCACCGAATTCCAGTTCCTGGTCTCGGCCACGCTGCCCTCGCGCGAGCGGCAGACCCGGCTCTATCGCGACGTGCTCGAGGCCGCGGGCAACCGCCCGGTGGTGTTCCGCACGGTCGACATCGGCGGGGACAAGGCGCTGCCCTACCTCCGCCACGATGACGGCAACGACGAGGAGAACCCGGCGATGGGCTGGCGCGCGCTGCGCGTCGCGCTGGAGCGCGAAGGCCTGCTCAAGGCCCAGGCCCGCGCCCTGCTCGAAGCCTCGGCCGGGCGCACGCTCAACGTGATGTTCCCGATGGTCTCGGAACCGTGGGAATTCGACGCCGCGCGGGCCGTGTTCGAGCGTCAGCTGGAGTTCCTGCGCAAGCAGAAGCGCATGCTGCCCGAGGCGATCCGCTATGGCGCCATGCTGGAGGTCCCCGCCCTGGCCGAAGTGCTGGACCTGATCGTGCCGCGGCTGTCGTTCCTGTCGATCGGCACCAATGACCTGACCCAGTTCCTGTTCGCGGCGGATCGGGCCAATCCCAAGCTGGCCGAACGCTACGACTGGTTGAGCCCGTCGATCCTGCGCTTCCTGCGGCGCATCCTGCGCGATGTCGGCAGCCATCCGATCGACGTGACCGTCTGCGGCGAGATGGGCGGGCGGCGGCTCGAGGCGCTGGCGCTGATCGGGCTGGGCATCCGCCGGCTGTCGATCACCCCGGTCGCGGTCGGGCCGATCAAGGAGCTGGTGTCGCGCATTCACGTCGGCGAGCTGCGCGCGGCGATGGAGCAATGGCTGGCCCACCCGCCCGCCGACATGCGCGGCGCCCTGCTCGAATGGGCGACGTCGCGGGGCATCGAGTGCGACTGATCCTCCGCCGGCCCTCGCAGGTCGCGATGCCCGGTGGGAGCGGCCATGGGGCGTGAGGCGGTGACCCTGGCTGCGGTGGGGGACCTCCGCGGGGAGGTCAGGGCCCTGCTCGAGAGCCAGGACCTGATCCTGCGCGGCGCCCTGCGCCGAACCTTCGCCCGGGCCGATATCCGCGATCCGGTGGTGGACAACGGGGCCCTGAGCTTCGTCTGCGGAAACGAGACGGTTCGGCTCGAGCTGGGCGAAGTCATGGCCGAGGCCTGGCGGCAGATCCTCCTGCGGCCGGCTCCGTCCCTGCGCGAAAAGCTTGGCCTCGGGCCGGGGCGCCGCGCCCTGGTCACGGGGGACTGCGACGATCCGGCCCTGGTCGAGGCCCTGAGCGGCATGACGACGGCACAGCGGGACGAGGCGGCCATGGTGATCGCGCGGATCGCCGGGGCGGCCGATCTGGATCGGGCGCTCGGGCTGGCGGAGCAGGCGGGACGGCCCCTCTGGACGATCTATGCCAAGGGCAAGGGGGCGTCGTTCGGTGATGGCGCCGTGCGCGAGCGGATGCGGGCGGCGGGGTGGCGCGATACCAAGAGCTGTGCGGTTTCGGCGGCGCTCACCGCGACCCGCTATCACCCGCCGGCCTGATCTGTCCAAGCCCGTGGCACTCGCCCTGCTCCGGAGTTCGACACAGACCACTGCTCCAGCGACTCGCTTTGCCGTCTCGGCTGCGCGTTCCGCCGTATTGGCTAAGGTTGTTTACCAAGGTGATGCTTGACTTTCCTTGCGCGGGGGACTTGGTTCCGCGCAACGGGGCGCCCGAACACTTACATCCGACGGGAACGGGATGGCAGAGATTAACATGACGCCGACCGGCGATGCCGCCGCGAACGCGCCCGACCCGGTCGGAGCACGGCTACGCCGTGCGCGCGAGGCGGCCGGCCTGAGCCTGGCCCAGGTGTCCGAAACCACCCGCATCCCGATGCGCATGCTGGTCCTGATCGAGAACGGCGATTTCGCCGCACTGCCGGGCCGCACCTATGCCACCGGCTTCACCCGGACTTATGCCCGTGCCCTGGGTCTGGACGAGGCCGAGTGCGTGGAGGCGGTGCGCGGCGAGCTCGGCCTGTCGAGCCGGGCCGAGCCGGTTGCGGCTCCCGCCTTCGAGCCGGGCGATCCGGCGCGCGTGCCCACCGCGCGGCTGGCCTGGCTGGCGGCGCTGGGTGCGATCGGGGTGATCCTGGCGGGCCTGTTCTTCTGGCGAACCTACTACAACCCCGCGATCGGCCTGCCTTCGCTGCTCCCGGCGGAAGAGGTGACGACCGAGGCTGCGCCGGCGCTGGTCGCCCTGCCCGAGCCGGTCGCAACCGATGGCGCGATCCCCAGCGAAGCCGCCACCGAGATCGCGACCGCGGCGCCCGCAGCCGGTCCGGCCCGGACCTTCCGGCCGATTGTGCGGCGCCGGTCGGCCCCCACCGTGCAACCCACGGTCGGCGCTCCAGCGGCGGGAACGGCGATCCCGGCCGAGACCCCCCGTGCCCCTTCGCCAGCATCCACGGCTGCGCCCTGAGCGCGGCTCGACACCGCCGGTTCAGGCGGTCTATGGCGACCGCGTGACGGCCCGCGCGGTTGATCACCGTTCTGACGATCGGAGTCTGTCGAACCCATGATGCCCAAGCTCGCCCGATCCCGCCCGCTGCGCGGCCTGTCGTTCGTCGCGCTGCTGGTCTCCGCCGCGCCGGCGGTCCTCGCCCAGTCCGCCCCGGCCGATCCGGAGGCGCGGCTGCGCAAGCTCGAGGCCGAGGTGCGGGCGCTGCAGCGGCAGGTCTTCCCCGGCAGCGACGGCAAGTTCTTCACTCCGCAGGTGACACCCGGCGCGGCCGCGGCCCCGGGCACTCCGGCGATCCCCACGACCACCCCGGTGACCGACCTGCTGACGCGGATGGACTCGGTGGAGATGCAGATCGCCCGGCTGACCGCGCAAAGCGAGGAGACCGCCAATCGCGTCGCCCAGATCGAGGCCCGCCTCGCCGCGCTGACCCCGCCCGCGCCGGCCCCCGGCACCGACGCCCCGGCCGGGACGCCCGAAGCGGCAGCCCCGGGCATCAGCCTGCCCCTGCCGCGACCCGCCGTGTCCGCGCCGGCCTCCACTCCGGCCCCGGCGCTGGCGGCGCCCGCCCCGACCAGGCCCTCCGCCACGGCTCCGGCGCCCGCACCGACCGCCGTGCTTCCGGCCGCGCCCAGTCCCGCCGCGGTCAAGCCTGCCGGGACCAAGCCTGCCCCCGCGAAGCCGACCCCCGCCAAACCCGCCGTCGCCGAGAAGCCCAGTCCGCAGCGGGTCGCGGCCGTGGCCAAGATCGTCAAGCCGGACACCGGCAACGCGGGCGACGACGAATACAGCTATGGCTTCCGCCTGTGGGAGGCCAAGTTCTACCCCGAAGCCCAGCAGCAGTTGCGGCTCTATGTCGACAAGTACCCGCGCGACGCCAAGATCTCCTACGGCCGCAACCTGCTGGGCCGCGCCTTCCTGGACGATGGCAAGCCGCGCGATGCCGCGCCGTGGTTCCTGAAGAACTACCAGGCCGACAAGAAGGGCGCCCGCGCCGCGGAAAGCCTGCTCTACCTGGCGGAATCGATGCGCCAACTGGGTGACATCAACCGCGCCTGCATCGCCCTGGGCGAATTCGCCGACACCTACCCCGGCGACACCAGCGGACGGCTGAAGACGCTGTATGACGCCACCCGCAAGGCCGTCACCTGCGAGTGATCCCGCGTTGAGCGATCCCGCCACGGTCGCGCGGTTCGCGGCGGACCTGGCGGCGCTGCGCCCGCCCGCCGGCCCGCTCGCGCTCGCCGTGTCGGGCGGTCCGGACAGCCTGGCCCTGCTGCTGCTGGCCCAGGCGGCCCACCCCGGGGCGATCGAGGCGGCGACGGTCGATCACGGTCTGCGGCCAGAGGCTGCGGACGAGGCGGCCGCCGTCGCCCGGGTCTGTGCCACGCTGGGCGTGCCGCACCAGACCCTGACCGTCACGCTCGCGCCGGGCAATGTCCAGAACGCCGCGCGCCAGGCGCGCTATGCCGCGCTGGCCGGCTGGATGGCAGCGCGCGGGCTGGCCGCGCTGCTCACCGCGCATCATGCCGACGATCAGGCCGAAACGCTGCTGCTCCGCCTCAACCGGGCCAGCGGCGTGGCCGGCTTGGCCGGAGTGCGCCCGAGCGGGACCGTACCGGGCACCCGGCTGCCGCTGCTCCGTCCCCTGCTCGGCTGGCGGCGTGGCGATCTGGCGGCCCTGGTGGACCAGGCCGGGCTTATCCCCGCGCAGGATCCCAGCAACACCGATCCCCGCTTCGACCGGGCCCGCCTGCGCGCGGCGCTGGCCACGGCCGACTGGCTCGATATCCCCGCCGTGGCCCGCAGCGCCGCCCATCTGGCCGATGCCGACGCCGCGCTCGACTGGGCGGCGGGGCGCGAATGGCAGGACGGGGTCAGCCCCGCGGCGCTGGGCAGCTATGTCTACCGTCCGCAAGCGCCGCGGGCCGTGGCCCTGCGGGTGCTGGCGCGGCTGATCGCCAAGCTCGACGGCAACGAACCGCGCGGCTCGGCCGTGGCCGGGGTGTTCGACGCACTGGTCGCGGGGCAACCCGCCTCGATCGGCAACCTGGTGGCCCGGCCGCTACCCGAGGGCTGGAGCTTTGCGAAGGCGCCGGTGCGGCGGGCGGCGCGTGACCAGGCCTAGCGCGCGCGGGCCCTTTGGCGATGCATGCGGCCCCCTCACCCCGTCAGCGAATCCCCCAGGCCGACCATCTTGCCGCGGGTGATGTAGACCGGCGTTCCCACCGCGACGAGGCCGAACAGCTTCTTGGCGAAGGGCGTGGGCACGCCGACGCAGCCGTGGCTGGCATAGCCGTTCTGCACCTTGGTGCCGTGGATCGTGATGCCGTCGTTGGTCAGGCGCATCATGTAGGGCATCGGCGCGCCGTCGTAGATGTTCGACTGGTGATCGGCGTCCTTCTCGGTGATCGGGAAGCGGCCGGTCGGGGTCGGCTTTTCGGTGGTGCCGAGCAGCACCGCGGTCGCCGCAATCTCGTAGCCGCCGCGGAACACCGACAGCACGCGGGCTTCCAGATCGACGGTGATCACCAGCGGCCCGTCCGCGGGGGCCCCGGCCTCGTCCCAGTGCCAGTCGCCATAGCGCAGCGGGCCCTCGATCGGGAGGATGCGCTTGATCACGAAGTCCGGGTTCTGCGCGGGGCTGGCGGCCTCGGTCGGAGCGGGGGCCGGGCTTGCCGCGACCTCCGGTGCGGCGGCGATCGACGGCGCCGGGGCGGCAGCCTCGGACGGCCGGCGCGCCGGTTCACCGGTCAGCAGGCCGACCCCGACTATGCCCAGCCCGGCCGCGACGATTGCCAGCCCAATCCAACCCTGGCCCTTCACTTGCCTGTACTCCCTGCCGGCGACGCGCCGCAGCGCATCGGTCGCGAGCCTCGCTAGCAGCCAAAGCTTAAGGCGTGGTGACGGGCAGGGCGGCGAAGCGCAGCACGCCACCCGCCACCAGTGCGCGGTGCGGCATCCGGGTCAGCGGCAGGGCCCGCCTGTCCAGCGTCACCCTCGCCAGGCGGTCTCCTTCACCTTCGCGCCGGATTGTCAGCACCTGCCGCCCCGGCACCCGGAGGGTCGCTTCGGTCACCAGCGGCAGGCCGGCGACATAGGTCCCGCTCGCCGGGTCGACCGGATAGAAGCCCAGCGTGGCGAAGACGTACCAGGCGCTCATCTGCCCGGCGTCCTCGTTGCCGATGATCCCGTCGGGGCGGTCGCGGTAGAAGTCCCGCGCGATCCGCGAGACCAGGGCATGGCCGGTTTCGGGCCGATCGGTGAAGGCATAGAGCCAGGCAACATGGTGGCTCGGCTCGTTGCCGTGGGCGTACTGGCCGATCATCGCCTCCTGCCCCAGGTAGGCCGCCCCCTCGGTGGGCTTGAGCCCGAAGAAGAAGCGGTCGAGCAGGGTGCGCAACCCGGCCGGACCGCCCAGCGCGGCGGCCAGCCCGCGCGGATCGTGCAGGGCCGGGGTCCAGCTGTATTGCCAGGCATTGGCCTCGGTGTAGTCGCCGGGGTTGTTGAGCGGCGAGGTGGGGGTGAGCGGATCGAACGGGGTGCGCCAGCGGCCCTGACTGTCGCGGCCGCGGGCGAGACGGGTCTCGGGGTCGAGCAGGCGGCGCCACGATCCGGCGCGGGCGGCGAAGCGGCGGGCGAGCCGCTCCTCGCCGAGCATCCGCGCCATCCGCGCGGTCGCGGCATCGCCGATCCCGGCCTCGAGTGTGCGCGACACCGCCTCGCCGCCGGCCAGGTCGAACGGATAGTAGCCGTAGCGGTCGTAGAGCGACCACAGCGAGAGCGAGGTGTCGCCGGGGTAAAGCGGCTGGGCGTCGCGGGTCGAGGTGCGGACCATGGCGGCCAGGGCCCGCCCGCCGTCGATCCCGCGGAAGCCCTTGGCCCAGGCCTCGGCGATCACCGGCAGGGCGGGCTCGCCGATCATCGTCCCGGTCTCCCCGCCCCAGATCGGCCACTTGGGCAGACGCCCGGCGGCCTCGGCATGGTCGATCAGGGTGGCGACGATATCGTTCACCCGCTCCGGAGCCAGCAGGGTGATCAGCGGCTGGGCGGCGCGGAACGTGTCCCACAGCGACAGGGTGGAATAGCGCAGGCCTCGGCGGACGCGGCGGATGCGCTGGTCCGGCCCGCGCCACCGCCCGTCGACGTCGCTGATCACCGAGGGGTGAAGGAAGGCGTGGTACAGGGCCGTGGCGAAAATCCGCTGCTGCGCGGGCGGGGCGCTGATCCGGGCGCGGCCGAGCAGGGCATGCCACTCGCGCATGCTCTCGGCCACGACGGTGTCGAAATCCCAGCCGCCGCGCTCGTCGCGGTTGGCGCGGGCCCCCGCAGCGTCGGTCGTGGCGAGGCCGACCCGCGCCCGCAGGCTTCGCCCGACGCCGAGATCGAAGCCCAGCCAGAAGCGTGGCGCGGCATCGCCGGGACGGGCGGGGATGGGCTCTACCGCCGCGATCGGATGGTCGAAGCGGACCGCCCAGGCCAGGTGCCGCGTGGTCCAGTTGCGGCGCTGCGCCTCGCCCGCGAAGCCCCAGCGGGTGAAGCGGTTGGCCACGGCGAGCACCGGCTGCCGGTCGGTGCGGAAGGTCAGGCCGTGCTGCAGATCGACGAGCAGCCAGACCCGGCCGCCCCGGCTGAAGGTGTAGCGGTGGAAGGCGCTGCGCAGGGTGGACGTCAGTTCCACCCGCACGCCGTTGTCGGCCAGGGTCACCGCGTAGTAGCCGGGTCGCGCCACCTCGCTGGCCTTGGCATAGGTGCTGGCCATGTCGGCGCGGCGCTCAAGCCCGGGCTGCAGCAGCAGGTCGCCCAGTTCGGGAATGCCGGTGCCGCTCGCCCGGTTCTGCGAAAACCCGATGATCTTCGGCGCGCGGTACTGGTAGCCCGAGGTGTATTCCCAGCCGGTGTCGGCATTGTCGGGGCCGGGCTGGATCATGCCGAAGGGGCGGCTCGGCCCGGGGAAGGTGTGGCCGGTGCCATCGGTGCCGATGAAGGGATCGACCTGCTCGACCGGCGACAGCGGGCGGGGCTCCGGCGCGGCCTGCGTGGCGGCGGGTAGCAGCATCAGCAGCAGGGGCAGCAAACGGGCGATGAATGGAATGGATCGGCGCTGCGGCATGGTCGGCTCTCCCGCCGCGCAGGATAGTCCCGGTCGGCCGAAACCACAGCAGCGGCCCGTGTCGGAAAACCGGCGATTGACTATCCCGCTGTTGTCGCCGCCGCGCCATCCGCCAGGGCCGCATAGCGGAAGTCGCTGAACCGCGCGCCGCCGCGACCCGCGGCATAGAGCCCGGGACGCAGCGAGAGGAACCCGCCGCGGACATTGTGGTGATAGCCCGACACCTCCATCCCGCGATCGAACCGCTGCCAGGTCTGCCCGTGATCGCCGCTGGTGTGGATCGCCACGATGTGGCGGCGGTTGGTGATCCGCATGCGCAGCCGCGCGCCATGGGGATTGGCCGGCCGCGCCCGCTCGATCCCGTACTGGTGCGTGACGAACCGCTCCGCATCGAAGCCCAGTCCGGCGTAGAGCCGGTCATCGTAGAACAGGACCAGCCCCGCCGTGCAGCCCGGCTCGACCGCGATCGTGCATTCGAAGCGGTAGCTGGTGTCCCCGGCGTTGAGCAGCAGGGGTGATCCGTTCGATGGAGCCTCCCCCCGCGCCGCAAGGTGCAGGGTGTTGTCGGCGACGTGCAGGCGTTCGGCCTCGTCCGGGGCTGGGCGGAAGAAGGTCCACTTGGTTCCCAGCTGCAGCGGCCCGGCAAAATCGTCCGACAGAGCCAGGCCGTGCGGCAGCGCCACGCCCCCGCGCGGCTGGGGCAGGGGGCGCGACAGGTCGCCGCCGGTCATCGCGAACCAGCCATCGGCGGTCCACCGCACCGGGTCGAGCAGGCACTGCCGCCCCAGCGTCCAGAAGTCCTTGCGATAGCCGTGGTAAAGCGCCCACCACGATCCATCGGGCCCCTCGACCAGCGAGGCGTGGCCGCGCGACCACCAGGCCTCATCGGCCGAGCGGGTGCGGACCAGCGGGTTGCCGGGGTGCTGTTCCCACGGACCATGGAGCGAGCGCGATCGCGCGGCGATCACCATGTGCCCGGTTGGTGGGCCGGCCGTGCCGCCCACGGCCGTGAGCATGTAGAACCAGTTGCCCCGGCGGTGGATCTTCGGGCCTTCGGGCGAAAAGCCTTCGACGTCCCAGTCATCGGGGTAGCGCCAGGGATCATAGACATGCTCGACCGGCCCGGCCAGGCGCAGCCCGTCGTCGCTCAGCCGCACGCGGTCGCCGCCCGAGAGGAACAGCCAGCGTGATCCGTCCTCGGCCACGGCATGGCAGGGATCGATGTGGCGCGGCAGGCCCAGCGGCACGGGATCGCTCCACGGCCCGTCGATGTGGTCGGCCCAGGTGACGAACACGTCGTTGGGCCGGGCCTTGACCGGGATGTAGAGGAAGTACCGACCACCGTGCTTTTCCAGGCTGACCGCCCAGACCGAACCGATGTTGCGGGTCAGGGCCGGGCGGCGGGGCTGCCAGTTCACCAGGTCGCGGCTGTGCCAGATGGTCAGGCCCGGATAGGCGTCGAAGCTGGAGAAGGTCAGGTAATAGTCGGCGCCGTCCTTCAGGATCGCCGGGTCGGGACGATCGCCGCTCAGCACGGGGTTGAGGAAGGTGCCGTTGCCGAGATCGGGCGCGTGCTGGCCCTCGATCCCGCGTGCCCAGGCTCCGATGCCTGCCGACAGGCCCGCCGAGCCGATCACCGCGCCGCCGAGCAGGCTGCGGCGGTCCATCACCCCAGTCCCATCGTGCGAACCCAGGCGCGCCACAGGTCGGGCCAGGCCTCGACCGGCTTGCCCACCGTCTTGCGCAGGCCGAACCCGTGGCCCCCGTGCGTGAACAGGTGGAGTTCAACCGGAACCCGGGCCGCGCGCAGGGCCGCATGGAGCCGCAGCGTGTTGTCGACCGGGACGACATCGTCATCCTCGGCATGGAGCAGGAAGTGCGGCGGGGCCGCCGCAGTGATCTGCCGGTCGGGCGAGTGGGCGGCTTCGGCCTGCGCGGTGGGGGAGGGGCCGAGCAGCTTGGCGCGCGATCCCGGGTGCGCAATGGCCGGGTCCATCGACACCACCGGATAGAGCGGCGCCGCGCAATGCGGCTTGGCCGAAAGCCGGTCCGCCGCGTCGACCGGTGCATAGACCGGCGCGGCCCAACGCGCGGCCAGATCGGCGCAGACGTGCCCGCCCGCCGAAAAGCCCATCGCCGCGACCCGTTCCGGATCGATCGCGAAGTCGCGCGCGCGGTGCCGGATCAGCCGCATCGCCCGCTGCGCATCGGCGAGCGGCGTGTCCGGCCCGCCCGCCCAGCCCTCGCCAGGCAGCCGGTAGAACAGGACGAAGGCGGTGAAGCCGCGGGCCGCCAGCCAGCGGCCCATCTCGTAGCCCTCCTTGTCGACCACGACCCAGCGATAGCCGCCGCCCGGCGCGATCAGCACGGCGGCGCCGTTGGGCCGGTCCGGGCGGAACACCACCAGCCGCGGACGGGTGATCCCGTAGACCGCGCGGTCGTTGACCAGGGGATCGGTGGAGCGCTCGTCCACCTGTTCGACCGGGGCCGGGCTGGGCAGGCCGGGGGCGCCGCCGGGCCAAAGGTCAAGCGTCTCGCTAGGCTGGGGCAGGCCGGGTGGGAGTCCCTTGGTCGAAACGGGCGGTGGCGTCTGTGCCCCCGCCCGTCCGGATGTCGCCCCGCTGGCCATGGCGCCCAACATGGTCGTGGTCAGGCCTTTGGCAAGTACCGAACGTCGATCCAGTGTCATGCCGCAAGCCTGTCCTCATCCCCCGGGTGGCCGGTGACGCAATCCCGCCTCAGTAGCGGAACCGCGCACCGGCCATGATGATCCGGCCGAAGTGGTTGTTCTCGTAATTGCGATCGGCATCCCAGTCGGTGAAGCGATAGCGGTAGGTGTCGAGCAGGTTGTTGCCTTCCAGCGAGATCTCGACGTTGTCGGTCAGCTTGTAGCGGATCGACGCGTCGAGGTTGGTGGTGGCGCCATAGCCTTCCAGCAGGTTGCCGGTGCCCGAGGCGCCTTCGTGGAAGCGGCCGCGATAGCTGACCATGGCGCGGGCCGAGAACTTGCCGTCATCGTAGTAGATCGTGCCGTTCCAGGCGGTCTTCGACACGTTCGACAGGGTGTTGACCACGGTCACGTTGCTCAGCGGGCCCAGTGCTCCAGTGGCCGGAACAAAGGCCGAGGTGATCGGACCCTGCAGGTTGAAGGTGGCGGAGGAGTCGATGAAGGTGGCGTTGGCGATGATCCCGAAATTGCGCAGGAAGCTGTTTTCGGTGAAGACGTTGAACGGCAACTGCAGCGCCAGTTCGACACCCTTCAGCGTCGCGCCCGAGCCGTTGATCGTGGTCTGGAGCGTCCAGATCGGCTGGATGAGCTGATCGTTGACCGTGCCGATCGACTGGGCCGCCGGCGACGAGGGGTTGAGCGCCGTGACCGGCGCGCCGGTCTGGGCGTAGGTCAGCCCGGTGATCGACCCCGACTGGGTGAAGGTCTTCACGTCCTTCTTGAACAGGGCGACCGAGGCGATCGCGCCGCGGGCGAAGTACCATTCGAACGACAGGTCGTAATTGGTCGCTCGGAACGGGTTCAGGTTGGGATTGCCGGTGCTGACGCGCTGGTTGAACCCGTCGGCCGAGCCGCCGGGGGTCAGCGCGCCCAGCGAAGGCCGGGTGATCACATCGGCCACGGCACCGCGAATGACCACGGACTGGGTGGGGTAGAGCGCCACGTTGAGCGCCGGCAGCCAGTTGTCGTAGCTCCGCTTGACGGTGTTGTTGACCGCACCGACCAGGCCATAGGAGCTTTGCAGCGTCTTCACATAGCGGACACCGAAGTTGAGCGCGTAATCCAGCCCGAACAGGTTGCCCTTGGCATCGGCCTGGAGGTAGCCGCCGCGGGTTTCCTCGGTCACCCCGCGGATGTTGCCGGCATCGGCGACCAGCGGACGGCTGTAGAGCTGGGTGAAGGCGGCGGCGGCAGGCAGGTTGGCGACCAGCCACTGGTCGGTGTTGCCCGCCGGCTGGCCCGAGGGCCGCAGCGTGAACAGCTCGGACAGGGCCGGGGTCACCTGGAAGCCGTAGATCGCGGTCGGCCCGAACACCGAGGTGAGCGAGCAGGCAATCGTGCCCGAGGTGCTGGTCACCACGCTGGTGCCGCCATTGCCGCAGACCGATGCGTCACGGGTGTAGGCGGCCACGTCGAAGTTGAAGCGCCGCCAGACGCCGCCCAACCGGATCTGGAATTGATCGGTCACGTCCCATTCGGTGCGCAGTTGCACGGTCTTGAAGCGGTTGGTGGTGTTCGAGGGGCGGTCGCGGATCTCGGCGAGCTGGAAGTTCGCCGGGTCGGTCACGCTGGTGCCGAAGGTCAGCTTCGGGCGCCGCATGTCGGTGTAGTCGTAGCTGTAGCCCTGCGCATCGCGGTCATCGAACATGATCGTCGTTTCGACCGGGATATCGGCGTTCGACTTGGATACGCCGCCGACCATGGTGAAACGCAGCTTGTCGGTGACGTCCTGGTCCCAGGTCAGACCGACCTGGTAGAACTCGGTCGAGCTCTTGCGCAGGTAGTTCTCGGTGCGCACCCAGGCGTCGTTGAGGGTCGCCTTGATCATGTTGTTGTTGGCGTCATAGACCGGGTTGACCACGTCCACCGACCGCTCGTTGGACCGCAGCAGCACTTCGCCCCACTTCTCGCCGCGGTTTTCCTTGAACCGCGAATACAGCGCATCGAGCGAAAACTTGGTCTTCTCGGTCGGTTCGAACTGGACTGAGCCGGTGACCCCAAGGCGCTCGCGCATGTGGTTGATCTCGCCGTAGCGCGGGATGCGGGGGTGGAACGACAGGGTGGCACGGTCGCAGGCCGCGCTGGGCCGATAGGTGCCGCCGCTGTTGGGGCGGGCCGTGGTGTAGGCCAGGGTGCCGGCGGCGATGGAGCCGGTGGTGTTGGCGAAGCAGGGCGTGCCGTCGACCGAGTCGAACCGGGCCTGGGCCCAGCGCACCGAGTTGTTGCCCATCTGCAGCGTGTAGATCTTCGAGTAGGCGGCCGAGAGCGAGGCGCCGAAAGTGCCGGCGTCGTTGCGCCACGAGACCAGCCCGGCCAGACGCGGCCCGGTCTTCTTGGCGAGATCGTTGTAGGAGGCAACCGCCGAGAGCGCCCCATGCAGCCCGGCCTTGCCGGCCAGCGGGTTGCCGGTGTTGAGATCGACCACGGCGCCCAGCGAGCCTTCGTCCAGGCTCGCTTCGGCGGTCTTGTGGACCACCAGGCTGCTGAACAGCTCGGAGGCGAAGATGTTGAAGTCGAAGGCGCGGTCGCGGTTGGCGCTGGCGCCGTCGGTCGAGGTCGCGATCGTCTCCAGCCCGTTCAGGCGGACGCGAGTGAACTGCGAGCCCAGGCCGCGCACGGTGATCGCGCGGCCTTCACCGGCATCGCGGACGATCGAGATGCCGGGGATGCGCTGCAGCGATTCGGCCAGGTTCTGATCGGGGAACTTGGCAATGTCCTCGGCCACGATGGCGTCGACCGCGGCGACCGAGATGCGCTTGACGTTCAGGGCCTTTTCCAGCGACTGGCGGAAGCCGGTGACGACAATGTCGTCCGCGGCCGGGGCATCGGCCGGTGCCGCAGTCTGGTCTTGCGCCGGGGCCGGCGCCGCCTGGGCCTGCACCGCGCTCGGTGCGGCCAGCGCACTCCCCGCGACCAGAGCGATCTTGAGCAGCGAAAGCCGCGACAGCGTGCGGCCTGACATGTCCTTGCGCATTCCCATTCCCCTCGACGCCGTCTTGGCGATTGGCATTGATACCGGTGTCAAAGGAGGACGAACCACGTGGGTCCGTTCCCCAGGCACCCTTGACTCCCTGCTGCGCCTTGGCGGCGCCAACATGCTCCGGATCCCGTTTGGGCTGACCGCAGGGCAGCCTTAGGTAACCGGTGTCATTTTTCATTGCCCTGTCTGGCCGGCTCTGTCAAGAAGGCCCACATGGGAGACAGGACGATGCGCCAATTGCCGCTTGGAATGATCGCCATGCTGATGGCCTTGCAGCCGGTTGCCGCAGCGCGGGACGCGATGGCCGCACCGGCCGACCCCACCCGCGGCGGCGCGGGGGGGCGAATCATCCGGGTCACCACCCTGGCCAAGGACGGGCCGGGCTCGTTCAAGGAGGCGGTCGAGGCCAAGGGGCCGCGCACGGTGGTGTTCGAAGTGGGCGGAGCGATCGACCTGGGTCGCGAAACCCTGACCATCAGCGAACCCTACCTGACGATCGCCGGACAGACCGCGCCTTCCCCCGGGATCACGATCATCCGCGGCGGGATCGATCTCAAGGGCCATGACGTGATCATCAGCCACCTGCGCGTCATGACCGGCGCCGATGGCCAGCCGCACTTTTCCGGCTGGGAGGCCGATGCCTTCTCCACCGTCGCGGCGCATCATGTCGTGGTCGAGAACTGCAGCTTCCTCTGGGCGCTGGACGAGAACATGTCGGCCTCGGGTCCGCGCTTCAATGGCGCCTCGGTCCAGGAATGGCGTCAGAACACCAGCCACGACATCGTCTTCCGCAACAACCTCGCGGCCGAGGGCCTGGCCTTTTCCAGCCACCCCAAGGGCGAGCATTCCAAGGGCAGCCTGATCCACGACAATGCGACGAACATCGTGTTCTATCGCAATGTCTTTGCCCACAACGTGGAGCGTTCGCCGCTGGTCAAGGGCGGGGCCCAGGTGCTGATGGTCAACAACCTGATCTACAACCCGGGCCACCGCGCGGTGCACTACAACCTGATGAATCTGGAGTGGACCAGGCATCCCTATGTCACCGGCGAGATCACCGCCGTCGGCAACGTGATGCGGGGGGGCAACGATACCGATCCGGGCCTGCCCTTCCTCACGCTCGGCGGCGACGGGGACCTGGCCTATTATGGCCGCGACAACCGCGCGGTCGACCGTTTCGGCCATCCGCTCCCGCAGTTCGGCCGCTATGGTGAGACCCGGGCCCGCTTGCTCCCGGCCAAGGCCCCGCTGGCCAGTCTGGCCGGCTATGACATCCTGCCCTCGGGCGCGGTCGAGACCAGCCTGCTGCAGACCGCCGGGGCCCGCCCGTGGGACCGCGCGCCCGACGACATCCGCGTCCTGTTCTTCGTCGCCGAGGGGCGCGGCGACATCATCGATGACGAGCACGAGGTCGGCCCCGGTTATCCGGTCATGAAGGAAACCCGGGCTGCCTTCGATCCGTCCGCCTGGGACCTTGACACCATGACCCCGAAGAACGGGCTCTATCCCGGGCAGAAAGCCGGGGCGCAGGAAAAGCTTTCACCCCGTGACGTGGCCTCGCGGCAGGGCGCGGGGTAGGGACTGGCCTTCCCGCGCAACCCGGCTGAGCCGATCGCGCGGTCCCCCCCTCAGCTCCCGGGTTGGATGTAGGGCACCCGGGCGAACAGTTCGCGCTCCCAGCGGCGCGGGTCGTTCTCCACCCGGCTGACGGTGTCGAACACCATCGTTTCGCGGCGGGGCAGGGTGTACGGCGCCCAGCCCGGATCGCCGGTGCGGGCAAAGCGGACGAAGGCCCGCATCAGCCGGTCGCTCATCGCGGCCCGGGCCGGGCTTTCGCCGGCCGTGGTCCCGAAGGCCAGGCCGATATCGTCGGTGTGCTTAGCCTGGTCGAAATCGAGCTGGTAGACCCAGGTGCGGCGTACCCCGGCGCGGGCGCGGGCATCGGCCTCCTCGACCTGGCCACGCCATGACCGGGCGGCGGTGACCATGCGGTGGAAGACCTGTTCCGGGCTCTCGGCGGGATAGCGGTCACGGAACCGGGCGAGGGTCCAGGCCGGATCGATGTCCACTTTCAGCTCGGGCCCGGCGCGTTCGGCCAGGTTGGTCCAGTCGAGCCCCTGCAGCTTGGGGTGATCGGGCGGGAAGAAGGCGCGGGTCTCGGCCACGGTGTTGCCCAGCAGCATGGGCATGGCGTTGCCCTGCGGCGCCGGGTCGGGCCAGAACGGGTGGCGCGTCAGGCTGCGCATGTCGAGCACGGGACCCATGTAGACCCCGCCGCCCAGAATCGGGTCGGTTGCCGCCAGCGCCGCGACCAGCGCTGCGCTCGGCGCGGTCGCAGGGTCCGTGCCGAGCCGGTCGAGGAACGCCCGGGCGCGCTGGCGGGCATGCAGCGGGCCGCTGGCCGTGACCTGCTGGCCGCTCATCGTGATCGCCTTGTGGAACAGGCCCTGCGCGGCGGGCATGGCCATCAGCGTGGCGATCTTGGCTCCCCCGCCCGACTGGCCGAACAGGGTGACGTTGTCCGGGTCGCCGCCATAGTCGGCGATGTTGCGGCGGATCCAGTGCAGGGCGCAGACCAGATCCAGTTGCCCGGCATTGCCGCTGTCGGGGAAGCGGTCGGGCAGGTAGAGATAGCCCAGCGCGTTCAGCCGGTGGTTGATCGTCACCACCACCACGTCGCCGCGCTCCGCCAGCCGGGCCCCGTCGTTGAGCGGATCGCTGACCGACCCGTTCGAATAGGCCCCGCCGTGGATATAGGCCATCACCGGCAGGCTGGCGCGGCGGGCCTCGCGCGGCGCCCAGACATTGAGGAACTGGCAATCTTCGTCCTGCGGCTGGTAGCGGCGATCGGACTGGGGACAGGCCGGGCCGTAGTGACCCAGCGGGGCGCGGTCGAACACGGCGCGGGGGGGAGCGAACCGCGTGGCCTCGGCATAGCGGATGCCCAGGAAACGGCGGACCGGCCGGTCCGAAGCGGACGCCCGGGCGGACAGGCGCGGCGCGGCGGCGAGGGCCGCGCCGCCCGCCAGGACCGCGCGCCGGCTCAGCCGCTCAACGGCGGACATCGCCTCCGCCGGGGCTGAAGCTCTCCAGCATCGCGCGTGACACCAGCGCCATGTCGCCCGGCAGGCTGTGCTTGAGCGCGGTGAGGGCAAGCCCGCTTTCGGCCATGGCGCGGCAGTCCCCCCCTTCCAGCCATTGGTGCAGGACCCCGGCGGCGAAGGCGTCGCCGGTGCCGATCCGGTCGACGATCCCGGTGACGTCCAGCTCGTCGGTCTGGTGCGCGGCGTCGCGCGCGTCGACCCGGGCGGCGATGCGGTGGTGGTCGCTCGTGACGATGTGCCGCGCGGTCGAGGCGATCAGCCCGAGCCGGGGGAAGGCGGCAAAGGCCGCCTCGGCCGCCTCGCGGCGGCGATCCGGGCCATCGCCCGAGAAGGTCCGGCCGAGCAGCAGCGAGATGTCACGGTGATTGCCGATCAGGATGGTCGCATCCTCGACCAGCTCGCGCAGGATCGCGGCGGGATCGCTGTCCCAGGCGGACCATAGCTGGCCGCGGTAATTGCCGTCGAAGCAGATCGGCACCTCGGCCGCGCGCGCGGCGGCGTGGGCCGCGCGGGCCAGCGCGACACCGCCCGGGCCGAGCGCCGGGGTGATTCCCCCGGTGTGGAGCAGTCGCGATCCGGCCAGGGCCGCGGCGAAGTCGATGGCGCCGGGTGCCGCCAGCGCAAAGGCGCTGCCGGCGCGATCGTAAGTGATCTGCGAGGCCCGCGCCCCGGCCCCGACCTCCAGGAAATAGAGCCCCATCCGCCCCGGCGCGCGGATCACATGGCCCGTGTCGATCCCCGCAGCGCGCAGCGCGGCCACGGCCCGGTCTCCCGGCGGACTGGCCGGGATCACGCTGGCGAAGCGGACCGGGTGCCCCAGCGAGGCCAGCGCCGCGGCGACATTGGCCTCGGCCCCGGCGACGACCAGGTCCAGGCTGTTGGCCTGGACCAGCAACTGGTGGCCGGGCGGGGCGAGGCGGAGCAGGAGCTCGCCGAAGCAGGTGACAGTCATCCCGGCAGACTACCGCGCCATCCACCCACCGTCGACCGCAAGGACCTGGCCGGTCACGTAGTTGGCCGCAGGGGAAGCCAGGAACACCGCAGTTCCGGCGATATCCTCGGGCTTGCCCCAGCGTCCAGCCGGAATCCGCTCGAGGATCTGGCGGCTGCGCGTCTCGTCGGCCTGCAAGGCGGCGGTGTTGTTGGTGGCGATATAGCCCGGGGCGATCGCGTTAACCTGCACGCCCTTGCCCGCCAGCTCGTTGGCCATGGCTCGGGTCACGCCCGCCACGCCGGACTTGGCCGCGGCATAGCTCGGCACGCGGATCCCGCCCTGGAAGCTCAGCAGCGAGGCCACGTTGATGATCTTGCCCGAGCCGCGCGCGACCATGCCGCGCGCCACCGCCTGGCTGAGGAAGAACAGCACCTTGAGATTGGTGTCGAGCACCGCGTCCCAGTCCGCCTCGGAGAAGTCGAGCAGGTCGGCCCGGCGGATGATCCCGGCGTTGTTGACCACCACGTCGATGCGCCCGAACGCGGCCAGCACCTCGGCCACCAGACCCTCGATCGGGGCGGTGGAGGACAGGTCCACGCGCAGGTCGAGCGTGCGCCGCCCGGTCGCCGCGAGCCGCTCGAGCGTCTCGGCTGGCTCGCTCCGCCCGGCGATCGCCACGTCGGCTCCGGCCTCGGCCAGGGCCACGGCGATGGCCTGGCCGATCCCGGTGTTGGCCCCGGTGACGAGCGCCACCTTGCCGGTCAGGTCGAACGAGATGGTCATCGTGTGGCCCCGCTCACAGCGCGCGCAGGTAGTCGGCGATCGCCTGGTCCTGCGCATTGGGGTAGAACAGCTCGGCGAAGCGCTCACCCGCGATCGCCGCGCGCAGCAGATCCTGATCGACCGTCTGGAGCACGGTCAGCATGTCGCGGCACGAGGCCTGCTTGAGGCCCGACAGGATGCCGCGGTTCTTGCGCATGATCTCGGCGCGTTCCTTCGGATAGCCGGCGCCGCCCTCGTTCTCGAAGATCTTGCGGTAGCAGTCCTGCAGGTTGAGCTCGGCCGCCCAGCCGAAGCCCTTGGAATAGGGCATCGAGATGGCATTGCCATCGTTGATCTGGCTGAACAGGAAGGCGTCGGTGGGATCGATCACCAGCCCGCAGAACACGCCGGGCATGGCATTGGCCGCGAGCATCGAGCCCATGCCGGTGCCGCAGCCAGTCACCACGAAATCGGCCGCACCGGAGTTGAGCAGGATGCCGGTGAGCAGCCCGTTCATCACATAGGTGAGCGAGGCCGCGTCATCGGGACTGTACATCCCGTAGTTGTACACCTGATGGCCCAGCGGTTCCGCGACCGAGGTCAGCGCCTCGTGCACGATGGCGTTCTTCGCCGCCTGGCTGTTCTCGATGATGAGCGCGATCTTCATGGTCGTGGTGTCCTGGCTGGAACTGGAGTGGTCTGGCGGGGCGACGCCGGACTGACGGGCAGAGCGGCGCGCGGCTATGGCGCACTAGGTAACCGGTGTCATGCTGCGGATCAACCTGCAAAACCGGTGGGCTGTCATGGCTTGCCTCACCCCTGCGCCGGGCGGGAGGTGGACGCGCGGGGCACGAACTCGGTGGGAAAGCGCGATTGCTCGCGGTTGGCAGCCTCCGGGTGGATCAGCTTGCGCGCCGCCGATCGCGCCATGGTCCGGATCGGCCAGCGCACGGTGGTCAGCGGCGGCCAGATCGTCGCGGCGATCGCGGTGTCGTCGAAGCCGATCACCGACAGGTCACGCGGCACGTCCAGCCCGCGCTCCCGCGCGACGTGCACCACGCCGGCGGCCATCACGTCGTTGCTGGCGAAGATCGCGGTGGGCGGGTCGTCGCGGTCGAGCAGGGCCGCGCCGGCCTCCTTCCCGGTCTCGAAGGTGTAGCTGCCGCGGGCGATCAGCGATGCGTCGCAGGGCAGTCCCTGCGCTTCCAGGGCCTCGCGCCAGCCCTGATGCCGTTCGTAGGCCGAGCGGAAACCCTCCGGCCCTTCGACCAGGCCGATCCGGCGGTGCCCCTCGGCAATCAGGCACTCCACCGCCTCGCGCACGCCTTCGCGGTCGTTCGACTGGACCAGATGGGCCGGGTCGGCCAGTTCGGCCGAACCCATCCGCACATAGTTGCAGCCCAGTTCGTCGAACAGGGCGGCAAAGGCATCGTTTTCGGACAGGGGCGGCAGGATCATCACGCCGGACAGGCGCTGCTGTTCGATGAAGCGGCGGATGTTGTCGAACAGGGTCGGGCTGTGGCGGTCGACCGGATGGATCACCAGCGCATATTCGCTGTCGCGGATCGCGTCGAGCACGCCCTCCTGGAAGTTCAGGACCATCTGCGCGTTGGGATTGTCATAGATCATCCCCAGCACGAAGTTGCGGCGCAGGGCGAGCGCGCGGGCCTGGGGGTTGGGCACGTAGCCCAACTGGGCGATCACCGCCTCGACCTTTTCGCGCGTGGCATCGTTCAGCAGCGGCGATCGGTTGATCACGCGGCTGACGGTCTTCTTCGACACGCCCGACAGGCGGGCCACATCGTTGATCGTCGGTTTCGCCTCGCCTGTGCGACCCATTCCGCGTCCTTCCCCAGTATCGCCGGTCGCAGTCCGAGGCAGTCCGCCCGGCGTCCGATGCTCCGATCCTTGCCTTCCGCCACTTGCCTTCCGAACCGCGGCAAGGCAATATTGACACCGGTTACCATAGCGTGGAGCGCCAATGTCGCAAGACCTTCCCGCCGTTCTGCGCGTTCATGCCGCCGACTCGGTCGCGGTGGCCTTGCGGCCGATCGCGGCCGGCGAGCAGGTTCTTGGCCTCACCGTGCGCGAACCGGTGGCCGCAGGGCACAAGCTGGCCCTGGCGGCCCACGGGACGGGCGATCCGGTGGTCAAGTACGGCCTGCCGATCGGCCGGACCACGCGGCCCATCGAACCGGGCGAACACGTCCACAGCCACAACCTGGCCACGGCGCTGGCCGGCGAGCGGGACTACACTCCGTCCGTGCGGCAGTCCGCGATGCGCACGGTGGGGGATGCGCAATGGCAGGGCTATCGCCGGGCCGACGGGCAGGCGGCCACCCGCAACGAAGTGTGGATCCTGCCCACTGTCGGCTGCGTGGGCCTGACCGCCGAGGAGATCGCGCGCGCTGCCCGGTTGCGCCATGGCGATCGGATCGACGGCATCCATGCCTTTTCCCATCCCCACGGCTGTTCGCAACTGGGCGACGATCTGGCCGGGACGCGGGCGCTGCTCGCCGGGCTGGCGGCCAATCCCAATGCGGGCGGGGTCCTGCTCCTGGGGCTCGGCTGCGAATCCAACCAGATCGACGCCCTGCTCGCCGCCATTCCGGAGGCGGCGCGAGGCAAGGTGCGGGTCCTGTCGAGCCAGAGCGCCGGGGACGAGCTGGCGGCCGGGGCCGCCCTGGTCGACGAGCTGGTCGAGGCGATCGCGCCCGCGCGTCGCGAGCCGCTGTCGCTGGCCGATCTGGTGATCGGGCTCAAGTGCGGGGGGTCGGACGGTCTTTCCGGGCTCACCGCCAATCCGCTGCTCGGGCGACTGGCCGATCGGGTCTGCGCGGTCGGCGGCCGGGCGATCCTGACCGAGATCCCCGAGATCTTCGGAGCGGAACAGGCCCTGCTCGACCGCGCCGCGGATCGGACCGTGTTCGATTCGGCCGCCGCGCTCGTCAACCGCTTCAAGCGCTATTACCTCGACCAGGGCCTGCCCGTGTCGGAAAACCCGTCGCCGGGCAACCTCGCCGGGGGGATCACCACGCTGGAGGAGAAGTCGGCGGGGGCGGTGCAGAAGGCGGGCCAGGCGCGGTTGACCAGCGTGGTCGACTATGGCGGACAGGCGCAGGTGCCGGGCCTGGCCCTGCTCGAGGCGCCGGGCAACGATGCGGTCTCGTCCTCGGCTCTCGCCGCGGCAGGGGCCACGCTGGTGCTGTTCACCACCGGGCGGGGCACGCCGCTGGGGTTTCCGGTGCCCACCGTGAAGGTGGCCTCCAACCATGGGCTGGCCCAGGCCAAGCCGCACTGGATCGATTTCGACGCCGCCCTGGCTCTCGACGCCGGGGCGGATGCGGCCGATGCGGCCTTCCTCCGCCAGCTGCTGGCGATCGCCAGCGGCCAGCGGACCATGGCCGAGCGGGCCGGGCAGCGCGCGATCGCGATCTGGAAGCGGGGGGTCACGCTGTAGCGCAGCCCTGGCCGGGCCTCGCCGCAGCGCCGCCGGCTTGCTAATGACACCGGTTTCCTCTAGGCGGAACCGAAGAACGACGGGACGAGCATGGGATCGAGTTTGACTGACCAGGCCGATGAAGTGGCAGCGGCATTCGTGGCGGCGCGACGGGCCGGGCGCGCCTTGTCCGCCTATCCGGGCGAGCGGCCCCGCGACCTCGCCGAAGCCTATGCCATCCAGGACCGGGCCCTGGCGATCGATGGCCGCGCCGTGGCCGGCTGGAAGGTCGGGCGGATCAATCCTCCCCATGACGCGACCCTGGGCGCGAACCGACTGGCGGGCCCGATCTTCGCCGATCTGGTGGTCCGCGCGGCCGACGGCGACGTGGCCGCCATGCCGGTGATCGCCGGTGGCTTTGCCGCGGCCGAGGCCGAACTGCTGCTGCACGTGGCGGCGGGGTGGGACGGCACCGTGCCGCGGGACGATGCGGCCACGATCGCGATCGTCGACGAGGTGCGGCTGGGGATCGAGATCGCCAGCTCGCCTTATCCGGGGATCAATGCCGACGGACCCTGCGTCACGGTGTCGGACTTCGGCAACAACCTGGGTTCGGTGATCGGCCGGGCGGTGGACGGCTGGCGCGGCATCGATCTCTGTGCCATCCCGGTGCGCACGATCATCGACGGGGCCGAGGTCGGCGCCGATACGGCGGCCACCATGCTCGACGGGCCCTATGGCGCGGTGCGGTTCCTGCTGGGCAACCTCAAGGCCCGCGGCATCCGCGCCGACCAGGGTCTGTGGATTTCGACCGGAGCGATCACCGGGGTCCACCCGGTTGTCCCCGGGCAGCACGTGGTGGCCGAGTTCGGCGATCACGGGACCGTCGCCTGCCGCATCGTCGGCGGCTGACGCCGGACAAGAAGGGCGCCGCGGTATCGCCGGGCGCCGGGGAGAGAGCCTGGATGACCGCACCTTCCGCTGCCATGCCGAAGCCCGTACTCAAGCCCGCTGGCCGCTATCGCTGGGTGATCGTGGCGCTGCTGTTCGCCGCCTGCACGATCAACTACATCGATCGCCAGATGATCGCCGTGCTCAAGCCCACCCTGACCGAGGAGCTGGGCTGGAGCGAGAGCGACTATGGCAACATCGTGTTCTTCTTCCAGCTGGCCTACGCCGTGTCCTACCTGGTGTTCGGCAAGATCGTCGACGCGCTGGGCGCGCGGCTGGGCTATGCCATTGCCGTGGTGATCTGGACGATCGGCCACATGGCCCACGGTTTCGCCGGATCGGCGATCCAGTTCTCGCTGGCCCGGGCCGGTCTGGGGATTGGCGAGGCGGGGAACTTCCCGGCCGGGGTCAAGGCGGTGACCGAATGGTTCCCGCAAAAGGAACGCGCCTACGCCACCGGTCTGTTCAATGCCGGGGCGAACATCGGGGCGATCCTCACGCCGCTGCTCCTGACGCTGATCATGAAGCATTGGGGCTTCGACTGGCGCACCGCGTTCTACCTCACCGGGATCTTCGGGGTGGCATGGCTGATCGCATGGTGGACCATCTATCGCCCGCCGGCCCAAAAGCCGCAGGTCAGCCCCGAGGAACTGGCCTGGATCCAGCAGGATGGCGGCCAGACCACACAGCGGGCCAGCCTCAGGGATGTGGTCGGCCGGCGTGAGACCTGGGCCTATGCCCTTGGCAAGTTTCTGATCGATCCGGTCTGGTGGTTCTTCCTGTTCTGGCTGCCGGGCTATCTCAACAAGCGCTATGGCCTTGATCTGATGTCATCGGCGGTGCCGCTGGCGACGATCTATCTGATCTCGGATGCGGGCAGCATCGGCGGCGGGTGGATGAGCTCGCGGCTGATCGCGGCGGGCAAGAGCGTGAACTATGCCCGCAAGGCGACCATGCTGCTCTGCGCCCTGCTGATCCTGCCGATCTGGTTCGCGCAGGACGTGTCGAACGTGTGGGGCGCGGTGCTGCTGATCGGGCTGGCCACCGCGGGTCACCAGGCGTTCTCGTGCAATCTGTACACCCTGCCGAGCGACCTGTTCCCGCAGTCGGCGGTGGGCACGGTCATCGGCTTTGGCGGGACCGTGGGCGCGATCGGTGGCATGTTCATGGCCAAGTTCACCGGCTACGTGCTCGACACGACGCACAGCTACGCGCTGCTCTTCGCCATCGCGGCGAGCGCCTATCTGGTGGCCCTGCTGGTGATCCACCTGCTCAGCCCCCGGCTCGAACCGGTCCGGCCGGACTGAGGCACTCGCGGAGCCGGTCGCCCGGGTCGGGACAGGAAGGCCGGAGCCTTCGCCCCGGCCTTCCGAACCGTCACGGTCCTGGCTGGCCCGGGGCCGGCCTCATTCGCGATGAGTGGCCTCGGCGCGGGTATAGGGCACGAACGGGTTGAGGTTGACGAAGCCGCGGAACCAGAACCCGTTGCGATCGATCAGGCGCACCATGTCGATGTTGCACAGCTGGGTGGTGCCGACCAGTTCGGTCAGCAGGATGTCGTCACTGCGCAGCGCGCTGGCATTGGCGGGCTGCTGGACATAGATCGTCCGCCCCGAACCATAGATGATCGCCGTCCGGTCGATCACCCGCGAATTGGCGTTCAGTCGCGGATCGATGCAGCTGACCGGCTTGCCGGCGACGCGCCCCTCGATCGCCTTGGCCAGCTGTTGCTCGGGCGTAAGGCGCGGCGCCGCCTGGGCGGGGGCGGCCAGCAGAGCGGCCGCGGCGAGGAACAGGATGGTCTTCGTCATGGACTTTCTCCTGCGGAATGCCGCGGGCTTATCGCGGGCTGGCTGAACCTTCGCTGACCATTCGCTCCCCTCAGGCGGTGCCGCCCACGGTCAGGCCTTCGACCAGCAGGGTCGGCTGGCCCACGCCGGCCGGGACGCTCTGGCCGCCCTTGCCGCAGACCCCGACGCCTTCGTCCAGCGCCATGTCGTTGCCGATCCCGATCACCCGGGTGAGCACCGAAGGGCCATCGCCGATCAATGTCGCGCCCTTGATCGGCGCCCCCAGTCTGCCGTTCTCGATCTTGTAGGCCTCGGTGCAGGAAAAGACGAACTTGCCCGAGACGATATCGACCTGCCCACCGCCGAAGCTCTTGGCGAAGATGCCGTTCTTGACGCGGGACAGCAGCTCGGCGGGATCGTCGTGGCCGCCCTTCATGAAGGTGTTGGTCATGCGCGGCATCGGCGCATGGGCATAGGACTCGCGCCGGCCGTTGCCGGTCGGGGCCACCCCCATCAGCCGGGCGTTGAGCCGGTCGTGGATATAGCCTTTCAGGATGCCGTCCTCGATCAGCACGGTCTCCTGCGTGGGGGTGCCCTCGTCATCGATGGTGAGCGAGCCGCGGCGCCCCGCCAGCGAGCCGTCATCCACCACGGTCACCCCCGGGGCACCGACGCGCTCGCCGATCCGGCCCGAGAAGGCCGAGGTGCCCTTGCGGTTGAAATCGCCTTCCAGGCCATGCCCCACCGCCTCGTGCAGCAGCACGCCGGGCCAGCCGGGGCCGAGCAGCACGGTCATCTCGCCGGCGGGGGCGTCAACCGATTCGAGATTGACCAGCGCCTGGCCCAGCGCCTCGTCGATCGCGCGGTTCCAGGTGTCGGGCTGCAGCAGGTCGTCGTAGAGCCGCCGCCCGCCCATGCCGAAGCTGCCGGTCTCGCGCCGCCCGTTCTGTTCGGCGACGATCGCAACGTTGAGCCGCACCAGCGGGCGCACGTCGGTGGCGACGAAGCCGTCGGGGCGGACGATTTCCACCACCGACCAGCTCGCCGCCAGCGAGGCGCTCACCTGGACCACGCGCGGATCGCGGGCGCGGGCGGCGGCGTCGATCGTCTCGAGCAGCCGGACCTTGGCGGCGAAGTCCACCGCGTCGAGCGGCGAGGCGTCGGTGTAGAGGTGGCGGTTGCTGCGCAGGGGCGGCGCGGCGCGCGGCCCGGTGGCGGGATCGAGCAGCTTCAGCGTCTCGCCCGCACGGCGGATCGCGGCGGCCGAAATCTCGTTGGCATGGGCAAAGCCGGTCATCTCACCCGAGACCCCGCGCAGGCCGAACCCGGCATCGCGCGAATAGTCGGCGGTCTTCAGCCGGCCATCGTCGAAGCCGAAGCTCTCGCTGGCGACGAACTGCAGGTAGAGCTCGCCATCGTCACAGGCGCTCAGCGTGTGGCGGGCGAGGTCCTGGGCTTCGTCGGGGCTGAGCTGGCCGGAACGGTAGATCAGCGCGCGGGGATCGGAATAGGTCATGAACCCGATATAGGGCATCGGCTGCGCAAGACCAGCGGCGGGCTAAGATTGGTTTCGCGCAGAGGCGCAGAGGCGCAGAGAGGTTGCGCTTGCGGCAGGGCCTCCCGATCTCCTGATGCCTCGCGCCTTCGCGAGAGTTCGCTTCGCGTGAACCGGACGCAAGTCCTCTGCGCCTTCGCGCCTCTGCGCGAAACCAGCAAGCCTAAGCCTCAATGCGCGTGGGCATCGTCCTTCAGCACGAAGCGGCGGTCGCAATAGCCGCAGTCGGCATAGCCCTTGGCGTCGATTTCGAGCCAGACCCGCGGATGGCCCAGGGCCGCGCCGCCGCGGATGTCGCTGGCGCCGTCGCACTTCACGCGGTGGGTGGTGACATAGACGGTTTCGGGCTGGTCGCTCATGATGGGTCTGCCTGCACTCTACGTGTACGGGGGGTCCGCAAAGCCCCTTTACGCAAAGCCTGCGCTGCCGCAAGAGCGAGGCCATGTCCGACAGTCCCGAAGCCGCCATCTCGATCCGCAACCTGGTCAAGCGCTATGCCGGCAGCAAGGGTGCGCCGGGCAAACTCGCGCTCGACGGGGTCAGCTTCGACGTGCCGCGGGGGCAGATCTTCGGCCTGCTCGGCCCCAATGGCGCGGGCAAGTCGACCCTGATCAACACGCTCGCCGGGCTGGTCATGAAGACCTCGGGCGAGGTGTCGATCTGGGGCTTCGACGTTGATCGCGACATGCGCAACGCCAAGCGCGCGATCGGGATCGTCCCGCAGGAGGTGGTGTTCGATCCGTTCTTCACCCCGGCCGAGGTGCTGGAAATCCAGGCCGGCTACTATGGCATTCCCAAGGCTGCACGGCGCACGATGGAGCTGCTGCGCGCGGTCCATCTGTCGGACAAGGCCAATGCCTATGCCCGCACCCTGTCCGGGGGGATGAAGCGCCGCCTGCTGATCGCCAAGGCCATGGTCCACACCCCGCCGATCCTGGTGCTCGATGAGCCGACCGCCGGGGTCGATGTCGAGCTGCGCCGCCAGTTGTGGGAACTGGTCGGCGAACTCAACGCCGAAGGGGTGACCGTGGTGCTGACCACGCACTACCTCGAAGAGGCCGAACAACTGTGCGACCGGATCGCGATCATCAACCACGGCAAGCTGATCGCCAACAAGTCCACCCCCGAACTGCTCTCCACCGCGCGCGAGAAGCTGGTGGTGCTCACCCTGGACCGCGATGTCGAGGTCCTGCCCAGCCACCCGGCCTTCCTGAAGTGCCGCAGCCTGGGCGAGCGCACGCTGGAGATCACCTACGACAAGGATCAGACCAGCGCGGGCGAGGTGCTGGCCCTGGTCCAGGGGCAAGGCTTCTCGATCCAGGACGTCACCACCCGCGAGGCCGACCTGGAGGACGTTTTCGTCGCCCTGACCAGTGCCGAGCGCGAGGCGGCCTGAGGCGAGCCCTGTCTGTCCCTACGGGCGGGTGACAAGGCTCCGGCTTGCTCGGCCTGAATCGATCCCCTAGCCCGTTCCTGTCGAGCGAAGTCGAGGCACCCGCGCGAGGCCACTCGACTTCGCTCGAGGCGAACGGGATAGCCTCGGTCGATGGTGTCTTGCCTGGGCCAACAACGGCGGGCCGACGGGAGATGGTGTAGCGTGACGCATGACGTGATCGTGATCGGATCGGGTGCTGCGGGCCTGACCGCGGCCCTGGCCCTGGCCGAACGCCTCAGGGTGCTGGTGATCGCCAAGGGCACGCTGACCAGCGGCTCGACCGCCTGGGCCCAGGGCGGGATCGCCGCGGTGCTCGACGCGGGCGACACCTTCGAAAACCACGTCCGCGACACCATGGTGGCCGGCGCCGGGCTGAACCGGCGCGAGACCGTGGAGTTCGTGATCGAGCGCGCCCCGCATGCGATCGACCGCCTGCTCGAACTGGGGGTGCCGTTCAACACCGACGGCCCGAACCTGCACCTCACCCGCGAGGGCGGGCATTCGCACCGCCGGATCGTCCATGTCGACGATGCCACCGGCTGGGCGGTCCAGGCCGCCCTGCTCAGCGCGGCCGAGGCCCATCCCAACATCACCCTGCTGCCCGGCCGCGCCTGCATCGATCTGATCACCGGCCGGCACGAGGAGCGCTATTCGGGCTCGGGCCGGGTCTGGGGGGTCTATGCGCTGGACGAGGCGAGCGGCAAGGTCGAGGCGCACACCGCCCGCGCCACCGTGCTGGCGACCGGCGGGGCGGGCCGGGTTTACCAGTTCTCGACCGCGCCGCGCGGCGCCACCGGCGATGGCATCGCCATGGCCTGGCGCGCCGGGGCGCGGGTCGGCAACATGGAGATGATGCAGTTCCACCCGACCTGCCTCTACAACCTCGAGGTCAAGAACTTCCTGATCACCGAGGCGGTGCGCGGCGAGGGCGGGCGGTTGATCAACCCGCGCACCGGCAAGCGGTTCATGGCCTTCTACGATGAGCGGCTGGAACTGGCCCCGCGCGACATCGTGGCCCGGGCGATCGACAGCGAGATCAAGAAGTTCGGGCTCGACTTCGTCCACCTCGACATCAGCCACATGCCGCCGGACTTCGTGCGGGGGCATTTCCCGACGATCCACGACAAGCTGCTGGGCCTCGGGATCGACATGACCGCCCAGCCGATCCCGGTCGTCCCCGCGCAGCACTACACCTGCGGCGGGGTGATGATCGATCTGGACGGCCGGACCGACCTGCCCGGGCTCTATGCCGCCGGGGAATGCACCGAAAGCGGGCTGCACGGGGCCAACCGCCTGGCTTCCAACTCGCTGCTCGAATGCTTCGTCTTCGGCGAGGCGGCGGCGCGCCATATCCTGGCGCACTGGGACCGGTTCGACGCCCCGCCGCCGGTGCGCGGCTGGGACGAAAGCCGGGTCACCAATTCCGACGAGGAGGTGGTGATCAAGCAGAACTGGACCGAGATCCGCCGCTTCATGTGGAATTACGTCGGCATCGTGCGCACCACCCGCCGGCTCGAGCGCGCCCAGCACCGCATCCGCCTGCTGTTCGACGAGATCGACGACTACTACGGCCATTTCCGCGTGACGACCGACCTGATCGAGCTGCGCAACCTGCTGCAGAGCGCGGACCTGATCGTCCGCTCGGCCCTGCGCCGTCATGAGAGCCGGGGCCTCCACTACACGCTGGACTACCCCGAAAGTCTCGCCGAGTCGCGGGACACCGTCCTGGTCCCGTGACCCGGCCAGATCTCGCCCGGAACCCGCTTCGCCGGGGCTGAACCACCCCGCTTTCCCTGGCGGCCCGGGCAAATCCAGGGGCGTGCTGAACGGCCGGTTTGGGTGGGGAGCGGACGTTCTTCGATCCTCCCCTGTTTCATCCGCAGGATGCAACGGGGGAGGTGTCAGACGGCGAATGCCGGCTGACGGAGGGGGCCGGTGGCTGTCCCCCTCCACCCCGCTGCCTGCGGCAGCGCGGTCCCCCTCCCCCGTTGTGCTGCGCAAAACTGGGGAGGATCTCAACGTCCGCTCCCAGGCGATGCTGTTGAAAAAGTCGCTTCTTGGTTGAAGCGGAGGGTCTTGATTGAAGCGGGCGCGCGCGGATGCCGGAGCTCATGCCATCGCCGGCTGCCTTGCGAGGCTGATCTTGGCGAGCTTGCGCAGG
>NZ_JACLAU010000038.1 GCF_014230305.1 Novosphingobium aerophilum
CTCCGTCCCGGTGGCTACCTGAGGGGCAACGGGCGACAGCGCCGCCGTTCCGGGGTGGGTGGCCACCCACCCCGGAACTTCATCGCTTCCACCAAAACGAGACACTCTCGTCCAGATACAAGGGGGCAGGCCTCGCTGCCCTGTTGGCTCCCCGCGAAAATTTTTCCCCGCGCGAATCCTTGACGCTGCCTGAACCCCCACCCATATCCGCGTCGCTGGCACTCTCCCATCGGGAGTGCCAAACTCCATGCAACCTTTGGAAGAGGTACATCCATGACTTTTCGTCCGCTGCACGACCGCGTGCTGGTTCGTCGCGTCGAGGCCGAGGAAAAGACGGCCGGCGGCATCATCATCCCCGACAGCGCCAAGGAAAAGCCCGCCGAGGGCGAGATCGTGGCCGTCGGCAACGGCGCCCGCGACGAGAACGGCAAGGTCAACCCGCTCGACGTGAAGGTCGGCGACCGCGTGCTGTTCGGCAAGTGGTCGGGCACCGAGGTCAAGGTCTCGGGCGAGGACCTGCTGATCATGAAGGAATCGGACATCCTGGGAGTGATCGGCTGACAGGCCGATCACGGACATCCTGACGCAGGTCGGGATCTCCCTCCTCTCACGCAACTTTTCGAGGGCGCATCAAGCCGCCCGAGATCCCGGGTCGAGCCCGGGATGACGAAACGAAAGGAACATTGAAATGGCTGCCAAGGACGTCAAGTTTGGGCGCGACGCGCGCGAACGCATCCTCAAGGGCGTGGACATCCTCGCCGACGCGGTGAAGGTCACCCTGGGCCCCAAGGGCCGCAACGTCGTGATCGAGAAGAGCTTCGGCGCGCCGCGCATCACCAAGGACGGTGTGTCGGTCGCCAAGGAGATCGAGCTCAAGGACAAGTACGAGAACCTCGGCGCGCAGATGCTGCGCGAGGTGGCCAGCAAGGCAAACGATGCCGCCGGTGACGGCACCACCACCGCCACCGTGCTGGCCCAGGCGATCGTCCGCGAAGGCCTGACCTCGGTCGCCGCCGGCATGAACCCGATGGACCTGAAGCGCGGCATCGACATCGCCGTGACCAAGGTGGTCGAGGATCTCAAGGCGCGTTCGACCCCGGTTTCGGGTTCGGCCGAAATCGCCCAGGTCGGCATCATCTCGGCCAATGGCGACACCGAAGTCGGCCAGAAGATTGCCGAGGCGATGGAAAAGGTCGGCAAGGAAGGCGTGATCACCGTGGAAGAGGCCAAGGGCCTCGAGTTCGAGCTGGATGTCGTCGAAGGCATGCAGTTCGATCGCGGCTACCTGTCGCCCTACTTCGTGACCAACCCGGAAAAGATGGTCGCCGATCTGGATAACCCCTACATCCTGATCCACGAGAAGAAGCTGTCGTCGCTCCAGCCGATGCTGCCGATCCTCGAGGCCGTGGTGCAGTCGGGCCGTCCGCTGCTGATCATCGCCGAGGACATCGAGGGCGAGGCCCTGGCCACCCTGGTGGTCAACAAGCTGCGCGGCGGCCTGAAGATCGCCGCCGTCAAGGCGCCGGGCTTCGGCGATCGCCGCAAGGCCATGCTGGGCGACATCGCCACGCTGACCGCCGGCGAGATGATCTCGGAAGACCTCGGCATCAAGCTCGAGAACGTCACCCTGGGCATGCTTGGCCAGGCCAAGAAGGTCACGATCGACAAGGACAACACCACGATCGTCGACGGCGCCGGTTCGGCGGACGAGATCAAGGCCCGGGTCGAGCAGATCCGCGCCCAGATCGAAGTCACCACCAGCGACTATGACCGCGAGAAGCTGCAGGAGCGGCTGGCCAAGCTGGCCGGCGGCGTGGCCGTGATCAAGGTCGGCGGCGCCACCGAGGTCGAGGTGAAGGAGCGCAAGGACCGCGTCGACGACGCGCTCCACGCCACCCGCGCCGCGGTCGAGGAAGGCATCGTCCCGGGCGGCGGCACCGCGCTGCTCTATGCCACCAAGGCCCTGGACGGGCTGAAGGGCGCCAACGACGACCAGACCAAGGGCATCGACATCGTGCGCCGCGCGATCCAGGCCCCGCTGCGCCAGATCGCCCAGAACGCCGGCCACGATGGCGCCGTCGTCGCGGGCAACCTGCTGCGCGAAGGTGACCAGAACCAGGGCTTCAACGCCGCGACGGACACCTACGAGAACCTGAAGGCCGCCGGCGTGATCGACCCGACCAAGGTCGTGCGCACCGCCCTGCAGGACGCGGCCTCGGTCTCGGGCCTGCTGATCACCACCGAGGCGGGCATCGTCGAGCGCGCCGAGGACAAGCCCGCCATGCCGGCCATGCCGGGCGGCGGCATGGGTGGCATGGACTTCTGAGGTCTACGTCAAACCACGCAGGAATGGGGCCGGGAGAGCGATCTCCCGGCCCTTTTTCGTTGCCGGCGAGCCATTTGCCCGTTCCCGGGACCATCGCGGCGATGGCACGGCTCGTCGCGGCGGCGGGGCGCCGGGGGCTTGCGCCGATTGTTTCAACGTGGTTAGCGTTTCGTCAACGCGGGCAGTGGTAAGGTCTCAGGCGTGACATCGCGAATGCTGGCCAATCTTGTTCGTCTTCTTTCGGCCGCGAGCCTGGCGCTCGCGCCGGTGGCCGTCGTGGCCGCCCCGGCCCCTGCGGCCGACAGCCTGGAAAGCCAGTTCGACCGGCTGCTCGGCACGGCACCGCGGGCGGCCCGCTCCGGTGCGGTCAAGCCGGCCCCGGTCGTCCTGCTGCCCGAACGCGGCCGCGCCACGGCCGAACGGTTCGTCGACCTGCCCCGCCCCACGGCCCCGGCGCGCGGGGGCGATGCGCTGGAGGTCCAACTGGCCGCCCTGGCCGATGCCTCGCAGGGCCGAATCGGCGTCGCCGCGCTCGATCTGGCCACCGGCCGCACCGTCGCGGTCCGCGGCGACCAGCCCTTCCCCATGGCCAGCACCAGCAAGATCGCCATCGTCGCGATGTTCCTGGCCGGGGTCGATCAGGGCAAGTGGTCGCTGAGTGACCGCTATCCGCTGATGGTGCCGCTGCCCTCGGCCAAGTTCTCCACCTCGGTCGCCCCGGTGCGCCGGGGCACCGAACTGACCGCGCTGGAGCTGATCGAGCTGGCCATCACCCGCAGCCACAACGAGGCGACCGACGCCCTGCTGGCCGTGGTCGGCGGCCCCGCCGCGGTGACCCGCTGGGTGCGCGCCACGACCGGGATCGAGGAATTCCGCCTGGATCGCGACATCGCCACCCTGGTGCGTGACGATGGCGCGGTGAATCCGGCGCTGACGATCGACCGGCGCGACAGCATCACGCCCGCCGCCATGGTCCGCCTGCTGGCCGGGCTGCACCAGGGCAACTGGCTGAGCCGCAGCAGCCGCGACGTCCTGCTCGGCGCGATGAGCCGCTGCGTCACCGGCAAGCACCGCATGCGCGCCATGCTGCCCGAAGGCACCGCGATTGCCCACAAGACCGGCACCCTGTTCAACACCGCCAGCGATGTCGGCTTCATCGAGACCCCCGACGGCCGCAAGCTGGCCGTGGCGATCTATGTCACCGGGCAGGGCGGCAAGCCCGGCCGCGAATCGCGCATCGCCCTGCTGGCCCGCACGATCTACGACGGCTATTCCACCGAAAGCCCGCTGCGCGCCGCGCTGCGCTGAGGGGCCAGGCCTGACCCGCCGGCCGACGCGGTCCGCGCGCCCCGGCCAAGATACCCGACCAGAATCACCCTGGCGCCCATAGCCCTCGGCTGCCCCCGCGAACCCTTGCCGAATCCGGTGGTTGCGCCCATCTGCCGGGCATGAGCGAGCCCCCCGCACCGCTGCGCAAGACCGGCCATGCCAAGGCCCGTGCCGCCGCCGAACGCAAGCGGGCCGAGGCTATCGCGGCCGGGCTGGACGATGGCTTCGTCGCCACGCTGGTCGAGCGGTTCTATGCGGCGATCCGCGGCGATGCGACACTGGGCCCGATCTTCACCGCGCGAATCGCCGAATGGCCGGTCCACCTCGAACGCATGAACCGGTTCTGGCGCGCGATCCTGCACGGCTCGGGCGAGTATTCGGGCAATCCGATGCAGGCGCACATGGCGCTGCCGGGGCTGACCAAGGCCCATTTCATCCAGTGGCTGACCCTGTTCTACGCCACCCTGCACGCCGTGGCGGCCGAGCGCGGGCTGGGCGCGGCCGAGCAGGCCCATGTCGCCCGGCGCGCGCGGATGATCGCCGACAGCCTGCTGACCGGGATCGCAACCCGCGCCCGGGGGCTGGCCGGCGCGCGGGCAGGGGCCGATCTGCCGGACTTCACGCCCGCCCCGCCAGGCTGAGCGATCAGCGGCTGCGCGGCTCGCGGGTCGGGGTTGCGCGCGCGTCCTCCCGCAATTCGTCACGCGTTTCGCGGGCTTCGTCGCGGGTTTCGCGACCGGCCTTGCTCAGCCCGTCGGCCGTATCATCGGCCGCGTGCGAAGCCGCCTGGCCGACATCGTGCGCGGCATCGCCGATCGCATCGCCCGCCTTGTCGAGATTGGTCGCCGTGTCCGAGGCCGCGCCCTTGGCAGCGTCCGCCGCGGCGTCCTGGGTCTTGTCCGAGCAGCCCGCCAGCGACAGGGCCAGGGCGAACGCGGCGATCAGCGGAAACGGGCGGCGCGCGAGGGGGGAGATCATGGGAGCATCCTTTGCGGCGAGTGAACCTGCCGCACCAATGCCGCGGGGCCGAACCGGGTTCCTGGGAGGGGGCCGCGCAGGGGTTGGAGGTGTCCGCTTGCGACTGCTTTTTGTCGCTCCGATCCTCCCCCGTTTTGCGCAGCACAACGGGGGAGGGGAACCGCGCTGCTGCAGGCAGCGGGGTGGAGGGGGACAGCAACCGGTCCCCTCCGTCAGCCACCTGCGGCGGCTGACACCTCCCCCGTTGCATCCTGCGGATGAAACAGGGGAGGATCTGAAGATGCCAGTCCCCCACCGGCACAGCGCGCAAAAGAAAAGGGCGCCCGGACCGAGGTCCGGACGCCCTTTTCGAATACCTTGCGGCGAAGATTACATCGCGGCTTCGGTGGTGGCGTCAGCAGCCGGAGCTTCGCTGGTGGCGTCAGCAGCCGGAGCGGCTTCCGAAGCGGCTTCGGTGGCAGCCGGAGCGGCTTCTTCGCCCTTGCAGGCCGAGAGAGCGAAAACGGCCGAGGTGGCGACAGCGGCGAGAACGATCTTGCGCATGGGAAAATCCTTGATCAGCGAGTGGACCACGCCCGGCCTCCCCACCCCGGATTGAGCCCAGGGCATGCAGATGGCCGCGCGGAAAGCCTACCGCGACAGTAGACTTCGCGTGCCAGATATCCGCGATGCGGGGAGGATGCAAGCACTACTCGCCGAGTCGCCACCAAAATGGGCGATCAGGGACGGTTTTCTGCCGATCTTGGCTTTGATAATGCGCAATTGTGGCAAGGTGATGGCCGAATGGGGCCATGGTTCGATTTTTTTGGGCCCCGCCTGTGGGTCGGCAGGGCTCGGGGCTGGAAGGGTCCGGGGCCGGACGAAAGCCCGGGGATGAACCGCAAGCTCCGCCCCGCGGCTCTGGCGCGGGGCGCCAGCGGTGGTAGGAATGCTGCCATGGACTCCAAGCAGCATCTCTATCTGGTCGACGGATCGGCCTACATCTTCCGCGCCTATCACCGCCTGCCGCCGCTGACCAACCCGCAGGGCGTGCCGGTGGGCGCGGTCTATGGCTATACCACGATGCTGTGGAAGCTGGCCGAGGACCTCCACCAGGCCGACGGGCCGACTCACCTGGCGGTGATTCTCGACAAGGCCGGCACCTCGTTCCGCAATGACCTGTACGATCAGTACAAGGCCAACCGCCCGCCCCCGCCCGAGGACCTGGTGCCGCAGTTCCCGCTGATCCGCGACGCGACGCGGGCCTTCAGCCTGGCCTGCATCGAGGAGGAAGGGCTGGAGGCCGACGACCTGATCGCCTCCTATGCCCGCGCCGCCGCCGCGCGCGGCTGGGACGTGACGATCGTGTCCTCCGACAAGGACCTGATGCAACTGGTCGGGCCACCTCCGGGCGAGGCCGCGGCGGGCGGCCGGATCGACATGCTCGACACGATGAAGAACCAGCGGATCGACATTCCCGAGGTGGTCGAGAAGTTCGGGGTGCCGCCCGAGCTGGTCGGCGACGTACTGGCGCTGATGGGCGATGCGGTGGACAATGTCCCGGGCATTCGCGGAATCGGCCCGAAGACCGCGACCAAGCTGATCCAGGAACATGGCAGCCTGGAGGCCGCGCTGGCCGCCGCGCCGGAGATGAAGCCGGGCAAGCTGCGCGACAGCCTGATCGAGCAGGCCGACATGGCCCGGCTTTCACGGCAGTTGGTCCAGCTCAAGGAGGACTGCGCGCTGCCGGTGGCGCTCGACGATTTCGCGCTGGAGGCCGTGCCCAAGCCACCGCTGGCCGCCTTCCTGGCGGAGCACGGCTTCACCAGCCTGCTGAAGCGGCTCGACGGCGGACAGGCCGCGCCCGGACCGAAGACCCAGCTCCACCCGGCCAAGCCCGTCAACGCGGCGGCGCCGGCCACGCCGGCCGCGGTGCGCGGGGACCGGCAGGACCTGCCACCGATGCCGCCGGTGGACCTGGCCGCCTATGAATGCGTCCAGACGCGCGACCGGCTGGAGCACTGGATCGCCCGGGCCTTCGACGCGCGCAAGGTGGCGGTGGACACCGAGACCAGCCTGCTCGACGCGATGCAGGCCGAACTGGTCGGGGTCAGCCTGGCGCTGGGGCCGAACGATGCGTGCTATGTGCCGCTGGGCCACGGCGGGACCGACATGTTCGCCGAGAAGCCGCTGCAGATCGACCGGACCGAGGCGCTGGCCCTGCTGAAGCCGCTGCTGGAAAGCGATGCGGTCCTGAAGATCGGGCAGAACATCAAGTACGATCTGAACGTGCTGGCCCGCCACGATGTGCATGTCGCGCCGATCGACGACACGATGATCCTCAGCTTCGATCTGGACGCCGGACGCGGGGAAGAAGGGATCGGGGGCGGCCACGGCATGGACGAGCTGGCGCGCCGCCACCTGGGCCACACCACCCTGGCCTTCAAGGACATCTGCGGCACCGGCAAGAAGGCGATCTCCTTCGCCGAGGTCCCGCTCGACCGCGCCACCCAGTACGCCGCCGAGGACGCCGACGTGACCTGGCGGCTGCACCGCGTGCTGAAGCCGCGCCTGGCCGAGGAGGGCGGGACGCGGGTCTACGAACGGGTCGACCGTCCGCTGGTGCCGGTCGTGGCCCAGATGGAGCGCCACGGAATCAAGGTCGACCGTGAGCGGCTGGCCCGTCTGTCGACCGAGTTCGCCACCACGATCAGCGCGCTGGAGCGCGAGATCCACGGGCTGGCCGGGCAGGAGTTCACAATCGGCAGCCCCAAGCAACTGGGCGACATCCTGTTCGACAAGCTGGGCTACAAGGGCGGGAAGAAGGGCAAGTCGGGACAGTATTCGACCGACCAGGGGATCCTGGAAGGGCTGGCCGCGCAGGGCGCCGAGGTGGCGACCAAGGTGCTGGAATGGCGCCAGCTCACCAAGCTCAAGTCAACCTACACCGACGCGCTGCAGGCCGCGATCAATCCGCGCACAGGCCGGGTCCACACCAGCTACAGCCTGGTCGGCGCGCAGACCGGGCGGCTGTCCTCGACCGAGCCCAACCTGCAGAACATCCCGATCCGCACCGAGATCGGCCGCCAGATCCGCGAGGCCTTCGTCGCCGAGCCGGGCCACGTGCTGCTCGCCGCCGACTATTCGCAGATCGAGCTGCGCCTGGCCGCGCACATGGCCGAGGTGCCCGAGCTGAAGGAGGCCTTCGCCCAGGGCGAGGACATCCATTCGCGCACGGCGCAGGAAATGTTCGGCACGGTCGACCGCGACACCCGCGCCCGCGCCAAGACGATCAACTTCGCGATCCTCTATGGCATCTCGCGCTGGGGGCTGGGCGGTCGGCTGGGGATGAGCGCCGACGAGGCCCAGGCGATGATCGACCGCTATTTCGAACGGTTCCCCGGCATCCGCCGCTATATCCACGCCACGCTAGAGAGCGTGCGCGAGAAGGGCTATTCCGAGACGCTGTTCGGCCGCAAGACCTGGTTCCCGCGCATCAACGCCGCCAATCCCAACGAGCGCGCGGGATCGGAACGCGCCGCGATCAATGCCCCGATCCAGGGGACCAGCGCCGATATCATCAAGCGGGCGATGGTGCGGATGGGACCGGCCCTGGCCGCCGCCGGGCTGGGCCATGTCCGGATGCTGCTGCAGGTCCACGACGAACTGGTGTTCGAACTGCCCGCCGGCGATGCCGCCGCGGCCGCGCCGGTGATCGAGCGGGTGATGGCCGAAGCCGCGCTGCCCAGCGTCCGGCTGGACGTGCCGCTGGGGATCGAGATCGGCACCGGCGCCAACTGGGGGGCCGCGCACTGAGCGCACAT
Source organism: Novosphingobium aerophilum (assembly GCF_014230305.1). Classification (GTDB taxonomy): domain Bacteria; phylum Pseudomonadota; class Alphaproteobacteria; order Sphingomonadales; family Sphingomonadaceae; genus Novosphingobium; species Novosphingobium aerophilum. The sequence continues at coordinate 8,437 of NZ_JACLAU010000038.1, forward strand.
TTCGGCGTTTACGCAGTGTGAATTAGCAAGTATTTCAGTGGGATGTTGGCCAGGCCCCTGCTCCGCTGGCGACGCGGCCCCGGCCTGGCCACGCTGGCCCTGCTGGCCTTCATCGCTGCTGCACTGATCGGTGCGGTGGGGCTGATGGCCCAGACGATCATGGCCGAGCGGCATCAGCGCGAACAGGCGGCGCGGACCAATGCCGTGCTGATGGCGCTGCGCGACGTCAGCCGCACCGCGGTCAACGGCGAGACCGGGCAACGCGGCTACCTGATCACGCTCGACCGGCGCTACCTCGCGCCCTACCTCGTCGCGCGGCGGCAGTACCGGGCCAACATCGCCCGGCTGCACCGCCTGATGGGGCCCGACCCGACCCCGCACCAGCGCGCGCTGCTCGGCGAGATCGAGGCGCTGAACGCCGGGAAGTTCGCCGAGCTCGACGAATCGGTCGCCCTGATCGGTGCGGGCGAGCTGCTCGAGGCGCGCCGCCGGATGCTGACCGACAAGGGCCAGGACATGATGGAGCGCCTGCGGGTCGCGGTCGCGGCGCTGGAGACGGTCGAGCTCGCCTCGTTCCAGGTGGCGCGCGACCGGGCGGTGGCCTCGGAGGCGCGGATCGTGCCGTTGCTGGTCGTGCTGGCGGGGGTGATCGTCACCGCGCTCGGGCTGGGCCTGGTCCAGGTGATCCGCGCCGCCGATGCCGAGGCCCGCGCCGAGAACGCCGAAGCGCTGCGGCTGGCCCGCGACCAGGCCGACCTGCTGGCCAGCGAACTCAACCACCGGGTCAAGAACCTGTTCGCGGTGATCCTGGCGATCGTGCGGATGAGCGGCCGCGACCAGCCCGCCGCAGCCCCCACGGTGGAGCGCATCGCCGACCGCATCCACGCCCTGCTCACCGCGCACGAGGTCACCCAGGGCACCTCGGCCCGGCGCAGCGCGCAGCTTGGCGATCTGGTCGCCAACGCGCTCAGGCCCTATCGCAGCGACGAGCACCGGTGCGAGATCGCCGGCCCGGAGGTGGCCCTGCCCGAACGCGCGATCGTGCCCTTCGGCCTGGTCCTGCACGAACTGACCACCAATGCGGTGAAGTATGGCGCCTGGGCCCAGCCCGGCGGCCTGCTGGTGGTGCGCTGGCAGGTCGGGGACGACCGGCTGCGGTTCGACTGGACGGAATGGCCGGTGGAACCCGCCCCCGGGGCCCCGGGCGGGCGGGGCTTCGGCAGCACCCTGATCGACAGCGCGGCACGGCAGTTGCGCGGGACGATCGAGCGGACGTTCACAAGCGCAGGAATTGTTGTCAGGATCGCAATCCCGCTGACCGCCTGACTGGACCCGCATGATCCTCGCCCACCTGCCCGATCTCGCCGCCATGGCCCGCCAGTTGCCCGCCGCCGCCGTGGCCGCGGGGGTGGCCATCGCCCTGGCGCTGCTGGTCCACCTGGGCCTGTTCCGGCTGCTGACCCGGGTGGCGGCGCTGTCGAACCTCGATTCGGACGAGATGGTGGTCGACCGGCTGCGCGGCCCGATGCGCTGGGCCCTGGTCGCCCTGGCGGTCGAGCTGGCCGCGGAAAGCTCGCCGCTGCTGGCCCGGCTGTGGGGCGCGATCGACCGCTTCGTGATCCCCGCGCTGCTCGGCTGGATCGCGGTGCGGCTGGTGCGCGCCTATGCCCTGGTGGTCGACAGCCGGGCGCGGCTGCACGAGGACGACCTGTCGGCGCGCAGTCGCCGGACCCGGATCGCCATCCTCTCGCGCTCGCTGCGCTTCGTCATCATCTTCGTCACCGTGGCGTTGATGCTGCTGTCCCTGCCCGGGGTGCGGACCGTGGGGGTGACGCTGATCACCTCGGCCGGCCTTGCCGCCCTGGCCGTCGGCGCCGCTGCCCAGCCCGCGCTCAAGTCGCTGATCGCCGGGATCCAGATGGCCCTGACCGAGCCGATCCGGATCGACGATCACGTGGTGGTCGAGGGCGAAGGCGGCCGGGTGGAGGACATCCGCATGACCTATGTGGTGATCCGGACCGCCGACGAGCGGCGGCTGATCGTGCCGACCGCCAAGTTCCTCGATTCGAGCTTCCAGAACTGGACCCGGGTCGGCGGGGGGATCACCGGATCGGTGGTCCTGGCGGTGCGGCCCGGCACCCCGATCGATCCGATCCGCGCGGCCTACGAGGCGAAGCTGGCCGCCCGCTCCGAATGGGACCGGCGCACCTGCGCGCTGCAGGTGTCCGACGCCAGGATCGACTTCATCGAGCTCAAGCTGGTGATGAGCGCGGCCGAACCGGTTGCCCTGGGCAAGCTGCGCCTGGCCCTGCGGGAGGAGATGCTGGAATGGCTCCGCTGCGAACTGCCCGAGGCGGTCGGCCAGCCGGCGCCGACGGTCTGAACCCCGCACCCGGCATTCCGGACCAAGCCGGGCGGCAGGGGGCAACACTGGCGCGGGACCCAATCGCCAAAAAAAAGGGCCCGGTCGTTGCCGACCGGGCCTTTGAAGTCTTGGGAGAGGATGCCTGAAAGGCAGTTTCTGAGTACCCCCGACTCGGTTTTTGTGCAAGTGCGAAAAGCGCCAATTCGGTTGCGTTTTGTGCAATCGGCCTTCCCTTTGGTGCAGGTTCGCCGAATTCCGCGGCCCTCCGCCCTCCGATCAGCTGCGAATCATTCGCAACGGAGGGCCGAGGACGCTTTGCGCTGCACTGCAGCGTCACGCGATTCGGTCGTGGCCGGTCAATGCGCGAGCAGCAGTGCCGGGCCGTCCGGACTGGCCAGGAAGTGTTCGGTGACACCGCCGAACAGGAACGCCCGCAGGCGGCCGTGACCATAGGCCCCCATGACCAGGAGATCGGGCCGATCGGCGGCGAGGGCGGCGGTCAGCGTGGCCTCGACCGAGCCCTGGCGCGGCAGCGGGCGCAGTTCGGCGCTGATGCCGTGACGGGCGAGGTAGGATGCCACGTCGGTCGCCGGGAAGCCTGCCGGATCGGTCTCGATCACCAGCACGGTGACCGCCCCGGCCGTGGCCAGCAAGGGCACGCTGGCGCGCAGGGCATGGGCCGCGCTGGCGCCGCCGTCCCACGCGACGGCGACCCGTCCGAGCGGAAAGGCCAGCGGGCGATCGTCATTGACCGCCAGGACCGGCCCGCGAATCGCCAGCGGCAGATCGGCGGCGACCGCGTCCTGGCGGGGCACCACCACGACATCGGCGAGCAGCGCCGCGGCGGCGAGGGCATCGACGGGCGGACAGTCGGCGCGGACCACATCACAGCAGACGTCCTGCCGGGCGAGCTGGGCATCGATGGCCGCGGCAAAGGCATCGTCCTCGGCCATGACGTCGCGCAGGGCCTCGGCCGAGACCAGGCTGCCGCCCATCCCGTCGATCGCGACGAAGCGATCGACCGGGGTATCGACCACCAGCGTGACATGGCCCCCGGTGTGGCGGGCGAGCGCCAGGGCGGTCTCGATCCGGTTACGGCCGGCCGGGCCCGGGCGGGCATCGACGAGAATAGAGCGCATCGGCGTAACTCCCTTGAATGATACGGCGATTGTGGACCTCAGGACCGGGCCCGTCCATGACGTGGATCAAGCCGGCCGCGCCGTCCCGGGGCCGACGGGCCCGGTCCGGGCTGGTGACCGGCGCCCGTTTTTCGCAGCGCAGCATTGGCTCGTGACAGGGGCTTGGTCCGGCGATAGGAAGGGCCGCAAACACCCCGGGGCAGTGCCTGCCCCCTTGCGGCGGAGGACCGATGAACAAGGTTTATCCCGACGCGCAGACGGCGCTGGCCGGACTGCTGCGGGACGGCATGCTGATCGCCAGCGGCGGCTTCGGCCTGTGCGGCATCCCCGAGCGACTGCTCGACGCGATCCGCGATTCGGGGGTCAAGGACCTGACCTTCGCCAGCAACAATGCCGGGATCGACAACGAGGGCATCGGCAAGCTGCTGCGCACGCGGCAAGTGAAGAAGATGATCGCGTCCTACGTGGGCGAGAACAAGGAGTTCGAGCGGCAGTACCTGGCCGGCGAGCTCGAGGTGGAGTTCTGCCCCCAGGGCACCCTGGCCGAGCGGATGCGCGCCGGCGGCGCGGGCATCCCGGGCTTCTACACCAAGACCGGCGTCGGCACCCTGGTGGCCGAGGGCAAGGAGGTGAAGACCTTCGACGGCCCCGACGGTCCGGCCGACTACATCCTGGAGCGCGGCATCTTCGCCGACCTCGCCATCGTGAAGGCGTGGAAGGCCGACAAGACCGGCAACACCGTGTTCCGCAAGACCGCGCGCAACTTCAACGTCCCCGCCGCCACCTGCGGCAGGGTCTGCGTGGTCGAGGTCGAGGAGCTGGTCGAACCCGGCAGCCTCGATCCCGACGCGATCCACCTGCCGGGGGTCTACGTCCAGCGGATCGTCGTCGGCGCGCCCTACGACAAGAAGATCGAATTCCGCACCACCCGCAATACGGATGTCGGCTGATGACCACGCATGATGGACTGACCAAGGGCTGGAGCCGCGACCAGATGGCCGCCCGGGCCGCGCAGGAGCTGCGCGACGGCTATTACGTGAACCTGGGCATCGGAATCCCGACGCTGGTGGCCAACCACGTGCCGCAGGGCATCACCGTGACGCTGCAGAGCGAGAACGGGATGCTGGGCATCGGCCCCTTCCCCACCGAGGACGCGGTCGATGCCGACCTGATCAATGCCGGCAAGCAGACCATCAGCGAGCTGCCGCATTCGGCCTATTTCGACAGCGCCCAGTCCTTCGCGATGATCCGCGGCGGCAAGATCGACCTGACCGTGCTGGGGGCGATGGAAGTGGCCGAGACCGGCGACATCGCCAACTGGATGATCCCGGGCAAGATGATCAAGGGCATGGGCGGGGCGATGGACCTGGTCGCGGGCGTCAAGAAGATCATCGTCGTGATGGAGCACTGCGCCAAGGACGGCAGCGCCAAGTTCATTCCCGCCTGCACCCTGCCGCTGACGGGGCGCAACGTGGTCGACATGATCGTCACGGATCTGGCCGTGTTCCAGCGCCCCGACCACGCCAGCCCCTTCCGCCTCGTCGAGTGTGCGCCGGGCGTGACGGCGGACGAGGTGCGCGCCAAGACCACGGCGCATTACCTCGACTGAAGACACGGCTGCGCAATGCCTCTCGACTTCGCTCGAGGCGAACGGAATAAGCGAGGCATAGCGCGAGACGCCGCACTCAACCTGCAGGAGAGCCCCCGATGACCGACCTCGCGTCCATTCCCCTGACCCGCATCGACGGCCAGGCCGACAGCCTGGGCCAGCACGCCGGAAAGGTGCTGCTGGTGGTCAACGTCGCTTCGAAGTGCGGGCTGACCCCGCAGTACGAGGGGCTGGAAAAGCTCTACAAGGCCTATGGGGACCGCGGCTTCGCGGTGCTGGGCTTTCCCGCCAACGACTTCGGCGCGCAGGAGCCCGGCACTCACGAGGAGATCGCCGAGTTCTGCTCGCTCAACTATGGCGTGTCCTTCCCGCTCTTCGCCAAGGCCGACGTCACCGGCCCGGGCAAGCAGCCGCTCTATGCCGCGCTGACCGCCGCGCACCCCGACAAGTCCGGGCCGGCCGACGAGTTCCGCGAACGGCTGAAGGGCTATGGCATGACCCCGACCGAGGACCCCGAGGTGCTGTGGAACTTCGAGAAGTTCCTGATCGGCCGCGACGGCGCGGTGATCGGCCGCTTCGCCCCCGGCGTCAGCCCCGACGACCCGACCCTGGTCGCCGCGATCGAGGCCGCCCTGGCCGCCTGACCTGGGCCGCCGCCCCAGCCAGCGAGGGTGCCGCATGAGCTATGTCCTGATCACCGCCAACCGCAACTATTCGAGCTGGTCGCTGCGCCCCTGGGTGCTGATGAAGGCGCTGGACATTCCCTTCGCCGACCGGCTGGAGCCGTTCACCAAGCCGAGCAATTACGAGGAGTTCCGCAGCTTCTCACCCACCGGCCAGGTGCCGGTGCTGATCGACGGCGCAACATCGGTGTGGGATTCGCTGGGGATCACGCTGTACCTGGCCGATCGCCATCCGGCGGTCTGGCCGCAGGACCCCGAGGCGCGCGCCTTTGCCCAGGGCGTGGTGTGCGAGATGCATTCGGGCTTCGCCGCCCTGCGCAACGACTGCACGATGAACGTGGGCGTGCGGGTGCGGCCGCGGCCGATGTCCGATGCCCTGCGGCGCAACGTGGCGCGGGTGCGCGAGATCTTCGAGACCGGCCTGACCCGCTTCGGCGGCCCCTGGCTGGCCGGCAGCGCCTTCACCGCGGCCGATGCCTTCTACGCCCCGGTCGCCTTCCGCATCCGCACCTATGGCCTGGACGTCGGGCCCATGGCCCAGAGCTGGGTTGACCGGGTGATCGCCCATCCGGCGATGCGGCAGTGGGAAGAGGAAGCCCTCGCCGAGACCTGGCGCGAGGCCAGCCACGAGGCCGAGCTGGCCGAGGCTGGCGAGATCGTGGCGGATTACCGCGCGGGGTAGGACCTCGGAAAACATCGCCCACTCCCCTTCGGGGGAGAGGGTTGGGAGAGGGGCCAGCGCGCAACACCGGCCCCCGTCCCCTCTCAACTCCGGCTAGCCGCTGACGCGGCAAGCCTGCGTATCTCTCCCCTGAAGGGGAGAGAGCGGCCTTGGGAATCAGCCCAGCGCGGCCTTCAGCGCATCGGTCAGGTCGGTGCGCTCCCACGGGAAGAAATCGCCCTCGGGCTTGCGGCCGAAGTGGCCATAGGCAGCGCTCGGCCGGTAGATCGGCTTGTTGAGCCCCAGCCGCGTGCGGATCGCGCGCGGGGTCAGCCCGCCCAGTTCGGGGAGCGACAGAATCGCCGCCTCGATCTGGTCGTCGCCGACGGTGCCGGTCTCGTGCGTGTCGACATAGAGCGACAGCGGCTTGGACACGCCGATGGCATAGGCCAGCTGGATCGTGCAGCGCGTGGCGAGGCCGGCGGCCACCACGTTCTTGGCCAGGTAGCGGCTGATGTAGGCGGCCGAGCGATCGACCTTGGTCGGGTCCTTGCCCGAGAACGCGCCGCCGCCATGCGGGGCCGCGCCGCCGTAAGTGTCGACGATGATCTTGCGCCCGGTCAGGCCGGCGTCGCCATCCGGGCCGCCGATCTCGAAGCTGCCGGTGGGGTTGATAAAGTATTCGGTCTCGCGCAGCAGCACCGGCGGGATCACCGAAGCGACCACGCCCTTCACATAGGCGTGCAGCTCGGCTTCCTTCTCGCCCTGGTCATAGCCCGGGGCGTGCTGGGTGCTGACGACCACGGCGGTCGCGGCGACCGGCAGGCTGCCCTCGTAGCGCAGGGTGACCTGGCTCTTGGCATCGGGCTCGAGGAAGGGGGCTGCGCCGGAATGGCGGTCAGCCGCCATCTTCTCGAGGATCTTGTGGCTGTAGTACAGCGTCGCCGGCATCAGGTCGGGGGTCTCGTCGGTCGCATAGCCGAACATGATGCCCTGGTCGCCGGCACCCTCGTCCTTGTTGTCGGCCGCGTCCACGCCCTGCGCGATGTGCGCCGACTGGCCGTGCAGGCGGTTGATGAACTCGAACTTCTCCCAGTGGAAGCCGTCCTGCTCGTAGCCGATTTCCTTGACCGTGCGCCGGACCGTCGCCTCGATCTCGTCCTGCGCGCCGGGGGCCCATTCGCCGTTCTCGTAGACGCCCTTGCAGCGGATCTCGCCGGCCAGGACGACGAGCTGGGTCGTCGTCAGCGTCTCGCAGGCGATGCGCGCCTCGGGATCCTTGGACAGGAACAGGTCGACGATGGCGTCGCTGATCTGGTCCGCGACCTTGTCGGGATGGCCTTCGGACACGCTTTCGGAGGTGAACAGGTATTCGCTGCGCATGGGCTGACTTCCGATATAAAGAAATCTTTATGTGGGATCGCTCCTAGCCGCGCTGCGCCCGCAAGGCAAGCGCCGAGCACAGCGCCAGCGCCGCCGCCCAGGCCAGCGCCAGGCGATTGCCCCAGCGGGCAAACAGGGTGGCGTCGTGCGCGGGCGGCACCAGCCCGTCGATCCGGCCGGCGACGGGGCGCGGCAGGCTGTGCCGGACCAGCCCCTGGGCATCGATCACCGCGCTGATCCCGTTGGTGGTGGCGCGCAGCACGGGAAGCCCCTCCTCGATCGCCCGCAGGCGCGCCTGGGCGAGGTGCTGCGGTGGGCCCCAGGCGCCGAACCAGCCATCGTTGGTGGGATTGAACAGGTAATCGGGCCGGTGCGCGGGATCGACCACCTCGCCCGGGAACACGATCTCGTAGCAGACCTGCATCCCGACCTTGCCCCACGGCCCGAAATCCAGCGTCCGCGGCCCCGGGCCGGGCCAGAAATCGAAGGTCCCGCCCACCAGCCGCGACAGGCCGAGCGGTTCGAGCAGGCCGCGCATCGGCAGGTATTCGCCATAAGGGACCAGGTGCGCCTTGGCATAGGAGCCGCGGATGACCCCCTGCCCGTCGAGCGCGGTGACCACGTTGCGCGCGGCCACGGCGCGGCCTCGGCGAATCTCCAGGTCGACGGCACCGGTCAGCAGCAGGCTGTCCGGCCCGATCACCCGGCCGATCCGCTGGCGGGCCAGCACCGGATCGGCGGCATAGGTCGTCGCTTCGTAGAACCGGGCGGGATAGCCATCGCGCAGGTAGTCGGGCAGACCCGATTCCGGCCACAGCACCAGACGCGGCGCCCCGGTGGGCGGGCGGCGGGTCAGCCGGACGGCGGTGGCGAACTGGGCCTCGAACAGCGCGGGATTGTCGAGATCCTCCTGCGGGATCCCGGGCTGGACCAGCGTGAAGGCGAGCCGCCCGGCGCCATCGGCCGGGCTCAACTGCGGCAGCCGCCCGGCGGCCAGGGGCAGGACAACCAGCGCGATCGCCACCAGCGGCCGGGCCACCCGCTGGCTCCAGCCGAGCCACCACAGCCCACCCAGCAGCGCGACCAGCCCCGACAGGGCATAGGTCCCGGTCCAGGGCAGGACCTGGGCGAGCCCGGCCCGGGTGAACCCGCCCAGTGCGGCGGCCCCGAGCGGGTTCCAGGGAAAGCCGGTGAAGACCCAGCCGCGCAGCCATTCGCTGACGATCCAGCTCGCGGCAAAGGCGAAGACCACCGCCACCGGCCGCCCGCGCGAGAGCAGCGTGGCACCGGCCGCGGCCAGGGCGGGATAGACCGCCAGGTAAAGCGACAGCAGGAACACCCCGACCCAGCCGAGCCAGGCCGGCATGTTGGCCTGGTAGATGAAGGCCGTGGCGATCCAGTTGTTGCCGAGGGCGAAATGCCCCACGCCCCACAGCCAGCCGCATCCGGCCGCCTGCCACGGCCCACGGGCGCGGGCCAGCAGGCCGACCAGCAGGGCCGTGCCGAACAGGGTCAGCGGCCACAGGCCGACCGGCTGGAAGCCGCCGGCGGCCATGGCTCCGGCCAGCGGGGCCAGCAGGAAGGGAAGCAACCGGGCGGACGTTCGGCCCGATGGGCCGGACGGAGCGAAGAGGACGGGATCAGCCACGGGCGCCGTTGTGGCGGGTCTGCCCCGCGCTGTTAAGCCCCAATCTCCGGACTCAGCGGTCCGGATTCAGCGATCCGGATTCAGGCCTCGTCCTCGGCCGCGGCAACGGCCTTGGGCTTGCGGCCACGCCGCTTGGGCGCCGGAGCCTCGTCGCCGTCATCCGCCACCGGAGCCTCATCGCGCGGAGCGAAGGCTGGCGGCAGCAGGGCGGCATCGAGCTTGGCCGGAGCCTCACCCTCGTCGACCGCGGTCTCGCCGGGCTCGGCGCGCCGGGGCCGGCGATCCTCGCGGCGCGGCCGCAGCCCGCGGGTCCCGCGGACAAAGGGGTTCTCGGGCGGCTCATAGACCGAGGGCGCCTCGGCGACGACCGCCTCGGTCTGGGTCTCGGGCTCGACCGCCGGTTCCTCGCGGCGCTGCTGGTCGCGCTCCCGCCCATCCCGATCGCGGGGATCACGGTCACGGCCATCCCGATCGCGCCCGTTGCGCTCACGGGGTTCCCGTTCACGGGGCTCGCGCGGTTCGCGATCACGGGGCTCGCGGTCTTCGCGTTCGCGGCGGGTGTAGACCGGCTGGTCGAACGCGAAATCGCTCTCGCCGCCGAACTCGGCGTTGTCCTCGCCCTCGTCGGGCTGGTCCTGCCAGCGGTCATCGCGGGGCCGGCGCTGTTCTTCCTGGCGGGTCCGGGTGTCGGCGATCACGCGGAAATAGTGGTCGGCGAACTGGAGGTAGTACTCCGCCAGCACCCGGTCACCATTCTGGTGCGCGTCCTGGGCCAGTTTGCGGTACTTCTCCAGCAACTGGGGGGCATTGCCCCGCGCGCGGCTGTCGATCCGGTTGAGCTGCTGGCCACCGCCCTGGGGACGGTTGTTGCCGCGCCCGCGCCGACGGTTATTCCCACGATTGTTGTTCAAGGGTGACTTTCCTTCACCGGATCCCCGCGCGGCGTTCCCTTGCCGGCAGGCGATTCGCTCATCATCCGCACCACGCGACACCGCAGGGCGCCGCAAAGCGGTGTCCCGACATCTGCGGAGGTTCGCGGCGCTGGGGCCGGGCCCGATTGCAAATGCTGGAGCTTGAACCGGCAGGAGAGGAAGGGTCCATCTATCCGCTGGCTCCTAGGCGATTTAGGGGTCGGCGCGGCCCTTGCCAAGGGAAATCTTCGTCAGGCCGCCATTTCCACCACGCGGTCGGCGCCATTGAGGTCCTGGTGGACCTGCGGCACCAGACCGGCCGCGCGCGCCAGGGCGCTCACCGCGGCGGCCTGGTCATAGCCGATCTCGAGGCAGGCCACCCCGCCCGGTGCCAGCAGCTCGGACAGGAGCGGGAGCAGCCGCCGGTAGTCGTCCAGACCATCGGCGCCGGCGAACAGGGCGCCATGGGGCTCATGCGCGGCGACACTCGGGGCGAGCGGCGTGCCGGTTTCGACATAGGGAGGATTGGCGAGGATCAGGTCGGCCCCGCCCAGTCCGGCGGCCCAGCCGGGCCTGGTCCAGTCGCGTTGCAGGAACGCGCTGCGCCCGGTCAGCCCCAGGGCGGCGGCGTTCCCGGCCGCGACGGCGAGCGCGCGCGCGCAGCGGTCGATCGCGACGCCCCGCGCCTGGGGGAGATGCGACAGGGTCGCCAGCAGCAGCGCGCCCGAGCCCGTCCCGCAATCGAGCACCCGCCGCGCTCCGGGCCGCGCCGCCAGCGCCGCCTCGACCAGCACCTCGCTGTCACCGCGCGGGATCAGCACCGCGGGGGAGACGCGCAGGGGGAGCGAGAAGAACTCCTGCCGGCCCGTGATATAGGCCACCGGCTCATGGGCCTGGCGACGCTCGACCAGCGTGGCGAAGGTTTCGGGCACCGCGCCCGCCATGTGCCGGAGCAGCAGGTCGGACCGGGTCACGCCCAGGGCATGGGCCATCAGCACTTCGGCATCCAGCCGCGCCGTGTCGCTGGTGGCGGACAGGGTGGTTGCGGCCTCGCGCAGGGCCTCGGCGATGGTCATGCGGCGCGCGCGGGCTTCGACAGGCTCAGCCATCCATCGCCGCCAGGCGCTTGGCCTGGTCCTCGGCGATCAGGGCATCGACCAGTTCGCCCAGCCCCGGCCCCTCGAGGATTTCGGGCAGGCGGTGCAGCGTCAGGTTGATGCGGTGATCGGTCACCCGGCCCTGCGGGAAGTTGTAGGTGCGGATCCGTTCGGAGCGGTCGCCCGAACCGACCATGGCCTTGCGCGCCTCGGCCTCGGCGCCCTGGGCCTCGTCTCGCATCTTCTCGTAGAGCCGCGCGCGCAGCACCTGCAGGGCCTTGGCCTTGTTCTTGTGCTGGCTGCGCTCGTCCTGGCAGATCACCACCAGTCCGGTCGGCAGGTGGGTGATGCGCACGGCCGAATCGGTGGTGTTGACGTGCTGCCCGCCCGCGCCCGAAGCCCGGTAGATGTCGATCTTGAGGTCCTTGTCCTCAACCTGCACGTCGACCTCGTCGGGCTCGGGCAGGACCGCGACGGTGGCGGCCGAGGTGTGGATGCGCCCGCCGCTCTCGGTCACCGGCACGCGCTGGACGCGGTGGACGCCGCTTTCGTACTTGAGCTTGGCGAAAACGCCGCTGCCCGAGACATTCGCGACCACTTCCTTGAACCCGCCGATCTCCGAGGCGTTGGCGCTGACCAGCTCGACCCGCCAGCCCTGCTCGGCGGCGAAGCGTTCGTACATGCGATAGAGGTCCGCCGCGAACAGCGCGGCCTCGTCGCCGCCGGTGCCGGCGCGGATTTCCAGCATGGCCGGGCGGCTGTCGGCCGCGTCGCGCGGCAGCATGGCGATCGACAGGGCATGCTCGGCCGCGGGCAGTGCGTGCCGCAGCCGCGCGGTCTCCTCCTCGGCCAGCTCGCGCATCTCGGGATCGTCCAGCGCGGCGAGGCTGGCCAGTTCGGCGCGCATGGCCTGGACCGCCGCGGCGGCGCGGGCGACCGGCTCGAGCTCGGCATAGTCGCGGCTGGCGGCGATGAACTCCTTGCCCTCGAGCGTGCCCGAAGCGAGCCGCGCCTCCAGCTCGGCAAACCGCCCGGCGATCTGGGCGAGGCGGGTGTCGCTTACCGCCATGGGGCTACCATTCCCAAACGTGTCGCCCCTGCGCAGGCAGGGGCCCAACCCAAGGTCACCGGATCGAGCCTTGCGCGCGCGGAATGACGGGATAGGCCCCTGCCTGCGCAGGGGCGACGGGCGGCATAGGCTGATGTGCCCCCCTCAACATTATCGTCATGCTGAACTTGTTTCAGCATCCATCCCGCGCCCGCACGCGAAGCCGCGTGGGGAAGGATAGACCCTGAAACGAGTTCAGGGTGACGAGGTACAAAGTCGAGCATTACCTGAACGACACCAGAAACTGCTCCAACTCCTCACCCCGCTGGGAAACCGGCGTGGAACGCAGCCGAAGCTGAGGGGTACCGCCGTCGATGCCAATCGCGATCAAGCTGTCGGCGCCAATCTTCACAGCCTTATCAAAGCGTTTCCGCGGCGAGCCTGAAGCGATGAGTTCGGCGGAAAAGCCCGCCCGTCTCAAGTCTGCCATCAGGCGCATCGAATAGGCATGCGCGGTATCGTCCTCCAGCGCCACGACCACGTCGGGCTTGGCCTCACCCTTCTCCCCCACCAGCATGGCCAGCCGCTCGATCCCCGCGGCCCAGCCGACCGCCGGGGTGGGCGGGCCGCCGAGCGCCTCGATCAGCCCGTCGTAGCGCCCGCCGCCCAGCACGGTGCCCTGGGCGCCGAGCCGGTCGGTGACGAATTCGAAGGCGGTGTGGCGATAATAGTCGAGCCCGCGGACCAGCGCCGGGGCGCGGGTCCAGGCGACGCCCGCGGCGTCGAGCCCGCTGGTGACCTTGCCGAAGAAGTCCTGGGCCTCGGCCGAGAGGAAATCGTCGATCCTGGGCGCCGCGGCGGTGAAGGGCTTATCGCGCGGGTCCTTCGAATCGAGGATGCGCAGCGGGTTCTTCTCGAGCCGCTCCTGCGAATCCTCGCTCAGCTCGGCCGCGTGGTCGCGGAAATAGGCGATCAGCGCCAGCCGCCAGGCCTCGCGGCTGGGGGCATCGCCCAGCGTGTTGAGCTGCAGGGTGACCCCGTCGGCGATGCCCAGTTCGTGGAGCAGCTGATCCGCCATGACCAGCAGCTCGACATCGGCCTGGGGCTCGGCCGCGCCGATCACCTCGGCGTCGATCTGGTGGAACTGGCGGTAACGCCCCTTCTGCGGCCGTTCATAGCGGAACAGCGGGCCGTGCGTGGCCAGCTTGAGCGGGGCGTACTGCTGCCAGCCGTTGGTCAGGTAGGCGCGGGCCAGCCCGGCGGTGAATTCGGGCCGCAGGGTCAGCGATTCCCCGCCGCGATCCTCGAACGAATACATCTCCTTCGACACCACATCGGTGGTCTCGCCCAGCGAGCGGCTGAACACGGCGGTCTTCTCGAACACCGGCATCTCGGCGCGGCGGAAGCGGTAGAGCCGGCGCACGCGCTCGAAGGTCTCGACCACGAAGCCGAAGGCCTCGGCCTCGGCGCCGAAGATGTCCTGGGTGCCGCGGATCGCCTGGGGGGTCTGGATGCTGCTCATGGTGCGGGCGCTTACCGCGTTCCGCGGCGGGGGGAAAGTCGCCACGGCCCGCGCGACGAAACGACCCGCGGGACGGGTTGCGCTGGCGGCACTTTCCTGATTCTAATAACGGATGAAATCACATCGCACGCTCATTCCCGCCCTGGTTCCCGCGCTGGTGCTCGCCGGCCTGGTTGCCACCCCTCCCCTTGCGGCCCAGTCGGCCGGTTCGGTGCGCTCGGCGCCGATGGCCGTCGCCCCGGACGACCTGATCCCGGCCCCGCGCGACGTGCCCTATCCGGGCACCATCGCGCTGGAGATCGACGCCACCGACGTGGCCCGCGGCGTCTACCGCGTGACCGAGCGGATCCCGGTGGCCGAGGGCACCAGCCGGCTGACCCTGCTGCTGCCGGAGTGGATCCCCGGCGCCCATGCCCCGCGCGGCCGGTCGGAACAGGTGGCCGACCTGCGGTTCTACGCCGGGGACAAGCTGTTGACCTGGAAGCGTGACACGGTCGACGTGTTCGCCTTCCACGTCGACGTGCCGGCCGGCACCCGCGAGGTGACCGCCCGCTTCGTCCACACCTCGCCGCTGCAGAGCAGCGAGGGCCGGATCACCATGACCGGCGAGATGCTCAATCTCGAATGGGACCTGATGTCGTTCTATCCGGCCGGGCACTACGTGCGCCAGGTCAAGATCCGGCCCACCGTGACCTTCCCCAAGGGCTGGCGGGTGTTCACCGCGCTGGACGGCGCCCAGGGCCCCGGAGCGACGAGCCCGGTGGCCGACACCGGTCCCAACCGCGTGACCTGGAACGAGACCGATTACGAAACGCTGGTCGATTCGCCGATCTTTGCCGGGATTCATGCCGGGCGCTGGGATCTGGGGCAGAACGTGGCGATGAACGTCGTGGCCGACGATCCCAAGCTGCTGGCGATCAAGCCCGAAAACCTGGCCACCTATCGCAACCTGGTGAACGAGGCGGTCGCGCTCTACGGCAGCCGCCACTTCGATCATTACGAGTTCCTCCTGGCCCTGACCGACCGCATGGGCGGGATCGGGCTGGAGCATCACCGCTCGAGCGAGAACCAGATGGAGCCGACGAGCTGGACCGACTGGGCCGGGATGGACTGGGACCGCAACGTCATCCCGCACGAGCTGTCGCATAGCTGGGACGGCAAGTTCCGCCGCCCGGCCCGGCTGTGGACCCCGGATTACCGCCAGCCGATGGGCAACCACCTGCTCTGGGTCTACGAGGGGCAGAACCAGTTCTGGGGCTATGTCCTGGCGGCCCGCTCGGGGGTGCAGTCGAAGGACGTGGTGCTGGGCCAGTTCGCCAGCAATGCCGCCAACTTCGTCGATTCGCCGGGCCGCGCCTGGCGGTCGGTCGAGGACACCACGCTCGATCCGATCATGGCCGCGCGCAAGCCCAAGCCCTATGCCTCGCTGACCCGCGGCGAGGATTACTACACCGAAGGCGCGCTGGTCTGGCTCGAGGCCGACCAGATCATCCGCGCCGGGACGGGCGGCAAGAAGGGCATGGACGATTTCGCCAAGGCCTTCTTCGGCATCCGCGACGGCGACTGGGGCACGGTGACTTACGAGTTCGGCGACCTCGTCACCACGCTGAACGCGATCTATCCCTACGACTGGGACAAGTTCCTGCGCGAGCGGATCGAGCAGCCGGGCCGCCCGGCCCCGCTCGCCGGGATCGAACAGGGGGGCTACCAGCTGGTCTGGCGCGACACCCCCAACCCGTTCGAGAAGGGCCGCTTCGCCGACGCCCGCGTGCTCAGCCTGACCTGGTCGCTGGGCATGTCGGTGGACAAGGACGCCAAGGTCACCGGCGTGCGCTGGGGCGGTCCGGCCTTCGAGGCGGGCCTGGTCAGCGGCACCAAGATCGTCTCGGTCAACGGGCGGGCCTATGATCCGGCCGTGCTGCGCGATGCGATCACCGCGGCCAAGGCGGCCCCGGCCGGTGGCCCGGCCCCGCTGACCTTCGTGGTCCAGCGCGGCGATGCGGTGCGCACCGTCTCCATCGATTACCGCGGCGGGCTGCGGTACCCCTGGCTGGAGAAGGTTCCGGGCAAGGGTCCGGCCGGCCTCGACCTGCTGCTGGCTCCGCGCCTGCCCGCCCCGGTCGCCGCCAAGGCCAAGGCCAAGTAGGCGGGCACGCCGGGTGAGCCCGCGATGACCGGGTGGCAGCGGCAGATGCACCGGGCGATCGGTCGGACCATCGCCCCGCCGCGGTTCCTCGCGGTGCTGGTGCTGCTGCCGCTCGCCGCGGGGGCCTATCACCGGCTGGTGCCCGGTACCGCCTGGACCGCCGCGCTGGCGGTTGGCTTTGACGTGGCGGCGGCGGTGTTCCTCGCCTCGCTGCTGCCGCTGCTGCGCCACGGCGCCGCCGCGGAGATCCGCACGCACGCCGATGCCAACAGCGCCAACCGGCTGATGGTGCTGGTGGTGACCACCCTGCTGATGCTGGTCACCCTGGCCGCGATCGCCGGTGAGCTGCCGGCGGCGCGGCGCGGCGATCCCGTGGCCGCCGGCCAGTTGATCGTCACGCTGCTGCTGGCCTGGGCCTTTGCCAATAGCGTCTATTCGCTGCATTACGCGCACGAATACTACACCCCGCACCCCGGCTCGGGCGCCGATCACGGCGGGCTGGACTTTCCCGGCACCCCGGAACCGGCCTACATCGACTTCGCCTATTTCGCCTTCACCCTGGGCATGACCTTCCAGACATCGGACGTGGCGATCACCGCTGGTCGCATGCGCGGCGTGGCGATCCTCCATTCCTTCGCCGCCTTCGTCTTCAACATCGGGGTGATCGCCTTCACCATCAACGCGCTGGGCGGCGGGGGCTGAACCGTCGGGGCGTTCTGAGACCTTGGTCCCTGTTGCAGTGCAACACGAGCCCGGCTAAGCGCGCGAATCATCGCGGCGGGCCACGGCCCGCGATCCTCTCAGCAAAAGGCTCCGCATGCGCATCGACATGATCCCCGTGGGCAAGAACCCGCCCGACAGCCTCAACGTCATCATCGAGGTGCCGGTGGGCGGCGAACCGGTGAAGTACGAATTCGACAAGGCCTCGGGCGCGCTGTTCGTCGACCGCATCCTGCACACGCCGATGCGCTATCCGGCCAACTACGGCTTCGTGCCGCACACCCTTTCGCCCGACGGCGATCCGCTCGACGCTCTGGTGATCGCGCGCTCGCCCTTCGTCCCCGGCTCGGTGGTCCGCGCCCGGCCGATCGCGGTGCTGAACCTGGAAGACGAGCACGGCGGCGACGAGAAGCTGGTCTGCGTCCCCGACGATTCGACCTTCCCCTATTACCAGGACGTGGGCGAGAAGTCCGACCTGCCCGAGATCGTGCTCCAGCAGATCGAGCACTTCTTCACCCACTACAAGGACCTCGAGGCCGAAAAGTGGGTCCGCGTCGGAGCCTGGGGCGATGCCGACGAGGCCAAGCGCATCGTGATCGAGGCGATCGAGCGGGCCAAGCAGGCCAAGGCCGGCTGAGCCGCGGGTTCAGCATCGGAAAACGGAAGGGCGGTCCCACGGGGCCGCCCTTTTTGCTTGGGGGGTGAAGGGGGGAGGAACAGCGGCAAGCTCTCTCCCCAAGCTGGCGCATTCCCCCAAACGAAGGGCGATGGGGTCGACGGCCAACACGACCGTCGAGCCCCCTCCCCGCTGCGACTAGCCCCGCCTGCGGCAGGGCCAGTCTCGCTCCCCTCCCCGTCCTTCGACAAGCTCAGGATGAGCGGGGGGAGGGGATGGGGATGGGGGTTCCAGGCAAGTGTCTGCAATCGACCCCATCCCCAAACGAAAAGGGCGGCCCCGCGGGACCGCCCTTTCCTGTTGGTTCTGGCCGAACCGCCTCAGGCGGCGAGCTTGCGCAGCACGTAGTGCAGGATGCCGCCGTTCATGAAGTATTCGACCTCGTTGGCGGTATCGATGCGGCACAGCGCGGTGAAGGTGAAGGTCGAGCCGTCCTTGCGGGTCACTTCCACTTCCACGTCCTGGCGCGGCTGCAGGCTGGCGACGCCCAGAATCGTGAAGCTGTCGTCACCGGTCAGGCCCAGCGAGGTGCGGCTCTCGCCGTCCTTGAACTGCAGCGGCAGCACGCCCATGCCGACCAGGTTCGAACGGTGGATGCGCTCGAAGCTCTCGACGATCACCGCGCGCACGCCCAGCAGGTTGGTGCCCTTGGCCGCCCAGTCGCGGCTGGAGCCGGTGCCGTATTCCTTGCCGGCGATCACCACCATGGCGGTTCCGTCGGCCTTGTGCTTCATCGCCACGTCGTAGACCGCGCCGACCTCGTCGCCGTAGCGGCTCATCCCGCCCTCGATCCCGGGGACCATCTCGTTCTTGATGCGGATGTTGGCGAAGGTGCCGCGCATCATCACCTCGTGATGGCCGCGGCGCGCACCGTAGGAGTTGAAGTCGGCCTTGCTGACCTGGTGCTCCATCAGCCACTGGCCCGCCGGGCTGTCGGCCTTGATCGAGCCGGCCGGGCTGATGTGGTCGGTGGTGATCGAATCGCCCAGGATCAGCAGCGGCTTGGCCGCGATGATGTCGCTGACCGGGGCCGGGGTCATCTCCATGCCCTCGAAATAGGGCGGGTTGGCGACATAGGTCGAACCGGCGCGCCACGAATAGGTTTCCGAACCGGTCACGTCGATCGCCTGCCAGTGGGCATCGCCCTTGTAGACGTCGGCATAGCGGGCCTGGAACATGGCGCGGTCCATGCAGCCGGCCATGGTGGTGAAGACCTCGTCGTTGGTCGGCCAGATGTCCTTCAGGTAGACGTCGACGCCGTCCTTGCTCTGCCCGATCGGGGTGGTGGTGAAGTCCTCGACCACCGTGCCCTTCAGCGCATAGGCGACGACCAGCGGCGGCGAGGCGAGGAAGTTGGCGCGCACGTCGGGCGAAACGCGGCCTTCGAAGTTGCGGTTGCCCGAGATCACCGCCGCGGCGACCAGGCCGTTCTCGTTGATCGCCTTGCTGATCGGTTCGGCCAGCGGGCCCGAATTGCCGATGCAGGTGGTGCAGCCATAGCCGACCAGGTTGAAGCCGACGTTGTCCAGGTGCTTCTGCAGCCCGGCCTTGACCAGATAGTCGGTGACCACCTGCGACCCCGGCGCCAGCGAGGTCTTGACCCACGGCTTGGGCTTCAGGCCCAGCTCGTCGGCCTTCTTGGCGACCAGGCCGGCGGCGACCAGCACGCCCGGGTTCGAGGTGTTGGTGCAGCTGGTGATCGCCGCGATGGTCACGTCGCCGTCGCCGATGGTGAAGTCCTTGCCCTCGACCGGAACGCGGGCATAGGCCTTCTTGTAGGTGTTCGCCATGTCGGCGTTGAACACGTCGTCGACCTCGGGCAGCGAGACGCGGTCCTGCGGGCGCTTCGGCCCGGCGAGCGAGGGCACCACGGTCGAGAGGTCGAGTTCGAGCGTGGAGGTGAAGACCGGCTCGACCGACGGGTCGATCCAGAAGCCCTGCTCCTTGGCATAGGCCTCGACCAGGGCGATCTGCTCTTCCTCGCGGCCGGTCAGGCGCAGGTAGTCCAGCGTCTTGTCGTCCACGCCGAAGAAGCCGCAGGTCGCGCCGTATTCCGGCGCCATGTTGGCCAGCGTCGCGCGGTCGGCCAGGGTCAGGCCGGCCAGGCCCGGGCCGTAGTATTCGACGAAGCGGCCGACCACGCCGTGCTTGCGCAGCATGTTGGTGCAGGTCAGCACCAGGTCGGTCGCGGTCACGCCTTCCTGCAGTTCACCGGTGAAGCGGAAGCCGACAACCTCGGGGATCAGCATCGAGACCGGCTGGCCGAGCATCGCCGCCTCGGCCTCGATCCCGCCGACGCCCCAGCCCAGCACGCCCAGGCCATTGACCATGGTGGTGTGCGAATCGGTGCCGACGCAGGTGTCGAAATAGGCCACGGTCTCGCCGTTCTGGTCCTGGCTGGTCCACACGGTCTGGGCGATGTGCTCCAGGTTGACCTGGTGGCAGATGCCGGTGCCCGGGGGCACGGCGTAGAAGTTGGCGAGCGACTTCGAACCCCACTTGAGGAAGTCATAGCGCTCCATGTTGCGCTGGTACTCGATCTCCATGTTCTGTTCGAAGGCCTTGGGGTGGCCGAACTCGTCGACCATGACCGAGTGGTCGATCACCAGGTTGACCGGGACCAGCGGGTTGATCCGGCTGGTATCGCCGCCCAGCTTGGCAATCGCGTCGCGCATCGCGGCCAGATCGACCACGCAGGGCACGCCGGTGAAGTCCTGCAGCAGCACGCGCGCCGGACGGTACTGGATCTCGCGGCTCGAGCTGGGGTCCTTCTGCCAGTCGGCGAGGGCCTGGATGTCGTCGGTCGAGACGGTGAAGCCGCCGTCCTCGAAGCGCAGCAGGTTTTCGAGCAGGACCTTCATCGAGAACGGCAGGCGCGAAACGTCGCCGATCTGCGCGCTCGCCTTGCGGATCGAGTAGTAGGCGAAGGTCTTGCCCCCGACGGTGAGCGTGGAGCGGGTGCCGAGCTTGTCCTGTCCGACCTGGGTCATGTCTGCGAAGTTCCCCCTTGGAGGCTGGAGATGGCCGCGCCGGCGGCCCCGGTGAGGGGCGGCGCGGATGACTGAGTCGGGCCGCCGATGCGCGTTCGCGGCTGCAACGTCAAGCCTTGCCAAGGTCGGACGCGGGCGGACGCCACGACCCGGCCCGCGCGGTCCGTCAGCCCGGGGGGGCCTGCGGGTCGGCCACGGCCGGACTGGGGGTGCGCGTGCCGAACCAGACCCCGCCGAGAATCAGCGCCAGACCGGCCAGGGTCCAGCCGGTCACCGCCTCTGCAAACCACAGCCAGCCCATCAGCGCCGACCAGACGAAGGCGGTGTATTCGACCGGCACCAGCCACTGCGCCTCGGCCCGGGCATAGGCCCAGGACAACAGCATCAGTGAGGTCGAGGAGAGGACCGCGGCGCCGAGGATATCGGGCCAGGCCCCGGGGGCGGGGCGCAGCAGCGCCAGCGCATCGGGGGCCAGGGCCGTGCCGAAGCCGAGCAGGCCCTGCCCGGCCACGGCCAGCGGCGCACCCAGGCCGAGCACCAGCGCGATCATCACGTTCTGCGACAGCGCGACCTCGACCGGGCTGGCCACCTGGGCCTGCTGGCGCTGGACGATCAGGTTCCAGGCATAGAGCACGGCCGACAGCAGGATCGAGGCGATGCCGAGCGCGGCATGGGGGCGGGGTGCGGCCTCGCCAAGCTGGCCCCAGGCGATCACCCCGACCCCGGCCAGCGAGATCAGGGCCGCCACCACCGCGGCGCGGCGCACCTGTTCGCCCAGGATCACCGCCGCCAGCCCCAGCGCGATCAGCGGCGCGATGAACGAGATCGCGATCCCTTCGGCCAGGGGAATGATCACCACGCCATAGAAGAAGGTGCTGGCCATGCCCGAGGCCAGGACGCCGCGCAGGACATGCAGCCGCAGCACCGCCGGGGCCGGCCAGGTTCCTCCGCGCAGCCGCCAGACCGGGGCCAGCACCACCGCCCCGGCCACGCTCCGCGCGAACAGCGCGGGCCAGACCCCGCCGATCAGCGAGGCCCGCTTCATCAGGGCATCCATCACCGAGAACAGCGCGATCCCGACCACCGCCGCCAGCACCGGCCAGAGCAGGGCGGGGCGAACGGGGCGGGCAGCGTGGACCGGGTCGGGCGCGGTGGCGTTCATCGCGGTGCCATATCGCCCCGCGCCCGGTCCGTCACCACTCGGCTCGCCGATTCCCGCCGGCAATTCAGGCCTGGGCAAGGTGGAGTGCTTGATGATGGGCGGCGAAAGGGGCATGAACCGGGCCAACAGCGCCATCCGCGCGGGTCGTCCGGGACGCTCCGCAGGGTCTGAACAGGGTAAGCCGTGATCCGTACCAATTGCCGTCCCGCTCGCCGTTCCCTCCGCCCGGCCGGCGCGTCGTTCCGCCTGGCCCCTCTGCTGCTGGCCGGTGCCGCCCTGAGCGGAGCCGCCCTGGCCGCGCCCGAGACGGTCCTGGCCCAGGCGGTCCTGGCCCAGGCGGCGACGCCCGCGGCACCGGCCCCGCGCGCGCCCGCCACCCCGCGCGCGCCCGCCACCC
>NZ_JACLAU010000039.1 GCF_014230305.1 Novosphingobium aerophilum
GTGTAGTCAGATCGAACCCCAATCGCTGCCGCCATCGCAAGCCTCCATGTGCCTGCAACGTCGAATCAGATTTTCATCCGCTTGGGAATCCCTAGCGTGAGTCAGGCTCAGCGCGCCTTGGTATTAGAGCGTTTTCCGTTCATTCTGGTTCATAGCCGCAGGATTTGAACCAGAATGAACGGAAAACGCTCTAACATCACCTCTGCCGCCGGTCGTTTCTGGACTAAGATTCACTATCACGACGAGGCTCTAAATTCGCTCGCTTCTTACCATGGCCAAAAACGGGATAGCAAATCCCTCAAATACTTCTCGATTTTCAGATAAAAATCCTTCAACAAATTCGCGCGCTGCGTCGATACGCCCCATAAGATAGAGGCAACTGGCGACCCGTTGAGGGTATCCATTGAGCATTGGCAACCGCTCTTGCAGCATGGGGAGCAAAGCTTCATACGAAGCAATTGACTCCGCAAATGGCAGGCCGAATTTGATGTAGAGCTGTGCCAATCGCCCCGCTTCATCGTTAATAAATTTCTCGCTATGCTGTGGTTCAAACAAAAACTTCGGCTCATCGCTCGCACCACTTAATTCACCTAAATGTACTGAATAAGTTGCGACGCCACGATCATATTTAATTGCATACTTACCTTTATCTAATTTAGAATACAGTCTCGCAATTGGCTCAACGTGCACGCCAACAAAAGGCTCTATGTAAAGATAGTTACTATATAATCCTTGATTGAGACCAACCCAGCAGTAAAATCCATCGCGTATCGGCCAGTACACAGAATTCTTTCTTAGTCGCTTGAATCCTGCCGATACAAGTGCGGCTAGGCAGCGATCAACAACTGTGTCTCTGAATGAGGCGTCGCAGCGGGCCATTAGCAATTTGTCCGATGCGTGATGTGGCACTTCATCTTGGTCGGTACTCCCGGCTGCAAACCTGCGTCTTTGGCGTTCTGACCTCTTGGGATCACCGGACGGCCAGCCCGAATGTCGTCACGAACAGCTCTTTGACCCGGGGAAAGTCGTGCGCCGGGCCCATTCTTGCTTTCAACCACGCCTCGATTTCTCGTCGTGAAATCGACGACCGAACGCCTCCCATTGCTCGCCTCAAGGGTTACGCGTCGACCAGTAACACCCGTACCTAGTCTTGCCGCTGTTGCAGCTTCGCCACGCAAACCTTTCGCCGCGACATCAGCCATGCGATCAGCATTCTTGATTACCTTACCAGCTGCATCTCCCAAGCCAGGAGCTAAGCCCGCTATTGCGCCAAAGACAGATCCAGGTGTTGGATTTCGAGCCGCTTCTACCCCACCCTTGATGTCGCCGATCCCCGGGATGAAGTCCACAACGGTGCTGACAAAGCCTTTGAAGGATTCCCAAGAGCCTGCGCTTTCCGACACCCCACAGCCAGTGTTCAACGTGACACAGCCAGCTTCTTGCCCATCATAATCAACTAGATTGACCGGATCGTTTTGGACATCGGCCACCTCGTCGGCGGTGCCGACCCCTTTGCGCACCTGCAGCACCCGGCCCGCAGCGTCATAGACCGTGCGGATGATGCGGTCCGGGCCTTTGGCATTGGCTGTGCCGGCCGCACCGGCCGGACCAAGCGTGCAGGCATCGGGCTGGCTGGCGGCGAAGGTTCCCGGGTTCATCCGCACCACGCTGCACAGCTGGCGCCCCAGGCTGTCATAGCTGAACTGCTGGAGCGAGACCGTGACCCCGTCCGACCCCCGCACCCGCTGCGTCAGGCGTCGGCCCATCACATCATAGGTGTAGTCGGTGGTCACCTCGACCGTGAAACCGGTCCAGGCCGATGGGGCCACAGTGCTCGCCGGCAGGGTGGTGATCGCCCCGGTCTCGACCCGGGTCAGGTTGCCCGCCGCATCATAGGTGTTGCGGGTGGCAGGGGCAGGCAAGGCTCCTGCGCCGTCCGGATCGGCCGCGATCGTGCCGGTCACCCGGCCCAAGGCATCATAGCGGGTGTGCGTGGTGAAGGGACTGCCCACCGCCTGCGCGTGCAGCGGGGTGGCAAGCAAGGCCAGGCCAAGCGTAAGTGCTGACCTCAGCGCCCACCAAGGACTACGCGCGCTCACGGGCACACCGCCAGGCCGGCGCGCGGCGTGGTCTCGCTGATCTTGCGACCCCAGTTGTCATAACTGTAGCAGGTGCGCAGGGTTTGATTGCCCGAGGCCACCACCATTCCGCGCAGCAGCAGGTTGTTGGGGCCGCTGTCCGGGCCGTAATCATAGGTGGTGATCACTTCGTCCCCTGCCGTGGCACAGCCGGTGCCAGATGCCGCTGCGGGGCCGCTGATGCAGGTCGATTTCTGGGTCAGCAGCCACACCCCAGTGGTGCTGCGCACGAAGGCTCCGGCGCTGTTCCGCGTCCAGGCAAAACGCTGCGTGTAGCTGGAGCGGGTCTGCGGCCGGACCCCGTTGACCAGCGGGCCCGTCTCCGTCAGCACCCCGCCGTGGGCCTGGGCATAGGTGTAGGTGGTGACATTGCCGTTCGGGTCGGTCTCGGTCAGCGGCTTGTCGCACAGCTTGGCATCGGCTGGACCCGCACCGCAGCCGAGCACGAAAGTGAAGCCGTTTGCTGAGATAGCTCCAAAATCGCTCAGGAAGGTTCGGGTGCTAGTCGACGATCCGGCCGGAGCCGTTGGTTGGCCAACGTTTAGGCAGCAGGTCTGCCAATCCGGGTTGCTCGGCAGCAGAGGATTGGCAGAGCCCTTCGGCCAGGACGAACGCATGACCAAGTTGCCGCGGTTGATCGACTTGCGCGTCGCTAACCTGCGGTACGATGATGGGGCGTTTGTAGAGTATCGCTGGCCTAAGGGCAGCGGCATATAGATGGGATTGGACCGCTGTAACAAGCACCGCACTGTGATCATCAAAGCGTGTGAGTCGCACCTGTCATCAGCAGGACTTGAGAGCGAAGGTGCTGAATGATCGCTCTTGCCAGCAGCGACAGGCTTCGCCTCTTGAGCGAGCAGACTACCAACTCGACCGTCCGTTCGGACCTGAAGAGTTCGACCAAATCTCCACGTTGCAGCATTTGCGGAACGGCGTGGGCCGAAGCAAGCCACATGCAGTCAGTCGTAGTAGTTAGCTTCTCCAGGACCGCGAAGTCCTCGATAATGTTGGCTTCGTTGAGCACCCAGTGCCTAGCCCCTGTCATATCTTTTGCAGAAATGACGACGGCGCACTGGCAGCGGGTCATCGACGTTAACCTGACCGGCGTCTTCCACACGATTCAGGCGGCTCTTCCGGACTTAGTCGAAGCCGGATGGGGACGCGTCATTTCGATTTCTTCCCACGCCGGGCAGTCCGGAGCATTGAGCATGGCGCACTATTCGGCGGCCAAGGGCGGAGTGATCAGCCTGACCAAGGCTTTGGCCAGGGAGCTTGCCGGCGGGGGCACCACCGTGAACACGATCGCGCCTTCGGTTTGTGAAACTCCGCAAATGCTCCGGGCCATCGAGGCAAACGAGTTTTCGCTCGACCACGTTACACCGTTGATTCCGATACCGCGCGCCGGCCGCCCGGACGAAATCGCCGGAGCTTGCGCATTCCTGGCGTCTGACGATGCCGCCTACATCACTGGCCAGGTTCTGGCGGTAAACGGGGGCATTTATATGTAGCCGGCGCAACGCAGGATGGAATTACCCTTCAGCGATACGATAACTTGAAAACAACTAAACCGAGAGGATGCGCCCGTGCAGAAGATCACCGAGCTGAATCTTCCTTTTGTCGCCGTCGATACGCCGGAGTTCGCGGCCGATCCGGTCAGCCATTTCCGCGAGGCGAAGCGTCAGCATCCGTGGCTTGCGGCATCTGACATGGGCTACTGGGTTCACGATTATCGGGCGATCCGCGACTTGCTTGGGCATGATGATAACTTGCGTCCCGCCTATGACGGCATTGTCGATATGCTCGGCGCGCACGGCACACCGTGGGGGCGCTTCACCGAGGAGCAGCTGATTTCCCTGCCCACGGAGCTGCATCGCAGTTTGCGCGAAACCTTCGCAGCCAAGTTCACTCCCCGATATGCCACTCAGCTGCGCCCGATGATGAACGAGACAATCACGCGCATGCTTGATGAGTGGGCACCTAAGAGAGCATTCGATTTCGAGGAGTTCGCCGCCAATTACCCGATCTCGGTCATGTTTCGCCTTGTCGGCGCGCCCCTTGATGAAATCCCCGGCATCCGCGCGAGTCTCGAAACGCTCGGTCTCGCATTTTCGATGGATAAGGACCGCGTGCCCGAAATACATGCCTCGTTTGATCGGCTTGAGAAGCTGGTTCAACGAGTCATCGCCGAACGGCGAACGGACGCCAAAGCCGGGACCTATGGTGACCTACTCGACCTGCTGATAAGCGTCAGCGACGAAGGCGGTGTGCCCGAGCGGAGACTGGAAGACCTGATCATCTTCTTCTTCATTGCCGGCTATGACACTTCCAAGAATGTGCTGACCCATACGATGTGGAAGCTGCTCGACCGCCCGGAAATCTATGAGCGCTGCGCAGTCGACACTGAATACTGCCGCAAGGTGCTCGAAGAGGGGCTTCGGGTGTTCAACCCGGGATCAGTCCCCCGTTTCACGAATGAAGATATTGTTTACCGAGACGTTCTCTTGCCCAAGGATACAATGCTCTGGTTTACGCTGAATGTCTCAGGCCGTGACCAGCACGTGTTCGACGATGCCGACACCTTCGACCCGGACCGTGAAGTTGGACCGGCGAAGCGGCAGATCGCCTTCAGTCTGGGCACGCACGTGTGCTTGGGCCAGCATATAGCCCGAGTGCAATTACAAGAGGCATTACACCGCTGCGCGCAGCGGCTGAAGAACCCGCGACTGGCAGGTCCGATCGGCTGGCGTCCTTACCCCGGGGCATGGGGGCTAAAGGGCCTGCCAATCGAATTTGACCCAGCTTGATGCAATTGTCGGAGTAACTGCGCTCGGCAGAAGATTAGTACGGCTTTGCTATTTTTGGTTATTGCTCGGGAAGAACGACGACATCGCGAGGCGAGTCCAGATTCCAGGCAAAGGGAGCTGCGGCGCCGAACTCAACAGGCGCAGTTATTTAAAAAGACCCTTTGGAGATTCCGTAAATGTTCGCTTCCGCTGACAAAACGGTCGAACAAGCTATTGAGCAACATACTTAAAAGCTGCCGCCTCTTAATCGGACAGCCAAGAAATACCGTGTCCCGACAGATTTACGTTGGTCAATGAGCACTGCATGAACTTGGCTGCCTCAAGGCTTGCCCGCGCGAACGATGCATTCTTGAAGTCTCAGGACATGAGCATTGCGTCGGACAGTTCACTGTCCTTGAAATTAGGCAAATGCTCCCGGGCAGGATCGCCCAGTTCGTACCTTCAAAATCGGCACGGTGGAGATCCGACCGACGCAGATTGCAACACTCGAAAGTCCAGCCTGACAAATCGATCTGCGACGGCTTCCTCAAGACACAGTCAACCAAGGTCAAGAGTGCCAAGGCAAGCGCGCGAGGTCGCCGTGCGTGACCGTATCGTCACATGCCGGATGATTGAATGTGGGGGCGAGCCATAACCATCCCTAGCGTGCATCCAAGTTTATTTGAAATCGAATTGCACGTCGCTGATCCGTCCCGGGAAGGGTGCGCCCGCTTCATAACCGCGCAGGACCGGCGAGCCGGCATCGCCGCCAATACCGAACACCTCGGACAAGCCGAAATAGGGCGACAAGGCGAACCGCACGGCCTGATGGGCGAGGATTCGCTCGCCATCGCGGATAGTGACGTCGAATTCGGCCTTGCCGTCCGCGCCCGGCGTGCTGCGGGCGACCTCGAGGTGAAGGTCCGCTTTCCCTTGCGCCAGAGGTGCCGGGGCAGTGACCGAAACGCTGTTACCGCGCAGGTCGTTGAGAATGAACTGCGGACGGCCCTGATTGAGGTAGAACCCGATCCCGCCCATCTGCCCGCCCTGGGCAAAGATCGCTCCGGTAGCTCCGGGTGTGAGGTTGTCGATCGCGACGGTCATGCTAAAGCTGCGGGCAATGACGGGCGGGGCAAGACCCGAACTGATGCTGCCAACCGGCCCGGCATAGCGCCATTGGCCGCCGCGCCGCGCGAATTCGGCGCGCCCTCGCATGACCGATTCTGCGCCCGTGTCGGCAAGGTTGAACAGCGGAAAGACGTTGCGCGGCTGCACCTGACGATCGAATTCTGCCGCCATGCGCGCCACGCGTTCCGGCTCGCTTGAGGCAAGATCGCGGGTTTCGCCGGGATCGTTGACGACGTCGTAGAGCTCCCAGGGTTCGTTGAAGGTCTTTGCGGTCTGCCAGTCCCAGGTCCTGAGCCGGTGCGATGTGACCAGCGACCAGCCCTGCCACATCAGCTTCTTGTTGCCGTAGAGTTCGACATATTGCGCTCGGCCCCCGCGCGGATCACCGGCGGCATTGAAAGTCGCAGCGATGCTTTGCCCTTCCATCGGCGTCTGGGGCACGTTGTTGACGACCTTGGCCAGCGGGGTCCCCGTCGCGTCGAGGATGGTCGGCGCGACATCGCTCACATAGGCAAAGTCCTGCCGGATCGCGCCGCGGGCCGCGATGCCTTTTGGCCAGGACACCACGAGCGGCACGCGCGTTCCGCCTTCATGCGTCGTCTGCTTGAAATAGCGATAGGGCGTGTTGCCGGCCACCGCCCAGCCCACCGCATAGTGCGGATAGGTGCGCGGGCCGCCCCAATCGTCATAGAAGGCAAGGTTTTCGGCGGTGCTTGGCGGTTTCGCGCTGGTAACCTCGGCCTCGTTGTACAGGCCGCCGGGCGCGCCTTCGGCGCTGGCTCCGTTGTCGCTGGTAATGACGACCATCGTATTGTCGAGTTCACCGCGCTCCTGCAGCCGATCAAGGATCCGCCCGAATTGCGCATCGGCATAAGCAAGCGAGGCGGCGAATGCTTCCATCTGGCGGGCGAACAGCTTCCTTTCGTCCGGGGCTAGGCTGTCCCAAGCGGGCATGCCTTCGGGCCGGGGTGCCAGCTTCGTGCCCTTGGGAACCAGACCGGCGGCGATCTGCGATTTGAGCACCGCCGCGCGCGCCGCATCCCAGCCTTGATCGAACTTGCCCTTGTAGCGCTCGATCCATTCCTTCGGCGCATGGTGTGGGGCGTGGGCGGCACCGGTCGCCCAGTACATGAAAAACGGCCGCGTGCGGCCCTGCTCGCCCGGAGCGCTGCGCTGGTCGATCATCGCAATCGCTTGATCAGCGAGGTCGGCAGAGACATGGTAATCTGCGCCCTTGGGCTTCATCACCGGCGTGGTGCCGCGATACAGCACCGGGTTCCACTGGTCAGCATCGGCAGCCATGAAGCCATAGAACTGTTCAAAGCCCTGACCTTGCGCCCAACGGGTGAAGGGACCGGCGGGGCTCGCTTCCTCGTTGGGCAAGTGGTCCCATTTGCCAAGCGCAAAGGTGGCATATCCGGCGGCATTGAGGTTGGCGGCAATGGTGCCTGCCCCAGCCGGAATCCTGGCATCGTGGGCCAGAAACCCCTCGCGCGCGGCGGTGGCATGGCCGCCAATGTGGACCGTGTGCGGATTACGACCGGTCAGCATGGCCGCCCGGCTTGCCGAGCAGATCGGCGCGGTATGGTAATTGGTGTAGCGCAGCCCCGATCGCGCCACGCGATCAATGTTTGGCGTATCGACCAGACCGCCAAAGCTGGAGAACTGGCCGAAACCGACATCGTCGACCATCCAGATCAGCACGTTCGGCCGCGTTTCCTGCCGGACCGGGGCGGCGGGCTGATGGGTGGTCGTGGATGCCCCCGGTTGGAACGGGTCTGCAGTGCCGTGCTGGGCCAAGGCGGATCCGCACGGAGCGATTGCCATTCCGGCAACCACCAAGGCTGTCCGCGAAACTCTGCCCAACCTGCTCATCATCCGTCTCCCTCAGGAACGGAACCCTATGCTCCCGCCAGCCAGACGTCCAATGCATAAAAGCGCAACAAAGCATGCCTTGGGATTATGCAAATGCGCGCGAGCCATGCGCTGAAAGGAGCCCGCGTAGATGATCCACAAGCGAACGGGCAGACGGGGACAGCGTGCGGTTGCGGCGGGTGATCAGCGCGACCTCGCTATCGATGTCATGAAAGTCTTCGACCTTGAGCGCGACCAGACAGCCAGCCGCAATATCGTCGGCCAGCACGCTCGGGGCCGACAGCCAGACGCAGTCTGTCTGGATGACAAGTTCGCGCAGGACGTGGAAATTGTCGCAGATGAAGCTCCCGGTCGCGCTGCTGAGCCCAGCAACGCTTGAACTGGCCGCGCTCGCTGGCGGGTACTGGGCCAACATCTCCAAAGTTATCCCTGACTGCGCCGTCAGTGGATGGCCGGCGCGAACAAGGAAGGCAAGGCGGACCGATCCAACGGAAGAAAACTCGAGATCGGGAATGTCTCGAATGGCCCAGCTGTTGCCGAAAATCAGTTCAATCCTGTCGTCGAGCAATTCCTGCACAAGATGTTCCGGCGTCCGCACTGACGCGCGCAAGTGGATCGCCGGGCATTCATCCAGAAAGCGCCGGCCAATGTCGGGCAGCAACATGGCGAGCAGCGGGCCAGTGCCGATCGCCAGATCACCGCCCTCGCCCCGCGCATAAAGGCGCAGGTTGTGGTCTAGATCGCGGGCAGCGCGCAGCACTCGCTCTGCCTCTTCGATAACCAGTCGCCCCATAGCGGTGGGCACCACGCCTGAGCGATCCCGGTCGAAGATGCGCAGGCCGAAGCGCTTCTCGAACGTGGCGATAGAGCGGCTGAGCGCCGGCTGGGTAATGTGCAGATCTTCGGCAGCGCGCGAAAAACTGCCGGTGCGCGCAATTGCCGCGATGTGGCGCAGGCGGGTGAGGTCGATTTCCATAACTTCAAGGTATCAGCATCGGCATCACATTGCATTAGACGTTATGGCGCTGCCTGATACGGCAACCACAAACAGGATGGAGATCGGGATGCTGAAGTTAGGCAAGGCCGGAGCGCTCACGCTGGCGCTACTGGGAACGACATCGGCGCTCGCGCAATCTGCGCGGACGGTGCTGCCGCTGCCGGCGCCTGCGTTCAACGGCACGATTGGCGAGACGATCCCGCAATCGCGTCCGGGAACGCCAGCCCCTGTCACTGCGCCGCAGGGGGCGCCCAATATCCTCGTACTGATGAGCGATGACGTCGGCTTTGCCATGGCCAGCACCTTCGGCGGCCCAGTGCCGACGCCGAACATGGACCGCGTGGCGGCGCAGGGGCAGCGCTACAACCGCTTCCACACCACCGGCGTCTGCTCACCCAGCCGCGCGGCGCTGCTCACCGGACGCAACCACCACAACGCGGGCGTCGGCTATCTTTCTGACCTGCCGGTGAACTTCCCCGGCTATGGCGGGCGGATTGTTGCCGAAACGGCGACCATGGCGCAGGTGCTGCGGCTCAATGGCTACAACACCGCGATGTTCGGTAAGCACCACAACATACCGGCGACCGATCGCAGCGCGACAGGACCCTTCGATGCCTGGCCGACAGGGCTGGGTTTCGAGTATTTCTTCGGCTTCAACAGCGGCGATAATGATCAGTATTCGCCCATTCTCTTCCGCGGGACCAATCCTGTCGATCCCCGCGAAGGTCAGGGCCGGATGCTCGACCGGCGGCTGGCCGACGACATCATCCGCTACGTCCACAACCAGAATGCAGCGTCTCCGGGCAAGCCGTTCCTGCTGTACTGGGCGCCCGGCTCAACCCACGCCCCGCATCAGGCACCGCCCGAATATATCGCCCGCTTCAAGGGGCAGTTCAATCAGGGCTGGGACAAGCTGCGCGAAGAGAGCTTCAAGCGCCAGCTGGCCGGCGGGATCGTGCCCAAGGGGACGAAACTGACCGCGCGTCCGGCCGAGATTCCCGCCTGGGCATCGCTCAGCCAGCCGCAAAAGGCCTTTGCCGCGCGCACCATGGAAGTCGCCGCCGCGCAACTGGTCATGCAGGATGAACAGATCGGCCGCGTGCTCGCCGAACTCGACCGCATGGGCCTCGCGTCCAACACCCTCGTCTCGATCATTCAGGGGGACAACGGCGCCAGCGGCGAGGCGGGACCTCCCGGAACGATCAACGAATTGCGCTCAATTGAGACGCATGATGAAAACGAAGCGTGGATGATCGCCAATACTGAAAAGCTCGGCGGCCCGGATACCTATGCGAATTATCCGGTCGGCTGGGCCTGGGCGATGAACACGCCGCTGCGCTGGGTGAAGCAGATGCCATCGATGCTGGGCGGCGTGCGTAACGGCATGGTGCTGGCCTGGCCGAACCGCGTTGCCCGTCCCGGGTCGATCTGCCCGCAATTCGCGCACCTGGTCGACATCGTCCCGACCGTGCTGGAAGCCGCAAAGCTTCCCGCGCCGGAGGTGGTTTACGGCGTGAAGCAAAAGCCGATGGACGGGCAGAGCCTGGTTGCCTCATTGGCTGCCTGCGATGGTACCAAGCCGCGCACGCAGTATTTCGAGATCGGCGGCAAGGTCGGCCTCTATCACGACGGCTGGTTCCTTTCGGGAGACGACGGGCGGCCATCGTGGGAGGCGGAGACTGCCGCCAAGCCGCCTGTTTGGTCGCTCTACAATCTGGACAAGGACTTCTCGCAGGGCACCGATGTTGCCGCGAAGGAGCCGGCAAAGCTCTCGGAAATGCTCGCGCTGTGGAAGAGTGAAGCCACCCGCAACAATGTCTACCCGGTCGACAGCCGCCGGCCGAT
Source organism: Novosphingobium aerophilum (assembly GCF_014230305.1). Classification (GTDB taxonomy): domain Bacteria; phylum Pseudomonadota; class Alphaproteobacteria; order Sphingomonadales; family Sphingomonadaceae; genus Novosphingobium; species Novosphingobium aerophilum. The sequence continues at coordinate 10,767 of NZ_JACLAU010000039.1, forward strand.
GGACAGGGTTGACCGCCAATCCGCAGGATCACCGCGCAAGCAGTTCGACTATTGGGGCAAGGACGTTTCGATGCCCGCAGTCGGGGCCGCGCCCTATCTTGCCGGGCGCAGCTTTACCATTCGGGCGGAGCTGGTGCTCGACAAGGCCGATGCATCAGGCGCCGTGCTGGCCTGGGGCAGCAAGTTCGGCGGAATCAGTCTTTACCTCGACCATGGCCATGCCGCTTTTGCCTGGGCCAGGTCGACCGACCCCGCTGAAATGGCAACGGTGCGTTCGGTCGCAACCTTGCCGCAGGGCAAGGTCAACCTGACCTTGCGTTTCGAAACCACGCCGACCGCTGCGATAGCCATCCTTACCAGCAATGGCACCGAAGTCGCCCGCGGACCGCTGCCTGGCAAGATGCTACTGGCGTCGGGGAACGGCGAGAACCTCGACATCGGACGCGACCTTGGCGTACCTGTAGCCGCCTATGCCACGCCATTCGGCGAGATCGAGGGCGATATACCGCATGTCTCCATCACCTTCGACTAGACCGGGTCCAGCCATGGTGCGGCTCGATGGTGGCACCATGGCCATGGGTTCGGACAATTTCTATCCCGAAGAAGCCCCCGTCCGGCGGGTGCGGGTCGATGCCTTCTGGATCGACGAAACCCCGGTGACCAACGCCGACTTTGCCCAGTTCGTCGCCGAGACCGACTACGTCACGTTTGCCGAGCACGCGCCTGATCCCCGCCAATACCCCGGCATGGACCCGTCCCTCGCTCACCCCGGCTCGCTGGTGTTCGAGCCGGCCGGCTTCCCGGCGGCACTCGACCAGGTGTCATGGTGGCAATTCCGCCTCGGCGCCAACTGGCGCCAGCCGCTCGGCCCGGGTTCCTCGACCACCGGGATCGAGGATCACCCAGTGGTCCATGTGACTCACGCCGATGCCGAAGCCTATGCGCACTGGGCCGGAAAGGCATTGCCGACCGAAGCAGAACACGAATTTGCCGCGCGCGGCGGACTTGATGGTTCCGACTATGCCTGGGGCAACGAACTTGCGCCCGAGGGCCGGATGCTTGCCAATTACTGGCAGGGGCCATTCCCCCACGGCAATAGCCTGGAAGACGGCTTTCTGCGCACATCACCGGTCAGGAGTTATCCCCCCAACGGTTATGGCCTTTACGACCTGATCGGAAATGTCTGGGAATGGACGGACGACTGGTACGGTCAGCCGCGGATCGAGAAGAAGCGCCCCGGCTCCTGCTGCATCCCCGCCAACCCGCGCGGTGGCACACGCGGCGGATCGTTCGACAAGCGGGAACCGGTCCGTATTCCCCGCAAGGTCCTCAAGGGAGGGTCGCACCTCTGCGCCGAAGACTATTGCCGCCGCTATCGCCCTGCAGCACGCTATCCGCAGCCTACGGACACCTCGACGTGCCATGTGGGATTTCGCTGCGTGGTGCGGGCGTAGTCGTGACATCAACCACACCGCTCAGTTATTCAAGTATTTGGAATTTGACTACCTTGTCAGGTGAGTTGCCTTACTTTGTCGGGCCGGAAATTTGCTTTCAGCGCCTGCTAGAGGAAGCCTATTTTTTGCTACCTATCGGTAAATGGCCGGTTCTTGTTGCCTGGTGACATAAGCTGCCATTCCGGATTGTCCGCAAAAGCGGACGTCAACCCCGCTCTGACCACCATTCAGGCCATTGTACTTTCTCTGGCGCGCGGGTCACTTTCCACACTTCGCGCTGCTCATCCGGGCTCAGCCGGCGAACCCCGAACCGATCAAGCGCAGCCTGGACGATTCCTGGCTCGAGCAGCCAGTGCACGCGCTGCTCATCGAGCGGATATCGCTTCACCGCGAGTCCCAGGGTCCGAAGGATGCAACCAATGCCGAACCCGACGAACACGACCCGCATGATTGTCGGCGCAGCATGTTCCGCGCGTCCCGCCCGCGCCGCTTCGATCGCAGCCAGCGAAGCTCGCGCAGCGGCGCTGTCGCCCATCAACCCCTTCCGGGTAAGCTGCAGCAGAAACGCCTCGGCAGCCGTCACGCGCCGCTCGCGGCCATCCTCGCGCACGGTGACCATCTGTCCCAGCACCGAGTGGTACGGAACCTCCCGGTGACGCCCGCGCCGCCGGCCGGTGGTGATGGTGGTCGAGGGTTTGGCAGAGACCGAGGACATACGACGTACAGATTTACTCGAAGGCATGGATAAATTGGCCCGTTGTTTTGAGTTGATGTGACTTGCCGCTGGGCGGCGATCCGGGCCGTAACGGGATCACCCGCCCTCAACACACGCATTGCAATTTGTGCACAAAATCAGATGCCTCTCGCGATTCAAGTATCTGTATTTACGTAATTTCGTATTTTTGACCCCCGGTCGCTAATTCGCGGGTGCGTGAACTTTGGATCGAAGGCGGTTACCGTCCGGAGGGTGTAGACTATGCAATCCCCCCCGGGGGGCCCCGCGTAAATTCGTGCCGGTCAGGCCGCCAGATCCGCGTCCGTGACAACTTCGCAGTCGGCCAATGGCCCCAGCCACCCAGCAAGCCACGCCGCAGGGTCTGGGATCAAATCCAGGTTGAACATGGCCGATCTCATCTTCTGACCGGAACCCTCAGGCCGGTAGGTCACAGCAACCGAGGAGCGGGACATTTCGCTATTATAGAATATCCTATAATAGCAATTTGTCCCGGTCCTCTGCCCATCCTTCCGTGCGGCCTCGTAGTTTGGCCACAGGTCAGGGAAGCACTTTGCCCGATCCGCGGCATTGTCGAGGACCACGCCGCGCGCCGCCATCATGTCGGTACGGCTGGGTACAAGGTCGGCCCAGTCGATCACCTCGTCTGCGGTGATGGGCAGGACGATATCCGTCAGCAGATCGACCTGAAGAGGGCTTTCGGCCGTGCGGTTGACACCGCGGCCCCGGCCCAGTGCCTGAACCAGTTCGGCCTCACAGATGCTCCACCGGATGGCCTCTGCAATTGGGTCGGGATGATGCTCCCCCATGACCATCCGCGACCGACCTTGTGGACGACGGATCACACGCTCGGTCAGCGGATACCACCAGCTCTGGTTGTCATTATCCTCCTTGGGCGGTCGACCGGTGAGCGCGATCTGCAGCTTGGCGATCACCGCAGGCGCAGGAAGTGTACGCCCCATGATGACCATGCCAGCGATCCGTCCCCAACGGTCGAGACCACTCAGCGCGTTGAAGTGGGCGGTTTCAAGGTTGGCGGTTAGCGCTTCTGTCGACAGGGCCTCCAGCGCCCGCATTTGGCCGATGGCCAATATAGTCTGCCCATCCGTTCCCACCTCTGCCGCGCGGCTGGTCAGGTAAGTCCGCAAGGCGCGTTGGTTGTTGGCGGCTGTCGTATGCTCCCGCTCCTTGGCCTGCGGCATGGGCGTGAGGGCCTTGGCGCTGACCGGCGCGTTCAGCACCTGCCGGATCCGCACATGCGGTGTCTGTGCCCGGACAGGCGGCGCAACCGTGATCCCAGGCAGATAGGGCTGAACGAGTTCGCCGCGCATGGTCGCATCGATGTGAAGGACCGGTGTCGCTGCCACCCAACCCTTGCGCAGCGAGGCGTGCCAATAAAGGTCCAGTGTCCGGACCGTGCCCTCCTCGGTGTGCATTCGGCCGATCTCGACGCCCCAGGCATCGCGACGTTCGTCCAACGCGTCAGCCAGGATCCTCCACATGGCAGCAGCACGCCCCGGAGGCGTCCAGCAAACACCTTCGGCTGGAATGACCTTGCTGAGCTTGCGAGCACGTTCCTTGGGCCCCATCCCCGGCAACAGGCCCGGGTTGCGCAAACGCATGCGCTCGAGGCTGGCCGCGTCCCGGCAGTTTTGCGGGGTCAGTCCGGTCGCCTTGAGATCGGCATAGCGCAACGGGCCAGACTTCGTACTTTGCAACACCTCCCAAAGCTTCAGGCGGTAGGTGATCAGGAATTGGGTTTCGGGGTAGTCGTATTGCCCCTTGCCGTCGTAACAGCGCAGTTCCTTCTCGCTGGGGTCAAGACTGTCGATCGTGATCTGTACTGGACTGTCGGTGCCGCGCAGCCCAGCCTGCCAGAAGCCCTCGTCGATCACCAGAAGCGCGGGCCTGCCGATGATCTGCGGCATGGCATGAAACAGGCTGTCATGGGCGCAGATTATGACCTGCGCGTATGCGGCGCGGCGCTTCTGGCGCTGGTAGCCGCAAACCTCAAAATGGGGGCATTTGTAGTCCTTCCCATCGCGAGAGACTGCGCACGCCGTTTGCTCGACTGCCTGTTCGGCTATCAGGGCATCAGCCTGCGCAGCCAGATCACGGCACATGCGCTGGTCGGGATCCTCCGGGGTTGGATCGGGAGCGCTGCGTCCCTTCCAGAGCAGGGCATTGATGCCAGCAGCCTTGAATGCTTCTACCTGTTCCTCACCCAGATCATGACGCGGCACGGCAAAGACCACCCGGCCCTTGCCGAGGCATCCACTGCGCAGTGTGGCAATGACCTGGTCACGTACCTGGCTGGTCTTTCCAAGACCAACATCGACCGGCAACCCGAGGATCGGCGGAATGGGCCATGGTGCATCTGACGTCTTCCCCTCTTGCAACCTTATCTGCAGGGCTTTCTGATAGGCACTGGCCTCAGCCATGAATGCGGCAATATGCTCGGCCAGTTGCGCGCGGGCGCCGGCGACATCGTGTTCGGGCTCGGGATAGGTCGGCTCTTTCGCACCCACCCAGACGGCGGCTGAGATGACATCCCTGAGCGCATCGAGCCCCTTGGCCTGCACAAGGTCATTGGCGTCACCGGCACAATCAGGGACTGCAAGCCGGGCATCGTTATCCTGCGCCGCCTGGGTTGCTGCTTCGACGCCCGGGTTATCTGCGCGATCCGCTTTGGCATCATTGTCGGCAACAATGGTCAGCTCGATGTTGCGATGCCGGCGACGGAGCACCCGAGCAACGCGGATCAGATTGCCGGCGTCGAAGGCGACAACGACCGGATCGCCAGTGGCTTCATGGATGCTGGCACCGGTCGCCCAGCCCTCGCAGACCAGCAGATGCGACGTGTCTGGTGTCCATTCGCCGATCACTGCAAAATGGTCGGCCTTGATGCCGCCGGTCAGGAACCGCTTTTTGCCCTGCGCATCGATGCGCTGGAGCGTGTGGATGGTCCCGTCGATGTCACGCAGGCCAATGACCAGCCGCGCTGCAGCATCGATCAGGATGCCGTGGGGCTGGACGCCCTTGGCGATGAGATAGGGATGGTTGGCTGGAGCTGGCTTGGCTTCGGCAAGGATCCGCTGCGCCTCAAGCCGGGCTTTGAGCGCCAGTTCTTCTTGGGATGGTTCGACCGCGGTTTGCGTCGGTGCGGCCTTCGGCCACGCACCTATGCGTTCGGCCACCCAATCCCGGGCACTGGCATGGTCGCAGCTCAGGATATACGCAATGAGGGCAACCAGGCCGCCGCCGCGACCTGCTTCGTGATCATACCATTGCCCTGGTTTAATGCTGTCCACACGGACCGAGAGGCTGCCCTTGCTCCGGTATCGCCATTCTCTGGCGGTCTTGTCCGTGGGCTTGCCCAGCAGTTCGTCGAGAATCCGGGCCAATCCGTCATCTACGTTGCAAGCGGTTGTCGGTTCGATCCCAGAAGGATCGAAATCGGTCTTGTTCTGCTTATGACCTGCGGAACTGGCCCGCGATTTCTGTCGTACTTTGTGCGGCGCAACCTTCGCGGCAGGCTCTGTACCTAACGCCTTGACCAGCCACTCCGGCATCTCTGCGAGCGTGATCTGACCGGGAGGGTTCTCCCAGGCGTATAATGCGCCACTGGGATGGATGCTTCCGGGCCCAACGATGTATCCGCCGTCCCCGCGTATATCCATGCCGGGCAGAAAGCCTGCACGGTTGGTGGTCTTGTAGCCGGGATGGCGGAAGTAGATGTGCCGGCCCTTGCCGGTCCGCACCATGATCGTGTCAGGCAAGCCCAGTCGTTCTGCCTCGGTAATGGCGTCCGCGCTGTCCAGATCAAGGACAACAAGCCCACTGATCGCCCCAGTGACAATGCCTATATTGGCGTTCGGCGCGGCCTTGAACCATGCCTCAATGTCGCTGCGCGCTGCGCGCCGCTTCTGATAGGCCCGCCAACCGGTGAGCGGGGTTTTGTCTCTTGGTTTGAGCGGGATCAGACTGAAGCCCACGTCGTATAGGGCTAGCCAGGTTGGGTAGTCGGAAGTCGGGGTGATCAGCGGCTCTGGTTCGGCTGCATTCATGCCGTGTCGCGTCCTCTCGGATTGAAGGGGACACGACAAAAGTCATCATTTTTAGGCCGCCGAAACGTTCCAAGCGGTCAGCGGTCAGGACTCGTTTCGGACAGTCACAGGGTTCAACCGTTCAACCCTGATGGCGTTTGGTCGGGCTGCGACTGACGATTGGTCGGCATCCGATGTAGCAATTGGACGGAAAGCAGATACAATTTCATCCTTGCAAATCCGGAGTAAAAGTCCGAAATTGCAAGGATGATTGAGCGTCAGATATATGCAGAGTTGAGCAAGCGGCTCGCTGAAACCCCTGCGGTTGCCCTGCTGGGGCCCAGACAGGTTGGCAAAACGACGCTGGCGCAAACCATAGCCGAGACGCGCCCGTCCATATATCTTGATCTGGAATCAGACCGTGACCGCGCAAAACTAACCGATCCCGAAGCCTATCTCGAAACCTACGAGGACGCGCTGGTTATCCTCGATGAAGTTCATCGGCTCCCTGACCTGTTCCAGATCCTGCGAGGTTTGATTGATCGTGGGCGGCGCAAGGGTATCAGGGCTGGCCGCTTTCTTCTTCTGGGATCTGCATCCATCGACTTGTTAAGGCAGTCCGGTGAAAGCCTTGCCGGCCGGATAAGCTACTTAGAAATGGGGCCGATCAACGCCCTCGAAGTCGAGCCTGGCGACATCCAGAAACTTTGGGTGCGAGGCGGGTTCCCTGACAGCTTTCTGGCGCATGACGACGAGGCAAGTCGACGCTGGCGACAGGACTTTATCCGGACGTATCTGGAACGCGACATTCCCCTTCTCGGCCCGCGCATCGCGGCTGAGACACTCCGGCGTTTCTGGACGATGCTAGCTCATCATCAGTCTGCACTGCTCAACGCATCCGAATTCGCGCGTAGCCTTGGCGTCGATGCCAAGACGGTTGGCAGCTACCTTGACCTTATGGTCGACCTGCTGCTCGTAAGGCGCCTGGAGCCTTGGCACAGCAACAGTGGCAAGCGTCTGGTCAAATCACCGCGCATCTATGTACGTGACAGCGGCATGGTCCATTCCCTGCTGGGATTAACCAGCATGGATGACGTGCTGGGCCATCCTATTGCCGGGGCCAGCTGGGAGGGGTTCGTGATCGAAGCACTGATTGCAGCAGCCCCGTCCGGTACGCAGGCGAACTTCTATCGTACCTCTGCTGGCGCAGAAATTGATCTCCTGCTCACGATCCCCGGCCGCGGCCTCTGGGCGATTGAAGTGAAGCGCAGCTCCGCCCCGAAAGTCGAAAAGGGCTTCCATCAGGCTTGTGTCGACCTGATGCCAACGCGCCGAATACTGATCTATCCTGGACAGGAGAGCTATCCGATTGGCCACGATGTTGAAGTCATGGCTCTCGATCAGGCTGCAAGGGCGCTACAGGGCTAGCCTCTTGCGAGGCGTGTTTCTTATCGCGAGCAAGGCCGCGCACTTTGTGTATTCGGGCTCCGACATCCATGCCCTGGGCAACGGCTAGGGCCTCTTTCAAGCCTTGCATAATGCTTTTGAAAGCGCTCATAAGAGCCCCGCTTCAAGTGGGTGAACCAGATTTATCGATCATGATTTCGCCATTTCATGATCGATAAAGCAACTGGATATCGATCATCGCGGCCAGCTGCGCTTGCCACCGCCGCGCTGGGATGACGGCATGCGGATGATCGTTGCCATGGCATTGGCCAGGTTCCCCGATAGCGGTTCGCCTTCGACATGCTGATCCTTAAACCACTCAACCAGAACCACTTTCTTCGACTGATCGATCTCGTCAATCCGGTTCTCTGAGATCGCTCGCTTGATCAGTTCGAGATAGGGCGTGGTGTATTCGGTCGGCTCGACCGGCTTAGGCGGCGGCATGGTCCAGATTGCCTCGACCATGAACCGCGGGATCTGAATGTCGATATATTCGCCATCCTGCAGTTCCAGCCGTTCGGGCATACTGCCATCATCCACATGCAGCATCCGCAAGCGCGGTGGCCGCAAGGAGATGATCTTGCCCGACGCTGCCCTCGTGCAGCATCGGCATGTCGACAACACGCTGATCAAGGGGCTCGCCCGCGCGTTCCGTTGGAAGAAACAGCTTGATACTGGCAAGTTCGCTACTCTTGGCGACCTTGCTGCCAGCGAGAAGATATCGCCGTCCTATCTCACCCGCATCTTGCGGCTGACGCTGCTCGCCCCTGAGTTCATCGATGCTATCCTGGATGGGCAGCTTGGTCCGGAGACGACGCTTGCCACGCTGATGGAGCCGTTCCCGATCGATTGGGCCGAACAAGGGTTAGATAACAGGCTCTTTCGATCATGACCGGACTCGAATCCAGCCCCAGATCAGTGCTGAAAATATCGAGTCATCCTAGGCCATTACTATCCTTCACCGAGGCTGATTTGGTGAACGGCTTTGGAGAAAATCGGGCTTAGGAGAACACTTTTGGCTCGCCCCCGTCAGGGCGGGGTGAACAGCCCGCCGCCATAACCCTTGAATATAACGGGATTTTAAAGCGCGCCCAAAGAAAGAGAAAACTTTCATTGGGTTGCGTGGCGGAGCGGGAGGTTGCCGAATTTATCATGCAAAAACATGATGTTAAAAGTTAACTTCGGCGCCGGCGCGAGCTTTGCCCACAATTTATCCCACCGGGGGTAAATCCCAGTGCGTGACCGTCCGTTGCGGTTCGATTCTGTCCGTGGAAACGTGACAATCCGGTAGCCAATTTTTGATCGAAACGCCAGCATCAATGCGCTGTTGCGAGTAGCTGCAATGTCCACGGCGGGCCTCTGTTGTTTGCGATCGACCATTCTGTAGTCTGCGAGGCGCGCTTTCCTGTTTATTGCTTAGACGGTGATTGCTACCCAGCACTCTATGGCCATTCCCGACTACCAGACTCTGATGCTGCCCGTCCTCGCTGCGGCCGCCGAGGGCGAAACTCGCGTTCCAGCGGCAGCGGAGAAGATCGCGGACAAGCTTGGCCTGTCCAGCGCCGAGCGGGAAGAAATGCTGCCCAGTGGCAAGCAGCGGCTGCTGCACAATCGGGTTCACTGGGCCAAGTTCTACATGTCCAAAGCAGGACTGATTGCCAGCCCCAAGCGCGGCTTGTTCGTTGCAACAGAAGCGGGCCTGGCCTTGCTGAAACAGAACCCGGCTAAAATCGATGTCGAGACCCTGAAGGGATATGCGGCTTTCAGCGAGTTCTACAGCCAGGCCGGAACGACCGAAGAGCCAGACCAACATGCAGCGATTGCAGGGGCAGCGATTTCCGGGGCGACACCAGAGGAGCAGATCGACGCGGCCAGCAGCCTGCTTGCCTCGGCGCTGAAGGCAGATTTGTTGGCCCGCATAATTGAGCAATCGCCGGCCTTTTTCGAACGGCTGATCGTCGAGCTGCTCGTCGCAATGGGCTACGGTGGCTCTCACGAAGATGCCGCGCGGCAGCTTGGCAAGTCGGGTGATGGCGGGATCGACGGTGTCATCGACGAAGACCGGCTTGGCCTTGATCGCATCTACGTCCAAGCCAAACGCTATGCACCCGGCTCTGGCGTTGGTCGGCCCGAGATCCAAGGGTTCGTCGGCAGCCTGGTTGGGTTGGGCGCGACCAAGGGCGTGTTCGTAACGACGTCCTCATTCAGCAAGCAGGCGCAAGAGTATGCGCGCGGATTGCAGCAGCGGGTCATTCTGATCGACGGCGAACGTCTGACCGAGCTGATGATCGAATTCGATGTCGGCGTCCGGCGCTACCGTTCGGTCGAGGTAAAGCGGGTCGATGAGGACTTTTTCGCCGACTGAGTCAACTGCCCTTCCCGAGCGGTAAGATTTGAGGCTGATGATACTCACAACCTTCATATTCTTCCCGATCGGTAAGAACGGCTCTTGAACTTCCCGCTGCGTTGTGCAATCTTCCCGCTCGGGAAGAACGCTCTGATCGAAAACGCAACCCAATTCGGCGCAGCCATCGCCTCCGCCCGCAAGGCTCTCGGCCTCACCCAGCGGGAGCTGGCGCTCGCCATCAACAGCGGCGAGCGCTTCATCGTCGAGCTTGAGGCCGGCAAGCCCACGGCCCAGCTCGGCAAGGCCCTCGCCGCCGCCCAGGCCGTCGGTCTGCGCCTCACCGCCACTGGCCTGCCGCAGGCCTGACGATGGACCTGCCAGTTCATTACGTGGACCGCCTGGTCGCCACGATCAGCGCGGATGCCCAGGCGACCCGCCTCACCTACCACGATACCTGGCTGTCCGCCCCGGACCGCTTCCCCGTATCGCTGGCGATGCCTCTGCAGGCCGAACCCTTTGGCGGCGATCTGGTCCTGCCCTGGCTGATGAACCTCCTGCCCGAGGGCGAGCCGCTGCGCGCCATGACCCGCGCGCTCGGCGCTGCGCCCGAGGACGCGCTGGGCCTGATCGCCCGGACCGGCAGCGACCTGGCCGGCGCGCTGAGCATTGCCCCCCAGCCCCCGCGCGGCGACCCCGGCTATCGCGCGATCCCGGATGCCGCTGCGCTGGAGCGGATCATCGCGGACCTGCCCGCCCGCCCCTTCCTGATCGGCGAAGACGGCGTCGCCATGAGCCTGGCTGGCGCGCAGCAGAAGCTGCCGGTCGCCCTGATCGAGGGCCAGATCGCGATCCCCGTCAACGGCGGACCCTCCACCCACATCCTCAAACCCGACAATCCGCGCCTGCCCGGCAGCGTCGCGAACGAGGCCCTGTGCATGGTGCTCGCCCGCCGCATCGGCCTGAACGTCGCCCCAGTGACAACCGGGGTAGCGGGCGGGCGCAGCTACCTGCTGGTCGAGCGCTACGACCGGATCAGAGGCGGCGGCGAGGTGCGCCGCCTGCATCAGGAGGACTTCTGCCAGGCGCTCGGCCGGCCGCCCGTCGCAAAGTACGAGTTCAACGGCACCGGCACCCGCGGCCCCTCGCTCGCCGACATGTTCGCGCTCGTCCGCCAACACATGACCGCACGCGACATCACCCGGCTGCTCGACGCGGTGATCGTCAACGTGGCCATCGGCAACGTGGATTCACACGCCAAGAACTATTCGATCCTGCTCGGCCCCGGCGCTCCGCAGCTCGCCCCGCTTTACGACCTGATGTCCGGCCTCGCCTGGCCCAACATCACGCAGAACCACGCTCAGGCGATCGGCGGCCAGCGCCGTGGCCGGCACATCTACGGCCGCCACTGGCGCCGCCTGGCCGAAGCCGCCGGGCTCGCCGCAAGGGGCACGATCCAGCGGGTCGAGCAGGTGACCACTCGGCTGCTGCGCGAGTTGCCTGCTGCAGTCGAGGAGGTCGCAGCCATGCCAGCGGGAGCCACGATGCTCGACGTGTTCGCCAAGGAGATCGCCGAGCGCGCGACCGAAGTACGGGCCCACGCTGGCAAAGACGGCACCCCGGATCTGACTGATCCCGGAGCCGACAATGCACGGTCGGTAGGATCAAGCGCCTACTCGACCGACGGGAGGGACTGAGCGCCATGGCCAAGGGCATCTTCGTCCACCGCACCGACTCGATCTACGACGACAGCCCGGCCGAACGGTACCAGTTCCCCCGCCAGTACCTGACCCGCGTCAGCGCCTGCATCGGCGACTGGATCATCTACTACGAGCCGAGCAAGATCCGCGACACCCGCGGTTACTTCGCGGCGGCCAAGGTCGCCCACGTGGTGCCCGACCCGACCGCCAAGGACATGTATGTCGCGCTGATCGAGCCCGGCACTTACCTCGACTTCCCCAATCCGGTTCCATTCAACGGCCCGCTCGGACTGGTCGAACGGGGCGTGCTGAACGACGAGGGCAAGATCTCGGGGCGCGCCCAGTCGGCTGTCCGCCCGGTGTCGATCGAGGACTTCAACCGCATCATCGACCTTGGCCTCGCCGAGGACGACAGCTTCCTCCCGCGCATCGACCAGGCCGGCGACACGATGCTCCGCGAGGACCGCACCCCCTTCCAGTTCGAGATAGAGCGCGACCGCGTCGCCAATCTAGGCTCGCGCCTGGTCCGCGACCGACTGTTCCGCCGCCGCGTGGTCGAGGCCTACGACGCTCGCTGCGCGGTGACCGGCCTGAAGCTGATCAACGGCGGCGGTCGCGCCGAGGTGGAGGCCGCCCATATCCGCCCGGTCGAGCGCGGCGGACCCGACATCGTGACCAACGGCATCGCCCTGTCAGGCACGATCCACTGGATGTTCGACCGCGGCCTGATCGGGCTCGGCGATGACCTTGAAATCCTCGTCAGCCGTCAGGCCAACGACCCCGACAGTATACGCTCGCTGATCAACAAGACCGGCTTCGCCGTCCCCCCGCAGCGCCCGCTGGAACGCCCGCATCCAGCCTTTCTGGCATGGCATCGCGAGCACTGTTTCAAGCTGTAGATCCTACCTGCATCAATCGCCGCGCCGGCTTTCGGAACCGTGGGCAGAAGGGTAATGGGCCCGCCGTGACAGACAGGATCAGATCCGGTTTCCGACCTCGCAGCTGGGGACAGTTTGAAGCACACCGTACCCGGTAGCCCGGTGTTGTGGGATGGCGTAAATCCGCGGCGTTCGGAGGCATAGGGGGCCAAATCCCCACCTGATGTCATCTGATGTCAGCCTTGGCTGCGCAAGTCAGATCTGACGTGGATCGCCCCAACACACTGATAACGCCCGGCTAAAAATAGCTTTCCTACAGCGCGGTGCTGACCGTAGCGTGATGTCTCGTCCGGAGGGGTTTCTGGCCGATGGGGCGGCCGACCTGAGTTGGAACCCATGCGCTTTGCGCTGCAATGCTACGTCGACGAGCCGCTCTACCGGGCCGTGAAGGCCGCTGCCGAGGGGGCGCAGATGAGCGTCAGCCAGTGGCTGAAGCTCACCGTGAGCGGGGTGATCGAGGGACCGGACGAGGCCGCGTTCCGGGACCGGATCATGTCCCACCTGCTGTTCACCTCGACCGCACTCGATGGGCTCCTGACCGCCCAGGCCGACAAGGAGCTGCGCGCCCGCATCCATGCGGCGCATGGTAAGCGGCTGAGGGAATACCGCGAGCGTATCGCCCCCGCCAAACGGGGAGCGTGAGCCATGCTGTCGGTCGCCAATGTGCGCTCGGCTGGCGGGGCAGCGAGCTACTTTGCCAAGGACAACTATTACGCGGGTGCCGATGCCGATCGGTCAGGCGTATGGGTCGGCAAAGGGGCCGAGCGACTGAGCCTGTCGGGGACGGTGGAAGCCGCCGCCTTCGAGGCGATCCTGCGCGGCGAGCTGCCCGGCGGCGGGCGCATCGGGCGCGAGGGTGCGGACCACCGGGCCGGGACCGATCTCACCTTCTCGCTCCCCAAGAGCTGGTCGCTGCTGGCCCTCGTCGGCAAGGACGAGCGGATCATTGCCGTCTACCGGAGCGCGGTGATCGAGACCCTGCGGTGGGCCGAGACGAACGCTGCGTATCTGCGGATCGAGCGGGCCGGCAAGGAACGCCGGGTGCAGACCGACAACCTCACCGTGGCGCTGTTCCAGCACGATACCAACCGCAACCAGGAACCCAATCTCCACTTCCACGCCGTGGTCGCGAACATGACGCAGGGCCCGGATGGGACCTGGAAGGCGCTGCGCAATGACCGGCTGTGGGCGCTCAATACCCTGCTCAACGCCATGACCATGGCGCGCTTCCGGGGCGAGGTTGAGAAGCTCGGCTACCAGATCGGCGCCATTGGCAAGCACGGCAACTTCGAGGCCGCCGGGATCGGGCGCGAGACGGTCATGGCCTTTTCCACCCGGCGTCAGGAGGTGCTCGACGCCCGGCGCGGCAGCGGGCTTGAGGCAGGCGTGATCGCGACCCTGGCGACGCGGTCGGCCAAGCCGCACGATGTAGATCGCGGTGCCTTGCTGTCCCGCTGGGAGGAACAATCCTGGGGCTTGGGGATCGACCTCGCCGGCATGGTGCGCGACGCCCACGAGCGGTCGGCCGTCATGGCGCTTGCCGCGCAGCGACAGGACCAGGATCGTCCCTCGATCGCCCAGCGGGGCAGGGTGATGGTGCTCGAACTGGCCGAGCGTCTGGGGATCAAGGAAGGCGATCCCCTGGTCCCTGCGCGCATCCATTTGCGGCCTGCGCAGGAGATCGCCGCAGCCCACGCCGTGGCCTCGGCTGTGCGGCACCTGTCGGAGCGTGAAGCCGCGTTCAAGGCCACTGACCTCGCCAAGGCCGCGCTCGACCTTGGTCTGCCTACGACCATGCCGCTGATCGAGAAACGCATCGGACAGCTGGCCGGTCAGGGGGCGCTCAGCAAAGGGCGCGGGGCCAGGCAAGGCTGGCTCACCACCACCGCGGCAGCGGCGCTGGAAGCCCGCATGCTGGCCGAGATCGAGCGGGGTAGAGGCGCGGTAAGCCCGATCCTGTCCAGCGAGGTTGCGGGGGCGCAATTGCAGGCCTCTGCCAGCCTGGGCTTCGGCCTGACGCTGAACGCGGGCCAGGAGGCGGCCGGGCGGATGATCCTCGCCTCGGCCAACCGCATCGTCGCCGTGCAGGGGGTGGCCGGGGCCGGCAAGTCCAGCCTGCTGCGCCCGCTCGCCCGGATCCTGGGCGAGCACGGCAAGCAGGTCATCGGGCTTGGCGTGCAGAACACGCTGGTGCGCATGCTGGAGCGCGAGACGGGGATACCCTCCATGACCCTGCAACGCTTCCTGGGGCAGCATCGCGGGCTCCTCGATGGGAGCCCGGGCAAGGGCGAACTGGCCGAGGCGCGCGCCGCCTATCGGGACACGGTGTTGGTGCTAGACGAAGCCTCGATGGTCTCGACGCGCGATTCTGACCGGCTGGTCCGGCTCGCCAATCTGCTGGAGGTCGACCGGCTGGTGCTGATGGGCGATCCCAAGCAGCTGGGCGCGGTCGAGGCAGGCAAGCCCTTTGCCCTTGCTCTTGCTGCCGGCACCGAGACCGCGCGCATGGAGACCAACCTCAGGGCGCGCTCCGCGACACTGCAGCGGGCGCAGGCGGCCGCCCAGCACGGCCGGACCGGCGAGGCGCTGGAGCATCTCAAGGACCATATTGTCGAGGTGAGCGAGAACAGCGCCGTGGTTGCCGCCGAGCGCTGGCTCGCACTTCCCCCAGCCGAGCGCAAGCGCACTGGGATCTACGTCGCCGGCCGCCAGCTGCGCGACGAGGTGAACGCTGCGGTGCAGACGGGTCTTGTCGCCAATGGCGAGATCGGCCCGGACCGCATCGATCTGACCGTCCTCTCGCGCGTCAACGCCACGCGCGAGGAGCTGCGGCAGGTGCGCAGCTACGCGCCGGGCATGGTGCTCGAGCTCACATCCCGCCAGCCGCGCCAGCGCCTCTCCAGAGGGCGGTACGAGATCGTAGGGGTGGACGCAGTCAAGGGCGCCGTTGCCCTTCGCGATGCCAGCGGCCGTCGGCACAGCTTCATACCTTCGCACCTTGGCGCCTCCGGCGACAGCCTCGCCATCCAGCTCCATGAGCGCAAGCCGCTCACGCTCTACACCGGCGACACCATCCGCTGGACCGCGAACGATCACCAGCGCGGGATGATCAATGCCGACCGGGCGACCATCGCGGCCATCACGCCGGATGGCCTGACCGTACGCACCTCTTCCGGCATCGCGCAGGACCTCCGGTCCGGCGATCCCATGCTGGCGCGGATCGATCTGGCCTATGCGCTCAATGCCCATATGGCACAGGGGCTCACCTCCGACAAAGGCATCGCAGTGATGGACAGCGCAGGGCGCAAGCTGCTCTCGGCCCGCAACTTCCTGGTGACGATCACCCGCCTGCGCGACGAGCTCACCCTGATCGTCGACAACCGCGACAAGGTGGCGCTAGGGATCGGCCGCAATCCCGGCGACAAGACTTCGGCCCTCGAGGTGACCGAGCGGCTCGGCGCAGCGGCGACCAAGGGCCAGGCTGCAGGGAAGCCGCCCGAGCCGAGCCGTCAGCCCGAGCTCGAACGCACGATCGAGCGGGTCAGGCCCTTCGAGATAGGGCTATGACGTGGGTCACGACCTATCGGCAGGGCCAGCCGAGCATCTTGGCCGGTTCCGGGAAGATCCCAAACAACTTTGTGCCCCACTCGGCGGCGATCTCGCGGCGCCGGGTGAGATAGGCCGCACGGTTGTAGGCCCCTTCCGAGCCCGAGACGCCTTCCGGGACATGCGCCAGCATCAGGTCGATGACATGCCGATCGGCCGGCGTGCCGCCGCGCTCGGCCCACTCGTTCATGATGGTCGAGAACGAGGCCCGCCAGCCATGCGGCACGTGGCGGCCCTGGTAGCCGCAGCGGTTGTAGAAGTAGCTCAGCGTGTTCTCGCTCATCGGCACCCGGGCATTGCGGTTGCTGGGGAAGACCAGTGGCCCGCGGCCGGTCAGCGCGTGGACCGCCCGCAGCACCGCCACCGCCTCGGCCGAGAGCGGCACCAGATGCTCGAAGCCCTGATCGTGCTTGAGCTCAAGCATCAGCTTCATCCGCGCGGCGGGCACGCGCCACAGCGCATCAGGACAGGGCGCCTCGCTGGTCCAGTCCACGGTCTCGATCTCGGTCCAGGGCAGCGCACGGATCATGCCGGGGCGCTGCGCGGTGAGCGCGAGGAAGCGCGAGGCAAGCTTGGTCAGCGGTGAGGCGGGCTCGGCCTCGGTCTTGCGGATCATGTCGTGCAGGGCCTCGAGCGAGAGCAGCGCCGGGCGCTTGCAGGCGCGCGGCACGGGCTTCAGCGCCCTGGTGACCACGCTGGCCGGATCACGGGTGGCTGCGCCCTCGGCGATCGCATGGACAAACACCGCCGACATGCGCTGGCGCACCCGGTGCGCGGTCTCGATCGCGCCGCGCTGTTCGATCTTGCGCAGGACCGACAGGACCAGCGGCTCATCGATCTCGCGGATCGGGAGCTTGCCGATCCAGGGGAACACCTCCTTCTCGAGGCTGCCGAGGACATCGCCCGCATGGACCTTCGTCCAGCGATTCTTCTGCAGGTCATACCAACCCCGCGCCAGCGCCTCGAAGGTGTTGCCCGCCGCCACTGCGCGCTCGACCTTGGCCTTTTGCGCCTCAAGCCCCGGGTCGCGGCCGTCCGCCAGCAGCTTGCGCGCCGCCGCCTTGCGCTCCCGTGCCACCTTCAGCGGCAGGTCGGGATAACTTCCCAGCACGAGCCGCCGTTCCTTGCCGGCAAACCGGTACTTCAGCCGCCAGCTGCGATGACCCGACTTGGTGACAAAGAGGTACAGGCCCTCGGAATCGGCGAGCTTGTAATCCTTGGCCCTGGCCCTGGCATTTTTGACGACAAGTTCTGTGAGCATCGATGCCCCCGGATCGGCGATTGAGTGCCCCCGCAAACGCCCCCGGACGGGCGCGGCTGCATGGGGAACAATCAAAACAAATAGGGAACAATGCTGGCCGCAAAACCGCGCAAATGCAAGGAAAATGGGACTTTACAGGAGCCTTGCAGAGCGCAAGGTGGCGGAGCGGGAGGGATTCGAACCCTCGATACGCTTTTGACGTATACTCACTTTCCAGGCGAGCGCCTTCGACCACTCGGCCACCGCTCCGCGTGCACTGGAAGGGCTGTGCCCTAGCGAGGGTCGGGGGGTTTCGCAAGCGCGGGGTGCGTGGCACAGTGGGTGGATGTCCAGACCGCTGTTCCGCACCCGCCTTGCCGGCCTTCCCCTTCTGGCCGGTGCCCTGTCCGCGCTCCCCCTGCTGGCCGGCGCTCCGTCCCTGGCCGCGGCCGAGCCCGTCCTGTCCCCGGCCGAGATCGTCGCCGCCGCGCCGCAGGGCGAGTGGGTCGCGATCGCGCCCGACGACCTGCTGGTGATGGACCTGGCCGCCGATGCCGCCGGCAAGCCGCGGCGGGTGGTGATCCAGTTGATGCCGGCACCGTTCTCCCAGGGGTGGATCGGCAACCTCCGCAAGCTGGCGGCGGCGCACTGGTGGGACGGGCTGTCGGTCAACCGGGTCCAGGACAACTATGTGGTCCAGTGGGGCGATGCCGCGGGCGAGGACAAGGCGAAGGCCCGGCCCCTGCCCGCCGGGCTCGCCCCGACCACGGGCGCGGACTATGCCGCGCGCTGGGTCCCCGGGCTGGTGCCCTGGGCGCTCACCCCGATGGGCCAGGCCGCCCCCGAGATCCCGCCGCCGCCGCCCGCCGCCCCGCCCGCGATCACCGCGCGGGTCGCCGATGCCTATGCCCGCGCCGTCGGTTTCCGCGGCGGCTTCCCGGTGGCGCTGGGCTATCCCGAGGGACCGCCCAAGCCCTGGAAGACCGTGGCGCCGGTCCAGGCCTGGCCGCTCCACTGCTATGGCGCGGTCGGCGTCGGCCGCGACATGCCGCCCGATGCCGGCACCGGGGCCGAGCTCTACACCGTGATCGGCACCCCGCCGCGCCACCTCGATCGCAACATCGCCGTGGTCGGCCGGGTGATCGAGGGGATCGAGCACCTTGCCTCCCTGCCGCGCGGCACCGGGCCGCTGGGCTTCTACCAGACCGCGGCCGAACGCACCGCGATCCAGTCCATCCGCCTCGGCAGCGACGTGCCCGAGCTGCCCCGCTACCAGTTCCTCTCGACCGAGGGCGCCAGCTTCGCGCGCTATGCCGAGGCCCGTGCCAGCCGCCGCGACGCCTTCTTCGTCACACCGGCCGGCGGAGTCGACATCTGCAACCTGCCGGTGCCGGTGCGCCGGGCGCCGTAGGGCCCGAAATTACCCCTCCGTCAGCCGCTGACGCGGCTGCCACCTCCCCATTTGGCTGCGCAAAATGGGGAGGATCGAACCGAAGATCCTCCCTGTTTTCGCCGAAGGCGCAAACGGGGAGCAACCGTCTTGTTACGCGGCCCATGTTTGTTGATTTTTGATCATGGCGTTGAGTGTTGCGATTAGCTTTCGCATTATGGCGACGAGGATGACCTTTGGCGGTTTTCCGGCGTCGGCGAGGCGTTGTCTGAAGGCCTTCATGGCCGGGTTGTGTTGCCCGGCGACGAGGGCGGCCATGTAGGCGGCATCGCGCAATGGCTTGCGGCCTCCGATGATGCGCCTTTGCCCTCGCAAGGTGCCACTTTCGCAATCGAACGGAGCGACGCCGACCAGAGAGGCGGCCTGACTGTAGCGCGACGATCTGGGTGAGAAGAGCGCGACGATCAGGATGAGAAGTTGATTGTCGCGGCGCGACAGTTTGTGGCCATTCTGATTGTCGCTGGCAAGGTTTATCGGTCGTCCTGATTGTCGCGG
>NZ_JACLAU010000003.1 GCF_014230305.1 Novosphingobium aerophilum
ACCTCAAACTGCGCGCGATCATTTCGGAATGCTGCGCGGACAATTCTCGGAACGCTGCGCGCCATCACCTCGGATTCCCGCGCGCGATCAAATCGGAATGGTGCGCGCGATGACCTCGGAATCCGCAGCACAAGCTCGAAGGGTTCCGCACAGCCCCTGCTGCATCCAGCGGTGACATCTCTATCTGGCGGAAATAGTGTCTTCTCTAACCAGCCAGAACAAAGGTCCGAAGCCATGACACCCCTCCCGACCGGTCCCGCCCTGCCACGCCTGCTCGCCATAATGGCCCGGCTGCGCGATCCCGTGAACGGTTGTGACTGGGATGTCGCCCAGACCTTCGCGACGATCGTGCCCTACACGATCGAGGAGGCCTACGAGGTGGCCGACGCGATCGAGCGCGAGGATATGGCGGCCCTGCGCGACGAGTTGGGCGATCTGCTGCTGCAGGTGGTGTTCCACGCGCGCATGGCCGAAGAGGCCGGCCTTTTCGCGTTCGACGATGTGGCGGCCGCGATCTCCGACAAGCTGGAATACCGGCATCCGCACGTGTTCGGCGATGCACCGGACGACCAGTCGCGCGAGCAGCGCTGGGAGCAGCTCAAGGCACGGGAGCGCGAGGCCCGCGGGGCCACTTCGGCACTGGATGGCGTCGCCCAGGCCCTGCCGGCCTTGATGCGGGCCGAGAAGTTGCAGAAGCGTGCCGCCCGGGTCGGGTTCGACTGGACGGATACCGAAGGCCCGGCCGCCAAGGTCCGCGAGGAGCTCGACGAGCTGCGCGAGGCGCGCACCGACGCGGATCGGCTGGAGGAAGCGGGCGACCTGCTGTTCGCCGCAGTCAATGCGGTGCGCGCCCACGGGGTGGCACCGGAGGACGCCCTGCGCGCGGCCAACGCCAAGTTCGAACGCCGTTTCCGCGCGATGGAGCGCCTGGCGGAACAGGATGGCCAGCGCTTTGACGAGTTGACGATCGACCAGCAGGAAAGCCTCTGGCAGCGCGTTAAGACGGCCGAGTAAGCGTGATCTTGTCCGGCCGTCCCTAGGGCAGCCGGGTGAACCGTCCCAGGTCACGGGGGCTGAGCCGGACGGCAAGGCGCCGCCGCGGTCCCTCCTCCCCTTCCCCGGCGTCCTCGTCCGCCAGCACTTCGCCGTGGGCATGCAGCCAGGCAATCCGCTGCCCCGCGCTCGCGGGCAGGACGAAGCTGTGCAGCGCCGCGTCAGCGGTCAGCATGTCGGACAGGAGAGCGAGCAAATTCTGGCAGTTTTCGCCCGTAAAGGCCGATAAAGAAACGATCTTATCATCAGACCTGCGATTCCGCTCGGCCTCCAGATAGGCAATCTGATCTGCGTCCAGCAGGTCCCACTTGTTCCACACCTCGACCATCGGAACCGGGGCGGCCTCACCCTCGGCGCCGATGATCCCCAGGTCGGTCAGCACCTCCAGCACCTGCTGCTTCTGCGCCGCCGTGTCGGGGTTGGCGATGTCGCGGACGTGGACGATCACATCGGCCGCGGTGACCTCTTCCAGCGTGGCGCGGAACGCCGCGACCAGTTGGGTCGGCAGGTCCGAGATGAAGCCCACCGTGTCCGATAGGATCGCCTTGTCGATCCCCGGCAGGCGGATCGCCCGCATGGTCGGATCAAGCGTGGCGAACAGCAGGTCCTCGGCCATGACCGAGGCGCCGGTCAACCGGTTGAACAGGGTCGACTTGCCGGCATTGGTATAGCCGACCAGGGCGATGACCGGCCAGGGCGCCCGGCCCCGGCGCTGGCGATGCAGCCCCCGGGTGCGGCGGACCTGTTCCAGTTCGCGCCGCAGCCGGGCCATGCGGTCCCGGATCATCCGGCGGTCCGCCTCGATCTGGGTCTCGCCCGGGCCGCCCAGGAAGCCGAAGCCGCCGCGCTGGCGTTCGAGGTGCGTCCAAGAGCGGACCAGGCGTCCCGCCTGATAGTCCAGGTGCGCCAGTTCCACCTGCAACCGCCCTTCGGCCGTCGCCGCCCGCTCACCGAAGATCTCGAGGATCAGGCCGGTGCGGTCGATCACCTTGCGCTTGAGCTTTTCCTCCAGATTGCGCTGCTGGATCGCGGTCAGCGACCCGTCGACAATGACCAGCTCGGCATCTTCGCGGTTGCAGGCCACGGCGATGTTGTCGATCTGGCCTTCGCCGAACAGGGTGCCGGCCCGCGCCTCGCGGATCGGGATGGCGAAGGCTTCCACCACCACGATCCCGATTGCCAGGGCCAGGCCCCGTGCCTCTTCCAGCCGGGATTCGGTGTCCACGGCGACCCGCTGCCGCATCGCCGGGTAGACGATGACGGCGCGAGCCCCGCGGGAAACCTCACCCTTGAGGTCGTCGTTGTCGATCAGTCCACGTCCTCTTCGTCATCCAGCTCGCCGCCGGTGAGATCGACCGGGGTAACCGGCTGGATCGTCGACACGGCATGCTTGTAGGCAAGCTGCACATAGCCTTCGCGTTCCAGCAGCATGCAGAACAGGTCATAGGCGGCGACCCGGCCCTGCAGCATGACGCCGTTGACCAGGAACATGGTGACCTGCACCCCCGCGCTGCGGATCGAGGCGAGGAACACGTCCTGCAGCAGGCGCACCTTCTTGTTGGCCGTATCCGGACCGCTGCCGAACTGGCGCGCGTCGATCGGCTGGCTTGGCATGATGGTGCTGACCGCGTGCTTGTAGACCAGTTGCGACTGGCCATCGCGGCGCAACAGGATCGAGAAGTTGTCGAACCAGGTCACGATGCCCTGCAGCTTGACCCCCTTCACCAGGAACATGGTGACAGGGACCTTGTTCTTGCGCAGCAGGTTGAGGAACTGGTCCTGAAGATTGGGGCTGCCCTTGCCCGTGGGGGCCGGCGGCGGAGGTGCTTCGGGCTCGGCCTTGGGGGGACGAGGGCGGGCGGTAAGGGTGCGTCCGGTCACCAATGTGCTCCTTCTTCTTGGCAGCCGCCTAGTGGCGGTCCGCGATCTGGCTGGATCGCCCCGTGCGGGTGCGATTCAGCCGAAACCGAATGAAGGCTATCGGTTTCCGCTTGCCACGTAAATCAGGAAAAGGCGCAGAGGAGCGGCATCGCAAACCAATTCACGCGGGGACGGTCCGGCTGGACAGGCGGCGAGACGCGCAGCGGTTGGGCCTTCAGCCCTCCCCGTCGTCGGGCCCACGCTCGACCATGCCCAGAAGCTTGAGCTTGCGGTGCAGCGCCGACCGCTCCATTCCGATGAAGCTGGCAGTCTTCGAGATATTGCCGGAAAACCGCCGGATCTGCACCCGCAGGTATTCCCGCTCGAAACTCTCGCGAGCCTCACGCAGAGGCACGCCCATCAGCGTCGACATCCCCGAATCCCCACCGAGCCGCCCGCTGCCGATCTCCGGCGGAAGCATGTCCGCCTCGATCCGCGCCAACCGCTCGAGCGGCGTGAGGATGACCGTGCGCTCCACGACATTGCGCAACTGCCGCACGTTCCCGGGCCACTCGTAGGCCTGCAGCGCGGCCATGGCGTCGGTCGCGATCTCCGGCGGGGACACCCCCTGGCTTGCGGCGAAGCGGGCAAAGAAATGCTCGACCAGGGCCGGAATGTCGTCGCGCCGCTCGGCCAGGGCGGGCACGTGGACGGGCACGACGTTGAGCCGGTAGAACAGGTCCTCGCGGAACCGGCGCTCGGTGATTTCCTTTTCGAGGTTGCGCGAGGTGGACGACACCACCCGCACGTCGACCCGGATCTGGCGGTGCCCGCCCACGCGGACGAAGGCCTGCTCCGTCAGGACACGCAGGATGCGCGCCTGGGTCGACAACGGCATGTCGGCCACCTCATCCAGGTAGAGCGTGCCGCCGTCGGCCATTTCCAGCAGGCCGGGGCGGACCAGGTGCCCGTCCTGCTCCTCGCCGAACAGCTCCTGTTCGAACCGCTCGGGCGTGATCCGGGCCGAATTGACCGAGACGAAGGCATTGTCCGCCCGCGGGCTCCAGGCATGCAGCATCCGCGCGGCCACCTCCTTGCCCACGCCGGCCGGCCCCGAAATGAGCAGCCGGCTGCCGGTATTGGCCACCCGCTTGAGCGTGGCGCGAACCTGGTTGATCGCGGTGCTGCTTCCGGTGAATTCATAGAACCCGGTGTCGGAATGCTTTTTCAGTTGGGCATTCTCGCGGCGCAGCCGCTCCGTCTCGGTGGCACGGCCGACCAGATGGAGCAGGCGTTCCGCCTCGAACGGCTTCTCGATGAAGTCCATCGCCCCGCGTGAAATCGCGGAGACCGCGGTGTCGATGTTGCCGTGGCCCGAAAAGATGATCACCGGCAATTCGGGTTCGCGCACCTTGATGGCATCGAGCACTTCAAGCCCGTCCATCGGCGAACCGTGCAGCCAGACGTCGAGCAGGACCAGACTGGGCCGCCGCTGGTCGATCGCTTCCAGCGCGGCGCGGCTGTCGCCCGCGGTACGGCATTCGTAGCCTTCGTCGCTGAGCACGCCGGCCACCAGCTCGCGGATGTCGCGTTCATCGTCGACGATCAGGATATCGAGCGCCATCAGGTGTCCTCACGGGTCGCGGATGCGGGGTGGGTAACGGGAAAGGAAGTCATTCGGCGGCCTCGGGGCGATTGGCCTCCTGGCGGGCCAGCGGATCACGGGCGAAGGACATGCGCACCGTGGTGCCGCCGCCCTCGGTCGCGGCGAAACTCATCTCGCCGCCATGTTCCTCGATGATCTTCTTGACGATCGCCAGGCCCAGCCCGGTGCCCTTCTCACGCGTGGTCATATAGGGTTCGGTGATCCGCTCACGCTCGCTGGGCAGGCCGATGCCGTTATCGGCGATCATCACCGCCACGATCGCGTCATCACCCTCCATGGTCACCGCAATCCGGCCGCGGTAATCGACATCGGCCTGCCGGGCGCGCGCCTCGATCGCCTCGACCGCGTTCTTCAGCACGTTGGTCATGGCCTGGCCGAACTGGTGGCGATCGCACAGCAGCCGGCCCAGCGGCGGCCCATCCTCGGCGGCGCCCTCGGTCCGGAAGGCGAAGTCCAGATCGGGTCGCGCCACCTCCTGCAGGAAGACCGACTGCCGCGCCAGGTCGACCGGATCCTCGGCGCGGAACACGGGCTTGGGCAGCCGGGCGAAGGACGAGAACTCGTCCACCATGTTGCGCAGATCGCCGACCTGGCGGATGATCGTGCTGGTCAGCTCCTCGAACAGTTGGGGATCGCTTTCGATCTGGCGGCCATAGCGGCGCCGCAGCCGCTCGGTGGCGAGCTGGATCGGGGTCAGCGGGTTCTTGATCTCGTGCGCGATGCGCCGCGCCACGTCCGACCAGGCGGCCTGGCGCTGATCGAGCAGTTGGCGGGTGATGTCCTCGAAGGTGATGACGTGCCCCGTGCGATCGCGCGAGATGCGCACGGCCAGGGTCAGCAATTCGCCCCCCTTGCCATGCTGGATCACCGCACTGCGCTGACCCCGCTCGATCAGGCCGGCGATGGTGGGTGAGATGGTAGCCAGCGGCTCGCCGATGGGCAGCGCGCCGTCCTGGCCGAACAGCAGCGAATTGGCCGACGTGTTGATCAACTGGACCCGGCCGTCGCCATCGACCGAAATGATCCCGGCGCTGATCGATTCGAGCACAGCCTCGATGAAGGCCCGTCGTTCGTGGAGCTGCTGGTTGGCCTCGACCAAAGCGCTGGTCTGCCGTTCGATCTGGGCCGTCATGCGGTTGAAGGCGCGGTTGAGCAGGCCGATCTCGTCCGGGCCGGTTCGCCCTTCCACCCGCAGCGCATAATTGCCGCTGCCCACCCGCCGCGCCGCGCCGACCAGATCGTACAACGGCTTCACCTGATTGTCGGCAAACCGCAAGGCGAACCACACGGACAAGCCGACCAGCGCCAGACTGGCCACGAACAGGGCGACATTGAAGCGCAGCTGCAAGGTGCGCGCCCGCCGGGTCAGGACTTCATAGGCCCGCACGATGTTCTGCGCGCGCTGCCCCTGGCTGAAGGCCAGCAGGTCCGAGCTGCGCGCGGCGTAAAGGTAGATCCCGGCGTTGCGATCGATCGCCGTCACCGCCTCGATCCGGTTGGCATTGGCGCTCACCACCATCGGCTCCCCCGCCTCGAGGCGGCCGAGCACCTCGCGGGTCACCCGCTCGCGGTTGGAGTTCTTCTCGGGATCGACGATTGCGGCCGTGCGCAGTTGACCGTCGCGGCCGCGCTCGATGATCGCGCTCTCGTTGAGCTTGCGGCTGACGACCTGATAGGAATAGCCCTCGACGAAGGCGGGACTGGCGATCGGCGCCTGCCCAAGATAGTCGCGCAGGTCGCTGGCCATGGCCACCGTTTCGTTGCCGACGTCCCGCAGGTTCTGCTCGTAATAGCCCCGCGCCAACTTGTTGGCGTTCTCGAGCAGCCCGCGCGAGCTGTCCGAGAACCAGAACTCGACACCGGACTGGAACAGGTAGGACGCGAACACCACCACCAGCAGGGTCGGGATCGCCCCCAGCAGAGAGAAGAAGAACACCAGTTGGGTGTGGAGCCGGCCGGTGCCGCCCAGGGTTTCGGCGGCACGGCGCAGGGCCATGCGGCGGCCGAGCAGGACCAGCAGGGCCATGGCGGGAACCAGCGTTCCGACCAGCAGGGTGGCGGTCAGGTCGGACGGCATCAGCTCGCGGTCCGATCGCCCCTGGATCGTGGCGAAAGTGACCACGGTCATGGTGATGAAGGCGACGGTGGCGATGATTTCGATCAGGGCGAACAGGTTGGCGCGACGGGCCGAGACCTGCAACCGCCGCCGCCATCGCGGCCAGCCTCCTCGCCGTGCCGCGGCCCTTACCAGATCGCCGTCCGCCATCGTAACCGAATAACAACACTACTGTTGCCGATTTGCAAGAGGGATTGTCACCCCACCCGCTCGGCCTGCCGCAGCCCGGACCCGCCGACCTCAAACCTTGCGGACGAAGCCTTCCGGATCGAGCCCCAGCTCGGACAGTCGCTTGCGCAGGGTGTTGCGGTTGATCCCCAGGATCTGGGCCGCCCGCAACTGGTTGCCGCCGGTTCCGCGCAGCACCTCGGTGAACAGCGGCCGTTCGAACGCGGCCAGGGCGAGATCGTAGACCCGGCCGGCCGGCGGCGCCTCGACCTCGATCCAGCGCGCGACGGCGGCGCCGATGTCCGCCCCTTGCTGGGCCTGATCCGCCTCGTTGCGCTGGCTTTGCAGCAACAGGGGCTGGATCGTGGCCGCATCGACCAGGTCCTCGCGGGCCAGCAGCGCCAGCCGGTAGATGAAATTCTTCAGTTCGCGCACGTTCCCGCGCCACGGCTGGCGCTCCAGCAGCTCGGCCCCGTCCGTGGTGAGCTGGCGGCGCGGCAAACCCTCGGCGGCGCCCAGCTTGAGGAAGTGGTTGGCCAGAGCCTCGATGTCACCGCTGCGTTCGCGCAGGGCCGGCATGTGGATGGGAACCACGTTCAGCCGGTAGAACAGGTCCTCGCGGAACTGGCCGGCCGCGATGAGCGGTTCCAGGTCGCGATTGGTGGCGGCGACGATGCGCGTGTCGATCCTCACCTCCTCGCGCCCGCCGACCCGGCGGATCGAGCCCGACTGGAGCGCGCGGAGCAGGCGGGTCTGGGCCTGCATCGGCATGTCGCCGATCTCATCAAGGAACAGGGTGCCGCCGGTGGCCTGCTCGAACTTGCCGATGTGCCGCGCCACGGCGCCGGTAAAGGCCCCCTTCTCGTGCCCGAACAGCTCGCTTTCGATCAGGTCGGCCGGAATCGCCGCGGTGTTGACCGCGATGAACGGACCACCGCGACGGTGCCCCAACTGGTGGATCGCTTCGGCCACCAGCTCCTTGCCGGTGCCGGATTCGCCCAGGATCAGCACGGTCAGATCATTGCGCAGTACGCGGGTGATCATCCGGTACACGGCCTGCATCGGCGCGCTGCGGCCCACCAGCGGGAGGCCTTCCGGCTCGGGCCCGTCCTCGGCCGGATCGAGCATCTGCCCGCCTGCCCCCACGGCCTGGCGCACGGTGCGGGCCAGCTCGTCGATGTCGAAGGGCTTCGGGAAGTATTCGAAGGCGCCGGTATCGCTGGCCCGCACCGCGGTATCCAGGGTGTTCTGCGCGCTGAGGATGATCACCGGCATGTCCGGATGCAACGCCCGCACCGCCGGCAACGATTCGATGCCATCGCCGTCGGTCAGCTTGACGTCGGTGACCAGCGCCGAGAACCCGGTACGAGCCAGCAGGCGATCACGTTCGGCCACGGAATCGCAGTGATGCACGCGGAAGCCCTCGGCCTCCAGCGCGGCGGTGATGACGATCGCGATCGACTCGTCGTCCTCGACCAGCAGAACGGTCATGCCTCTCCCCTTGCCTCCTCGCCGCGGTTCCGTCGGACCTCCGGCGCAAGGGGCAGGTGGATCCGGAAATGGGTCCAGCCCTTCGCCTCGTCGCGCTCGTGCGTGATGCGCCCGCTCATGTCCCGCACCAGCTTGCGGACCAGGGCCAGGCCCAGTCCCTGCCCGCTCTTCTTGCTGGTGACGAAGGGCTCGAAGATGTGATCGCGCATGGCCGGATCGACCCCGGGACCATTGTCGCTCACCCGCAGCTCGATCGGCAGCCGAACGGGCTTGCCGTCGCTCACGGCATGAAGCTGTAAGCCGCTGGAGAAGCGGGTGCGCACCACGATGCGCGGGCCTTCCTGCCCGTGGCAGGCCTCTGCCGCGTTGGACAGCAGGTTGATCAGCACCTGCACCAGCGCATCGGCCCCGCCCAGCACTTGCGGCAGGGACGGATCAAACTCCTCCTCGATCCGCACACCGCGGCCCAGTGCCGTCCCCGCCGCATCGATCACCGCCCGGGCGCGGCGCACCGCCTCATGCAGATTGCACGGCGCGACCGGCTCGGTGGTCCGCCGCGACAGCGTCTGCATCTCGTCGATCAGCTTGGCGATGCGATCGACCTCGTCGGCGATGAGCATGGTCAGCGCCTTGTCGCGATCGGCCACCTTGCGGCCCAGCAACTGCGCGGCCCCGCGAATTCCGGCCAGCGGATTCTTGATCTCATGGGCGAGGATCTCCGGCGCGCGCAACACGGAGTCCTCGGCGGTCCCGGGGTCCTCGCCCAGCGCCTCGGCCGCGCTCGCGTCCTGCAGGGTCACCACTTGCCATCCCGGGGTCTCGGTCACCGGCGAGACGGTCACGTCCAGCCGGCGCGGACCGACGCCCAGGATCACCGCACCGGCATCCCGCGCCGACAGCGGCGCGTCCCGGTCCCCCACCCTGACCAGCAGGCGGGGCTCATCGAAGCTGACCAGATCGAACAGCCGCTTGCCCGATATGCGCCGCAGGCTCTGGCCCAGGAACTGCTCGGCCGCCGGGTTCGCGCCGGCGACCCGCTGGTCGGGATCGAGCAGGACCACGGCCAGCGACATGCTGGCCAGTTGCCGCCAGGCGTCGGGCGCGACCTGGCTTGCCGCCATGGCTCAGGCGGCCTCGCGCCGCAGCCGACCGCTGGCCGTCAGCCCCAGGTCGAGCAGCGGCGCGTAGAACGCGGTCAGCTCGCGCACGACCTGATCGGCATCGTCGATGAAGTTGACCCTGTTGCGGAACTCGGCCGAGCCCGGCAGCCCCTTGGTGTACCAGCCCAGGTGCTTGCGGGCCATGCGGACCCCGGTCATGCTGCCATAGTGCTGCAGCATGGCTTCGTAATGCTCTAGAATAACGTCAAATTGTTCAGCCAGCGTGGGGTCCGGCAGGATCTCTCCGGTCCGCCACCAGTGCATCACCTGGGCCAGGAGCCAGGGCCGCCCATAAGCGCCCCGCCCGATCATCACGCCATCGGCGCCCGACTGTTCCAGCGCGCGAGCGGCATCCTCGATCTCGCAGATGTCCCCGTTGACGATCACCGGGATCGACACCGCCTGCTTGACCGCGCGGACAAAGGCCCAGTCGGCGCTGCCCTTGTACATCTGGTTGCGGGTGCGGCCATGGACCGTGATCATCTTCGCACCAAGATCCTCGGCAATCCGCGCGAGCTCCGGCGCGTTGAGGCTGTCGTGGCACCAGCCCATCCGCATCTTGACCGTGACCGGGACTTTCACCGCCTTGACCGTGGCGGCGATCAGTTGGGTCGCCAGGGGGACGTCGCGCATCAGCGCCGATCCCGCATCACCATTCACCACCTTGCGCACCGGACAGCCCATGTTGATGTCGATGATGGCCGCACCGCGATCCTCGTTGAGGCGGGCCGCCTCGGCCATTTCGGCCGGCTCGCAGCCGACCAGTTGCATCGAGACCGGATCCTCCACCGGATCCCAGGCCGCCTTCTGGATCGACTGGCGCGTCTCGCGGATCGCGGCCGCGCTGGCGATCATCTCGGTGACGTTGAGGCCCGAGCCGAAGCGGCGGACGAACTTGCGGAACGGCAGGTCGCTCACCCCGGTCATCGGCGCCAGGATCACCGGGCAATCGATCTGGACCGGTCCGACGCGGATCGGCGCGAGCGCGGGGGGCGACGGGGGGGTGGTCATGGTTCTGCCGGGCCTGCCTAAAAAACAGGCAGCGCATAGTGGATTGTCCTTTGCCCCGCAAGCGATTACCCGCGCGCTCTGATGGCCTCCGAACCCAGCCCACCTCCCGGCCTGCCGCTCGGCGCTGCTGGCTTGCCAGCCGGAACCGCCGCGATCGTCGTCGCCGCAGGCGCGGGGCTGCGCGCGGGGCAACCGTTGCCCAAGCAGTTCGCGGTCTGGCGCGGCAAGCCGGTGGTCCGCCATTCGGTCGAGACCCTGGCCGCGGCCGGATGCGCCCCCGTGGTGGTCTGCATCCCCGAGGGCGGAACCGCGCTGGCCCAGGCCGCGCTCGACGGCCTGCCGGTCCGGCTCGTGACCGGCGCCGCCACCCGTCAGGGTTCCGTGCTGGCCGGACTGTCCGCGTTGGAACCGGATGCGCCACGGCTGGTCCTGATCCATGATGCGGCACGGCCGGTGCTGCCCCACTCCGTGATCGACCGGCTGGTGGCGGCATTGCAGGATAGTCCCGGCGCCATTCCGGTGCTGCCGGTGGTCGACAGCCTGTGCCATGACCACTCGGGCATGATGGGCGAACCGGCGGACCGCGCGGCCCTGCGCCGGGTCCAGACGCCCCAGGCCTTCCGGTTCGCCGCGATCCTCGCCGCTCACCGGCAGTGGGCCGGAACCGCCGAGGCGGGGGACGATGCCCAGGTAGCCCGTGCCGCCGGGCTCGATGTTGCCCTGGTCGATGGAGACGAAGCCTTGCACAAGCTGACCTTCGCCAGCGATTTCGCCGCCGCCGCGCCGCCGGTGCGGATCGGCACCGGCTATGATGTCCATCGCTTGAGCCCCGGGGAGGACCTGTGGCTGTGCGGCGTCAAGATCGAACATAGCCATGGCCTGGCCGGGCACAGCGACGCCGACGTGGCGATCCATGCCCTCGTCGATGCGCTGCTCGGTGCGATTGGCGCGGGCGACATCGGCAGCCACTTCCCGCCAAGCGATCCCCAGTGGAAAGGCGCTGCGTCCGACCAGTTCCTGGCCCACGCCCTGACGCTGGTGACCGGGTCCGGGCACCGGATCGGCAATGTCGACGTTACCATCATCTGCGAGGCGCCGAAAATCGGCCCCCACCGCGAGGCCATGCGCGCGCGACTGGCCGCGATCCTTGGCGTTGACATTGGCGCGGTCAGCGTCAAGGCGACGACCACCGAAGGCCTGGACGCCACCGGCCGGCGCGAGGGCATCGCCGCCCAGGCCGTGGCCACCGTGGTCCGCGACTGAGGCTGCACAGGAACCGATGATGCGAACGCTTGCCCTGCTCTGCTCGACCCTGCTGCTGGCCGCCCCGCAGATCGCCGCGGCCCAGACCGGCCCCTCCTGCCTGACCGCGCGCGAATTCACTGCGCTGTCGACCTATGCCCTTCCCAGCGTGATTTCCGGCACCAGCCGGGCTTGCGCGACGGTCCTGCCGAGCACGGCCTTCCTGCGCCGCAGCGGGGGTGATCTGGCGCAGCGTTACTCCGCTACGCGCGCACCGGTCTGGCCCGAGGCCAAGGCCGCCTTTCTCAAGATGACTGCCGCCCGCGACCCGGGCGCTGCCCAGCTGTTTTCGTCGATGCCCGACGATGCCCTGCAACAGATCGCCGACGCGGCGGTGTCGGGCATTGTCACCGGGCAGATCAAGCCCGAGACCTGCGGCACGATCGATCGGGTGCTCTCCCTGGTTTCTCCCCTGCCCGCCGAAAGCACGGCCGAACTGATCGCCATCGCCTCGGGCCTCGCGAGTCGGGCCGGCGGTGCCCGGCTAGGCAATGTTCCCCTGTGCAAGGCCTGACCCCGTGACCGAATCGCTGTTGCCCGCCGAAGTGCTCGCCCTGGCCCGCCGGGTGATCGAGGAAAATGCCGCGCTCGGTCGCACCGTGGCCGTGGCCGAAAGCTGCACCGGCGGGCTCGTCGCCGCGGCCCTGACCGAGATCGCGGGCTCCTCCGCCGTGCTCGATCGCGGCTTCGTGACCTATTCCAATGCCGCCAAGCACGAAATGCTGGGCGTGTCGGGCGATATCATCGACACCTTCGGCGCCGTCTCGATCGCTTGCGCCTGGGCGATGGCCGCCGGTGCTCTGAAGCGCAGCAGCGCGGATGTGGCCGTGGCGATCAGCGGGGTCGCGGGTCCGGGCGGAGGCTCCGACAACAAGCCGGTGGGCACCGTGGTCTTCGCCCGGGCGACCCGTGACGCGGCCGATCCCGAATCCGGCGATGCCGAAGAACGGCACTTTTCCGGCGAGAGCCGCGCCGCCGTGCGGCTTCAGGCGACGCTTTGCGCGCTGGAGCTGCTGCTGCCGTAGACCTGGGCGGCGCGCTGCTCGAAAGCGCCCACCATCTTGCGGAACGCCTTGTCGAGGTACTGGTTGGCCAGTTTCTGGAACAGCGCGTTGCGGAACGCGAACTCGACGCAGAAATCGATCTCGCAGGCGTCGGGACCGACCGGGCGGAACACCCAGCGGTTGTCGAGATCACGCAGCGGCCCGTCGACATAATGGACCTGGATCGTGCCTGCGCCGT
The DNA here is from genome assembly GCF_014230305.1 of Novosphingobium aerophilum. GTDB lineage: Bacteria > Pseudomonadota > Alphaproteobacteria > Sphingomonadales > Sphingomonadaceae > Novosphingobium > Novosphingobium aerophilum. Next base: position 13,070 of record NZ_JACLAU010000003.1, read on the forward strand.
CAGCACCATCCGGCGCACGCTTTTCCACGCGCGAGGTGAACTTTTCGCGCAGGGCGGAAAAGCCGACCAGCATGTCCGCGACCATCTCGGTCTCGCTGTCCGAGCGGACCCGCGTCGCGACGACCCAGGGCAGGAACTCGGCATAGCGGCCCACATCGGCCACCAGATCGAACATTTGCCGCGCACTCCACGGCAAGCGGCGGACCTCGTGAATGCGGGCCACCGGGTCAGCGCGCCCGCTGCTTGGCGAGCTGCGCTTCGCGGGCCGCGCGCATCTGGGCGAAGTCCTCGCCGGCATGGTAGCTTGACCGGGTGAGCGGGCTGGCCGCGACCTGCAGGAACCCCTTGGCCCGCGCGATCGCACCATAGGCCGAGAACGCCTGAGGGGTGACGAACTCCTTGACCTCGGCATGCTTGGGGGTCGGGCGGAGATACTGCCCCATGGTCAGGAAATCGATCTGGGCCGATCGCATGTCGTCCATCACCTGGTGAACCTCGAGCCGCTCCTCGCCCAGGCCCAGCATGATCCCGCTCTTGGTGAAGATCAGCGGATTGTGATGCTTGACCTCCTCCAGCAGCCGCAACGAGGCATAGTAGCGCGCGCCGGGGCGGATGGTCGGGTAGAGCCGTGGCACGGTTTCCAGGTTGTGATTGTAGACGTCGGGCCCGGCCGCGACGATCGCCTCGACGGCGGGGCGCATCTTGCCGCGGAAATCGGGCGTGAGGATCTCGATGGTGGTGTCCGGCGTGGTCCGGCGCAGCGCCTCGATCACCTTGACGAACTGCCCGGCTCCGCCATCGGGCAGGTCATCGCGGTCAACCGAGGTGATGACGATGTGCTCCAGCCCCAGCTTTGCCGCCGCCTCGGCCACGTGGGCCGGTTCATCGACGTCAACCTTGCGCGGCATCCCGGTCTTCACGTTGCAGAACGCGCAGGCCCGGGTGCAGACGTCACCCAGGATCATCACCGTGGCATGCCTCTTGGTCCAGCACTCGCCGATGTTGGGGCAGGCCGCCTCCTCGCACACAGTGTTCAGCTTCAGCTCGCGCATCAGGGCACGAGTCTCGCCATAGGCGCGGCTGGTTGGCGCCTTGACGCGAATCCAGTCGGGCTTGCGCTGGCGTTCGGGCGCTGCGGCAGGCGCGCTATCGGTGGGCTCGTTGGCGTCGGCAGCCGGCTGCGCGGTCTGCAGGTCGGGGGCAAGGTCACTCATGCTGCGCAGATAGGCGCAATGCAGGGCCCTTGCCAGAGGCAATTGGGGAGGCCATGAGGCGGGCCATGTCCGCTGCCCCATCCGCCCAGCTCGCCCGCCTGCTCGCCGGTTACCGCCGCTTCCGCCAGACCGGTTGGAACCCGAACCGCGAACGCTGGGCCACGCTGCGCGAGGGTCAGCAGCCGGAAATCATGGTGATCGCCTGCTCTGACAGCCGGGTCGATCCGGCCCAGATCTTCGATGTCGACCCGGGCGAGATCTTCGTGGTCCGCAACGTGGCCGCGATGGTGCCGCCGTTCGAGACCTCACCCGGCCTCCACGGCGTGTCGGCCGCGCTGGAGTTTGCCGTGCAGGTGCTGGGCGTGCGCGAGATCGTCGTGCTCGGGCATGGCCTGTGCGGTGGCTGCAAGGCGGCGCTGACCCAGGAGCTGCAGGGCGCCGAACGCGGCGAAGGCGGCTTCATCGCCGACTGGATCGCCCTGCTGGATGATGCGCGTGAGCCTGTGGTCGCCGCGCACGGCACCTCGGGCCGCGAGGCCGAGCGGGCGATGGAACTGGCCGGGGTAAAGGCCAGCCTGGGCAACCTGCGCACCTTTCCCTGTATCCGCCGCAAGGAACGTGATGGCGAGCTGCGGCTGACCGGGGCCTTCTTCGCGATCTCGGACGGCATCCTGCACGTCCTGGACGAAACGTCCGGTGACTTTCGACCCGCGACCTGATCCCCGAAACGATCGCCGCTGGCCGCGCACCATCGGTCGGCCGGGCCACCAGGTGATGGGGTTGTTTGCCAACACGACCGCCGAGCCCCCTTCCCGTTGGGGAGGGGCTGGGGGTGGGGGTTCCGCGTCAGCCTTCGAAAGCGACCCCAATCCCCAAAAACAAAGGGCGGCAGGTGACTGCCGCCCTTCGCTTATCACAGGATCGCCGCGATCAGCCGCCCTTGGCCTTCTGGCCGGCGAAGATCGCCCAGAGCTGGGCGATCGGCTTGCGCACGCCGTTGACCTTGCCGAAGGTGGCCTGGGCATCGGCGAACTTGCCCTGTTCGAACTGGGCGATGCCCAGACGGGTCAGGGCACGGTCCGCATCGACTCCCGGCTTGCCCAGGGCGGTCTGGTAGAAGCCCTCGGCCTTGGCCCACTGGTCATAGCTGAGGAAGGCGTCGCCTGCCGCCATGACCGTGGCGGTCGAGGCGGTGGGCAGCAGCGCGTCCTTCTCGAGCGGCGGCAGCGAGGCCTTGTCCGCGGCGAGACGGGCCTGGGCGATCGTCTTGTTCTCGTTCACGAACACGTCGCTGGGGCTGAGCTTGCCGCTCTTCACACCCTCGTCGAGAATCTTGAGGACTTCGGCCGGGGCGCGGCGGGCGTCGGCGGCCTGCAGGTATTCGGCATAGTCGCTGGTGTCGCGATAGCTGCCGGTGGCGTCCATCAGGCGCATCAGGTCCAGCGTCTCCTGCGCCTGGAAGCGACCGGCAGTGCGCGCCAGGCCGATGGCGTCGGCCCAGTTGTCGGTCGACGGGTAAGCCTCGACCAGGCCGGCGCCGAAGCCGAAGGCCTGCTCATAGGTCTTGGCCTTGTAGGCCACGCTCAGCCCGCGGATGTACCACTCCTTCGGCGGGACGGAGCCGGCAGCCTTGCGCGCGGTGATCGCCGCACCCAGGACTTCCAGCCCCTTGGGCAGCTCGTTGGTGGCGAAGTAGGTTTCAGCCAGCAGCGCCTGCACGTCGTTCTCGACATAGCCCGCAGCCACCGCGTTGGAGAATGCGGTGCGGGCGCCGGCATAGTCCTTGGCGTCGAACGCCATGCCGCCAAGATAATAGTTGTACTTGCCCAGTTCCGGGCCGGTCAGCTTGCCGCTGCCGATCACGGTTTCCAGGCCGGTCTTCATAAGGCCGCTGTCCTTGCCGGTCTGGCCGATCTGGATCGCGAAATTGCCCGCGAAGAACTTGTCGTCGACCGTCTGAGCGGCGGCGAGCGCAGCCAGGACCTTGTCCTTCAGCGCCGCGGCGCTGGCCTGGTCCTTGGCCTTGGCCATGTCGTTCTGCAGCGGGCCGGCCAGGGTGATGAACGCCTTGGAGAGCTTCGGCCCTTCGGCCTTGGCGTCCTTGGCTTCCTTGGCCAGCGCCGGAGCCGCCGTGGCCACCATGCCCCCGGCCAGACCCAACGCGAGCGCCGCGGTCAGGGCCGCGCGCGAAACGAACGTGCCGCCAGCGCGGCTGGAAATCGGGAACATGCTGCCTTCGTCTCCTTCCACTGTCCCGGCCCCCGGGGAGGAACGCCGCGATCAGGTGTTCAGCGCCAGGGCCTGCGCAAAGACTCCGCGCCGCCCTGGTGTCGCGCATGCAAATGACCGGAAAACTTTGCGATGGCAACACTGCGACGCGGTAATTCGCACCGCTTGAACGGCGATTGAATGGCCCCTCGCCCGGACCGTGCGGCATCGCCCGCAGCGCGGGCCCGCAACACCCCAGCGAGATGTGGAAAACGCCCCGTTTTCCTGCTTTTCACCCCCCTTCGGCTGGCCATCTCCGGCCGCTTGTCCTAGGGCCTCGGATACACATTTCCGTTCCAGAACAGAAAAGACTGCCGCAGCCGTGAGCGACGACACCGAAACCCTGGCCTCCCCCTTCCCCGCCGGCGAATTCACGCGCGTCGACATCGTCGACGAGATGAAGACGAGCTACCTCGATTACGCGATGAGCGTGATCGTCAGCCGCGCCCTGCCGGACGTGCGCGACGGGTTGAAGCCGGTGCATCGCCGCATCCTGTTCGCCAGCCAGGAAGGCGGTTTCGTCGCCGGGCGGCCCTATCGCAAGTCGGCCAAGATCGTCGGCGACACCATGGGTAACTATCACCCGCACGGCGACGCTTCGATCTACGACGCGCTGGCCCGCATGACGCAGCCCTGGTCGATGCGGGTGCCGCTGGTCGACGGTCAGGGCAACTTCGGCTCGATGGATCCGGATCCGCCGGCCTCGATGCGCTACACCGAAGCGCGGCTGGCGCGCGTCACCAATGTCCTGCTCGAGGATCTCGACAAGGACACGGTCGATTTCGTCGACAACTATGACGGCTCGCGGCAGGAACCTTCAGTCCTGCCGGCGCGGTTCCCCAACCTGCTGGTAAACGGTGCTGGCGGCATCGCCGTGGGCATGGCGACCAATATCCCGCCGCACAATCTGGGCGAGGTGATCGACGGCTGTCTGGCCTTCATCGAGAACCCCGCGATCACGATCGACCAGCTGTTCGAGATCATCCCCGGGCCGGATTTCCCCACGGCCCCCCTGATCCTCGGCACGGCCGGTGCGCGCAGCGCCTACCACACCGGGCGCGGCTCGATCATCATGCGCTGCAAGCACGAGATCGAGGAAGGCCGGGGCGATCGCCGCTCAATTGTGCTGACCTCGATCCCCTACCAGGTCGGCAAGTCCAACCTGGTCGAGAAGATCGCCGAGGCCGCCAAGGACAAGCGGATCGAGGGCATTTCCGACATCCGCGACGAATCCAACCGCGAAGGCGTGCGGGTGGTGGTCGATCTGAAGCGCGACGCCACGCCCGAGGTTGTGCTCAACCAGTTGTGGCGCAACACGCCCGCGCAATCGAACTTCCCCGCCAACATGCTGGCGATCCGTGGCGGCCGCCCGGAAGTCCTGTCGCTGCGCGACATCATCCAGAGCTTCATCACCTTCCGTGAAGAGGTCATCACCCGCCGCACCAAGTTCGAACTGAACAAGGCGCGCGACCGGGCGCATGTCTTGCTGGGCCTGGTGGTCGCGGTCACCAACCTGGACGAGGTGGTGCGGATCATCCGGGGGGCCCCAAATCCGGCGGCAGCCCGTGCGGCCCTGCTCGCGCGCGAGTGGCCCATTGGCGAGATCGCGCCCTACATCCGCCTGGTCGAGGCGATCGAGCCCAATGCCGAGCAGGAAGGCGGCACCTACCGCCTGTCCGAGATCCAGGTGAAGGCCATCCTCGACCTGCGCCTCCACCGCCTGACCGCGCTGGGCCGCGACGAGATCGGCGACGAGCTGAAGGAACTGGCCGCCGCGATCGAGGAATTCCTGTCGATCCTGGCTGACCGCAAGAAGCTCTACGCCGTGATGCGCGACGAGCTGGTGCTGGTCCGCGAACAGTTCGCCACCCCGCGCATGACCCAGATCGCGCCCGCCTGGGACGGGATCGAGGACGAGGACCTGATCGAGCGGGACGACATGGTCGTGACCGTGACCATGGACGGCTACATCAAGCGCACCAGCCTCTCCACCTTCCGCGCCCAGAACCGCGGCGGCAAGGGCCGCGCCGGCATGGCGACCAAGGACGAGGATGCCGTGGCGACAATGTTCGTCACCAGCACGCACACCCCGGTCCTGTTCTTCTCCACCGCGGGCAAGGTCTATCGCCTGAAGGTGTGGAGGCTGCCCGAAGGCGGACCGGCCACGCGCGGCCGCCCGATCGTCAACCTGCTTCCCGCGCTCGACAAGGACGAGACCATCGCCGCCGTCCTCCCGTTGCCCGAGGACGAGGCCGAGTGGGGCAAGCTTCATGTGGTCTTCGCCACGGCGCGCGGCAACGTCCGCCGCAATGCGATGGACCTGTTCGCCAACATCCCCAGCAACGGCAAGTTCGCCATGCGCTTCGAGGAGGGCAGCGACGATCGTCTGATCGGCGTCGCCCTGCTCGAACCGACCGACGATGTGCTGCTGGCCAGCCGGCAGGGCAAAGCAATCCGCTTCGCCGGGGACGACGTGCGCGAATTCCAGAGCCGCACCTCCACCGGCGTCCGGGGCATGATGCTGAAGGACGGGGACGAGGTGATCTCGCTGTCGATCCTGCACCGCGTCGGCACCAGCAGCGAGGAGCGCGAGGAGTATCTGAAGTTCGCGCCGTGGAAGGGCGAGAAGGACGGCGAACCCTCGCTGTCGGCCGAACGCATGGCCGAACTGGCAGGGCGTGAGGAATTCATCCTCACCGTCTGCGCCAACGGCTATGGCAAGCTATCCTCGGCCTACGAATACCGCCGCACCGGCCGTGGTGGCCAGGGCATCACCAATATCGACAACATCGCCCGCAATGGCCCGGTCGTGGCCAGCTTCCCTGCCAGTCAGGCGGACCAGTTGATGCTGGTGACCGACCAGGCCAAGCTGATCCGCCTGCCGCTCGACACGCTGCGCGTCATCGGCCGCGGCTCCGCCGGGGTGCGGCTGTTCAACGTCTCGGACGACGAGCACGTGGTCAGCGCCGTACGGCTGGCCGAGAGCGAAGGCGAGGACAGTGGCGCCGACGATAGCGCGTCAACCGAGGCGGAGGCAGGACCGGACGGCGGGGAATGACTGCCCCCACCGTCGCCTACAAGATCCTGACCGGCCCGCAGCACGAAGCCCTGCTGGCCGACCAAACCTTCGCCGGCGCGCCGATCGACCTGGCCGATGGGTACATCCACCTGTCCACGTCAGACCAGGTGGCCGAAACCCTGCGCAGGCATTTTGCCGGACAGGATGATCTGTGGATCGCGGCGGTGGACCTGCGCGCCTTGGAGGAGTCCGTCCGGTGGGAGCCCTCCCGCGGCGGACAACTGTTCCCGCACGTCTACGCCGCGCTGCCGCTTTCCGCCGTCATCGCGCAAGCGCCGGTCACATGGCTGGATGACACGACAGTACACCTGCCCTGATCCGATTTGACAAACCGGCGGATGCAGCCAGAATCGCCCGGCTTGGCGGAAAGGGGCTGTGATGCGGACGATCGAGACGGCATTGGCCGTGGGGCTAGCGCTGGGATTTTCGAACCCCGTCCAAGCCGCCGGACGAAATGATCTGCAGCCGCCGGTCGGCAACACCCTACGCTATGAGCCCGCACCGGACTGGGTCATCGCGGCTATGCCCGGGACGACGACGGCAACCCCGCCCGGGGCGCCATTCCGGGTGATCTATTCGGACCAGCAGATCAGGGTGGGAAGCGACCGGATCGAACGGCACATGGCGTTCCGGGTCAGGCTGCTGAGCTCGCAGGCATTGAGTCTGGGCGCGCTGAGGCTTGAATGGAACCCGGGATCGCAGGACGTGAGCGTCAATCAGGTGCGGGTTTACCGCGAGGGTGAAGTCATTGATGTCCTGGCCAACAACCGGTTCGCCGTGATCCAGCGCGAACAGAACCTGGAAGCATCCATGCTAACCGGTGACTTGACCGCCGCGCTGCAGATTCCCGGACTTCAGGTCGGCGACGAGATCGAATTCGCGACCACCATCCGGGAACGGGATGTGGCGTTCCGCAATCGGGCCTATGGGCTTCAGCCGATGGCCTTCGCCGAAGGGGTGGGTGCAAACCGTGTCCGATTGGTGTGGGACGGGACGCGGGTTCCGCACTATCGCTCGACCGAAGACATCCCGGCGGGCGAGGTGCGTGAACGCGAGGTGATCTGGCGCTTTGACGACCCGGGCAAGGTGCTGGCCATCGATGGCGCCCCGCCGCGGTTCAACGTCCGTCGCCTGATCGAGTTCAGCGACTTCCAGACCTGGCGCGAGGTGTCGGCAGAGGTTTTCCAGCTGTTCGCCAAGGCTGCGGACGGCCCGCTTGGGCCGAAGATCGAAGCGGAGATCACCCGCATCATGGCGGCCAGTGACGACCCGCTGGCGCGCGCATCGCTGGCCCTGCGCTTCGTCCAAGAGCAGATCCGGTATGTCTATGTCGGGCTTAACGGCGCGAACTACCGCCCCACCGATGTTGGTGTGACCTGGCAGAACCGCTTCGGCGATTGCAAGGCCAAGTCGGTCATGCTGCTGGCCATGCTGACCCGGATGGGCATCGCCGGCGAAATCGTCCTGGTCCAGTCCCAGGGCGGAGATGTGATCCCCTCCCGCTTGCCCAGCCCTGCGCTGTTCGATCATGCCATCGTCAGGGCGAGCATCGCAGACCGATCCTACTACCTTGACGCCACTCTGGACGGAGACCGGATCCTGCCGCTGCAGGAACCCACCCCCTATCGGGCGATCCTGCCGCTGCGCGCCAGCGGGGCCGAGCTGGAGCAACCGCCGTTCCGTCCATCGACCCGACCGGGCCTGATCGGCACGGTCGACGTGGACTGGCGGGCCGGGCTGGATCAGCCGGCGAAAGTGACGGCGCAGCGGATCGCCATGGGGCAGAATGGCGCCGTCTTCCATGCCCAGCTTGCCGGCTTGTCGCCCGATCAGGCCGAACGGGCCCTAAGGGCCTACTGGGCGAACGAGGACGGCTGGATCGATGCCCAAGCGGTGTCCTGGCGCTATGACGAAGCCCGCAGTGCCACCATCATGTCCATAACCGGGACGACCAAGCCGGATTGGGAGGGAGACGACAAGACCGGTCACTCGCAGACCACACCCTATGCCGGCAGCTATCCTCCGCCCCTGCGTAAGCGCCCGGATAACCAGATGCAGAGCGCACCATGGATCAACAGTTATCCCAACTACCGCTGCTTTGTGGCGAACATCCGGGTGCCCCGGCCGAGCAACCCGAAGCTGACCTGGGACTTCACGGCGGATCCCTATGATGTCCAGATCGGCCGCGTGCATTATGCCAGGCGGTCCGAACTGCGCGACAACATCCTGCGCACGGTCAAGGTGTCCCGCACCTTCCAGGCCGAGTTGACTGCCGCCGAGGCGACAAAGGCCAACGCGGCCATCCCCGACTTCAACAATCTCACGGGACAACTCTTCGAGGTCCGGGCCGCGCGCCAAGGCAAGACGGCGGCGACCACCGCCAAGGCCACGATCCCGTTGATCGAGGAGGTCGACTGGACTGCGGACAGCACAGCATGCAGCCTGAGCGAGTGAGGCCAGGGTCACCTGCGATTGGGTTGGCAAGGGTCCGGTTGACACGCTAACGCGCCGCCATGACCCACGACATCCATATCATCGGCGGCGGTCTCGCCGGCACCGAGGCGGCCTGGCAGCTCGCGCGGCGCGGGTGGCGGGTGCGCCTGTCGGAGATGCGCGGCGCCGCCCCCGACAAGGGCGGGGAGCGCTCCCCCGCGCACCAGACCGATGGGCTGGCCGAGCTGGTCTGCTCGAACTCGTTGCGCTCGGACGATCACGAAAAGAACGCGGTTGGCCTGCTCCATCACGAGATGCGCCAGTGCGGTTCGCTGATCATGGCGGCTGCGGAAAAGGCCCGCGTGCCGGCCGGATCGGCGCTGGCGGTCGATCGCGAGGTGTTCTCGGCCGAGATCGAGGCGGCGCTGACGGCGCAGCCCGGCCTGACCCTGGCGCGCGAGCGGGTTGACCGCCTGCCGGCCGCCGGGCTGACCATCGTCGCCACCGGACCGCTCACCGCCGAGGCCCTGGCCCAGTCGATCGGCGCGGCCACCGGTGCCGAGAGCCTGGCCTTCTTCGATGCCATCGCCCCGATCGTCTATCGCGATTCGATCGACATGGACGTGGCCTGGATGGCCTCGCGCTGGGACAAGGGGGCCGAGGCCTCGCTGGCGCTGGGCGGTGACGGGCGCGACTACATCAACTGCCCGATGACCAAGGACCAGTATCTGGCCTTCCGCGAGGAAATCCTGGCGGGCGAAAAGGGCGAGTTCAAGGAATGGGAGGCGAACACCCCCTATTTCGACGGCTGCATGCCGATCGAGGTCATGGCGGAACGCGGCGTGGAAACGCTGCGGTTCGGGCCGATGAAGCCGGTCGGGCTGGACAATCCGCACTGGGCCACGCCCGAACATCCGAAGGGCCGCTGGCCTTATGCCGTGGTCCAACTGCGTCAGGACAACACGCTCGGCACGCTGTGGAACATGGTCGGCTTCCAGACCAAGCTGAAGTACGGTGAACAGCAGCGCATTTTCCGCACCATCCCGGGCCTGGAGCAAGCCGAATTCGCCCGGTTCGGCGGGCTGCATCGCAACACCTTCCTCAATTCCCCCACCCTGCTCGACCGCCAGCTCCGCCTGAAAAGCGCGCCCCACGTTCGCTTTGCCGGGCAGATCACGGGCTGCGAGGGCTATGTGGAAAGCGCCGCGGTCGGGCTGCTGGCCGGCTTGATGGCCGCGCACGAGCTGGGCGGCAAGGACTGGCACTCACCCCCGCCGACCACCGCGCTGGGGGCTCTGCTCGCCCATATCACCGGCGATGCCGACGCGGCCAGCTACCAGCCGATGAACATCAACTTCGGCCTGTTTCCGCCCCCGCCGGACGAGGTGAAGAAGAAACAGCGCAAGGAAGCCTACACGCTGCGCGCCAAGGCCGATCTAGCCGGCTGGCTCCCCGTTCTGGTCTGACAGGAATTCGGGATCGTCCAACGGGCCTTCCGGGCCGGCTCGCTTGGCACGGGACTTTGCGCGGCAATCGCATGGAGGCCTGGCGACCGGCTTGGGCTTGGTGGTCGCGAACTCGATCCGGTCGAGCAGGCGGTCGCCATTGCGATCCGCCGTGCGAAAACGGGTGGCGGTGACCACGGCCCACTCCTCGAAGGTCAGCAGGTTGTTGCCGTCCGCGTCGAGCTTGCGGAACAGGGCGGCGCGCGGGACGAGCATTTCCACCCGGCTGATCCGTCCATCGCGATCGCGGTCGAGCCGGTCGAACCGGCGTTGCTCGCGGGTCTGCTCGGTCGCTTCGGGCAGGTCCGGTCCGCGCAGGGCGCTCCCGTCGGCCGAGGGCAAAGCCATGGGGTCAACCGATGCTGCGGGAGCGGGTGGCAGCGGGCCCGGTGCGATGACCGCCCGTCCCTGCCACCAGAACAGCCCCGCCGCCGCAAGCAGCAGGGTGGCGAAGGCGCCGAGCAGAGTGCGATTCATCACTGGCTCCGGCGACCCGGACCAAGTGTAACCTATCGCGAAAACATTCCAAGCCGGATCGCCGTCAGCAGGGCGCCCGGGCCATCGAGCGGATCGACGCCCCCCCGCTGCACCGCGCGCAGGTTGAGCCCGGCCAGCACCGCCAGTGGGCGCAACGGCCGTTCGATCCGGACACGCGCATTCGAGCCAATCAGGGCCTGGGCGGCAGAGCATTCGGCCCCATCGCTCAGGTGGAGCGTCAGGTCGGCCAGAGCCCAACGCCGGGCCAGCGTCTGCGGCGCTTCGGCCGCCACCTCCAACCTGCGGGCCAGAGCCCCGATGGCGGCGGCGCGACCATCGGCGAAAGCCAGCAGGCTGGCGCTGGCAAGCGGGGGTTCGCCCAGCAGGGCCTCCCAACCATCGACCAGCGCCACCAGGTCCCTCGCCGTGTCGCCCCAGCTCCGCAAGCGCGCCAGCAAGGGCTCTCCCTGGGGCCACAGCGAGGGCTCCTCGCCCAGACGGTCGCGCCACCAGGCCAGGCGGATCTGCGCCAGCATCGGCTCGCGCGCGCTGCGCACCACAGCCGCCAGGCGGGTGTCGAGCAGGAGGACGGTCAGCCAGTCGGCCCGCGCCCGCGCCGGGGCATAGGCCAGGGCGAGACGGGCCAGCGGCGCCAGCCCGTCCGCGCCGTCATCCCGGTCAGCGATAGCAGACCTGCTTGACCGCCTTGACGATGCCTTCGGCGTTGATCAGCGCGGCCCGTTCCAGGTTGGCGGCATAGGGCAGCGGCACGTCCTCGTTGCAGACGCGCAGCACCGGGGCGTCGAGGTGATCGAAGCCCTCCTCCATGCAGATCGCGATGATCTCGGAGGCGATCGAGCAGACCGGGAAGCCTTCCTCCGCCACGACCACGCGGTTGGTCTTGGCCAGGCTGTCGAGCACGGCCTGCTTGTCGAGCGGGCGCAGGGTGCGCAGGTCGAGCACCTCGGCCTCGATCCCCTCGGCCGCAAGCTGCTCGGCCGCCTCGAGCGCGAAGCCGACGCCGATCGAATAGGACACGATCGTCACGTCACGGCCTTCGCGCATCACGCGGGCCTTGCCGATGGGCAGGACGTGGTCGTCCAGCTCGGGCAGTTCGAAACTGCGGCCATAGACCAGCTCGTTCTCGAGGAAGACCACCGGATCCTCGCTGCGGATCGCCGCCTTGAGCAGGCCCTTGGCGTCCGACGAGTCATAGGGCGCGATCACCACCAGGCCGGGAACCGAGGCGTACCACGGACCATAGTTCTGGCTGTGCTGCGCGCCGACCCGTGCGGCCGCGCCGTTGGGGCCACGGAACACGATCGGGCAACGCATCTGGCCACCCGACATGTAGTTGGTCTTGGCCGCCGAGTTGATGATGTGGTCAATCGCCTGCATGGCGAAGTTGAAGGTCATGAACTCGACGATCGGCCGCAGCCCGCCCATGGCGGCGCCCGTGCCGATGCCGGCAAACCCGTATTCGGTGATCGGGGTGTCGATCACGCGCTTCGGACCGAACTCGTCGAGCAGGCCCTGGGTCACCTTGTAGGCCCCCTGGTACTGCGCCACTTCCTCGCCCATCACGAAGACGCGGCTGTCGCGCCGCATTTCCTCGGCCATGGCATCGCGCAAGGCCTCGCGCACGGTGACGGACTTCATGTTGGTGCCGACCGGGATTTCCGGATCCTTCGCCGCCACCGGGGCAGCGGCAGGGGCCACCGATCCGGTTGCGGCCGGAGCTGCCGGTGCGGGCGCAGCGGCTGGGGTTTGCGCCGGGGTGGGAGCGGCGGCTTCGCCATCGCCCTGCAGCACGGCGATCACCGAGCCGACCTTGACCCCGGCCGTACCGGCGGGAACCATGATCTTGCCGAGCGTGCCCTCGTCGACCGCCTCGAACTCCATCGTCGCCTTGTCGGTCTCGATCTCGGCGATGATGTCGCCCGAGCGGATGGCATCGCCCTCGTTCTTGAGCCAGCGCGCCAGGGTGCCCTCCTCCATGGTCGGGGACAGGGCGGGCATCTTCAGTTCAATCGCCATCAGTAACGCTCCACCAGCACGTCGGTATGGAGTTCGGACAGGTCGGGCTCGGGCGAGTTCTCGGCAAAGTCCGCCGCCTCGGCCACCTGCTGGCGGATCCGCTTGTCGATCTCCTTGAGCTTGTCCTCGGAGGTGCCGCGGGCGATCAGCTCGGCCTTGGCGGCCTCGATCGGGTCGTGCTTGTCGCGCATCTCCTGGACCTCCTCGCGCGTCCGGTACTTGGCCGGGTCCGACATCGAGTGACCACGATAACGGTACGTATGCAGCTCCATCAGCACCGGCCCGTTGCCATTGCGCACATAATCGAGCGCGACCTCGGCCGCGGCGCGGACCTCGAGCACGTCCATGCCGTTGACGTCGAGCCCGGGGATCCGGAACGCGGTGCCGCGGCGGTAGAAATGGGTCTCGGCCGAACCACGCTGGACCGCGGTGCCCATGGCATAGCCGTTGTTCTCGACCACGAAGACAATCGGCAGTTGCCACAGGGCGGCCATGTTGAAGGTTTCGTAGACCTGGCCCTGGTTGGCCGCGCCGTCCCCGAAGTAGGCCATGCAGACGCCGCCGTCCTCACGGTACTTGTGCGCAAAGGCCAGGCCCGCGCCGAGCGGCACCTGGGCCCCGACGATGCCATGGCCGCCGTAGAACTTGTGCTCGGTGCTGAACATGTGCATCGAGCCGCCCTTGCCGCGACTGATGCCGGCCTCGCGACCGGTCAGCTCGGCCATGATCACCTTGGGGTCGATGCCATAGGCCAGCATGTGCCCGTGATCGCGATAGCCGGTGATCACGCTGTCGTGGCCTTCCTTGAGCGCCGACTGCAGCCCCACCGCAACGGCCTCCTGGCCGATGTAGAGATGGCAGAACCCGCCGATCAGGCCCAGGCCATAGAGCTGGCCGGCGCGCTCCTCGAAGCGGCGGATCAGCAGCATCTGCTCATAGAAGGTCAGCAGCTCCGCATCGCTCGCGGCATACTTCTTGTTCGCATCGAAGGCCTGCTGCAGCGCCCGCAGGGCGGGCACCTCATCACCTTCCGCGCCCGCAACCGCCTTGGCGGCGGGGCTGTTCTTGCTGGCCGGCTTTGCCAAGTTCATCTCTCCTGACGGAACGTTCGGAGCCGGCTATAGGGCAGCACGGCCTCCGAAGGAAACGGGTCCATACGTATTTTATTATTGCGTCGCGCAATTTCCAATCCGCTAACGCGGACGACAAACCTTAGGGCTTGAGCAACATCACCATCTCGTCCGGGTGAACGACGTTGAGGTTGCTGCGCAGCAGCTCTCCGGCAAGATCGGGATCGGCATGACGCGGATCGAGCAGGGCAACCCGGTTGCGCAATTCGTCACGCTGGGCCGTGAGCCGGACGACCTCCTTCTGCCGCTGCTCCAGCAGGCGCAGGTTCTCGCTCCACGCCAGCAGACCGCTTGGCCCGGCCAGCACCCATCCGCCCAGCGCCAGCAGGCAAGCCAGGGCAAACAGCTGACCAGCCCCTTCTCGCGCCATTCGCGGTTCGGATCGAGAACGTTTCATGCGAAGCCACAGAATCACAGTTGAGTCTGCGACACAAGCGCTTTTTGTAACCAAATTGCACAAGAGTTACGGAACTTTGCTCGATCCCGTCGCAGCGCTGCCCGGAGCGGGCCCGGGATCGGGATCGCCGCCCAGCGCACGGAAAAGCTGCACCCGGTTGGTCACCAGCGCCAGCCGCGCGGCGACCAACTGGCGCCGTGCCGCATACTGGTTGCGCTGCGCCACGAGGTTGTCGAGCGCGCTGGCGACCCCGCCGCGATAACGGGCCTCGACCAGTTGCGCGGTGTCACTGCTGGCGTCGGACTGCCGGGTTACCGCTGCGAGCTGGTCGCCAATGGTGCCCTGCCGGGCCAGGGCATCCGCCACCTCGCGGAATGCGACCTGGATCGCCCGTTCATAGCTGGCCACGGCCCCCTGCAACTCGGCCCGGCTGACCCGCAGGTTGGCCCGCGCCCCGCCACCGGCGAACAGCGGATAATTGATGCTGCCACCCATGGTGGTGGTCTCGGCATTGGTGGCGAACAGCCCGGACAGGCTCGCGCTTGCCAGACCGAACAGACCGGTCAATGAAATGCGCGGGAACAGCGCAGCCCGGGCGGCCCCGACATCGGCATTGGCGGCGCGCAAGGTGTATTCGGCCTGCATCACGTCAGGGCGACGCAGCAAGACCTCGGAACTCTGCCCCGCGGCGAGCGGCCGCACCCCGGCGATGACGCTCCCCAGATCGTCCGGGAGCTGCGCCGGGTTGACCGGGGCGCCGACCAGCAGCTCGATCAGGTTGCGATCCTGGGCCAGCGCCGTCGTCTGGGCAGCAAGGTCAGCCTCGGCCCCGGCGAGCAGCTCCTCGGCCTGCCGCAGGTCGCTGCGGGGCACGACGCCGGCCTGCAACCGGGCGGACGTGAGATCCACTGTCCGGCGGGCGTTGGCCGCAGTGTCCCGCGCCAGGCGCAGCAATTCGGCATCGGCGGCATAGGCCGCCCAAGCCGTCGACAGATTGGCGACCAGCGAGAGCCGGACGACCTGAGCCGCCGAGGCCGACGCCAGGGCGGCATTGCGCTGCGCCGCGGTAGCCGAGGCCAGACGGCCGAACAGGTCGATCTCGAAGGCGCTGATCCCGGCCGTCGCGGTATAGTTGGTGCGGGTGATGATGAAGCCCAGCCCGCTGGTGTCACCACTGCGCCGGGTCACGCCGGTCCCCACCCCCAGTTGCGGCAATTGCGCCGCGCGCTGGGCATCGGCCCGCGCCTGCGCCGCCAGAACGTTCGCGGCCGCGACCCGCACGTCCCGATTGGCGCCAAGCGCCTGGGCCACCAGTTGCTGCAGTCGCGGGTCTGTGAAGATGGTCGAGAACGACAGGGCGGCCGGGGATTCCGCCAGCCCCTGCTGGTACGCCGCCCCTGTCGGCCAGGCCGTGGGTACCGGAGCGGGCGGACGCTGGTAGTGCGGCGCCATGGAACAGCCGGACAGGGCCAGCGCCCCGGCGATCATGGCCCCGGCCGAACGCTGTCGCATCCGGCCCGTCATGCCGCCTGCTCCCGACGCTGGGCCAGATAGCCACGGACCGCCTTGAGCCCATCGCGCACCCCGCGCCGGACCAGCACGAAGAACAGCGGGATGTAGAAGATCGCCAGCAGGGTGGCGGTGAGCATGCCGCCCACCACCGAAGTGCCGATCGCGATGCGGCTGTTCGCCCCGGCCCCGGTGGCCAGGGCCAGCGGCAGCACGCCGAAGATGAAGGCGAAACTGGTCATCAGGATCGGGCGCAGGCGGATGCGCGCGGCCTCGATCGCGGCGTCGATGACCCGCGCGCCCTTGCGCTCGGCCTGTTCGGCGAACTCGATCATCAGGATCGCATTCTTGGCGGCCAGGCCCATCGTGGTCAGCAGGCCGATCTGCAGGTAGACGTCATTCTCCAGGCCCCGCAGGGTGACCGCGAAGACGGCCCCGACCAGGCCGAGCGGAATGACCAGCAGCACGGCCACCGGGATCGACCAGCTTTCGTAAAGGGCGGCCAGGCAAAGGAATACGACCAGCAGCGACAACCCGTAAAGGATCGGGGCCCGGCCCGAAGCGAGACGTTCCTCGTAGGATGATCCCGACCAGGCGACGCTGGTGCCGGGAATGCGCGAGGCCAGGTCGGCCATCACCGCCATGGCCTGGCCCGAGCTCACCCCGGGGGCCGCCTGGCCCTGGATTTCCACTGCGGGAACACCGTTGAACCGACCCACCGTCGCCGGGGCGGTGGACCAGCCGACGCGGGCAAAGGCCGTGAACGGAGCCATCTGACCGGTCGAGCTGCGGACATACCACTGCCCCAGGTCCGCAGGGTCGGCGCGATAGGCCGCATCGCCCTGGACGAAGACCCGCTTGACCCGGCCCTGATCCACGAAATCGTTGACGTAGCGGCCACCCCAGGCGGTCGCCAGCGTGTTGTTCACGTCGGCCTGCGAGAGGCCCAGGGCGGTCAGCCGCTGTTGGTCGGTATCGACCTTGATGGTCGCGCTGTCCGGAAGGTCCGACGCGCGCACACTGGCCAGACGGGGATCGGCATTGGCCATCTGCACCAACCGGTCGCGGGCTGCCACCAATTGCTCGTGAGTGAGGTTGCCGGCATTCTGCAACTGCATCGAAAAGCCGGCCGCCTGCCCCAGACCCATCACCGCGGGCGGCACCAGGATGAAGACCTGGGCGTCGCGGATGTTGCGGAATGCGGACGTCGCACGCTGGGCGATCGCCTCGGCCGACCGCTCGGCACCCGGGCGCTGGTCCCAGTCGGCCAGGTTCATGAAGCCCGATACGGTGTTCTGCCCGGTCGCCCCGCCGGCTCCGCCCCCGCCCGCCGTGACGAACAGGACGCGGATGTTCTTGCCTTCCTGGCCACGCAGGTACTGGTCGATCTGGCGCCCGACCACCTGACTGCGCTCAAGCGTGGCGCCGGCGGGAAGACGGGCCTGGAAACGCAGGGCGCCCTGGTCCTCGGTCGGCAGGAACCCGCCGGGCAGACGCACGAACAGGACCCACAGCAACAGGCCGACCAGCAGGTAGATGCCGATGAACAGCCACTTGCGTTCGACCGTGACCACCACCGCATTGCGATAGCGCGTGCTCAGACGGGTGAAGCGATCGTTGAACCAGTCACCGGCCGCAGCCAGGCGCCGCGTGATCGGGCCGGATTCGACGGCTCCGGTCGCATCGCGTTGGGGCATGCGCAACAGCGTGCTGGTCAAGGCCGGGCTGAGCACCAGTGCGACCAGCACCGACAGGATCATCGCG
The DNA here is from genome assembly GCF_014230305.1 of Novosphingobium aerophilum. GTDB lineage: Bacteria > Pseudomonadota > Alphaproteobacteria > Sphingomonadales > Sphingomonadaceae > Novosphingobium > Novosphingobium aerophilum. The sequence continues at coordinate 30,883 of NZ_JACLAU010000003.1, forward strand.
GCGATGATGGTCAGCGCGAACTGGCGATAGATCACCCCGGTCGATCCGCCAAAGAATGCCATCGGCAGGAACACGGCGGACAGGACCAGAGCGATCGCCACCAGCGCGACCTGGATTTCCCGCATCGATTCGATCGTCGCCTCGCGCGGGGTCATCCCGGGGTTCTCGTGCATCAACCGCTCGACATTCTCGACCACGACGATCGCATCGTCGACCAGCAGGCCGATAGCCAGGACCAGGCCGAACAGGGTCAGCGTGTTGATCGAGAACCCCACGAGGTAGAACACCGCGAAGGTGCCCAGCAGCACCACCGGCACGGCGATTGCCGGGACCAGCGTGGCCCGCCAGTTCTGCAGGAAGACGAACATCACCAGCACGACCAGGACGATCGCCTCGCCCAGTGACCAGACCACCTCCTCGACCGACAGCTTGATGAACCGGGTGGTGTCGTAAGCGAAGGCATAGCGGATGCCGTCGGGGAAATTGGCCGACATCCGTTCCACCTCGGCCTTGACCAGGGTGGCGGTCTTGAGCGCGTCGGCGCCGGGGGCCAGCGAGATCGACATGCCGGCCCCGGGGTGACCATTGACCCGACCCGACGAATTGTAGTTCTCCGAGCCGAGCTCGATCCGGGCCACGTCCTGCAACCGCACGACCGAGCCATCCGGCTGCATGCGGATCACGATCGCGGCAAACTGCTCCGGGGTCTGCAGGCGCGACTGGGCGGTGACCGTGGCGTTCAGCATCTGTCCGCGTGGTGCGGGCTGACCGCCCAGTTCGCCCGCCGCCACTTCGGTGTTGGAGGCGCTGATCGCGCTGATCACGTCCGAGGGCATCAGACCGAACGCGGCGAGGCGTTGCGGGTTGAGCCAGATGCGCATCGCGTGCTGTGCGCCGAACACGTTGACGTCCCCCACCCCCGGAACGCGGGACAGCGGATCCTGCAGGTTGGACCCCAGATAGTCGGCAATGTCCTGCTGGGTGCGGGTGTCGCTCTCATCGTACAGCGCGACGGTCAAGAGCTGGTCGGTGTTGGACTTGGTGACGCGGACGCCCTGTTGCTGGACCTGCGCCGGCAAGCGGGACAGGACCGAGCTGACCTGGTTCTGGACCTGGACCTGGGCCGTATCGGGATTGGTCCCCTTGGCAAAGACGATCGCCAGCGTGGCCTGCCCGCGCGAGGTGGAGCTGGACGAGAAGTACAGCATTCCGTCGAGCCCGCTCAGCGACTGTTCGAGCACCTGGGTCACGCTGGTCTCCAGCGTCTGCGCCGAGGCCCCCGGGTACGTCGCGCGGACGTTGACCTGGACCGGGGCGATATCCGGATATTGCGCGATCGGCAGGCCGAACAGGGCCCCGATCCCGCCCATCATCACGATGATGGCCAGCACCCAGGCAAAGATGGGCCGGTCGATGAAGATCCGCGACATGGGTGCTCAGCGCCCCCCGCCTGATCCATTGCCCGCTCCGGCGCCCATCTTGCCGGCGGGACGCGCCACCACGCGCTCCGGCTTGCTGGCCGGGACCGGCCGGATCGGTGCGCCGTGCTTGAGGTTGCCGGTGCCCTGGGTGATCACCCGGTCGCCTCGCTTAAGTCCGCCGGTCACCACCCAGTTGGCCCCGACCACCCGGGCGGTCTGCACCGGGCGCCGCAGCGCCTTGTTGCCCGGCCCCACCACGTAAACGAAGGCCTCACCCCCGAAATCCCGCTGGACCGCGGCTTGCGGTATCAGGAAGGCTGCGGGATTGACCGACTGGTCGAATGTCGCCTGGACAAACATGCCCGGCAGCAGGAAGCCGTCGGGATTGGGGAAGCGGGCGCGCAGGGTGACCGTGCCGGTCCCCTCGTTGACCATCACTTCGGAGAACTGGATCGTGCCCGGCAACGGATAATCGCTGCCGTCCTCCAGCTTCAGCCGCACCGAGGTGCTACCCGCCTGGGCGCCGCCGGACGCCAGGGCCCGGCGCAGCGCCAGCAGATCGGCGCTCGATTGCTGGACGTCGACATAGATCGGGTCGAGCTGCTGGATCACCGCAAGCGGCGCCACCTGATTGGCGTTGACCAGCGCACCCGCGGTCGACAACGCCCGGCCGATGCGCCCGGAAATCGGGGTCGGCACCGTGGTGAAGCGCAGGTTGATCCGCGCCGTTTCCAACTGCGCGCGGGCCTGCGCCACGGCTGCGCGGGTCTGCCGGGCCTGGGCCGCGGCATCGGTGTAATCCTGCTGCGACACGGCCTCCATCGATGCCAGCGGTCGCAACCGCTCGGCCCGCTGGGCGGCGGCATCGGCATTGGCCTGCGCGCTCATCAGCGCGGCGGCGGCCTGATCCACGCTGGCCCGGTACAGGCTGGGATCGATTTCGAACAGCGGCTGACCCTTGGTCACCAGACCGCCCTCGGTGAAGCGACGCGCGCGGATCACCCCGGTGATCTGGGGCCGGACCTCGGACGTGGCATAGGCCACGGTTCGCCCCCCAAGGGTCGTGGCGAGAGGGACCGCCTGCGGAGCGACGACGATGAAGCCCGCTTCCGGCGTGGGGCGCTTCTTCTTGTCGCCCGCTTCACCGCAGGCGGCCAGCGAAACCGACAGGGAAAGGGACAAGGACCAGGCCAGAATCAGGCTCGCGCGCACAACCACCCTCGATACAGAATGCCCCACCCGGGACCCGCCGCCTGACCCTTGCCGCGCATCGACAGGCCCCGCCCCGTCGCCCGACAACGCCATGCACAACCAGTCCCGACGAATGCCAAGCCAATGCAGCAGTTTACCGGATCAGACGAGTGTTAAGTTGTAACCAAAAGTCACAATCCGCCACGACACCCTCCGGGATCGCCACGAGTCAGCCCCTAGACGCCGGATCGGCCGGTGCCGACGATCATCGCGTATTCGGCAAAGAGGCGGGCGAAATGGTCCTCCATGGTCACCGTCTCCAGCGGGCCGCTCTCCCGCGGTGGCCCGGCGAACAGGGCTTCGATGGCCTGAGCCGCCGATTGCGCGTTGCCGGCTTCATACGTCACCCCGGCCCCGCCCCTGGCGTGATCGGCGGCACCGCCACGATCCGGCACGATCACCGGCACGCCGCAAGCCCGGGCCTCGGCCGCGGCCATGCAGAAGGTCTCGGCCTCGCAGCCATGGATCAAGGCGTCGGCACTGGCGAGCAGCGTGGCGAACCGCACCCGGTTGCGCTCCGGGGTGAGCAGGCGAATGTGGGGATTGCCGGCGATCTGGGCCAGGATCCGGCGCTTCTGGCGTCCGGCCCCCAGCATCACCAGCCCGATCGGCAGGCTGCGGCTGGCGGCGGCGACGGCATCGATCACCATCGGCCAGCGCTTTTCGGGGGACAGCCGGCCGACCGCGATCAGCAGATGCGCCTCCTCGGGCAGATCGCAGACCTCCAGCAGCTCGCGCCGGACTTGCGGATTGCGCCGCTCGGGCAGGAACAGCCCGGGCTCCACCCCCATCGGGTGGAGGCTGGTGTTGGCCACCCCGCCCTCGGCCAGGCGGGACTGGAGCTCGCCGCTGGCGCAGACCACGCGGTCGAACGCCTGGCCCAGCTCGCGCAGGTGCTCCCAGAACATCTCGAACCGCCGATCGATCGCCTCGCGGCTGAGCAGCGCGCCGAACCAGCGGTAGGCATAGGCGGACAAGGGATCGGCGTGCATCACCAGCGCGCGGGGCGCCGGGCCGGACCAGCGCCCGACCATGCTGGCGCTGCGCCAGGGGGATGACGCCTCGACAAAGTCCGGCGCCTCGGCGGATATGGCCGCGTGGAGCCGGGTTTCATCGTCGAAGTACCAGTACTTGCGATCGAGCGGAAAGCGCGGGCTGGCCAGATAGACAACCCTGGCGCCAGGGGCGCGCTCAACCACGGCATCGCGGTCACCCGGCGCGATGATCACGATTTGGTGACCCAGCCGGGGACCGATCGCCAGCTTCTGCTCGATGTAGGTCTTCACGCCCCCGCCATGCGGCGAGAGGAAGGCGCAGACGTCGACGATCTTCATGTCCGCCGCTTACCGCTCTGCTCGGCTGCCGGTCAATCGCACCGGACAATCACCGGGGGACGACCGGACAGGGGTTCAGTTGCGGATCGGGCCGAAGCCGAACAGGCCGTGACGGTAGTTCATCACGATATGAACCCGCGTCATCCCCGCCCCGGCCATGACCCGGGTCTTGGCGGCCTTGGGCTTGCTCAGCCCCAGCTTGGGATTGGCCGAAAGACCGACCCCGTCGACCGTGAAGCCGAACTTGCGGTTGCCGTCCCGGTCATGAAGCACGGTGATGCTGTAGGCCCCCGGAGCCGGCACCCTTACGCAAAGCTCGGCAGTGCCGGTGGGCACCGGCACCTCGACCCGGCGAAAGACCTTGCCCTGGTTGATCAGGATGTTGTCGTCCTGGAGAAAGTCCTCGTCGTTCGAGGGATAGACCTCGAGCTTGAGGTTGCCCTGGCGATCCTTCAGCCCATCGATGGAAACGAGGAAGGCCGGCCCGGTTTCACCCGGCCGGCAGCGCGCCTCGGCCTTGCCCAGATCGGGGTGGCTCGGCACCGCATGGGCGGGTGTCAGCGAGAGACCCACCGAGAGCGCGGCAAACAGGACAGCTCCGGACAGCATTCCCTTCATCTCACGTGCTCCTTTGCGATTCTACCAGCCCGGCCAGGCCGGATACGATCCCGGCCACCACGTGGGCACCCAGCGTGATCACCGCCATCATGGTCATCAGGGCGGCGATCTCCAGATCGTGCCCCAGCAGGAAGACGGCGATCCCGGCGAAGACGATGTCCTTGTTGGGGATCAGTGGCAAGCGCGACACCAGCATTCGCAAGGTGGCCAGCACCATCCACAACCCCAGTCCGACATCGGGCAGCACGAGATGCCAGAGCATCGCTGACAGCACGATGAACGCGATCGTGCGGATCACATGGATGAAGGTGATGAACCACAACTCGCGCCGGTCGAGCGAGAACAGCTTCTTGCGCAGGATCAGGATGACACAGGACGTGGCCAGCACCACCGACAGCGACAGGAACACGTCCTTCAGCGGCATGCCGAGGCTGCCCGAGGCGACGATCGGCCAGGCGAAGACCAGCATGACCAGCGTCGCCCCGTTGCCAGTGAGGGCCGAGAGGATCGCCACATCCTTGATCGCGCCGAACGGGGCCGAGGTCAGGTTCGCGCGGGCGCGGGTCCAGGCATAGAACTGGGCCTCGCCCAGATAGCCCAGCACCAGCTCGTTGCTCACCAGCTTGCGGGTCAGCGCCAGGATGCCGGAGAGGAACGGGATATGCCACAGCCGCCGGAAGATGATCCATTCCAGCAGCGGCCCCTGGAGGTAATAGATCGTGAAGGCGACCCAGAAGGTCCAGGTGCGCGGGACCATCGCCTCGACCGTCTGCCACTTCAGATCGCGATAGGCGAAAGCCGCGGCCAGCACGACCGCGATCGACAGCAGCAGGCCCAGGAAGGCAAACACACGGCGGGCATTGCCCTGCCCCTCATCGCTCGCCGCGGCCGCCGAGGCGGCCAGTTCACCGGGCGCGAAACCATCTTGCTGGATCGGTTCGATGGCCTGCACACTCCGCCGGATCTCCGCCTGGGGCACGGTGGCGCCGGTCGGCGGGACGCGGTCTCTTTCGCCAGGCCGGATCGCGGCTAGCGGTGGGACGATGGTTCGCCTGCCGGTCTTTATCGTCGCGCAACGATTGCGCAAGCGGCAAAGCGGAGACGCCCGCTTCGCCTGGCTCTACCCCGGCTGCAGCCCGGCATAGCGCCCCGCCTCCCGCCGCCGGGCGAAGGCGCCCAGGGTGCGACGGATCGAATCGAGCAGCGCGGGCACCCCAGTGTCGCCGGGATGGGTGGCCACCCGCACGACGTCGAGCGCATGGAACGTGTTGCGGGCCAGCGCGGCGACCGCAAGCGAGCTCAACTGCCGGGTCCGGCTGCGGCTTGCCCAGGTGACCACGGGGCCCCACGCCAGCGTGGCTCCGGTGGCGGGATCCCACACCCGCATGTGATCCTCTGCCAGGGCGAACCCGCCCTCGCGCAGCGCCGCCATGGCGCCTTCCCCATAGAGCCAGGCCGGCGCGATGAACCCGGCCGCCGGACGCCCGATCGCATCCTCGATCAGGGCCTTGCCATCGGCCATCCGCCGCGCCGCTTCGACCTGGCTCAGTCCCAGGAATTCTCCCTCGCCCGCGGTCATGTGGCGGGCCTTGAAGCTCGCCAGACCGGCGTGCTCGGCCATGTCCTTGTGGTACCAGCCGTGGACGAACATCTCGACGCCCTGATCGGCCCAGGCGCGCAGGCGCGCCCGGAAGGCCGGCGCTTCGCCCAGCGGAGCCAGACCCCAGTGATCGGGCACGACCAGCATGGCAAAGCGGGGACCACCCAGGACCCCGGCCATCAGGTCCGCCAGCCGGTCGACCTCGCTTTCGAACCGCGGTCCAACGTCATGGATCGAGGCGAGCAGCCGCTTGCCCACGTTCAGGCAACGATCCCGCCATAGCGCCAGCCAATCGTTTCCCCGGCCAGCCAGGGCACGATCTCGCCGTCGCCGATCCGCACCCGCTCGGGCACCGACTGCTCGGTGCGTTCGAGCACGATCCGCTCCTCGTTCAGCGGCAGCCCGTAGAACCGCGGTCCGTTTTCCGAGGCAAAGGCCTCGAGCCGGTCCAGCGCCTGCTCCTCGGCGAAGACCGTGGCATAGCTTTCCATCGCGTGAGGGGCATTGAAGATGCCCGCACAGCCGCAGGCCGATTCCTTGGCCTCCACCAGATGCGGCGCGGTGTCGGTGCCCAGGAAAAAGCGCGGATGGCCGGAGGTGACCGCCTGGCGCAGGGCGAGACGGTGGACCTCGCGCTTGGCGATCGGCAGGCAATATGCATGCGGCCGGATACCCCCGGCGAAGATGGCGTTGCGGTTGATCATCAGGTGATGCGGCGTGACGGTGGCCGCCACGTTCTCCCCTGCCCCCATCACGAAATCGACCGCATCGCGCGTGGTGATGTGTTCGAACACCACGCGCAGCGCCGGGAAGTCGCGCAGGGTCGGGATCAGGACCCGCTCGATGAACACGGCCTCGCGGTCGAAGATGTCCACCGCATGATCGGTCACCTCACCGTGGATCAGCAACGGCATGCCGATGTCCTGCATCCGCTCGAGCACCGGATAGATGTTGCGGATATCGGTCACGCCGTGCGACGAATTGGTTGTGGCATGGGCGGGATAAAGCTTGCAGGCCGTGGCAATGCCCAGCGCGAAGCCCCGTTCCACGTCATCCGGATCGGTGCTGTTGGTCAGGTAGAGGACCATCAGGGGGGTAAAGTCGCTGCCCTGGGGCAAGGCCGCCATGATCCGGTCGCGATAGGCCGCCGCCGCCGCCGCGGTGGTGACCGGAGGCGACAGGTTCGGCATCACGATCGCCCGGGCGAACTGCCGGGCGGTATGGGCCACGATATCGGGCAGCAGGGCGCCGTCACGCAGGTGCACGTGCCAGTCGTCGGGGCGGCGGATCGTCAGGGAGTCGGTCATCACTGCGGCCCTTACCCGATGCGCGGCGCGGCGCCAATCGGCCGATCGGGCGGTGCGCTGCGCGCGCCGACCGGATCAGGCTGCGTGGGGAATCGGCGGAAGCTGCAAGGCCAGCAGATCGTCAGGCGCGACCGGACGGCTGATCAGGTAGCCCTGGGCCATGTCGCAGCCGATCGACCGGAGGAAGGCGAGGCACCCGGCATCCTCGACCCCCTCGGCCACGACCTTCAGACCCAGCTCATGCGCCAGACTGACCGTGGACTGGACCAGGATCGCATCGTCGCGGTTCAGGTGGGCGAACTGCACGAACTTGCGATCGAGCTTGAGCTCGTCGAGCGGGAGCTGGCGCAGATAGCTGAGCGTGGACTGGCCGGTGCCGTAATCGTCGATCGAGATCGAGATGCCCATCTCGCGGAACGCATCGAGCGCCGCCGCCGCCGCTTCGACATCGACCATCGCGGCGGATTCGGTCACTTCGAAAATCAGGCGGTTGGTCGCCACGCCGCTGCGCTCGACCAGATCACGCACGGCGGCGCAGAAATCCGGGGCGTCAACCAGCTTGGCCGAGATGTTGACCGCCACGCTGATCTCCAGCCCCTGGGCCCTCAGCCGGCCGAGATCGGCGATGGCCCGTTCCAGCACGTAGAGCGTCAGGCCGGCAATCCGGTCGTTGCGCTCGGCCAGGGGAATGAACAGATCGGGACCCAGGCGTCCGCGCGTCCGGTGGTTCCACCGGACCAGCGCCTCGGCGCTGGCGATCCGGCCCGAGGCCAGCGCCAGCTTGGGCTGGTAGACCACCTCGATCTCGTTTGCGCCGATCGCATCGTCCAGTTCGCCCAGCAAGGACAATTCGCGGTCGATCGCCTCGTCGTTGAGGTCGTCGTGCGCGTTCCAGCTCACCCCGCGGGTCAGGGCCTGGTCGGCGGCGAGCAAACCGCGGCCGAGCAGGTGATCGGTGCTTTCGTCCGGCCGACGCCAGGCGAAGCCATAGTTGAGCGCCACATCGACACGTCGACCGGCGACTTCCACCGGCGGCAGCATGATCGTGCGCAACGTGGCCAGCCGGGCCTGCAGATCGGCCTCGTCAGAGGCCACCCAGACCAGGGCACGGTCTTCCACCCGGTAGATCGTGGCGCCTTCGGTGACGAGCGAGATGCGTTCCTGCACGCGGCCGACCAGATCGGCGGTCGTGCGATCGCCCAGGGCAGCCACCAGCTTGTCGTAATCGCTGAACCGCGCAACAACCAGGCCAGCCCCGTCGCCGGGCCCGCCGGGGCCGCACAGGGCCAGGCGGTTCGGCAATCCGGTCGCCGTATCGTGAGAGCGGCGCACCTGCCGCGCCACCCACGAGCGGGCGGCATAGGTTGCGGCGCTGACCACCGCCAGCACGACCATGGCCGGAGCCAGCTCGAACGACCAGTTGAAACCCGCCTTGGCCGCCACCGCGAGGCCGAACAGCAGCAGCGGGGCAGCCGTTACGGTGATGGCCAGGACCCGCCCGTTGCCGATGCGCAGGATGCCGAAGCCCAGCGCCAGCGCCAGCAGCAGCGGCAACGGCCAGCCCGCTTCGCGCGGAAGCCCGCCGCGCAGCGTTTCGGCGGCCAGGGCCTGGATCACCACTCCGGGGATCACGCCGCGGCCGGGGACGGCATAGCGATCCCCCATCTCGATCGCGGTGGCCCCGATCAGCACGTGCTTGCCGGCAAAGGCCGCCGGATCGAAGCGGCCATCACGGACATCGATGAAACTGGACCGCGGGATCGTGTCGGGATCGATCGCATAGTCGATCGGAAAGTCGCTATCGGCAGCACCGTTGGCCAGTCCGGCCATGGCCGCGGACAGCGAAGGGCGCGGCAGGCCATCGGTGATCGTCCCGACCGGGGCCCGCCGGACCACGCCATCGGAGTCCGGGCGCACGCTTACCGCTGCGATCGTGGCATGTTCGCGCAGTTCCGGAACCGGCAGGGAATTGGTCCACCCCGAGCGGCCGGCCCCGGACTCCTGGCCGAAGGTCGGCAGGATGACCGGCATCCGGGTCCGGGCCAGCGCCGCGCCCAGGGCCCTGTCGTCCGCTGGGTTGGAGCGGGCCGAGAAATCGACGTCGAACGAGACGCTGGCCGCTCCGGCGCGCTGCAGCCGATCGATCACCGCCACATAGTTGCGCCGCGGCCAGGGCCAGCGATCGATCGAGGCGATCGAATGGGCATCGATCTCGACAATGCGCAGTTCGCTGCTGGCGGGATGACGGCGCAGGGCCGCGCTCGCCTCCTCCAGCGAATGCTCGACGAACTGGGAGGGACCCAGCAGACCGAACAGACCACTCGCCGCCAGGGCCAGGCCAAGCACCACCGATCGCCAGTGGCGAGGGAGATGTTGAGCGACCTTGGCCGAAGAGCGATGAGCTGCCATGTCCGATCAGTTGGCGTTGCGGCCCGGATTGCCCCGCAGATCGGTCAGCGTCGGCGCGACGGAGAGGTTCGCCCCAATCGTGACCGAGTTGGCGTTCGACGCGTTGCCGGAATTGCCGTTGCCCGAGTTGCCATTGCCGTTGCCGTTGCCGGAATTGCCGTTCCCCGGGTTGCCGGTCGTACTGACCGTCAGGCCGGCATCGATGACGCTCGCAGCGGCAGGGGCCGGAACTTCGACGGCATTGCCGTTCCCGTTCCCGTTCCCGTTACCATTCGCGTTGCCGTTCCCCGGGTTGCCGTTCCCACCCACGGACAGGCTGGCATCGATCAGACTGGCCGCCACCGGAGCCGGGGCAGACGCGCTGTTGCCATTCCCGTTGCCGTTGCCGTTGCCCGGGTTCGCGTTGTCGGAATTGCCGTTTGCGTTGCCATTCCCCGGGTTGCCCTTCTCACCCACAGTCAGGCTGGCGTCGATCAGGTTGGCGGCCACCGGAGCCGGGGTAGAGGCGCTATTGCCGTTACCGTTACCGTTACCGTTACCGTTGCCATTGCCGTTGTCGGAATTGCCGTTCGCGTTGCCATTCCCTGGGTTGCCCTTCTCACCCACAGTCAGGCTGGCGTCGATCAGGTTGGCGGCCACCGGAGGCGGGGTAGAGGCGCTATTGCCGTTGCCGTTGCCGTTGCCGTTGCCGTTGCCGTTGCCGTTGCCGTTGCTGTTCCCGTTGCCGTTGTTGCCACCGTCCGAAGGGGTCAGGCCGGCGTCAGTGATGGTCGCGGCGGCTGCGGACGGGGTGCTGCCCGTGCCGGTCGACAGGTTGACGTTCACCACATTGGCGTTGCCGGTCGACTTGTCGGACTTGTCCTCCTTGTCGGACTTGTCCTCCTTGTCCTTGTCCGGGTTGTCGGACTTGCCCGAGGCCAGCAGCACTTCGGACTTGTCGTCATCGTCCTCGAGATCGAGGGCGTCGTCGTCGTCATTATCCGGCTTGCTGGCGGCGCCAGAGGTGCCGGGCGCATCATTGGCGGCCAGCAAGGTCGGCGTGCCGGTTGAACTGGATGACGACGTGTCGCCATCCGACTTTCCGTCGCTGCCGGACTTGCCATCACCATCCGACTGGCTCTTGCCGTCGGAGCGGGCTTCGGTTTCGTTGCCGGCGTTCGCGGGGGTCGATTCCCGATAGGACCGGACCGCGGTGTTGACCGCGACCAGATCGGTCCCGTTGCTGACCAGTCCGGCTGTCGCCCGCGACAGGTCGACCTGCTGGGCGACCACCGCCGTAGAAATGACCTGGCTGTCCGTGGTGACGGTGGTGCCCGCGCCGGCATTCGTCGCCGCTGCCGAGGATCCGGCACCCGCCCCCCCGGCGTTGAGGCTCAGGCTGGAACCGTCCCCGCTGCTGCCATTGCTGGTGCCGCCCGCGTCGGTCGACCCATTTCCTGCCGGTGCGGCGGGGGTGGCGCTGCTCGGCGTGGCGGACGGCGCCGGCGCGGCCGGGCGCGGCGCGGCGCGCTGGGGTGAATCGATCTGCCGGGTCTCCTGGCCCTGCACCGACAGGCGATAGGGATCGTCGCTGCGCACCAGCGCAACGGTGCCGGGCCGGATCAGTTCGCTGGCGCCGCCATCCAGGGTCGAGGTTTCGACCAGACCTTCCACCACCTGCAGCGAAGCGCCCTCGGCACCGACCGTGATCGAGAAGGTGGTGCCCTTCACAACGGCCGCCAGGTACGGGGTGCGCACGCCGAAGTGAGGCTTGGCCTGCTTTTCGACCTGGAAGATCGCATTGCCCCATTCCTGCACCAGCGTCAGGAAACCGCGCTTCTCGCCATCGACCGGCAGGTTGATCCGGCTACCCGGAGCAACGGTCACGAAGTCCCGGCCGCGCACCACGATCGCGCGCGATCCGGCCCCGGTCGACAGCGTCGCGCCCGGGAGGACCACCATGCCGCGCGTGGCCGGCACGGTTCGGCCAGCCTGGCTGACCGTCACGGTCCCGGCGGTCTCGCTGACCGTCCACGACGCAGCCTTGCCGTCGGCATAGGCCGACGATGCCGTGGTCAACAGCAGCAGGCAGGTGAGCTGGCGGAACGCGTTTGACATAAGCAGAATACCTCTATCCTGCCTTGGCCTTACACTTCGTTACGTTGCCGTCCCGTTTGGAGGGGTGGTTAACTTTTGATGAGGCGCTTGGGAAAATTGTAAGGAATTTGGTGCATGTTCGCCCCGCTACCACTGCGGGAAGATATGCGGAGACCTTGGGTTTCATGGCTGATGCTCGTCACGATGGCACTCTCCAGTGCCACGATGGCGCGTGCGCAGCCGGCACCCGAAGGCGTTGACCCCGGCCTGATCAGCGGCGAGCGCCCGGTCCCCCGCGACCGCGACGCCGAACGGCGCGCGACCCCTACGGTTGAGGTGGAGCGGGCACTCCCGTCCACCCCGGGGCCGACCGGCCAGTCGATTCAGGTGGGCGCCATCACGCTCAGCGGGCTCGAGCGCCTGACCCCGGCCGACTTTACCGACATCCTGACCAACAGCATCGGACGCCGCTTTTCCCCCAAGGCGCTGTACGGGCTGACCAATGCCATCGCCAACCGGATGCGCGCGCGGGGCTATGTCTTCGCCACCGCGACGATCGCCCCGCAGCGGATGACCGCCGGCGTGCTGATCGTGACCGTCGACGAAGGCCGCATCGACGAGGTGCGGTTCGATGGTCCGGTGAGCAAGGCCGTGCAGAGCGATCTGGCCCCCCTGGCGGGCGCCGGCCCAGTGACCAAGGGCGAGGTCGAGCGCCGCCTGCTGCTGGCGGGAGACAACAGCGGGACGCGCATCCGGTCGAGCAAGTTCTTTCGTGAAGGCGGCCGCGGTATCCTGCTGGTCAGCGCATCGCACGATCCCGCGACCGTCCGCATGGCCCTGACCAACCAGGGCACCCGCACCATCGGGCCGGTCCAGTTGCGGATCGATGCCGATCTCAACGGCCTGATCGACAGCCGCGATCGCCTGTCGATCAGTGTCACCGGGACCCCCGCGCAACCCTCGGAGCTTCAGTTCGGGCGTATCCGCTATGCCCGCGACCTGAATTCGGAAGGCACGGAAATCGCCTTGTCCGCCACGGGATCGGCCACCCGGCCGGGCTCCTACCTCGCCCCGCTGGGTTTCCGCAGCCGCTCATGGGCGGTCGGCGCGAGCTTGACCCAGCCCCTGCTGCGCCGACGTGCGGCCAGCTTCTGGCTGGAAGGAGAACTGGGCCTGCGCAGCTTTCGCCAGTGGCGCACCGATACGCTGGTCCGTTACGATCGTCTCAGCACGGCCCGCCTGACGGTCTACGGCAATGCCAAGATCGCAGGCGGGCTGTGGCGTGTCAGCGCGGGCGTGACGCAGGGCCTTGGCTGGCTGGGCACAACCGCCCCCGGCGATCCCCTCGCCACGCGCAGCGATGCCGATGGCACCTACACGGTGTTCTCGCTGTGGAGCGACTGGACGGCCGATCTTGGCCATGGCCTCAGCCTGCGCCTCGCCGGACAGGGCCAATTGGCCGCGCAGCCGCTGCCCCTGTCCGAGGAGATGGCCCTGGGTGGCACCGCCTTCCTGCGCGGCTATGACTGGGGTGAGCGCAGTGGCGACCGCGGCGTCGCCGGTCTGGCCGAACTGCGCTATCTCATCGATCAACCGCTCGGGCTGGTCCGCCGTGCGCAGGTCTATGCCTTTGCCGACGGCGGCGTGGTGTCCAATCTGCAGGGCGGGAGCGGAGGCGGCTCGCTGGCTTCGGCCGGCGGCGGCCTGCGCATCGACCTGACGCCGCGCATGGGGACCACGGTGGAAGTGGCCGTCCCGCTCAGCGGCCCGCGCTATGATACCGGCACCCAGAGCGCCAAGATCAACCTGGGCCTGATCCGCAGCTTCTGACGCTGCCCTGTTCGGGCAGAAGCATATGTTTCGGCGGGATTTGACTCACCGCAATGCGCCCGTGCGCAGCGGGTCCATGATGATGGCCAACCTTGACAGGAGCCACCATGAGCCACGTTCCGCACGATCTTCACGACACCTTCCCGGCCGATGCCGCGCTGCTTCACCAGCTCAAGCTCGACAATGCCCACTTCCAGCGGATCGCGACCCGCTATCACGAGGTGAACCGCGAGATCCACCGGATCGAAAGCGATATTGCGCCCGCCTCCGACGATCACCTCGAAACGCTCAAGAAGGACCGGCTGGCCATGCTCGACGAGGTCGCCCAGATCCTGGCCAAGGCCAAGGCGTCGACCTGAACCGGCGGTGCTGTCCGGGCCGGGTTGCCACCGGACCGGGCGGCCCGGGCCCCGATCAGGACCGGGCCACGTCATCACCCGTGGCAGACGGATCGGGCATCAGTTCCTGGCGACGGCGGGCCAAAGCCTCGCCCAGCGCAGCCAGATCGATCCCGGCCTCTTCGCACAGCGGGAACAGCTCGTCCTCCTCCTCGATCACGTGATGGTACACGTATTCGCCCAGCACCCGCATCCGGGCATCAAACAGGTCGTCGCCCGGCCGCCCACGCTCGAGCGCGGTGATGAGATCACCGGCCACGGCATGCTCCACCCGAGCCTCGGCGAGCAGGTCCAGGGCGCCGGTCGCCTCGGCCATCGCGGGATAGAACAGCTCCTCCTCGATCCGCGCGTGGATGCGCAACGCGGCACAGACGGCTGAGGCGATGGCCTGCCGCTCGGCAGGCTCGGCACGGTCATAGGCGTCGAACAGCACCTCGATCCGGCGATGATCGGCCTCGAGCAGGGCAATGGCATCCGCTGCCGGAGGATCCGCAGCGACAGGACCCGGCATGTCCGCAGGATTGGGGTGAGGCAGATCTGACAAGGCGGGACACTCCGGTCCGTGAAAGGGCTATCCCGGAAACCGCCCATGCCCCGGTCCAGTTCCAAACCGTCCCACGTGCCCTTTGCCAGCCCCTGAGGCCTTCGGCACCACGGGGCAGGATGGCGCGCTGCACTGTAAGCGTTTCGCGCCCAAACGATGCCCGGTGGCTGTCGATCTCCGCCGGGATTGTCCGCGCCTCGCTGCGGCGCCTGAGCCGCACCCTATCGTCGCCCAGGCACAGCGCGCCGACCAGACCGGCTGCCCTCATCCCCAAAGCTCATGAAGTGTGGTGCGCCCGGCGGGATTCGAACCCACGGCCCCAAGATTAGGAATCTTGTGCTCTATCCTGCTGAGCTACGGGCGCCCGGCCCGCTTCTTACGGACTGGGAGCGGGCATGGCAACGCCGCCAAAGGTCCAATGCGGGGGCAATGGCCCAATGCCGGGGCAACGGAAAGGTGTCGCGGTCAATTGGCCTGGTCGGGCGGGATGACCGGGACCAGCAGCGGGGCGACGGCGATCCCCTCCTCGATCAGGTCGCGCGCCTCGTCGGCGGTGGCCTGGCCGTGGATCGGTTCGTGGTCCCGTTCGCCATAATGCATCGCCCGGGCCTGATCGGCGAACCGATCGCCTACCCAGCGTGACGACTTGAGCGCCTCGGCCTGGGCAGCGGCCATCGCACGGAACATCGCGATCGCCTCGGGCGGCAGGGCTGGCCCGGTGTTGGTCAGGGCACCGGCCGGGGTCGGAGCCGGGGCGAGGGACTCCGGTGCGGCGGCGCGGACCGGTTCGGGGCGCTGGTTGCCCTTGCGACCCACATTCGGCGCCATCACCGCCTTGGCCACGTCCGCACTGCCACACAGCGGACAGGCGAGCAGTCCGGACGCCTGCTGGCGGTCGAAATCGTCGCTGGAGCTGAACCACCCCTCGAACCGGTGACCGGCCGCGCGGCAGGCAAGATCGAAAACAATCATCGGGACCAACCAGGTGTCATGGCAAGGTCCTAATTGGGAACGATGCGCCGATTGGCAAGACTGGGTAGCTGCTGGCGGACTTGGACCAGGCGGGCGGGGTCGATCTCGACAAAGCCAAGCCCCGCTGCCTCTCCCCCCAGATCGAGCAGGATGTCCCCCCAGGGATCGATCGCCAGGCTGTGACCGAAGGTGTCGCGGCCATCGGGATGATGGCCGACCTGCGCCGCCGCGATGACATAAGCGCTCGCCTCGATCGCCCGGGCCCGTTGCAGCACGTGCCAGTGATCGCGGCCGGTTGGCACGGTGAAGGCCGCGGGGATGGCGATGACATCACAGGCCCGACGCCCCAGCGCCTCGAACAGGGCGGGGAAACGGATGTCGTAGCAGATCGCCAGGCCGAGCCGGCCGACGGGCGTATCTTCGACCACGGTTACCGCCTCACCCGGCGCATAAGCGTTCGATTCCCGCCAGGATTCGCCCGTTGCCAGATCGACATCGAACATGTGCAGCTTGTCGTAGCGCGCCCGGATGGCCCCCTGTTCGTCGATCACGAAAGCCCGGTTGGCATAGCGCGGCCCCTCCTGCCGCACCGCGAGCGAGCCCAGCGCCACCCACAGGCCATGCCGGGCGGCCGCATCGCGGACGGCGGCGAGGACCGGATCGTCACCTTCGGGGCGGATCGCCCTTGCGGCCCTCTGGCGATCCCGGTCGAGCAGCCCGCACATCTCGGGCGTGAACAGCATCCGGGCTCCGTCGGCCGCGGCCCGCTCGACCGCCGCGACGATCGTCCGCGCGTTCTCGGCCGGATCGATCCCGCTGGTCATCTGCAGAACGGCAACGCGGGCCATGGGGTTCAGGCCTGGAGCAGCGGGTCGAGCTTGCCGGCGCGGTCAAGCGCGTGGATGTCGTCACACCCGCCATAGGCCACGTCATCGATGAAGATCTGCGGGACGGTGCGCGCGCCGGGGTTACGCTCGGCCATCTCGGCGCGCTTGCGGCTGTCCATGGTCACGTCGTACTCGGTATAGGCCACGCTCTTGCCGTCGAGCAGCGCCTTGGCGCGCGTGCAGTAGGGGCAGCCCCACTGGGTATAGATTTCCACCTTGGCCATCGCATGTCCCTTCTTGTCCCGGCCGGGGGAAGACACAGGCTCCCCCCGGCTCGCGGTCCGGACCGACCACCTCCGCGCAAGATGCGGGCGGCGTGTCGACCGGACCTTGAAAGCCGCCGCGGCTAACATATCTCACCAGACGTGTCATGGGCCCGCGCGGCCATGCCACAACGCCGGGATGCCATCCGGGTCCCGACGAACCACGAAAATTGCTCAATCGAGGATTTTTGCCATGACCCGTTTTGACTTTACCCCCTATCGCCGCAGCACCGTAGGGTTCGACCGCCTGTTCGATCTGCTGGAAAACGCCTCGCGGACCGGCGGTGGCGAGAACTACCCGCCGTTCAACATCGAGCGTCGCGGGGAGGATTCCTATCGCATCACGCTCGCGGTGGCCGGGTTCAAACCGGCCGATCTCGACATCACGGCCCAGCAGAACCTGCTGGTGGTCCAGGGCCGCAAGAATGAAGAGGCGCAGGCGTCGGGCCAGTTCCTGCACCTGGGCATCGCCCAGCGCGCCTTCGAACGGCGCTTCGAGCTGGCCGATTTTGTGCGGGTGGAAAGCGCCAATCTGGAGGACGGCCTGCTGGTGATCGACCTTGTCCGCGAAGTGCCCGAGGCGATGAAGCCCAAGAAGGTGGCGATCGGCACCCAGAAGCCGCTGAGCGTCATCGAAGGCAAGACCGCGGATCGCAGCGAAGCCGCCTGAACGCGGCGCGGCCCCCTGGGGCCTGCAGCCATTGAAACGGGCCGGGGGATCACTTCCCCGGCCCGATGTGTTCGGGGGTGCAGGTCGGACCCAACCGCTCGCTCCGGACCCGTTGGCGGAGACTCGCGAACGCGGCGGGTGGCGGTAACGCCGAAGACAAGGCCCCTGCCTGGGCGGCTGGACACCGCCAAATCAGGCTCGGGTCCTGTCCTGAAAGATGTGATGTTCTGACGGGTTCGGGCCTGTGGCCTGGCGCGCCGCGATGGCAGGTCCCGCAGTCGGGGCGGCGTATGGGGGTGGGTCTGGGAGGACCCACCCCCGCGACGCTTGCGCGCCGCCCTGTCCCATCATGATCGTCCGGGTCGCAAAAGACGATCAATCGCGGGACTGGCCCGTGTGCCTAGCCAGCACCCTCCTGCCAGCCAGACCAAAATCCTTTGCATTCCCCCTTATCCGCCAGGCTCGAAACCTTACGGAGAGCAGCTAAGCGATCGTCAACCCTGCCGATTTCGGCTCGGCGACCGCTGCCCCGCTCTGAGACAAGGGGTAAGCGGTAACGAAATGCCTTGGCAAGCCCCTTCGAAATATTTCTTTCTTTTTTACATTGGGATACTTAGCCCGATCTAGACAGACCGAGCTAGTGCCTCCGCCGTTAGGGCTTAGCACTTAACCTTCAGGGTAGAAAGCCGCCAAATGGCGTAGACGCACCTGGGGTCGCAGGCGCGCCACCTTCTGCCGCATGGGCGGCCGCAGCCTAGACGAGTCGGGACTGCTGGAGCGCCGCGCCGATGAATCCGCTGAACAGCGGATGCGGCGCGAAGGGTCGGCTCTTGAGTTCGGGGTGGAACTGCACGCCAACAAACCACGGATGATCCGGCCGCTCGACGATCTCGGGCAGCAAGCCGTCCGGAGACATTCCGGAAAACACCAGCCCGCCCCGTTCCAGCGCATCGCGATAAGCGCAGTTCACCTCGTAACGGTGACGATGGCGCTCGCTGATCTGCTCGGCGCCATAGATCGCCGCGACATGGCTGTTGCCCGCCAGGTTCGCCGGATAGGCGCCCAGGCGCATGGTCCCGCCCAGATCGCCGCCTTCGGCGCGGGTCTGGAGGCCTTCCTCGGTCATCCATTCGGTGATGATGCCGACCACGGGCTCCTCGGCGGGACCAAACTCGGTTGACGAGGCCCCCGCGATGCCAGCCGTGTTGCGCGCACCCTCGATGCAGGCCATCTGCATGCCCAGGCAAATGCCGAAGAACGGCACCTTGCGTTCCCGGGCGAAGCGCACGCTGGCGATCTTGCCTTCGGTCCCGCGTTCTCCGAACCCGCCGGGCACCAGGATCCCGTGCATCGGCTCGAGCTGGGCGGCGATGGTCTCATCGTCCTGCTCGAACAGCTCGGCATCGAGCCACTTGATGTTGACCTTGACCCGGTGCGCCATGCCGCCGTGGATCAGGGCCTCGTTCAACGACTTGTAGGCATCCTGCAGGCCGACGTACTTGCCCACGACACCGATGGTGACCTCGCCCTCAGGGTTCTGATATCGGTCTACGATATCATACCACCGCGACAGATCCGGCTGGGGTGCGGTCAGGCCGAAATGGTGCAAGACTTCGGCGTCGAGCCCTTCGCCATGGTACTGCAGCGGCACGGCATAAATGCTCGAAGCGTCCAGCGCCTGGATCACCGCCTCGGTCCGGACGTTGCAGAACAGCGCGATCTTCGCGCGCTCGCCGGGGGGCAGCGGCTTCTCGCAGCGGCACAGCAGCACGTCGGGCTGGACGCCCAGGCTGGTCAGCTCCCGGACGGAATGCTGGGTCGGCTTGGTCTTCAGCTCACCCGCGGCGGCGATATAGGGCACCAGCGTGACGTGGACCGAGCAGGTCTGCTCGCGGCCCAGTTCGTTGCGCATCTGGCGGATCGCCTCGATGAACGGCAGGCTTTCGATATCGCCCACCGTCCCGCCGATCTCGCACAGCACGAAATCCAGATCGTCGACCTGATCCTGGGCGAAAGCCTTGATCGCGTCGGTCACGTGCGGGATGACCTGGACGGTGGCGCCCAGATAGTCCCCGCGCCGTTCCTTGGCGATGATCTGCTGGTAAATCCGCCCGGACGTGATGTTGTCCGACTGGCGGGCCGAAACCCCGGTGAAGCGTTCGTAGTGGCCCAGGTCCAGATCGGTCTCGGCGCCGTCGTCGGTCACGAAGACCTCGCCGTGCTGATAGGGGCTCATCGTCCCCGGATCGACGTTCAGGTAGGGATCGAACTTGCGGATCCGAACGCGGAACCCGCGCGCCTGCAGCAGTGCCGCGAGGCTTGCCGCCATGAGACCTTTGCCGAGCGAGGAGACCACGCCGCCGGTGATGAAGATGTACCGCGCCATGGGAGTCGGGCCTTAAATGCTGCGAGGGGCGCAGGGCAAGGCAATCCGGTCAAGTTGTGGCGCTAATCCACAACTGCCATACCGCCCGTGCGGCCCGGCGCGAAGGCCGGCCGCGGCTGCGCCCGTCTGGGTCGGGACAGAAAAGCGAAAACGCGATCGCCAAACCGGGCGAACCCGGTCCGGCGGCTGCGGTCAGGATGCGATCAGGTCGCCTGCGGAGCGGGCTGCGGCGCCGCCTGGCCCGCGGCGGGAGCCAGCGGATCGACCGGCGCCTGGACCGGGGCGACATCGCGCTTGAGCGAGGTATCGATGGTCCGCCCCCCGCCGGCACTGGTCGCCAGCGCGGCCAGCACGATCGACAGGACCACGAAGATGGTGGCGAGGATCGAGGTCGTGCGGCTCATGAAGTCCGCCGCGCCGCGCGCCGACATGAAGCCGGTCGGGCTGCCGCCGGTCCCGAGGCCACCGCCTTCGGACTTCTGCATCAGTATGACGCCGACCAGCAGCGCGGCGACAATCGCCTGAACGACCATGAGGAAGATGAACACGATGAAAACCCGTTTCGCGCGGAAAGAATGAAGCGCCATCTAGGCGCGGTGCGCCCCGCTGGCAAGGTGCCGCCCGGTCGCACGCCGGCGGGGCCGGCCACAACCCGCCTGCCGCTCAGTCCGTGCGGGCCGAATGGGCGGCAGCGACGATGGCCAGAAAGCTCTCGGCGGTCAGGCTGGCGCCCCCGACCAGAGCCCCGCCCACGCCATCGGCCGCGAGCAGATCGCGCGCATTGTCGGCATTGACCGAGCCGCCGTAGAGAATCCGCACCTTCTCACCCAGATCGGCGCTCCAGTCGACCAGCGTCTGTCGAATCGCCTGGTGCATGGCCACCACGTCTTCCACCGCGGCAACCCGCCCGGTGCCGATGGCCCAGACCGGCTCATAGGCCACGGCCACCCGCGCCATGCCGGCTTCCTCGGCCATCGCGGCCGACGGCAGCGATGCGGCCACCTGCGCCTGGACGACGGCTTCGGCTTGCCCGGCATCGCGCTGCTCCAGCGTCTCGCCCACACAGACGATGATCCCCAGCCCACTGCCCAGGGCGGCCTCGGCCTTGGCCTTGACCAGGGCATCGCTTTCGCCATGGTCACGGCGACGTTCGGAATGGCCCAGAATGACGAAGTCGGCCCCGGCATCGGCCAGCATCGCCGCGGCGACATCACCGGTGTGAGCGCCTTTGGCCTCGGTGTGGCAATCCTGACCGCCGGTGCCGATCGCCTGGGCCTCGGATGCAATGGTGTGCACCAGGGTGAACGGCGGGGCGAGCCCGATCTGCACGTCGGGATAACGTCCCGCGGCCCGATCGATCGCCCGGGCCTCGGCCAGCATGGCGCGGGTCCCGTTCATCTTCCAGTTGCCGACGATATAGGGCCGATGTGGCATAGATATTCCCTGAAATCTTACATTTACCTGAGCATAGTGACGAATCCGATGGGGATGCGACGCCCTTGAGCGCGCTGCTAGGCCAGCCCTGCCCCGGCTGTCAAAAACCGAATGGACAGATTTTCACCATTTGCCCGGCTGTGTCCGGTCGGCAACGTTCGCGGGCCGATCGGGTTTCGCCGCCCCCCGTTGCGGTCGCGTCAAATGGCTCCTAAAGCCCCGCGACAGCACCGTGCCCCGTTTTCGGGGCCCCAGAACCGAGCCCTGCCGATGTTGAACCTGTTCCGCTCCTTCATGCATTCCAAGATCGGCGCGGTGATCGCGCTGGGCTTCCTGGTGCTGATCGCCCTCGCTTTTGCCGCGGGCGATGTGGCGGGCATGCGCAGCTCGCTGTCGGGCAGTGACGGGCGGGTGGCCACGGTGGGCAAGCGGGCCATCACCGCCAGCGAGCTGGGTCAGGCCGCAACCGGCGCGCTCGAGACGCTCAAGCGCGACAATCCGCGCCTGACGATGAAGGACTTCATCGCCAGCGCGGGCCTGAGCACGGTGCTCGACCAGTCGATTGACCGCGCCGCGCTCGCCGAATTCGGGGAGCGCCACGGCGTGATCGCCAGCGATCGCCTCATCGACAGCGAGATTGCGAAGATCCCGGCGTTCCAGGGGCCGGACGGCAAGTTCAGCGACAATGCCTACAAGGCGCTGCTGGCCCAGCGCGGCCTGACCGACGCCACGGTGCGGCGCGAACTGGGCGATGGCCTGATCGCCCGGCAACTGCTGACCCCGGCGGCCTTCGGCGCCCGCATGCCGAATGCGCTGGTGACGCGCTATGCCGCCGCGCAGTTCGAAAAGCGCGCCGGTGCGGTGGCGCTGCTGCCCGCGGCCGCCTTCGTCCCGGCGGCTCCGCCCAGCGATGCGGAAGTGACCGCGTTCTTCAACACCAATCGCGCGCGCTACACCCTGCCCGAGCGCCGCGCGGTCCGCTTTGCCCTGTTCAATGAGGCCGCGCTGAAATCCGTTCCGCAGCCCACCGATGCCGAGATCGCCACCCGCTACAATCTGAACAAGGCCGCCTTCGGCCCCAGCGAGACGCGGCGGCTGAGCCAGCTGGTCCTGCCGACCGAGGCCGCGGCACGCGCCGTCCTCGCGGAAGTGACCGGAGGCAAGACGCTGGAAGCATCGGCCGCGGCCAAGGGCCTGGCCGTCGCCAAGATCGGGCCGGTCAGCCGGAGCGCCATGGTCACCCAGAGCAGCGAGGCGATCGCGGCCGCGGCCTTCGGTGCCGCCCAGGGCAAGACGATCGGGCCGGTGCGCGGCCCGCTCGGCTGGCTGCTGGTGCGGGTTGATGCGGTCGACGCGAAGCCCGGCAAGACGCTCGACCAGGCTCGCGAAGAGATCACCACCACCCTGGTGGCCGAGAAGCGCCGCGCCGCCCTAACCGAATTCTCGGCCAAGATCGAGGACGAGTTCGACAACGGCGCCTCGCTTGGTGATGTCGCCAAGGAACTGGGCCTGACCATCACCGAGACCGCCCCATTGACCGCCGATGGGCAGATCTTCGGCGCCCCCGATCAGAAGGCCCCGGCCGAGCTGGCCCGGGTGCTGGGCACCGCCTTCGCCATGGAGCGCGAAGGCCAGCCCCAGCTCGCCGAGATCGAGCCGGGCAAGACCTTCCTCGTCTTTGACGTGTCGCGCATCGTGGCCGCCGCGCCGCCGCCGCTGGCGCAGATCAAGGCGCAGGTGGCGAACGACCTCGCACTGCGCAAGGGGGCTGCCCAGGCCAAGGCTGCGGCCGAAAAGGTCCTGGCGGAACTGAAGCGGGGCAAGGAGCTGGGTGCCGCGATCAGCGGACTGGGCGTGGCCCAAATCCCGCCGGTCAACCGGATCGAGCTCGGCCGCGAGGACCTCGCCCGCCTGGGCCAGACCGTGCCGCCGCCGCTGGCCCTGTTCTTCTCGATGGCGCAGGGCTCGGCCAAGCTGCTTGCCGCGCCGAACGACCGCGGCTGGTACGTGGTCTCGCTGGCCAAGATCGTGCCCGGCGACTTGGCCCGGATCGCCCCCCTGATGCCCGCCGCAACCCGTGAACTGTCGGGCCAGACCGGCCGCGAATACAGCGCCCAGTTGCGCGCCGCGATCCGCCAGGACATCGGCGTTAAGCGCAACCAGGGCGGGATCGACGCCGTCTCGCGCCGTCTGGTCGGCGGCAACTGAGGGTATCGCCGTGAGCCTGCCCCCGGAGAACGCCGCCGCCGCCGCCGAACAGTTGGCCCGAGGCGAACCGGCGCTGGTCTGGCGGCAACTGGTGGCCGATACCGAAACCCCGGTGGGTGCGGCGCTCAAGCTGTTCGAGGATGGCCGCGGCGATTTCCTGCTCGAATCGGTCCAGGGCGGCGAGGTGCGCGGGCGGTACAGCCTGCTCGGCCTGGCCCCGGACCTGATCTTTCGCGCCACCGGGCGCCAGGCCGAGGTCAATCGCGACTGGCCCGCCGATCCGACCGCCTTCACCGCGCTGCCCGGCGACAGCCTGAGCGAGCTGCGCGCCCTGGTCCGGGCCTGCCGGATCGAGGTGCCCGCGCAACTGCCCCCGGCGCTGGCCTGCCTGGTGGGCTATTTTGGCTATGAAACCATCGGGCTGGTGGAAAAGCTCCCCCGGGCTCCGCAGAGCCCGCTCGCCCTGCCCGACATGCTGTTCGTACGGCCCACCCTGGTGCTGGTGTTCGATCGCCTGACCGACGCGCTGTGGTGCGTGGCCCCGGTCTGGCCGGGCGCGTCGACCCCGGACCGACTGATCGCGGCTGCGGCCGACCGCATCGATGCCGCCCTGTCCCGGCTCGCCGCTCCGGCCGCCACGCCAGCCCCTGCGGTGGACCTGCCCGAACCCGTGCGGACCCCGGTGATGCCCGCGGAGCAATACCGCGACATGGTCCACAAGGCCCAGGGCTACATCACCGCCGGAGACATATTCCAGGTGGTGCTGGCCCAGCGCTTCACCACGCCCTTCACCCTGCCGGCGGTGGCGCTGTATCGCGCGCTGCGGCGGGTCAATCCCTCGCCCTTCCTCTATTTCCTTGATCTGCCCGGCTTTGCGCTGATCGGATCGAGCCCGGAAATCCTCGTGCGCATCCGCCAAGGCGAAGTGACCATCCGGCCGATCGCCGGAACCCGCCCGCGCGGGCGGACCCCGGAAGAGGACGCCGCGCACGAGGCCAGCCTGCTGGCCGATCCGAAGGAACGCGCCGAACACCTGATGCTGCTCGATCTGGGCCGAAACGACGTGGGCCGGGTGGCGGCCAAGGGCACGGTGCAGGTCACCGAAAGCTACACGATCGAGCGCTACAGCCATGTCATGCACATCGTCTCGAACGTGGTCGGCCAGCTCGACACGACCCGCCATGACGCGATCGACGCGCTGTTCGCCGGCTTTCCGGCCGGGACCGTTTCGGGCGCTCCGAAGGTCCGCGCCTGCGAAATCATCGCCGAGCTCGAACCCGAAACGCGCGGCGCCTATGCCGGCGGGGTTGGCTATTTCGCGCCGGACGGCTCGGTCGATTCCTGCATCGTGCTGCGCACCGCCGTCCTGAAGGACGGGATCATGCACGTTCAGGCCGGCGCCGGGATCGTCGCCGATTCGGTGCCCGAGAGCGAACAGGCCGAATGCGAGAACAAGGCCGGCGCCCTGTTCGCCGCGGCGCGCGAGGCGGTGCGGGTGGCGAGCGAGGCGGGGTTCGGGCAGTAATCGCAACGGCGCGGCGGCTGATGCCGGCCGGAGGGGGGCAAGGCGATGGCGTCACTCGATCAGTTCCTCGGCTCGGCCTCGCTGTGGCTGATCGGCGCCCTGTTCCTGGCCTTGCTGATGGGTTCCTGCCTGGCCGGCCGCGCCCTGCGGTTCCGGCTGGAGCCGGAGGGCGATGTCGCGGACCAGCAGGACAGCTATCTGCTCTCTGCCGCGCTGGGGCTGCTCGGGCTGCTCATCGCCTTTACCTTCTCCCTCGCCGTGGGCCGCTATGACGATCGGCGCGAGGCCGTGATCCGCGAAGGCAACGCGCTGTCCACCCTGTGGCTGCGCGCCGGGCTGGTCGAGGGCCCGGCGGGAGAGGGTCTGCGCCAGGCGATCCGCGGCTATGCCGATGTCCGGGTCGCGCTGCCCGCCGCGGCCGATCGCCCGACGATCGAAGCGCGATCGGCCGCGGCGCAGGCACGCATCTGGGACGGGGTGCGCACCGCCCTGCCCGCCATGGCGGCACCGCTCGGGGCCAGCCTGGTCAGCGCCGCCAACGAGGCCTTCGATGCAGCCTCGGCCCGCAAGGCCGAGCGCGAAGCCCGCATCCCGGGACGCGTGCTCGACGTGGTCAGCCTCTATGCCGCGATCTCGGCCGCGATCATCGGCTATGTCACGGGACGGCGGGGCCATCGCCGCCAACTGGTCGAGGCCGGGGTCCTGTTCCTCCTGCTCACCCTGGCGCTGACGCTGATCCTCGACCTCGACCGCCCATGGTCGGGCGCCGTGACCGTCTCGGCCGAACCGGTCCGCGAAGCTCGCGCAGCCATGGGCTGAGCCTCCCGAGCCGTCACCGCACCATGCGAGGAATTGCTTGATCCCGCCTGCGAAGGCTGAAAAAGGCTGCAGCCATGATCCTGGTCATCGACAACTACGACAGCTTCACCTGGAACCTGGTCCATTACCTGATGGAGCTGGGTGCGCCGGTCGAGGTGGTGCGCAACGATGCGCTGTCCGCTGGCCAGGCGATATCGTCCGGGGCGGCGGGGTTCCTGATCTCGCCCGGGCCCTGCACGCCGAACGAGGCGGGCATCAGCCTCGATCTGGTCGGAGCGGCCGCCGATGCCGGCAAGCCATTGCTGGGGGTGTGCCTGGGCCACCAGTCGATCGGCCAGTACTTTGGTGGCAAGGTGGTGCGCGGCGGGCTGATGCACGGCAAGACCAGCCCGGTGACTCACGACGGCACCGGCGTGTTCACCGGTATCCCCTCACCCTTCATCGCCACCCGCTACCATTCGCTGATCGTCGAGGCCATTCCCGAGACGCTGGCCGTCAACGCCCGCAGTGACGACGGGCATGTGATGGGCTTCCGCCACACCAGCCTGCCGATCCACGGGGTCCAGTTCCATCCGGAATCGATCGCCACCGAACATGGCCATGCGATGCTGGCCAACTTCCTCGCCCTCTGCGGGATCGAGGCCCGGCTTCCGGCATGACCCGCCTGCCTGCCATCACCGCAGAGCCGCTGGATGAGGACGAGGCCGAAGCGGCCTTCGGCGCGATGCTGGACGGCACCGTGGACGATGCCGCCATCGCCGACTTCCTGGTCGCCCTGTCCGATCGCGGGGAGCAGGCCGGCGAGATCACCGGAGCCGCCCGCGCGATGCGCGCCCGGATGGTGCCGATTGCCGCCCCGGCGGGAGCGATCGACGTCTGCGGCACGGGCGGGGATGGGCTCCACACGCTCAATGTCTCCACCGCGGTCAGCCTGGTCGTGGCGGCCTGCGGGGTGCCGGTAGCCAAGCACGGCAACCGCGCCGCCAGTTCCAAGTCGGGTGCAGCCGACACCCTGGAAGCTCTGGGCCTCAACCTCGACCGGGTGGCCGAGACCGCCGAGGACACGCTGGCAGACCTCGGCATCTGCTTCCTCTTCGCGGGGCGGCACCACCCGGCCATGGGCCGGATCATGCCGATCCGCCGGGCGATCGGCCGACGCACGATCTTCAACCTGATGGGCCCCCTGGCCAATCCGGCGGGCGTCCGCCGCCAGCTCGTCGGCATCGCGCGTCCGGCCTATGTCCCGATCTACGCTCAGGCCATCGCCGCCCTGGGGACCGACCGGACCTTCGTGGTTTCGGGGGACGAGGGGCTCGACGAGTTGAGCCTGGCCGGCGGCAACGAGCTCGGCGTGGTCGAGCACGGACACGTGGCCATGCAGCGGGTCCAATGCGGTGACGCCGGCCTGCCTGCCGCACCGATCACCGCGATCCGCGGCGGCGATCCGGCGCACAATGCGGCCGCCCTCCGCGCCCTCCTGGCCGGTGAGCCCGGCCCCTATCGCGATGCGGTGCTGTTCAACGCGGCCGCTGCGCTCCTGGTGGCCGGTGAGGCCGGGGACTGGCCCTCCGCCGCCGAAGAGGCCGCCGAAGCCATCGACAAGGGGCTCGCCAAGACGCTGCTCGACTGCTGGATCAAGACCCTGAAATGACCGACAAGCTCACCGAAATCTGTACCGCCACCGGCGCCGAAGTGGCCCGGCGCAAGGCCCTGCGCAGCCTCGCCGAACTCGATGCCCTGGCCGCCGGGCAGTCCGCCCCGCGCGGGTTCGAGGCGGCACTGCGCCGGGCGGCAGCCAGCGGCTTCGGCCTCATCGCCGAAATCAAGAAGGCGTCGCCCTCGAAGGGACTGATCCGGGACGACTTCGATCCCCCGGCCCACGCCCGGGCCTACGAGGCCGGCGGCGCCACCTGCCTCTCGGTCCTGACCGATGCCCCCTATTTCCAGGGGCACGAGGACTATCTCGTCGCCGCCCGCGCCGCCTGCACCCTGCCCGTGATCCGCAAGGACTTCATGGTCGATCCCTGGCAGTGTGCCGAAGCCCGCGCGATGGGCGCCGACGCGATCCTGATCATCGTCGCCGCATTGGACGACGGGGCGATGGCCGAGATCGAGATAGCCGCGCGTGAACGCGGGATGGACGTGCTGGTCGAGGTCCACAACGAAGCCGAGATGGAGCGCGCCGCCCGGCTGTCGTCGCGCCTGATCGGGGTCAACAATCGCGATCTCAAGCGCTTCGTCACCGATCTGGGCACGACCGAACGCCTCGCCCCGCTCGCCCCCGAGGGGACACTGCTGGTGGCCGAGAGCGGGATCAATCATCATGCCGACCTGCTCAGGCTGTCGGCCTGCGGGGCGCGTTGCTTCCTGGTGGGAGAAAGCCTGATGCGCCAGGCCGACGTGGCCGCGGCCACGCGCGCCCTGTTGACCGGCGCCGCTTGACGCAAGGGCCAAAGTTGCCTAATTGTTCCGCGTTCGTTCACTGAACGATGCCGGAACATTCGCTTCCGCATCGCGCATGACGGGAGTGAGATGGCGATGCTGACCCGCAAACAGCACGAATTGATCCGGTTCATCCAGGCCCGCCTGGAAGAGACCGGGGTGTCCCCCTCGTTCGAGGAAATGAAAGAGGCGCTGGACCTGCGGTCCAAGTCCGGGGTCCACCGGCTGATCTCCGCACTGGAGGAACGCGGCTTCATCCGCCGCCTGCCGAACCGGGCGCGCGCGCTCGAGGTGTTGCGCCAGCCCGACGACGTAAGCGCGAAGGTGACGCCGCCCAAGGTCTGGGCCCCGGTCGCCCCGCAGACCCGCGCGCCGGCGATCCAGCCTGCCCCGGCCAACGACGTGATCGAAATCCCGCTGCACGGTCGGATCGCCGCCGGTGTCCCGATCGAGGCGCTGGAAAGCACCGCCACCCTGCCCGTCCCTGCGGCCCTGCTCGGTCCGGGGGAACACTATGCGCTTGAGGTGTCGGGGGATTCGATGATCGAAGCCGGCATCCTCGATGGGGACTATGCCCTGATCCGCCGGACCGACAGCGCCCGCGACGGAGAGATTGTCGTCGCGCTGGTCCGGGGCGAGGAGGCGACGCTCAAGTACCTCTATCGTGACGCCGGGCAGGTTCGGCTCGATCCGGCCAATGCGGCCTACGATCCGCAGTTCTATGCCCCGGGCGAGGTCATGGTTCAGGGCAAGCTCGCCGGACTGCTGCGACGCTATCACTGACAGGCCGGGCTGACCGGCTTCCACACAGCACGCAAGGGGCCGGTCAGACCGGCCCCTTTTGCTGTTGCGGAGGGCTGGTCCCGACCGGTGGCCGCGGGGTCGGCTGCGGCACCCAGCCATGATCGTCCGCCGGGGCGCGCACCGTCTCGATCCGTCCGGCAGTGAGCGTCAGGGCCAGGCCGCCGGTCCGATCGAGCAAGGCCCGATCGGCCTTCAGCCAGCGCGGGCGGCAGGCGGTCGGCAAGCGCCGATCGGCGATCACCAGGTCGGCCCGGTCGCAAGCGGCGACGATATCGCGCATCGGCGCGGGATCGTGTCCGCGGGCCAGCAGCAGGTGCCACACCCGATCGCCGCGCGGCAGCGCCAGGGCACAGAAATCTTCATTGCAGCGCACGCCCGGCTGGTCCGGCAAAGCGACGGGAGCGCCGTCGAGACCGGCCATCTCGTTCAAGGTGTCGCGGGCAAAACCGGGCCTGGGCTCGCGCAACAGGGCCAGCCGGCCCGGCATCATCCCGCTGACCGCCACGTGCCGTCCATCGGCCGAGACCAGGAGGTCGGGCGTGCGAACCAGCACCACCGCCGCGGCGCCCAGCGCGATCGGCACCAGCCCCCAGAGCCTGACCCGCCCCTGCCACAAGGCAAGCCACAGACCGCCCGCCAGCAGCAGGGCATAGGTCCCGCCCCCGAAGGCGGGGGAGAGCGTCACCGCCCCGGGTACGCGCGCCGCCGCATGGGCAAGATCGAGCAACAGGCCCAGCGCATGGCCCGCCAGCCACCACAGCGGCGCGCCCAGGCCCGTCAGATCGAAGGCCAGGGCCAACGCGACCAGCGGCATGATCACAAAGGTGGTCAGCGGGATCGCCACGACATTGGCCAGGGCCCCGATCAAACCCGCGCGGTGGAAGTGGAACAGGCCGATCGGCACCAAGGCCACTTCGACCACCACCCCGGTGATCAGCAGCCCGGCGGCCTTGCGCAGGGCCGTCGCCCACCACGCCTCCTCGCGCGGCTCGACCAGCCGGCGCATCCAGCCGGCACCGTGAAGGGCCACGATGGCCAGCACCGCCGCAAAGCTCAGTTGGAAGCTCGGCCCCATGATCGCCTCGGGCCAGACCAGCATGACAGCCAGGGCGGCCACGGCCAGCAGGCGCAGCGACAGGGGCTCACGGCCGAGCGCCACCGCGGCCATGATCAGCAGGGCGCCGACCATGCTGCGCACCGTCGGCACCTCGGCCCCGGTCAACAGGGTGTAGAACACCCCGGCCAGCGCGGCTGCCGCCGCCGCACAGAGCGGCAGGCGCAGGCGCAGGGCCAGCCACGGCCACAGCGCCAGCAGCCGCAGGACCAGCCAGTAACTGGCCGCCACCACCGCACTCACGTGCAATCCGCTGACCGACAGCAGGTGGCTCAGCCCGGCGTCGCGCAATGCCGCTTCGTCGGTCGGGGCGATGCCACCGCGATCGCCGCTGGCCAGGGCCGCGGCAATCCCGCCGCGCGAACCGGTCAGATGGGCGCCGATGTGTTCCGACAGGGCCGCGCGCAGCGGAGCCAGTCCGCCGACCGGCTGGCCCGGTTGCTCGACCGTCACCGGACCCAGGGCCGTGCCGGTCGCCGCGACCCCCTCGAACCAGGCGCTGCGGGCAAAGTCGTGCCCACCGGGCAGCATCGGGGGAGCGGGTGGCATCAACCGGGCTTTGACCCAGATCACCGCGCCGGCCCGCACCGCCGGGTCGGTCATCCCGACCGGCACGCGCAGCCGAACCCGGATCACCCGGTCGGCTCGACCCGGATCCCGCGTGACCAGGACGACCCGCCATTCGCCGCGGGCCGGGCGGTCTTCAACCGACAGCACCCGGCCGTTCAAGCTTCCGGCGAAAGGCCGCTGGATTGCCGGGACACCGACCTGGATCGACTTGTTCCAGACATGCGCCGTTCCCGCCGCCAGGGTCAGGCCAATCCCGGCCAGTCCCAGCCGGCAAAAGGGATAGGCCATGGCCGGCCGCAAACCCACCAGGCCAAGCGTGGCCAGGCCCAGCCCTGCGGCCATCAGCATGAGCCACTGCCCCGTGGTCGGCAGGACGAACCATGCCGCAATGCCACATCCGAAAGACACGGCCAGCCAGGGCGCCCGATCGAACGGGGCGTCGCTCAGAAACCGTTCGATCGGCCCGCAAATCCGGCCAAGCCCGCTGGACAAGGCGCCCCACCTGCGCCAAGAGGCGCGCTGCGCTGCAGCGCCGCCGGATGACGGAGTCTCGCCGGCGGGCGAGGAAGGTGCAAGCGCCGTGGCGGCAGGAACGGCCATGGCAGGATAAGGACAGGAAGGCGCGGATGATGGCAAGTGGCAGCGTGACCGGCGAAGCGGCTGCAGGCGGTCGCCGCGTCGTCACCCGCTTCGCGCCCTCGCCCACCGGCTACCTGCACATCGGCGGCGCCCGCACGGCCCTGTTCAACTGGCTGTTCGCCCGACACCATGGCGGCACCTACCTGCTGCGGATCGAGGACACCGACCGCGCCCGGTCGACCGAGCCGGCCATCGCCGCGATCTTCGACGGGCTGGAATGGCTGGGGCTGGCCGGAGATGAACCCGCCGTGTTCCAGTTCGCCCGCTCGGACCGGCACGCCCAGGTCGCCCATGCCCTGCTCGAAGCCGGGCATGCCTATCGCTGTTACCTGACCCAGGAAGAGCTGGCCGCCCGCCGCGAATGCGCCCAGGCCGAGCGCAAGCCATTCCGGATCGAAAGCGAGTGGCGTGATGCCGGTCCGGACCGCTGGCCGGCCGACCAGCCTTACGTCGTGCGGATCAAGGCTCCGCGTGAAGGCGAGACCGTGATCGATGACCAGGTCCAGGGCACCGTCACTGTCCGCAACGAGGAAATCGACGATTTCGTCATCCTGCGCAGCGATGGCACGCCAACCTACATGCTGGCCGTGGTGGTCGACGATCACGACATGGGTGTCACCCATGTGATCCGCGGTGACGATCACCTGAACAACGCCTTCCGCCAGTTGGTGATCATCCGCGCCATGCATGCCATCGAGGGCGGCTGGCCCGATCCGGTCTATGCCCACGTACCGCTGATCCATGGCTCCGACGGGGCCAAGCTGTCGAAGCGGCATGGCGCTTTGGGGGTCGATTCCTATCGCGACGAGATGGGCATCCTGCCCGAGGCCCTGTTCAACTACCTGTTGCGGCTCGGCTGGGGCCATGGCGATGACGAGATCATCAGCCGTGAGCAGGCCGTCGCCTGGTTCGACATCGCCCATGTCGGCAAGAGCCCGTCGCGCTTCGACCTCGCCAAGCTGCAGAACCTGAACGGCCATTACCTGCGCGAGGCGGACGACACCGCGCTCGCCGGGCTGGTGGCGGCGCGCATGGCCGGCCCTGTCGACCATGGCCTCCTGACCCGGGCCATGCCGGTGCTGAAGGTGCGCGCCAAGGACCTGAACGAGCTGGCGGCCGGAGCCGCGTTCCTGTTCGCCCAGCGCCCCCTGGCGATGGACGACAAGGCCGCGGCCCTGCTGACCGACGATGCGCGCGACCTGCTGGCCCGCATCGCCGCCATCCTCCGACCCCTGTCCGACTGGACAGCCGTCGAACTGGAGGCCAGTCTCAAGCAGGCCGCCGCGGACTGGGGTCTCGGCCTGGGCAAGCTGGCGCAACCGCTGCGCGCCGCCTTGACCGGGCAGACCACATCTCCCGGCATTTTCGATGTTCTGGATCTGCTCGGTCGCGACGAAAGCCTGGCGCGGATCTCCGCCCAGGCCGTGCCGGCCGAGCATGCATGACAACAAGGAGTTGAACAGGTGGGTAACGCAAAGCTGAATGCCGGCGGCACGGATCACGATTTCCCCGTTCTGAGCGGCTCGGTCGGTCCGGACGTGATCGACATCCGCAAGCTCTATGCCCAGACCGGCATGTTCACGTACGATCCGGGCTTCACCTCGACCGCGAGCTGCGAAAGCGCGCTGACCTACATCGACGGTGACGAGGGTGTGCTGCTCCATCGCGGCTATCCGATCGGCCAGTTGGCCGAGCAGTCGTCGTTCATGGAGGTCTGCTACCTGCTGCTCAACGGCGAGCTGCCGAGCCAGGCCGAGCTGAGCGATTTCAGCCGCACGATCACCCGCCACACCATGGTTCACGAGCAGCTGTCGAGCTTCTTCAGTGGATTCCGTCGCGATGCTCACCCGATGGCGGTGATGTGCGGCGTGGTTGGCGCGCTCTCGGCGTTCTACCACGATTCGACCGACATCTCCGACCCCGACCAGCGCCGGATCAGCGCCCACCGCCTGATCGCCAAGATGCCGACGATCGCGGCCATGGCCTACAAGTATTCGGTCGGTCAGCCCTTCGTCTATCCGCGCAACGACCTGTCCTACGCCGGCAACTTCCTGCGCATGACCTTCGGCGTTCCGGCCGAAGAATACGAAGTGATCCCGGCGGTCGAAAAGGCGATGGACCGGATCTTCATCCTCCACGCCGACCACGAGCAGAACGCCTCGACCTCGACCGTGCGGCTCGCCGGCTCGTCGGGCGCCAACCCGTTCGCCTGTATCGCGGCGGGCATCGCCTGCCTGTGGGGCCCGGCGCATGGCGGCGCGAACGAGGCCGCGCTCAACATGCTCAAGGAAATCGGCACGCCCGACAAGATCCCGCACTACATCGAGCGCGCCAAGGACAAGAACGATCCGTTCCGCCTGATGGGCTTCGGCCACCGCGTCTACAAGAACTACGATCCGCGCGCGACCGTGATGCAGAAGACCGTGCGCGAGGTGTTCGATGCGCTGAAGGTCACCGACCCGCTGTTCGAAACCGCGCTGCGGCTGGAAGAGATCGCCCTCAACGATCCCTACTTCGTCGAGAAGAAGCTGTTCCCGAACGTGGACTTCTACTCGGGCATCATCCTGTCGGCGATCGGCTTCCCGACCACCATGTTCACCGTGCTGTTCGCCCTGGCGCGCACCGTCGGCTGGGTGGCGCAGTGGAACGAGATGATCTCGGACCCCGGCCAGAAGATCGGCCGCCCGCGCCAGCTCTACACCGGGCCGACGCAGCGCGATTACGTGCCGGTCGCCCAGCGCTGAGGCGCGTGACCCGCACCCAGGTTGTGATCAGACAGAGCGGCGCCGACCTTGGGGTTGGCGCCGTTTCTCGTCGGGATCCTCTGGATTACCGCCGCGTGGCAGGCGTCAGTGGCCGGCCGGATCGGCGGCGGGAACCGTCAGGATGAAGCGGGCCCCCTGCCCCGGCGCACTCTCCACGGTCAGGTTGCCGCCCATCGCCCGGGCCAGCCGGCGCGAGATATAGAGGCCCAGTCCGGATCCGCCGTCGCCGCTCCGGCCCAGGCGCTCGAACTTCTCGAACACCTTGTCGTGCTGCGCCGGATCGAGCCCGGGCCCCTGATCGGCCACGATCACCCGCGCCATGGGGCCATCCTGCTCCAGCCGAATCCAGATCTGCGACCCTTCCGGAGCATAGCCCAGGGCATTGCCGACCAGGTTGAGCAGGACCTGCAGCACCCGGCGGAACTCCGCCACGGCCGGCAGGGCCTCACCCTCCTTGGGCGCATCGATGCGGATGCCGCGTTCGCGCGACTTGACCCCGAGGATGCCGGCCGCCTGCCGCGCCACTTCGGCCAGGTCGATCCGGTCGGGCGCCGTGGTGAAGTCATCGGCCTCCACCACCTCAAGGTCGGTCAGATCATCGATCAGGGCGAGCAGATGCTGCCCGGCCGTGGCAATATCGGCCGCATAGCCGCTGTATTCCTCGCTCAGCGGTCCGGCCAGGCGCGATCGGATCGTCTCGGCATTGGCGATGATCCGCGCGATCGGCTGGCGCAGCACGGGGGCCACCTCGCGCCCGATCATGCGGGCGCGGATCTGTTCGGCCACCGGGCTGGGCTCGGCCTGCTGCGGCGCGGGAAAGTCCGATCCGAGATACAGCTCGAACCCGGCGGGTTCCGCGCCGGGCAGACCGACCGGGACCAGCGTCGCCCGCCAGGGGCGGTCCGATCCGGCAACGGCCACCGGCGCGCCGTCCAGCAACCGCCAGTGCAAGGGTTGCTGGTGCGCGCTGCCCGGAATGGTGACGAAATCGGTCCAAGGCCGTCCGCGCCCGGCATCCATGCGAGCGGCCAGCTCGGCCAGCTCGGCAGTCTCGGCGGCGGCGTAGAGCACGTTCTGGCGCGCATCGAGGCGCGCGTGGAGCTCGGCAATCTGGCGTTCGGCCGCCAGCTTGCGCCGTGCGACATGGCCTTCGTCCTCGGCCGGCAGGGGTTTGGCGCGCCAGTGGCGAAACTCGATCAGGCAGCCGTCGTCCCGCGGATCGATCTCGACCCAGGCGGTCACGCTGTCGCCCCCGTCCTGCGCAATAATCGGTCGGGCCAGCTTCAGTCCCAGCATGCGGGCCTTGCCCACCGCTTCGCGCAGGGCCGGAATGGCGATCACGCCCGGCAGGTCCCCACCGCAGCGCAGTTGCAGCCCCAGCAACGGCTCATCGGCGGCGACCAGCCGGTCGGCGGCATCGGTGCGAGCGCGGGCGATGGAGGTGGACGCCGGCATATCGGTCACGCTGCCACGCCCTGCGCCAACAGCGCCGCGGCGCGGGCGGGATCGATCGTGAACCATTCCGCCGGAGGCAGTGCGTCCGGCTGGAGCAGCAGGACAGCAGCTTCGCGCCCGGCTGGCTCCACCCCGGCCGCCGCCAGCAGCAAGGCCAGGCGAAAGGGCCGGCCACTGGCCGAGGCCAGCACCACGTCGTCGCGCTCGTGCCCGGTGATCAGCGACAAGGCGCTGGCGAACAGCGAAAACCCGGCCTGCCGGGGATCGAGCGCCGCCGGAAAATCATCGCCCAGCCCCAGGCCAAGCTGGCCAAGAATACCGATCCGCCCGCGCCGCTCGTCATAGCCCGCCTTCAGGCCAGCCACCCCGGCGCCCTCTCCGCCGACGATGCGGGCGAGGGTCGACAGAGCGAGGTGGAGCAGATCGGCCGAGAGCTCGGCAGCTGTCAGCTCCATCCGCTGCTGGCGGCGCACGAAGCGGGTCTGCGCCGCCATCAGCGACATGGCCAGGGCCGCGATCTGCGGATCGGCCGCGCTGATCCGGTCCTGGATCAGGGGCGGCAGCAGCGGATCGACCCCCTGCAGGGCCATACGGCTGACGATCTGTCCTTCCAGCGCCAAGGCGTGAACGTGGCCGAGCAGCGGCGGGCTGTCGATCAGGGCGGCGATCAGCGCGTCGACCTGGCGAGCCCCCGGATTGTCGGATTCGAGCCGCGACAGTTCCAGCGCCAAGGACTCGAGCATCGCCCGCGTCCGCGCCACCGGCTCCTCGCCGAACAGGTCGTTGCTTTCCCCGGCGACAAGGTGACGCAGCACCGGCCCCACGGCCGCACGGTCGCGCCGGTCGCACGCCCATTCGTCCCACAGGGGATCGACGCCGGGAGCGGCATCCTTGATGGACGAACCGTCGGAATTCATGGCGGTGGAATAGAACAGTGTGGTTAAGCCCCGGTTATGATGCTGCGGTCGCCGCGGTCCTGACGACTGACCAAAAGGGCTGCCGTCGCCAGCAAGATGACACTGATCCCCAGGATCGCGGGAGCCACGACCCCGCCCGCCGCCAGCACGGCCAGAACCACGCTCAACACCAGGCGATCCTCCAGCCACGGCATCGCCGCCCCGGGGAGCGCCCGCGGGATGACCCGCAGCAGGCCCAGCAGCACGATCGGCGGGAAGGCGCGTTCGGCCAGGGTCTGGCCCGGTAGCGCGGGCATGGCCAGGATCAGCAGCACCGCCAACAGGCCATCGAACACCAGGCTGGCCACTACGGGCGCCCAGTCCCGCCGCGGGCCCTGACTGAGGGCGCCATGGTGCAGGGCCAGCAGGACAAGGCTGGTTGACTGGAACACCTGCGCCACCGCCGTCAGGCCGAGCGCGATGACAAGATGGCCGAACCATCCGGCCGCCAGCCCGAGCACGCCGAGCAGCAGCGCCAGGCCCATGCCGACCACGCGGCTGCTGCCCTCGTGGAGCATCGCCGCGCCGAACCGCCGGACGAGAAAGCGCGCGATCGCTGGCCCCGGGGTGCGGGGACCGGTTGCCGTGTGGCGCGCCATCCAGCGCTCTTCGGCCGCCTGGGCGTCGGCCTCGGTGCGGATCAGCAGCCAGTGGCCGCCACTGCGCACCGCTTCGGGCACGCCGCGCAGGGCAATCCCCGCCTGCAAGGCGATCCTCAGCAGCGCGGACACCGGATCGACATCGGCGGCCAGATCCATCAGCCGGTCCACCAGCCGTCCCGGGACCAGCATCATGCCGGCCCAGGCGTGAGTCAGGTCAATCCGCTCGAATCCCGCAGCCGTCCCGACATCGGCGGGGAGCACCATGGCCCCCTGCCCGCCCACCAGCAGCGGCAGGGCATCGCCCGGTGTGGGCAACAGGCCCTCGGCCAGGACCAGCACCTCATCCGCGGCGGTCACCAGCCCGGACAGTCCCCGCGGCGCGGAGACGACATGGAAGGATGCTCCGGCGGTTTCCGCATCGCGCTGCAGACTGGCGAATTCCGCGGTGAAGTCGCGCGAGACGATCACAATGCGGCGGCATCCCGCCGCCAGCGCCAGGGCCAACTGATGGCGGATGACCAGAGCGCCGCCGACCAGGCGGAAGGCTGGCGATGCCACCTCCCCCGCCAGCGCCGGTTCGCTTGCGGTCAACAATCCGACGCGCAGATCCTGTCTCCTGCCTGGCCGCAGACCCAACGGGGCCGGCCACCGGGGCGAGGTTGTAGAACCGCCTCCGGCACGTGCCAAGCCTAGCCCGGTTGACCGGAAATGTTAACGCTGAAGATGGGATGGGCCGGGCGGCCCCGGCAAGGCCGTCAGGACGTGCCTGCGCCCTTCAAGTCGGTCATGAAGCCACAGAGTGCCCGCACCACGGTGGGCTCGCCCGGTGCGGCCGACAGCGCCGCGTCAGCCAGTTCGATCAGCGGCTGGACCTGGAAGCTGGCGGCCAGGCCCCGGATGCGCAGTACCGCGGTCCGCCAGTTGGCGTCGCATCGGGCGCGTTGCAGCAGATCGAGATGAT
Organism: Novosphingobium aerophilum; assembly: GCF_014230305.1. Lineage (GTDB taxonomy): Bacteria > Pseudomonadota > Alphaproteobacteria > Sphingomonadales > Sphingomonadaceae > Novosphingobium > Novosphingobium aerophilum. Next base: position 69,143 of record NZ_JACLAU010000003.1, read on the forward strand.
GGCCGAGGCTCTCGGCAAAGGCGCTGCGCAGCTCCAGAAACAGGGCCGGATCATTGCCCGCGGCTGCGGCCAGGGTTTCGTCGAGAGCGCCAGCGTGAAGAACCATAGCCGGGGCATAGGGCAACAAGGTTAAACCAGGGTTTCTTGCGCGGGGGCATCCGTGGTAGCGACGCACCATGACCGGGGGAAAGCGCATCGTAGCCATCGGATCGGGGGGCGAAGCCTTGCCGACAGACGAAGACATGGGCCAGGCCGCCGCTTCGGCGGCCGACCAGGCCGACCAGGCGACGGCCGATTGGGACGAACCCGCCGCGGCCGCGCCGGGCGCCGGGCGCGGCCTGATCGCGCCCGTCCTGGCTTTGATCGCGGCCCTGGGCTGGACCGGGTTCTACCTGTGGGCCGAACAGGCCGCGCTCCGAACGGGCGTCACGCCGCATGACGCGATCCGTCTGGTGGTCGACTGGGCCGTGCCCCTGCTGCTGATCGGCGTCGGCTGGCTGCTCGTCCTGCGCACCAGTCGGCGCGAAGCCGCGCGGTTCGGCGATGCGGCGCGATTGCTCGCCGCCGAATCCAGCCAGCTCGAGGCCCGCCTGACGGTGGTCAATCGCGAGCTCAGCCTGGCCCGGGAATTCATCGCCGCCCAGGCCCGGGATCTCGATTCGCTGGGCCGCATGGCTGCGGAACGGTTGTCGGAGCACGCCGGCCATCTGCAGGACCTGATCCGCGACAATGGCGCGCAGGTAGAAGCGATCGCCGGCGTTTCGACAACCGCGCTGGACAACATGGAGCGCCTGCGCGGCCAGCTTCCGGTCATCGCCAGTTCGACCAAGGATCTGGCCAACACGATCGGCCATGCCAGCAATGCGGCCCAGACCGCGCTGGATGACCTGATCGCCGGGTTCGATCGGCTGGGCGAGGCCAGCACCACCAACGCTTCGCGGGTCGACGGCCTGCATGACCGGGTCGAGGCCTCGCTGGCGCTGTTCGATGCCCGGCTTGACCAGATCCAGACCTCGGTTTCGGCGCGGCTGGAAATGCTTGAGCATCGCGGCACCCAGCTCCGCGACCGCCTGAGTGCCGACGAAAGCGATGCGCTGGCCGCGCTCGAACGGCGCTCGACGCAGCTTGGCGACGAATTCACCCGCACCCGCACCCAGCTTGAGCAGCACGAGGCCGAGGCCCTGACCTCGCTGCGCGCCCGGCTCGCCGCGCTGCGCGATGAGGGCAATGCCCTGGCCCGGTCGCTGCGCGAAGGCGAAAGCAGCGCCCTCACCGCCCTGCTTGCCGCCAAGGACCGGGTCGAGCAGGAGATCGCCGGCGTGGTCGAACGGCTCGACCGGCTTGACCGCGAGGCGCTGGATGCTGCCACCCGGCGGATCCAGAAGCTGTCCGACGAAGCGCTGGAGTTCGACAAGCGGCTGGCCGAGCGCAACCGCTTGTTCGCCGACGAGATGGAACAACGCCTCGCCCAGGCGCGCGAGCGGCATGATGCCGAAGCCGCCCGCCTGGCCGGGCTGTTCCGCCAGCTCGACGAGGACCTGGCCCAGCGCCTCGCCCGTCAGGGCACGGCCCAGCAGGAACTGGCCGACGCCGCCGCCGCGATCACCGCCCGGCTGGAAGCCCTGTCCGAACGAATCGCCGGCATCGCGGCCTATGGCAATCAGGCCGAGGAAACGCTGGGGACCAGCCTCGCCACACTCACCGAGCGCCTGGCCGGCAGCCGCGAGGCGCTGACCGGAACCGGGGGCACCATCGCCCAGCTCACCGACGGCGCCGTGCGCTTGCTGGAGCTGCTGCAGGCCAGCACCCGCCAGTCCGGACAAGACCTGCCCGCAGCCCTGGCCACCGGCGAGGCAGGCCTGCGCGAGTGGGAGGCGCGGGTCAGTGCCCTGCGCGAGGGCGTGGGCGCGGCGGAGGCCCAGGGCACAGCTCTCGCCCAGTCGGCCGAGAGCACCCGGCAAACGCTCAAGGCCACCATGACCGAGCTCGACAAGCTGCAGAAGTCATTGCTCACCAAGAGCCAGGACCATGGCGGCCGGATCGACCTGATCCGGGAATCGCTGGCCGAGATCGGGGCGACCAGCGATGCCCTGGCCGAACGCGCCGCCGGCGAGCTGGCCGCCGCGATCGCCAGCCTGGAAACAGCCGCCCGGGCCGCAGTGGCGACGCTCTCCGACGAGACGTCCGGGGCTGTGACGGCCGTGGCGGAACGCCTGGGCGAGGAAAGCGCGGCAGCCATCGATCGGGCCATGCGACTGCGACTGGCCGAGGCGGTCGGCGTGCTGGAACAGGCGGCGAGCCATGCCGCCGGGGTCAGCCGCGAAGCCACGATCCAGTTGCGGGACCAGCTCGGCAAGGTCAACGAACTGACCGGCAACCTCGAACAGCGCATCGCCCGCGCCCGCGAACGCGCCGAGGAGCAGGTCGACAACGATTTCTCGCGCCGGGTCGCGCTGATCACCGAATCGCTCAATTCCAACGCGATCGACGTGGCCAAGGCGCTGTCGACCGAGGTGACCGACACATCGTGGGCGGCCTATCTGAAGGGCGACCGCGGCGTCTTCACCCGTCGCGCCCTGCGCCTGCTCGACGCGACCGAGCAGCGCGAGATCGTCCGCCTCTATGAGGACGATCAGGAGTTCCGTGGCCACGTCAGCCGCTACATCCACGATTTCGAGGCGATGCTGCGCCAGTTGCTGTCGACCCGCGACGGGCATGCCCTGGGGGTGACGCTGCTGTCGTCCGACATGGGCAAGCTCTATGTCCTGCTGGCCCAGGCGATCGAGCGGCTGCGGACCTGAAGGCCATGGGTTGCGGATGGACAAGGCAAGCATCGTCGCCGGCTCTGGCCAGTCTCGCCTTGCTGATGTCGATGGTTCCGGCGGGATGCACCAAGGCTGATCAGACTCCAGCCCCTGAGCTGACTATCGTGCCATTTTCTGCAGTTCCGGCGGAAAGCCCGCTCACCTCGGGCTTCAGAATGGGCAAGCAACTCTTCCCCCAGCTCTCGAAGCGGTTGGGAGATCGTGAGCCGACGCTGTTCAGCATCCAGTTGCTGGAGAGCTACCAAGGATCCCGGATTCTGGTCGCAGCGGTCGATCCGACCGGCGGGGCATTCGCCCTGGTCCCGCTCGATCCCATCGCGCGAGGCAAAAGCCCCGTACCCGTGTGCTGGTTCAGCATCCGCTGGCCTGGTCCCGATGCCGCTCAATCGGTGGCGGGATTGAGCTGGACCGATCCTTGGTGGCCTGACCGCGAATGCAAGGTTCGTCCCCAGTCCGAGAACACGTGGCAGAAGGACTCCGACGCGGCCGGGCACAAGGTCACGCGAAGGCTTGGAAAAGCCATCATTGTCACCACCGGAAAGCACACCGATACCCGCTTCCCCCCCGACCTCAGGGCCGCTTTGCGCCTGGCGATGCAGCCGGGCGAACGACTGACCCGGATCGTTCCCCTCCCCGAAACCCGAGACGACAAGGCCATCGGCTGGACGTCCAGCGGTCGCACCCTGTTCGCTGTCGGTTTTGGCGGACAGCGGTCTTCTGCCCATATGTGCGTCATCTCAGCGCCAGCATGGTCCGACATTGTCAGGACCGATCAGGCTGTCCTGCAATCGCCCGAACAGGAATGCGATGCCGCACTCAAAGAGGCCGAAGCGGCGGACTTGAAGGCTCTGCTGGCTTCTCCTCCCCGGATCGAGGTTGTGCCTGTCCAGCCACAGCAGGGTTCTTAATTCAAGATCGCCAAAGCGCGGCAAGCCTTGCCGTGCCGCCTGGCTCAGGTCCGCGCCGGTCCGTGATAGAACCGGCTGACATCCAGATCCGCCGCCACGATCCAGCCGTTGACATAGTTCAGGTAGAACAGGGCGAACAGCACCAGCGAAACCACGGTGGCCCGCTTGGCCACGCGGGCGAAGGAGAAGTTGGCCGGGGCGCTCTCGGCCTGGCCGGCCACCTTGGCCTGCCCTTCCTCCTCGCCCGTCCTCACCCCGAAGGGCAGGACGAAGAAGGCGGACAGCACCCAGAACAGGCAATAGATCGCCAGGATCGACGTCCAGCGCATCGGCTCAGGCCTCCAGCAACATGACCTGAACCTGCGGCTTCTTGCCGCACCAGCGGGTTGCGGCGCGCCGGGCGGCAAGCCGGGCCGCCTCGATCCGCCCTTCGCGGTCCTTGCGGGCGCCACCCCTCAGCGCACCCAGCGCCTTCTTCACGTCCTCCGCCGCCTCGGCGCAGAAATCCGCGTAGTCCTCTTCCAGCGGCAGGCCAACGCCCGCCACCTCGACCTGGCCGCGCCCGTCGAGCGCCACCACCACCAGCCCGTTGAAGGCCAGACGGCGGCGCATGACGATGCCCGGCCCATCGGCCGGTGCGATGATATCGCCGTCCAGCACCAGCCGACCGGCCCGGACCTCGCCAAACTTGCCCGGCTTGCCCGGGGCCAGGCGGACGAGGTCGCCGTTCTTCTGCACCACCTGCCGGGGAATGCCCGCCTGCTTGCCGAGCCGGGCCTGCTCGCTCATGTGGCGCATCTCACCGTGGACGGGCACCAGGATCTGCGGGCGGATCCAGCCATAGAGCGCCAGCAGCTCGGGCCGCCCCGGATGGCCTGAGACGTGGATCGGGCTCTGCCGGTCGGTGATGATCGTCACCCCGTCGGCCGCGAGCCTGTTCTGGATGCGGCCGATGGCGATCTCGTTGCCCGGGATCTGCCGGCTGGAGAACAGGACCACGTCCCCCCGCTCCAGCGCGATATCGTGGTGCCCCTCGGCAATCCGCGCCAGAGCCGCGCGCGGTTCGCCCTGGCCGCCGGTGGCAACGATCAGCACGTCACCGCGAGGCAGGTTCATCGCGGTGTCGGCATCGACCAGATCGGGAAACCCCTTCAGGTAGCCGCTCGCCTGGGCCGCGCCGATGATCCGGTCCAGCGAGCGCCCGGCCACGCACAGCCGCCGCCCGGTCGCCTCGGCCACGTCGGCCAGGGTCTGCAGCCGCGCGACGTTGGACGCGAAAGTGGTGACCAGCACGCGCTTGCCGGCGTGCTTCTCCACCTCGGCCAGCAGCCCGCGACGAACCTCGCCTTCGGACCCGGAACCCTCGGGATTGAACACGTTGGTCGAATCGCAGACCAGTGCCAGCACGCCCTCGTCACCGATCGCGGTCAGTTCCGCGGTGGTGGCGGGCACGCCGATCTGGGGCTCATCATCCAGCTTCCAGTCGCCGGTGTGGAAGATCTTGCCGTAAGGCGTGTCGATCAGCAGCGCGTTGCCCTCGGCGATCGAGTGGGCCAGCGGAACATAGCGGATGCCGAACGGCCCCAGCTCGAACCGGTCAAGATGGTCGATCACGTTCAGCGTGACCCGATTGGCGATGCCGGCCTCGTCCAGCTTGGCGCGGACCAGCCGGGCGGTGAACGGCGTGGCATACAGCGGAACGCCCAGATCCTCGGCGAAATAGGGCACGGCACCGATATGGTCCTCGTGCGCATGAGTCAGGACCACGCCGATCAGATTGTCGCGTTCCCGCTCGATGAAATCGAGATCGGCGAAGACCAGATCGACGCCGGGATACTCGTTGCCGCTGAAGGTCATCCCCAGATCGACCATCAGCCACTTGCCGTCACACCCATAGAGGTTGACGTTCATGCCGATTTCGCCCGAGCCACCGAGCGCGCAGAACAGCAGTTCCTTGCCGGGGGTCACTGGGCGTTCGCCCTTTCGGCCAGGAGGGCCAGACCGTCGAGCGTCAGATCGGGATCGACCGCGTCGAAGATCGTGGTGTGCTTGTCGAACAGGACGGCGAGCCCCCCCGTGGCGATGACCTTGGCCGGGCGGCCCACTTCCCGTTTCATCCGCTCGATCAATCCTTCCATCATCGCGACATAGCCCCAGAAGACCCCGATCAACATCTGGTCTTCGGTGTTGGTGCCGATCACGCTGGTCGATCGCGGCGCCTCGATCGCAATGCGCGGCAGCTTGGCGGTGTTCCCGACCAGCGCATCGAGCGACAGGTTGATCCCGGGGGCGATGATCCCGCCCTTGTAGGCCCCGTTGAAGTCCACCACGTCGAAGGTGGTTGCCGTGCCGAAGTCCACGATCACCAGATCGCCGCTGTAACGCGCATGAGCAGCCACGGCATTGACCGCGCGATCGGCGCCAAGCGAGCGCGGCTGGTCGACGTCGATCGCCATGCCATAGTCCGCTGCGCCCTCGCCCGCCACCAGCGGGGTGACGCCGAAGTACTTGTCGGCCAGGACCTTGATGTTGTGCAGCGCCCGCGGAACCACCGTGGACACGATGATCTGATCGATCGCGCTGCGCTCGATCCCTTCCAGCACCAGCAGTTGCGAGAGCCACACCGCATATTCGTCACCGGTGCGCCGGGGATCGGTGGCGATGCGCCAGCGCGCGCGGATCTTGCGGCCTTCGAACAGCGCGAAGACCACGTTGGTGTTGCCGAGATCGATGGCGAGCAGCATCGTGGGGTCCTGTCAGTCTGAAGCGGCGAGCCGGACTTCGCCGGCGTGGATCGTGCGCGTCGTGCCGTCGCCAAGGCGCAAGCGCAAGGCCCCATCGCCATCCAGCCCGGCGAAGCTGCCCGCAAGGGCCGGCTCCCCCGGTTCACCGACCAGCAGCGGGGTCCCGACGGGATGGGCGGCGGCGAGCCAGCGGGCGATCACCGGATCCAGGCCATAATCCCGCCACCGGGCCAGATCGGTGGCGAAGGACCGTGCCAGATCGGCGGCGAAGGTGTCCCGGTCGGGCGCCGGGCCGAAGGCGGACAGGGCCACGGTCTCGCGGCCCTCCACCCCGGGCGCCACGGCGAGATTGACGCCGATGCCGATCACCACCGCGTCCCCGCTGCGCTCCAGCAGGATCCCGGCCAGCTTGGCCGGGCCGATCAGCAGATCGTTGGGCCATTTGAGCTGAGCCTGCACCGGCGCCGGCAGCCGCGGTGCGACCACCTCCAGCAGGGCCAGACCGGCGACCAGCGCCAGGGTGTGCAGCGGCGGATCGGTCGGGCGGACACGGACCAGGGTCGAGCCCATGAAATTGCCGTAGCCATCGCTCCAGGCCCGGCCCTGCCGCCCGCGCCCGGCGGTCTGCCGGTCGGCCACCAGCCAGGCCCCCTCCGGTAGCACATCGCCCGCCGCCAGGCGGGCCAGCAGGTCGGCATTGGTGGAGCCGGTCTCGCCGACCGTCTCGACCCCGGCAGCCGCACGGCCGCTCGGGGCGAACGGATCAGGCAAAGTGGTACAGCGCCGCGGCGGCGTGGCCGGTCAATCCGCCCAGCCACTTGGTCAGCAGGTAACCCAGGGGCGAAAGGAACAGGCTGGTGCCGATCAGCAGCGCACTGTGCACCAGCTCGCTCTCGCGGCCCACCTTCCCGGCAGGCTCGTCGAAGAACATGACCTTGACGACCTTGAGGTAGTAGAACGCGCCGATCACCGAGGCGGCGATACCAATCGTGGCCAGCGGCATGAAGCCAGCATCGACCGCAGCCTGGAACACGACGAACTTGCCCCAGAAGCCGAACATGGGGGGGACCCCGGCCAGGCTGAACATCAGGACCAGCATGACCCACGCGAGCAGGCGATTGGTGGTCGAAAGACCCGCCATGTCGGCAAGGTCCTCGACCGGTGCACCATTGTGGTCACGCAGCGCCAGCACCACGACGAAGCTGCCCACCGTCATCGCGACATAGATCGCCAGATAGGTCAGCATCGCCGCCGAGCCCTGCGGGGTGGCGATGGCCAGGCCGATCAGGATGAAGCCGACATTGTTGATCGACGAATAGGCGAGCAGGCGCTTGATATTGCGCTGCCCGATCGCGCCGAGGGCACCGATCACGATCGAGGCCACGGCCGCGAAGATCACGATCTGCTGCCAGGCTCCCGCTGCGCTGCCGAAGGCGACGATCGCCACCCGCATCAGCATGCCCATCGCGCCGACCTTGGGGGCCGTGGCGAAGAACAGGGTCACCGGGGTCGGTGCGCCCTCGTAAACGTCGGGCGTCCACATGTGGAAGGGCACCGCGGCGATCTTGAAGGCGATCCCGGCCAGGACGAAGACGATCCCGAACACCATGCCGGTGTTCAGCCCGCCACCCAGCGCAGCATGGACGCCGGCAAAGCTGGTCGTGCCGGTGAAGCCGTAGGTCAGGCTGATCCCGAACAGCAGGATGCCGCTGGCGAGCGCGCCCAGCACGAAGTACTTGAGCCCCGCCTCGGCCGAGCGGTCGTCGCTGCGCAGGAAGGCGGCGAGGACGTAGCTGGCCAGCGAGTTCATCTCGAGCCCGATGTACAGCGTCAGGAAGTCCCCGGCCGAGACCATCATCCCGGTGCCGACCGCGGCGAACAGCACCAGCACCGGATACTCGGCGCGCATGGCCCGGACCCGATCGAAGAAGCTGGGGGCGACCACCAGGGCGACAGCGGCGGAACCGTAGATCAGCAGCTTGGCAAAGCTGGCGAAGGCATCGGCGCGCATCTGCCCACCGAACGCCGCGGTCTCCGGGCCCATGGCGCCATTGCACAGCGCCGGGGCGACCAGCGCCATCGCGGCGACCAGTGCGGCGACCGCGGCGATCGAGATGGCCCGCGCGGCCTTGTCCCCCGCCCAGGCGGCGACGAGCAACAGGATCAGCCCGGCGACGGACAGAGTTTCTTCAGGCGCGATAAGGCGCAGCGACTGCGACCAGTCCATCAGTGAGCCCCCTCGGGCGCGGCGCCATGCTCGGCATGGGCGGCCCCGTGTTCTTCGGCGTGTACAACGGGTTTGCCGGGCGTGACTTTCGCATCGCCAGCCGGCTTGGCCCGGGCGACGCGCGCGTCCAGCGCGGCGATGTCGGCGCGCATCGGCGCCAGGAAGCTTTCGGGATAGACCCCCATCCACAGCACCGCGAGAGCGAGCGGGACAACCATGGCCAGCTCACGCGGGGTCAGGTCGGTCATGGCGGCCGCATCGGCGTGCTTCTGGTCCCCGAAGGCCACGCGGCGATAGAGGTAAAGCATATAGGCCGCGCCCAGGATGATGCCCGTGGTGCAGACCAGCGCCACCCAGCTCGACACCTGGTAGATCCCGCCGAGCGAGAGGAACTCGCCCACGAAACCGCTGGTCCCGGGAAGGCCGATCGAGGCCATGGTGAACAGCAGGAAGAACAGGGCATAGCGCGGCATGTTGATCGACAGGCCGCCATAGCGGTCGATCTCGCGGGTGTGCAGCCGGTCGTAGATGATACCCACGCAGAGGAATAGCGCGCCGGAGACCAGCCCGTGGCTGAGCATCACGATCATCGAGCCTTCCAGGCCCTGCACGTTGAAGGCAAACAGGCCGATGGTCACGATCGCCATGTGCGCGACCGACGAATAGGCGATCAGCTTCTTCATGTCGTGCTGGACCAGCGCGATCAGCGAGGTGACCACCACCGCGATCATCGACAGCGCGAAGACCAGTCCCGAAAACTGCGCCGAGGCTTCGGGGAACATCGGCAGCGAGAAGCGGATGAAGCCGTAGCCGCCCATCTTCAGCAGCACGCCGGCCAGGATCACCGACCCGGCGGTCGGCGCCTGGACGTGCGCATCGGGCAGCCAGGTGTGGACCGGCCACATCGGCATCTTCACCGCGAAGCTGGCAAAGAACGCGAGGAACAGCCAGGTCTGCGCGGCGGGCGCGAAGTCATAGGCCATCAGCGTCGGGATGTCGGTCGTCCCGGCCTCATGCGCCATCCACAGCATCGCGATCAGCATCAGCACCGATCCGAGCAGGGTGTAGAGGAAGAACTTGTAGCTGGCGTAGATCCGGTCCTGCCCGCCCCAGATGCCGATGATCAGGTACATCGGGATCAGGCCGGCCTCGAACATGATGTAGAACAGGTAGAGGTCCTGGGCCGCGAAGACGCCGATCATCAGCGTCTCCATCAGCAGGAAGGCGGCATAGTATTCGCCGACCCGCTTGGTCACCGCTTCCCAACTGGCGCCGATGCAGATCGGCATCAGGAAGACCGAGAGCAGGATCAGCAGCAGGGCGATCCCGTCGATCCCGAGCGCCCAGGAGAACCCGGCGAACAGTGGCACATGCTCGACGAACTGCCACTGCGGCCCGCCGATCTGGAACTGCGCCCAGAGCACGGCACCCAGCGCCAGATCGATCAGCGTCGCAACCAGCGCGATCTGCCGCGCAGCCTTGTCGCCGGAGACGAGGCAGCCAACCGCACCGGCCAGCGGCACGAGCAGCATCAGCGTGAGGATGGGAAACCCGGACATTACTTTCTACCCCCGCTCATGGCCGCGCGCATCACCGCGCCACCACGTAGCTGATCGCCGTCACCAGGCCGATGAGCATGACCAGCGCATAGCTGTACAGATATCCCGACTGGACCCGCTGCGCGACGCGCGAGCCCTGCGCCACGACCCAGGCCGCGCCGTTGGGACCGAACCGATCGATGATGCCAACGTCGCCCTGCTTCCAGAACACCTTGCCGAACCAGAAGGCCGGACGGACGAACAGGAAATCGTAGAGTTCGTCGAAGTACCACTTCTTGAACACGAACTGGTGCAGCACGCCGAACTGCTCGACGAAGGCGGCGGGCAGTCCGGGGTTCTTCAGGTAGGCATACCAGGCCGTGACAAAGCCCAGCGCCATCACCGAGAACGGCGCCCACTTCACCCAGGTCGGCACCGAATGCATGGCGTGCAGCGTGTGCTCGGCGAACACCAGACTGCCCTTCCAGAACTCGCCCGTGCCTTCGCTGATGAAGGCATGGTGGAAGACGTAGCCGGCGAGGACCGCCCCCAGGCTCAGCACGATCAGCGGCACCAGCATGACCAGCGGGCTTTCGTGCGGGTGATAGCCGCCTGTCCCGTCGTGCGCGGCATGATGGTCGTGGCCATGATCGTCGTGGCCGTGGGCGTGATCGTGGGCATGATCGTCGTGGCCATGGCCATGGCTGTCATGCACCGCGTGCTGGATATGCTCGGACGCGGCCCAGCGCGGCTTGCCATAGAAGGTCAGGAAGACCAGGCGCCACGAATAGAAGCTGGTCATCAGCGCGGCAGTGATCCCGCACCAGAAGGCGAAGCTGCCCAGTTCGGTGCCGGCGCCATAGGCCGCCTCGAGGATCGAGTCCTTCGAATAGAACCCGGCAAAGCCGAACACGTCCACGATACCCACGCCGGTGATGGCCAGCGTGCCCATCATCATCGCCCAGAAGGTGACCGGGATCTCCTTCCGCAGCGCGCCGTAATACCGCATGTCCTGCTCGTGGTGCATCGCGTGGATCACCGAGCCGGCTCCCAGGAACAGCAGCGCCTTGAAGAAGGCGTGCGTGAACAGGTGGAACATGGCCGAGCCGAAGGCGCCCACGCCCGCGGCGAAGAACATGTAGCCCAGCTGCGAGCAGGTCGAATAGGCGATCACCCGCTTGATGTCCCACTGCGTAGTCCCCACCGTGGCGGCGAAGAAGCAGGTGGCGGCGCCGATGAAGGTGACGAAGCCCAGCGCGGTGGGGCTCACCTCGAACATCGGCGAAAGCCGGCAGACCATGAACACGCCGGCGGTGACCATGGTCGCCGCGTGGATCAGGGCCGAGACCGGGGTCGGGCCCTCCATCGCGTCGGGCAGCCAGGTGTGCAGGCCCAACTGCGCCGACTTGCCCATCGCGCCGATGAACAGCAGCACGCAGAGCACGGTCATGGTGTCGAAGCGATAGCCCAGGAAGCCGATGGTCGATCCGGCCATTGACGGCGCGGCGGCCAGGATCTCGGGGATCGAGACAGTGTTGAACACCAGATAGGTGCCGAAGATGCCCAGCATGAAGCCGAGGTCACCCACGCGGTTGACCACGAAGGCCTTGATCGCGGCGGCGCTGGCCGAGGGCTTGCGGAACCAGAAGCCGATCAGCAGGTATGAGGCGAGGCCCACCCCTTCCCAGCCGAAGAACATCTGCACCAGGTTGTCCGCCGTCACCAGCATCAGCATGGCGAAGGTGAAGAGCGACAGGTAAGCGAAGAAGCGCGGCTGATCGGGCTCCTCGCTCATGTAGCCCCACGAATAGAGGTGCACGAGCGCCGAGACACTGGTGATCACCACCAGCATCACCGCGGTCAGCGTATCGACCCGCAGCGCCCAGTCGAAGGTCATCGAGCCCGACTGCACCCAGTGCAGGACCGGAGTGACGCTGGCCTCGGCCGAACCGGCCAGGAACGACAGGAAAATCGGCCAGGACAGCGCGCAGGACACGAACAGCGCGCCGGTGGTCACCACCTTGGCCGGAACATTGCCGAGTTGCTTGTTGCCCAACCCGGCGACGATCGCTGCCAGCAGCGGCAGGAAGACGATGAAGAGAATGGCGTTCACGAAACCTTACCCCTTCATCCGGTTCACATCATCGACCGCGATGGTGCCGCGGCCACGGAAGTAGATGACCAGGATCGCCAGGCCGACCGCCGCCTCACCCGCCGCCACGGTCAGGACGAACATGGCGAAGATCTGGCCGGTCAGATCGCCCAGGAAGCTCGAGAAGGCGACCAGGTTGAGGTTCACCGCGAGCAGGATCAGCTCGATCGCCATCAGGATGATGATCACGTTCTTGCGGTTGAGGAAGATCCCCAGCACGCCCAGCACGAACAGGATCGAGCTCACCACGACATAGTGTTCGACGCCGATCATGGCCGCACAGCTCCCCTGAATTCGTCATGCTGAACTTGTTTCAGCATCCATGCCGCCCCACCGCGCCGGTTGTCGGGCAGGCACACTGCGGAGGCGCCGCTTACCCTTGCGGGGCACCGAGCCTGGCCGAACGATGGATCCTGAAACGAGTTCAGGATGACGGCGGGGTTTGGGGACCTCGGCCTCACAGCGAAACCCCCTTGCCCACTTCCGGCTTGACGTTGTGCGTCGCCTCGTCCGGACGCCGCGCGTTCTGCTTCGCGATGTTCTGGCCGCGCACGTCGCTGCGCTGGCGATGGGTCAGCACGATCGCGCCGATCATCGCGACCAGCAGGACCAGGCCGGCTGCCTCGAACAGGAACAGGTAGCGGCTGTAAAGCAGCGCGCCGATCGCCTCGATGTTGTTGGCCCCGGCGAGCGGAGCGGCGGTGCCGTCGGGCGTCCCCAGCTTGAGCGCACCGGCCCGGTAAGCGCCGATGCCCAGCACCAGCTCCATCAGCAGGACCAGCGCCAGGGCGAAGCCCAGCGGGAAGTTGCGGATGAACCCGGCGCGCAGCTCGGCGAAATCGATGTCCAGCATCATGACCACGAACAGGAACAGCACGGCGACGGCCCCGACGTAGACGATCACCAGCAGCATCGCGATGAATTCGGCCCCGACCAGCACCATCAGCCCGGCGGCGTTGAAGAAGGCGACGATCAGCCACAGCACCGAATGGACCGGGTTGCGGGCCAGGATCGTGAGGGCGCCGGCGGCGATGCACAGCGTGGCGAAGAGGTAAAAGGCGATGACTTGGATCATGTGCGGGCGCCCCTACCGGTACGGTGCATCGGCTTCAAGGTTCGCGGCCAGGGCGCGCTCCCACTTGTCCCCGTTGGCGAGCAGCTTGGCCTTGTCGTAGAGCAGCTCTTCGCGCGTTTCCGTCGCGAATTCGAAGTTCGGCCCCTCGACGATGGCGTCCACCGGGCAGGCTTCCTGGCAGAAGCCGCAGTAGATGCACTTGGTCATGTCGATGTCGTAGCGCGTGGTGCGGCGGCTGCCGTCCTCGCGCGGTTCGGCCTCGATCGTGATCGCCTGGGCCGGGCACACCGCCTCGCACAGCTTGCAGGCGATGCAGCGCTCCTCCCCGCTGGGATAGCGGCGCAGCGCGTGCTCGCCACGGAAACGGGGCGAAAGCGGGTTCTTCTCGAAGGGATAGTTGATGGTCGCCTTCACCTTGAAAAAGTACTTCAGGGTGAGGAGGTGAGCCTTCACGAATTCCCAGAGCGTGAAGCTCTTGATGAGCTGGGCAACGGTCATGCGAAGTGTCCGGTGAACATGAGATAGCCGCTGACGATGACGACCCACGCCAGCGAGACGGGCAGGAACACCTTCCAGCCCAGCCGCATCAGCTGGTCATAGCGGTACCGCGGGACGGTCGCCTTCACCCAGCTGAAGATGAAGAAGAAGAACAGGATCTTGCCGAGCATCCACACGAGTCCGGGCACGGCATAGAGCACCGGGATGTCGAGCGGCGGCAGGTAACCGCCCCAGAACAGCACGGCGTTGAGCGCGCACATCAGCAGCACGTTGGCGTACTCGCCCAGCCAGTAGAGCGCGAAGGCCATCGACGAATATTCGGTCTGGTACCCGGCGACGAGCTCGCTCTCGGCTTCGGTCAGGTCGAACGGCGCGCGCTGGGTCTCGGCCATGCCCGAGATCAGGAACATCACCCACATCGGGAACAGCAGCGGGTTGGCGACGAAGCCGTTGATGATCCCGAAGACGTGGCCCTTCTGCGCTTCGACGATGGTCTGGAGATTGAACGACCCGGCCCACAGCACCACGCAGATCAGGATGAAGCCGATCGAGACTTCATAGGAGATCATCTGCGCCGAAGCGCGCATCGCCGAGAAGAACGGGTACTTCGAGTTGGACGACCAGCCCGCGATCACCGTGCCGTAGACCCCCAGCGACGAGATCGCGAGGATGTAGAGCAGCCCGACGTTGATGTTCGAGAGGATCGCGGTCGCGCTGAACGGGATCACCGCCCAGGCCAGCAGCGCCACGGTGAAGGTGATGATCGGCGCGATCAGGAACAGGCCCTTGTTCGCCGCCGAGGGGATGATCGTTTCCTGCAGGAACACCTTCAGCCCGTCGGCGAAGCTCTGCAGGATGCCGAAGGGGCCGACCACGTTGGGGCCCTTGCGCAGCGCCATGGCCGCCCAGATCTTGCGATCGAAATAGATCACGATGGCCACGGCCAGCATCACCGGGAAGGCGATCAGCAGGATGCCGGCGACGGTGGCAATGGTCCAGGCCGCCTCGAACGAGAGGCCGAGCGATTGGAAGAATGCGGTCATCAGTCAATTCCTCCCCGGCACGGGGAGGGGGACCACCGCAGGTGGTGGAGGGGCACAGGCCCCGTCACGCCAAGACTGCGGGAGGCGCCCACCGGCACCTGCCCCTCCACCATGCTGCGCATGGTCCCCCTCCCCGTTTCGGGGAGGAACTCCGGCAGCGTCATCATTCCGCCGCCTCCGCGAAGTCTTCGCCGTGGATCAGCTCGGCCGAGCAGCGCTGCATCGTCGCCGAGGCGCGGGCGATCGGGTTGGTCAGGTAGAAGTCCTTGATCGGATAGGCGATCGTGCCTTCCGCGGTTGCCGTCTTGTCGGCCTTGGGCAGGGCGCCGTAATCCGCCAGCCCCTCCACACCCAGCGCCGGGACCGCCGCGATCATCGCCGCGCGCAGATCCTCGAAGCTGTCGAAGCCGACCGAAACGCCGAAGGCATCGGCCAGCGCGCGCAGGATCGTCCAGTCCTCACGGGCATCGCCTGGCGCGAAGACGGCCTTCTCGGCGAACTGCACCCGGCCCTCGGTGTTGACGTAGGTCCCGGCCTTCTCGGTATAGGCCGATCCGGGCAGGATGATGTCGGCGGCATGGGCGCCCTTGTCGCCGTGGTGGCCGATGTAGACCACCATCGACCCAGCGAAGCGGGTGTAGTCGACCTCGTCCGCGCCGAGCGACAGGACCAGCTTGGGCTTGGCCGCGACCAGATCGGCGATCCCGCCGGCCTGGGCATAACCCAGCATCAGCCCGCCCATCCGGCTGGCCGCCATGTGCAGCACGTTGAAGCCGTTCCAGGCGGTGCCATCCTCCAGCGTGCGCACCAGGTTCCACTGCTCGGCCAGGGCCAGCAGCGGACCGAGCGCGCCCTTGGCGAGGCCCGCCCCGCCCAGGATCACCGCCGGACGCTTGGCCGCCCCGAAGGCCTCGCCGACATGCTTGGGCAGCTTGCCGAGCAGCGCGGCATCGTCGCCCAGGAACTCGGCCTTGTAGGTCAGGTCATATTCGGGGCCGACCACGAAGACCTTAGCGCCGCGCTTCACCGCCTTGCGCAGGCGGGCATTGAGCAGCGGGGCTTCCCAGCGGACATGGCTGCCGACGATCAGCACCGCATCGGCCAGCTCGATCCCGGCCAGCGTGGTGTTGAAATTCACCGCAGCCAGGTTGTCCGCAGCGTAGCTCATCCCGGTCTGGCGGCCTTCGAGCAGGCTGGAACCCAGCGCGCCGAGCAGGGTCTTGGCCGCGAACATCGTCTCGCAATCGACCAGGTCACCGGCCACGGCGGCAATGCTGCTGCCCGGCTTGATCGAGGCGACCGCGGCGAAGGCCTCGGCCCAGGTCGCGGGGGTCAGCTTGCCGTCGCGGCGGATCCACGGCCGGTCGAGCCGGCGCTTGGTCAGGCCATCGACCTGATAGCGGCCCTTGTCGCTGAGCCACTCCTCGTTGACGTCGTCGTTGACGCGCGGAAGGATGCGCAGCACCTCGCGCCCCCGGCTGTCGAGCCGGATGTTGGCACCGATCGCGTCGGACACGTCGATCGACAGCGTCTTTTTCAGCTCCCACGGCCGCGCCTCGAAGGCATAGGGCCGCGAGGTCAGCGCGCCGACCGGGCAGAGGTCGATCACGTTGGCGGACAGCTCATGCTTGGCGGCGTGCTCGAGATAGGTCGAGATCTGCATGTTCTCGCCGCGATAGAGCGCGCCGATCTCGTCGACCCCGGCCACCTCTTCCGAGAACCGCACGCAGCGGGTGCAGTGGATGCACCGGGTCATCTGCGTCTTGATCAGCGGGCCCATGTACTTGTCGGTCACGGCGCGCTTGTTCTCGTGATAGCGCGAGGCGCCGCGGCCATAGGCCACCGACTGGTCCTGCAGGTCGCATTCGCCGCCCTGGTCACAGATCGGGCAGTCGAGCGGGTGGTTGATAAGGAGGAACTCCATCACCCCTTCCCGCGCCTTCTTCACCATCTCGCTGTCGGTCTTGATGACCTGGCCCTCGGTGGCGGGCAGCGCGCACGACGCCTGCGGCTTCGGCGGCCCCGGGCTCACCTCGACCAGGCACATCCGGCAGTTGCCGGCGATGGAGAGGCGCTCATGATAGCAGAAGCGCGGGATTTCCTTGCCGGCCAGCTCGCAGGCCTGGAGCACGGTGGCGCCGGCCGGGACCTCGAGTTCGGTGCCGTCTACGGTGACTTTAGGCATCAGCGGTTCCCCCGCACAGATTCGTCATGCTGAACTTGCTTCAGCATCCATCGCGCCCCGCGCGCCGAAGCGCGGTGCTGACGCGAAACCGCGCCCCCGTTCCCCACCGCTACACTCCGGCGCGAGTGGAGACATGGATCCTGAAACGAGTTCAGGATGACGGTATGAGTGGTCGACGTGTCGGTCACTCCGCCGCCTCCCGCGTATTCTCCGCAATCCGCCGCTCGATCTCCGGACGGAAATGGCGGATCAGGCCCTGGATCGGCCAGGCGGCCGCGTCGCCCAGGGCGCAGATGGTGTGGCCTTCGACCTGCTTGGTGACCTGCTGCAGCATGTCGATCTCCTCGACCGCGGCGTCGCCGGTGCGCAGGCGTTCCATCACGCGCCACATCCAGCCGGTGCCTTCGCGGCACGGGGTGCACTGGCCGCAGGACTCGTGCTTGTAGAAGTAGGACAGGCGGCTGATGGCGCGAACGATGTCGGTGGACTTGTCCATCACGATCACCGCCGCCGTGCCCAGGCCCGAGCCGAGCGCGCGCAGGCCGTCGAAGTCCATCGGCGCGTCCCAGATCTGCTCGGCCGGGACCAGCGGGACCGACGAGCCGCCCGGGATCACCGCCAGCAGGTTGTCGCGCCCGCCGCGGATGCCGCCGCAGTGCTTCTCGATCAGCTCGTGGAAGGGGATGCTCATCTCCTCCTCGACCACGCAGGGCTTGTTCACGTGCCCGCTGATCTGGAAGAGCTTGGTGCCCTTGTTGTTGTCCCGCCCGAAGCTGGAGAACCAGCCGGCGCCGCGGCGCAGGATGGTCGGCGCGACGGCGATCGATTCCACGTTGTTGACCGTGGTCGGGCAGCCATAGAGCCCCGCCCCGGCCGGGAACGGCGGCTTCAGGCGCGGCTGGCCCTTCTTGCCCTCGAGGCTTTCGATCATCGCGGTCTCTTCGCCGCAGATGTAGGCGCCCGCGCCGCGGTGGACGAAGACGTCGAAGTCATAGCCCGAACCGCAGGCGTTCTTGCCCAGCAGCCCGGCGTCATAGGCCTCGGCCACGGCGGCGAACAGCGTCTCGGCCTCGCGGATGTATTCGCCGCGGATGTAGATATAGGCCGCCCGCGCGCGCATCGCGAAGCCCGCAACCAGCGCGCCCTCGATCAGCTTGTGCGGATCGTGGCGGATGATCTCGCGGTCCTTGCACGAACCGGGCTCAGACTCGTCGGCGTTGATCACCAGGAAGCTCGGCCGACCGTCGCGGCTTTCCTTGGGCATGAAGGACCACTTCATGCCCGTCGGGAAGCCGGCGCCGCCACGGCCGCGCAGGCCGGAATCCTTGATTTCCTGAATGATCGCATCCTGCCCGCGGGCGAGCAGGGCCTTGGTGTTATCCCAATCGCCCCGCGCCATCGCGGCCTTCAGGCTCCACGGCTGATAGCCGTAGAGATTGGTGAAGATGCGGTCCTTGTCCTGCAAGCTCACAGGCCTACCTCGTTCGCAAAGACCCGCTCAGCCTGAGCCTGTCGAAGGCCACACGCTGCGGGTTGCCCCTGGGTCCACTGCCGCGCGTGCGCTTCGACAAGCTCAGCGTGAGCGGGCGTGGGGATTTGGTTCAGGAAACAGATGGCAGCCATGGCTTACCACTCCCCCCGGTAGTCGTGATTGGCGTCGACCATCGCGGTCAGCGTGGTCGGCCCGCCGACCGGCTCGACCGTATGACGACCCGGCTCCTGCGTGCCGGTCTTGGGCTGCTCGCCCCGGGCTAGCGCGTCGAGCACGGCATCGAGCCGCTCGGCGGTCAGGTCCTCGTAATTGTCGTCATTGATCTGGACCATCGGCGCCGAGGCGCAGTTGCCCATGCATTCGACCTCGGTAAAGGTCCAGAGACCGTCCGCGGTGGTGTGCCCGGGCTTCATCCCGCGCTGCTGGCAGGCCTTGATGATGTCGTCCGAGCCACGCAGCATGCACGGCGTGGTCCCGCAGACCTGCACGTGAAAGCGGCCCACCGGGACCAGGTTGTACATGGTGTAGAAGGTCGCGACCTCAACCACGCGGATGATCGGCATGTCGAGCTGCGCCGCGATCACCTCCATCACCGGAATCGGCAACCAGCCCTGGGTCTGGGTCTCGGCACCGACCTGGCGCTGGGCCAGATCGAGCAGCGGCATCACCGCCGAGCGCTGGCGCCCTTCGGGATAGCGCGCGATGATTTCCTGCGCCTTGGCCGCGTTCTCGGGCGTCCAGGCCCAGTTGCCCCAACGCGCGCGCAGCTCGGGGCTATCGGGTTCGATGTAACGGTCAGCCATGCTGGCGGCTCCGCTTCAGCCAGAGGTCCTGGGCATAAAGCGCCAGTTCGAACCCGCCGATCGCGCCAATCAGCATGGGCAGGGTCTCGCTCATCGCGACGCCGAAGGCCAGCGCGCCGAAGTAGCAGGCGGTCAGGACCAGCCCGGTCAGCGCCGCCCAGACGCGCATCAGATCGAATGTGGACTTCACCGGATAAACTCCACGCGAGAGCACTTGTCGCCCTCAAAAGAATAGACTGCCACCACGTCGAACGGCTCGACCAGCGGAGAGCCGTCGGTGGCGGGGCCGCGCGTGACATGCTCGCGCATCAGGACGTAGCTGCCGATGGCCTGGGCCTCGACGATCTCGGCATGGTTCTGCGGCCAGCGGGCGAAAGCGGCGGCAAGGCCCGAACGGGTGCCTTCCTTGCCTTCGCGCACCACATCACCGCGGTAGTTCGCCTCGCAGGCGTCCTCGGTCATGTACGAGACGTAGGTGTCCACGTCCTGCGCGTTATAGGCGGCGATCATCGCCTTGGCGGTGGCGAGGTTGCTCACCGGTCACACTCCCCGAATACCACGTCGATCGCGCCGAGGATGGCGGTCGCGTCGGGGAGCATGTGACCCTTGGACATGAAGTCCATCGCCTGGAGGTGGCTGAAGGCGGTCGGGCGGATCTTGCAGCGGTACGGCTTGTTGCTACCGTCGCTGACCAGATAGACGCCGAATTCGCCCTTGGGGCTCTCGGTGGCGACATAAACCTCGCCGGCGGGCACGTGGAAGCCTTCGGTGTAGAGCTTGAAGTGATGGATCAGCGCTTCCATCGAACTCTTCATCTCGCCGCGCTTGGGCGGGACCACCTTGCGGTCGGTGCTGGCGACCGGACCTGACGGCATCTCGGCCAGGCACTGGCGCATGATCCGGGCCGACTGGCGGACCTCCTCGACGCGCACCATCATCCGGTCATAGCAATCCGAATTGGTGCCCACCGGAATCTCGAAGTCCATCCGGTCGTACACATCGTAGGGCTGGCTCTTGCGCAGGTCCCACGGAATGCCCGCGGCACGGATCATCGGGCCCGAAAAGCCCCAGGCCAGCGCATCCTCGCGGCTGACCAGAGCGATGTCGACGTTCCGCTGCTTGAAGATGCGGTTGTCGACCACCAGGCTCATTGCGTCCTCGAACAGCGGGAACAGCCGCTCGTCGATCCAGTTGCCCAGATCGACCAGCAGCTTTTCCGGCACGTCGCGGGCGACGCCGCCCGGGCGGTACCAGGCCGAATGCATCCGCGCGCCGCTGGCCCGCTCGAAGAAGTTCAGGCAGTCCTCGCGGATCTCGAACAGCAGCAGGTTCGGCGTCATCGCGCCGACGTCCATGACGTGCGAGCCGATGTTGAGCATGTGGTTGCAGATGCGGGTCAGCTCGGCGAACAGCACGCGCAGGTACTGCCCGCGCAGCGGCACCTCGAGGTTGAGCAGCTTCTCCACCGCCAGGACGTAGCTGTACTCCATCGCCAGCGGCGAGCAGTAGTCGAGCCGGTCGAAGTACGGCAGCGCCTGCAGGTAGGTCTTGTGCTCGATCAGCTTTTCGGTGCCGCGGTGAAGCAGGCCGACGTGGGGATCGATCCGCTCGATGATCTCGCCGTCCAGCTCCATCACCATGCGCAGCACGCCGTGCGCCGCCGGGTGCTGGGGCCCGAAGTTGATCGTGTAGTTGGTGATGACCTCGTCGCCGGTGGTGGGCGACTGCTCGAGTTGCATGCTCATCGGGACACACCCCGCATAACACACCCGTCATCCCGGACTTGATCCGGGATCCATCGCGCCGAACGCGATGCTGGTGCCAGGGGAGAGATGGACCCTGAAACAAGTTCAGGGTGACGAGGAAGGATCAGGCTGGTCATGGGTCAGCTACCCTCCGGCGCGGGGCCAGCCCCGCCCTCATCGCCAGCCTTCCTGGCGCGCGGCTTGCGCGCGGGCCGGGCTTCGGTGGCATCGGGCGCCGCTGCGGCCGCGGCCTTGGTCGTCCGCGCGCGCTTGGGCTTGGCCGCCTCGGCATCGGCCTTTTCGCCGGCACCGGTGGCGGCGGGCGTATCGGTGGTCTTGGGCGTGTCCACCTTGGGCGCGCCGCCGGTGACCGGGGCGGTCGCGACAGGCGCGGGAGCCGGCGGCGGGGGTGCCGCCTTCTCGTCGCCCGGCAGCACGTAGTCGGCGCCTTCCCAAGGGCTCATGAAATCGAAGGTGCGCAGGTCCTGGGCCAGCTTGACCGGCTCATAGACGACGCGCTTGTCCTCTTCGGAATAGCGCAGTTCGACATAGCCGGTCAGCGGGAAGTCCTTGCGGAAGGGATGCCCCTCGAAGCCGTAGTCAGTGAGGATGCGGCGCAGGTCGGTGTTGCCCGAGAAGAGCACGCCGTACATGTCGAACACCTCGCGCTCGAGCCAGCCGGCATTCGGCCAGATCGTCGTCACGGTGGGCACCGGAGTGTTCTCGGCGGCGCGGACCTTCACGATCACCCGGTGATTCCGTGTGACCGACAACAGCATGTAGACCACTTCGAACCGCTCGGCGCGGGCGGGGTAATCGGCCCCGGCGATCTCCATCAGCTGCTGGTATTCGAACCGGTCGCGCAGCGTGGTCAGCACGGACACGATCGCCTCGCGCTGCACGTCGAGCACGGTCTCGCCGTATTCCTCGCGCGCGGCGACAAGCTGGTCGCCGAGGGCGGCGGCCAGACGATCCAGCAGGCCGTCCTCGGCCGCGAACCGGGGGGCGGAATGAAGCACGGTCATCAGGACAAAACCCCCGTTCGTGTCGAGCGAAGTCGAGACACGTCAGCGCGGCGTGTCTCGACTTCGCTCGACACGAACGGCTGTGGGAAACTGGAAAACAGGGAGATCACCGCTCGATCGTCCCCACGCGGCGAATCTTCCGCTGCAACTGCATCACGCCATAGAGCAGCGCCTCGGCGGTCGGCGGGCAACCCGGGACATAGATGTCCACCGGCACGATCCGGTCGCAGCCGCGCACGACGCTGTAGCTGTAGTGATAGTACCCACCGCCGTTGGCGCAGGACCCCATCGAGATGACGTACTTCGGGTCCGACATCTGGTCATAGACCTTGCGCAGCGCCGGAGCCATCTTGTTGCACAGCGTGCCCGCGACGATCATCACGTCCGACTGGCGCGGCGAGGCGCGCGGGGCGACACCGAAGCGCTCCATGTCATAGCGCGGCATGTTGACGTGGATCATCTCCACGGCGCAGCAGGCCAGGCCGAAGGTCATCCACCACAGCGAGCCGGTGCGGGCCCACTGGAACAGCTCCTCAGTGCTGGTGACAAGAAAGCCCTTGTCCGAGACCTCGCTGTTGAGGCCGTCGAAGAACGACTGGTCGGGTGGAACGATGGCCCCGGTGGAACCCGGGAAGGTGGCGGGAGCGGCAGTCATGTCGGTCATTCCCAATCCAGAGCGCCCTTCTTCCAGGCGTAGATGAACCCGATCACGAGCTCGAACAGGAACAGCATCATGGTCAGCCAGCCGGCCAGGCCCGTCTCCTTCAGGCTCACGGCCCAGGGGAACAGGAAGGCGGCTTCCAGGTCAAAGATGATGAACAGGATCGCGACCAGATAGAACCGCACGTCGAACTGGCTGCGCGGGTCCTCGAAGGCCGGGAAACCGCATTCGTACTCCGAGTTTTTCTCGGTGTTCGGGTTATGCGTCCCGGTGAGTCGCGACACCCCCATGGGGAGGAAAACGAAGGCTGCCGAGAGCGCGAGGGCGATGACCAGGAAGATCAGGATCGGCAGGTATTGGATCAGGTCGACCAAGGGGCTGACTCGTCTTGCTGAGCTATGGGGGCGCCCTAGTCCGCTGCCGCGTCCGGCGCAAGTGCTGTGCGGCGCAATATGCACCCCTCATGCTGCAAACGTTGTGAGCCAGCAGGGGAGACCGGCCGAATCGTCGCACCGATCGCGCAATGTCGAACGATTCAAATACGTTCTTGTACGCAGGAGGCCCGGCCCTTGACCGGGCTGGCGCGACCTATGGGCCTGACGATCAGGGCTGCCCGGCCCCCCACACGGCATCGGCGCGCACGAAACCCTGGTGCCCCGCGGCATCGAACTCGCACCACCCGTCGACACAGTCGCCGAGCCGGCCGGTCACGCCGGGCTGAAGCCGCCAGAGCAGCTTGGCTCCGGGCTCGCTGCCCGCGCGCATCTCGGCCAGCCAACCGGCCGGGGCCCCGTCCGGGGCGCGCACGATCGCGCCGCGTTCGCGCTTGAGGAAGCGGGCCAGCATCCACCCCCGCACCCCGTCGGGATCCTGGACCAGGCGCCAGCCCTCCATGACCCGCAGGACCTTCATCGGCAGGTGCTCACGGTGGTAACGCCAGGCGATGCGGTAATCCTCGCCCGGTCCGACCCGCAGGTTGGCTTCCCGGCCCCGCAGCGAGGCCCAGTAAGGCACCCCGGTGTCCTGGGCCCGCACCGGGGCACCGGTGAGCATTCCGGCCAGGCTGAGGGCAAGGGCAAGGACTATCAGCAAGTTGCGCGAGGGGGAGACGACCATTCGCGATCCCTTAGCCTGTCCCTTGCGCCACCTTCAAGGCGCCTGTGGCCCTTCGTCCTTCTCACGCCTCCTCCTCCGTCCCCGCTTGGCCAGGGGCCCCGCGCGGGCGATCATGGCGAGCGGTTGCGCCGGTCGCTTGCGCGACCCGGGGCTTGTGCCTAATCCCCCGCGCGGAGGGTCGACCGGGAAACCCGGGACCTGGAGGGACAATCGATGATCACACGGACCGCGCGGACCACCGCGGCCTCGCTCCTGCTGGCCGCAACCCTGGCGCCAAATGCCGCCCATGCGCAGGAAGGCGCGCTGGACATGGCCAATTCGGGAGATACGGCCTGGCTGCTGGTATCGGCCGCCTTCGTACTGCTGATGGCGGCGCCGGGGCTCACCCTGTTCTACGGCGGTCTGGTCCGGGCCAAGAACTTCCTGTCGGTCATGGTCCAGTGCGGAGCGATCGTGGCGATTGCCTCGATGCTGTGGATCATGGTCGGCTACACGCTCGCCTTCGGCCCGGTCACCAACGGCTGGCTCGGCGCCGGGACTGCCACGATGCTCAACAACCTTGGCAATGTTCGCGCCGGAACGCAGGTGCCGGAAAGCGCCTTTGCCCTGTTCCAGATGACCTTTGCGGCGATCACCCCGGCGCTGATGGTCGGAGCCTGGGTCGACCGCGCCCGGTTCGGCTGGGTCGTGGCCTTCGGCGCGCTCTGGGGGCTGGTGGTCTATGCCCCGGTGGCGCACTGGATCTGGGGCGGCGGCTGGCTCGCCACCAAGCTGGGCGTGCTCGACTATGCCGGGGGCATCGTCGTCCACACCACGGCCGGCGTCTCGGCGCTGGTGGTCGCGGCGCTGATGGGACGCCGCACCGGCTTCCCCAAGACGCTGATGCTGCCGCACAGCCCTGCCCTGACCATGGCCGGCGCGGCCCTGCTGTGGATGGGCTGGTTCGGCTTCAACGGCGGTTCGGCGCTCGCGGCCAATGACGATGCCGCCGCAGCGATCATCAACACCCATGCCGGCGCCTGCGTCGCGGCTCTGGCGTGGATCCTGATCGAACGCTTCCACGTCGGCAAATCGACCTCGATCGGTTTCGCCACCGGGGCGATTGCCGGGCTGGCGACCGTCACGCCCGCGGCCGGGCTGATCTCGCCCGGCGCGGCCTTCGTGTTCGGAGCCGTTGCCGCCGTGGTCTGTTACCCGATGATCCATCTCATCAAGTTCCGCCTGCAGATCGACGATTCGCTGGACGTCTTCGCGGTCCACGGGGTGGGCGGGATGACCGGATCGCTGCTGCTTGCCCCCTTCCTGGCCCCCGCCCTGGGCGGAACCGGCTATGCCGGCCAGATGGGCATGGTCAGCCAGGGCGTGGCCCAGGCGGTCGGGGTCGGACTGGTCGCGGCCTTCTCAGCCGTGGCCACGGCGATCCTCGCGCTGGGGCTCAACCTGTTCCTGCCGATGCGCGTCTCGGAAGACGCCGAGCGCGAGGGGCTCGACCTGTCGAGCCATGGCGAGCGCGCCTGGGAAATGGTCGACTGACCGGCGCACCGCGTCACGCACCGAAAAGGGGCGGGAGATACCAGGTCTCCCGCCCCTTTTTGCGTCTCCGGCCTATTGCCGCGCGGGATCAGGGTTCGAACCGGCCGTCCCTGGCCAGCATGCCGAAGAACTCGTGCATCTTGGCATAGCCGCTCTCGCTGATGCGGACGACCACGCGGCGCAGGTCCTTGCTGTCACTGGCGAGGCGAACCAGCCCTTCCCGCTCGAGCACACGCAACCAGCGCCAGGCGGTGGTATAGGGCACGCCCGAGGCGAGGCACACCGACTTGACCAGACTGACCCGGCCCTGACGCTCGGCGATGAACAGGTCGATCAGCATGTCCCAGCCGGGTTCGCCCAGCAGATGCGACGCCAGCACCTGGTTGCGGGCGCGGCGGGCCTCCCACACGCGGAGAGCGGCAAGGTCGATCGCCTGCTCCTGTTCGACCTCGGTCAACGGCCGGCGCGTCGAATAGCGTTCGATCACGCCGCAAAGGTCTTTGATCAGACTGGCGTCATGTTCCACATGCAGCATTGCAACCCCCATAGGTCAAACAAGACCACGCGGTTTCCCGGCCGCGACGAGACAGTTGTTAACCATCCCGTGAACAAGGTTTACCATTGTCCACGGGGTCTTTGTCAATCGATCAGAATGACCGTATCCAATTTATTTTATTCGGATTTTTGGCGTAAATAACACCAGACGGGCGCCTCGTCCGGACCATGCCCGGGGCGCCTCGATCGCTGGATGGTCGCACCATCCCTCGCAGCGGCTGACCACCAGACATGGCTGGGCCAACAGCGCTCGGGACGTTCGGAACCGTCACTTATAGCCCAATTGGGGCGCGACCTTCGCTTTTGTGATAAATCAGCTTTTACCTGCCGACAACGATCAATCCCACCCGTCTCTGCGGGCAGGTCGTCGCAATTACGCGTATTGTTCCGCAACCGGCCACGCCGGGGGCGCTCCGGGCCGGCGCCCCCGGCCGGCTCAGTCGCCGGTCAGGATCCGATCGACCAGTTGCTTCACCGTGGGCGTGAAGTTGTTCGAATAGAACGGATCCTGCTTGAACCGATAAGCGGCATGGCCGGCAAACATCAGATTCTGGTCGATCTCACCGCCATGGGCGATGTCCTGCAGGGTCTTCTGGATACAAAAACTCCGCGGATCGGCGAGGCGGCCGGTGGTGTAGTCGTCGTGATCCTTCCACGACGAGAAGCCGCAGTGTGACAGGCAGCCCATGCAGTCCGACTGATCCTTGCGGATCTCCTCGCGCTCGGCCGGGGTGAC
The DNA here is from genome assembly GCF_014230305.1 of Novosphingobium aerophilum. GTDB lineage: Bacteria > Pseudomonadota > Alphaproteobacteria > Sphingomonadales > Sphingomonadaceae > Novosphingobium > Novosphingobium aerophilum. The sequence continues at coordinate 96,004 of NZ_JACLAU010000003.1, forward strand.
GAAGACCAGCGTGTCGTCGGGGGTGCGCAACCCTTCGGTGAAGCCGGCGCCGAACCAGGCCCGCGCCCGATCCCGATCGGCGGGGGTAACCCAGAAGTTCTTGCCCTTCACCGCCACGTCGAGCTGCACGGTGTGCTCACCCGCGCTGACCTTGGAATAGGGAATCTGGCGCTCGGACCGCGCTTCCAGGTTGCGCAGGAACGGATTGCGCACGGCCGAGCTGTAGAACCCGGTGGGCGAGAAGCGGTGGAGCAGGACATCGCCCGGCTCCAGCGTGCGCAGGTGGTCCTTCCAGGCCTGCGGGATCGGGCTTTCCTCGGTCAGCAGCGGACGGGTGCCGAACTGGAAGGCGATCTGCCCCAGCTCGGGATTGTCGATCCAGTTGTCCCACTCGCGCAGGAACCAGACCCCGCCGGCCATGACGATCGGCACGCTGTCGGGCACGCCTTCGGCCCGCATCGTCTCGCGCAGGGCCTTGACCCGGGGATAGGGATCCTCGGGCTTGCGCGGGTCCTCGGCGTTGGACAGGCCGTTGTGCCCGCCCGCCAGCCACGGATCCTCGTAAACCACCGCGGCCATCAGGTCGGCCACCTTGTGGTAGGCCCGCTTCCACAACGCGCGGAAGGCCCGGCCCGAACTGACGATCGGCAGGTAGTTGACGTTGAACCGCGCCGCGATCTCGCTCAGCTTGTAGGGCATCCCGGCGCCGCAGGTCACCCCTGTGACCAGGCCGCGGGTCTTTTCGAGCACGCCTTCCAGCACCTGCTGGGCACCGCCCATTTCCCACAGCACGTTGATGTTGATCGCGCCTTTGCCGCTGGCGATGTCATAGGCCCGGCGGACCTGCTCGACCGCGCCGTCGATGGCATAGCGGATCAGCTCCTCGTGGCGTTCGCGGCGGGTCAGCGCATTGTAGACCTGCGGCACGATCTTGCCTTCGGCGTCGTAGCTGTCGGCATTGACCGCGCTGACCGTGCCGATGCCGCCGGCCGCCGCCCAGGCGCCCGAACTGGTGTGATTGGTCGCGGCCACGCCCTTGCCGCCCTCGACCAGCGGCCAGACTTCACGTCCGCCATAGAGAATCGGCTGTAGTCCCTTGAATGCCATTGTGCCTTGTACTTCCCCGTCACCCACAAAAATCATCAATGCCCGATTGTGGTTCCATCTGCCGCGAGCCGGCAGGGCTTGATCGCCTTGGGCGCCGGACGCGGTCCGGAAGCCTCGAATTTCGCATAGTACCCCGCCATGGTCGGTTTACGGACAAATTCGACCAAGCGGAAGCCCACCGCCCCAAATTCGCAGAGCAGCAAGGCCGGCGGTGTGCCATGCCGCCCGGTCGGGCGATCGGTGTCGACCACGATCACTGCACCGCCCGGCCGCAGCGACGGCCGCAGGTTCCACAGGAAGGCGTAAGGCTCCGCCACTTCGTGATACATGTGCACCATGAACACCCGGTCGAACGAATTGGCCGGCAGGCGCGGATCTTCGGGCGTGCCGAGCCGGATCGAGACATTGTCGAGCCGCTGCTTCTCGACGCGCATGCCCAGCCGTTCGATCGCGCCCTTGTCGATGTCCTCGGCCAGCACCCGGCCCTTGGCGCCGACCCGTTCCGCCAGGCGGACCGTGTAGTAACCCTCGCCCGCACCCAGATCGGCCACGGTCATGCCCGGCGCGATCCGCGCCAGGTCCATCACGGTGCGCGCCTCGCCCATGCTGTCGCGCAGGTCTTCGGTGGAAAACTGGGTGACCCCGATGTTCGAGACCGGCCGATCCGCACGCGGGAAGCCGCGCGCCGCCTCAGGCCGGTCGGCATCGGCGGTACGCCACTGGCAAGCGCCCAGCGGCACCAGGACCGGCAGCAGCAGCAAGACTGCGCGGCCGCGCCACCTGGTCAATCGACATCCTCCACCGCGACCTTGTCGCCGGTCACCCGCTGGGCCAGCGCGGCCGCCATGAACGGGTCGAGCGCGCCGTCCAGCACGTCGTCGGGCGAGGTCGAGGTCTGGCCGGTGCGCAGATCCTTCACCAATTGGTACGGCTGCAGCACGTAGGAACGGATCTGGTGGCCCCAGCCGATCTCGGTCTTGGCCTGGTACTCGCCCGAAGCCGCGGCCTCGCGCCGGGCCAGCTCGGCCTCGTAGAGCCGCGCCTTCAGCATGTTCATCGCGATTTCGCGGTTCTTGTGCTGGCTGCGGTCCTGCTGGCTGGCGACGATGATCCCGCTGGGGACGTGAGTGATGCGCACCGCCGAATCGGTGGTGTTGACGTGCTGCCCACCGGCGCCCGAGGCGCGATACGTATCGATCTTCAAGTCGGCCGGATTGATCTCGATCGCGATGTTGTCGTCGATCACCGGATAGACCCACACCGAGCTGAACGAGGTGTGGCGCCGCGCCGAGCTGTCATAGGGACTGATCCGCACCAGCCGGTGGACGCCGCTTTCGGTCTTGGCATAGCCATAGGCGTTCTCGCCCTTGATCAGCAGCGTGGCGCTCTTGATCCCGGCGGCCTCGCCCGCGTGATAGTCGACCAGTTCCACCTTGTAGCCGTGCCGGTCGGCCCAGCGGGTGTACATCCGCTGCAGCATCTCGGCCCAGTCCTGGCTTTCGGTCCCGCCGGCCCCGGCGTGGACTTCCAGATAGGCATCGTTGGCGTCGGCCTCGCCCGACAGCAGCGCCTGGACCTTGTCCGAATCCGCCCGCTCGGCCAGGGCCGCCAGACTGGCGAGCCCTTCGGCGATCGTGTCCTCGTCGTTTTCCGCCTCGCCCAGTTCGACGAACTCGACGGCATCGGCCATCTCGGCCGAGATCTGGTTGACCGCACTGACCGAGGCATCGAGCCGGCGCCGCTCGCGCATCACCGCCTCGGCATCCTTGGGATTGTCCCAGAGCTTGGGATCCTCCACCCGGGCGTTGAGTTCATCGAGCCGGCGCAGCGCGCGGTCCCAGTCGAGCGAACGACGGACCAGCGCCAGCGCGGCATTGATCCGGTCGATATGAGCCTGCCCTTCGGCACGCATGACACAAGCACTCCAGAAAAACGAACGGCCCGCTTAGCGGGCCGCGCGTGTTTGTAAAGCGGGTGCGCTTACTTGCCCTTGAGCGCCTCGACCGCGGCCAGCGTCCTGGCGACGTGCTCTCGCCAGTCCATCTCCGAATGGACCATCACGATCTTGCCGTCGCGCGCGATGACGTAGGAGGTGCGGTTGGTCATGCCACCGATCCCGGCGGGCAGCAGCGAAACCTTGTAGGCCGAAACCACCGCCGATCCTGCGGTCGCCACGCCGAACTTGCTGCGGCAGGCCTCGGTCGAGAACTTCTGCAGGGTCGGCAGGTCATCGGCCGACATGCCGACGATGGTCGCCTTGGCCGCGGCGAACTTGTCGCTGGCGTCAGCAAAGGCCTTGGTCTCCAGGGTGCATCCCTGGGTGAAGGCCTTGGGGAAGAAGTAGAGCACGACCGGCCCCTTCTTCAGCGCCTTCTGCAGATCAAAGGTGAAGGTCTTCCCGGCGATCGCCCCCTGCGTGACGATCTGCGGCGCCGGAGCGCCGACAGGCAGCGCGGCCATGGCCGGGGCGGTGGCGACAAGCGCGGAGAGCGCGGCGACGGGGGCGATGAGGGTGCGGTTCATGGGGGGAGAATGACTCGGATGGCGGTCGAGGTAAAGCGGCACCTAGGGGAGAGCCCAACCACACGAACGCTTAAGCCCCCCGCAAGTATCCGGACCGCGCAGCGCCCAGCCCAGACCTTCCGTTCAGGCCCCTCCCCAGCCATCCATCAAGGCAGCTTTGCAGTCCGGAACAAGCACATGCGGCTAAATGCATGCCAGGAACCGCGACGGCGACAGACAAGCCGGCTGTGCCAAACCGACACGCTCACGTTTCAAGATAGTCGTTCAACCAACCTCTAAATGCGTTATCATGCCGTTTACCAAGTTATATCGAGACCTCGCTGCAAGAAACCGGCGATGGGTTTGCGATCAACTTGGTGGAAGGGGGCCAAATGCGCAAGAAAATCATCGGGTTAACTACAGCAACCCTGGCCACGCTGATGGCACCGATGGCAGAGGCTGCCACCCTGGTCGATACGGGCACACCAACGACGCTGGGCTCCGCCCTTGCGCCCGGAGGCACCCTGGCCGGCAAGTTCACGCTTGGCTCGGCCAGCACCATCACCGGCGTTCAAGGTTACATCGGCGGGGCTGGCGGGCACACCATCACCGTCTCGCTGTTCGGCCCCGGCACGCTGCCCAGCTACGCCAACACCCTGCAGACCACATCGTTCACCTCAACCGGCAGCACGGGCTCGTGGCAGGGTGTCTCCGGCCTGAACTGGTCCCTTGCGGCGGGCGATTACTGGATCGGCTTCGACAGCAACGGCAACGACGCCATGGGTGGCGGGTCGCCCAACCCTCTGAGCAGCTATGCCTACGGGGTCGGCGGTACGTTCTACCCCTACAACGTTCTGGGCTTCGGCGTGCAGATCACGGGCGTGACTGCGGCGGTGCCGGAACCCTCCACCTGGCTGTTGATGATCTGCGGGATCGGTCTGGTCGCCGCGGCGCAGCGCCGCCGCCCCAGGGCAAGGCTCGGCTTGACCTGAAACTGGGCACCCGCTCGGCAATGCGAACCGCGGCTAGGACGAATGGCGCGCCGGCCCCGGTTCGTTTGGGGTTCCGTCGAGCGGTTCGTCGCCCACCTCTGCGCAAATCCGTTGGCGCCCAGCCTCAATAGACCCCGCCCTGCTGCTCGACGAAGTCCGCCCCTTCCTCTTCCCCGGGCATGGCCTCGTCGCTCTGCACTTCGCGCAGCTTGCGGATCGCGGCGATGATCGCCTCGCGCTCGGCGGCGAGCTGGTCCTGGCGGGTCGCCCGTGGCGGTTCGGTGTCGGCCTTGAAGGCCTCCCAGATGATCGACGACTTGGGATCCTCGGTCGGCTCGCCGCCGAACACCCGCTTGCCGGTGACGCGGTCAATCTTGACCATGCGCACATCGGCGGGAGCGGCAAAGGGCGTATGGCTCCAGCGCGCCTTGGTCTGGCTGACGAACTGGCGGAAGATCGGCGCCGCGAACGTGCCGCCCTGGGCATAGCCGCCTAGCGAGCGCGGCTGGTCGAAGCCCAGGTAGACCCCACCGACAATGTCCTGCGATCCGCCGACGAACCAGACGTTGGTCGGACCCGAGGTGGTCCCGGTCTTGCCGAACAGCGGCAGACCCAGGTCGCGCAGCACGGTGGCCGTGCCGCGCTGGACCACGCCTTCCAGCATGTGGACCACCTGGTAGGCGGTGCGCGGATCGAGCACCTGCTTGCCGCGCGGGGTCAGGCGGGGCATCGGCTTGCCATCCCACTCGGCCATCGAGCAGCCGGTGCACGGGCGGGTGTCGGCCCGCCAGATCACCTTGCCGGTGCGGTCCTGGACATAGTCGATCATCGACTGGGCATACTGCACGCCGTTGTTGGCCAGCGCGGCATAGGCGTTGACCATCTGTGCCACGGTGGTCTCCCCCGCCCCCAGCGCGAAGCTGAGATAGGGATCGTACTTGCCGATGCCGACGCGCTGGATCGTGTTGACCACGCGCGGCATGCCCGTGTCGTTGGCGATATGCACGGTCATCAGGTTGCGCGACTGTTCCAGCCCCCACCGCATCGTGTGGACACCGCCGGCGCCGCGCATGTCGAAATTGCGGAAGCACTTCTGGCCCAGCCCGGCGCCCTGGTAGACGCAGAACGACTGGTCGGGGACCATTGTCGCCGGAGTCATCCCGTAATCCAGCGCGGTGGCATAGACGAAGGGCTTGATGGTCGAGCCGGGTTGACGCAACGCCTGGGTGGCCCGGTTGAACGATCCCAGCCCGGCATCGAAACCGCCGGCCATGGCCAGGACCCGGCCCGAGCGCGGGCTTTCCACCACCATGCCGCCCGACACTTCCGGAACGATCCGCAGGCCCCAGGTGCCGCCGCCAAGCGGCGCCGCCGCGACCACGTCGCCGCGCTGGAGCTGGTCGGGAATCCCGGTCAGCGGACCGCTGGTGCCATCGCTGAAGCCGATCGTGGCGCTCGGCCCGCGCCGCTGGACAATCACCCCGACACGCCAGTTCTGGTAGCGCAGCGAGAAGTTGTTGCCGATCAGCTGGGCCTGCCAGTCATCCTCGCCCAGCTTCAGATGGGCGATCGGACCGCGCCAGCCCTTGCCCGCGTGATAGCGCAGCATGCCGGCGCGCAGGGCGTCCTGCGCGGCATGCTGCAGCTCGGGATCGAGCGAGGTGCGCACCCACAGGCCGCCGGCATAGATGCTGTTCGGGCCGTCATCGGCGTTCTCGCCATAGCGGTCGATCAAGCGGCGGCGCACCTCCTCGACGAAGTAGCCGACATTCGGGTCCCAGCTTTCCACCCGGCGCGGGATCAGTCCCAGCGGCTGAGCCTTGGCAAAGGCGGCCTGGGCGGGTGTGGCCAGCCCGTTCTTCACCATCTGGTCGAGCACCCAGTTGCGCCGCTCGAGCGCGCGACCAGCGTGGCGGGCGCGGCTGTACGTCTCGGGTGCCTTGGGCAGGATCGCCAGGAACGCCGCCTCGTGCAGTTGCAACTGATCGACGTCCTTGCCGAAATAGGCCTGGGCCGCCGCCTGCACCCCGAAGCTCTGCCGGCCGAGCGGGATCTCGTTGAGGTACAGCTCGAGGATCTGCTGCTTGCTCAGCACGGATTCGATTCGCCGCGCCAGGATCATCTCCTTGAGCTTGCGCGTGATCGAATACTCGTTGCTGAGCAGGATGTTCTTGGCCACCTGCTGGGTGATGGTCGATCCGCCGCGGGCGCGTTCGCCCGAGCCGACCTTGGTGGCGAAATCCACCACCGCCCCGGCCAGGCCGGTCAGGTCCACCCCGCCGTGGGTCCAGAAGGTCTTGTCCTCGGCCGACAGGAAGGCGTTGATCACCGGCTTGGGAAAGTCGACGAAACGCAACTGCACCCGCCGTTCGCGGGCGTAGGAATAGACGATCTCGCCGTTCACGCCGCGCACCATGGTCGGCAGCGGCGGCTGGTAGGTCAGCAGGCCATCGGCCGAAGGCAGGTTGCGCGCCACGGTGACCCAGACCAGCAGGTAGCCGGCGAGCACCACGCCCAGCGCCAAGCCGACAAAACGCACCAGCGCATAACCGCGCCACAGCTCCGTGACGCGGGTCGCCAAAGGAGCGAACCGGTCGCCCAGGCGGGTGCGCAGCGCGCTGAGCGGGCGATCGAAGATGCGGGCGAAGATGCGGGCGAACAGGCCCAGGGCCTCGCGGCGGATGCGGACCCGCTGGGTCTGGTCGGGTACGGGATCGTCGGCCATCGCCGGGCCTCTAGCACGCGCCGCGCGGTCGAAGCCAGACGGTTTGGCTCACGGCGCACCGGTCGCCGCGGCGCCACCGCCGGTTGCCTCTGCCCCAGCCCCCGCCCCGGGCTCGGACTGGCGCGCGAAATAGACCCGCACGGCCCGCGCCAGGGTGGTGGCGATGGCCTTGCGCCCCTGGCTCGAGGTCAGCCGCGCCGCGTCCACGGGGTTGCTGATATAGCCGGATTCGACCAGGACCGAGGGCAGGTCGGCCGACTTGAGCACGACGAAGGCGGCCGACTGCATCGACCGTTCGCGGAACGGCACGAGGCCCTGGCCCTCGCGCAGCACCAGTTCGGCGAAGCTGGCGGACCGGGCCCGGCTGTCGCGCTGCGACAAGTCGACGAGGATCGCGTTGACATCGCCGCTCTGCCCGCCGAGTTCGACCCCGTTGACCGTGTCGGCCCGGTTCTCGAACTCGGCCAGGCGCGCGGCGTTCTCGTTCGAGCCGCGGTCGGACAGGGTGTAGATCGTCGCTCCGCTGGCGCCCTCGGCGGTCGCGCTGTCGGCATGGATCGAGATGAACAGATCGGCCTTCAGACGACGGGCAATGCCGGCGCGTTCCTCGAGCACCAGGAAGCTGTCATCCTCGCGGGTCAGCGCGACGCGGATTCCGCCGTGGGCGAGCAGTTCGTCGCGCAGCGCCTTGGCCAGCGCCAGGGTCAGGGTCTTTTCGCGGACCGCTCCGGCCCCGGCGCCGGGATCGTGCCCGCCATGGCCGGCATCGATCACCACCAGCGGGCGGCTGGCGTCGAGCGGGCCGCGGACCTGCGGCAGGCCGATCTCGCCCGCGACCGGCGGCAGCTTGATCCGCACCACGTAGCCCAACCCGCGCCCCGGTGCACCGAACCTGCGGTCAGCCGCGACCATCGCCGCGAAGACCGCGATCGGTGCAAGCACAAGAAGTGCGATGGCCAGCAGGCGAGACCCGTCGGGGCGGTGCATGCATGCTTCGTTAAGACTTTGGCAGGTATGTCGCAATCGTCTCGCAAGGGCATTGTTCTGTCAGATGTGCAACAACTTGCCGTCCGGTTGGAGCGATGCTACGCAGCGGGGCAGGGGCAGTTCTGCCACCGCCAACCCTCCATGCTTCGGCCTGCCTCCGCGCGGCCAAAGCCGCTTCCGGAAACGGTCGCACAAGGGTTTGGGCAGGCCGCACCCACCGCCGGACACCTTGTCCGGCGTCCTGAACCGAGTTGATGCTGGTATGAGAAGTCGTTCGCTGTCCTGCCGTCCCTTGCCCTTCGGGGCGACGGCGCTGGTGGCGACGGGTCTTCCCACGATCGCGCGTTCGATTTCGCCGCGCCTTCCCCTGCCCGCAGACACGCAACCCCACCATCGCAGTTCCGCCGCAGCAACCCACCGTTGCCGCGGCGTTTTCGCACAGGAACGCGCCCGCCCGGCCTCCGTCAGGAGGAACGGGCCGCGGCGCGCACGGAGATACGTTGATGACCACGCGCATGCTGATCGATGCGCGCCACCAGGAAGAAACCCGGGTGGCGGTGCTGAAGGGCAACCGGATTGAAGAGTTCGACTTCGAGTCGGCCGAACACAAGCAGATCAAGGGCAATATCTACCTTGCCAAGGTAACCCGGGTCGAACCGTCGCTGCAGGCGGCCTTCGTCGACTTCGGCGGCAACCGGCACGGGTTCCTCGCGTTCAGCGAAATCCATCCGGACTACTACCAGATCCCCAAGGAGGATCGTGAGCGCCTCCTGGCCGAAGAGGCCGCCCACGCCGAGGAGGAGGCCGCCCTGCGCGCCGTCGCCGAGGGCGAGGAAGATTTCGTCGGTGACGACGAGCTGGGCGAGAGCCTGGCCGACGACATGGCCGGAACCGACCACGATCATCACGACGACGATTACGGCGGCGTGACAGAGATCGACACGTCCGAGAAGGACGAGGTCGCCACGATCGAGGACGGCCACGTCGAAGGCGCCTTCGACCATGACGGCGAGGAAGCCGCCGAGGCCAAGGAACAGCCACGCCGCCGCGGCCGCCGTCGCCAGGGTGGCGATAAGGGCCGGGCCCACGCCAAGCAGGCCGACGAACTGCGCGACAAGCGCATGGCCCTGCGTCGCCGCTACAAGATCCAGGACGTGATCCACCGGCGCCAGGTGCTGCTGGTCCAGGTCGTCAAGGAGGAACGCGGCAACAAGGGCGCTGCCCTCACCACCTATCTCTCGCTGGCCGGCCGCTATTGCGTGCTGATGCCCAACTCGAGCCACGGCGGCGGGATCAGCCGCAAGATCAGCTCGGCCGCCGACCGCAAGCGCCTGAAGTCGATCATCGCCGAGATGGACCTGCCCAAGTCGATGGGCTGCATCGTCCGCACCGCCGGCCTCCAGCGCACCAAGACCGAGATCAAGCGCGATTTCGACTATCTGGCCCGGCTGTGGGACGGGATCCGCGAAACCACGCTGAAGTCCAGCGCCCCGGCGATCATCCATTCGGACAGCGACCTGATCAAGCGCGCCATCCGGGACATCTACAACCGCGACATCGAAGAGGTCGTGGTGGAAGGAGAAGCCGGCTACCGCGCCGCGCGCGATTTCATGAAGCTGCTGATGCCCAGCCACGTGCGCCGGGTGAAGGCCTATGCCGATCCGGTGCCGCTGTTCCAACGCTATGGCGCCGAGGACCAGCTCACCGCGATGTACGATCCGGTGGTCCAGCTCAAGAGCGGCGGCTACCTGGTGATCAACCCGACCGAGGCGCTGGTCTCGATCGACATCAACTCGGGCCGCTCCACCAAGGAGCACGGGATCGAGGCGACCGCGCTCAGCACCAATCTTGAGGCCGCGCGCGAGATTGCCCGCCAGTTGCGCCTGCGCGACATGGCCGGGCTGGTCGTGATCGACTTCATCGACATGGAATACGGCTCGAACGTCCGCAAGGTCGAGAAGGCCATGAAGGACGCGCTCAAGGACGATCGCGCCCGCATCCAGGTCGGTCGCATCTCGGGCTTCGGGCTGATGGAGATGAGCCGCCAGCGCCTGCGCACCGGCGTGCTCGAGGCCACCACCCGCGCCTGCCCGCACTGCGACGGTTCGGGCCTGGTCCGCACCGCCTCGAGCGCGGGGCTGTCCGCCCTGCGTCTGATCGAGGACGAGGCGGCCAAGGGCAAGGGTACCGTGATCTCGCTCTATGCCTCGCAGGAAGCGGCGGTCTACGTGCTCAACGCCAAGCGTGCCGACCTGCAGGAGATCGAGCACCGCTATGGCGTGCGCGTCGAGGTGATCCCCGAGGGCGAGAACGAGGGCGCCAAGATGCGCGTCGCCTCATCCGGCCCGCGCCCGACCGTGCTGCCGCGGTTCGAGCCGATCGTCGAGCCCGAGGACGACTTCATCGAGGACGAGGATTTCGCCGAGGACGAGGCCGAGGAGGAAGCCCGCGACGAGGGTCGTCGTGGTGATCGCGGCGAGCGTCGTCCGCGGGACGAAGCCGACGAGGACGGCGAAGGCGGCGGTCGCCGCAAGCGCCGCAAGCGCCGCCGTGGCGGACGCAACCGCAACCGGGGTGAAGGCGAAGGCGAAGGCACCGAAGGTCGCGAGACCGATGGTGACGAGGATGGCAGCGACGCCGAAGAGACCGAGGGCGGCGCCGAGGCCGGCGAGACCCTGGGCGAGAACGGCTCCGACAGCGGCGAGGAAGGCCCGCGCAAGCGTCGCCGTCGCGGTCGTCGTCGGCGCGGTGGCCGCAACCGCGAGGGCGGTGAGCAGGCCGAGGGAGCCGAGGGCGGCGAGGATGAGGGCGATGCGCCCGAGGCCGTGACCGAAGAGGCCCCCGTGGCCGCCGAACCGGTCGAGGCCGAGCCCGCTCCCAAGAAGCGCGCCAGCCGCAGCCGCAAGAAGGCTGACGCCGAGGCTCCGGCCGAAACGCCGGCCGAGGTGACCGCCGAGGTGGCCGCACCGGCTGCCGAGGACGCCCCGGCCCAGGAACCCGCGCCGAAGAAGCGCGCGAGCCGCAGCCGCAAGAAGGCCGACGTCGAGGCTCCGGCCGAAACGCCGGCCGAGGCTGCCGAGGCGGCAGCGCCTGTGGTCGAAGATGCCCCGGCCGAGGAAGCCCCGAAGAAGCGCGCCAGCCGCAGCCGCAAGAAGGCCGACACGGTCGCCGCCGAGTCCCCGGCCGAGGTGGTGAGCGAAGCCGCCGCACCCGAGACCGAGGCCGCACCGGCCGAGGAGGACAAGCCCGCCGAGCCCCCGCGCCGCGGCTGGTGGCAGCGGACCTTCGGCGAGTAAACCGCAAGCTCAGCAACGCACAAGGCGGCGCGGAACCCCGGTTCCGCGCCGCTTTGTCATTCCGGGTCAGCCGCGCCACCGCCTGCTCCCACAATCGTCCGGGATCGCGGGTCCGGCTGGGCTTCATTCCCCGCGCCCGCTCAGCCTGAGCTTGTCGAAGGCCACGCGCCGACATCACCCCACACTCGGGCGCAGCAATCGCTGAGCGCTGCACTCGGGAACCAAGCCCGTCGTCCTGCGTGGGCTTCGACAAGCACAGCCTGAGCGGGTCCGGAGTGCAAGGTGGCTCACCAGAACCGCCCTCCGCCCCCCTATGCGCAGTCCAACGTATATCCCCGGCCCGCCGCTCCATGCTCTCTCTGCTGGTCTTTACCCGACTCCCGCGGAGTGCCCATGGATCAGCACGTACCCTCCCGCCGCCAGTTCCTGACCGCCGTCGGCAACCTGGCCAGTGCCAGTTGGGTCGCGCTCAATTGGCCGTCGATCGCGGCGGCGGCCGAGCCGATGCAGCATGGCCACCATGCCATGGCAATGGGCGATGAGGCTCCGCCGACGGCGATCACCACGCTGGCTCCGTCCGAGGCCGCCGATGTGGAGGCCATCGCCGGGCTGATCGTGCCCAGTGGCAAGACCCCGGGCGCGCGGGAAGTCGGGGCCCTGCTGTTCATCGACAATGCCCTGGGCAGCTTCTTCAAGGACCAGTTGGCCTCCTTCCGCAAGGGCCTGGGCGAATTCCAGGCCGGTTTTGCCCAGCAGCCCGGCGTCACCACGCCCTTCGCCAGGGCCCCCGAAGCCCAACAGACCGCCTGGCTGGCCCAGGTGGATAAGACCCCGTTCTTCCTTGCCGTGCGCCGCCTCACCGTGCTCGGCCTGCTCGCCTTGCCCAAGTACGGCGGCAACAAGAACAACATGGGCTGGACCCTGATCGGGGTGGAGGACAACCACTACTGGGAACCGCCGTTTGGCTACTACGACCGCGATTATCCCGGTTTCCAGCCCTATCCCGGCACCAAGCCCTACACCGCCTGACGGAGCCGATCATGCCCAAGACATTCAAGACCAGCGAGATCGTCGACTTCGTGGTGGTCGGCTCCGGCGCCTCGGGCGGGATCATGGCGCGCGAACTGGCGCTGGCCGGCCATTCCGTGGTGGTGATGGAACAGGGCCCGCGCATGGCGGCCTACGAGTTCGAGCACGACGAGCTCAAGTACCGCAACCTGTCGGGCATCACCAACAATCCGGCGACCAACCCGCAAACCTTCCGCAGCGATGCCACGCAGACCGCCAAGCAGATGAACGGGCGCAACCCGCTGACCTATGCCCGGGTGGTCGGCGGCAGCAGCGCGCACTTCAACGCCAATTTCTGGCGCCTGCACGAGATCGACTTCATCGAGGGCAGCAAGTGGGGCCCGATCGAGGGTGCCAGCCTGGTCGACTGGCCGATTACCTATGCCGAACTGGAACCCTATTACACCAAGGTGGAATGGGAGGTCGGCGTGTCGGGCCTGGCCGGGGCCAGCCCGTTCGATCCGTGGCGGTCGAAGCCCTACCCGATGCCGCCGCTGCCGGTGAAAAGCTCGGGCGTGCTGTTCGAACGCGGCGCGCGCAAGCTGGGGCTGCACCCCTTCCCCTCGCCGATGGCGATCAACTCGATCGACTACAAGGGCCGCCCGCCCTGCGCCCAGTGCGGCCTGTGCGGCGGCTTCGCCTGCGAGGTCATGGCCAAGTCGTCCTCGGTCTGGACGATGATCCCCGAGGCCGAGGCCACCGGCAACTGCGAAGTCCGCTCCGAAAGCTATGTCTTCCGCATCGGCATGAGCGCCGCCGGGCGCGCGACTGGGGTGCACTATTTCGACAAGAACAAGGTCGAACAGTTCCAGAAGGCCAAGGCCGTGGTGGTCTGTGCCAATGGCGCCGAGACGCCCAAGCTGCTGCTCAATTCGGCCACCAACAGCCAGCCGGAAGGGCTGGCCAACTCCAGCGGCAAGGTCGGTCGCTATCTGATGTTCAACAAGGGCGGCGGGGCCATGGCCCGGTTCGAGCACCCGCTGAACGAGTACAAGGGCGCCAACGTCACCCGCATCCTCCACGATTTCTATGACAGCGATCCCAAGCGCGGATTCTATGGCGGCGGCGGGTTCGACGCGCGCTCGGGCGGGCCGCTGACCTGGGGCCAATCGGTCCCGCCCGGCACGCCCTCATGGGGCCAGGGGTTCAAGGACTATCTCGAATCCTACACCTACTGGATGAACTGCTCCGGCCACGGCACCTCGCTGGCGCAGGAGACCAACCGGGTCGACATCGATCCCGAGCTCAAGGACGCCTGGGGCGTGCCCGCCATCCGCGTGACCTACAAGGACCATCCGGACGACATCAAGCACGCCAAGTGGCAGGTCGAGCGCGCCGTGGAAATCATGGATGCGGCGGGAGCCAGCCAGATCGTGCCGGGCGAGGTCGGCGCGGCCAGCGGTGGTGTCCACCTGCTCGGCACCTGCCGGATGGGCAACGATCCCGCCACCTCGGTGATCGACAAGTACCATCGCACCCACGATGTGAAGAACCTGTTCCTGTGCGACGGATCAAGCATGGTCACGTCGGGGCGTGGCCAGCCGACCCTGACGATCGAGGCCCTGGCCTTCCGTGCGGCAGATCACATCAACCGCTTCGCCAAGGCGAACGCGATCTGACGGGGCACCGGCCGGAAGGGTCCGGCCTGGCCTAAGGTTCGATCCTCGCCCCGTCCCAGGCGAAGCAGCCGCCGCTGTCTGCCGGGGCGAGGCCATCGATGACCCGCAACAGGTGGGCCGCCGACACCGCGGGGGTGAACAACCGGTCCTGCGGCACGCCTTTCTGGAACGGCTCGGACAAGCCCGTGTCGACCGTGCCCGGATGCAGGCCCACGCAGATCGCCTGGCGATGGGTGCGCGACAGCTCGATGGCGAAATTGCGGATCAGCATGTTGAGCGCGGCCTTGCTGGCGCGATAGGCGTGCCATCCACCCAGGCGATTGTCGCCGATCGAACCCACCCGCGCGGACAGGGCCGCGAACACCGCCCGGCGATCACGCGGGAACAGCGGCAGCACGTGCTTGGCGATCAGGGCCGGACCGATCGTGTTGAGCGCGAAGGCCTGGGCCATGGCCGCGGGATCGATCTGCCGCAGGCTCTTTTCCGGGCCCGTTCCGTCCGGCAGGGTGAGCACGCCGGTGGCGACCACGCACAGGTCGATCGGCGACCCGATCCTTGCCACAGCCGCGGCAATCGACGCCTCGTCGGTCAGGTCGAACGCGATGGGCTCGACCGTGGGGTGATCGATCGCGGGATGATCGATCGAGGGGGAGGCCGCCGGGCTCCGGCTCAGGGCGTAGACCTTGTCGATATCATTGCTTGATATCAGAGCCTGGACCAGAGCCGCGCCGATGCCACCACTCGCCCCGAACACGGCAGCCCGGCGGAGGCTCGTCGAGGTGGTCATCCTTGTCACTCCTTCGCTGTCCTACCCTGGCGGGTTGCGTCACAATAGGCGGATGGATGACCGCCCCCCCCCGCCTTATTCGCCGCCCTCTTCGCCGCCATTCCTCACGTCCGGATTGGGCTGCTAATATCCTGCGATCTCATCGGCCTGACCCGTTCGCGCGGTGATTGCCCTGGACCGTGTCAACCGTGTCAACCGGATGCCCCCGGGACAACCCCGCCTAAGGGGCGAGAGGGATCACCTCGACGATCGGACAGGCTTGCCCTCGCGGCTCGAATCGCTAGAGAGACCTCCACCAGCGGTGTTGCGCCGCAGCAGTGACGGACTTGGCAGATGGCAACTTTCACCCTTCCCAAGAACAGCAAGATCACCGGCAAGGGCCGGGTTCACAAGGCCGAAGGGGCCACCCGGATCAAGACCTTCACCGTCTATCGCTACGATCCCGACACGGGCGAGAATCCGCGCTACGACAAGTTCGAGATCGATCTCGACAACTGCGGGCCGATGGTTCTCGACGCGATCATCAAGATCAAGAACGAGATTGACCCCACGCTGACCTTCCGCCGCTCGTGCCGCGAGGGGATCTGCGGGTCCTGCGCGATGAACATGAACGGGCGCAATGGCCTGGCCTGCACCACCGCGATCGAGGACCTCAAGGGCGATATCCGCATCACCCCGCTGCCGCACATGGAAGTGATCAAGGACCTGGTTCCCGATTTCACCCACTTCTACGCGCAGTACGCCTCGATCCGTCCCTGGCTGCAGACGGTCAGCACCACGCCCTCGGGCAAGGAGCGGCTGCAGTCGCCCGAACAGCGCGAGAAGCTGGACGGTCTCTACGAGTGCATCCTCTGCGCCTGCTGCTCCACCTCGTGCCCCAGCTACTGGTGGAATTCGGACAAGTTCCTGGGTCCGGCGATCCTGCTCCAGGCCTATCGCTGGCTGGCCGACAGCCGCGACGAGATGACCGGCGAGCGGCTCGACGAGCTGGAAGACCCCTTCCGGCTCTATCGCTGCCACACGATCATGAACTGCGCCAACGTCTGCCCCAAGGGTCTGTCGCCGGCGCGGGCGATTGCCGAAATCAAGAAGATGCAGGCCGAACGTCACATCTGACGTGACGGGGTCCAGTACCGGCCGGTTCACGCTTGCCCCCAGCCCCGTCCACAAGGGCTGGCACGATTTCCATGCGCCGGGCGAAGCGGCCTACAACCGCGCCGTGCTGGGACCCACGCGGCTGCGCGGTGAAGGCCCTGCCACCGTGCGGGTGCGGATCGAGCCCGGACCCCAGCTCGCCAATTCGAGCGGGGTGGTCCACGGCGGGGCGCTGCTCGGCCTGATCGATCTAAGCCTGTTCGGCGCGCTGATGCTGTTGACCGGTCGCGATCCGACCGACGCGATCACGCTGGACCTGACCAACCAGTTCATCGCGCCGGGCGCCATGGACCGCCCGATCGACGCCGTGGTCGAACGGCTGCGCGAAACCGGACGGCTGGTCTTCCTGCGCGGCGTGGTCGAGCAGGAGGACACGCTGGTCTGCGCGTTCCAGGCGACGGTGCGCAAGCTGGGCCCCTCGGCATGAGCGGTCTGCTCGACCGCTATCACGCGCTCGTCGCCGCGGGCGAACTTCGCCCCGATGCCGAGCAGGCTGCAGCCGCAGCGCGCCTGGCCGTGTTGCAGGACGAGTTCGAAAGCAGCAGCGCCCAGCCGCAGACGGTCGGACTGCTCGGCCGCTTGCTCGGGCGCAAGCCCTCGCCTCCGCCGCGCGGGATCTACCTGTGGGGCGGGGTGGGCCGCGGCAAGTCGATGCTGATGGACCTGTTCCACGCCACCCTGGACATTCCCGAAAAGCGCCGCGTCCACTTCCACGCCTTCATGCTCGAGGTGCACGCGCTGCTCCGCGAGGAGCGCAAGAAGGAAAGTGGCGATCCGATCCCGCCCGTCGCCGCCGCCCTCGCCCGCGACCTCAAGGTCCTGGCCTTCGACGAGATGGTGGTGAACAACAGTGCCGACGCGATGATCATGAGCCGCCTGTTCACCGCGTTGATCCAGACCGAGGGGGTCACGATCGTGACGACCTCCAACCGGCGGCCGGGCGAGCTTTACAAGGATGGGCTCAACCGCGAGCACTTCCTGCCGTTTATCGACCTGATCGAGCGCGAGCTGGACGTGCTGCCGCTCAACGGCCCCACCGACTATCGGCTGGACCGGCTCGGCGGGATCGAGACCTGGCACGCACCGGTCGGCCCCGAGGCAACCGCCCAGGCCCGCGAGGCCTTCTTCCGCCTGACCGACTACCCGCCCGAGGACAGCGCCAACGTCCCCTCGGCGGAGCTCGACGTGGGCGGCGGACGCAGCCTGTTCGTGCCCAAGAGCCTGAAGGGCGTGGCGGTCTTCAGTTTCAAGCGGCTCTGCGGGGAAGCCCGGGGCGCGAGCGACTATCTGACGGTCGCGCGGACCTATCACACGGTGATCGTGGTCGGCATTCCGCAGCTCGGTGCCGAGCTGCGCAACGAAACCGCCCGGTTCGTTACCCTGATCGATGCGCTGTACGAGAACCGGGTCAAGCTGATCGCCACCGCCGCGACCCGACCCGAGCAACTCTACGCCTCGGCAGGCGGAGGGGACGACAACGGCCGGTTCGAATTCGACCGCACGGTCAGCCGCCTGATGGAAATGCAGAGCGAAGCCTACATGGCGCTCGGCCATGGCGAGGACTGAGGCGAGGACTGATTCGCGCAGCGCGGGCTAAAGGCAGACGCTGTTGCCAGCCAACTGGCCTTCCGCCCCGCGCCATTCCCGAAGCCCAGAAAAAATCACCCCGTACTAGCCGGGGTGATCTTGTTTGCAAGCCATCGAGCGTGCCTGGTTAGGCTGCCTTCCGGCGAATCGCCGGTTTTCGGTGCCCGTGATTTCCGATTGCCGTTTGAGAGACTCTCTAAACAGCGGAAATCATGCAGGGTCGCCGAGAAACCACTTCCAGAAGTTCCACATGTCACGAGCCTCCATTGGTATGGACGACTCGTCGTTAACACTAACGGCTGTGGTTAACAAGATTTAACGCTTTTGCGCTCTCGCGGTGCCCGGCTCGGCCATGGTCGCATAGCGCGACAACAGCAGTTCCAGCGGTTCGGGCTTGGCGATGTGGTACCCTTGCCCAACATCACAGCCGAGTTGCCGGAGCAGTTCGAAGGTGGAGAGGTCCTCCACCCCTTCGGCCACGACGATCTGGCGCAGGGCATGGGCCAGATTGATCGTGCTGGCGACAATATGGCGTTCGCGCTCGTGGTGGACGATCTTGGACACGAAGCGCCGGTCCAGCTTGAGTTCGTCGCTCGGCAGTTCGGCGAGATAGGACAGCGAAGCCTCGCCCGTGCCGAAATCGTCGATCGACAGGCGGAAGCCCATCGAGCGCAGCGCCTGAAGGTTGCGAATAGCCGCAGGGCGATTGCACATGCCGGCCGTCTCGGTGACTTCCACCGTGAGCAAACGGCAGTCGATCCCACGGCGCCGGACGATCTCGGCAACCGAACTGATCAGGGACGGCTTGTCCACCAGTTGCGCCGAGAGGTTGATGCTCACCTGGAATGTCGGCCCCAGGGCATTGAAGCGCTCAGTCGCCGTGATCGCCTGGTCGAGCACCCAGTAGGTCAGGGCATCGATGCGGCCAGCCTGTTCGGCCTGGAGGATGAATTCATCCGGCCGGATCGGGCCGCGCACCGGATCGTTCCAGCGGATCAGGGCCTCGGCCCCGCTGATCCGCCCTTCCCGATAGTCCCACTGCGGCTGGTAGGCGAGCCAGATGTCGCCGTTGCGCATGCCCTCGTCGATCCGGGTCAGCAGCGAAAGCTCCCAGGCGGCGTTGGCCAGGCGCTGCGCCTCGAACAGTTCCACGGTCCGGCCGCGCTTGAGCGCTTCGGTCGCGCTGGCCACGGCCGTGTTGACGCGGGTCAGGCCATCGAACTCGTGATTGCGTTCGAGCCCGAAGTGAACATTGGTGTCAAACACGTGCTGGCCGACCAGCAAGGGTGCCGCGAACAGGGCGCGGAGACCCTCCAGGTTCTCGATCTGCTGATCGAGCGGCCGGGTCGGCTCGATCCAGGCGAACAGCCCGCCTTCGCCATGGCAGATGTCCCGAGCGCCGCAACCGACCGCGAAGCGGCGGGCGATCTGGCGGGCGCATTCCCCATGCAGGTCGGCGGGAAGGGTCGCCAGGAACTCCTCGTAGCGACCAATCACCGCCACGATAACATCGTGCTGAGGCGGAAGAGGCGTTTGGGTGAGAGTCAGAAAGTTTGGCAGACCCGAACGGCTGGTCTGCAGCACAGCTTGGCGCCACTTGGTCCAGACGCGGATCCCGGCAAAGCTTGCGAGTTCGACTATGGCAGCCGCCGGATTGCTGACCACCCCAACCTGATCGAGCAGGGCGGGACCGATCAGAATGTTGAAGGCGATTACCGCATAGGCCATGCGCCGCAACCGCCGGCTGCGGACCTGCTGCGTCATGAAGATCATGACGGTGCAAAGCACGATGGGCACAAACCAATCGATATCGATCGGCGGCCCTTCGCGGAGCGCCTCGATCAAGGCGATATCGAGAAAAACGGGGTCGACACGACGATGCGCAAAATAACCCACCAAGTCCGAGAACCCGGACCGCGGCTCTTTGACGATAACGGTCCGTCCCGTTAAAGCGCCCTGTGATCCAGCACCAGACAGCAAAACGTCGGAAGAAACCATTCGAACGGTCTGGGGATCGACCGTGAAGTCGGGACGAACCGTATCACCAGGACCGCCCGACCGATTGGCAATAGCCGCGGCCAAACTTGGGTAGGTTTTACCGCCCAACTGAGCCTCGACTACTGAAGAGACCCCATATCCTAGGAAATTGGAGACGAACCCAGATACCACCAAGCGAGATTGTGGAACCACGCGCTCTGGCGGCAAAGCGATGCTGCCTTCATCGAACCGGTCGAGCTTGGCAAAGCGGGCCACGAGTGAGAGCTTCGGACCAAGCCGGTCAATCGTACCCTGCAATTCGGGGGACGCCGTGTAGGTCTTCCGGTCCAGATAGATGTGCTGCGGATGCTGCGCGGCGACGGCATTCAGAACGCGCGCCACTTCACGATCGGAGGCGTTGACCCCGGCGTCCATCGTCACCAGCACCACCGACTGGGGTGCGGGCTTCTGGCCAAAGCGATAGCGGGTGTTCCAGTACCCCTGGTCCAGCGGCTGGGCGAGCGTGATCAGGCCGCAGAACATCGCGACCAGCGTGGAGATCACCAGAGGTTGTTTCAGGTACGCCCGCATTATCTCGCCCAGTGAGGACAGTGCGATCCCTGATAGGCTGAATGGTTTAAAAAGGACTTACCATTGGGCCCGTGGCTTAGCCTAGGCGGTGATTGCCGGCATAAACCAACTAAGTATCTGAATTTCAGGTGATACCAAGCCGATCGAGCGAACGATCCAGCATCATCAGTTGCCACAGCAGCCGACCATGATCGCGCTGCCCGGCAATGTGGGCCTCCGCGATTATCCCTAGTCGAGCGGTATCGAACCAGCCCGTGCGGGCCAGCGGGGCGCTTCCCGCGATGGCTCGCGCGGCGCCGGCAAGGGGGCCGCGAAACCACGCGCTGATCGGGGTGACGAAGCCCTGCTTGGGGCGGAACAGGATGTCATCCGGCAGGTAGCGGCGCATTGCCGCCTTCATCAACCATTTGCCCTGTCCCCCGCGCACGCGCAGCGCCTCGGGGAGGCCCGCCGCGAACTCGACCAGGCGATGATCGAGCAGCGGCTCGCGCGCTTCGAGACTGACCGCCATGCTGGTCCGGTCGACCTTGGTGAGGATATCGCCCGGCAGCCAGAAACGCAGATCGGCATAATGTGCGCGGTCCAGCCCCGAACGGGCTGAGGCGCCCTGCATCATGGCGATGAGCGGTTGTTCGGCGCGGTAGTCGCCCCGCAGGCGGAGGAAGCCCTCGCTGAACAGACGGTCGCGCGCCGCCGGATCGTTGATCGCCAGGGCGCGCGCATAGGCCGCCTCCCCCGGTTCGGCGAGCGCCAGCAGGGTGGTCTTGGCCCGCAGCGGCCGGGGAGCCCAATCGGCCTTGGGGTAAAGCGCGCCCAGCGTGCCGAACAGCCCGGTCCGCACCCCGGCCGGAAGGAGCCCGCGCAGCCGTTCCTCGTGATGGTGGAAGCGCTGTCGGCGATACCCGCCGAAGGCCTCGTCCGCCCCGTCGCCGGACAGCGCCACCGTCACGGTCTCGCGGGCGAGCTGGCAGACCCGCCAGGTCGGCAGGGCAGAGGCATCGGCAAAGGGCTCGTCGAACATGCCGACCAAATCGTCGGCATGTTCGAAATCGTCGGGCGAAACGGTCCTGGCCTGGTGATGGGTGCCGAACTGGCGCGCCACGCGATCGGCATAGCCCGTCTCGTCCAGTGCACCGACATCGAAGCCGATCGAGCAGGTGCGAACCGGCGTGGCACTCGCCTCGGCCATCAGGGCCACCACGCTCGAGCTGTCGACCCCGCCCGAAAGGAACGCGCCCAGCGGCACGTCGGCGACCATGCGCGAGGATACGGCCTGGCGCAGGAGATGAAGCAGTTCGGCCTCGAGATCGGCCGGCTTGCCGCGCAGGCGCTCGGCAAAAGACAGGTCCCACCATTGCACGGGCCCCGGCAGAGGCGCTCCGGCCCGCAGCAGCAGCGAATGCCCGGCGGGCAGCTTGTGGACCCCGGCCAGGATCGAGCGGTGATCGGGAACATAGCCCCAGGCCAGGTAATCCTCCACCGCCAGCGGATCGATCTCGCGGCGCAGCAGGGGGTGGGCCAGCAAGCCCTTCAGCTCGCTGGCGAAGGCCAGGCTGCCATCGCTGAGTGGGACATAGAACAGGGGCTTCACGCCGAACCTGTCGCGCGCCAGCAGCAGGGTCCGTTCGGTCAGGTCATAAAGCGCGAAGGCGAACATGCCGTGCAGGCGGGACAAGCAATCGCGGCCCCACTGCTGCCAGGCGGCCAGGATGACCTCGCTGTCCCCGTCGGTGCGAAACGTGGCCCCCAGCGCCCGCAGCTCGGCCCGCAGCTCGCGGTAGTTGTAGATCTCACCGTTGAACACCAGCATGGCCCGGCCATCGACGGAGGCCATCGGCTGCGGCGATCCCGCCACGTCGATGATCGACAGGCGGCGGTGACCAAGCCCGACCCCAGGGGCGATCCAGACACCGCCTCCGTCGGGCCCGCGGTGCACCAGGGCATCGCACATCCGCTCGATCCGGAGCGGATCGACAGGCTTGGGCGTGTCCAGGTGGAAAAGGCCGGCGATGCCGCACATGAGGCCGTCCTAGCGCCCGCCCGCGATGCGGTCCATCCACGGCGCCACCGGACCGGCAGCCTGCCGGAAGGCGGCGACCTGGCCCTCTGCCGAGGCGTCGGGGCGACCTTCGGCGGACAGGATCAGCATCATCGTCGGGCGTTCGCGCAACAGCAGACGGTCGGCGATGTTGGCCAGTTTGAGCTGCATGTTGCTGCCGGTCAGCAGGTCACCGGTGCGGTAGTAGGTCACCGCCAGCCGCTCGACCTTGCCACGGCCCAGCAGGCGCTCGCTCTTCGCATCGACTTCGGCCGGGCCCTCGCCCTGCCAGGCCCAGCCGCTGTCGGGCACCAGGGCCCCCTGGCCGAAGCCGCCCGCCTCGCGGCCCTCGGCCTGCCCGCTGTACAGCGCCACGAACACGTCCACCGTGCGGCCCTGCCCGTCCTCATAGCGGCCAAGCAGACGATGATCGGCACCCGTAGCGCGCGGCTCCCACCACAGCAGCGGACGATAGTCGGTGCGATGCCAGCCGGGCACCGTCGGCAGATCGATCCGGCCGGGCAGACTGGCCTCCAGGCGGTCGGCCGCCAGCGCCCAGCCCTGGCCCGCCAGCACCAGCGCGGCGGCGATCGCCAGGAGAGGCCCTGCCCCGATCCGTTGCCCGGCAAGCCGATCGAGCAGCGCCGAGGCCTGCAGCGCCGACACATCGACCAGCGGGTCCGTCGGGGCGCGATCGAAGAAGCGCCAGCCCAGTCCCATCACCAGCACGATTACGAAGCCGAAGAAGAACCAGCCGTAGATCAGGTGATCGATCCCGCCGGCCCGCTCGGCCCCGACATACTGCGCGGCGAAGACCGTGCCCCAGGCGCGCACGCCGTTGGCCAGGACCGGCACCACGATGCAGACGATCATGAAGGCGATCCGCCGCGACCAGCGCCGGAAGCAGACGTTGCCGACCAGCGCCCCCAGCGCGATCATGGCCACCAGGAACTTGATCCCCGAACAGGCCTCGGCGACCTCGAACAGACCGGCCGGGGTATCGATGAACACGCCATCGATTGCCGCCGGGATGCCGGACAGGTGGACCAGGCCGATCGTCAGCGCCGCCGTGACCATCTGCAGGGCCGGAACCAACTCGTCGCCGAACGGCACGAGGAAGGCCATGTAGGCCAGCGGGAAAGCCAGCCCGGCCGACACTCGCGGCCCCAGTACCGAGACAACCAGCGCGGCGGGCATCGCCACCGCGCCCGCCTGGCGCAGCAACGAGAATCCGGCGAAGGCACCGAGCACCCAGAGCAGTTGCGCCGCCGCGAACAGGATCAGACCGGGCCACCAGCCGGACGGGGTCAACCGGTGCAATTCCGGCCAGCGCTGAGCGACCAGCCAGGCCAGGATCGGCGGCACCAGCAGAATGTGGTTGTAAGTCGAGGAATCCCACCACTGCCCGGCCATGGCCGCCCAGTCCGAGCGATAGATCAGGATCAGCGCGGCGATCCCCGCCGCCAGCCAGATCAGCGGGCGACGCCAGGCGATCGGAATCTCCACCCGCGAAGACGCGGCCGTCAGGTCAAGCGGCATCGCACAGCGCTCCGGATGAGGGGAATCCCAGCGCGGCGGCCAGCGGCGCCAGCACGGCCGGCCAGGCATGGTGCTGCTCCACGAACCGCCGGGCGGCGGCGCCCATGGCCTGGGCCGCGGGCCGGTTGGCGATCAGGGCCATGGCCGCGCGGGCCATGGCCGCATCGTCGTCGGCCACGGCCAGTTCCACGCCGGCGCGCGCCGCTATGCCGGTGGCGGCGCCGGGACTGGCGACGACCGGCAGCGACATCGCCATGGCTTCGAGCACCTTGTTCTGGATCCCACGGGCGATATCCAGCGGGGTCAAGGCCATGTCCGCCCCGCGCAGCCATGGCCGGACATCGGCGACGGCTCCGCGAACGCGGCAACCGTTGAGCCCGTCCAGCGCCAGGACCGCGCCCGTCGGTCGCCGGCCCACGATCTCCAGGCTCGCCGCCGGGAAGACCTGGCGGATGACCGGCATGATGCGGGTCGCGGCGCGCACGGCTGCGGCGACATTGGGGGGATAGTCCATCTGCCCGGTGAAGATCAGCCGCGGGCCCTCGGTCCCGGACAAGGCGGGCTCCGGCGGGACCTGCTCGGGATCGTACCAGGCGGTATCAACCCCGTTGCCCATCGCCGTCACCGCACCGTCAACCCCGTGAGGCAGTCGTCGGCGGAGCAGGTCCGCCTCTTCCGCGCTGACCAGCACGATCAGCCCCGCGCGCCCGACGAGCCGGGCTTCCTCGGCGCGCAGCAGGCGATCCTCGCGGGCATAGAGCCAGTGCCGCACTCCCCCTACGCCGGCGGCATAGGCCTCGAACTTGGCGGAATCGACGTCGACCAGATCGATCACCACGCGCCCGCCGAACCCCTCGGGCACATACTGGCCCATCTGGCCGGAGAACACGTAGATCGCCGAGACCGGGCGCGTGGCGAGGACCCTGGCCACATAGCTCTGCAACCGCGCATCGGCG
Source organism: Novosphingobium aerophilum (assembly GCF_014230305.1). Taxonomy (GTDB): domain Bacteria; phylum Pseudomonadota; class Alphaproteobacteria; order Sphingomonadales; family Sphingomonadaceae; genus Novosphingobium; species Novosphingobium aerophilum. Next base: position 120,930 of record NZ_JACLAU010000003.1, read on the forward strand.
AAAGCGGTCAGGCTGACGGGCAGGCCCTGGGCCAGCGCGGCGAGGCCCGCGACCGGCAGAGGCCGGTTGCGCCGCACCAGGCTATGGCTCGCCGCCAGCTCGGCCAGGGCCGGTTCGTGTCGCAGGTCGTCCGGGTCATCCGCAAAGCAGGCCACATGCACCGGCCCCAGCTCGGCCAGGCGACGCAGCACGTGGTGCGAACGGATCTTGTCGCCGCGATCGGGCGGAAACGGGATCCGATGGGCAATGAACAGGATCTCGCTCATCGGCTTAGCCCAGGCCCCGCGCGATCCAGGGGCCGATCCGGTTGGCCAGGCCCAGCGGGAGACGTTTCCAGGCCGCGATCAGGGCCTGGTGGCGGGCGCTGGTCGGGTCGGCATCGCGCGCCGGCTGGCCGCTGGCGGTCCAGCCCGCATAGGTCAGCGGTTCGGGCGTGAAGCCCCAGTTGCGCTTGAAGTGGTAGGCGCCGCTGCCGGTCTTCGACCGACCGAAATCGAACCGCTCACAGCCCCGTTCGCGTGCATGGCGCATCAGCGCGAAGTACATCCGGTCGTTGGCGCGGAGCTGGCGGGCCGCGAGCGTCCCGCCGCCCCAATAGGGCATGACCGCGCCGCGGTGGTACAACGACAGCACGCTGGCCACCGGCTGATCCCCGGACCACACGGTGAGGATATCGGCATCGTCCCCAAACCGGTCGAGCACGGCCGCGAACAGGCTGCGCGGGAACACGGGGGTCCCGAGATTGCGCACGCTTTCGGCATAGACCGCATAATGCGCGGCCCGATCGCGCGCGGTGCTGCCGGTGGTGACGGTCAGGTCGCGGTCGAGCCCCTTGCGCACTTCTGCGCGCTGCTTGCGCGGGATGGCGAGCAATTGCGCCTCTTCGCCGTCGGCCAGGGGCGTAACGAAGCCGCAGTGGGCGTCGCGCTTCAGGCTCCAGCCTGCGCCCTCTTCCGCCGGCATTGCGCCGCCCCGCAGTTCGATGCTGGGGCAGCTCAGCCGCGTGGCCAGCTCGGTGGCGGCCTGGCGCAGCGGTTCGGCTTGCTCGGGACCCTCGACAAGGATCCCGCCATCCACCGCAAAGCCGGTCGAGGCCAGGACCCGCCCGAAGATCGGCGAGTGCACCAGGTGGAGCGGCAGGAGGCCGACCAGCCGCGCCCCGCAGGTGGCGGCCAGGATCAGGGCGCGGTGTCCCGTGCCCGTTTCGACCGCCGCCAGCCAGCGGGGATCATGAAAGGCGGTCGCCTGCGGGTGATCGTGCAGGAACGGGCCGATCCGCGGATCGGCCTGATCGATCAGGCCCACGGTCGGAGTGGACGGGAAGAACGGCGCGTTCATGCCGCCCTGGCCAACTCGGGCAAGGGCATCCGTCGCAGTTCCTCGGCGACCACCCGGTCCATCCGGTCCCAGGCGAAATCACGCGTCAGCCGGCCGAGCTTGCCGGCCATGGCGCCCAGCCCGGTGTAATGCCGCAGACGTGAGCGCAGCGGCGCTCCGGCGACGCGGGGCTGGTCGGGATCGATTTCCCAGGGGTGGAAGTAGAAGATCGCCGGACGCTCGTCGATCGCGTTGACCTGGCGGATCGCCCAGCGCGAAAAGTCATAGGGCAGGACCCGAAAGAACCCCCCTCCGCCGGCCGCCATGCGCCGTCCGAAGGCCTCCACCGTGGTAACGGGAACCTCGATCAGCCCATGATCGCCGAGCGGCCGGAACGCGAAGCGCGGAGCATCGCGCCAGCCATAGTGATCGTGCACGATCGGGGCCACGCTGGACGAATAGAGGAAGCCCTGCTCGGCCAGGACCGGGTAGGCCCAGGGGGTGCGCTGATCGATCGAGAAGCTGGGCGCGCGATAGCCGCTGATCGCACAGCCAGCGGCATCCTCCAGCGCCCGGCGGCTATCGGCCAGGTCACGGGCGAAGGTCGCCGGGTCCAGCGTGAACACCCGGGCGTGATCCCAGCCATGGCTGGCCACCTCATGCCCCGCTTCGTGAATCCGCCGGATCAACGCGGGCTCGCGCGCGGCGACCCAGCCCAGCGTGAAGAAGGTGGCCTTGACCCCGGCTGCCGCGAACAGGTCCAGCACGACGGCGCAGTTGTCGACCACGCGCGAGGCCAGGCTGTCCCAGTCGGCCCGGTCGATGGTGCGTTCGAAGGCGCCGACCTGGAACCATTCCTCCACGTCCACCGACAGGGCATTGACGATCGTCACCGGGGAATCTCCTGGCCGTGACGCGATCAGGCCACGGCCTTCTGGTCGGTCTCGAGCCACTCGATCAGCATCGCCAGGGTGTGCTTGACCGTGGCCTCCTGCTCGACCAGCCGTTGCTCCATCCGCTCCAGCCGCTGGGTCAGCGCGGCAAGATCGGCCTGCACCGCGGGATCTCCGCCCGCGGCCGGAGCCGGCTGATGTTCGACCTGGTTGGCGATCTCGATCACGGCCTGCTGCAATTCGGCAATCAGGGTGTCACGCTCGGCCAGGGCAGCCTGGAGTTCGGCCACGGACACGCCGCCCGGCCCGGACGCCACCGTGGCATCATAGCCGCCAAGCTCCAGCGGCTCGGCGTCCAGCCCCGCCGCCAGCGCCGGGTCGATCGTCGGTTCGACCAACGGTGGCTTGGGCTTGGGCGGGCGGTTGAGCGGCAGTGCCGTATCGCTCGCGATTTCGGTCAGGACACGCTCGAGCATGGCCCCGTCGAACTGCTCGAGCTGCTCGACCGCACCCATCAGGAACAGCCGGTTGGCGATCTGGTTGACCCGCCGCGGCACGCCACCGCTGGCCTGGTGCAGCTTCGGATAGATGTCGGCGGCCAGGGCCGGGCGGCCGTTCCAGCCGACCAGCCGCAGCCGGTGTTCGACATAGGGGCGCAGTTCGTCGGCCTCCATCGCATCGAGATGGTGCGCGGCGATCACGCGCTGGCGCAATTGCTCCAGCTCCGGGCTGGTCTGCAGCAGTTCGCGGAATTCGGGCTGGCCCAGCAGCAGCGTCTGCAGCAGCGGCTGCGCGCCGAGCTGGAAGTTGGAGAGCATGCGCAGCTCTTCCAGCGCATCGATCGACAGGTTCTGGGCCTCGTCCACGACCAGCAGGCAGCGTCGGCCGTTGCGAGCCTCGGCATGGAGCAGCCCTTCGATCGCCGCGAGCGCGGAGGCCTTGTCATGCCCGCCGATGACCAGCCCGAAGGCTTGTGCCACGACATGGATGATCTCTTCCCCGCTGAGCGCGCTGGTGACGACCTGGGCCGCGGTGAGCCGGGCCGGATCGATCGTCGCCATCAGGTGCGCCACCAGGGTCGACTTACCCGCCCCGACCTCGCCGGTGATGACGATGAAGCCCTCACCCTGGTTCAGGCCATAGCCGAGATAGGACAGCGCCTTGCGGTGCGTCAGGCTCTCGAAATAGAACGCGGGATCCGGCGTCAGTTGGAACGGACGCGCGGTAAACCCGTAAAATGCTTCGTACATGGCCTTGTCCCTCGGCTGGTCGCCGTCGTCAGAAGAATGAATAGCGCAGGCCGAGCAGCGCGTTGGCCTGGACCTGGTCCTCAAGCGCATCGCGCTGGAGATCCTGGATACCGACCGAGGCATTGCCCGAGAAGCCGTAGCCGAAATCGTGGCTGAGAATGGCGTTGGCGCCGATCGCGGTGCCCTTGCCCCCGGCCACGCCACCGTTGCGGAACCGGTTGCCATAGACGAAGGTGGAGAAGCTCGACCGCTGGTCCAGCCGTCCGGTCAGCCAGGCACTGAGCCAGGCGTTCTCGTCCACCACGCCGTTGACGCTCGACAGGATCGTGCCCACTCCCGCTATGTAGCGACGGCGTTCATAGCCGCCCGACAGTCCGGCTCCAAGCCGCCCGATCTGGGTGGCGTAGTTGCCCTGGACCCCGCGTGAGCGGAACACGGCGGAACGCAGGCTGCCGAAGTTGCCCACCAGGCAGTTCGAGCCGGTCGGAACCGTGCCGGCATTGCCGGTCGGGTTGACGCAGCCGTTGAGATCGCCGGTGGTCGGATTGCGCAGCGCCTCGAACTCGGTCGGCAGGTCGACCAGGCTGGCGGTGGCCCGGCCACCGAGGCCGGACAGGCTGTCGAACACCGCCAGGCTGAAGCTGCTGCGCGACGAGATGCGCCAGCCGAACGAGCCATAGTAAGTGGTTGAGCCATAGCGGCGCCCGACATGCGCCTCGAGCGCCGTGCGCGGGCTGGGACGCCAGGTGATCCCCGCATCCCAGATCAGCCCGCTGGTCTGGTAGGCGATCTGGCGCGGCGCGGCCGTGTTGGTCACCAGGCGACCGTCGGCGCCGCGGACCGGTTGCCCGCCCGCATCGCGCAGCACGTCGCGGCTGGAAATCTTCACGTCCTCATATCCGACCCCGCCGACCAGCGCGACCGAGCTCGACACCGGCACGGTCACATCGCCCCGGGCGTGGAAATCGCTGACCTGCTGATCGAGGTTCGAAACGTCCTCGCGCAGGAATCCGGCGCCGGCCGCGAGGCCGACCGGCAGGACATCGCCCGGCCGCACTGCCGCGCGGACATTGGCGACATGGCTGACGCTATGCCCGAAGGTATCGAGATTGGCCGGGGCTGCGGTGCTGCGCAGCGTGTCGCTGGTGCCGACCTCGGTGTAGCCGATGCGGTAGTTGCCGGTCAGGGCCACGTCCCCGGCCATGGTCTGGACGCTGGGACCGATGTAGGCCGAATAGAGATTGGTCGTGTCCTTGCGGCCGAATTCCCCGGGCACGCCGGCACTGCGGCCATCCACCGTGGTCCGCGTCGCCAGGGCGCCGCCCTCGATCGCCACGGCTTGCGGCACAATGGCCACCGAGGCGCGGGCAAGACCGCTGATCGCATCGCCGCTGGCCGCCTTGCCCCAGCCGAACCGGCGCTCATAGCGGGCAGACAGCGATCCCTGGGTGTTACGTCCGTTGAGGCCGACATCGACCCCCGCCGCGATCGAGCTCCAGCTGATCACGTCGTTCCCGGGTGCCAGCTCTGCGGTGACGATCTGGGCGGCCTCGATATAGGGCTGAATCGAAACGCCACGACGCGCCGCTACCGGACGGGCACCAAGGCTGTCGGTCTCATCGGCAGACTGATCGCTCCCGCCACGAGACCCGTTGCCGCCACCGCCGCCCATGCCGGACGATCCATAAGGCAAGGTCTGGGCCATGGCGGGCAGCGCCAGCCCGGCGAGGGCCAGTCCCGCGACCGTACCGGTCAGGCTGCGAACGAAAATCTTGCGGTCCATCTTCCTACCCCCTGTATCCGTAGTAGGACCCGAAGCGCCGCCCGCTCGGCGAGAACCGCACGGCGTTCAGCAGCAATTGGATGTTGGGACAACTCGAGAGCAGCGCGATGGCATCCTCGAGGGCACTCTGGCCGGTGCGGTCCGCGCGGGCGACGACCACCGCCTGGCCGACGTACTTCGCCAGCTCGGCCGCGGGCGAAGCCGCCAGTGCCGGAGGACTGTCGAAGATCACGATCCGATGCGGCGCCCCGACCGTCAGCCGGTCGATCACCGCCCGGGTCCGTGACGAGGCCAGATATTCCGTGTCGGAGTTGGTGGCATTGCCCGCGGGCAGAACCCACAGCCCCGGAATGTCGGTGCCGACCACGCAGTCGGCCACGTCGATCGCCGGATCGGTCAGCGCGTCCATCAACCCCGGCCCGCCAGGCAGGCCCAGCGTGGAGAGGATCGAGGGCTTGGCGAAGTCGGCATCGACCAGCACCACCTCGCTTTCCTTTTCGGCAGCGATCGCCAAAGCCAGATTGGTGGCGCAATAGGTCTTGCCCTCACCGGGCAGCGGCGAGCAGATGAGCACGCGCTGGGCGGCCGGACCGGCGCCCGCGCGGCGCAGTTCCATCGCCTGGAGCAGCAACTGCCGCTTGACGATGCGGAACTCCTCCATCAGCCCGGTGACCGTGCCTTCAGGCACGATCAGTCCCTGCTCGCGCATGCGCTTGCGATCGACTTCGTGGCGCGTCTCGCGAAAGCGCACCGGCGCTTCGGCCAGTTGCAGCGGAGCGTCGGCATCGGCCACCGGCGCCAGCGCCGACGCGGCGGCCGGAGCGGTGACCACGGCATGGCTGGCGGCGGGCGTGGCGACAACCGGCGGAGCGACCGCGGCCGTGACCGGCGGTACCGGCTGGGCGACCAGATCGATCGGCGCCGGGGCCTCGGGAGCGCTTGCCGTCGTCGTCTGCGGCGAGGCGGGTTCAATCGTGACCTGAGCCGGCGTCGGCCCCTGCGGTTCGTCGGGCAAGGTCTCGATCGACAGTTCGCGCATCACCACGCGCTGCCGGCCCTCGGTCGGGAGCATGATGCCGCCCAGCCGGGACAGGTCGAAGCCTTCGACCGCGCGCTCGACGGACGAGCGCACCACCTTCCGGGGGCGCTCGGCCGGGATCTGGTCTCCCGGGTCGGCACCCGGCGAAGGATCGGTCCCGGGGAGGATGATCTTGCGTTGTTCGGTCATCTCCGGTCCCTCAAGCCACCATGCCGCGCTGGATGAATTCGGATGCCAGCAGCAGGACGAAAACCACCCCCAGGGCCGCGCTGGCGGCCATGAAGTACTTGAGCCGCTTGGCGGCTACGGCGCGCCCGACATCGTTCATCGTGTGCGAGATCGCCCCCAGCACCGGCAGGCCGATCGCCTTTTCCAGCCGTCCCATCGTGTGGAAGCCCGAGGTCAACTGGCCGACCGCGAAGGCGCCCGCCATGCCGGCGCCCAGCCCGACAACAAGCACACCCATCAACAGCAGCGGGCGGTTCGGCGCGACCGGCTTGCGCGGAGTGGACGGGGGATCGATCACCTGGAACTTGACCGCGCTGCGTTCATTCTCGACTTGGCCGCGCAACCGCAGTTGCTCGCGATCCTGCAGCAGCTTGTCGTACTGCTGCTTGAGCACGTCATAGTCGCGCGAAATGCGCTGCGCCTCGGCCGAGGCCTCCGGGTTGGCGACCTGCTGGCCGGTGAGTCGGGCCTGATCCGCCAGCGCGGCGGCGCGGCGGGTGATCAGCGCCTGGAGATTGGCCTGCTTTTCCGCGCGGATCGACTGCAACGAGCTGTAGGCCGGGTTCGGCATCCCGCCGCCCGGGCCTTCGTTGGCGGCCAGGGTGCGCAACTGCGCCACCTGGTTGCGCGCGGCGATCACATCGGGGTGGTTGTCGGTCAACCCGCGCGAGCGCAGCGCCGCAAGCTGGCCCAGCGCCTCGGCCAGGGCCGATCGCGCACCGCCGCCGGCTCCGGGGCCGGTCAGCGATTGCGGCGTCCCGGCCAACTGGCCGTTGATCGCGGCGAGCGCGCTCTGGGCAGCGGCGATATCGGCATCAAGCCCGCGCAATTCGGTGCGGGCGCCTTCCAGTCGCTGAATCAGCGAAGCCCCGCCCTGCGACAGTTCCGGGTGCTGCGCCTCGAAGGCCGAGCGGCGCTGTTCAGCCGCTTCGAGCTGTTTCTGGCGGTCGGCAAGCTGCTGGTTCATGAACTCCAGCGTCTCGGTCATCTCGCCGCGACCGCCTGCCAGGTTCTCTTCGCGGAAGATGTCGATCATCTTCTGGACAATTTCCTGGGCGAGCTTGGCGCTCTCGGCATCGGACAGGTTGCTGTCGGTCGAGGTGGCCGAGATTTCGAACAGGTTATCCTGCTCGCTCTTCACCTTGATCGCCTTGCCCAGGTCAGTGACCATGGTTTCCATCTGCTTGGGCGTGGTGATGCCATCGCCCAGCCGGGTGGAGCGCACCACCTTCTCAAGATTGACCGCGCTGGTCAGGGTCTGCCGGACCCGCTCGATATCGCGCCGTCGGTCGCTCGCCCCGATGCCGATCTGTTCGGCCAGCGGATCGTCGAGCTGCACGAAGATGCGCGACTTGGATTCATAGCTGTTGGGCACGGCCGCCACGGCCAGCCAGCCGAGCAGGCAGACGCCCCAGGCGATGCCCAGGGCGATCCATTTGCGGTGCCAGACGCTGAATAGCGCGGCGCGGGCTTCGTCGAGCAGACTGTTCATCCCCGGTCCCCGCGCCTCAGAACTTGCTTTCGGGGATGATGATCACGTCCCCCGGCATCAGCATCACGTTGGCCCGGCTGTCGCCCTTCTTCAGCAGATCGCCCAGCTTCAGGCTGTATTCGCGTTGGTGACCGGTCTCCTTGTCGAAGCGGATCAGCTTGGAGCGGTTGCCCGCCGCGAACTCCGACAGGCCACCGACCGCGATCATCGCGTCGAGCACGGTCATGTTGGCACGATAGGGGATCGAAGCCGGCTTTCCGGTCGCCCCGACAATGCGCACCTGCTGGCTGAAGGTGCCGGCAAACTTGTTGACGATCACCGAGACCAGCGGCTCCTGGATGTACTGGGAGAGCTGAAGCTTGATGTCCTCGGCCAGCATCGACGGGGTCTTGCCCACGGCCGGCATGTCGGTGATCAGCGGCGTGGTGATCCGTCCGTCGGGCCGGACCTGCACGCTTGCCCCCAGCTCCGGGTTGCGCCAGACGAAGATGGTCAGCTCGTCCAGCGGACCGATCACGTAGTCCTCGCCGGGGCCCTCCTGCATGGCGACGAAGGATGCCGGCGGCAACTGCGTCGGGCCGCCTCCACCCGCACAACCGGCCAGGGCCAGCGTTGCCATGGCGCAGAACGCCAGCATCTGGAACAGGCGGGTAAAGGGCATCGGCAGCAGTCCTTGCAACGGTCAGGCACGGGGGACGGGGACGGAACAGGCGTCCGCCACCGCACCCCGGGCACGGATCAATTGCCCTGGCTATCGCCGAAAAGGGTGAACAACCCGTTAGTATTGCCTTGTAAGCGCTGGATTTGCGTGGCCCTGTCCCGCTGCGGGACAGTATTCCGGACATGTCCAAACGGCGAATTCAGCCCGCCGCAGGGCGCCTAAACCATCATTTCCGCGGCCGGTCCCTGCCCCAGGAACTCCGCCGGACTGGCCGTCGCGCCATAGGCCCCGGCACAAAAAACCGCGACGATGTCCCCCACATCGGCGCGCGGGAAACCGCCCTTGTCGGCCAACCGGTCGAGCGGCGTGCACAGGCAGCCCACCACAGAGGCCTCCTCCTCGACCGGATCGGCGTAGCGCGTGGCGATCGCCACCGGATAGTTGCGCCGCACCACCGTGCCGAAATTGCCCGACGCCGCCAGTTGGTGGTGCAGGCCGCCGTCGGTCACCAGGAACACCTCGCCGTGGCTGATCTTCCGGTCAACGATGCGGGTCAGGTAGACGCCCGCCTCGCCCACCAGGTAGCGCCCGAGCTCGATGCAGAAGCGCGTCCCGGCGAGCGCCGCGGGAAGATCGGCCAAGCGTTCGGCCAGCGCCGCGCCGACCCGCTCGAGGTCGAGCGGCTCATCCCCCGGGAAGTAGGGAATGCCGAAGCCTCCGCCGAGGTTGAGATGCGGCACCGGCTGTCCGGCCTGCTCGGCGAGGCGCGCGGCCAGTTGCAGCGTCTGGGCCTGGGTTTCGATGATGTGCTCGGCGGACAGGGCCTGGCTGCCGGCGAAGATATGGAACCCGCGCCATTCCGCCCCGGCCGCGACGATGCGCCGCACCAGGTCCGGCACCCGTTCGACGTCGAGCCCGAACGGCTTGGCCCCGCCGCCCATCTTCATCCCCGAGCCCTTGAGATCGAAATCGGGATTGACCCGCACCGCCAGTCGCGGAACCCGCCCGTCCCGCTCGGCGATGCGCAACACGCGTTCCGCCTCGCCTTCGGATTCCAGGTTCAGCGTGACGCCGCAGGCGACCGCCCTGGCCAGCTCGTCATCGCGCTTGCCCGGTCCGGCGAAGCTGACGCGTCGCGGGTCGATCCCGGCGGCCACAACCTTGTCGAGCTCACCGCCGGAGGCGATGTCGAACCCGTCGACCAGATCGTGGAGCGTATCGAGCACCGGTCGGAAGGGATTGGCCTTGATCGCATAGTGCAAGGCCACCCCGACCGGCAGGGCGGCGCGCAGCCGGGCCACCCGCGCGGCGATCAGCGCGCGCGAATAGACGAACAGCGGTGTCCGCCCGGCGGCCTCCACCAGCGCAAGGACATCCTGACCGTCGATGGTGAGGCGCCCGGCGGCTTCGCCATAGCCGGCAGGAATGGGCCCGAGCGGTTTCATCGCGTCAATTCCTCCAACAGACCGGCACGGTCGAGCTTGCCGTTCGGGCCGACCGGTATCACCTCGCGCCAGTGGATCGCCTTGGGCTGCATGAAATTGGGCAGCTCCTGCGCCAGCCTGCGCGGCAATTCGGCCTGAGCCACGGCGGGATCGCCCAGTGCGCGCGCGACCAGATGGACCGCCTGCCCCAACCGTTCGTCAGGCAGACCCAGGGCCACGGCCTCTGCCACCAGCCCGGTCGCGATGGCGGCGTCCTCGATCTCCTGCGGACTGATCCGGTTCCCGGCCGACTTGATCATCGCGTCCCGACGTCCCACGAAATAGAGCAGCCCGTCGGCTTCCCGCCGGACCCGGTCGCCCGACCAGACAGCCGTGCCACCATGGCCCGAACCTGCCGGAGCCGGCCTGAAGCGCTCGGCGGTTCGCTCGGGGTCCTGCCAGTAGCCCTGCGCCACCAACGGGCCGCAGTGGACCAGTTCCCCCTCCTCGCCATCGGCGGCGATCGTTCCGGCATCGTTGATGACGAGAATCTCGGCATGAGGAATCGCCCGGCCCATCGAGGTCGGATGGCTGTCGATCAGGGCCGGGTCGAGATAGGTCGAGCGGAAGGCTTCGGTCAGCCCGTACATCGCGAAAAGCCGTGCCTGCGGGAACAGGCCGCGCAGGCTTCGCACCAGCGGCACGGTCAAGGCGCCGCCGCTGTTGGTCAGCCGACGCAGACGGGCGGCAGCCTCGACCGGCCAATCGAGTTCCGCCAACTGCACCCATAGCGGAGGCACGGCCGCCAGCGTAGTGATATCATACCGGGATATCGCCTTCACCACATCGCGCGGGGTCAGGTAATCGAGCGGGGCCACCGCCCCGCCCGCATACCAGGTCGAGAGCAACTGGTTCTGGCCATAATCGAACGACAGCGGGAGAACCGCGAGGGTCCGGTCAGCCGCTGACAGCCCCAGATAGGTCGCGACGCTTTCGGCCCCCAGCCACATGTTGGCGTGGCTCAGCATCACCCCCTTGGGCCGGCCGGTTGATCCGCTGGTGTAGAGGATGGCGGCCAGACTGTCGGGATCGGCAGACGATGGCCCCAGCTCGGCATCCACGCCATCGGCTTCGGCCAGGGCCTCGGCCTCACCCACGCAACGATATAGCCCGGCGATATCATCCGGCTCGAGCGTGGCGAGACGGGCCGGCGAGCCGATCAGCAGCCGGGCCCCACTGTCCTTCAGGATGTGCGCCACTTGCGCGCGCTTGAGCAGGGGGTTGATCGGCACGTGGACCAGACCGGCGCGCGCAGCCGCCAGGGGCAGCAGGCAGCTGAGTTCACCCTTGGCCGCCCAGCTCGCAACCCGGGCACCCGGCTCGGGAAGGGCCCGGTTCAGCCAGGCCCCTAAGGCGCCGATACGGCTCCTTAAGTCTTCGAAGGTAAACACCGTGTCGCGCAGCAGCAGTGCGGGGTCTTCGGCCGCACCGGACAAGGCCAGGTGATCGATCGGTCGGGCAGCGGTGCGGAGATCGTGCGCCAAGGTTCCGAGAAAGCTCCAGAAGGACAAGAGTGATCGCAGTAGAATATCTCCGCGACCTGCGCAAAGTCTCAGCCGACGACACGTTGTCGGACCTGCTGGCGCGTGCGGCCGCTCCGTTCGACCGGACGGAGTGGTGGGAGCGGTTGCAGCGCTATTGCGATCTGGACCCGATCTTCGTCGTGGCGCGCGGTCGCGACGGCCTGGCCTTGCTGCCCCTGCAGACCCAGGGCGACAACCTCTCGGCCCTGGCCAACTGGTACACGTTCCGTTGGAAGCCGCTGATTACCCCCGGAGCCAACCCGGCTCCGCTGCTCGAGGCGATCGCCCGGGATCTCGGCCGCCGCACCTGGCGGGTTTCCCTGCCCCTCCTGCCCGAAGAGGACGGCACCGGCAGCAGCCTGACCAGGGCGTTCCGTCGCGCCGGCTGGATCACCCGCTGCGTCTCGCACGACAGCAACCACATCCTGCGGGTCATGGGCCGGTCCTACGCGGACTATGTCGCCGGACGGCCCGGGCCGCTGCGCACGACCCTGCGGCGCAAGAGCGGCCGGGTCGGCTGCGTGGTCCACACCCGCTTCGCCGAGGAGGTCTGGTCGGCCTACGAGGCGGTCTACCGCGACAGTTGGAAACCCGAGGAAGGTTCGCCGGACTTCCTGCGCGCCTTTGCCGAGGCGGAGTCATGCGAGGGACGGCTGCGCCTGGGCATCGCCACCATCGACGGCGAGCCGGCGGCAGCCCAGCTCTGGACGGTGGAGAACGGCACCGCCTACATCCACAAGCTGGCCCACCGCGAAACCGCCCGCAAGGCATCGCCCGGCACGATCCTGAGCGCCGCGCTGTTCGCTCACGTGATGGACCAAGACCGGGTCGACCTGATCGATTTCGGCACCGGCAACGATGCCTACAAGGCCGACTGGATGGAAGACGTGCGGCCCCGCTACCATCTGGTCGCCTTGCGCACGACCTCGCCCCGGACCTGGTGGCATCTGGCGCGGGCCGCCTCGGCCCGGCTCGCGAAACCCGGTCGGCGCAGGCTGGCCCGCCTGCGCCTTGCCCGGCGCGCTTCGCCCCGCTAGAGCCGCGTCCTTCCCGACAATGACCGGAACTGTCATGAGCACCTCTGCAGACCAGACCCTGCGCCAGATCCTTGCTGACGTGCTCGGGCTCGATCCCGCCCGCGTCGCCCGCTTCGATCGCGACACCGGGCTGTTCGGACACCTGCCCGAACTCGATTCGATGTCGGTCGCCGGGCTGCTGACCGAGATCGAGGACCGGCTGGGCTTCATCATCGACGATGACGATGTCGACGGTGAGCTGCTGGAGACCTATGGTTCGCTGCTGGCCTTCATCGAGGCCCGTCTGGCGAGCGCCTGACCCAGACGATGATCGTCGGCTGGCCCTGCCCGGACGCAGCCGCTCCTGCCGGCACGCGCGACGAATGGGCCCTCGTGTTCGACCGCGGCCGGGCCCGGCGCGTGCTGATCGCGCCCGCCCTGTTCGACGAGCACAACCGCCTGCGCCGGTTCGCGGCGGAAACGATGCGACGGCTGGACGAAGCCGGCATCGACACCATGCTGCCCGATCTGCCCGGCACTAACGAAAGCCTGGCACCGCTGGACCAGCAGAGCCTTGGTGGCTGGCGGATGGCCATGGCCGCTGCCGGACGGCACTTCGCCGCAACCCATGTGCTGGCCCTGCGCGGCGGCAGCCTGATCGCGCCCGACCTGCCGGGCTGGTCCCTCGGTGCGATCGCCGGGACCAGCCTGCTGCGCCAACTGCTCCGCGCCCGGGTGCTGGCCGCGCGTGAGGCGGGACGCGAGGAAACCCAGGAAGCCTTGCTGGAGATGGGCCGAAAGGCAGGCCTGGATCTGGCCGGCTATCGGCTCGGGCCGAACCTGATCGATGATCTCCAGCACGCGGTGCCGGCCCCTCACCTCATTACGATCGCCCAGGCCGACCTGGGCGGCGCCGGGCTGTGGCTGCGCGCCGAACCGGGCGAGAGCCCGGAGCAGAGCGCCGCCCTCGCCCGCCGGATCGTGCAGGATACCCCCGCATGAGCCGCCGCCCCGTTGCCTTTGCCTGCCAGGGCAGCGAATGCTTCGGCACCCTGGACGATGGGCCGCGTCCGGTCGGCCTGCTGATCGTTTCCGGCGGCAACGAAATCCGGGCCGGCGCGTGGAACGGTCAGGCGCAGATCGCTGCCCGAGTGGCGGCTGCAGGCTATCCGGTGTTCCGCTACGACCGGCGCGGGGTGGGCGACAGCGCGGGTGACAATCCCGGTTTCCGGGAGTCCCTGCCCGACATCGAGGCGGCGATCGCTGCGTTCCGGCAGGCCTGTCCGGGCGTGAGGGACATTGTCGCTTTCGGCAATTGCGATGCCGCAGCGGCCCTGATGCTCGCCTCGGGCGCCGGGTGCCGCGGTCTCGTGCTGTCGAACCCCTGGACCATCGAGGACGCCGACGAGAGCGACGACCCGCCCCCGGAAGCGGTGCGCGCCCACTATGCCCGGCGCCTGCGTGATCCGGCGGCGCTGCTGCGGCTGCTGCGCGGACGGATCGCGTTTCGCGCGCTGGTGGTGAGCCTGCGCAAGGTGCTGGCGCCGGCTCCTCCGTCCTCGCTGGCGGCAGAGCTGCGCGCGGGGCTCGCCGGGTTCAACGGTCCGGTGCGCATCCTGCTGGCCGACCGGGACCGGACGGCACAGGTGTTCCTGGCCCGCTGGGATAGCCGTGATCCCCGCCTGCGGCATTGTGCCGGCGCGTCCCACAGCTTTGTCGAGCCCACAGCCCGCGATTGGTTGGAGCACCAGTTGCTCGACGCCCTGGCCGAGGTCGAGCGCGGCGCTTGAAGTCGATCAGGCGGGGACCGGCGTCTCCCGGCCCAGCGCAAATTCGCGCTCGGCCACGAACCGTTCGGCATCGAGCGCCGCCATGCAGCCCGTGCCCGCGGCCGTCACGGCCTGCCGATAGGTGTGATCCATCACGTCGCCACAAGCGAATACACCGGGGATCGAGGTCTTCGGTGTGCCGGGGGTGACAATGATGTAGCCGCTTTCGTCCAGCTCAAGCTTGCCCTGGAACAGCGCGGTGGCAGGCGCGTGACCGATCGCCACGAAGGCCCCGTCGGTCTCGATCAGCGAGGTCTCGCCGGTCAGGGTATCGACGACCTCGACCGCCGTGAGCCCCCCTGCGGCGGGATCGCCCACGAACCGGTTGACCACCTTGTTCCACGCCACCTTGACCGCGGGATGGGCGAACAGGCGATCCTGCAGGATCTTTTCGGCGCGGAAGGAATCGCGGCGGTGAATCACCGTCACGTCGGGCGAATGGTTGGTCAGGTAAAGGGCCTCCTCGACTGCGGTGTTGCCGCCGCCGATCACCACCACCTTCTTGCCGCGATAGAAGAAGCCGTCGCAGGTGGCACAGGCCGAAACGCCCTTGCCGCCCAGTTCCTGTTCCCCCGGTACGCCCAGCCAGCGCGCCTGGGCGCCGGTGGCGATCACCAGCGTCTCGCCTTCATACACATCGCCCGAATCGCCGAACGCGCGGAACGGGGGACCCGACAGGTCGAGATCGACGATCGTGTCCCAGATCATCCGCGTACCCACATGTTCGGCCTGGGCCTGCATTTCCTGCATCAGCCAGGGGCCCTGGATCACATCGCGAAAGCCGGGGTAGTTCTCGACATCGGTGGTGATCGTCAGTTGCCCGCCCGGCTGGAGCCCCTGCACCACGATCGGCTGCATGCCGGCCCGCGCGCCATAGATGGCGGCGGTGAGCCCGGCCGGACCGGAGCCGATGATCAGCATGCGGGTGGTATGGGTGGCCATGGGACGTGATTCCTCCTGTCGCCCCGCAGATAGGGTCTGCCCAACCGCTTGACGAGTCCCGCAACCCGGGTTTTGCCCGACCGGGGAAGCCCGCGACAGGTTGACAGGGTCCGGGCGGGCGAACAGGCTTGGACGATGATCACGTCCGGCCCCACTTCGCACAGCTTCATCTCCCAGCGCCTGCGGCTTCACTATGTCGACTGGGGCAATCCGGATGCGCCGCCGCTGATCCTGCAGCATGGCGGACGCGACCATTGCCGGAGCTGGGACTGGGTCGCGCAGCGGCTGCGCCACGACTGGCACGTGATTGCCCCAGATTTGCGTGGCCACGGCGACAGCGCGTGGTCACCGGACGGGGACTATCGCATGACAAGCTGCGTCTACGATTTCGCCCAGTTGGTACAGACTCTGGGCTACCCGAAGGTCACCATCATCGGCCATTCGATGGGTGGCATGATCACGTCACGATATGCCGGTATCTTCCCGGAAAAGGTCGATCGGCTGGTCAACATCGAAGGCCTGGACTTCGGACCCAAGGAGGTTGACCAGCTTGCCGGCCACGGTCACGCCGAGCGGGTGCGCCGATGGGTCGCCAACCGTCGCGAGGCCGCCGGCCGCCAGCCGCGGCGCTACGCCACGCTGGAGCAGGCCTTCGAACGGATGAAGGAAGCCAACACCTATCTGTCGGACGACCAGGCCCGGCACCTGACCATCCACGGCACCAGTCGCAACGAGGACGGGACCTGGAGCTGGAAGTACGACAACTACCTGTTCAGCCCGCCACCGCAGGAGTTGCCGCCGGAGGAAATCTTCGAAGTGTGGCAAGCCATCACTTGCCCGGTGCTGCTGCAATGGGGGGCCAACTCCTGGGCGTCGAGCCCCGCCGAGGATGGCCGGATGGCCCATTTCGCCGATGCCCGGCTGATCACTTACGAGAACGCCGGACACTGGCTGCACCACGATCGGCTCGACGACTTCCTTGCTGACGTGACCGCTTTCCTGCGGCCCTGATCGGCCTCCGGCCCGCGCCGCGGCCCTGGCTGGGGGCAAGCCTGACGCGGGGATAGCCGGCACGGCCAATCCCCCCGCATCTGTGTCCGGGTCCGGCAGCGCGTCGCTGCTATTGCCCGTCTATCCGGCAAATTTATCCTGCAAATTCAGCGGAATTATCGAATTCGCGCATGTCGCCGGGATAGTCCCCTTAAAAACGTGTGTCACATGCCGGTCTTGGTTGTGATCATTGGCGGGTCATTGCGACCCTGATCAACACCGGGAGCAGACAATGGCGGTTATCAACACGAACATCAGCGCTCTACGCGCTTCGAACGCGTCGGTCTCGGCCGACAAGATGCTCGGCTCGGCGATGGAACGGCTGTCGACGGGCAAGCGGATCAACAGCGCGAAGGACGACGCGGCTGGCCTGGCGATCGCCACCAGCATGACCTCGCAGACCCGCGGCATGGCCCAGGGCATCCGCAATGCGAACGACGGCATCTCGCTGGCGCAGACCGCCGAAGGCGCGCTGGCCGAGATCGCGAACATGCTGCAGCGCATCCGCGAGTTGGCGGTCCAGGGCGCCTCGGGCACCTTCCAGAACACCGACCGTGCCGCGATGCAGTCGGAAGTCTCGAACCTCACCCAGCAGGTCGACGACGTTCTGACCAACACCAAGTTCAACGGCATCACGCTGTTCAGCAAGACCGCTGGCACCAACGTGACCATCAACATCCAGACCGGTGCCGATGTCGGCCAGGTCGTGACGCTGACTTCGACCGCGGTGAGCGGCGTGAACATCAGCGCCACCGCACTGGACGTGACAACTGCGGCCAAGGCCTCCACAACGATGAGCAACGTCGATCTCGCACTGGCCGACGTCAACGCCGCCCGCGCCTCGCTCGGCGGTGGCCAGAACCGGCTCGAATCGGCAGTGAACAACCTGACCAGCAACATCGCGAACCTGTCGGACGCGAAGTCGCGGATCGAGGACACCGACTACTCGGTGGAAACCACCAAGCTGGCCAAGGCCCAGATCCTGTCGCAGGCTTCGACCGCGATGATCGCGCAGGCCAACCAGGCCCAGCAGAACGTTCTCTCGCTGCTGAAGTAATCCCCAGTTCCCCGGTGGGGGCGGCTCCTTCGTGGGAGCCGCCCTTCGGGAGTTCCCGGGGCTCACGGCCCGCCCCTGACGGCCCGCGTCCCGGCCTCGCCCCTCGGCGGGGCTTTGTTGTGTCGGGGAGCCCGGTCAGCGCACCACGTAGACATCGATCAGGACGCGGTCGGGCTTGCGCACGCCCCGGGCCACGAACGCGCTGCGGCGCAACCATTCGTGCCGGCCATCGGCAACCTTGAAGCTGGGCGTGGTGCGGAAATAGTAGGCCGACGGATCAACCTCCTCGCCCCGCGCCAGCTTCTCGATCACCGCCGGATCGGCCACCCGCACGCCGGGGTTGGTCACCTCGATCACCGTCCCGTCACCGGCTTTCAGGAAGTAGTGCGCTTCCACCCGGGTCAGGCCACTGGCCTCGATCACTTGCCAGTCCCCTCCGCCGGCCAGCACCTCACCGGTCAGCAGCGGCCCTGACACCTGGCCACCGGTGATTGCGATGAACCGCTTGCGCCCGCCGTCGACGGCCCCCTGTTCCAGCGCCGGAGCGACCAGCACCGTGGCGGTGAAGGCATAGTCGAGTGTCGGGGCGGGCGCCGCAGGGCCGGCCCCGGCGGGACCGGCGAGCGCGGCGGCCGCGGCTGCCACCGCCGCGGCCTTCGTTGATAGGGTCATGATCCGCCCGCTCAGATCGGGAAGTGGCCGGGCTGGGTCTCGATGGTGATCCAGCGCGTCTCGGTAAAGCTGTCGATGCCCTGGCGCCCGCCGAAGCGGCCATAGCCCGAGGCGCCGACCCCGCCGAAGGGCATCTGCGCCTCGTCGTGAACGGTCGGGCCGTTGACATGGCAGATGCCCGAACGGATGCGGCGAGCGATCCCCAGCCCCTTGGCGGCGTCGCGGGTGAAGACCGCGGCCGACAGGCCGTACTCGCTGTCGTTGGCCAGCTCGATCGCATGCTCGGCATCGCGCGCGCGGATCACCGCGACCACGGGGCCGAAGCTCTCGTCGCGGTAGAGGTTCATCGCCGCGGTCACGCCCGCGACGACGGTGGCCGGCATGATCACACTCTCCGCCTTGCCCCCGGCGACCACCTCGGCCCCCTTGGCCACGGCGTCGTCGATCAGCGCGTTGACGTGATCCACGGTCTTGCGATCGACCACGGCGCCCAGCGGCGTGGTCCCCTCGCGCGGATCGCCCGCCGCCATGCTGGCGGCCTTCGCCGCGAACTTGGCGATGAAGGCATCGGCCACGGCCTCGACCACGATGATCCGCTCGGTGCTCATGCAGATCTGGCCCTGGTTCATGAAGGCGCCGAAGGCCGCGGCCTTGACCGCCTCGTCCAGATCGGCGTCCTCCAGCACCAGCAGCGGCGCCTTGCCGCCCAGCTCGAGCAGGCAGGGCTTGAGGTGCTCGGCCGCGCGCTTGGCGATGATCCGGCCAACGTGGGTCGATCCGGTGAAGTTGATGCGCTTGACCGCGGGCGCATCGATCAGCGCGCCGACCACCTCACCCGCATCCTCGGGCGCATTGGTCACGACATTGACCACGCCCTCCGGGAAGCCCGCCTCGGCGAAGGCCTCGATGATCAGGGCGTGAGTCCTCGGACAGGTCTCGCTCGCCTTCAGGATCACGCTGTTGCCGCAGGCCAGCGGCACCGCGATGGCGCGCACGCCCAGGATGATCGGCGCGTTCCACGGCGCGATCCCCAGGATCACCCCGACCGGCTCCTTGAGTGCCATGGACAGGCACCCGGGCTTGTCGCTGGGGATCACCTCGCCCGCGATCTGGGTGGTCAGCGCGGCGGCCTCGCGCACCATGCTGGCGGCGAGACCGAGGTTGAACATCGCCCAGCCGGCGGTCGATCCGGTCTCGGCCATCATGGCGGCGACGAAGGCATCCTTGCGCGCCATCAGCGCGTCGGCGGCCTTCATCAGCACCGCGCGGCGGGCGTTGGGCCCCTGCGCCGCCCAGGCGGGAAACGCCGCCTCGGCGCGCGCGGCGATCGCGGGGATGTCAGAGGCCTTGAGCGCCGGCGCGGACGAGGCCACCTCGCCGGTGATCGGGTTGATGCGGGTGAATTCCATGGGGGTCTCCATAGCGGCAAGGGGCAGATCACAAATTCAAAAGGACATCAGCAGCTTTCGGCCGCTCTTCGGGGCAGCAGGAGCAGCGCCGCCAGGGCGACGAGCGATCCGGTGGCCATGAAGCCGGCCACCACCGGCAGCGAGAAGCCGGCCTTGAACAGATAGCCGCCCAGAACCGGGCTGATCGCCGCGCCACCACGGCCCAGGCCGATGACGAAGCCGGTTCCGCCCGCCCGGTTGGCGGTGGGAAAGCTGCTCGCGACCAGGCCGTAGAGCCCGACGATCACGCCATTCGCGCAAAACTGTGCGGTGGCCGCCGCCAGGGCCAGCAGGGTGAGGTCGGCCGGACTATGCCCGAACAGCGCAACCGCGGCGCAGGAGGCGATCATGAAGCCGGACAGCAGGACGCGGGTCGGCACCCGGACCGACAAGGCGCTGTAGAGCAGGCTGCCCGCCAGCCCGCCGACATTGCCCCAGACCAGCACGCTGCCGGCCGATGACGGCGCGAAGCCCATGTCGGCCACGATCTTGGGCGACCACTTGAGCACGAAGTAGAAGGTCAGCAACTGGCTGAAGTAGATGATCGTAAGGAGGCCCGTTGTCACGGCCATGCCGCCGCGAAACAGCTCGGCGATCGAGCTCTCGCGCGCGACCGGATCGACCGGTGGCAACCGGTCGGTGGGGGCGTGGCCCAGCGCCACCAGGCTGCGATTGACCTGTTCGAGCGTATCGGGACCGCGGCGCTGCAACAGGGCACTGACCGGTTCGGGCACAAGCAGCGGCACCAGCGGCAGGAACACCGCGGTCAGCCCGGCGCCGAGCCAGAACACGTCACGCCAGTCTCCCTGCGCCAGAAGCCCGCTGGCGATCGCGCCACCGGCAATGCCGCCCACCGGATAGCCTGCCGCCATGATTGCGACCGCAGCCCCGCGTGAACGTTCGTTGGCGAACTCGGCGGCCAGGGCATTGATCACCGCCAGCATGCCCCCGATCCCCAGCCCCGTGAACAACCGTGTCGCTGCCAGGGCCTCGATCGAGCCGACCTGCGTGGTGGCGACCATCCCCGCCGCCATGATGACCAGGCAGGCCATCACGGTCGAGCGGCGGCCGACACGGTCGGCCAACTGGCCCAGCAGCACGGAGCCGACCATCATCCCGATCAGCTCCATCGACAGCACCACGCCCAGCGCAGGCCGGTCGATCCCCCACTCCTTCGAGATGCCGGGCGAGGCGAAGCTGATCGACAGCACGTCGAACCCGTCGAGCGCATTCAGCAGCACGCACATGGCGATCGCCACGAGCTGGCGTCCGGTCATCGGTGCCCGGGCGAGCCGCTGGCGCGGATCGTCCGCAACGGCTCCCGCCCCGCCTGCTGCATCGACCATTCCACTCTCCCGCCTGGTTGGATCCGGCTCTTGCCGTTCTCTCTGTCTCTTGTCGTCCGTTCAGCCGGTCCAGATCAAGGCGTCAAGCGCCACCACGCCCTCGCCGGCCGGATGGAGGATCACCGGGTTGAGATCGAGCTCGCGCAGGCCCGGCTCGGCCAGCAGGATCGCACCCACGGTCCGGATCAGCCGGGCGAGCGCCGCCACGTCCAGCGGAGGGGCGCCGCGATAGCCGTGCAGCAGCGCCGCGCTCTTCAGCCTGCCCAGCTCGGCCACAATCTGCGTCTCGCTGAGGTCCGGAGTGATCAGGCGCACGTCCTGCAGGATCTCGGCCGTCACGCCGCCGAAACCGGCGAGCACGATCGGACCCCAGTCCGGATCGTTGCGGGCCCCGACGATCATTTCCACCCCGCGCCGTCCCATCGCCTCGACCAGCACGCCGTCGAGCCGGATCGCCGCATCATAGGCCGCCACGCTGTCATGCATCGCGGCCCAGGCGGCGCGCACCGCGGCGGCATCCCCCAGGTTCAGGGCCACCCCGCCGGCATCGCTCTTGTGACTGAGCGCCGCCGCCTGGGCCTTGATCGCGACCGGATAGCGCAGCGCCTCGGCCGCGGCGACCGCCTCGTCCGCCGTGGCGGCGAAGCGGCCCAGCGGGAACGGGACGCCCAGCGGGGCCAGCAGCGCCTTGGCCCGATATTCCGGGATGACACCCGAGGCATCGCGCAGCCCGGGAACCGCCAGCGGCGCCGGACTGTGATCGGCGAGGTCGTGCGCCAGGCGCGCACCCAGCCGCGCGAGGGCCCGGAACGCGCGTTCGCTGGTCGGAAACCACGGCACACCGCGGGCCCGCAGATCGGCGATGAACCGCGCGGGAATGCCGGCTCCCTCATCCAGCCCGGCGAAGACCATCGGCTTGCCCAGCGGTCGCTCGTCCAGCGCGGCAAGGATCGCGGGGACCTTGATCCCGCTCGTCACCGGATCGCCCTGGATGATCCCGCAGACGATCCCGCCCACCCGGGGATCGTCGCGCAGGGCCTGCAGCGAGCGGGTGTAGATCGAGGGCTGGCTGAGCCCCTGCGCGGTGATGTCGAGCGGATTGCTGACCGGCACGAACGGCGGCAGCGCCTCGCGCAGGGCCGGGCTGTCGGCATCGCCGAGCGGCGCCAATGGCAGTTGCAGTTCTTCCGCAAGGTCAAGCGTCAAGGCCTTGAATGCGCCGGATTCCCCTAGCACCGCCAGTTCGGGCCGGGTCAGCGGCGCGCAGCGCACCAGGATCTCGGCGATGTCACCCAGTTCCTCGAGCGTTTCGGCGAAGACAACGCCGGCGCGTTCCACCTTGGCGCGCATCAGCGGGTAATCACCGGCCATGGCCCCGGTATGGGTGGCGGCGCTTTCGCGGGCCGCGCTCGACTTGCCGGGATGGAGCAGCACGATCCGCTTGCCCGCCGCGCGGACCCGGGCCGCAGCGGCGAGGAAACGGCGGGGATGGCGGAACTGTTCCACGATCATCGCGATGACCGGGGTGTTCGGTTCATCGACCAGCCAGTCGACATAGTCCTCGACCGCGGAGCCCGCCTCATTCCCGGTCGAGACGGCATAGCTCAGCGGCAGGTCGCGCGCCTGCAAGGTCGTACCGAGCACCGCCGCCATGGCCCCGGACTGCGAGACGATCCCGATCGCGGCACGCCCTGCCGGGGCCACGCACTCGGTCTCGACGAAGGTCAGGGGCACCCCGTCGACATGGTTGACCATGCCCAGGCAGTTGGGACCTTCCAGCACCATGCCCGCCTCGGCCGCGATCCGCGCGATCTCGGCCTGCTGGGCCAGCCCTTCGGGGCCCCCTTCCGCAAACCCGGCGGAAAAGACGATCGCCGCCCCGCAGCGGCGTTCGGCCAGGCCGCGCACCGCATCGAGCACCGCGGGCTGCGGTATGGCCAGGACGGCCACGTCGACCCCCTCGGGCAGATCGGCGACCGAGGCCAGGCACGGGCGCGCGCCGATCGCCTCGCGGTTGGGATTGATCGGGTAGACCGTGCCGGCAAAGCCGTTGCGATCGAGGTTCCCGAGCACCGAGGCGCCGAGCGCCCCGGGCTTGTCACTGGCCCCGACCACCGCGACCGATTTCGGCCGCAGCAGGCGCGTGATCATCGCGGCGTCCGGCGTTCCGCTCATGCGCGCTGCCCTCCCCGCCCGCGCTCAGCGCGTGACCTTGGTGGCGTCGAAGGCGCCCAGCCCCGGCTTGAAGGTCTTCTCGTCGAGGAACTGCCTCGTCGCTTCCTTGCGCGCCTCGAGCCCGCCCATCCCGTTGAGCGCCTCCTGGGCGCGGATCAGGTAATCCATCGCGTTGTCGAAGGTCATTTCGGCCATGCGACGCATCGCCCACTTGGTGGCGCGCAGCGCATTGGGATCCTTCTTGAGCAGGACCTGGGCGATTTCCGTGACCCGGGCGTGAAGCTGGTCGGCGGGAACGCTCTCGGTCACCAGTCCCTGTTCGGCGGCCTGTTTGCCAGTGAGGTTCTCTCCCATCATCGCGTGATAGATCGCCTTGCGGAACGGCATCAGCTCCTGCGCGACCTTGCTGGCCCCGCCGCCAGGGAGGATGCCCCAGTTGATTTCCGAAAGGCCGAACGTGGCATCATCGGCGGCCACCACGATGTCGAGCGCATGCAGCGGCCCATAGGCGCCACCGAAGGCCCAGCCGTTGACCATGCCGATCGTGGGCTTTTCGTACCAGCGCAGCCGGTCCCACCAGCCATAGGCCTCACGCTGGCTCTTGCGGATCGCGCCGATCCCCAGGGCCTCGTTCTCGCGGAAGTACTCCTTCAGGTCCATGCCCGCCGAAAAGGCGTCACCCTCGCCGGTCAGCACCAGCACGCCCACATCCTCGCGGAACTCCAGGCTTTCCAGCACCCGCAGCATCTGGCGGTTGAGCTTGGGGCTCATGCAATTGCGCTTTTCCGGACGGTTGTAGGACACCCAGGCGATCCGGTCCTCGACCCGGACGGCAACGGTATCCTCTTCGGCGCGATCGGTCATGACACTCCCCGGCAGTTGTGATGGCAATTGCTATGATTCATAGCTTTCAATCTGCTATAGTCAATAGCGTTCGGGACAGTTAGGAAGAGGGCCCATGACGGACCACGCCAAGCCCCTGCCGAACCCGGAGCTGCGGGACCATGACCCGCCGGCCGCCGACCCTTGGCCGGACGATCCGCTGGCCGCCCTGCCCGGTTATCTGCTGCGCCGGGCCGCCAACGCGATGATGGCCGAACTGGCGACGCGCCTGACCGCCCTGGACCTGCGCATTTCGGAAGCGACGGTGCTGTTGCTGCTGGGCGGCCGGGAGGACCTGACCTCGGCCGACATCGGCAAGGCGCTCGATATCCAGCGGGCCAACATGGTCCCGCTGCTGGCCCGGCTCGAGACCGCCGGGCTGATCCGGCGTGAGCCGATCAACCGCAAATCGCAGGCGATCCTGCTGACCGAGGCAGGGCAGGATCGCCTCGCCCGGGTCCGCGAGGTGACCGACCGGTTCGAGCGTGACCTGCTCGATCGGGTTCCCGACGCCCATCGCGCTCACCTGGTCCCCGCGTTGCGAGCACTCAGCGGCTAGCCGGCCCAGCAAAAAATCAGCAAACTTCCGGAGAGAAATCGGGTTTGATCGATTTCCCCGATTACTGTCAGGGAAGCTTTCCATTGGGCAGGCCTGCCCCCGGCGGGATAGCCCACCCGTCTGCCCGGCCCAGACCGGGCCCGGACAGGAGGAGAGACATCCCATGAAAGCAACCCGGTTCGCGCTGCTCGCGCTGGCCCTGACCGCCTCACCGCTGGCGCTGACGGCTCCGGCCGCCGCCCAGGCACAGGCGGCTGCCGAAAAGGAATGGTGGCCCAGCAAGCTCGACCTTTCGGCGCTGCGTCAGCACGAGGCCAAGGCCAACCCCTATGGTCCGGACTTCGACTATGCGCGCGAGTTCGCGACGCTCGATCTCGATGCGGTGAAGGCCGATCTGCGCAAGGTGCTGACCACCTCGCAGCCCTGGTGGCCCGCCGACTATGGCCACTATGGCCCGTTCTTCATCCGCATGGCCTGGCACAGCGCCGGCACTTACCGCGCCGGCGACGGGCGCGGCGGCTCGGACGGCGGCGAGATGCGGTTCGAACCGCTCAACTCGTGGCCGGACAACGTCAACCTCGACAAGGCCCGCCGCCTCGTCTGGCCGATCAAGCAGAAGTACGGCCGCAAGCTGTCGTGGGGTGACCTGATGATCCTGGCGGGCAACGTCGCGATGGAGGACATGGGCTTCAAGACCCTTGGCTTCGCGGCCGGGCGGGTCGACGCGTGGCAGCCCGACCTGGTGTTCTGGGGCCCGGAAGCAAAGCTGCTCGCCGATGAGCGGCGCGATGCCAAGGGCAACCTCAAGGGCCCGCTCGCCGCGACCCAGATGGGGCTGATCTACGTCAATCCCGAAGGCCCGAACGGCAACCCCGATCCGCTGCTCGCCGCAGCCGACATCCGCCGGGCCTTCGGCGCGATGAACATGAGCGATGAGGAAACTGCGGCGCTGATCGCCGGTGGGCACACCTTCGGCAAGGCCCACGGGGCGCGCAAGCCCGAGGGCTGCGTGGCGGCCGACCCTGGTCAGGCCAAGATCGAGCAGCAGGGCCTCGGCTGGGCCAACAGCTGCGGCAAGGGCAAGGCCGAGGACACGGTCAGCAGCGGACTGGAAGGCGCCTGGTCGGCCAATCCGATCGCCTTCACCACCCAGTACCTCGACAACCTCTACGGGTTCGAATGGGTCAAGACCAAGAGCCCGGCCGGTGCGACCCAGTGGATCCCCAAGGACCCCAAGGCGGCCAACCTGGTGCCCGACGCCCACCTCCCCGGTGTGCGCCACGCCCCGATCATGTTCACCACCGACATCGCCCTGCGCGAGGACCCGGGCTTCCGCAAGATCACCATGGCGTGGAAGAAGAACCCGCAGCTCTTCGCCGATGCGTTCGCCCGCGCCTGGTTCAAGCTGACTCACCGAGACATGGGGCCCCAGGCCCGCTACCTGGGCAAGGACGCGCCCAAGGTGAGCTTCGCCTGGCAGGATCCGCTGCCCAAGGCCGACTATGCGGCGATCGACGCCGCCGACATCGGCAAGTTGAAGGAGGCCATCGCCGGCGCGGGCCTGACCACGCCGGAACTGGTCCGCACGGCCTGGGCGGCGGCGTCTACCTTCCGCTCGACCGACATGCGCGGCGGCGCCAACGGCGCGCGGCTGCGGCTTGATCCGCAGCGCGGCTGGGCGGTCAACGATCCGCAGGAACTGACCAAGGTGGTCACGGCGCTCGACGGCATCCGCACTGCCTTCAACAAGGCTGCCGGCGGCGGCAAGCAGGTCAGCCTGGCGGACCTGATCGTGCTGGGCGGGACTGTCGGGATCGAGCGGGCCGCCAAGGCCGCCGGGCAGGACGTGACCGTGCCGTTCACCCCGGGCCGGGTCGACGCCACCCAGGCGCAGACCGATGTCGCCAACTTCGCGGTGCTCGAACCCAAGGCCGACGGCTTCCGCAACTACTACAGCGCGGAGGCTCATTACGGCCCGGTCGAGGCCCTGGTCGACAAGGCCGACAGCCTGGACCTCACCGTGCCCGAAATGACCGTGCTGGTCGGCGGAATGCGGGCGCTCGGCGCCAACGCCGGGGGCTCGACCGCGGGCGTGCTCACCACCCGCCCGGGCACGCTGAGCAACGACGTGTTCGTCAACCTGCTGTCGATGGACACGGTGTGGAGCAAGTCGGCATCCGCGCCGGGCCTCTACGAGGGCAAGGACCGCACCACGGGCGCGACGAAGTGGACCGCCACCCCGGTCGACCTCGTGTTCGGCTCCAATTCCGAGCTGCGCGCCGTGGCCGAGGTCTATGCCTCGGACGACGCCAAGTCCAAGTTCGTGACCGATTTCGTCGCGGCCTGGACCAAGGTGATGAACGCCGACCGGTTCTGAACCGGGCCCCGCGTTGAACGAAAGTCGGCGGTCGGGCGCAAGCCTGGCCGCCGTTTTCGCTTCCGCCGCCGGTCTTCCCGGTGCTCGATCGGGAGACCCCGGCGGGCGGCGTCGTGACCCAGAACAGTCCGACCGTTGCCGTCCGAGCGCCGCGTCCCACCCTCGCCCCGAACCTGGCCCAAAGCCTGGCCTGCCCTGCCGAGGGTGGCAAATTTGGCCTTCGCCCAGCCCCGCCAGGTGCTATAGCCTTGGCAAGACAGCATAAGCGTTCGGGAGATGGGTCATGAAGGCAGCCATCAACAGGATCACGGCAGTTCTGGCATCGATCGGCCTGGGGATCAGTCCGGTCCAGGCCCAGTCGGCCGACACGGTGCAGGATCTGCTCGGCCAGAAACAGTCCGAAGGGGAAGCCGCGTTGAAATCCCGCGGTTTCCAGACCGCGCAGACCAATGCCCGGGCGGCGGGGGGCGTGTACTACTGGTGGAACCCGAAGACCAAGAAATGCATCCGGGTCGCCACGGTCAACGGCCTGTACTCCTCGATCACCAACGCCAGCAACAAGGACTGCGGTTACGACAGCAAGGGCGATACCCTGGCGGTCGCCGCGGTGCTGGGGGCAGCGGCGCTGGGGGCCATCCTGTTGTCGCAGAAGGACAAGGACAAGCCCGATCAATCCGGTCAGGTCATGCGTCCGCCCCACCCGTCCTGGCAGCAGTTCGAGGTCTATAGCGTCCGGCCCAACGGGCTGAGCATCTTTGCCCAGCCGGCGACCGGTGCCCCGGTCCTGATGCAGATGGCCGAGGGGGCCATCCTGCAAGGCTATGGTTGCCAGGTCTTCAATCGCGAACAGTGGTGCGAGGTCTCTCCCAACCCCAACATGGCCAAAGGATGGGCCCTGGGACGATACCTGCGCCCGACAGGTTCGGTCTCGCCCGGACATCATGCGGGCGCAACCGCCGCGGATGGCGAGCTCGTCGCCGTCAGTTTTGCGGCGGGCGGCGGAATCAACCTGATGTCGGGCCCCGGCCCGCGCGATCATGTGGTCGGCCGAGTGGATGCCGGATCAACGCTGCGACGGTACAGCTGCCACAACGCCTATGGCGAGAACTGGTGCCAGGTCGCCACGCTCGATCGGCGCCTGAACGGCTGGGCCCGCGCCCGGTTTCTCCAACCCGCGCCCGGCCATGGGACCTATCCGGGCTATGCCGGTGAGGCGGGCAGCATCGCGGGCCTGATCGGAATGGACAGCACCAGGGCCTTCAACACCCTGCGTTCACGCGGGTTTGACAACGTGGAGTCCTTCTCCACCGGAGGCCGGCTCTACAGCGTTTATTACCACAGGCCATCGCGGCTGTGCGCGCAGACCGCCGCCGAACAGGGCCGGATCATCGATGCCCGCGACATCCTGTCGCACCCCAAGTGCCGGTAACGGCTGGGTCGTTCCCGCAAGCCTGCGCATAGCGGACCGGAGGGCGACGGAGGGGAACCGAGGCGATCCCCCAGCGGGGCCCCTCGCAACACGGCAGGTGTGCCAGGCTTACGGCTGCCGTCCAGAGGGTGTCGCGCCAGGGCGCACGACGATCCGGTCCGGCGCGAACATCGGGCGTTCCTGGCCTTCGTCCACGAAGATCGCCCGCGCGCCCCACCGCAGGTCGGTGATGACGTAGCGCAGGCCATGGGTGCTGACGCCGTAAGGCCCACAGACCGGATCGGGAATGTCGCCGGTCGCCGTGGGCGCCAGGGCGTTCGGATCGAGCGGCGTCAAGGCATGGAAGCTGGTGGTGCGCGGCGCCGCCCGCACCGCGAGGCTCTGCCAGCGGCAAGGGGCGGCGGGCGGAAGGTGTCCCGAAGCGATCAGCTGTGCGGTGAGCGATGCGACACCAACGTCCGGGTCCATCGTCCAGGCTTCGACCACGATCCGCGTCACGCGCCCGTTGTGACGCTCGACAAAGGCTTGGCGCGTCCGGTCCCATCCGATCCGCCAGGTGCCGGTCCCCAGCCGGCAAACCTCGGTCCACAGCCCCACCCCGGCGGCCTCCTGCCACCGCCACGTGCACCGACCGGACTGGGTCTGCCATTCGGGCATCGGCGGGCGGGAGGGCTGCTCCGCTGCCACCGGGCCTGTGACCAGAGCGCCGAGCATCCCGGCCATGATTCCCAGTCGCCTCATCGTGCTTCCCCCAAGCCGAACCGAGCCACGATATCCGTCGCCCCGACGCGCTCTAGCCCATTTCGGCCCGGCGGTCGCCTGTCGCGAGACGGCCGCCTCCCGCCGCCGGCCGCTGGCCGTACGCGAGCGATGGCCGGTCGGAGGCCTGAACTGGCCTGGCCTGGCCTGGTCTCGCCTCGCCTGCCCAGCCCCCGCCGCCGTGGCCCGTCAGATCATGTCCGTGTCCGGGTTCGATTCGAGCACCTGGAAGCAAATCGTATCGATCAGCGGCTGCATCGCGACCGGTTTCAGCAGCATGTCCTGCGCCCCCGCGTCGAAGCATGCCTGCTTGATCCCCGTCCCGGTATCGGCGGTGATTACCACGATGGGGACCGTTGCCTTGGCATCGGAGCGGGCCCGGATGCGTCGGGTCACTTCCAGCCCGTCGATGCCGGGCATCCGCAGATCGACCAGCACAATATCGAATTCGTCGTGCTCCAGCTTGGCAATGCCGTCCGGGCCATCGACGCCCTCTTCATAGCCAATGCCCACCACGCCCAGCATGTCTTTCACCACTAGGCGGTTGATCGGATCGTCTTCGATGTAGAGCGCCTTGATGGGGATCGCCTGAACGTCGTCCGCCTCATGCGCCGTGGGGGTGGGGCTATGGTAGGTCATGCTGCAGCTCGTGCTGATGGAGGGGTGGGGTGGTCTGCCGTCGGCAGGCTGGCGGCAATGGTCGATCGCAGGGTTGCCGCCGACATCGGGCGGCAGAGAATCGTGACACCGCCGATCGCGGCTGCGGCGGCCTCGGCATCCGCGTCGGCGGCGCCCTGGACAAGCGCCAGAAGCGGCACCTGGCCGCCGGCCCAGCCGCAGCGCGCCGCCAGCGCCGCAAGGGCGTCCCAGCCACCTGACGACGATACGTCGGCCACGACCAGCGCAATCCCGGAGCCGGCTGCGGCCACCGCGGCGTCAGCGCTGTCGCAGCCGACCACCTCGATCCCGTCGGCTCCGATCGCCTTGGTCATCACATTGCGGCTCAGCGGGTTTGCCTCGATCAGCAAGACCGTGCACGGCGACACGGCCCGGGACAAGTCCGATGGGACGTCGCTGGCGGGTGCAGCGCTCTCGGGACCGGCGATGCCGTCTTCGGGCAATGGGAGGACGACTGTGAAGGTCGATCCCTTGCCCTCCTCGCTGATCACCTCGATCTCACCGCCCATCGCCCGTGCGAGATTGCGGCAGATCGCCAGGCCCAGTCCGGTCCCGCCATACTGGCGCTGGGTCGAATTATCGACCTGTTGAAAGGACTTGAAGATCAGCTCGAGATGTTCCGCGGCAATCCCGATCCCGGTGTCGGACACGGCGATCTGCAACCGGCCGCCAGAGGTCGTGGCAACCAGGCGGACCTCGCCAGCCCGGGTAAACTTCACGGCATTCGACAGCAGATTGAACGTGATCTGGCGCACGAGACGCGGATCGCACATGGCGATTGGCGCACAGCCGGCCAGATCGACCCTCAGCCTGATCCCGCGGGTCTCGGCCTGACTTTGCCACAGGTCGGCAACCCCGTTCAGCAGCGGATGCAGCCGCGTCGGCTCGCGCTCGACATGGACCCCGCCGGTCTCCATCTTGGCGACATCGAGAATGTCGTCGACCAGGGATTTCATCGTCGTGCCGGCATCGTGGACGGTCTTGATCCGTTCGCGGATGACCCCGGCCAGGCTCTGATCGTGCAGCAGAACCTGGGTCATGCCCAGAATGCCATTCAGCGGCGTGCGGATTTCGTGACTGGTGGTGGCCAGGAACCGGGTCTTGGCATCCAGCGCGCGCTCCAGCTCTTCATTGGTCTGCTGCAGCGTGATGTTCGCCATGGCCACCTCGTTGCGGCTCCGGCGGATGGTCCGCAGCGCCTTGGCGAGACCGAACACCACCAGACCAGCGATGGCCAGCAGCGTCATCAGCCCGATGAACGCCAGCCGATCGTAGCGCTCGCGCGACTTCTGCAGCGCGATGTCACTTTCAAGCTTCTTGGCCTTGATGCGCGAGACCTTGAGTTCCTGGTTCGCCAGATCGAACCGGGCCGCCATCAGCGCGGCATTGGTCGAGGCCATGACCGCGCGACGCTCCTCATCCAGCCGCTGATAGGCCAGCGAATGGGCAAGCGCGAGCGGATAGTCCCCGGCCGCGGCATAGACCTTGCTCGCCAGGTGGTGAAACTCGGCGTACTCGTAATTCGTCTTCGTCGGGTCCTGCCCCCTGAACAGCAGGTTGAGGTTGGCCACCGCCGCGGCGGTATCGTGCCTGGCCCAGTCGATCTGGGCCTGCACACCATGGAGGAAGGCGGCCAGATCGGGATCGCGCGCGCCCGGCGACGCCAGACCCTGGGCCACCAGTCGCCGCGCCGTACCCAGGTTCCCGGCCCGCGCATAGGCGGTCGCCATGTTCGTCAGGATGCTCGTTACGAGATCCTCGTTCTCCATGGTCCGGGCGATCTCCAGCGCGCGGCGGTACTGGAGAAAGGCCTCGTCGTAGCGTTTCAGCTCGACCAGCGCGTCGCCCTGGTTGTTGCGCGCGGCCACGCGGATCGCCGGATCGTCGAACAATTCGGCGGAATCGGCGTAGTACTTGAGCATTCGCTCGAAATCGCCCGCATCGAAATAGAGCGTGCCGATATACTGGAGGACCTTGGCCTGGCTGCGGCGCTGGCCCTGGGCCTCGAAGATCCGGAACGCCTTCTGGTAGTCCGAGAGGGCGCTGACGACATCCCCCTTGGCGCGGGCGATCTGGCCGATCGTCGCGAGGAGATCGCCATTCAGCGCCGATCCGGCGTCGTACTGCTCGACGACCCGCAAGGCGGCGATTGCAACCGCTTCGGCCGCGTCAGGCTGGTCGGTCCGGTTGAGCGCTTCCGCCTCGAGCCAGTGTCCCTGGGTTTCGGCCAGGCGCCGCTCGCGCAGATCGGCGATGGTTCCGGCCGAGGCGACCGCCTTCCGGGCATGGCTGAGAGCCTGGGCTGGATCGGACAGCATCGTCGCGCGCGATGCATCAATCGATTGCGCGAACTGTGCCGTCTGAGTGCCTGCGGTCGCGGGCAAGGCCCAAACCGCAAAACAGGCAAGCATCAACCAGGCAAGCGCATTGCGCATCATAGACAGGTCCAAACGGTTGGCCCTGCCTATGCGCCAGTTATCCTTCAAAAATTGTAAACGCCCTGATGATGGTCGACCGGGCCGATCAGAACGCCAGCCTCAGCCGCATGCCGGTCGCAACGCCCTGGGCATTGCGGGCATCGCTCCGGAAATCACCACGGCCGAACAGCGAAACCTCGCCCCATCCGCCTTGCAGCGGCAGACCGTAGTTCAGTTCACCCACCAGGCGGGGGCGTTCGCGCACGGTGAGCGATTGGGTCACCGCGCCCAGCGCCCCGGTCTCCCGGTCGACAACGCCCAGCGTGGTCAGGTCAACCGAACCCCGGGTCACGGCCAGCGGCTGGGTCAGCGAGAGCCGAACCTGATCGGCAGCCCGCACGATGCCCGACTTGGCCAAGGCAATCGCATAGGCCGAGGCGCCGAGGCCACTGGCTCCGGTGCGCAGGGCGGCACCGCCGTCGCGGCTGCGGCTGCGGCTCTGGGTTCCCGAGGCCGAGAGCAGCAGGCCGCGCATGGGTTCCACGCTGGCCCCGACCGTGACAGCCTCGGTGCGCGACGCGCCGACCAGACCGTCCACCGCGTTCGAGCCGACGCCCAGCAGTCCACTCTCCTCACGCAGAAGCGTGTAGGTGGTGCTCAGGCTGAGCCAGCGGCGCGGGGCATAGTCGATCTGGACGTTCTGCGCCGTGGCGCGGTAGTTCGCGTCCAGCACCACGGCCTCGCTGCCGGCGCCGCGCAGGGTGTCACCCAGCGCGTCGCGACGCGACCGGCTGTTGCTGAAGCTGACCCGCAGGTCCGCCCGGATCGCAACGGTTGCGCGCATGTGCGCGCCGCCAGAGGCGAAGCCGGCGATCGGGTTCACACCGCCATCGAGCGGGGCATAGTCGCTTTCCAGCCCGAAGCCCGACTGCAAGGTGGTGGTCGCGCTCGACCCCTGGCCAACGGTCAGGCTGAAACGGTCTTGCACGTCGCCGATGGTCAGGCTGTTTTCTGCACGGAAGTTGCGCACCGACCGCTCGGTCGGGCCGATCGGAACGAGCCGAGAGCGCATCGCCATCTTGAAACCCGGGCTGACCGGCATCGCTGTCGCGACCCCGGTGTCGCTGAGGGAGAGGTGCCCACCAACGCTGGTGAGCGCGGGCGCGCTCGCCCAGGCCACCAGACGGTTGAACACGAAGTCCTGGAAGTAGACCGAGCCGACCTTGGTCCCCGACAGACTGGGCGAGAGCGGGACCAGGAAGTCCCGGTTGGTGCCCCCGATGGTCTCGAAGGCGCTGATGTAGGCGCCCTGGGCCGCCCAGGCCGCGCGATTGGTGCTGCTGCGCACCGCCGACACGCTTTGCGGGGTCGAAACGCCCCTGGCCACGGTGTAGTAGACGAGGTTGTTGAAGTTGAGCGGCGCCTGCGCAGCCTCTACGTCCAGCATGCCCCAGCCATAGACCGGGTCGACGCCCGGCGCGCCCAGGTCCCTGGCCGAACGCAGGATGATCTGCGCGGTCTCCGCCGGAAAGTTCTTGAGCCATGGCCAGCGGCCCTGGAGCAGGGCGATTGTGCCGGTGACGAGCGGGGCGGCGAGCGACGTCCCCGAATAGCGAGCGACTCCACCGGCGCCGTTCGAGGCGAGCACGTTCTCGCCGGGGGCCACGAGGAAGTAGTTCTTCAGCGGCCCACCGGAGCCAAACGCAGCGGTCTGGCCGCACTGGCCCTGCACGATCAGGCAAGCCTCGCCTGGGCGGTTGGAGAAGCTCGAAATCTGGTTGTTGGCATCGACCGAACCGACCACCAGGAAGGGAACGCCCTTGGCGGCTGTCCATGGCACGTTGGTGGTCTGAGTCAGCCCATCATTGCCGGCGGCGATCACGAAGAGCGCCTGACTGGCCTTGCTGGCGGACTTCATCGCCGTGTCCCACTTCGGCGAGAAGGCCAGACCCGGCTCACCGAGGGACAGGTTCACGACACTGGCACCAGCACCGACGACAGCGTCGATGCCCTTGCCGACCGTGCTCCACGATGATGACGCGTTGGCATCATAGGGATTGTAGAAGGCGATGTTGGCCCCCGGGGCGATCCCCATGATGTTGCGACCATCGTGCGCCGCCACCATCAGGCTGGCAACAGCGGTCCCGTGTACATTGGAATAGGTGGTTGTGCCCCCGCTGTAGGTCACTCGGGCCAGCACGTCAGCATCGCCTGCCAGCCTGGTGTCGACGAGACCGATGGTCACACCGGTGCCGCGCCCCTGCACGTTGGTAAGAGCCGGCGACCACTTGGCCTGGAACATCCAGTTGTCGATCTGATCGTAGCCGGAAAAGCCGTTCAGGCCATCGAACCATTCGACAAAGAACGCCGCGCGCTTGTCGGCGGTCAGCGCCGTGAGGCTCTGCGGCGAAGTGCCGGCGATGCCGTACTTGCTGAACAGCGGGGTCTGGAAGCTGGACTGGAAGGTCCCGCCAAGCCGTGCGGTGACCGCAGGCCCCCAGAAGGTCTGCGAATTGTTGACCACCGCGGTCAGGTTTGACGCCAGCTGCGCCCGGTCCGCCGCTGTGGCGGTGCCGGCGTCGATTTTCGCCCAGATCACCATCGACTGGGACCACAGAGGGCCGTTGGTGTTCCAGAAGCTGCCGATCATCTGCTGGTTGGGCAGCCCGGTGGAGAACGTGGCGATGTTCTTGTACAAGGGGTTCAGGTCACCCCAGAACGTGCTGATGTTCTTGTACTGCGGATCGAGCCCGCTCCAGAAGGTGCTGATGTTCTTGTAGAGCGGCTCGACGCCGCTCTGGAAGGTGCTGATGTTCTTGTAGACCGGCTGGATGAACTTCGCGTTGGTCATCGTCGGTGTGGTGGACGTCGTCGCGGCGGACGTCGTTGGGGCGGTCGTGGGGGCCGGCGACGGGGCCTGCTGGGCGACTGCGGGTACGGCCGGCGCACAGGCCAGAAACACTGCGACTCCCGAAAGCAGCTTTGCTCGCATCACAATTGCCCCTCTGGAAATGGATTTCCAAGTGAAGCCCTTATGCAGCGGGGTGTCTTGCGAATGTCCTTGGGAACCCGGTTAAGTTGATTCGACCGGTCACCCTATGGGATTATCCTTGGCCCGATGGTCGCGACCGACACCGTGCGTCGCGATTCCCTGCGATGTCGGCTGAATGCTCCGAACCCCGGGGCGGGCGTCCCGCAGGCGCCCGCTGCCATGCCTTCAGGTCCCGACCCGTTTGCGAATCTTCGGGACTTGCAGCGCCAGAGTGGGTTCCTGCTCGATGAATTGCCGCAGCCCCTCAAGCGGGCGTGCCTTGGAAATGAAGTAGCCCTGGATCATGTCGCAGCCCATGACGCCCAGCAGGGATGCCGTCATCTGGTCTTCCACGCCTTCCGCGGTCACTTTCATGCCAAGGCCGTGGCACAGATCGATCGTCGATCGCACGATCATGGGATCGCGATGGCTGCGCGTGATGCCGCGGATGAATTTCTGGTCGATCTTCAGTTCTTCGGCCGGGATTTGCTTGAGGTAGCTGAGCGAGGACAGCCCGGCTCCGTAGTCGTCAATGGCCAGGGCGATCCCGGCATCGCGCATGGCGTTAAGGCAGTGCAGCGCCTCTTCGGGATTATCCAGCACCGCCGTCTCGGTGATTTCCAGACCAAGGCGGCAGGCCTTGGTGCCGGCCAGGGCGATCAACCGCTCGGTGAATTGCGATGTCACCAACCTGGCCGAGAGGTTGACGAATATCGCCCCTCCCAGCTTGTCCGCGTCGAGTTCCTGCGCGTCCCGCAAGGCGCGCTCGATCGTCCACACCGTCAGGTCGGAAATGCCCCCGACGGTTTCGGCCTGCGCAACGAATTCCTGCGGAGACAGCGCGGTGCCATCGGGTAGAGTCCAACGCGAAAGGGCCTCGGCGCCGCAGATTTTCGACGTCCGGCAATCCAACTTGGGCTGGTAGTGCAATTGCAGTTCGCCGGTGCGGATCGCGGCCTTGATCGCCGGCCCCAGAGAGCCCGGCGAGCCCCCGGTGCTGGAAGCGCGACCGGCCGACGAAGCCTGGTCGAGCCATCGGCCCCAGGGCCGCAGGACGGCCGCTCGGTGGCTGCCGGCAAGGCCAAGCGTAGCTGCAATGCCCAACGTCATGCCGATCACGAAGGTGGCAATGCCATCAATGTCGACAGGCACACCCATGACCTTGGCCATGAACTTGCTGTCGGCAACAGTCGTGATCCAGTCCTGGAACATGTTGTCCTTGTGTTGTGCGGCCCGGCTTCAAGAGACTGTGGCAGGGGTCCTGCTCTGCCCGAAGAAGGTTATGGAACGATTAAGCAGCGGGCATTCCACGCAATTCAGGGGGAGGCGGCATCCGCGACCTTGTTCCTCTTGCGGCGCAGCAGCGCCGAGATCGGACGGCACCCGGCCCCACCCGGCTGCGCCTCACGCGCGAGCCGGCCGCGCCGATCGATCACCCGCGCCATGCCCTGCGCCTTCGCAATGCCCGGATCGGCGGCCCCGGGGCCACGGGAGTCAATCGGGCAGAACCGTCGACCTGGCGGGCGTCAGGAGCTCCGTAAGGGCGCTTTTCGCGAACCGCCGCCGCATGACGATCGCGTAGAAGGTCTCGACAATGCTCGGCAGCTTCGCCGCTTCCACAAACAGGCCGGACGCCAGCTCATCGGCGACCACGATCGGGGCCAGAACCGCCAGCCCCAGTCCTTCGCGGGCAAGCAGGCGCATCATCGCCATATCATCAACTTCGGCGACAATGTTGGGCTGCACACCGAGTCTTGCGACCAGGCTGTCGAAGCCGGTCCGCACCATCGTGCCACGAGCCGGCAGGACGATCGGAGTGTCCGACAGCTGTTCCGCCAGTGAGCTCTGCGCGATGGTGAACGTGCTGTGACCGATCAGCGCCACCGGCTGTTCGGAAATGCGGTGGACCACGAAAGGCGAAAGATCGTCCGTCGGAGGCGGTTGGGTGGACAGCACGACATCGAGATTCAGGGTGCGCAGCGCGTCCAGCAGCTCGGCCTCGCTACCGGATTTCAGGATCAGTTCGACATCGCGGCGACCGAACACGGGACGCAGGAAGCCGATCTGGAAATTGCGCGAAAGCGTGGCCTGTGCCCCTACCCGCAGGGTTTCGCGCGCCAGCCCGGTCTCACCGAGCGTCCCCAGCAGATCGTCTCCCGTGGCAAAGATCGCATTGGCGTGATCCAGGGCGATACGGCCGGCCTCGGTCAGGTGCAGCGTCTTGGCGCGCCGGTTGAACAGGGCATGGCCCAGGCGATCCTCCAGCTTGCGGATCTGCACCGAGAGCGAGGACTGGGACACGTTGAGGCGGGCGGCGGTCCGCGTGAGGTTCCCGTCGCGCGCGACTTCCCAGAAGTAGCGGAGGTGGTTGTAGTTCAGGCCAGGCATGCATTCGTTTAATCAGAACGATATGATCCATTCAATGCATTTTACGCACAACCGGCATCTCCCTAGGTCCGCCACCAGATGGACGTTTCGGGGGAATCTGATTGTGGAAAGCTTCATGCACGGGATTGCCGGGCTGCCGGTTGCGGTCGCCGCGTTGGTCGCATTCGCCCTGGGAGACCGGCGCGCCGCCCTGGCCGCGCGGCTGGCCCAGGCCGCTGCCGTGATCTCGCTGCTCGCGGCCTTGTCGCTCGCCGCCAGGCTGGACGCCGTGGCCGCCGTCATGCTGGTGCTGGTGACCTTCATCGGCTTTATCGTGGTCCGCTATTCTGACAGCTACCTGCGTGCCGAACCGGGCCAGGCGCGCTTCATCGGCTGGCTGTGCGCGACGCTCGCCAGCGTGATCCTGCTGGTCGCTGCGGGCTCTCTGCCGATCCTGGTCGCCGCGTGGATCGGGACCAGCCTGTTCCTGCACCGCCTGCTGCTGTTCTACCCGGACCGGCCGGGAGCGCAGCGGGCGGCGCGCAAGAAGTTCGTCACCGCCCGGATCGGCGATGCGGCCCTGATCGGTGCGGCGGCCTGCCTCTGGCTGGCCTATGGCGCCCTGGACATCCAGACGATCCTGGCCGGCGCCCGGGCGGGCGGCGGGGGCCAATGGGCCATCGCGGCGGCCACCCTGCTGGCGCTGGCGGCCATTCTGAAGTCGGCCCAGTTCCCGACCCATGGTTGGCTGACCGAGGTGATGGAAACGCCGACGCCGGTTTCGGCGCTGCTCCATGCCGGGGTGATCAATGCCGGTGGCTTCCTGCTCATCCGTTTCGCCGACGTCATGCTGCAGGCGCCGGGCGTTCTTGCCGCGCTGGTCATGCTTGGCGGCTTTACCGCGATCATCGGCGGATTGGTGATGCTGACCGAGCCGGCGGTCAAGACCTCGCTGGCCTGGTCAACCATCGCGCAGATGGGCTTCATGATCCTGCAGTGCGGGCTGGCCCTGTTCCCCCTCGCCCTGCTGCACATTGTCGCGCACTCGCTGTACAAGGCTCATGCCTTCCTCGGCGCGGGCGGCGCGGTCGAGCGGATCGCTGCGGCGCGGCGTCCCGGTCCGGTTGCAGTGCCCGCCCCGGGGGCCGTGCTGCGCGCCTTCGTGCTGGCCCTGGGGATCTACGCCGTGGTCGGCCTGGCATTCGGCGTGTGGACCAAGTCGCCCCAGGCCATTGCCCTGGGGGCAATCCTGATCTTCGGCACGGCCTACCTGATTGCCCAGGGGCTGGCCGATACCGCGCCACGGGCTCTCACCCGGGCCACGGCCTGCTATGCCCTGGCCGCCGCCCTCGCCTATTTCACCCTGCAGGCCGGAGCGACCTGGCTGCTGAGCGGCACGCTGCCGCCCACGCCTGCGCCGGGCCCGCTCGAATGGGCGCTGATCGTCCTGGCGGTCCTCAGCTTCGGCGGGGTCGCCGTGGCCCAGTCGATGTTCCCCCTGTGGGCTTACCATCCCGCCGCGGCCGGCCTGCGGGTCCACCTCGCCAATGGCCTCTACGCCAACGCCGTGTTTGACCGACTGCTGGACGGCTGGGCCAAGCCCCGCGCCGGCAACACCCTGGAGATCCGCTGATGACTGCCACGCTCATCCAAGCCATCGACAGCGCGATCCGCGCCATTCCCCCTGCCTGGCCGCTGGCCGCCACGGTCGCCGTCAATCCTTTCCTCGGCCAGACCGGGGAAGACCTCTCGACGGTGGGCGCGCGGCTCGCCCGGGTTGCGGGAACGCGGGTGACCATGCCGCGTGCGTGGTACGCCACGCAGATCGCCCAGGGCACCATCACCGATCAGGATCTCGACGCGGCGCTGGCGGCATCGGCAGCGCCGCGCAAGCCGGGCAGCACCGCAGCACTGCGAGCGGCGTTGCAGCAGGATCGCCCCGCACCTCGGGCCCTGCCCACGGTGGCCGATCTGGCGGCCGCAGCGAACGGCATTGATTGGCCGGGCATCATCAGCGACCGCATCGGCACCTGGGCGGCCGGGTGGTTCGACCAGGGGCAGGCCCTCTGGGCCGCCCCGCAAGCGGGATCGGCCTATGCCGCCTGGCGGGAATCGGCCCTGCGCGACCTGACCCCGGAAATCCTGGGCCTGCCCGGCTTCGCCCGCCACGTGGCCGGTGCGCCGGAGGATCCCACGGCGGCGATCGAGCGCGCGGTCACCCGGCTCGGGCTGAGCGGCGAGGCCCTGCCGACGGCCCTGCAC
This sequence comes from Novosphingobium aerophilum, assembly GCF_014230305.1. GTDB lineage: Bacteria > Pseudomonadota > Alphaproteobacteria > Sphingomonadales > Sphingomonadaceae > Novosphingobium > Novosphingobium aerophilum. The sequence goes on from NZ_JACLAU010000003.1 coordinate 160,896, forward strand.
CGCCTGCTGATGACCCTGGAGGGCTGGGCTCAGGCGGGCCGCTACAAGCTGTGGATGGCCGAGCTCGAGGGGGGTGACGATACGACCGCCCGCGATCTGCTGGCCATCCGGATCGTGTGGGAAGAAGCCCTGTACAACGCTCACGCCGCGACCATTGCCGAGGCCTGGGCCGCAGCTGTGGCTGCCCATGCCGCGCCGGTCGTGGCGGATGACGAGGACGTGATCGACGCGATCCTGCAGGAGGCGGCCGAGCGCGCCGGGCAAAGAACGCTGATCGCGCGCCTGGCCTCGCCCAGCCCGGCACCGGTCCCGCGGGATCGCCCGGTCCTTCAGGCGGCCTTCTGCATCGACGTGCGGTCCGAGGTCTTCCGGCGCGCCCTCGAGAGCATCGACCCGCGGGTCCAGACGCTTGGCTTCGCAGGCTTTTTCGGCCTGACTGCGGCGCACCGCCGCTTTGCCTCGGACACGGTTGAACTGCGGCTGCCCGTGCTGCTGAACCCGGGGGTCACCAGCCAGGCGGGCACCGACCAGGTCAGCGCCGCCGACGGGGCCGCCCGGGTCCGGTCGCGGGCCCACCGCGCCTGGGGCCGGTTCAAGCTGGCGGCGGTCTCGTCCTTCGCTTTCGTCGAGGCCACGGGGCCGGTCTACATCGCCAAGCTGCTGGGCGATTCCTTCACCCGCAAGCCGCTGCCCGCGCCCGCTGACCCGGCGCCCCGACTGACCCCGGGGCTGGACCTGCCCGCCCGGATCGATGCCGCCGAGACCATCCTGCGGGCCATGTCGCTCACCGGCACCTTTGCGCCGATCGTGCTGCTCGCCGGCCATGGTGCGAACGTGGTCAACAATCCTCATGCCAGCGCGCTGCACTGCGGGGCCTGCGGTGGTTACTCGGGCGAGGTCAATGCCAGGCTGGTGGCGGCGCTGATGAATGATGCCGAGGTGCGGGCCGGTCTGGGCGGTCGCGGCATCACCGTCCCGGACGATACCGTGTTTGTCGCGGCGCTGCACGATACCACCACCGATGCAGTGACGCTCTATGAACAGGATCTGGGCACCGCCATCGATCTGACCGAGGTGCGCCGCTGGCTCAGCCAGGCGGGAATGCTGGCGCGAACCGAGCGGGCCTTGCGGCTGCCCGGCGCGGCAACGGGCACCGGTCTGTCGGCGCGCAGCCGCGATTGGGCCGAGGTTCGCCCCGAGTGGGGGCTGGCCGGGTGCCAGGCCTTTATCGCCGCACCGCGATCGCGGACGATCGGCAGGACCTTCGCCGGCCGGGCCTTCCTCCACGACTATGAGTGGGAGATCGACCAGGGCTTCAAGGTGCTCGAACTGATCCTGACCGCCCCGGTCGTCGTCGCGAGCTGGATCAGTCTCCAGTACTATGGCTCAACCGTCGCTCCCGCCGTGTTCGGCGGCGGCAACAAGCTGATCCACAATGTCGTCGGCGGGCTGGGCGTGGTCGAGGGCAACGGCGGGGCCCTGCGGACGGGGCTGCCCTGGCAATCGGTGCACGACGGCACCGGCTATGCGCACGATCCGCTGCGGCTGACCGTGTGTGTGGAGGCTCCGCGCCAGGCGATCAGCGACATCCTGGCACGCCACCCCGGCGTTCGGGCACTGTTCGACAACCGCTGGCTGCATCTCTTCGTACTGGACGAACAGGGGCATGTGGCCTGGCGGTATGCGGGCGATCTCGAATGGACGGCCGAGCGGTCCACCGCGTCCGAACCGGTCGAGGATGCGCGTCTCGAACCGGTCGGCTGACCGCCTTGATCCGGCCTTTTGACCTTGCCGGCAAGACGGCGGTCATCGTGACCATGCACGGCAAGGAGCGGGTGATCGCCCCCGCCCTTGCCGCGCTTGGCCTGAGATTCCTGCCCTCGCCAGCCGTTGACACCGACCGCTTCGGCACCTTCACGCGGGACATCGGGCGCGCCGGCAACCAGACCGATGCCCTGCTGGCGAAGGCGCGGGCCGGGTTCGTCCTGGCGCCGCTGGCCGACTTCGCCGTGGCGAGCGAAGGCGCGTTTGGACCGCACCCGGAGATCCCGTTCATCGCGTCGAACCTCGAACTGGCAGGCATGGTCGAGCGGACCTCAGGCCAGGCGGTGATCGGGCGCCACCTCACCACCGACACCAATTTCAGGCAGGCCGAAGCCGGTTCCTGGGGAGAGGTTGAGGTCTTTGCCCAGGCCATCGGCTTTCCGGGCCATGCGCTGGTGGTGATGGGCAGCCGCGACGGGCCGGTCCTGGCCAAGGGCGTGACCGAGACCGATGCATTGAAAGCCCTGTGCCTCGCGCGGTTTGAGCTTGGCGCTCCGGTCTGGCTGGAGAGCGACATGCGGGCCCATGCCAACCCCACCAGGATGGATGCGGTTGCCGCCGCGACGGCCGATCTCGTCCGTCGTCTGCAGGCCCGCTGCCCCGCCTGCGCCTACCCTGATTGGACGCCCCGGACCGCCGCGGGCCGCCCCTGCGCATGGTGCAACGGCCCGACGAACGAAGCCTGGACCGAAGTCTATCTGTGCGGCGCCTGCGGCCACCGCGCCGAACAGCGCATCGCCCCCGATCGCAAGGCCGATCCCGGCCACTGCCCCTCTTGCAATCCCTGAAGCTGAAAGGACCTGGACGTGCCTGCCCTGACCCATCTCGATCGGCTTGAAGCCGAATCCCTGCACATCATGCGCGAGGTGGTCGCCGAGGCCGAGAACCCGGTGTTCCTCTATTCGGTGGGCAAGGACAGCTCCGTCATGCTGCATCTGGCTGCAAAGGCCTTCTACCCCGCGCCGCCACCCTTCCCCTTTCTGCACATCGAATCCGGTTGGGATTTCCAGGACCTCCTGAGGCACCGAGACCTGATGGCCCAGCGCTATGGGTTTGATCTGATCGTTGCGCGAAACGAGGATGCCGAACGGCAGGGGATCAATCCATTCGACACGCCGACGGGGCTCTATGCGCAAATGACGCTGATCGATCCGCTCAAGGCCGCGCTGGACCGCCACGGCTTCGATGCGGCCTTCGGCGGAGCCCGGCGGGACGAGGAAAAGGCGCGCGCGAAGGAGCGTATCTTCTCGTTCCGCTCGGCCACGCACGGCTGGGACCCGAAGAACCAGCGCCCCGAGCTCTGGAACCTCTACAATGCGAAAAAGGCCAAGGGCGAGACGATCCGCGTCTTCCCCATCTCCAACTGGACCGAGCTCGACATCTGGCAGTACATCCTGCGCGAGAACATCCCGATCGTCCCGCTGTACCTTGCCGCGGAACGGCCGACCATCGAACGGGACGGGATGCTGCTGGTCGTCGATGACGACCGCATGCGGCTCACCGCCAGCGACGTCATCATCCCGCGGCGCGTCCGGTTCCGGACGCTCGGTTGCTACCCGCTGACCGGCGCCACCGAGAGTTCGGCGCAGGATCTCAGCCAGGTGATCCAGGAGATGCTGCTCACCACAACCTCCGAGCGCCAGGGCCGGGCGGTCGATCATGATGAAGCGGCATCGATGGAAAAGAAGAAGCAGGCCGGCTACTTCTGATCGGCTGACGGCCCGTCCCGACCGGCCTTGCCGGCGCTCCCGCGTTGCACCCGATCCCCGGCCAGAACCCGTCGCTTGGGCCATGGCCGCGGATGGTCTGGCCCGAATGCGCTTGCGCGGATCACTCACACCGCCCATGCAGGACGCATGACCACGTCGATGACGATACACGGCGCAGCACGGACGGTCACCGGATCGTGTTTCGAACTGCGGACCGGCCCGTCGAAAGTGCTCATCGACTGCGGTCTGTTCCAGGGGTCGCGAACACTCGAGGCGCTGAATTACCAGGCCCTCGGCTTTGATCCCAAGTCGGTCGGTGCGGTGATCCTCAGTCATGCGCATATCGATCACAGCGGGCTGCTGCCGCGGCTGGTCGCCGAAGGCTTCAGCGGATCGATCTGGTGCACGCCGGAAACGGCCGATCTGCTCGAATTCATGCTCGCGGATTCCGGCCGCATCCAGGAGAACGAAGCAGACCGGCGCAACCGTCGCCGCGACCGGATCGGCGACGATGCGATCGAGCCGATCTATACGGAAGCCGATGCCATGGCGGCCTGGCGCCTGACCAAGCCCGTGCCGCTGGGCGAGTGGTTCGAGCCAGCCCCCGGGTTTCGAGCGCGCCTGTGGAACTCGGGACATATTCTTGGCGCCAGTTCGGTGGAGCTCGAAACCGGGGGCGTGCGCATGCTGTTTTCGGGCGATCTTGGCCCGGACAACAAGACCTTTCACCCCGCTCCGGCCGCCCCGGAAGCGCTCGATTACGTCATCTGCGAATCCACTTACGGCGACCGGCGCCGGGACAAGGTCTCGATCGAGCAACGCCGCACCCTGCTGGCCGAGGAAATCCGTGCGGCACGCGCACGCGAAGGCAATCTGGTCATTCCGGTGTTCGCCCTGGAACGCACCCAGGAACTGCTGCTCGACATCGCCACGCTGTGCGATCGCGGCGAAATCGGCAATGCGATGGTGTTCGTCGATTCCCCGCTGGCCAGCAAGGCGACCACGGTCTTCAGCAAGTATGCGGACAGGTTGGAGGATACCGGCGGCCGCAACGTCTTTGCGCACCCGGCGATCCGCTATGTGACCGATGTCGCGGAATCGATCCGGCTCAACTCCATGTCGGGCGCGATCATTCTGTCCGCTTCGGGGATGTGCGAAGCGGGACGGATCCGCCACCACCTGTTCTACAATCTGCCGCGTCGCGATTCGACAATCCTGTTCGTCGGCTTCCAGGCGGAAGGTTCGCTCGGTCGGATCATTCTGGACGGCGCGCAGCGCGTGAAGATTTCCGGGCGCGACGTGATGGTGCGTGCCCAGATCCGGCGGATCGACAGTTACTCGGCGCACGCCGACCAGGAGGAGTTGCTCGATTGGATCGCGCAGCGTGGGCCGATCAAGGGCAGCCTGTTCCTCAATCACGGGGAAGCTGGCGCCATCGAGGCCCTGAGCCAGCTCGCCAAGGCCCGCGACCTGGCCCCTTCGATCATCAATCCTGAAATCGGCGAGACCTACGATCTCGCCGCGGGTCTGCCCGCACGCCGCACCAGGGCCGGACGATCCGACCTGCAACAGGCGGTCGGTCGTGACTGGCAGAACAGCTATGCCGATCTCGCGGTCAACCTGAAGCGTCGGCTTGGCGACATCCGCGACCCCAAGGCACGCCAGGCCGCCATCGACGAGATGCGCCGGGTTCTGGACGACTTTGCCGCCCACGGTTCATCCCGCGGCAGTCAGGGCAACCATCGCTAGGCAGGGGTGGCAGGCATGAAGATCCGTCGCATCGGTATCGATACCTCCCCTGACAACACCGCCTTTCTGCTCCGCACGGGCAACGGATATTCGCCCGAGCAATTCCAGGCGCTGCGCAAGATCGAGATCGGCGACGGGTCGGTGACGATCCTTGCCACCCTGGCGCTGGTCGACGACACGGGGCTGTTGGGAAAAGGGGAGATCGGCCTGGGCGAGCAAGCCTTCCGGCGGCTGGGTCTGCCCGAAGGCACGAAGGTTTCGTTCCGCCAGGCGCCGGTCCCGCACAGCCTGGAGCACGTGCGCCGAAAAATCGACGGGGATTCGCTCGACGACAACGATATCCGCGAGATCATCGAGGATATTGCCGCCTTCCGTTATTCGCCGATGGAAATCGGCGCGTTCCTCGTCGCCTGCGCCAGCTTCATGACCACCCAGGAGACGCTGGCGCTGACCCGGGCGATGGCCGACGCCGGCCGCCGCATGCAATGGGCCGCCGACATCGTGGTCGACAAGCATTGCATCGGCGGCATACCGGGAAACCGGACCTCGATGATCGTGGTACCGATCATCGCCGCTCACGGGCTGACCATGCCCAAGACTTCGTCCCGGGCGATCACCTCCCCATCGGGCACGGCCGATACCATGGAGGTGCTCGCCTCGGTCGATCTGGCCGAAGACAAGCTGATCGCGGTGGTCGAGCAGGAGCACGCCGTGCTGGCCTGGGGCGGCAGGGTCAACCTGTCACCCGCCGATGACATCCTGATCACCGTCGAACGCCCGCTGCGCATTGACACCTTCGAGCAGATGGTGGCCTCGATCCTCTCGAAGAAGATCGCGGCGGGATCGACGCACCTGGTGGTCGATATTCCCATCGGGCCGACGGCCAAGGTGCGGTCCCAGCGCGAGGCCATCCGCCTGCGCAAGCTGTTCGAATATGTCGGGCACAAGCTGGGCCTGGTCCTGGACGTGGTGTTCACCGACGGCACCCAGCCGATCGGACGCGGGATCGGTCCCGTCCTCGAGGCGCGCGATGTCATGGCGGTGCTGCGCAACGATGCCGATGCTCCCGCCGATCTGCGGGAACGCTCGGTGACGCTCGCCGGCCGCATCCTCGAATTCGATCCAGCTCTGGTGGGAGGTCGCGGCTATGCCCGGGCAATGGAATTGCTGGGCTCCGGACAGGCACTGGCCGCGATGGAGCGGCTGATCGACGCCCAGGGGCGGCGCAAGGAGGTCCTCAAACCGGGCGAATTCCATCATGAGATCTGCGCACCCCACGAAGGTGTGGTGACCATGATCGACTGCCACGTGATCGCGCGGATCGCCCGGCTGGCCGGCGCCCCGATGGACAAGGGAGCGGGCATCGATCTGCTGCGGAAGGTCGGCGAACGGGTGCGGGCCGATGAACCCCTCTATCGCATCCATGCCCATTCCGAGGATGGGCTGGGCTACGCCAGCGAACTGGCCCTGGCCACTTCGGGCTATCTGGTCACGCCATGACCGCGGCGCTGTTCGCCTTTACCGAGCAGCGCCAAGCGGCGGAGCGGCTTGGTCGCCTCTGCCGCCTGCCGGTCAAGCCCGTGGAAGCCCGCCGTTTTCCGGATGGCGAAAGCCTGGTGCGGGTCGAGGCACAGGCGCGGACCGCGCTGCTCTATGCTTCGCTGGACCATCCCAACCCGCGGATCGTCGAACTGCTGCTGGCCGCGTCGGCCCTGCGCGACCAGGGGTGTGAAAGGGTGATGCTGATCGCGCCCTATCTGGCCTACATGCGGCAGGACATGGCCTTCCATCCGGGAGAAGCCGTCAGCCAGCGCGTGATCGGCCGGCTGCTGGCCGGCTGGTTTGACGGGGTCATGACCGTTGATCCGCATCTTCACCGTATCGCACGGCTTGACGAGGTGATCCGCGGCATTCCCGCCATCTCCCTGTCCGCCGCTCCCGTTCTGGCCGCAGCGATCGGCAAGGCCCCCGATCCGCGCACCATCCTGGTCGGGCCGGACAGCGAATCGCGCCCATGGGTGGAAAGCATGGCGCATCCCCTGGGCCTGGACGTGCTGATCGGCGAAAAGGTCCGCAAGGGAGACCGCGACGTGGTCTTGCGGGTTCCCGGGCTCGCCGCGGTGGAAGGCAGGCCAGTCGTGCTGGTCGACGACCTGATCTCGAGCGGGACAACCCTGCTGGCCTGCGCGCAGCTCCTGCGCGAGGCGGGTGCCACCAGCATCGAGGCGCTGGCCACTCACGTGCTGGCAGCGGACGCCGACCTCGACAGGCTGGCCGCTGGCGGCATTTCCCGCATCCGGGCGACCGATTCCGTGGCGAGCCGGGTGGCCTCGATCGCTCTCGCCCCCGTCCTCGGCCAAGCGGTGCGCGATGCCGGCTGGCTGGCCTAGGATGATGTCGGCACCCCGGTCCGGGCCACGACGCAGGCTGGCATGGTGAGCCCGGTCAGCCCCGGGCGCAGCGGGCTGTCATCCCGCGAAGCCGCCGAACGGCTGGCCCGTGACGGCGCCAACGAATTGCCGCGGACCGGTCGGCGCTCGATCCCGGGCATTGTCGGCGAGGTGCTGCGGGAGCCCATGCTGGCCCTCCTGCTGGCGGGCGGGGTTGCCTATCTGCTGCTTGGCGATCGGGCGGAGGCTCTGATCCTGCTCGCCTTTGCGACATTTTCGGTGGTCGTGACGGTCGTTCAGGAAACACGCACCGAACACGTGCTCGAGGCCCTGCGCGACCTTTCGGCACCGCGTGCGCTGGTCATCCGCGACGGTGCGCGTATGCGGATCGCCGGTCGCGAGGTGGTGCGCGACGATCTGGTCGTGCTTGAGCAGGGGGATCGCGTCCCGGCGGACGGGGTGCTGATCTCCGGTGCGGACCTGCAGGTCGACGAATCCCTGCTCACCGGGGAAGCGCTGCCGGTCGACAAGGCGGCACCCGCCGCCGATGCCCCGCTGGCTGCCCCAAGACCCGGGGGAGATGGCCAGCCCTTCGTCTATGCCGGTTCGCTGGTCACGCGCGGAAGCGGCATCGCCCGGGTGACCGCAACCGGTCCGCGCAGCGAATTCGGCCGCATCGGCCAGTCCCTGGCGACACTTGACAGCGAAGCCCCGCGCCTGCGCACCGAGACCACGCGGATCGTGGCCTGGTGCGCGCTGGGCGGCGGGACGGTCGCACTGCTGGTCGTGCTGCTGTACGGGCTGCTGCGCGGCGGGTGGATCGAGGCAGTGCTGGCCGGAATCGCCATCGGCATGTCGATGCTGCCCGAGGAGTTCCCGGTCGTGCTGACGGTATTCCTCGCCATGGGAGCCCGGCGCATCGGCAAGGTGCGGGTGCTGACCCGGCGCGCCGCGGCGATCGAGGCTCTGGGTTCGGCCACGGTGCTGTGCAGCGACAAGACCGGCACCCTGACCGAAAACCGCATGGCGGTCACCGAACTGTGGCTGCCTTCGGGTGACCACCATGTGATCGCGGGCGATGCGTCGATCCCCGAAGCCTTTCACGCCCTGGTCGAGACCGCGGCGCTGGCCAGCGCGGTCGAACCGACCGACCCGATGGAGATCGCCCTGCACGGCGCCCATGGTGCGGCGCGCGGGACAGTGCTGTCCGGCGATAGGCTGGCGCACGCCTATGCCCTGCGCCCCGATCTGCTGGCGATGTCGAATGTCTGGGCAGATGGCGAGACGCTCACACTCACCGCGAAAGGCGCGCCGGAGGCCATTGCCGGGCTGTGCCATCTCTCGCCGCCGAACCATGCGGCCATGACCAGGGCGGTCGAAGCCATGGCCGGGCGCGGCATTCGCGTCCTGGCGGTGGCAACGGCCCTGCTGCACGACCGCAACTGGGCAGCAAGCCAGCACGATTACCACCTCACGCTGACCGGGCTGGTCGGGCTGGCCGATCCGATCCGGCCCGGCGTTCCGGCGGCTGTCGCGCAGTGCCGGGCGGCGGGAATCCGGGTGGTCATGATCACCGGCGACTATGCGGCTACCGCGCGCGCGATCGCGAGCCAGGCCGGGATTGCCCAAGGCGAGGTGCTGACCGGAACCGAGCTGGCCATGCTGGACGATGCCCGGCTGGCCGACCGTCTGAAAACGGTCACTGTCTTCGCCCGCATCATGCCCGAGCAGAAGCTGCGGATCGTCCAGGCCTTCAAGGCCAAAGGGGACATCGTCGCCATGACCGGTGACGGCGTGAACGATGCGCCATCCCTGAAGGCCGCGAACATCGGCATCGCCATGGGCCGGCGCGGCACGGACGTGGCCCGCGAGGCTTCCGCCATCGTCCTGCTCGATGACGATTTCGCCTCAATCGTCGCATCGATCAGGCTGGGTCGGCGCATCTATGACAACCTTCGCAAGGCCATGGCGTTCATCTTCGCGGTTCACGTGCCGATTGCCGGTCTGGCGTTGCTGCCCCTGCTGCTGGGCCTGCCGATCCTGTTCGGCCCGATCCATATCGCCCTGCTCGAAATGGTCATCGATCCCGTTAGCGCCCTGGTGTTTGAAGCCGAGCGCGAAGAGGAGAACGTGATGCACCGACCGCCCCGAGACCCCCATGACGCCCTGTTTTCGATGCCGATGATCGTGTGGAGCGTGTTCCAGGGCGTGCTGGCCTGCTTGCTCCTGGCCGCTGTTTTCGTGATCCAAGGCTGGGCGGGCATGCCCGAAACCGAACTGCGCGCGCTCATGTTCTTCGCGCTGCTCGCGGAAATCGGCGCGCTCATTCTCGTCAACCGGTCCTTCAGCGCGTCGCTGCGCCAGGCGCTGTTCCGGCACAATGCAGCCTTGCGCTATGTGGGCCTGGCGATCATCGGCGTCGGCGCGCTGATCCTTGGCATTCCGCCGATCCAGGCCCTGCTCAAATTCGGATCGATCGCAGGGCAGGACCTGGCGGTCGGCGCGGGGCTGGGTCTGGCCCTGCTGGTGATCCTGGAACGCTGCAAACCGCTGATCCAGCGCTGCCAGCTCCGCCTCCCACCAACCGGACAAGACCGCGGGACGGTTGCATGATGCGCCCACCTACCCTCGCCAGCCTGCCGCTTGCGCGGGTGTCGGCCTTGCTGCTGCTGACGCTCGCCTCGCTGGCCTTCGTCTGGCTCGTTACGCCGTTCGCCGGCGCCATCCTGTGGGCGGTGATCGCGACGATCCTGTTCGAACCGCTCTATGCGCGTGTGCTGGGGGCCATGCCGCGCCATCGCAACCGTGCGGCCCTCGTCACGCTCCTCACCATTGTCGTCGCCATCGTGGTGCCCGCGATCCTGCTTGGTGCGGCGCTGATCGAGGAGGCCACCAACCTCTATGCCCGCCTCCGGCGCGGCGACAGCGATGTCGGACGGATCCTGATCGAGGCCCAGGCGCACCTGCCCGCCTGGCTGCGCGAGTGGCTGGCGGAAGCCGGACTGAGCAACCCGGGCGATTGGCAAAGCCAACTTGGCCTGGGCTTGTCACGCAGTGTCCAGACCGTGGCGACTCAGCTCCTGTCGATCGGACAGGGCACGCTGGGCTTGGTCCTCGCGCTTGGCGTGATGCTGTACCTGACATTCTTCCTGTTGCGGGACGGACGGGCCCTGGCCGGGCGGATCGAACGCGCCATACCCTTGCCTCCGCGCCAACGCGCCTTGCTGATGGCCAAGTTCGTTGCGGTCATCCGCGCGACCGTAAAGGGCAGCCTGGTGGTCGCCGTCCTGCAGGGGCTGATCGGTGGCATCATTTTCTGGCTGCTGGGCATCCCGGGCGCGCTGCTGTGGGGCGCCGCGATGGGAGTCTTCTCGCTTTTCCCGGCGATCGGGACCGGCATAGTCTGGGTCCCCGTGGCCCTTTACCTGCTGATCACCGGCGCGATCGGGCAGGCCGCCGTTCTGGGTGTGTGCGGCCTGTTCGTGATCGGGACCGTCGACAATATCGTTCGTCCCGTGCTGGTCGGGCACGATGCGCGCATGCCCGACTATGTTGTGCTCATCGCGACGCTCAGCGGTTTCGAGCTGATGGGCTTCAACGGCTTTATCATCGGCCCGATGATCGCCGGTCTGTTCATCGCGATGTGGGAGGCGGTCGATCCCGCGCTGGAATCCGATGATGCCCTGCCGGCGGACCTTGCGACTGGCGACGACCAAACCCCATGAACCCCAATCCGCCGGGCCCTATCGCGGGTTCGCCCCGGGCTGGGCTCTGCCTGACCCACGACCGGGCGATGCCGACCAGAGCGGCGCGCAGTCCGTTGGAGGACCCGCCGATCGAAGTCCACGTCCTCATCCCATGCCGGCGGTTGCCCTAAGCGACGATCAGCGCCCTGCCCCCACTCAGCGTTGCGCCTGCGATACAGCTCCCGAGAGCGTGCTTGAGCAGGCTAGTTTTGCCATACCCGTTCAAAGAGATGGCTGACCGCCAGTCGGTGAGGAAAGCCGAGGCATGGGGGTATCGCTCTTTGGCGCTACTCCGCGAAGACACCCCCAACACACCCCGACCCCAAACCTGGGTAAGCGGTGTCCTCAGACCACGGTGGTCCAGGGCATGAGCTTGCCGACGGCGTTGGCCGGGTGACCCGCGGCGAGCCTGGAGAGAGTCTCGGCCAGCCAGGCATGCGGGTTGATGCCGTGGATTTTGCAGTTCTCGATCAGCGTGGCGATCACCGCCCAGTTGTCGCCACCCTCGTCAGAGCCGGCGAACAGGGCGTTCTTGCGATTGAGGGCCAGCGGCCGGATCGACCGCTCGACGGTGTTGCTGTCCAGCTCGACACGGCCATCGTCGAGGAACAGCGACAGCCCCGGCCAGCGGGTCAGCGCGTAGCGGATGGCATCGGCGAGCTTGCTCTTGGCACTGACCTGCCGGAGCCGTGCCTCGAGGTAGATATGCAGGTCATCGACGATGACGCGGGCCTGTTCGGCACGCGCGGCGCGGCGCTGCTCCACCGAGGTGCCGCGAACCTGCTCCTCGATCGCGTAGAGCTTGGCGATCCGGCGTAACACCTCGGTCGCGACCGGCGAGTTGTCTGCCAGCTCATAGAACTTGCGCCTCACGTGCGACCAGCAGAAGGCGAGACTCACCTGCTGCCGGCGTTTGGCCAAGGCGGCATAGCCGCCAAAGCCATCGACCTGCAGTATGCCGGCGAAGTCACCGAGATGGGCTTCGGCGCGCTCGCCCTTGCGGTCAGCGGCGTAGACATAGGCTACCATCGGCGGATCTTCGCCGCCCCATGATCGATCGTCCCTGGCATAGGCCCAGAGCTGGCCGGTCTTGGTCCGGCCGCGCCCAGGATCGAGCACTGGCGCCGTGGTCTCGTCGGCGAACAGTCGCTCGGATCGTCGCAATCGCTCCAGGATGTGATCGCGCAAGGGGCGCAGGTACCAGGCTGCCCGGCCAACCCAGTCCGCCAGGGTCGAGCGGTCGAGCTGGATACCCTGGCGGGCGTAGATCTGGGTCTGACGATATAGCGGCAGGTGATCGGCGTACTTGGCGACCAACACCTGCGCGATCAGAGCCTCGGTGGGGATGCCGCCCTCGACGATCCGCGCCGGTGCCGGCGCCTGGACGATCGCGCCCTCGCACGAGCGGCAGCCATAGCGCGGGCGGCGCGTGACCAGCACGCGGAAGGTGGTCGGCACGACATCAAGGCGCTCAGCCACGTCCTCACCGATCTGGTGGAGGGCGCCGCCACAGCAGGGGCAGGCCTTATCCTCGATATCGACAACCTGTTCGATCCGCTCCAGGTGAGCAGGCAGCGAGCCGCGGTTGGCCTTGCGCGGGCGATCCGCAGACCCCTTGCTTGCCTTGGCCACAGCGTGCTGGGCCTCGGCCAAGGCTGTCTCGACCTTCTCCAGGGCAAGCTCGAACTGATCGGGATCGAGTTGCTCGGACCGGCGGCCGAACCGGTGCCGCTGCAGGGCCTCGATGATCGCCTTGAGGCGTTCGACCTCTGCCTGGAAAACCTTCAGCGCATCAAGCTCGCGGGCCTGCTCGAGGACAAGCGCACGGAGCGCTTCGACGTCGCTGGGAAGGTCCGCTTCCATGAGCATGGGAGGAGTGAATCAGCCGCAGGGACCCCCGTCAACCGGCAATCTGCGGGGCGATCGGGCGGCGTCCACCATGGACCCGGCGCCAATCCAGACCCTCCAGCAAGGCACCCAACTGCGCCGCCGTCAGCCGCATCACGCCGTCCTGGATCGCCGGCCACTTGAACCCGCCGGACTCCAGCCTCTTGGCCATCAGGCACAGTCCCGTGCCATCCCACCAGACGAGCTTGATCCGGTCACTGCGCTTGGCCCGGAACACGTAGATCACGCCTGAATAGGGATCACCGCCGTACTCGGCGCCGACCAGGGCGGCCAGCGCGTCGGGTCCCTTGCGGTTATGTGGTGCACCACATAACCGCAACTATGCGGCGACCATGATTATGCGGGGTTGGGGACGCTGGTGGGCGAATTTCCGGCCTTACGGCGTCGATCAACTCCGCATAACAATGACCTATCCGGAAGCTGCCAGCATCGCGATCAGCTTATCCGGCGGGCGGAATTTGCCGGGCTTTATGCCGAGCGGCGCCAAGGCGTCGAGCATCTCGAGTTTTTCGGTCGGGTCCGCACGCAGGTAGATCTCTGTGCTTTGGAGTGTGGCATGGCCGAGCCAAAGCGCTACTTTGCGAATGTCGCGTGTCGCCTGAAGCATGTGCATGGCGCAGCTGTGCCGCAGTACATGGGGTGATATCGACTTCGTCGCCAGCGTGGGCGCAACGCTGACTGCGGTCGCGGCGTGCTTTTCGAGGATGTATTCGAAGCCGGCGCGCGTCATCATCCGACCGGCGTTGTTCAGGAAAAGCGCCGTGTCGCCATCCTTCGGTCTGATCGCGACCCAGGCCCGGATCGCGGCTGCGGTCTCCTGCCAGAGCGGGAGCACGCGCTCCCTCCGTCCCTTCCCGATAACGTGGATGCTGGCCGGCGCCCTTCCGTCGAACTGGTCGAGGGGGAGACTGACAAGTTCGGAAACGCGCAGCCCGCCGGCGAAGGCAAGATGCAGCATGGCTCGATCGCGAATGCCCGAAGGTGTCCGCCGATCCGGCGCGTCGAGCAGCGCTTGCACTTCGATGCGTGAAAGTGAAGCGACGAGCGCTTCGTCGATCTTCTTCATTGGAATGGCGTGCATCCGAAGGGCCTGATCGAGAACCGCTGGGACGCGATGCTCGAGATAGCGGAAGAAGGACTTCACGGCGGCCAGGCGGGCGTTGCGCGATCGGGCTTTGTTGCCCCGCACCTCCTCGACGTGTTCAAGGAAGGCAAGGATCATTGGCACGTCGAGATCTTCGATCTGCAGCAGGCAGGGCCTCTTGTGCAATCGTCGCGCGGCGAACGTCACTAGCAGCTGGAAGCTGTAGGCATAGGCATCGCAGGTATGAACGCTGGCGCGTCGTTCGCGGGGAAGATGTTCGCGAAGGAAGGAGGTAAGGTGTGGGGAGAGCTGGGTCATGCCGCCTCTCCCCGATGCAAGGCCTCGCCGGCCGCCGCCATGTGGGCCATCAACTCCGGTGTTGCCTGGAGATACCAGTACGTATCGGTCACATGGGCGTGCCCCAGATAGGTGCTCAAGGCGGTGATATGGCGTGCCACCGCCTTGGCATCGTGCGCGCAACGTTCGAGAGATCGGACGGCGAACGTGTGACGCAGATCGTGAATCCGCGGCCCTCGCGATCCTGGACCGCCGCGCAAGCCGATCGATCGAACGACTTGCAGGAAGACGGTTATCACTGTCGGATAGGCGAGCGGCGTTCCTTGATGCGAAATGAAAAGTGCATCGCTCAGACTTGCTTCCTTCAGGCGAGTTGCGAGATATCCGTCCAAGGCGTGTCGGGTCGTCGGGTGGAGCGGCAACAACCGGCTCTTCTTGAACTTGGTCTGGGCTATGATCAGCCCATCGTCGGTCACGTCCGGCAGCCGAATGGCGAGCGCCTCGGAAACGCGCATGCCGGTGGTCGCGATCAGCCCGAACATCGTGGCGTAGGTGAGCGGTCGGATCGAACCATCGGGACCAAGGCGATGCGCGGCATCGATCAGCCGGCGGATATCCCCGGGATCGTAGATATAGGGTGCGCGGCGCCGATGACTGGCGCGGCCGAAGAGGTCCGCCGATGGCACCTCATGGCGCGGATCTTCCGCGTGCAACGCGATCGCGAATCGGCGCACCGTCAGCAGGCGGTTACGTCGTTGTTCGGGCGATGGCGCCTGCAGTGCCCACTCGCGCACGGTCTCCGTCGTTACGACACACTCACCGCGCCGCTCGGCGAAGGTGACGAAGTTGCGCAACAGGATGCCGGGTGTCCGGAACTTGAATCCCAGCGCGCGGTGCAGCGCTGCATGATCGGCGAGGAGTTGGCTCAGCATGCCGGTTCTCCCGGCCAGGGCTGGGCAATCTGCTCCAGCATCGCAATGTCGACCTTGGCGTAATGCGCGGTCATATCGAGCGAACGATGACGCAACACCGTGCCGACAGCCTCCAGCGTGGCGCCCGAACGCAGCATCGAGGTCGCCGCAGAGTGGCGCAGCAGGCTGGCTCCAGTCGATGGAGCATCGGAAATGCCCGCACGCTTCAGCGCCAGCGCTACGATCGTGGAAACATGGCTGGACTGCGCAAATGACCGGTAGGGCGCGACCATCATGAGAAAGACGGCATCCTGACCGACGCGCGGTCGTTCCTGCTCGATGTAGGCGAGAAGCGCATCGCCGACATCCTGCGGCAACGGCAGTCGAACCTGGCGTCGCGCTTTGCCGCTCAAGCGGAGCATACCAGACGTCCAGTCGATATCGCTCAGTTTGAGCCCCGCGACAGGCCCCTGGTAGCGGAGGAGGGATAGCTTTAGGGGATATAAGGTGTTGTTTCTATAAAACAATAAATCGATCTCAACCGACAAAACCCCCACTGACACCCCCAGCCTCGGGCCTTTACGATATACTGTTTCGGCGGTCAGACACGCCGAATTCGGCCAGCGCTCAGTTGGTCGGCGATCTCAGAACTCCCGGTCTTATCGGCCCGCAAAAGGACTGCGCCGATCGAAATTTGCTCCCTCAGCTCTTGCCGGGACTCACCTCAAGCGATGCGGCGATGTCGAGGATCGAGCGCGCCAGGACCATCGGATCATCCTTCGAAGCCACGAACCCGCGCCTTTGCCAAAACGCGGCAGCCTCCGGGTCCACCGCATTGACGATCAATGCCCTGCCCCCAATCAGCGTTGCGCCTTCGACGCATCGCTGGAGAGCGTGCTTGAGCAGACCGGTCCCAATGCCTTGCCCGCGCCATCGTGCGTCAGTGGCCAATTGGCCGAGCAGCAAACAGGGCAGCGGGTCGGGCGATTGACCGGTGCGGATCGGACGCGGGAGGCTGACTGGAACCACGGCAGTTGGCGCCAAGCCGTAGTAGCCCACCACCCTGCCCGCATCGTGGACCACCATGACGGCTGTGAAGCCCTTTTTCTGATTGGACAGCGCTCGGGTCCGTAGCCAGTTGTCGAGCGATGGCTTGCCGCACGAGAACCTCGAGAGGTCGTGTGCATCGCTCAGCGGTTCGGGTGCGGAAATCGGCACTGCGCTGGGTTACTCTACTGAAGGCTTGGCTTCCCAGGGCGCAGGCCGCTTCAGCAACTCAACCATTTCGGGCACCGCTTTGGCCGGACGGTCGAGGAGATCGACGAAGGTGGCGAAGCCTTCTGGAGACATACGAATGACCGTGCTTTCCATGATCACTTCCTCGGCCGTCCGCACCGCCGCATCGCGCATGAATTCCGTGCGCGAACGCCCGCGCAGGCTGGCCGCACGGTCAATGATCGCGATATCGGCCTCCGGCAGCCGCATCGAAAGCGGATGGTCCTTGCGCTGGGTCGAGCGAGCCATGGTTGTTCTCCTTGCCCGACTTCTTAGATCATTGTATCGCATATTGCAATACAAATAAAAAAGGAGCCGGAAAGGTCAGCCGATGAGGAAGGCACGCTGATCCGCTGCGGCAACGACAACCTGACCGCCGCGCAACATGGCTCGGGGGGAGAGAACTCACTCCGCATTCCAGAACCCGCTCTTGCGGCCGTGTTGCGCTCTGAGATCGGCGACATAGCAATCGTGATCCGGATGGCCCGCCCAGTCCTCGATCCGGCGCGAGAGATAGCCGCAGGTCTGCAAATGGCGCGCGGCATGGGGGTAGCGCTTCGACCGCCCCCGATCGAGCGCGAAGCCGATCATGGAACGAAGGATGAGTGTGGCGGCGAGAGGATGATCCTTATCCAGATGGTCTGCGGCATCGGTCAGATACCAATAATGATCGCCGCTCATTTCACGATGCCGCGCAAGCACCATCGCTGCGGCAGCAGCCAATGCCGGCCAGGTCGCCAGAAACTGGAGACCACGATCAAAATCGGGATAGGCCGCCGCAATGCTCATGGCGCGCTGTTCTGCCTCCTCATCGTCGAAATCCGGCAGGCGCTTGAGGTATTCCTTGAGATATTCGGCGTGCAGCACGCTCTCGAACAGGTGCCAGCGCATGGCCTGCGCTTCGTCCGCCCGCCCCAATCCATCCAGCACATCGATACGCACCCGATCCCAATCGGGCCAGTATCTGCCCTGCCCGCGCGTGCCTGCAGCGCGATCAAGCGCGGCGAGCGCTTCCCCTGCCCGCCCGGCCCCGAGCAGTCGCTGCGCGATCCCGGCCGCGATCGCAGGATTGACCTGCTCCTCGGCCGAATAGCGCGCGGCATAGGCATCGACGTCGCCGAGGGCATCAGCGATCTCGGTCAGCGCCGAGCGGACCAGTCGGGCGTGCCCCTTTATTTCGAGATCGTCTTCGTAAAGCGGCCCACCCAGCCCCCAGCCGATCACCCGGCGTTCTTCATTCTTGGGCTTGCTGGGCGGCGTCTTCTCAAGCGCCTCGAACTTCGTCTTGAGCAGAGCAAGTCCTTGCTGACCCAAGATCGGTGCCATCAAGCCGATCAACCCGTCGAACTGACCATAACCGTTGGCGCAAACGCCGGCATAGACCTTTTCGGCCAGCGTCGGCACCTTCAGCCCGCAGTGCGGCGCGGTTCTGCACAGTTCTTCCAGCGCAGCTTCCATCACCGAGCCGATCGCACCATTGCTGTCGTCGCATCGGTCATACAAAGAGGGGGCCATGTCGAGCAGCCGCCAGAGGAGCTCGAACGCCTCCGCCGGCTGCGTCGGCGCAACATGATCGACTATCGCGCGGCGTTGCGCCTCGATGTCTGCCACGAAGGCACGGTACTTGGGCCAGTCAACGAATGAGCGGGATTTGGCGATGATTGCCAGCCGCTTGCGGATCTCGGCCGCCACGCCCGCGCCGCCCTCGGTCCGGCTTGCCAATTCCAGCCGCAAGCGCCGCTTTGCCGCCGCATCGCCCGCGACAAGCTCGAGCAGGATGTCGGCCAAACGGTCAGCGCCCAGCGCCGCGAGATTCTTTGCGTTGAGAGCCTTGTCGGAAGCCATGCCCTGCCATCGCAGGGGGACCGGCCACGGTCAATTCAGCAGAAACCGGGTCAAGAAAATCCGCCTAATGCCGCTCCGCTCGGCGGGGGTATCCAGCACAAACCTGTTCCAGCATCGATACCCCCAAAATACCCCCATGCCAGCGTCGCTTGGGAAGACTATGCATTCTGGAACTTCGATGGGAATATCCTGAAATATAGGTATTTCAATCACTAAGGGGCTGATCTCGAAAGAGAAACCCGACACTATTCGAGTCCTGCTTTCAGTTATTTTATCTCATATTTTCAATTGTTTATACGGTATGGTAGCGGAGGAGGGATTGGAGAATCCAGCATAACACTATGATTTTTAAATATTTTGTTGACCCAAAGCCGGCGATACCCCCAACGATACCCCCGATTTTCGTGCCTTTGCGACGAGGTGCACATCCCATGCGGTGGGCGGTGAAGGCCCGAAGGATTGGACATACGCGGGCGTCATCTGTGGCGCTGCCCATGAACGATGCATCCAGCAAGTGGTTCTGATGCGCACTCGTCAACGGCTCCGTGTCAGCTCGATTCGGATGGCAGGATCGCCGCCCAGAACTGAAGTACTGGAATGCGGCGAAGAAGGGCTGGACTGTGGATACTGCCGTCTTCGACATCGCGGTCGGCGGCAGCTCGACGGTGCCCTTCACAAAGGTCTTTTCAGTCACGCCTTGATGCGGAACTGGCCACATGGGCGTGCTGGACGCGGTGGCTCGATCATGAGCAAGGGAGGACGGTGCGTTACTCACTCACCGTTCTTGGCCTATCGACCGTTGCACTGAACCGTCAGGCCGTCGCTCCAGGAGCCGCAGACCTTTCATACTCGCTCGATTGGACGACGAGCTTGGACAAGTGTGGCAATAGTCCCCGCTCAAATTTGTCAACCAGC
Organism: Novosphingobium aerophilum; assembly: GCF_014230305.1. Taxonomy (GTDB): domain Bacteria; phylum Pseudomonadota; class Alphaproteobacteria; order Sphingomonadales; family Sphingomonadaceae; genus Novosphingobium; species Novosphingobium aerophilum. Next base: position 180,549 of record NZ_JACLAU010000003.1, read on the forward strand.
TCGTAGATCACCGGGATGAGAACCAGCGAGAGAGCGGTCGAGGTGATCACGCCTCCAATGACAGCCACGGCCATCGGCTGCCGCGCTTCCGACCCTTCGCTCACCGCCAGCGCCGTCGGAAGCATGCCCGCGATCATCGCGACCGAGGTCATCACGATCGGGCGGGTGCGTTGGGCGCATGCTTCGAACAGCGCCTCGCGCATGCCCATGCCGTCGCGCTCGGCGGTGATCGCGTACTCGACCAGCAGGATCGAATTCTTGGCGCACAGGCCCATCAACATCAGCAGCCCGATCAGCACCGGCATATCGATCGGAAAGCTCAGCAGCCGCAAGGCAGCAAACGCGCCCAGCAGGCTGAGGGGCAGCGCGCCCATGATCACCGCTGGCTTGAAGAAACCGCGGAAGAGCAGCACCAGCACAGTGTAGGTCAACGCAATGCCGGCGATCAGGGCGAGCACGAAGCCCACGAACAGCTCACCGATCAACTGCGACTGACCTTCCTTCGCTTGGTGCACGCCGGCAGGCAGGTTGCGCATCGTGGGGAGACCGGCCACGTCACGCAATGCTGTTCCAACGGCAGAGCCGACCGCGAGATCGGCCTCGACCGCAATCCGACGCTCGCGGTTGAAGCGGATGATGCGGCCCGGACCTGCCTGGAAGCGAATGTCGGCCACCGTTCCAATGGGCGTGGTTCCTCCGCCCCGGGTCGGAACCCGCAGCGCGGCCAGCGTGGCCAGATCGTTGCGGGCACTTTCTGGAAGGCGGACCCGGATCGACAGGCGCTGTTCGCCTTGGGAATACCGGGCAGAGGCAGCGTCGATGTCCCCGATGGTCGCAACCCGCAGGGTGTTGGCAAGCGTCGCGGTATCCACACCGAGGCGGGCGGCCTCCTCGGGACGTGGGGTGACGACCAGCTCGGGGCCGGGCGCCGGCGGGCTGGGACGCGGGTCGCTGAGCGAAGCCAACTGCTGCATCTCGCGCAGGAGCCGGGTCTGCACCCGCTCGAGCTCGGCTCCGTCCGGACCGGCGAGCACGACGGAAACGGGCGCCTGCCCGAAGTTTCCCTGATTGTGGAACCGCACGGCCGGGATCGCCTTGAGTACCGGCACGAGATCGGCCTGGAACTGCTCGGACGTCCTCGTTCTCTGGTGCGAGAGGACCACGGTCAGCGTGCCTGAGCGCAGGTCCGCGCCGCCGCCACCGATCGTTCCCCCGGTGGAGCCCACCTGCGCGAAGACGCGTTCCACGTCGCGTTGCGACCGGATGAGGCGCGTTGCGGCCTGGACCGCGTCCTCCATGTCGGCCCGCGTGGCGCCGGGCGCTCCCTCGATCGCGATGTAGACGTAGTTGCGGTTCTGCGTGGACTGGAACCCCAGCTGAAGTGTGGCGGCGATGGCCAGCGCTAGGACCAGCAGCCCGGCCCCGATCGCGGTGCACAGCCACGGCCGTGCCAGCGCCCAGTCGAGCGCGCGGGCGTGGCGCGGGTTGAGCTGCCCGCCCGGCGCCGCGGATTTGCGTGCATGGTGCGGCAGCAGAAGGTAGGCAGCCATCAGCGGTGTCAGCAGCCGCGCCACCACCAGCGAGAAGGTTACCGCCGCAGCGACCGTCAGACCGAACTCCTTGAAGAACTGCCCTGCCTCCCCCGGCATGAGCGAAACTGGGGCGAAGACGGCGATGATCGTCGCGGTTGTCGCGATAACCGCGAGGCCGATCGCGTCGGCGCCGACGAGGGCGGCGCGATATGGAGACTCGCCTAGCTCGATCCGCTTCTCGATGTTTTCGATTTCGACGATCGCGTCATCCACCAGGATGCCGATGACCAGCGTCAGTGCCAGCAACGTGATGCCATTTAGGCTGAAGCCCATGGCCGCCATGAAGATGAAGGTCGGGATCAGTGACAAGGGCATGGCGACGGCAGCAATCGCGGTTGCGCGCCAGTCCCGCAGGAACAGGAACACCACCACGATCGCAAGGACCACGCCCTCGAACAGCACGTCGATCGTCGCGAGGAAGCTGCGGCGCGTCTGCTCGGCGGTCGAGACGATCTTGGTGAAGGTCACGCCGGGGTGGGCTTGGCTGAGCTGCGTGACCACGCGATCGGTCGCATAGACCACCGAAACGTCACTGGCTGCACTGGTCTTGGACACCTGGATGGCAACGACCGGCCGGCCGTTCAGACGGGCGAAGCCGCGCACCTCGCCCTGCCCGTCGCCCACCTCCGCCACGTCCGCGAGGCGCACGTACCGCCCCTGCACCGGGATCGTGAGCGCACGGATCGCCTCAACTTGCCGGGCCGATCCCAGCACGCGGATGTTCTGCTCGCTCCCGCCGATCCCGGCTCGCCCGCCCGGCGCATCGACGTGGAACGTCGCGAGGGCGGAATTGACCTGTGCCGCGGTCACGCCGATCGCCGCCATGCGCTGGGGATCCAGGATCACGGTGATCTCGTGGGCAGCACCGCCGATCCGGCGCACTTGCCCGACCCCCTTTTCACCCTGAAGAGCTCGGGTCACGTCGTTGTCGATGAACCATGCAAGGTCGACATCGTTCATCGCGGGCGCGCTCACCGCGTAGGTGACGACGGGCGCACTATCGAGGTCGATCCGCTGCACGCTGGGCGGATCGATGCCCTGCGGCAGCTCGACCCGGGCGCGCTCGACGACGGTCCGGACGTCGTCGGTCGCCTTCTGCAAGTCGGTCCCCATCTCGAACTCGACCGTCGTGTTGGAGACTCCCAGCGAGACGTTCGAACTGATGTTTTTGACCCCGGTCACGCCGCTCAGCGCATTCTCGATCGGCCGGGTGACCTGGTTCTCCATCTCCTGCGGCGCGGCGCCGTTCTGCGTGACGGTGACCGTGACGATCGGCAGGGCGACGTTGGGAAACATCTGGATCGGCATGCGCAGGAAGGCCACCATGCCTGACACGGTCAGGAGGATGAACAGCAGTGCCACCGGTATCGGGTTGCGGATCGCCCAGGCCGAGATGCGCATGGTCAGCGGCTCCGCTGCGCGATGGCGACTTGATCGCCGTCAAGTGTGAACGCCGCGCCCTTGACCGCCACCGTGCTCCCGACGGGCGGTCCCTTGCGCAGCTCAACATAGCCGCCAGCGCGATCGCCCGTCTCCACCGCCACGCGGTGGACCCGGTGCCGGGCATCGACGAGCATGAGGAACGCGCCGTCGGCGTCATAGCGCACGGCCTTGTCCGGCACTGCTGGAGCCGTCCGGGCACCACCGAAGATGACGTCGGCGAAGCCACCGACCCGCAGTTCAGGGTCGATTGGCAGCGCAACCCGGGCGATCACCACGCCGGTCGTCTGGTCGACCCGCTGGCCAATGAGCCTCACCCGTCCGTCGAGAAGGCGGCCGGACGCCAGCTTCACGCTTGCGGGGTCGCCCACCGCGAGCCGCGCCGCCATCGCTTCGGGGACTTCGGCGTAGGCTTCCACGAGCCTGTCGCGCGCCATCCGGAACATCGCCGTTCCGGCGCTGGCCGTTTCGCCCGGCCGAACGGTGCGCTCGATCACGGTGCCGGCATAGGGTGCCCGGATGACAAGGTGACTGCGGCGGACGAGCGCGTCGTTCAACTGGGCACGGGTTGAATTCACCGACGCGGCGGTCGATCGGGCAGCAAACCGGCGCTGAGCAATGGCTTCGCTCGAAAGCACCCCCGAACTGTCAAGCCCGTCGACCCGCCGTGCCTGCTCGGCAGCCTGTTCGGCCGCAACCTGCTGCTGGACGAGCTGCGCCTCGAGCTGAGCGATCTGTGAGCGCAGCAGGCTGTCGTCAAGGATCGCCAGCGGCGCACCGGCCGGCACCCGCGCGCCCTCCTCCACTAGCACGCGGGCGACACGGTAGCCCGAAACATCGGTGGCGACGGCGACCTCCTCCAGCGCCACGAGCCGTCCCGCCGCAGCCGTCCCGCCGCCGATGTTGCGCAAGGCCACCTGGTCGACAGAGACGGTCTGGCGCGGTGCATCCTTCGCCGCCGGCTTGGCGCCACCGCCGCATCCGGCAAGGGTACCGACGAGCAGCAGACAGGCGACCGCGGTGCGCAGACGGGTGAACGGGTCGGGCGTGGCGATCATGGCTGTGTTCCATCGGACTTCGGGGTGGAACTGGGCTGCTGCGGTTCCGCGCTCCATCCGCCTCCGAGCGCACGGATGGCGGCAACGGCACCGGTCAGCACGGCGAGCCGCCCCTGGTTTGCCGAGGAGCGCGCCTGCAGCCAGGTGCGCTGCGTCTGGAGCAGGGTGGTCAGGTCGGTGAGGCCGGATCGGTAGCTGCGCGCCGCGATGTCGTAGGCGCGGTGGGCCTGCTCCTCGGCGGTTTCGAGCTGGGTGGACCGAGTGCGGCCCGCCCGGAGCCGGACGAGCGCGTTCTCGGCTTCCCCGTATGCGGTCTGGACCGCCTTCTCGTAGCGCACGGCGGCCTCGCTGCCGCGAGCCTCGCTCAAGCGGAACTGCGCCATCAGGCGCGGCCGGTCGAGCACGGGCAGGGTCAGGTTGGCAGCGAGCGACCAGAGCCCGGTTGCACCGGCTGCAGGCCCACCCGTGGCGGTCAGCCCCGCTCCACCCTGGATGCCGAAACGCGGAAACAGCGCGAGCCGGTCGATCTTGGCTCCGAGGACCGCCGATCGGACGGCCAGCTCGGCCGACAGCACGTCCGGCCGACGCGTCAGGACAATACCGGGGGTCACGGCCGGCAGATCCGGTGGCATCAGCAGGCGCGGTTCGATGACGATGCTATCGGTGCGTGCATCGGGCGTCCCGACGAGAATGAGCAGCGATCGGCGCGCCGCGTGAAGCTCGCCCTCGAGACGCAGGACCTCGGCCGCGGAACTTGCCGCGTCGGCGTGCAGGCGCGCCTGGTCCTGCCCAGACGACAGTCCCCGCGCCACCGCCACATCCGCGTTTCGGGCCAGTGCAGCCGTCAAGTCACGGGCCGAGCAGGCAATCTCGAGATCAATCGAAGTCGCCCGTGCCTGGTACAGCGCGGTGGCGACGTCCGCGATTAGTGCAAGACGCACGCCGTAGAAGTCGTAGCTTGCCGCGGCGCGGTCGATGTCGGCCCGCTGGCGGATCGCGGACAGGCGGCCGAACAAGTCGAGCTCCCAACTTGGCGCGAAGTTGGCGGCATAGCTGTCGTTGTCAGGCGCCGTGAGCCCCCTTCCCCAAGCGCGCTCGCTGCCACTCTCGGTCGCGGCACCGGTTAGGGAACCGGACGGCAGCGTTCCAGCCCGGCTCAGCGCGCGCGTGGCGCGGGCCTGCTCGAGTCGCGCCAAGGCGATGCGGATCGTCGTGCTCCGCTCCAGCGCGGTTCCGGCAAGCTGTGCCAACTGGGGATCGCCGAACGCGTCCCACCACCTGACGAGGTCAAAACCATCGCGCGTGGGAGCGTTTTCATCGGTTTCGAGGGTCGAGGGCAGCGCCAGTTGCGGTTGCGGGGCGTGGAGTGCCGGCGCGCAGGCGGCAGGGAAAGCCGCCGCAAGTCCGATCGCAAGTGATCGAATCGCGACTGCGCGGGTGGGGTCGCGGCGGTGGCTGGAGGAACGCACGTTGGCTCGGCCCTTGTGACAGACCGTCCTCCCCTATCCTCGCGCCTTAAAATATACAAGTATGTTTCTTTTATCTCTGTACCCGTCACCGGGCTTGGCGCTAAGGTTCTTTCGAAGGAGACCGGATGAGCACCGAGCAGCACGAGCCCGAGCAGCGGCAGAAGGGCCGCCCCAGCGTAGAGGAAGCCGCCCGCATCGACCGGCTCATCCTCAGCGCTGCGCGCAACATCCTGGTGGCGCATGGCGAAAGCGCATCGCTCAACGCCGTTGCAAAAGCGGCCGGCCTGTCGCGCAAGACCGTCTATGCCCGGTATGCCAGCAAGGAAGCCCTGTTCCTTGCGGCCGCTCGGAGCGCGCTCGTCGACACGAACCCGATTACATTCCCCCCGGCCGCGACGCTGGAGGATCGTCTGTACAACTATCTGGTCGAAGTGTTTCGCCTGATTTCGAGCGACGCCGCGCTGTCGTTCCAGCGCGCGCTGGTGACGAACGCCCATCTGCTTCCGCAGCTGCGCGACGCCATCCGCGAGGCGTCGGCTAACATGATCTTCCAGCCGCTGCAGGATATGCTCGCCGAAGCCTTCCGCAACGGCGAGCTGGACGCGGAGGATCCCCAGCTGGTCGCCCGGATCGTGTTCGACACTGTGGTCGGGCAAATGACGACCCAAGGCCACGAAGCCCCGGGGCGGGGCGACCCGGCCATACTTCGGGCCTACGCCGGACTTTTGGCGAGGATGGTCTGCCGGGGGCTGTGCCCTAGAGCTGCGGGACTGATGACCTAGCGCGAGGCCGAAAATTGCAGTTCCCGTAACGGACCAAGTCGCGCAGGCTTGCTTTGTGCGTCACGGTGTAGCACAAAATATGAAGGCCTCACGCCCGTGCGATCATGCTGCAACCTGCTGGGTTCGGGCCCTGGCTCCGCTTGCCGGCGGAGCGCAGGCGTCTCCGGCCAATACGATGGAACGACCGGAGGACATGCGACAGAGGTCACGGCGAGCGCTTTGGCTCAGAGCGACGCTCGTGGCGACTTTCGCACTGACAGGGCTCTCCGGCCCGGTGCGGGCCGGTACGCTCGTCGTCGGCAACAAGGGCGATGATACGGCCAGCTTCATTGATCTGCCCACGGGGACCAAGCGGGCCCGGACACCGACCGCCAAGGCGCCCCACGAAGTGGCGGTCTCGCCGAACGGTCGCCTCGCCGCCGTCGCGGCCTATGGCTGGACCACTGTCGACCCCTTCGACGTCGCCACGGGTCGCCAGGTCCATAGGATAGACCTGGCCCCTCATGCGGGCCCCCACGGCATCGTCTGGTTGCGCGACAATCGACCTCGTTATCGCCGCTGAACGCAGCCGATCGCTGGTCGTGGTCAATCTGGCCACGGGAAAGTTCACGGCTGCCTCGAAAGGTCAGGCCGGTTCGCACATGCTCGCCGTATCGCGCGATCGGCGTCGAGCCTACGTCTCTAACATCATGGCGGGCTCGGTCAGCGTTTTCGATCTGAGGCGGATGGTGAAGCTCTCCGACATCCCGACCGACGGGTATCCTGAGGGCATCGCGTTGTCACCGGACGGGCACGAACTGTGGGTCGGCGACGCTTCTGCCGGCAAGCTGCGCGCCATCGACCTTCCGAGCGGCCGGTTGATAGACGCACTCGACCTACCGTAGGTTGCTCTGCGCGTCCTGATCAGCCCTGATGGCAGGTTTGTCATCACCTCCAACATGTGCGCCGGCACGCTCAGCGTGTTTGACCTCGCGACGCGCCGGCTGGTGCGGACAATCACCATAAGCGGCTCGGCCAAGGCGATGCAGATCACCCTGGCATTCAGTCGCGATGGACAGCGCTTCTACCTCGTGGAGACGATGCTCGATCGCATCGCCGACGTGGAGTGGATCACCGGGAAGGTCCTGCGCCGTATAGCCGTCGGCAAGAACGGCGATGGACTTGGATTAAGTGGAGAAGAAACACGACCATGCAGAAGCATCTGATCGCGATCACCCTGGGCAGCATCGCCTTCACCAACGCGTCATCGGCGCAGCCTGCGCCCCTTTCCGGCAGCCACAGCACCGGCGCCGGCCAATCCCCACATAGTCAAGCTGCGCTGGTTTGTGGCCGATCTCGCCCGTGCGACCAAATCCTACCAGGCGGTTTTCGGCGCGACGTCGGTCCAGCCGATGGGCGACAAGGCGAGCATCATGATTTTCCCGGGCGGAGCCATGCCGGGCCTCATCCTGATCGAGGCGCCGGCCGAGAAGGCCATGCACGGCAGTTTCGTGATCCAGGTAGCTGACGTGAAGGCAACCCTGGCCTACGCGGCGGCAAAGTCGGCGATCGTCGGCATGACCCTGGCCATGGCACGAGACTTGGCGGGCATCGCGGTGCGGGCGATGGCGATTGCGCCAGGGCCGATCTGGACGCCCCGACTCGGCGGCGCCCCCGAAGCGTTGAAAGACGCCCTCATCGGCAACGTCGCGTTTCCCAAGCGCTTCGGCCAGCCAGAGGAATTTGCGAGCCTCATTGAAGCTTTCGTGCGCACGCCTTTCCTGAACGGGCAGACCGTGCGGCTTGACGGCGCCATGTCGACGCCGCTGACGAACTTGATGGGCAAACCCTAACCAGGCCGCCCCAGACCGTCGCAGATCCGGACCCTACCGGGCACAAATGGAGAGCACTGACGTGACACCAGTCCTGAAGCGCCGCTCGGTCCAAGCTGTTGCACGTCAAGGACGTCGCTCGCGGCAACAAGGTGAATCACGAGATCGAGATGACACCAGCCGAGGTGGGCAGCGGCGTGTTCGACTGGAAACGGATCCTGCCCGCGGCCCACCGCGCTGGGGTCGAGCATTACTTCGTTGAGCAGGAACCGCCGTTCTCGATGCCTCGGATCGACTCTGCCGCCAAGTCATACACTTTTTTGGCGGAACTAGTCGCCTGACCGGCAGCGGTCGAACACTCATTTGGCATCAGGCGCGCTGGCCGTCGACCTTGGCAGATCCGAACATGCCCATCTTGCACTTGCCCGCGATGCTGCCGCCATTGGTCTCAAGATCGAAGCTGAGCGTGATCTTCATCGGCTTGGCGACGCGCAGATCGAACCGCAGCCTATTACCTTCTGCCTGAGCGGCTTCGATGGCCTGCGTGCCTTCCGGACTGACGACCGACCCAGACACCGCGCCGCCTTCAACCGCGACGGACAGCACCATGGCTTGCGGGCCAATAGGGGTGGCCAGGGCTATTTCCCAGTTGCCATTAAGCGGCGAGGTCGTTGTCGAGGTCATCAATTGATCTCCTACGTTGCGGCGTCCGGGCGACCAAGCCGCTGCCCCAAGTATTGTCCCCGTCAGACCCCGCATATGCAACGCGCAGCAAGACCGGTTGGCAAGAGAATGGCGGTGCCTTGCGACACCGCCATTGTTTGCCCAGCCGCGTGCGAACGCTCAGCGTGAACCGAAGGCGAACCTCAGGTTGATGCCCACTTCGCGAGGCAAGTTTGTGAAGACCTGCGAATAGGTGCTCGTGAAGGTACGACCGGCCGCGGTTCGAAAAGTTGGCGGCTGCAGCTCCTGGAACGACGTGGCCTGAGGTGAGGTCAGCCGCGAGTTTCGGATCGTGTTGAACACGTTTCGAGCGAACACGTTCAGCTCCCAGCTCCCGTCACTGGCCCGCAGACCACCGAACAGGTTGAGCAGGCCATAGGCGCCCACGTCGTCGTACTTGACTGTCGGATCGACCTGCGATGCACCGTAATACGTGAACAGGCCGCGGCCGAAGAGTTCAAGCTTGCTGCCGACAGGCATCCTGTATTCCGCCTGCGCGGTGGCGCTGAACGGAGCCTGATAGGCCGAGCGCTGGGTGACGGTGCACTGCCCGATGTTGTTGCTGCCATAGGCGGCCTGCAACTGGGCAACCGTCGGTGCCGACGTCAGCGTGTCAGGGACACCGTCACCATTCAGATCGTCGCAAGGAATGACGCCGTTCTTGATCTTGCCGTCGACGTAGGACGTCACTAACCCGATGTTGAAGCGGTCCGATGCGCGATACGACAGTTCAGCTTCGATGCCCTTGACCGTGACTGGCACGGCGGCGCCGAACTGTGCGGAGTTCGTGACGGCGGGGACCAGGGCATTGTTGACGAAGTTGAAGTCCTGGAAATAGATGCCGTTCGAGATCTTGTATGGGAATCCATCGAACTTCTGATGGTAGGCGGTCACGTTCAGGATCAGCCGGTTGTCGAGCCATCCGGACTTGAACCCGATTTCGTACGAGGTCGACTTCTCGTTTCCGAGGTTCAGGAACGAGAGTTGCCGCGGCGACTTGACGATCGCGCCGTTGAAGATGCTCGGCCCAGCACGGAACGAGGTTCCGGTGTTGGCATAGACCATGAAGTCAGGGCTGATCTTGTAGCGCACGGAACCCGTGTAAATCCACGCCTTGTCGACCCCGCCTGCATCGAACGGCACCGAGTTAGCTCCGATGTTGAGCAAGGTGCGAGGCGACGTGATCGTCATGTGGCGCGCACCACCCGACACTTGCAACTTGTCACCGATGTAGGCGGTCAGGTTGCCGAAGACCGAGTTCTCCTTGAGCTTGCCGTCGCGAGTTCGGGTGATGGTGGTGCTTGCGAGACTGGCAAGGCCGCCGCCAAGGAAACTAGGCAGCATCACAGGGGTCTGCTGGACCAGATCAATGTCCGTGGCCTGGTCGGTGTGGAAATAGCCTACGATGTAATCGAACATCCCAAGCACACGTTCCTCGTTCTGCAGACGGATCTCGTGCGAATTGTCTTTCGACGTCGTGCCATTGAACTGGTAGAAGTCGAAGTTGCTGCGGAAGTTCGCGACGTCCTGGTTCGCCACCGACTTGTTGGTGAAGTTGTTCTTCGAGCCTTGATAGATCAGAACCTGTCCGGCTCCACGCAGTTCGGCGCGCCAGTTGTAGGTCTGGAACTTCGCACGCGATGTGCGGGTCGATTCCTGTATCGACAGGAAGTCCTGCGGTCGGATCGTCACCGCACTGGCAGGAGCTCCGGGGCTGTAGAGGCTGAACGATGCATACTGGTCGTAACCCCAGTTGTCGACGTCCTGCGTCTGGTACATGCCCTCGAGCTTGAGCCAGTCGGTCGGTCGGAAGGTCACAGATACACGGCCCGACAACGTCTCGCTCGACGGGTTTGCGTCCTGCGACGTGGCGAAGGTGGCAGTTGTGGAAACCGGCGCGATGGACCGCACGAGATTGCCGCGGCTCTTGTCGTAGACCCCGGCGAAGCGGACCGCCAAGACGTCCTTGATCAGCGGAATGCCGAAAGCTGCGTTCAGATTGTAATGATGCCGGTCGCTGACGCTGGCCGATCCAGCCACGCCGATGTCCTGCAAGTCGGCCTTGCGCGCAGTGTAGGTTATCGACCCGGACGGAACCGAGTTACCGCGCAGCGTGCCCTGCGGCCCGCGCAAGACTTCGACCTGCCCGATGTCGAAGAGCTGTTGCAAGATGGCATTGGCGGAAATCGGAGCGTCGTTGAGGAAGAAGGCGACTGACGGCGATGCCGAGGAATTTACGTCGAACTGGATGCCGCGGATCTGGCCCGAGGCGCCGATGCCGTTCGACTCGGTGCGAAGCTGCAGGCCAGGTACGAGGTCCTGAAGCTGCTTTGAGTCTTGAAGGTTCAGCTTGGAGATTGTCTCCCCGGCCAAGGCGTTAACAACCGCAGGAACGTCCTGCAGCCGTTCTTCACGTCGCCGGGCGGTGACGATGATAGTAGCATCGTCCAGACTATCCGCCTTTGCCGAGGGCTGCTCATCCGCCAAAGCCGGTGTGGCAAGAGCAAGCGTGCTCCCCCCCAGAAGTACTGCAGCTCGCAAATTACGCATTACCCTCTCCCTTTTCAAGTTCGGCTCCAGACCGTTTTGATTATATTTAAACAACAGCTTTACTGTATGAATTTTTACTGCAGGTACCTTGTTTCTTAATTCCACGAAGAGGCGACGCTTCGAAATGCGTCAGACCAGTGATCAAGTAAAAAAAGAACGGCGGGGCCCTGAAGACTTGGGAGGAGGCCCCGCCGTCTCCTGCGACCGGACTTGAGCGCTGACACCCAAGGCGCAGTGAGCTGAAGCTGGTGGAATACTGGCGGTGAGCATTCTCGAAATCACCTTGCGCGCACCTCCGCACACGTTTCACCGTCGGGCCATGGTCGCGCCTCGCGATCACTGAGCCCCGGCGAATCTACTGCTAAATTCGATCGGGAAGCGGGCTTTGGATCACTCGTCCCGACTCATGTTGTGCGACACTGAGTTGCATAAAATATGAGGGTGATCAACACGCGCTGACATCGCCCCCCGACGGGACATCGCTGGAGCGATGGACATTGTCCGCGCATTTGCTTGACGTTCGTCCCCCAGGAGACCGGCAGAAGGATGCCGAGCGACAAGCAAGTGTATGACCTAGCTTATTTCTCGTGTCGCGCGGACCGTAACGGTTGCGTACTGCGCTCGGTAACTGTTGACGGCTCGACAATCAGCGTAGGCCCAGACCCAACCCGGGCTTGTCCATGCTGCACCCCGTGTGCATGCAGCAAAATGCAGAGCAGGAGCCAAACGCGCGATGCGCGACCTAAACACATCTGCCGAGGCGACCAAGCCGAAGGGCACCCGCAGGATCGGCAATGTAGACACCGAGAGCCGCAAACTGCTCTTGCGCGCTGCAGAGGAGCTTATGCGCGAGGAAGGCTACGCCCAAGTCACCTCGCGCAAGCTGGCGAGCCGCGCCGGTCTGAAGCCGCAATCGGTCCACTACTACTTCCGCACGATGGATGATCTGTTCGAAGAGCTGTTCAACCAAGCCATACAGCGGCAACTGGCCGCGCTCGATTGGGTGACGCAGCAACCGGACCCATTGGTGGCCTTATTCGAGCTCACTTGCGATCCGACGACGGCAGCCCTGCAACTGGAGTTCCTCGCACTCGCCAACCATCGCAAGCGCCTGCAAACGCTCATTCGGGAGTTCGGCGCCGAACTGAATGCTCGGGAGGCTGCGATCCTCGATCAGGAATTGCGCCGGCGCCACATCGCCACGGCTGGCTTCTCACCCGAGCAGCTTGCGACGTTGTTTCAGACCGCCGCAAGAGGCCTCGCCTTCTCAGGAAGCTTTAATTCGGAACGCTTCAGCAGCGCACGCGACGCGGTGGTTGCCTGGCTCCGGTCGACCTTCGATCAGGACGGCTTGGCTGGCAACCGATAGCGGTCATGGCACTGCTTGCACGGCAGGGCCTCGACCACCAGAGCGGTGACGCCAGCTAGGTCTCCCTTCGAGCCGGCCTTTGCCATCAACTCCGTGTTGCGGGCAAAGGCCTCCATCTGCCCCATGAACTTCTCGTGCTCTGCCCAAGCCTCGGACCGAGTTCGTCCCCCAGGGATCCGCTGGCGATAAATGTCCAACGAGTCTCGGGCTCCTTGTGCGATTGCCGCAGTGACTGCGGGAAGTCGCTCGGCAGGCTGAACCCCGGCGAGGATATCGCCCAGCACATCGGAATCCCGCCGCAGCTGACCCATGATTTCCTGGCGTTCGAAGATGATGGCATCCGCCATGGGTGACGGCGGAGCGTCAGCGGCCGAGGCACGGGCCGTCAGAATGGCCCCAGTCAGAGAGGCCCCGGCAAGCAGCAGGACCAAAAACGGAATTCGCAACATCGCCGAAGAAGCCTCCTCTTTTTTGTGCGACATCGTATCGCACTCTTGACCCTGCTTGTCGACGTTCGCTAAGCGATTGCTCAGCAATGCATGTGGGAGAGCAAGGCATGCGCCTGTTTGCGAAAGCGGGACCTAGGCTGCGTGCCGCCTCGGTCATTGCCCTGGCGACCTCGGTCGCCATCACTGCGTTCGCTCCGTCGAGCGCCAGCCCGGTCGAATCACAAGCTATCGCACCTCAGGCTTCGGTCAGGGAGCCCGCCATTGCTCCCGCTGAGGCGGGCCTGCGGCGTCTTAACGAGGTCCAGTACGCGCGGGCCATCGAGCAGACGTTCGGCCCTGGACTGAAGATCCCCGGCCGCTTCGAACCCCCGCTCCGCGAGCATGGATTGCTGGCGATTGGCGCGGCGCATGTAACCGTCACCCCAACGGGTCTGGAGCAGTACGAACTCCGCGGTCGTCAGATCGCCGCAGACGCCGTTGCGGGCGGGCATGTGGCAATGCCCTGTGCACCCAAGGACGGCACGTTCAGCGCGAACTGCGCCCGAAATGTGCTCGGGCGCTATGGCCGCATGCTGTACCGGCGCCCACTGAAGGACGGTGAGCTGTCGAGCGTCGTTGCGCTCACCCAAGCGGGAACGCAAGCGTCGGGGAGTTTCGCCAAAGGACTAGCGGCCGGGCTGTCGCGGTTGCTGGTTTCCCCGAACTTCATTTTCCGGGTGGAGCGTAACGGCGGTCCGGGTCAGATCGACGACTGGTCTCTAGCCACCCGCATCAGCTTCCTCTTGTGGGACGCTCCTCCCGACGAGGCCTTGCTCGATGCGGTCGCCCGGGGCGATCTGGCCGACAAGGCCCGCCGTGCGGCCGTCATCGAGCGCATGATCGCTTCGCCCAGATTCGAGCAGGGCGTGCGAGCCTTCTTCTTCGACATGTTCGGCTACGAGCAGTTTCAGGGCCTGGTGAAGGATCAGGCGATCTACCCGAAGTTCAGCAACGATCTGGTCAAGGACGCCCAGGAGCAGACCCTGCGAACGCTGGTGTCCCTGCTGATCGTGAACAAGGGTGATTATCGCGACATTTTCACCACCAGGCAAACGTTCCTAAATCGCAACCTCGCGGCGCTATACCGAGTACCCGCCCCGACAGCGGCGATGGATGGCTGGGCGCCGTTTACCTTCCCCACCACAGAGCCGCGCGCTGGAATCCTGAGCCTGGCCGCGTTCCTCATGCTTGACCCCACTCACGAGGGAAAAAGCTCGCCGACAATCCGCGGAAAGACTGTGCGCGAATTGCTGCTGTGCCAGCCTGTTCCCGCCCCGCCGCCGAACGTCAACTTCAGCATCGTGCAGGACGATTCCAACCCACTCTACCAGACCGCCAGGCAGCGCCTGCTCGCACACCAGGAAAGCCCCGCCTGCGCCGGTTGCCACCGAGTTACTGACCCGATCGGACTGTCGCTGGAAAACTATGACGCCACGGGTGGCTATCGGACTCACGAGAAAACCGCGCTGATCGATGCCTCGGGCACCTTCGACGGCAAGCCTTACTCCGGACTGCTTGGGCTCACAGCTCTTCTGCGCGAGAGCCCTGACGTCACGTCCTGCCTGGTTCAACGCGTCTTCGAGTACGCGCTCGGACGAGAGGCGCGGGCGCTGGATGCGGACTGGCTCAATCAGGCCAATGCACGCTTCTCCGCGCAGGGTAACCGCGTCCCCGAACTGATGCGACTGATCGCCTCGAGCGATGCAATCGCTGCAACCCGCCCTGCGACGACCGCAACAGCGGCATCGTCATCGTCGCCCGATCAGGCCGCCTTGACCTCACTCTACAGGAGAGCCCGATGAGCCGCTGGACACGCCGCAACCTTTTGCGGGGCACGCTGCGCGGCTCAGCCGTAGCGGTCAGCCTCCCCTTCCTCGACCTCTTCCTGGACGGTAACGGAGAGGCCCTCGCCAACGGCTTGCCACTGCCGACCCGCTTCGGAACATGGTTCTGGGGATGCGGGGTGAATACCTCGCGCTGGTTTCCCAGCAAGCTTGGCGCGGGCTACGATCTCAAGGACGAACTCCGGCCGATCGCTCCGTGGCAAGACAAGGTCACGGTCTTCTCCAACTTCAACTGCGTGCTCGATGGGCGCCCGAACCTGGTACACTGGTCGGGCGTGATGGCCACGCTTTCCGGCGCGGCCCCGCTCAAGGGCGGGGTGAACGGCGGCACCAGCGAACTGCCGACCATCGATTGCCTGGTGGCCGACTACATGGGTCAGTCGACCCGGTTCCGTTCTCTCGAGCTTGCATGCACGGGCCAGTCGGGCGTCAGCTACTCGATGCGTGCGGGATCGACAGTCAATCCCAGCGAGGTGGACCCGGTGCAGCTTTATCGCCGGCTGTTCGGGCCCGGCTTCCAGGATCCGAACAAGGCCGAGTTCACCCCCGACCCCGCCGTGATGTTGCGCAAGAGTGTACTGAGTTCAGTCAAGGACGACCGGGACGAACTTATGCGCACGGCGGGTGCCGCGGATCGGCAACGGCTCGAACAGTATTTCACCTCGGTGCGCCAGGTCGAACAGCAGCTCGAGCACATGCTCGAGAAGCCGGCGCCAGCCGAAGCTTGCCAACTGGCAAAGGAACCCGGCGCCATGGCTCTGGGCCCTACGTGGGACGTCGCCACACGCACGCACGACGTGATGGCCCAGTTGCTGGTGATGGCGTTGGCCTGCAACCAGACGCGGGTCTTCAACATCGCCCTGTCGAATGCTGGCTCCAACCTGCGCAAGCCGGGTGACCCGGTTTCCTTCCACGAGCTGACGCACGAGGAGCCGGTCGATGAAAAGCTCGGCTACCAGCCGCGCGCAACCTTCTTCATCGAGCGCAGCATGGAGACCTTCGCAAGCCTCCTGAAGCACATGGACGGCATCCGGGAGGGCAGCGGAACGCTGCTCGATAACAGCCTGATCCTGGCGACCTCCGAAAGCAACTTCGCGAAGATTCACTCGGTTGACAATCTGCCGATCCTGGTCGCAGGTCGCGGTGGCGGACGCTGGAAGTCCGGCCAGCACATCTCAGGCAACGGCGACCCGTCATCGCGCGTCGGGCTGACCATCCAGCAGGTGATCGGAATGCCGGTCAACGCGTGGGGACAAGGCGCGATGGAGGTGACCCGCCCGATCACCGAGGTGATGGCGTGAGAGTTGCCCTCACCGCCGCAGCAATGCTGGCCGGGGTCTGCCCGATGGCCGCTCCCGCATGGGCCGAAGAACCGGCCGCGACAGCGGCTGCCGAGAAGCCGGTTGCCGCCGCCTCCCTCGTGGGGATGGTCGGTCCGGGGCTTTATGTGACCGATCCGGAGCGCTCGCTGCGGTTCTACACCCAGGGCCTCGGCATGTTGCTGCGCATGCGCTTCGGTACGCCTGGCAAGCCGGACATGGTGGTCGGCTTCGGACCCAATCCGCTCGATGCGGGTATTATGCTCCTGAGCGACAAAGACAGCACGCCCCCCCGCAGAATCGAGCATGGACACGGCTTCGACAGGATCGCACTACGGGTCGCCGACCTTCGCGAGATCAATGCTCGACTGCAGGCTGCCGGCTTCACTCCAGGTAAAATACAGATCGTGCACGGCGCGATTCAAATGATGATCGTGACCGACCCGGACGGCTACCGCCTCGAACTGATCGACAGTAAGCCAGCGCCGCGTCAGTCGCCGCCACCCGCCTCCCGTCCATGATGAAGAGCTCCCGATGATCTGCAAGAACCCACTGCTTAACGGTCTTGCCGGTCTGGTGCTGGCAATGGGTGGCACACCTGCCCTCGCCAACTACATCGGCCCGAGCTACCTGAGCATCCCGGGCGTCCCCGGACGGGCCGCTCACACACCTTACCGCAACTGGATTCGAGCCGAGGCCCACTACTGGACCGCGAAACCCCCGCGCAACTCGATCCGCGGGATCTCGGGCAAGGAAAGCGGGCTCAAGTTCACCGGTCCTCGGGCTCCCGCCAAGGGCGCTTCGCAGCTTTCGCTTGCACTCGACAAGGGCAGCCCCGCGTTTGCCGGTGTAATGGCCGCCTGTCACGCGGGTCGCCCCATCCCCGAGGTGGTCTTCGCAGAGTCGTCCGACCTCGCGAGGCACCCGCAGGAACATGGCCCGCGTCCGAGCACCGTGCCCGAGTTTTACGAGTACGTACTGAAGAACGTCACGCTGTTGTGCCCGGTTGTCGAGAGCGCACCGGAGCAGGCGCTTGCCCTGCGCTTCGAGCAGATCGAGTGGCGGAACTACCAGCCCCAGCCGCAGCCGATTCCTCTCAGCACAGCTCCCGCGTCGCTGCGCAAGGGCACCACCCGTGGTGACAGCAAGTCATTCGTGATTTCGTGGTTCGCACCTGTGGCGGAAGCGGGAGAGAAGCAATGCCCGCAGATGAACCGCAAGCCGACGCAAGACGAGTATTTCGCGCTTATGCCGCCCGCACGTCAGGCCCAGCAGCGCGAGGCCCTGCGTAGCAGCGGCGGGGCGAGCAGCACAGTGATGCCCTACCGGGGCCCAGACGAGATGAACGTCATCCTGTTGCCGGGGATCGTGCCTGATCCCGGTCACGTGGCGCCCGTCGCAGACCGGGTGAGAGGGTTCGACCTCGACGGCTGGAGCGGTCAGGGTCACCCGCCCAAGACTACCCGAGTGCATCCCAACTACGTCTCCCCGGATGGCCGCACGGGCATCGACAACCAGCTGTTCAACGTGTTGGGCTGTGTGGAGGGCTGGCGTCGCAATGGCTTCCTGCCGATGATCGGCAACGAGCTGCGCCGTGCCGGCGGCCTCTCCATCCTGGTTGAAGTCAGCGGTATCGACGATCCGCGAAACGACAATGAAGTGTTCGTCTCGCTGCTCTACAGCGCCGACCCAATCCGGCGGGACGGCACATCCAAGATCGTGCTGCCCGACTTCACATTCGGCGTGAATGCCAACCCCGAGTTCTCGCAAGACTTCGTCCGCTTTCGCGGGCGCATGACCAATGGCGTGATCACCACGGACGTCCAGCCGCTCGTCACCATGCACGAGGGACCTGCCTCAACCTGGTCGCTGTACCAGGCACGCATGCGGCTAGAGTTCACCCCCGAAGGAGGGCTGAGTGCCACCTTGGGCGGTTATCGTGACTGGCGTGAGCTTCTCGCCATGGCGTTCTTCCAGGCGTCCGATTACGAGAACACGATCGGCTTCACCGCTCCCGGTATGTACAACGCCGTTCGGCGGGCTGCTGACGGATTGCGCGATCCCGAAACGGGGATCTTCAACGGCCTATCTGCGGCGTACGAGATGGAGGGCGTGCCGGCGTTCATCCCACCTGAACAGCATGCACAACTGGCAGCTGGCGGTCGTTTATCGCCACCGACTCCGCGCTGACACCAAGCCACACCTCAGCCACCAAGACAACTTTATGCAATAGTATGGCGCATATATCTGGACGAGAGCACTTGGCCCCCATAGGACGGGAACGAACCTGCAGCTCGCTTGAGCCACGGTGCCATCCAGACACGGGGCAAGACCTTGACCAGCATCGCCGACTTTTCGTCCACTCCCCTCGCCGAACTCCTCTCGCTCAAAGGCCGTGTGGCCATTGTGACCGGCGGCGCGCAAGGCCTCGGAAAGGGGATTGCCAGGCGTCTAGCCGAAGCCGGCGCGACCGTGCTGCTTGGCGATCGCAATCTGGAACTGGCATGCCAGACCGCGGCCGCGATCGCCGCTGAGTACGACGCCATGGTCGAGGCGATCGCCATGGACGTGTCTGACTCTGCCGCGATTGCTGCAGCGGCAAGCCATGCCAAGGACGCCTTCGGCAGCGTCGACATCTGGGTGAACAATGCCGGGGTGTTTCCTCACATTCCGTTGCAGCACATGACCGACGCGGATTGGGACAATGTTTTCAGCGTAAACGCGCGCGGGACCTTCGCCGGTTGCCGCGAGGCAGCAAAGGCCATGCAAGGACGTGGGGGCGTCATCGTCAACGTGGCATCGCTTGCCGGGCTGCGCGGGATATCACCTGGGCTTTCCGCCTATGTGAGCTCGAAGCACGCGGTGGTAGGCCTGACGAAACAACTCGCTCTCGAACTTGCCCCAGAGCGGATCCGTGTCATCGCCGTGGCGCCGAGCTTCATGGTGACGGAAGGCAATCTCGCGCTCATTAAGCAGGACCCGCGCATGGCCGAACTGGCAGCCGAAGCGATCCCCTCGATGATAACTTCGAAGCTCGGGCGAGTGGGACAACCGGACGACATCGCACGGACGGTATTGTTCGCCGTGTCGGACATGGCGAGCTTTATCACAGGCGAAACCATTGTCGTGGACGCAGCAGAAACCGCCTAGCTAGGAGACCCTCAGCGGGCACAATCATGCTGCTTCACCAACACTTGCCCTCGTCGACCAGCCAAAGATGAGATCCGAGGCGCGATCCACAACCCTCTGAAGTGAAGCGATTTTACGAGATTGCGCGAGTGCGGCAGGCGCAGCCGATCACGCGGGGTCCGGGCAGTCACGCCCGGACCCCGCGTGATCGGCACGTTTGTGCCAGCGCGCTGACCGACGCGGCCCGCGGCTAACGACGGTCAGCGTCCTCGCAGAAGCGCTCGCTTTGTGCGACATAGTGTGGCACAAAATTGGAGGTCCGGACGGTGAGTCGAGCCCGGCGTGACCGCCACACCCGGTGGGTACGACGGTCCAAGATCGCGAAGAGCCACAACGGTCTCGCGGGAAGCAACGCGGGAGAGGGCATGCCATGTTGATCGAGCGAGACTTCTTCACCGATCCCGAGATCCTGCTCGACCCCTATTCATACTTCGAGGAAGTGCGCCGCCTCGGTCCGATCGCGCAGGTGCCGGGCAAGGACTATCTGATCGTCACCGGCTTCGCCGAGGCGCTGGCGATCTTCCTCAATACGACCGACTTTTCTGCATCTATCGCGCTTCAAGGCGCTGCCTGTCCACTGAGCTTCACGCCCGAGGGGCCGGACATTTCCGACCAGCTCGAAGCGCACCGCACCGAGATCATCGGCCATGATCTGCTGGTGAATCTCGATGACAGGGCACATGCAAACCTGCGCGCGCTGGTCAACCGGCTGTTCACGCCCTCGCGGCTCAAGGCCAACGAGACCTTCATCCGACGTTACTCGGCGGAGCTGGTCGACCAGGCTTTGGGCCGCGGGAGCTGCGAGCTGATTGGCGAGATCGCGACGCCATTCGTCACCATGGTCATCGCCGACCTCCTGGGCGTGCCTGCCGACGACCGGCAGTTCTTCATGGACATCATCCAGTCTGCGCCCCCGCCGGGAAGTTTGGACAGCGCGGAGAACGACTTTGCATCGCAAGCGGACCATCCCATGGCCGTGATGGCGCGCTACTTCGCGGGGTACCTGCAGGAGCGACTGACCTCACCGCGGCAGGACATCCTGAGCGAACTCGTTCACGCCGCCTATCCCGATGGCACGAAGCCGAGCCTCGCGGATCTGGTGAACCTCTCCACATTCATGTTCGGAGCCGGCCAGGACACCAGCGCCAAGCTGATTGGCAATGCTATGCGCTATCTGGTGGATGAGCCGGGGCTGCAGGAGACCGTACGGCGCGACCCGGAGCAGGTGCCGGCCATGCTGGAGGAAGTTCTCCGGCTGGAAGGGTCATCCAAGATCACCGCGCGGCTGTGTCGCCGCGACACCGAGATCGCCGGCACCAAGATCAAGGCCGGCACTCGGATCGCGATCGCACTTGCCGCAATCAGCCGTGACCCTCGTCGGTGGGATGATCCGCACCGATTTATCCTGAACCGCCCACGTATTCGCGAACACCTTTCGTTCGGCCGTGGAGCCCACACCTGCGCCGGCTCTCCCTTGGCACGCGCCGAGGTGGACATCCTCTTCCGCGATTTCCTGCAGCGCACCTCGAATATCGATCTCGACGAGGCACATCATGGACCGCGTGGCGCCCGACAGCTGAGCTTCGAGCCAAGCTTCATCGTACGTGGGCTGGCGCAGCTCCACGTCTCGCTAGAACGGGCCTGATTGGCCAATTTGCGGGAGCCTGCTCTTGTCAAAACACACATCACATAACCGCCCATTACGCGTCGTCCAGTGGGCCACAGGCACCGTTGGGACAAGCGCGCTGCGGGGGATCATCCAGCACCCCGACCTCGAGCTGGTCGGCGTTCGCGTCTATTCGGACGCCAAGGCCGGAAAGGACGCCGGGGATCTTTGCGGATTGGCCCCGGTCGGCATTGCGGCAACCCAGGTTGTTCCATCTCTCCTTGCTACTCGGCCCGATTGCGTCGTCTACATGCCCGACCGCACCGATGTGGACGAACTCTGCGGTATTTTGGCGAGCGGCGCGAACGTAGTGACCACCCGCGCCGACTTCTTCAACCCGGCGATGATGGCACCGGAACTTCGCGAGCGCGTCGAAGCCGCCTGCCGTGAGGGTAACAGCTCGCTGCACGCGACCGGAAGCAGTCCAGGGTTTGTCACCGAGGCCCTCATCCCGCCCTTGCTCTCGCTCCAGCGCAACCTCGATCTGCTTACGATCGACGAGTTCGCTGATTGCGTGGACACCTGCTCGGACGACATGCTGCTCAACATCATGGGGTTCGGTGCTCCTCCGCAGGTCTTCGAACGAACCGAGTTCACGGAGCGGGATACCACGTTTGGCCATTCGCTGGGCGTCGTGGCGGCGGCTATCGGCCTGCCCTTCGACCACGTGGAGGTGAGCAGCGAATTCGCCGTTGCCCGGTCGCCCGTCCAACTGCGCGAGACGGTCATCGACGCAGGGACCGTGGGCGGCCAACGCCACACCGTCACCGGGTTTTGCAGCGGGCGACCGGTCCTGCGGTTCCGGTCCAACTGGTACGTGACCACCGACCTCGACAAGGCCTGGGCGCTGCGTGACGACGGCTGGCAGATCACGGTCGAGGGTGACACTCCGGTCGAGCTCACCATGCGCTTTCCGATCGGGTCGGATCCGGTGACCCGCGCCGCCATCATGCCGAATGTGACGGCGCATCGTCCGATCAACAGCATCGCGGCGGTATGCGCGGCACCGGCCGGCATCGTGACGTCAGCGACCCTGCCCCAGATCTTCGCGCGGCTCGGGCCTGCACCGCGCCGCTAGCACCAACACCGAGAACTCAGGAGAGAACAGGATGACCAAGAACCGCGTTGCCGTCGTGACCGGCGCCGCCGCCGGAATCGGGCTTGGCATTGCCCGCCGCTTCGCACTCGATGGCTATGCTACGGCCATGCTCGATATCGAGGAAAACCAGCTCAAGGCTGCCGCCGACGAATTGCGAGCCGAAGGCGCGACTGTGCTTGCGCTCAAAGCAAACGTCGCCTCGC
Source organism: Novosphingobium aerophilum (assembly GCF_014230305.1). GTDB lineage: Bacteria > Pseudomonadota > Alphaproteobacteria > Sphingomonadales > Sphingomonadaceae > Novosphingobium > Novosphingobium aerophilum. Next base: position 203,151 of record NZ_JACLAU010000003.1, read on the forward strand.
GAGCGGAAATCGAGGCAGCCTATGCGACGATCCGTAGTGAGCTCGGACCGATCTCGATCGTGCTACCGAACGCCGGCATCGCGCCGATGGTGCCATTCGAGCACATGTCTGTCGAGCAGTGGCAGCAGGTCATCGATGTGAACCTCACGGGCGTGTTCCACACGATCCAGGCGGCACTTCCCGACATGGCGGCAGCCGGCTGGGGACGTGTCGTGTCGATCTCCTCGCAGGCAGGTCAGTCGGGCGGGATGTGCATGGCCCACTACTCGGCCTCGAAGGGTGGCGTGATCAGCCTGACCAAGGGGCTCGCCCGCGAGCTCGCGGCGCTTGGCATCACCGTAAACACCGTTGCTCCGTCGGTGTGCGAAACCCCGCAGATGCACCGGGCCATGGAAGCCGGTCTCTTTCCACTTGAGGCGATCCTACCCATGATTCCGATCTCGCGAGCTGGCCAACCAGACGAGATCGCCTCCGCCTGCGCGTTCCTGGCCTCCGACGATGCGGCCTACGTGACGGGACAGGTGCTGGCGGTGAACGGCGGCATGTACATGTAAGCGCCTGCGACTGAGGTGACTGGGACAATGCCCCCGGTCAGCAGCTTGCTCGTCAAGGAACACAAACGGAGTATTTGCAGTGGACCGACGTCAATTTCTGCAAGCCAATCTCGCACTCGGAGCGGTAGCTGTCGCCTCTCCCCTGCGCGCACAGGTTCAGCCAGACACGATCGAAGTGAAGGTCGATGCACGGTCGGTGACTGGACATCTGCCGCACATCTGGGAGGAAAGTGCTGGATCGGATCGAGCACTTACAACCTTGCGTGAGGCGTGGCGTGCCGACCTTGCCCGGTGGCGCCGGGAGGTAGGCCTGAAGCGCGTCAGATTCCACGGCATCTTCAACGACGAGATGGGCGTGTTCACCCCATCCATTCTCACCGGCGGAAAGGCTGAGATAAACCTACAGAACGTCTTCCAGGTTTACGACGGCCTGCTTGCCCAAGAGGTGGCGCCCTTTATAGAACTCAGCTTCATGCCGAAGGCTCTGGCTTCGGGCACACGAACCTTCTTTGGGTACAACGGCAATATCACGCCTCCGAAGAGCAATGATGATTGGGCGGGATTCATCACGACCTTCGCGAGGGCGCTCATCGCGCGCTACGGGATTGCAAAGGTCAGGAGCTGGCCGTTCGAAGTCTGGAACGAACCCAACCTTGCGTTTTTCTGGGCGGGCAATCAGCAGCAGTATTTTGACATGTACAAGGCTACGGCAGTGGCGCTTAAGCAAGTCGATGCACATCTGCAAGTCGGTGGACCATCTACCTCGTCGGCAGCATGGATCACTGAGTTTGCGAACTACTGTGCAACGAACAACGCACCTGTCGATTTCTTCTCCACACACACTTATGCTGGCGACAAGCAGGAAGCCGTCTTCGGGCCTGGTGTGTCCATGCCACAGAACGATGTGATCCCGGCTGCCATGGCCAAGACGCGGCGGATCATTGATGCTTCCCCATTTGCCGGCAAGCCATTGTGGCTGGGTGAGTGGGGATCGGACAGCCCGGCTATGATCGCTCACGTCGTGGCAAATTGTCTGCCTCACGTGCAGGGTATGTCACACTGGACAATGTCCGGTGTTTACGAAGAACTTGGCGCGCCCAGTTATGTCCTCAAGGAAGGCGACATGGGCTGGGGTCAGCTGATCCAGGGCGTAGCTCGGCCGGGCTTCAACACCTACAAGCTGCTGCATGCACTGGGTCACCGCCGCGTTAAAGGCGCCGGGCCGGTATTGGCCTCTCGCCGCGATGACGGGAAGTTGGCAATGCTGGTGTGGAACCTCGCCGACGTCCCACAAGCAGCAGGAATTCCTGGAGCAACCAGTACGCGAACTGTTCGTGGAGCAAACAAGCGCGTGCACATTCAGGTGGCGGGCGCTCATGAGGGTCAGATCACACGGGTACAGTTCGTTGATCAGGCCCGCGGATCTCCCATGCCCGCGTGGCGGAAGATGGGCAGCCCGCAATATCCCTCCCCAGCACAGATGGAGGCGCTACGCCGCGCGTCCGACATCCCCGAGGCCAGCTCACTACGCCTGGGACGCGGCGGAAGCCTCACGCTCGAACTGCCGCCCGAAGGCGTTGCCTTGATCGAGATCTGACCTCGGGCGCTGGTGGCTGCGCTGCGCGGATCAGTCGAGCTTCACGTCGCGCGAGACCAGCGTCGGCTCGACGATCAGCTGCGTGAGGAACGTAACTACATTTCGCACCGGATAGTCGTCTTCCTGGCTTAGCCACCAGGCCAGGATCTCGAAGACGCCCGACGCGACAAATCGGGAGACTAGCGAGACGGGAAGCCAGGGGTTCTTCCGCTCAAGGTCTTGGCTGTTGCCGATCTCGGCGAAAATCCGCGCGAACTCGACTCTCATCGCTCCAGCCGCCTGGGTGGTGAGCAGCGCCTTCCACAACGTACGACGCTCATGCACGTAGCCGCACAGCAGGATCAAACTCTCCTCCGGTGAAGCGCGCTGCATATTGGGGACGGTCGCGCCTAGCAGGCGGCGCACCTCACCAGCCGCGATGTCCTTCAGCAGCTCTTCCTTGGTGCCGTAACGCCTGAAAAACGTGGGATAGCTGACACCGGCTCGGGTGGTGATGTCGCGAATGGTGACCTCGTGGAACGCGCACTCGCCAAGCAGCGCCAGGAGCGCTGCCTGCAATGCCTCGCGCGACCGGATTGCCCGGGCGTCGTCCGGTCGCGACATGCGCTGGCGGGCTCGCGTATCGGTCATATCGCCTCCTCGCCTCGCGTCGAACCAAGGTCAAGCAGGCCCCCGCAACGGCTCGGCGGATGGGAAGTACGCATTCGTAAGGCGGCATGACAGGTCCCACAGCTTCGCGTCCGGCCCTGCCGACGTTCTGGGCCCGCTTATCTGGCAGCACGTCCACGGCAAGCCGCCCGAGGCGGGCGAGCGCCGCTTCGAACTCGAGCTCTGATCAGCCCGGCGACCAATCGCGACGTACCCGCCTCAGTTTGCGGTCGAAGGGCACCGCGATGCCCTCATGCACGACGATCTCGGCGATTATGCCGAGATGCTCGAGCCGGCGTTCGAGCGCGGCACGGGCTCTGCTGGCGATGTCTCCTTCCGCACCCACCAAGCTAATGGCTATGGCGGCGGGCCCGGTCTGGACCGCCCGAAAGTCGGCAATCCCCGGGTGTGCATCGACGATGGCGTTGCGCACGACATCCGGCGTGACCGTGACAATCGCGCCGCTCCTGTTCGCGAGCATGAAGATATCGTCGGCGCGGCCGTGCACGGCCTTGACCCTCTGGAAGGCCGATCCACACGGGCATGGCTCGTTGGACAATTCGAGAAGATCGTTCATCCTGTAGCGCACCATGGCTTGGGCGGTGCGAGTAAAGTCCGTGACGATTGGAGTCTTGAGCGAGCCGCCACCCGGCGCATTCTCCCATTCGAAATGCACGACATCCTCGGCCAGATGCAGCGCGCCGTGTGCGGATTCCGACGATCGCGCGCATGTATTCCGATCTGATGCCGCGCAGTGTTCCGATTTGATCGCGCGCAGGTGGAGCACCTGATCGTCGCTGTGTTGTGACACTATGCTTTGCTGTTGGTCAAG
>NZ_JACLAU010000040.1 GCF_014230305.1 Novosphingobium aerophilum
TTCGGGCGACTATGCCTGGAATGGCGGCATCTTCGCCTTCCGGGCCGGCTTCTTCCTGGACGAGCTGGCGCGCCACCGCCCCGAGATCGCCGCCGGTGCGCGCGCGGCGGTGGCGGGCGGGCGCAGCAATGGTGCGCATTTCCATCCCGATCCCGCCGCCTTCGCGCAGATCCATTCGGAAAGCGTGGACTATGCGGTGATGGAAAACACCGATCGCGCGGCCATGGTGCCGGCCGCGATGGGCTGGTCCGACATCGGCAACTGGGAAGCCCTGCACGAGGCGCGCGCCCGAGATGCGGCCGGCAACCACGTGACCGGCCCGGCCGAACTGATCGACTGCCGCCATGTCCTGGTCGATACCGATGGCCCGCGCGTGAACGTGATCGGGCTGGAGAACGTGATGATCGTGGTCGATCAGGGCGAGATCCTGGTCACCAGTGCCGCCGGCGCGCAGAAGGTCGGCAAGCTGCACGGCGCCAGCAACCAGTAACCTGGCGGGGTGCCTTGGGCGCCGGTCCGTTGACACTTGCGCGTGGCGTTTGTGCCCGCCAGCCAGGCCGAAAAAGGCTTGTCCGGAAAGCACCTGACCGGCCATCGGCCGGGCACGCGTGTGACCTTTCGCAGCACAGCCGGTCACGGCCCCGCGAAGGATGCCCGGACCAGGCGAGAGAAACGGCGGGACGGATCGGGACATGGCCGCGATCTGGCCACAAGTCTTCCGAGTAGGACAGAGTCCGGCAGGGGCGCTGCCCGCCTGGCCCGCCCCGCCCGCCATGGCTTGATCTTGCGGACACGGGCACTAAGAGGCGCGCAGTCCATGACGACGGGGCCGGCGATACGCCGGTTCCGCCCCCCGACACAACCGATGAGGTCGACCTTGGCCATCGTTTCCGAGATCATGCAGCAGTCCGGCGTGGCCTTCGGCACCAGCGGCGCGCGCGGACTGGTGACGGCCATGACCGATCGGGTGTGCTATGCCTACACCACCGGCTTCCTGCAGTTCCTGATCGAGGACGAGGCCTGGCAACCCGGCGGGCGCGTCGCGTTGGCAGGCGATCTGCGCCCCAGCACGCCGCGCATCCTGGCCGCCTGTGCCGAGGCGATCCGCGATGCCGGGGGCGAGCCGGTGTTCTGTGGCTTCGTGCCGACCCCGGCGCTGGCCGACTGGGCCTTCGCCCGGGGCATACCCTCGCTGATGGTCACCGGCAGTCACATCCCCGACGATCGCAACGGCATCAAGTTCTACCGCCCCCATGGCGAGATCCTGAAGGCCGACGAACCCGGCATCACCCGGCAGGTGGTGGACCTGGACCGCACGCGCTGGACCGCCGAGGGCATGCTCGATGCGCCGCGTCCCCTGCCCGAGATCACCCCCATCGGCGCGGGCTATGTTGCGCGCTATGTCGATTTCTTCGGCGACACGGCGCTGCAAGGGCGGCGGATCGGGGTCTACCAGCACTCCGCAGTCGGCCGCGACGTGCTGGTCGAGATCCTGACCGCACTCGGCGCCACGGTAACCCCGCTGGGACGGGCCGAACGGTTCATTCCGGTCGATACCGAGGCCGTGCGGGCCGAGGATATCGCGCTCGCCCGCAACTGGGCAGAGCGCCACGGGTTCGACGCGATCGCCTCGACCGATGGCGACAGCGACCGGCCGCTGCTGGCCGACCACACCGGCGAATGGCTGCGCGGCGACGTGCTGGGCGTGCTCTGCGCCCGTGCGCTGGGGTTGTCGTCCGTGGTCACGCCCGTCAGCAGCAACACCCTGGTGGAAAAGTGCGGCGCCTTTGCCCGGGTGCACCGCACCCGGATCGGCTCACCCTTCGTCATCGCCGCCATGGATGCGGCGCTGGCCAACGGCGAGGGGGCCGTCGGCGGCTATGAGGCCAATGGCGGGTTCCTGCTCGCCTCACCGCTCGATCGCGCAGGCCGGCGGCTCGGCGCGCTGCCGACCCGCGATGCGGTGCTGCCGATCGTCGCCGCGCTGGTCGCAGCGGGATCGGGGACATTGCGCGAGCTGCTTGACGGCCTCCCCCCGCGCGTGACCTTCAGCGACCGGATCGAGGCCTTCGTCCCCGAACGCCGCGATGCCCTGATGGTCTGGCTCCTGCCCGAGGACGAGGCCGCCCGCCACGTCCATCTCGACGCGGCCTTCGCGCCGGTGGCCGGGGCGGGACTGACCGCCATCGACCTGACCGACGGCGTTCGCCTGACCTTCGCCAACGCCCGGGTGATTCACCTGCGCGGCTCGGGCAACGCCCCGGAACTGCGCTGCTACACCGAGGCGGAGGACCAGGGCGCGGCGCAGGAGCTCAACCGTGCCGCGCTGGAGGTGGTGGCGACGGTGGTGTGAGGCATAAGGTGCGGGCGGAGGCGGGCCCGCGACCGGGCTGACGCCCGCACCAGAACCAACCTGGAGATACCGCGACGCCGCTGTTCGGTCCGGACAAGTGGGCGGACGTCAGCCCCGGACATTCTCCTCCTCGGTCCACCAGCGGATATCGGTGGCTCGGCCGCTCGCCCGAACGATGACTTCCACAGCCTTGGCCAAGTCTTCGACCCGTTCCCCGGTCGCAATCTTCTTGAACCATCGCCGGACAAATGGTCGTGACGGCTCGATGAAGCACAGCACGCCGTCCGGAAACTCCTGATAATGGCCGCACCCGATCCACAAGGGGAAGGCCGCATTCTGCAATGAGACCCGCCAGCCCCAGTCTTCAGCGGAAACCCCATCAACCGTGAAGCCATGATCGGGCAGCCGATCCGCCAGATACCGCGCGATGATCTCCCCCTGGACCCCATCATCAGACTGTTCCGCCAGGAACGTCGCGGCACGAAATTCAAGGTTGGTCCGCATGGCTTGCTGTCACCCTGGTCTTCGATCGAGAGGAAGGCCTGCCAGTCCACCGCCTTCCCGATTCGTATATCGACCGACAGGAAACCGGTCAGCCGGCTATTTCACCACCACCCCGCCCTTCATCACATGCGCGACCCGCTCCAGCACGCCGATGTCGGTGAGCGGATCGCCCTTGACCGCGACCATGTCGGCATAGTGGCCTGGCGAAAGTGCGCCGACATCCTTGCTCCAGCCCAGCATCTCGGCGCTGGTCACCGTCGCGGCCTGGATCGCCTGCATGGGCGTCATCCCCCAGCGCACCATGTAGGGGAACTGGCGCGCGTTGAGCCCGTGGGGGAAGATTCCGGCGTCGGTGCCGAAGGCGAGCCTGACCCCGGCCTTGACCGCCTTGCGGAAGCCTTCGCGCTGGACCTGGGTGGTTTCGGTGTTCTTGCGCAGGTAGTCTTCGGGATAGTGCTCGCGCCGGCCGACCTCGTCGGTCCAGTCGCCGTTGTAGATGTCCATGTCGAGGAACACGCCCCTGGCCTTGGCGAGCGCGATGCCGTCGTCATCGATCAGACTGGCATGCTCGATCCCGCGCACCCCGGCGCGGATCGCGGCCTTGATCCCCTCGGCCCCGTGGGCGTGAGCGGTAACCCACGAGCCGCGCGCCCGGGCGACCTCGACCGCGGCCCGCATCTCATCCTCGCTCAATTCCTGCTGCCCCACCGTGGTGCCGATCGCGAAGACCGCGCCGGTGGCGATCAGCTTGATCGAGTCCGCGCCATGCTGGAACAGGTAATTGACCTTCTGGCGGACCTCGGCCGGGGAGGAGACCACCCCCACGCGCAAGTCCGCTGGCAGGATCACGTCGGGCGCCAGCCCGGTGACCTCGCCGCCGCCGCCCGGTGCGGTGACATAGGCGCCAACCGCGGACATGCGCGGCCCGATCACGTCGCCGCGGTCGATCGCGTTGCGCAGCTCGACATCGGCAAAGGCCCGGTACGATCCGACATCGTGGACCGTGGTGAACCCCGCCAGCAGCGTGGCCCGCGCATTGCGCGCGCCGAGATAGGCGATCTCCATGGGCGAATGGAGCAGCGGCTCGGCCGGGTTGTTGGTCTGGTCGGCATCGGCGAGGTGGACATGCATGTCGATCAGCCCCGGGAGCACGGTGTAGCCCGACCAGTCGACCACCACAGCCCCGGCCGGCAGCGGCGCGCCGGTGTCGGGGGCGATCGCGACAACGCGGCCGTTCTCGACCCTGAGCAGCCGCGCGGCCTCGACCACGCCGCGTTCGGGATCGATCAGGCGACCGGCGCGGACATAGAGCGACGAGGCTGGCGCTGCGGTCGCAACCGGCTCGGCATATCCCGGACCGGACAGCAGCAGGAGAGCCACCGCGCCGCCCAAAGCCTGCTTCGCCAAACGACGTCCCTGCGATGTGCCGCGCATGGTCACTCCTTCTTGGGGTAGGGCCGCTCGCCATAGTCCTCGCGAACGATCTCCCTGCCAAGGTCTCCTAGCTTGTCGCCGATGTCCCAGATATCCATTTCCGGGGCGCCTGGCCGGAATTCGTCGTAGTAGCCCGTCTTGCCGATCAGGAAAGTGGTCAGGGGCGCGTCCCGACCGAGATCGTCCTCATCCTCTGACCAGGTGCCGATGGCCAGATCATAGGCTTTCGAGCCGTCGCCGTCGTCCACCGTGCTTGGATCGAGCGCCGTCAGCATGGCATGGGCCTGGGCAACGGTCAGGCTCAGCATGTTGACTCCGTTGAAAACCGGCTGGGCAGGCGCAAAGAACTCAGCTGCCTGCAGGTGGTACTCCAGATCGTACTCCAGACGGATCCCGAGATCGAAGTACCAGTCGCGAGGCTCCATCCCGTCGCGCAGGTCATCTTCATAGGGTGGCATGGAAAACCGGGTGCGGGTCTGATCGCGGGTCATCCCGAACTCGATGCCGTCAAAGCCCTTCAGCGGAAAAATCTGATAAGCCATGCTTTGTATCCTATGCTGCGGCCATAGGCGATGGCCTGTTCGATGGCGGCATCGTACTTGTTGCCCAGCTTGCGGCGGATGAAGCGGGCATCCATTTGCATGGCGGCAATAATGCCCTGCTTCTGGATCCGGCCATTCACCAGGCGGGTGTACCGATCCGACTGGCCGCCCTTGCCCCAACTGATGGTAAGTTGATGATCAGCGGGCAGCATCGAGATGGTCGGCGCTTCCCACTTCGGCAGGGCCTTGAAGCGCTGGGCAATCAGGTGATGCGCATGGTTGCCGTTGGGCTGGAGCTTGCGCACCACGCGGTAGGCACCGCCGAGCGGCTCGGCGAGCCGTCCGGCAGCCCCCACCGTCTCGGCCGCCTTCCCGATTTTGCCGACCATGCCGCCCACCGGCAGGGCCCCGGCGACGGCCAGATAATCGCTGGTGGTCGCCTGACCGGTCGCGATCCTGGCGGCCCCTGCCGCCACGTCGAGCGGGGCGAGGCCGCTCCGGCCCAGTTCGAGCACCTGCGCATCGGCGAAGCGGTAGCGCTTGTCGAGCAGGGCGCGATTGGCGTCGAGCCTGGTCTGGAAGTCGGCAAGGTCCGCTGCCACGGCGGGCGCCGGGTGGGGTCCGGCCTGGGCGCGAAGCCGCTCAAGCCAGGCCTGGCGCTTGTTGAGCTCGAAATAGGTGTCGGCCGTGCTGGTCCCGGATGCCACGGCGTTGCGGACGAGTTTGCTGCTGAAACCGGACGCGGGAGGCTTCGGCGTGGGACTGCGGCTCTGGCGGACCGGACGCGTCGCAGCGGGCGATGTCGCCGGAGATCGGGACGCAGGGCTGGCGGGCCCTCGATCCGGTGCCGCTCCACCCGGACCGAAGGTGAACCGGCCCAGGCGATCGTGCCACGGGTTGAACTTGACCTCGTGCCGGGCGAGCCATTCGGTGCGGGTCAGCCGTTCTCCCGTGCGGAGGTAATGGGCGAAGGCCTGTTGATCGGCGGATCGGCCGGTGAATGGGGCGGGACATGGCATGGCTGTCTCCCTGGCTGGAGACAGAACAAAACAGGATCAAAAACTCGGCACCATTGTCCTTGTGGCTTATCCGCTACCCTTTTCGAGAGATTGCCAGCGCTTCTGTCTTTTCTGGCAGCGCTTGCGCAAAGAGAGCTCAGCGATCCGACGAGCCCTACCCCCTCAATGAAAGTCCCGCGACTTCGGCAGCACGCGCACATCGCGCGGGTGGCGGCGGACCGAGGCGGGGATCGGGTCGCGCCCTAAATGCCCATCGTCCTCGGGCTCGCCCAGCCGGTCGAGCAGGGTCGAACGATCGGTGATGCGGCGCGCCATCAGGTGGACCACGCCCTCGTCGCTGCGCTGCACTGTCCCTTCGATCTGCATCAGCCGCGCCGCCATCACCGCGGCGCGCTGCGGCTCCAGATCGCGCGCCCAGAGCAGCGCGTTGACGATCCCGCTTTCGTCCTCGATCGTGATGAACACGGCATTGCCCTTGCCCGGGCGCTGGCGGGTCAGCACCACCCCGGCGGTGCGCACCCGGCGTCCCTCGGGCGCGGCGTTGACCTCGGCGCAGGTCAGCACGCCCTCGCCGCGCAGCCGCGCGCGCAGGAAGTCCAGCGGATGCGCCTTCAGCGACAGGCGGGTGGTCTGGTAATCGGCCACCACCTCCTCGGCCCCCGTCATCGCGGGCAGCGCCGGATCGGGCTCGGCCCCCAGTTCGGCAGCCGCGGCGAAGGCGAACAGCGGCAGTTCGTCGGGCGGGGTGCGGCGCACCTCCCACAGCGCGGTGCGGCGCGAATGGCCGAGCGAGCCCAGGGCATCGGCATCGGCCAGCTTGCGCAGCGCCGGGGGCGGCAGCGCGGCGCGGCGGGCGAGGTCCTCCACACTGACGAACGGCGCCTCGGCCCGCGCGGCGACCAGCCCATCGGCCCAGGCCTGGCGGAACCCGTCGATCCGCGACATCCCCAGCCGCAGGGCCAGCGCCCCGTCGGCCCGCCGCTCCAGCGTCGAATCCCAGGCGCTGGCGTTGATGTCGATGGGGCGCACCTCCACCCCGTGCTCGCGCGCGTCGCGGACCAGCTGGGCCGGGGCATAGAAGCCCATCGGCTGGCTGTTGAGCAGCGCGCAGGTGAACACCGCCGGGTGCCGGCACTTCAGCCATGACGAGACATAGGCCAGCCAGCCAAAGGCCTGGGCGTGGCTTTCCGGGAAGCCGTATTCGCCGAAGCCCTTGATCTGTTCGAAGCAGCGCTCGGCGAAGTCGCGGTCATAGCCGCGCGCCACCATGCCCTCGATCAGCTGGGTCTGGTAATGGCTGATCGTGCCGCGGTTGCGGAAGGTGGCCATGGCCCGACGCAGCCCGTCGGCCTGGGCCGGGGTGAACCCGGCGGCGACGATGGCCAGCTTCATCGCCTGCTCCTGGAACAGCGGCACGCCCAGCGTCTTGCCCAGCACCTCGTGCAGCTCGTGCGGATCGTGCGGCGGGGCGGGACTGGGGAAGATCACCGCCTCCTCGCCATTGCGCCGCCGCAGATAGGGGTGGACCATCCCGCCCTGGATCGGGCCGGGCCGCACGATCGCCACCTGGATGACCAGATCGTAGAGCTCCCTGGGCTTCATCCGCGGCAGCATGGCGATCTGGGCGCGGCTTTCGACCTGGAAGGTGCCGATGCTGTCGCCGCGGCGGAGCATGCGGTAGGTCTCCGGGTCCTCCAGCAGGACATGCTGCAGATCGTGATCGCCCAGCCCCTCGGCGCGGAGCAGATCGAAGCTCTTGCGGATGCAGGTGAGCATGCCCAGCGCCAGCACGTCGACCTTCATCAGCCCCAGCGCGTCGATATCGTCCTTGTCCCATTCGATGAAGGTGCGGTCCGCCATAGCGGCATTGTGGATCGGCACCAGCTCGTCGAGCCGCCCTTCGGTCAGGACGAAACCGCCGACGTGCTGCGACAGGTGGCGCGGATAGTCGAGCAACTGGTCAACCAGCGCCTTCAGCCGGGCGATTTCGGGATTGGCGAGGTCGAACCCGGCCTGTTCGACCCGCTCCTCGGGCAGGTCGCGGCCCCATTGCCCCCAGATCGTGCCGGCCAGCCGCGCGGTGACGTCCTCGGTCAGGCCCAGCGCCTTGCCCACCTCGCGGATCGTGCTGCGCGGGCGGTAATGGATCACCGTCGCGACGATCCCCGCCCGCTCGCGGCCATAGCGGGCATAGACGTACCGCATGATCTCCTCGCGCCGCTCGTGCTCGAAGTCCACGTCGATGTCGGGCGGCTCGTCGCGCTGCTCGGACAGGAAGCGCGAGAACAGCAGCTTGTTCGCCACCGGATCGACCGAGGTGATCCCCAGCAGGTAGCAGACCACCGAATTGGCCGCGCTGCCCCGCCCCTGGCACAGGATCGGGGGTTCCAGGCTGCGCGCGTGGCGGACGATGTCGTGCACGGTGAGGAAATAGGGGGCGTAGGCCTTGGCCCGGATCAGGCCCAGCTCATCGTCGATCGTCGCCTGCCAGCGCGGGGGCAGACCCTCCGGGAAACGCCGGGCCGCCTCGGTACGGACCATGTGCTCCAGCCAGTCCTGCGGGGTCCAGCCCGCCGGCACCGGCTCGTGCGGATATTCGTAGCGCAGCTCGTCGAGGGTGAAGGTGACGCGGGCGAGCAGGTCGGCGCTGGCGGCGATCGCCTCGGGGCAGGCCCTGAACAGCCGCGCCATCTCCGCCGGGGGCTTCAAGTGCCGTTCGGCATTGGCGAGCAGGCGGCGGCCGGCGGTAGCCACGGTCGTGCCCTCGCGGATGCAGGTCATCACATCGTGCAGCGGCCGCGCCTCGGGCTGATCATACAGCGCGTCGTTGGTGGCGAGCAGCGGCACCCCGGCCCCGGCGGCAAGCGCGCGCAGCCGGGCCAGGCGCCGCGCATCGGCCCCGCCGCGCAGCATCGTCGCGCCCAGCCAGACCCGGTCCGGGCAGGCCGCACGCAGCGTGCCCAGCAGGGCCGCATCCGCCTCCAGCGCAATCAGCAGCAGGTCGTCCGCATGGTCCAGCAGGTCGGGCAGATGCAGTTCGCACTCGCCCTTGTCGGCGCGGCGGTTGCCCAGGGTGAGCAGCCGCGTCAGCCGCCCCCAGCCCCGGCGCGTGGCGGGATAGGCCACCACGTCGGGCGTGCCATCGGCAAAGACCAGCCGCGCCCCGACCAGCAGGCGCAGGCCCTGATCCTTCAGGCCAAGATCCTTCCACGCGATATGCGCCCGCACCACCCCGGCCACGGTGTTGCGATCGGCGATCCCGATCCCGGCCATGCCGAGCTGCCCGGCGCGCAGCACCATGTCGCCGGGCTGGCTCGCGCCGCGCAGGAAGCTGAAGCTGGTGGCGGCGACCAGCTCGGCGAAGGGGGGTGGGGTCATTCCGGAATCCCTCTTCGGGCCACCTTCCACCCATAGGGAACTGAGGCACTGGCCTCACCCGCTCTCTCCCCTTCAGGGGAGAGATACGCAGGCTTGCCGGCCTGCCGGCTAGCCGGAGTTGAGAGGGGCGAGCCCGCGCGCCCCCCTCTCCCAACCCTCTCCCCTGAAGGGGAGAGGGCCAAGGCACCCCGCCCCTTCACGCGAACAGCCCGTGCATGTACCAGCGCGGGGCCGGCTTTTCGTCGTAGAGGCCGTGGCGGAACAGCCAGTAGCGGTGGCCGTGCGCGTCCTCGATCCGGTAGTAGTCGCGGGTCAGGCCGCCCTGCCCCAGTCCCTCGCCGCCGCGCCGCCGCCACCATTCGGCAGCGATCCGTTCGGGGCCTTCGTACAGCCGCACCTCGTGGAGCTGGCGGCGCCAGCGGAAGCGGTGCGGCGGGCCATCGGGCACCTCGGCGATGACCTCGACCGGCTGGGGCGGATCGAACAGGACGATCGGCCGCAGCGGCGGTTCGCCCGGGGGCGGCGCGGGCCAGCGCAGCGGGGCGGAGACCTGGCTGGCCGGCACCGCCTGCTGGCCGCGCTCGGGAATGTGGCTGTCGTGCGGGACCAGCCGCAGCAGCCCGCCGGGGCCCAGCCGCGTGCTCAGCCGGTCGATCAGCTCGGCCAGGACCGCGGCGGCGCTTTCGCGCCCGTCGAGCGCGGGCTGCACCGCCGCCAGCGGCTCGGCCAGGGGAATGCCCAACACGATGCTGTCATAGCCGAACCCGGGATCGAGCGGATCGGCCAGCGTGCCGATCCGTTCATCGAACAGGCGCAGCACCAGCGCGGGATCGCGGGTCGGTGCGCCGGTTTCGATCTGCAGGCGGTGGCGCGCGCCGTCGCTGCGCAGCAGGACCAGGCGGAAGCGCCGCCCGCCCAGCCCGCGCCGCTCCAGCGCGCCCGCGGCCTCCTGCAGCAGGTCGTGGAAGCAGGCGGCCACGGCCCGTTCGTGCGCGACCGGTTCGGCAAAGCGGCGTTCGAAGCGCAGCGGTGCGGGCTGGGCCATGGGCGCGATCGGGCGCGCCTCGTCCCCCAGCAGACGGCGCAGCGCGGTGACCGCCCCGGCCCCGAACCGCGCGGCCAGGCTGGCGGCGGGGCGCGCGGCGCAATCGCCCAGGGTCTTGAGGCCCGCCCGGCGCAGCGCCAGCGTCGCCTCGGCATCCAGCCCCAGCGCGGCGACCGGCAGGGCGCGCAGCGCGGCGCCTTCGTCCGTGGCGGGACCGGGGGTGTGGCGGGCCAGCGCCAGCGCCGCTTCGGGCGTATCGGCGCGGGCCAGGCGGCAGGTCAGGCCGAGTTCGGCCATGCTGTCCTCGACCAGCCCGGCCAGGACCACCTCGCCGCCGAACAGGTGATCGCTGCCGGCGCTGTCCAGCACCACGGCATCGGGCGGAACCGGGGTGACCAGCGGCGACCAGCCCTGGCAGCGCCGCGCCAGCCGCTGCAGCAGGTGACGGTCGGCCTCGGGATCCATGTCCGCCACGGCCAGGTTCGGGTGGCGCGCGCGGGCATCGGCCAGGGTCAGCCCGGCGACGATTCCCAGCCGCTGCGCCGTCCGGTCGACCGCCGCCAGCCGCAGCGCCCCGCCGACGCGGGTGACGAAGGCCAGCGGCGGCGGGGCTCCGGCCTCAGGCGGCGCTGCGCACGGCGGCGCGATCAGGTCCTCCCCGCTGGCGCCCTGTTCGATCCGCCAGCGATCGGCCGGCAGGAACGGAAACCACAGCGCCAGGTAGCGGCGCCTCACGGAACGTGCGTTGCTCACGATGCCACTCCAGCCGCCAGTCGAGTCCGCAGGGACCGGCCCGCTGGCGCAGCAAGACAAGGTCGAAGGTCGGCGCGCCCGGGGCCTGGCCGGGGAGCGCCTGCGAAGGGGCCGAGGCGACCTGCCAGCGGGTCTGGGCCGCGCTCGGCACCGGCTGGGCCTCGATCCGCAGCAGCAGCAGGGTCACCCCGGACCGCTCGGCCGCGAGCGCGAGACGGCGGCTGGCGGTCAGGTCCAGCTCGGGCAGGCGGCCCCAGCCCTCGATCACCACCAGCCCCGGCGCGGCACTGCGCAGGGCATCGGCGGCGCTGCGCAGCAGGGTCAGCGTATCGGGGACGATCCCCAGCAGCAGTTGCCCCGGCGCTCCGCCCAGGTCGCTCCACCCACTGGCCTGGAGCACCCCGGCCTTGCCCAGCGTGCGCGACGAACGCAGCCACAGCACGCTGGCCTGATCCCCGGTCATGCCCGCGGCAAGCCCCACCGCCAGGCCGCGCACGGCCCCGGCGTCGGCCTCGCTCGCGGCATAGAACTCGTGCACCCGGCCATGGGCAAAGCCGCCGCCCAGCGCCGCGTCGAGCGAGGCCACCCCGCTGGCCCAGCGGCGCGGATCGGGCGCGGGCGGCAGGGGACCCGAATCGGTCGGAAGGGTGGGCGCGACTCTCATGATGTTCCTATTATGTTCTTATGGAGTGGGAGAGATCAAGAGGGGGCTATCCTTTCGGCCAATGGGGCAGGGTTGCCCCACTTCGGGCATGACAAGCCCGGCCGATTGGCCTATGCGCCCGGCCGCATGTCCGTGCTTCGCGCCCTGCTGCTGCGTCATCGTGCCCTGGCCCTGCTGGTCCTGGCCGCGACGCTGTGCCTGAAGGCCATCGTCCCAGCCGGCTACATGGTCGAAACCGGGGCGCGCGCGATCACCGTGCGGCTGTGCAACGATGCCAGCGGGCTCGCCGCGCCCCAGGCGATCACCATCCCGATGAAGCCCGACGCCGCCCCCCATCCGGGCGATCCGGACGGATCCAAGGCCACGCCGGGATGCGCCTATGGCGCGCTGAACCTGGCCCTGCTGGGCGGAGCCGATCCGGTGCTGCTGGCCCTGGCGCTGGCCTTCATCGTCCTGCTCGGCTTCGTGCCGAGCCCCCGGCCCGGCGCCTCGCGCCCGGCCTATCTGCGCCCGCCGCTGCGCGCGCCCCCGGCCCTCGTCTGATCGCCTGACCGGCCTGATCGCCTGACAGATCCACCCGGTCCGACCCATGCCTCCGCCCGCCCGGCGGAGACTTCAGACGCATTCCCATTCCAGGGGCCAACCCATGAAGACCTCGCTTGCCGCCGTCGCCACGGCGCTGCTGACCACAACTCCCGTCCACGCCGCTGACACTGCCGAAGCCGATACCATCATCGTCGTCGGCCAGACCGACACCCCGGTCACGGTGGTCCCACGCGGGCTGGCGATCTCGCTCAACCAGGAGAACTTCGACGCGATCAACGCGATCAACGTCGAGGACCTGATGAAGTACACCCCCAACTTCTTCGTGCGGAAGCGCTTCGCCGGGGATGACAACGCCGTGGTCGCCATGCGTGGTGCCAACACCGTGCAGAGCGCCCGCACGATCGTGCTGGTCGACGGCTTCGTGGTGTCCAACTTCCTCGGCAACCGGTTCGATTTCCCGCCCAAGTGGAACGTGGTCGGCCCGGCCGAGGTGCGCCAGTTCGATATCGTCTATGGCCCCTATTCCGCCCGCTACAACGGCCATGCGATGGGCGGGGTGATCTCGGTCACCACCCAGACCCCGCGCGAGGGCTGGTCGGCCACCGGCACGGTCCAGACGATGCTGATGCCGTTCGAGGAATACGGATTCGACCAGACCTTCCGCGGCTACAGCGTGGAGGGCGCGCTGGGATACAAGCAGAAGGACGGCCCCTGGTCGGTCCGCGCCAGCTTCCGCCACTTCGAGAACACCGGCCAGTCGATGACCTACAACCTGCTCCAGCGCGGCACCGGCGCGGCCACGGCCACGGTCACCGGAGCCTTCGTCGACCCCCGGCTGATCCGTCCCGCAGGGCTGGCCGCCAATGCCGAAACCGCGGTGTTCGGCGCGGCCTCGCCGGTCGACGTCGCGCAGGACCAGGCCCGGCTGCGGATCGGCTACGAAACGGCGGGCGGCTGGGAGATCAGCGCGCTCGGCGTGTTGTGGCAGACCCGGCAGGACCTGACCGATCCGCGCTCGTGGCTGGTCAACAGCGTCACCGGCGCCCCGGTCTACCAGGGCAATGTCAGCTTCAACGGGGTGACCTACAACGCCTCGGGCCTGACCTTCTCCACCACCCGCCGCACCGAGTACCTTGCCGGGCTCAAGCTGGCCGGCCCGCTGGCGGGATGGGACGTTGCGATCAACCTCTCGCGCTTCTGGATCGACAAGCAGGACGTGCGCGCCTCGAACGACTATCTGACCGGCGCGGCGAGCGGCGCCGGACGCGTGACCATCGGCAACAACCCGGGCTGGTACACCGGGGCGCTCAGCATCGAGCGGCGGCTGGGCGGGCACAAGCTGGCCTTCGGCGCCGACGCGAACCACTATGCCACCTCGACCGACACCTACCGCGTCACCAACTGGCGCACGGCCGCAGGCGCGGCCTATGCCAATTCGAGCTATGGCAAGACCAGCTTCTGGGGGCTGTGGGCCGAGGATGCGATCGATCTCGGCGCGGAGGTCGTGCTGACCGCCGGGCTGCGCTACGATCGCTGGCGCGCCTTTTCCGGGGGGCTGGGCACGGCCGTGGCGGGCAACCGCACGGATGCCCGCTTCGCGGACCGGACCGATGCGGCCATCAGCCCCAAGCTGAGCCTCCAGGGCGCGCTGCCGGGCGGGCTCGAGGCGCAGCTCAGCCTCGGCCTGGCCACGCGCTTTCCCACCGTGGGCGAACTGTTCCAGGGCAGCCAGGACACCACCGGCAACCTGATCGCGACCAGCTTCAACCCGTTCCTCCGGCCCGAGCGGTCGCGCGATGCCAGTCTGTTGCTGCGCCGCGCCTTCGGGCCGCTGCGGGCCACGGCCAGCCTGTTTTTCCAGGACGTGAAGGATGCGGTGTTCAGCTTCCAGGGCACCCTGCCCGACAACACGCTGTTCAGCGGATTCCAGAACGTCGACCTGGTGCGGCAATACGGGGTCGAGCTGATCGTGGAGGGCCATGACGTGCTGGTGAAGGGGCTCGACCTGGACGCCAACCTGGCCTGGATGAGCGCCCGCACCCGCCGCAACCGCGCTGATCCAAGGGCCGAAGGGGTGCAGTTCCCGCGGATCCCGGCCTGGCGCGCCAACGGCAACCTGCGCTACCGCCTGGCCGAACCGCTGCGCGCTTCGCTCGGCTGGCGCTATGGCTCGCGCCCGAACTCCGACCTGCTCGGGCTCCAGCGCGGCCGGGCCTTCGGCTTCCAGTCGGAATACCTGCTGTTCGACACGCGGCTGTCCTGGGCCTTCACCAGCCAGTTCGAGCTGAGCGCTGGAATCGACAACCTGTTCAACTACCGCGCCTATGTCGCCCACCCGCTGCCACAGCGCACCCTGGTGGTCGATCTCAAGGCCAGG
Source organism: Novosphingobium aerophilum (assembly GCF_014230305.1). GTDB lineage: Bacteria > Pseudomonadota > Alphaproteobacteria > Sphingomonadales > Sphingomonadaceae > Novosphingobium > Novosphingobium aerophilum. The sequence goes on from NZ_JACLAU010000040.1 coordinate 14,616, forward strand.
CTGTGAGGAGCGCCGCGATGAGCATCACCAACAGCAGCTCCGCCTCGGCCACCACGCTCTACCGCACGATCTGGCGGTGGCATTTCTACGCCGGCCTGTTCGTCATCCCGATGATCCTGGTCCTGGCGCTGACCGGCGCGGTCTACCTGTTCAAGCCGCAGGTCGAACGCTGGGAGGAGCGCGCCTTCCAGAACCTGCCGATCGCCGAGGCCGTCTCCCCCGACGCACAGGTCCGCGCCGCGCTGGCCGCATTCCCGGGGGGGCGGCTCCATTCCTACCGCGTCCCGGCGCAGGAGGGGGACGCCGCGATGATCCACCTGGCCCTGCCCGATGGCGCGATGCGCGATGTCTTCGTCTCGCCCCGGGGCCGGGTGCTGGGGGCGCTCGATCCGGACACACGGATCATGCAGCTGGTCCATGACATCCATGGCCAGCTGCTGCTGGGCAAGCGCGGTTCGTGGCTGGTGGAACTGGCGGCGAGCTGGGCGATCGTGATGATCGTCACCGGGCTGATCCTGTGGTGGCCGCGCGGACGCGGGCTGGCCGGGGTGATCTGGCCCCGCCTGACCCTGGGACGGCGGGCAGCCTGGCGCGATCTCCACGCGGTCACCGGGTTCTGGGTCTCGGGCCTGGCGCTGGTCCTGCTGCTGACCGGGCTGCCCTGGGCGGACGTCTGGGGCAGCGCCTTCAAGACGGTCCGCACCGAACTGGGCTGGGTCAAGGGCGCGCAGGACTGGACCATCGGCGGCCGCGCGCCCGATGCAGTAGACCCGCATGCCGAACACGATCACGCGGCGATGATGGCCGGAATGAAGGGCATGGACCCCGGCATGAACCACGCGGCGTCCGATGGCTCGATCCCGGCCATGCCCGGGATGCAACACGTACGGCTGTCGCGGATCGTCGCGCTGGCCCGCAGCGAGCGCCTGCCCTTCCCGGTGCTGGTCGCCCCGCCCGGGGCACCCGGCCGGTTCGGCAAGGGCCAGGGCCACGACTGGGTGGTGCGGTCCGATACGCCGAACCGTCCCTTGCGCGTGACGATCGTCTACGATGCCATGACCGGCAAGGAAAAGCGCCGCGAGACCTTTGCCGACAGCCATCCGATCGACCGGGTCGTCGGCTATGGCGTGGCCTGGCACGAAGGGGCGCTGTTCGGCGCGATCAACCAGGCCATCGGCGTGCTGACCGCGCTGATGCTCGTCACCCTGTCGGTCAGCGGCTTCGTCATGTGGCGGCGGCGCAAGCCTGCCGACCGGCTCGGCGCACCACCCCTGCCGGAGCGGTCGATGCTGCCGCGGCTCGTCCCCGCGGTCGTGCTGCTCGCGGCGGTCCTGCCGTTGCTGGCGCTGTCGCTGGTGGGGGTGATCGTGCTGGACCGGCTGGTCCTGCCGCGCCTGCCCCGGATCGGCGCCTGGCTGGGAGTGCGGCCCGCGGCAGGATAGGCCCTGTTCCCCCCGGGGATCAGCGCCGCCGCGATCCCCGGGGGCGGCGCCCCGCAACAACGGCGGGGGAGCCGGACGGTGCCCAAGGAGGACGGACGGGTCAGGCAGCCGCGCGGCCCGCTTCGCCCGGATCATCCGGCCAGTTGCGGGCGATCACGGCGCAGGCGATCAGTTGGATCTGGTGAAACAGCATCAGGGGCAGCAGGATCGGTCCGATCAGGGGCGCCGGAAACAGCACCCCGGCCATGGGCACCCCGGTGGCCAGGCTTTTCTTCGATCCGCAGAACAGCAGGACCACCCGGTCAGCCCGGACGAAGCCAAGCGCGCGGCCGAGCCACCAGCTCAGCGCCAGGGCCAGCCCGAGCAGGATCGCGCACAAGGCCAGCAGCGCCGCCAGCGCGGTTGGCGGAACATCGCGCCACAGCCCTTCCACCACCGCCGCGCTGAAGGCCGTGTAGACGATCAACAGGATCGATCCCCGATCGACCAGACCGATCACGGCCTTGTGCCGCGCCACGATGCCGCCGACCAGCGGGCGCAGCGCCTGCCCGGCCGCGAAGGGCACCAGCAGCTGCAGCACGATCTTGCGGACCGCATCGAACGAGACCCCGCCACCCGGCACCGCGTGCATGGCCAGGGCGACGAGCGCGGGCGTGGCGACGATGCCGATCAGGTTGGAAAAGGATGCGCTGCAGATGGCTGCCGCGACATTGCCGCGGGCGACCGAGGTGAAGGCGATCGAGGACTGCACGGTGGAGGGCAACAGGGTGAGGAACAGCAGGCCCGAGGCAATCCCCGCCGGCAGCCCGGGCAACGCGGCGAGCCCCAGACCGAGCAGCGGAAAGGCCACGAAGGTCATCGCCAGCACGGCCAGGTGCAACCGCCAGTGCCCCGCCCCGGCCATCACCGCCTCGCGCGAGAGTTTCGCGCCGTGGAGGAAGAACAGCAGGACGATCCCGGCATTGGCCAGCCCGTCGGCGAGCCGGGCCACCTCGCCGCGCACCGGCAGCAGCGAGGCCAGCACAACGACCCCCAGCAGGGCCAGGATGTAAGGATCGAGCGCAGACTTGAGACGGGTCAGCATGGTCGCGCGCTACCCCGTTCCGCGCGCGCCGTCACGCGCGAAGGCCGCGCCGGGGGCAAGCCCTGCTTCCAGCCGGACTACAATTGCTGTTAACTCTACCGTACTGATTGAGATTATGGACCGGCCGGGGCTGGTCTCCCTCCGCCCGCAAGTGCCACGATCCTGACCCGCCAAGCACCGAGCATCGCATGACTGCCAAGCGCGCCCTGATCATCCGCCACGTCCCCTACGAGGGGGTCGCCGCCTATCGCGCCCCGATCGAGGCCGCGGGTTATGCCATCGACCGGATCGATGTGGCCGATCCCGCCTTCCCGTCGGTCGATCTGGCCGAGCCGGACCTGCTGATCATGATGGGCGGCCCCATGGGGGTCTACGAACAGGATCAGCACCCGTGGATCACCTGCCAGCTGCGCCGCCTGGCCCGGCGAATCGCCGCCGATCGCCCCACTCTGGGCGTCTGCTTCGGGGCCCAGATGATGGCCGCGGCGATGGGCGCGCCGGTCTTCGCCGGTCCGCAAGTGGAGATCGGGTTCCATCCGGTGGCGGTCCACGCTCCGGACAGTCCGCTGCGCCACCTGGCCGAGGTGCCCGTGCTGCACTGGCACGGTGACACCTTCGACCTGCCGGACGAGGTCGAGCTGCTCGCCTCTAGCCCGCTCTACCCCCACCAGGCCTTCCGCCGTGGTCCGAACCTTCTGGCCCTGCAGTTCCATGCCGAGATGGGCGAGGATCCCCGGTTCGAGGCCTGGCTCGAGGAAGGGGAAGCGACGCTGGCCCGGGCCGGCGTGACCGAACCGGCACTGCGCGCGGCCCACGCCGCGCATGGCCCGGGGGCAGTGGCCGCCGGTCGGGCGATGATCGCCGAATGGCTGGCGGACCTGACGGACTGATCCCTTAGCCGGAGCGGCCGGTCGACCCTAAGCACGCGTGACGCGGACCTGCCTGCGGTGTTAAGCCCCATGCCTGTGACCGGCCGCCGCCCCGCCTCTTCCCTGTTGCTGCCTGCCGTCCTGTTCGGCGGGCTGGTGGCCGCCCTCGCCGCGCTGCTGATCGCCTTCACCCTGACCTCGCGGCTGGCCGACCGTCAGTTCGATCTGGCCCGCCTGTCCGAACGGCAGTCCGCCGCCGTCACCCGGATCACCACCCTGATCGACGCGGGGGCACCACCGCCGGCCCTGCTGGCGGCGCTGGACGAGACCGCCGCGCTGATCCGCGCCGAACAGCGGCTGACCTCTGCGGATGAGCTGGAGGCCGCCCGCGTCACCGCCGAGCTCATCCGGCTCGACCAGCTTCGCCGGCTGGCCCTGGCGCCGCAGGAGCGTAACGCGGTGCGCCGCCTGGCCACAGTGATCGAGCAGCGCGAGGCACGGGAGGTGGACCAGGCCCGTGCCCGGCTGGTCGGATTGCACAACCGCGCCACGGTGCTGGCCACGCTGCTTGCCGCACTGGTCCTGGCCTGTGCCGGGGCGGGAGCCTGGCTGCTGGCCAAGCGCAACCGCCAGCTGCACGACGAGGTCATAGTGCGCACCCGCCAGGTCGAAGCGGTCGATGCCTCGCGGCGGCTGTTCTTCGCCAAGACCAGCCACGAACTGCGCACCCCGGTTCAGGCGATCCGAGCCCAGGCCGAAATCGCCCTCGCAGCCCCCGGCTTGCCCCCGGCCGAGTTGCGCGAGACCCTGGGCCATGTTCTGGCCGGCACCGTCTCGCTAGGCCATCGCATCGACGAGCTGCTCGGGCTGGCCAGCGCCGACAACGGCCAGCTGCAACTGCGCCGCGAGGCCACCGATCTGGCCGAGGTGATCGCCACCGCCCGCGACGAATGCGCGGCGCTGGCCCGCTCGGTCGAATGCACCTTGGCGTTCGAAGCCCCGGATCAGCCGGTTCCACTCCGCGCCGATGCCCGCTGGCTGCGCCAGGCGCTGATCGCGGTGATTGAGAATGGGCTCAAGTTCTCACCGATGGGCGGCCAACTGGGAATCTCGCTCAGCCTGACCGGCGACCGGGCCACGATCATCGTCACCGATCACGGGCCCGGTGTGGTCGAGTCCGACCTGCCGCGAATTTTCGATGCCTTCTATCAGGCTGAGGCTGGCCGCAGTCGCGGCGGCAACGGGCTGGGCCTGGCTCTGGCGCGATGGGTGGTGGAACAGCATGGCGGCGCCATCCGCGCCGCCAACCTGGTTGCGGGAGGCTGTGCGGTGACGATCGTGCTGCCGTTGGAGGCGGCGGCATGACCGTCGTGCTGGTGGAGGATGATGTCGGGATCGGCCGGGCCATCGTCCAGGGCCTGTCTGCCCAGGGCCTGGACGTGCACTGGCAGCGCACCGGCGCCGGACTGCTCGATCGGCTGGTTCGCGGCACGTGTCGCGCGCTGATCCTCGACATAGGCCTTCCCGACACCGATGGCTTCACCCTGTGCCGCGAGGTGCGCGCCGCGGGGATCGACCTGCCGGTGCTGATGCTCACTGCGCGCACCGCGCTGGACGACCGGCTCGACGGCTTTGCCGCCGGCGCAGACGACTATCTGGCCAAGCCCTTCGCCTTTGCCGAACTGGTCGCCCGTGTCGCCGTGCTGGTCCGCCGGGGCGAACGGCTGCGGCCGGGCCCGGTGCGCTGGGAGGACCTGGAACTCGACCGCGATGCCGCCGCGGCACAGTGGCAGGGCGTGCCACTGCGCCTCGATCCGCGCTCTTTCGCGATTCTGGCCGAACTGGCGACCCGACGGGGAGGGATCGTGCCCCGGACCCAACTGGTCGGTGCGGTTTGGGGGAGCGAAGCGGTGATTTCGGACAATGCCGTCGATGTCGCGATCAGCACCTTGCGACGGCGGTTGGCCGATGCCGGGGTGCCGGTGGCGGTGCGCGCGCTGCGCGGCCAGGGCTTCGCCCTCGAACGGGCCACTGGGCGGCGGCGCAGCCCGATCGCGTGATCCCTTGATGGCTTGACCGTCGTTCGGCCATCTCATCCTTTGGGTCGACCTGAGCGCATGCTCAGGTTCGCCACGCGGCGGGCTGATAGGCCTCTCTCCAAGGTGGTGCGAGGGGGCAGGCTATGCGCAGGACAAACACTTTGCTGGCAGGGACAGCGATGATCCTGCTGCCGCTGCCGGCGATGGCGGCGGACCTGACCGACAGCACGGCCGATGGGGAGATCGTGGTGGTCGCGACCCCGCTTGGCGACGCCGCTCCCACCGCATCGACCGCGCAGGACATCGACACCTCGCGCGCGGTCAGCCTGGCTGAGCAGCTCGTCCGGACCGCGCCGGGCGTCACCGTCAACGAAATCCAGGGCAATCCGCTCCAGCCGGACATCAGCTATCGCGGCTTCACCGCCTCCCCCTTGCTCGGCACGCCGCAGGGGCTGTCGGTCTTTCTTGACGGGGTGCGGATGAACCAGCCGTTCGGGGAAGTGGTGAGCTGGGACCTGATCCCGCAGGGCGCGATCGCCGGGATGGACCTGGTCTCGGGCGCGGCGCCGCAGTTCGGGCGCAATGCCCTGGGCGGCGCGCTGGTGCTGCGCACGAAGGACGGCCGCAGCGACCCGGGCGCGCGGCTCCAGGCCAGCGGCGGATCCTTCGGACGGGCCACGGTCAGCGGGTCGGCGGGAGGACAGGTGGGCGGCGGATTCGACCTGTTCGCCACCGCCGATCACTTCCGCGAGGACGGCTGGCGCGCCTATTCGCCCTCACGCGCAAGCCGCGGCTTTGCCCGCTTGGGCTGGTCCGGCCCGGCGACCCGGATCGACCTGACCGGGCTCTATGCGGACACCGATCTGAACGGCAATGGCCTGCAGGAGCAGCGTCTGCTCGCCGCCGACCGGCGCAGCATCTACACCGCTCCGGACAACACCCGCAATCGCGCCGGACTGATCGCCGTGAAGGGACAGCACCGCGCCAGCGATCGCCTGACCCTGCGGGGCAACCTGTTCTGGCGCCGCCTGCGGACCGCAACGCTCAACGGCGACGCCAATGATGAGGCGCTCGGCCAGAGCCTCTATCAGCCCAATGCCGCCGAGCGTGCGGCGCTGGCGTCCGCGGGCTACAGCGGTTTTCCGCTGGCCGGGGAGAGCCAGGCCAATACCGCCTTCCCCCGCTGGCGCTGCATCGCCAACGCGCTGCTAAACGAAGAGCCGAACGAGAAGTGCAATGGCCTGTTCAATCGTTCGCGGACCGAACAGGACGAACTGGGCGGTGGCGTCGAGGCGGACTGGAGCTCGTCTCTCGGCGGGCTGGACAATCACCTCACCCTGGGGCTGAGCTTCGTTCACAGCCGGGCGCACTTCATCCAGACCAGCCAATTTGGTTATCTTCTGGATGATCGAACGGTTTTTCCGGTTAGCGGCCCCGGCGCCTTCGCCGACGGCACGCAGAATTCCGAAAACGCGTTCGACGCCCGGGTCGATCTTCGGGCCCGCACCTCCAGCCTGGGTGTCTACCTGGCCGACAGCCTTACGCTCAGCCCCCAGCTCCGCGTGGATCTGGCTGGTCGCTATGACCGGATCTGGCTGCGCAACCGCGATGCGATCACCCCGGGTGGTGGCACCGGCTCGCTCGACAGCCAGCCGGTCTATACGCGGTTCAATCCGTCCGCGGCCGTGCAATGGCAACCGACCCCGGGGATCGCCCTGCGCGCGGCCTGGTCCCAGGCTTCGCGCGCGCCCTCGGCGATCGAACTCGGCTGTTCCGACCCGGCGAGCCCGTGCCGCCTGCCCAATGCCCTGGCCGGCGATCCGCCGCTGCGCCAGGTCGTGGCCCGCACCGCCGAATTGCGGCTGGACCTGACCGGGCGCGGCTGGTCGGCCAGCGCCACGCTGTTCCGCACCGCCAGCAGCGACGATATCCTGTTCGTCAGCAGCCAGGCCTCGGGCTATGGCTATTTCCGCAACTTCGGCCAGACCCGCCGCCAGGGTCTGGCCATCGAAGGCCATGCCGATTGGGGCGCCCTGCGCCTCCAGGCGAGCTACACCCTGCTCGACGCGACCTATCGCTCCGGTGAGCAGGTGGGTGGGGGCGCGAACAGCACCAGCGACGCACCCGCTCCCGGGTTTGATGGTGCCATCACGATCCGCCCCGGCGACCGCTTGCCGCTGCTGCCGCGCCACACGGTCAAGGCCGCGGCCCATTGGCAGGCCGCCCGCTGGCTGTCGCTCGATCTCGACGTGATGGCCGTCTCCGGCGCCTATGCCCGCGGGAACGAGAACAACCGCCATCAGCCGGATGGCGTCTACTTCCTCGGGCCCGGGCATTCTGCCGGCTATGCGGTGGCCAACGCCGGGATCGAACTGCGCCCGGCTCCCCGGTTCACCCTGTTTGCAACGGTGCGCAACCTGTTCAACCGCCACTATGCGAGCGGCGCACAGCTCGGCGCCACGGCTTTCGATGCCCAGGGCCGGTTCGTGGCGCGCCCCTTTGCCGGGCCGGTGATCGCGGGCGAACGCCCCCTGCTGTCCTCCACCTTCTTCGCGCCGGGAGCACCGCGCACAATCGAGTTGGGGCTGCGCTGGACCCTGTAAACCGGATCGCTGCGTGCCGGACCGTTTTCCGCCGGCCGGAGGGGTTCCGGACCCGGGGGATCAGCCCATGACCCGGACCACTGCAAAGCGTGCGAAAAGGGTCTAGCCGCTGAGCCGGGCCCTGTCCTGCAACCGTCCGAGCAACCACTGCAACCCGGCGTCCCGGTCGCGGGTGGTGTGATACTGGGCCATTTCCTCCATCATCGGCATGGCGAACGGCAATGGCGCCAAAGCCAGCGGCAGGGTTCGGGCGAAAACCTCGGCCAGGCGCCGCTGCAACACCGCGACACGCGAGGAATGGGGCAGGACCCAGGGGACTGCCGCGAAGGTCGGTGCGATCACGTCGATCCGCCGTTGCAGACCCAGGGCTCGCATCTGCTCCTCGGCGAAGGATAACGTTCGGGTCGGGCCGAACAGCACCGCGACCTGCGGCGCATCGAGAAACTGTTCAAGCGTGAGTTCGCCCGCGAAGATGGGGTTTTCGTTCCATCCTATCACCACGTGCGGCTCATCGAAGATGGCGACGGCCGGATGGTTCGGCGAAACGAAGTGACGCGGGGTCAGCAGCAGATCGATGTCGCCGCGCTCCAGACGCTGGATGATGCCCGGGTCGGGCGGGGAGATCTCGAAGCGCAGGCCCGGCGCCTCGATCTGCAGCGAGGCGATCAGGGTCGCCACCAGCGTCATGAAGATGTAGTCCGACCCGACCAGCCGGAAGGTCCGGTCGCTGGTGGCAGGATCGAAGCCCGACGAGGCGGCGACCAGGCGCTCGACATCCCCCAGCACTTCGCGGATCAGCGGCTGCAGGCTGAGGGCATGGGCGGTCGGCAGCATATTGCGGCCGGACTGCTGCAGCAGCTCATCGCCGAAGTAGTCGCGCAGCCGCGCCAGGGCCGAGCTGGTCGCGGGCTGGCTCAGGTTGAGCCGCCGGGCTGCCGCGGTCACGCTCCGCTCTTCGAGCAGAGCGTCGAGCAGGACAAGCAGGTTCAGATCGAGACCCTTGAAACGCATCGTCCTATCCATTCAGTTTTCGAATGAGTTCCAATCTAAACAAGGGATTTTTTAAATTCCAGACAGCGTGAGACATCTCGACGATCAAGCCCGTGCGAGTGACGCAGCGGGCATCAGGGAGAATCTCATGCGCCCAGTCCTGCTTGGCTCGACGGCTCTTTTCGTGCTTGCATCCCTTTCCACCCCGGCCCAAGCCGCAGACCTCGCGGCAGACCAGAGCGCCCCGGCCAGCGCTGCCGCGCCGGCAGAGGACGACACCGGCATCGCCGATATCGTGGTGACGGCGCAACGCCGCGAAGAAAGCCTGCAGCGGGCCGCGGTGCCGGTCACGGCGGTTAGCGGGGACTCGCTGATCACCTTCGGCGTGACGGCCGTCGCCGACCTGCAGAAACTGGTTCCGGCGCTGAAAATCTCGCCCACCGGCGGCACGACCAGCCTGTTCCTGCGCGGGGTGGGCACCAACTCGCAGAACTCGTTCTCGGAAAACGCGGTCGCCTTCAACTTCAACGGCGTCTACGTCGCCAGGCCGACGGCGCTGGCCGGAGTGTTCTACGATCTGGAGCGGGTCGAGGTGGTCAAGGGACCGCAGGGCACCCTCTATGGCCGCAACGCCACGGGCGGCGCGCTCAACGTGGTCCCGCGCAAGCCGCAGCTCGACACGGTGAGCGGCAGCTTCATGGGCGAGCTGTCGAACTACAACGGCCGCAACGTCAACGCCGCGCTCAACGTCCCGCTCGGTGGGTCGGCCGCCCTGCGCGTGGCGGGCCAGTTGATCGCGCACGACGGCTACCTGTCCGACGGCTATGACGACGAGGACGGCAAGGCCCTGCGCGCTTCGCTGCTGGTCAAGCCTTCGAACGATGTCTCGGTGCTGATCGTCGGCGACTATTTCGATCAGGGCGGAAAGGGCGCGGGCGGCGTGCTGCTGCCCAATTCGGCCTTCGCCGTACCGCCGCTCGCCGGCCGGGTCGGCTTTGCCAGCCCGCGCGCGACCGATGCGATCCGCGCTTTCGCGGCCACCCGCTTCGCGCCGCCGTTCTGCGGCGGAGCGGGCGGTTTCGTCACCAGCGGCTGCATCGACGTGCCCCAGACCACCGGGTTCATGGACAACCAGACCTACGGGATCAGCGGAACGATCGAGGCCAATCTTGGCTTCGCCACGCTGACGGTCCAGCCGGCGTACCGCAAGTCCGACATCAACTATGTCACCTGGCTGCCCGGCTTCCGCGGCGAGGTGCAGGAGAATGCCAAGCAGTTCTCTTTCGAGACCCGCCTGGCCTCCAACGGCACCGGCCCCCTGACCTATCAGCTGGGCGTCTTCTACTTCTCGGAAGACCTCGCCTCGCTGAACTTCTTCCGTCAGGGCGATCTGTCCACCACCCGCTTCACCCCGAACGTGAACACCAAGAGCTATGCCGGATTCGGGCAGTTGACCTATGCGCTGACGGACAGCCTGCGGGTGGTGCTGGGCGGCCGCTACACCAAGGAATCGAAGGACCAGTCCACCGCCAGCGTCTCGGGCGGGCGGCCCGGACCGGTCAATCCGGCCCTCGGCGCCCCTGCGTCCGGATCGCTCGACTTCGACAAGTTCACCTGGAAGGCCGGGCTCGAATGGAATGCCGGTCCCGCCTCGCTGGTCTATGCCAACGTGGCGACCGGGTTCAAGTCGGGTGGTTTCTTCGTCGCGGCTCCGCCGGCCAACACCTATGCGCCCGAGCTGCTCACCGCCTACACCCTGGGCACCAAGAACCGGTTCTTCGGCAACACGCTGCAGGTCAATCTCGAAGCATTCTACTGGGACTACAAGGACCAGCAGATCACCTTTGTCGGCGGCATCCTGACCGGCAACGGCATCTTCGCCCAGGGGTCGCGGACCGAGAACGCGGGCAAGTCGCGGATGTACGGGCTTGAGCTCGAGACGCTGTGGCAGCCGACCGCCAACGATCGTCTCAACCTCAACGTCCAGTACCTGAACGGCAAGTACAACAGTCTGAGGACCGCCAACTTCTCCGGCACCGGCGCACCGGTGGCGACGGGCTGCACGGTGCTTGGCAGCCGCCTCGCCAACCCGACCGTGGCGGGCAACACGGCCCGGTTCTACGATATCGACTGTTCGGGCAAGCCGGCGGTCAACGCCCCGCGCTGGTCGATCAACGCCGGGTACGAACATGCCTTCCCGGTCAACGACAGCGTCCGCATCCTGGTGGGCGCGCGCACCACGATCGAAAGCTCGCGCTTCCTCAATGCCAACTTCCGTCCGGAAGAGCCGCAGGGCTCGTACATGATGTCCGATGCCTACCTGACCGGCGAGTTCGCCGATGGCACGGTCACGGCGACGCTGTTCGTGAACAACATCGAGAACGAGACCGTGCTGCAGCGTGCGGGAACCCGGCCGGTGCTCGACTTCCCGGTGGGCAAGCTGGCGCCGCCGCGGGTCTGGGGCTTCCGCGTGGGTTACCGCTTCTGATGCGCGGCGGCGCGATTGCGGCGCTTGTCCTGGGGGCGCTGGTTGCCGGACCTGCGGGTGCGGCGGCCAAGCCCTGCCCGGCCGTTCCGATTGCCCTGGTGACGCTGGGCACGATGGGCGGACCGGTACCGGACGACAACCGCTCGCAACCCGCGAACGCCCTGGTCCGGGGCAACGCGGTCTACCTGGTCGATGCTGGCGACGGGACAGTCGGCCAACTGGCGCGGGCCGGAATCGCCCTGCCCCGGGTCAAGGCGGTGTTCCTCAGCCACCTCCATGCCGATCACACCGGGGGCCTCAACGCCGTCCTGGCGCTGCGCAACCAGATCCTCGTCAAGGACCGGCTGACCGTCTATGGCCCGCCCGGCACCCGGCAACTGGTGGCCGGAATCGTCGCATCGATGCAGCCCGCGGCCAAGGCCGGCTACGGCATCCCGGGCCAGCCCTGGGGGCCGCCCGAAGAATCGGTCACCGCGGTCGAGATCGCCGGTGGGGCCGACTTCGCGGTCGGTGACATGCGCGTGCGGGCCGTCCAGAACAGCCACTACGATTTCGCCCCCGGCAGCCCCGAGGATCAGTCCTACAAGTCCCTGGCGCTGCGTTTCGATGTCCCGGGCCGGTCGATTGCCTATACCGGCGACACGGGCCCGAGCGCGGCGGTCGAACAACTGGCCGCCGGAGCCGACCTGCTGGTGAGCGAGATGATCGACATCGATACCACCATGGCCCGGGTGGGGCAGAACTCTCCCGATATGCCCGTCATCGCCCGGCAGAACATGGTCAGGCACCTGACCACCCATCACCTCAGCCCGCAGGATGTCGGCAAGCTGGCGGCCCGCGCGGGGACGAAGGCGCTGGTTGTCACCCATTTTGCCGGCGGCACGGCCGGACCGGCGCGGCTCGCCGCGGTGCTGGAAGAGGTGCGGCAAGGTTTCCGCGGAGAGGTGGCCCTGGCGAGCGATCTCGACTGCTTCTGAAGGATCCGGCCGCCGCCGGCCGACCTGGCGCAAAGCCCTGACTGGCCCGGCGCGACCGGCGGCGGGTGTCTTTTCCGCTTGCGGGGAAACGGCACCGGACCGCTGTTTCCGTTTCACGGCAACAGAGGCTAAGATCGGGACATGAACCTTGTCCTGGGCTGGCGCAGCGCTTCGCTGCTGGTGGCTGCCGCCGTTCTGCTGTGCCTGGCGGCGGCACTGGCGAGCAACCTGCGCAACCGCCTGGCGAACCGGGTGCTCGGCGCGCTGATCGTCACGCTGGTCGGCGTGTTCACCCCCTGGCTCATCGGCTTTGCCGGGGCCTACGATCAGTGGCCCTGGCTGACCTTCCTGCCGGTGGCGGTGCCCCTGCTGGTGCCGGCCCTGCTCCGCTTGTATGTCGAGGCCCTGCTGAAAGGAGCCTTGCCGCGGCACTGGCGCGTCATGCTGGTGCCCGGGCTCATCGAATTCGGCTTTCAGGCGATCAGCTTCTGTTTGCCGCTCGATCTGAAGAACCGGTGGGCGGATATTGTGGGCGCAACGATCTCGCCGTTGTTCGCCCTGGCCCTGATTGCCAGCTTTGCCCTCCACATTGCCCGATCCGCCGCCATGCTCCGCGAGTACCGCGCGGGTCTCGCCAATGTCACCGGGGATGAGGGGCGGTTCGCCGCGCGCTGGCTCACCCAGGCCCTGCTGGCCTTTGCCCTCCTATGGATCAGCTGGGGCGGCGCGCTGCTGTGGGACTGGGTCAGTCCCCTCGGCTACAAGGGGCTGATGTGGCTGTACCTGCTGATCGCCGCGGTGGCGCTGTTCCTCGCCATCGAGGGTTGGCGCCACGCCAACGATCCGTTTCCGTCTTGGGACACGGTCTTCGCCGCCGACACGGGCTTGGCCCCATCGCCGCGACGGGACTGGGCGCAGCAAGCGGAAGAGTGGGCCCGCGAGATCGAGACCGCGGGATGGGCGACCGATCCCGATCTTGACCTGGCCAGGCTCGCCCGTCTGCTGGGAACCAACACCAGCTACCTGTCACGCGCCCTGAACGAGGGTCTGGGCGTCAATTTCTCCTCCTTCGTCAACGGCCTGCGCTGCAAGGCGGTCATGGCGGCGCTAGCCGCGGGGGATTCCAGGGATGTGCTGACCATCACGCTGGACGCCGGGTTCTCGTCCAAGGCCAGCTTCAACCGGGCCTTTCTCGCCTGCACCGGGACCACCCCGTCGGCGTGGCGCAAGCGGGTCTCGGATCCTGGGCATGCAGCCTGAATCACGACTGTGAGGCGACCGGCGGACCCGGTCTGGGCCATCGCGCGTTGCCGGTCGGTGCGAAGGGAAACGTAAACCTTGGGGAAACCCTTGGCGTGCTAACGGAAGTTAATGACCCGCCAAGCCCCCCTGCTCGAACGCATGCGACAGGAACTGGATGTCGCCGAAGCCTCGGGTTTCGGCGTAGCCGGTTGGCGCATCAACGCGACGGCGTTTCGGGAACTGTTGAGCGAACGAAGCCTCAGCCAGATCGATGCGGAGGACGCCAGCAGCGTACCCGGGCGGCGCATTCTGGGCCTGCCCTTCAGGCTGGATAGCAACAACCACGACCGGCACCCGCTCTTCGCGCTCGAGCAATCAGCGCGAGCTGAGTTCTCCAGGCCCTGACGGCCAGGGCTGACAGGGATGTCGGGAAGCTTGTGCTTTGATTTGGTTGCGGGGGCAGGATTTGAACCTGCGACCTTCAGGTTATGAGCCTGACGAGCTACCGGGCTGCTCCACCCCGCGTCACCAATTGGGGCTGGTTGTGCCGGCCCGTTTTTCCGGCATGATTGAGCCGGAGAACGCAAAAGCCGCCGCTCGGGGTTATCCGGCAGCGGCTTTGCATGACAAGTGAATGGGTTTTTATGGCACGGGCAGCAATGCCTGGCGACGACCTACTCTTCCAACGCTTGAGCGTTAGTACCATTGGCGCGGTCTGGTTTCACGGCCGAGTTCGAGATGGGATCGGGTGGGTCACAGACGCTATGGTCACCAAGCAATGGTGCCCGTGCACATTAATCGATGTCTTTTGATGTTGTGATGTGGCTGGATGATCGTCCGTCCTCGCCGAAGCCCTGCGGTGCAGGGCTGTCATTGATGGTGGGACTCTCAAGCATGATCAGAGTTATTAGGACCGGTTAG
>NZ_JACLAU010000041.1 GCF_014230305.1 Novosphingobium aerophilum
GCTGCCGGGTGCACTTCATGCGCAATGCCCTGTCCTATGTGCCCAAGGGCCAGAACACCGTGGTCGCCGCCGCGATCCGGCAGGTCTTCCTCCAACCCGACCAGAAAAGCGCGACCCAGGTCTGGCGACAGGTCGCCGATCAGCTCCGCACCCGTTGGCCAAAGCTCGGCGCCTGCATGGACGAGGCCGAAACCGACGTGCTCGCCTACACCGGCTTCCCCACCCAGCACCGCACGAAATTACACTCCACAAATCCGCTCGAGCGGCTGAACAAGGAGGTCAAGCGCCGTGCCGATGTCGTCGGCATCTTCCCGAACGAGGACAGCATCGTCCGCCTCGTCGGCGCGGTCCTGCTCGAACAGAACGACGAATGGCAGCTCCAGCATCGCTACATGCAGATCGAAGGCATGGCCGAACTCAATCAACCCATGATCGAGGAGGAAAATCAGCCCCTACACATCACCGCCAAAGCCGCCTGACGATGACCCAAGGCCACCGCCGAAATTACACCACGTTGACGGACGCGACCCATCCAAACGGCAGAAATGTCCCAGCCCCGGCCATAACCGGACTGACCGCTCGTAGTCGCGAGACGTTTCCAATTGAGCGGCTTGGATAGGCGCATGTTGCCCAATCGCGGGACGGAATGGAATTGATGAAATCCAGCAGAAGCGCCGCATTCAGGTGCGCGCCGCCAACCTCCTAAGTTAATGGACACCTGCCGCTAAAAAGCGTGCGGCCAGCTAGAGGCCAAATGCGCCTGCCATCCGTAGGCTCGCGGGTACTTAATGGCGCGAAGAGAACGCATTTCCGGCCGTGTCACGGAAGAGAGTTTTGTAGGCCGTCGAGGCGCTCCGTAACGCGGACATCCGCTCGACTTTTTCGTTCCGATGGCACGCTGCTTCCACTGTTCTTTTCAACGTCGGCGAGCACGCCTGACGATCTTGAATGAACTGTTGGAGTGCGATGCTATCGACCATCCGCGCCCATACGTCGACAACCGGCTCGTCCTCGTTTCGCACCGTTGGGTCACAGTCTGCATCGAGCATCGCGGCGCAGATTGCGATAAGGCAACGACGCATTGAGGGGCTGGCAAGCGCGAGCGGCATTTCACAGGAAGGCTCGTTGGGGCAAACGTTATCGAGCGTGAGCACAGGCGCCGCAAACCGATGTAGGAGTCTATCACGCAGTCTCCAGCGCCTGTGGGCCCTTGCGAACAGTAGACAGATTCTGGCGGATTCTTCGAGCAGCTGACCGGCTGAAGTGTCGTTGAAGCGAAATTGATCTGGGACCTTTCCCCTAAGCGCACCCCTCAGCGCGGCTTCAAAGGCTACGATATTGATCCAGATGGGCTGCGCTGCTGGCTCAAGCTCGAGCGCCCTGGGGTGCGCCCGTTCGAGGCCCCGACGGCAGCGAATACAGCACAATCTTGGCGGCCCCTGCGATGACCGCTTAATCGCCCAATGACTACTCCCGCAAGACACGCATCGATCGACGAGTGGCCAGTGGTGCCGGAAACAGAAGCCCCACGCAGCCATGGCCCAGTCCGCACGGATATAGGCGGGGCGGCCAGCGGCATAGTCCTCGGCAAGGCAACGACTGCACCAGCTCAACCGGAGGGTAAGAGCGGGCGCGAAATCTCGGCTAGGATCATCGGATGGAACGTGGTGCCAGGCTACAAAATCCGGGGTGATCCTCGGATACCGATAGCAAAGACCGAGTTCGGCGACACTGTTTTCCGTGAAGCCCTCGCTTGCGGCAAGCTCAGCGATCATCGATTTTTTTGGGTTTACATCGGGATGCCGCCAATGGCCTGCGCGATTTCGATAGGCGCGCAGCAAAGGCTCACCCGGAGCCCGCTGATCGCATCGCACGCGCGCCAGCCATGAACTGAGAAGTTCATCCGCGAATGGCTCCACGAAACTCATACGGTCGCCCGGCCGATTGTCCTTCGCTTGCCTGCCGACGTAAACATGGAGACGAGAGGAAGCGTCACGTCGTTGGCCTCGAAGCTTGCGGCATCAAGCATCTCGCGGCCATCGCGGATAGCCGTGACAGCGGCTGCCTCGATGAGCCGGAATATTCGGCCCGTCACACCCTGGGTGAGGGCCAGCACGCGTTGCCGCGCTTCGACGGTGTCGAGCATCGATGGGCGTCTCAGGGGCAGCAGGCCCGAGAAGCTCGCAAGCAGCTGGCGCAGGGCATGATCGTTGCGCCATGGCATCAATTCGAACGCCCCAAACCGGTCGGCAAGGTTCGGATCCATCAGGACCGCCATCCGCGCGTCCTCGGTCCCTGCGCAAACAATTGGAATTTTCAGATCGTTGGTCAAAAAGCGGATAGTATTGAGGAACACCCGCTGCTGGCGAGGAGTGCCGGCGAGCATCTTGTCGATTTCATCCAGGACGAGCACCTTGGTTTCGACTTCGGCAAGCAGTTGCCTGGCTTCCGCTCGCATCGATCGCACGGACAGTCGGCTAAGGTCGACGCAATTTAGCGCGGTCAGCACCTCGGTGTAAAATTGCTCCTCACTCGGCTCTGGCGGTATCTGCGCGAGCAACACCGGCATCTTGCTGAGCCCGGTCCTGATATCGAACTGAGGAGCGTGAAGTTTCGAGAAGCGGCTGACAATTTCGGTCTTGCCCATCCCGGTGGCGCCAAACAGTAACAGGCAGGGCATTCGCCCTCGCGGCGGATAGATTACCAGGTCTTCAAGGTGGCGGAGCGCGGCCTCAGCCTGTGGCAACGATATCCAGCGGTCGCGGCGTAGCCAGTCGATCCGGGCCTCATCGGTCAATTCGGCATACTCGCGATAAGCCGGGAAGATATGGCTGTACAGCACGTTCATGACTGCTCCTCGATCGCGAGTGGTACAACCGGCCCGTCGAGATTTGGCGGTGTCAGCTGCGCGTTGGCCTCTTGGTGCTGGACAAAGGCCGCAGGCGGTTCGCCGCGGATGAGCGCATCGACGATGCGTTGGGTTGATCGTCGAGCTCCGCGCGTCTTCTCTACGGCCCTAAGCACAATCCTGCGCTGCGTGCTCACCATCTCGAAAAGCATCTGCTCATCGACGGCGGTTCGCCCGCGCTCTCGAAGCGCTCTCAGGGCTTGGTCGTGCTCGAACTTGGTAATTGCAGGACGCCGCTTATCGCGAAGAGGAACTGTGACATGCTCGCCGCCGGGCAGTTCGAGATAGACGGCCGAGAGGTTGAGCGGATTGTATTTGATCGGGAATTTATGAACGCTGTTCGCGACCAGCGTGGCCAAAGCGCCATGCCAGTAGAAAACGTGGAAGAGTTTGATGCCCTCGCGCCGGACCCGGCGCATCTCGAACGGGAGGAAGTCGAGCAGAAAACGTTCTTCATCGGCCGGCAGGCGCAGGGCTGCAACGCGCTTACCTTGATCGTCCTGCCACGCTGTCATCGGGGGGACGCCAAGTGAGCTGTGAATGGTGCGATGATAGATTCCCACCTGGAGGGCGAACCATCGCTCGAATTCCTTGAGGGTCATGCAGGCTTTGCCCTCAGCGTCGTAGTCTCCCTTGTCCTGGATGTTGGAGAACGTAGTACCCGGAAGAAGGTGAACTTCGCCGATGGCGGTGCCGATCATGCGCTCGATGTGCCCGCCAAAGTGCGGAGTGCGCGGTGGACGGTAGTGAAGCTCGATCCCAAATTGCTGGCAGCCCCGAGTCAGCGCGCGTGAGTGAAATTCCGAGGCATTGTCGAGATGGAGGATGTCTGGCAGGCCGAAGACAGGCCATGCGAAGGTGAGCTCTCGATCGGCCAGCCAATCATTCTTGGGCAGTACTGCATGACGGATCGCCATGCCGACCGAAATCGCGGAAGGTCGTTCCAGTGAAATGTAGAAGCCGGGTATCACCCGCGTCGCTACGTCGATCTGCAGGGTCAGCGTTGGCCGCCCGACCGGTCTCCTGAGATACTCATCGACGATGATGATATCGACCAGCGTGTGGTCCATCTGTACGACCTGAAGAGGGTACTGCGCCTCGTATGAGCTGACGACGGGTCGGAAGCGGTCTGCTGCGGCTTTGGTCCCATCACGGGCGCCTGTCAGGCGTGTCCGTTCCACGGCGTTGACCCGCAGGACAACAGTTTGCCGTGCTGGAGGTCGCAGATTCTGCTCCAGGCACGAAAAGCGAATTTGACGGACCAGTTGTGCGATGGTGGGCTTTGGACGGCTGAGATAAAATTGCTCTATTTTGGCATCGATCAGGCGTTCCACCTCGCAAGGGAGGCGAGAGCGCCCTTTGGGAAATCCATCGTGCTGGTCGACCAACGAACTGGTCACTGGGTTTTCCCGGTATCTCGCGAGCAGTTCGTAAATTCGGGACCGGTTGAGGCTCAGCTTCAGGCCGGCCTCAGCAATCGCTTTGCGTCCGAGCCGGGGCTCTGCCGTAAGCGCACGAATGATAGGCTCGCGCTCACAAGCTTTGCGCCATTCTGTATGATCAACCGTCGTGAGGGCAGTGCCTGTTTCGGCCATGACCTATCCCCGATTTTCGCCAGGGACTCGTGTTGCCGGGTCCGGTCGTTTTGTAGCAGAATCGCGCTGTCAGGTCGAACGTCCGGAGGTATTCTTGTACATGATCCACGCAACTCGGCCGTTTTCTCGTCCGCCCGTATTCTTTAAGTGACAGTTTTGGTGCGAGGAAGGGCCAGAAAATGGCGGAAATGAACGGCGTTGCTGTCGAAGCTGAAGCCCGGGCCGCTATCAGCCCGCTCCAAGCAGCATCCCGCGCTGCAATCGAGCTGCCCGGGAGGAGGTTGGGCGAAGAGATCGCGGCTGCCCGATCCTATCGCGCCCAGGCCAAGGCGGCCAACACAATTCGCGCCTACACCAGCGACTGGAACCAGTTCGAAGGTTGGTGCGATGAACGTTCGCTCGAACCGCTGCCGGCGCGGGTCGAGGCCGTGGCGACCTACCTCGCCTCGCTCGCCATGGCGGGCAAGGCCGACAGCACGATCGGCCGTCATCTCGCGGCAATCGGGTGGAAGCACCGGCAGGACGGACTGGTCGCGCCGACTGTGCGCGACGACAAGATGGTCATTGCTGATACGCTCGCCGGGATCCGCCGCGAACAGCGCACACGGCCAAGCGCCAAAAAGACGGCGATTACAGCCAAGGACTTGACGGCGATGATAGCTGCGGCGGACGGGGAGGGGACGCGTTCGATCCGTGACCGGGCGGTGCTGGCGCTGGGGCTGGCGGCGGCGCTGCGGCGGTCGGAACTGGTCGCGCTCGAATCGCACGATGTGGAGCTGGTCGACAAGGGCCTGAAGCTGATGCTGCGCCATTCCAAGACCGATCAGGACGGGGAGGGGCAAGTGATCGCGGTGCCCTCCGGTAAGGCGCTGAGGCCGGTCGAGCGGCTAAAGGCCTGGCTCGCGGTGCGGGGCGGCGGCGCGGGACCGCTGTTCTACCGGATCGACCCGCAAGGGCGGCTGACCGACAAGCCCATGTCGGACCGTTCGATCGCGCGGTTGATCCAGAAATACGCGGGACGGGTGGGGCTCGATCCCGAAACGGTAGCCGGTCATTCCTTGCGAGCAGGGTTCCTCACCGAGGCATCTCGCTCAGGCGCCACCATCGCCAAGATGCAGGAGGTGTCGCGGCACAAAAAGGTCGAGGTGCTGCTGGGCTATGTCCGAGCAGCCGAGCTGTTTGACGAACACGCAGGAGCCGAATTCTTGTAAAGAGTCAACGCGCTTCAAGGCGCGGGAGCTTGTTTAGGGACCTCACCGGCGGATTTCCAACACGGCCAGCGGCAACCAAAACGCCGCACAAACAGGCCGGACATATGAAAGCAACCGATCAAAACCCGTCCCGACAAAGGCCCTTGCCAAGGGGGCGTCCACATATGAATCACATCAGGCCGTTTGGGAATCCCTACCGAGTCAGTTCGTGTGGAAACCGCTCTAAAAGAAGCCGGAAGCCTGGCCCGCGCCCGGTGCTGATTCGCCGGGCTGCAACTTTCGGGTGGCATTCCGGTCAGGATGGCGAAGCGCGAAGGGGCGCAGACCGGCACATTTGAGTAGGAGTTGCGATAGAGCAATCCGCGCTTCGCCAGGGCATCTATAGTCGGTGTATGCGCCAACTTGTCGCCGTAAGAGCCCAGCTAGGGGTTGTTGTCTTCTGTCACTATCCAGAGAATATTGGGTTGGCCAGCAGGAGGAGTGGTCGCCGCGCCCAGAAGGGTGGCGGCACCAAGCGTGGCGCCTCAGTCCAGAACTTGCCGTCTTGCAACGGTCATCACATCGGCTCCCGTTTGTGCGGCATCTCTCCCCAACCATGGCCCTGAAAGGCTGACATTGTAGACCTTGTGCAATCGTGTGAATCAATAGCCGTCTTCGGGTTTCTCATCGATTTTTCCTCGCAGAAGTGCAGGCGGGATTGCCTGCGTCCGGAACCGCAACAAACTGGATGCTGGCAGGCGGCAAGGACAGGATTCCGGGACTCAATCGGACGCCAGCGATCCGCGGGAGCCTGTCGCCCTTCATGGACAGGGTAGCGCCGTTGAGAAAGACGGCCTGGTCGCGCAATTCGCGCGCTGTCAGTGCATAGCCTTCGCCACCTTTGGCCAAGGCTATCTGCCTGCCTTTGCCCGGATCGACGTTGATGGCGAGCAGGGCCACCCCACCGGACTTGCCACGCATGCAATGGCTGTAGAGGTGCAGGCCCGGCTGGCTTTCGGCGCCGCCAAGCACGGTCTCTCCCATCAGTCGCCGCCAGAGTAGCGCCGCCCAGTAGTTTGGGCGTGGGGTTAGTGTCGCTTCGTCGATCAGGCCATAGTCGGAAGCGGCAAGGGTGTTGTGGAACACGGCTGAGACGCCGCCACGCGCCAACCTGCCCAGCTGGTCAGTGTAGCGGAATGAATCGAGAAAGCTTGCGGCCCAGCGATCACCGCCACAGGATGCCTGAGCCGTTTCATTGAGCCAGATTGGTGCTCCCGGGTTGAAGCGGTCGCGCAGGTCTTTGTAGAATGCCAGTGCCCGGTCTGTCCGGGACAGCCATTCCTCACCCAGCGCGTTCTCTGGCTGGATGGCACTGGTCGGCGCCATGAGCGAGCAACGCTCCGAGCGGCCACCATAGAAATGATAGGCGAAGTAATCGAACCGGGGGTGCGGGTCTGCGCCAAGCATGGATTCGGTCGACAGGCCGCGGCTGTTGAACAGGGCAACGCCGGTTTCGCCGGTCGAGCCCGGACCGATTGTGCGAAGCTCTGGAGCCTCGGCCTTCACGAAGTCCCTGAAGGCGGCGACGTCGCGGGCGAACGATGCGGCGTTGTAGCCGGCGGGCAAGCCCGAAGTTGCGCCAAGATTGGGCTCGTTGATCAACTCGGCGCCATAGATGCGCCCACCGATCCGGCGTGTATAGCGCAGCAGCTTGCGCGCTTCATCGGGCTTCCATACGCCATTGGCATCGCGCGCGCCGTCGCTGGCCGCAAACGAGATCGTCAGCCGCCCGTCCACGGTCCTGGCAAAGGCGACAACGCCGGCCCACTGCTGCCGTGTGAGGATATTCTGAAAGCCTCGTGGCGGCTTTGCCGGGGCTGGGCCGTTGCTGTCGTTGAACTAGGTCGTATTGGCCCATGAACCGCTGACGCGGATGTAGGCTGGGCCAAGCCCGCGCGCGAGGGCGCGGAGCCGGCGGTTTGCCAAGTTGGCGGGCGGACGTTGACGAAAAAGACTTGCTTCGAGGGCCAGCCTACCGCTGACCTGGGTATTGATCGGCTGGGCCTGTTCGCCAGGCTTGGCATAGGGTGCCCAGAATCGTCCGCCGATGACTTCTGCCATTTCAACGTTGTAGGACTGGAATCGCGAGTCGACCTTGCCGATCGCCGGCAAGACGGACGGATCGATGGCAACGGCACCCTTGCCGCTCGCCCATGTCGCTTGGGGAAAGCCCAAGCTGAACACAAGCAGTGCTGCCAGCGCATGTTGCCGCGCCATGCCATTTTTCTCATCATGCCACGTCGTCATGTCTTATTTCGCCCGCACTCCGGTGACCGGGAAGGTGCCGAATGGCCCGTTTGAGTTGTCGCCGGTCAGGCTTCCTTCGCGCACGGTTAGGTCATATCCGATCGCGATGGGGAATGGCATGGATGCGCGGCCTTCCAGCTTGATGCGGCCGTTCGCGTATGTGCCCTTGAGGTCGGCAGATCCTTGTTCGGCGGTGGTCTTGCCGGTCACGGCGTTCCCGCTGACAGTAAGGTCGAGCACGGCTTGCTGCGGGCCTGCCGAGGTCTGGATGACCACGGCCCACTTGCCGGCGAAGTCCTGCGGTTTGGCTGTGGCGGCGGCCTGCCGCTCGGCCAGGGCCTTACGCTCGGCCGACACCTGCTGCGCGCGGGTGCGGAGGAAGAAGCGAATTGCCTCCAGTTCGGTATCGCTGATCTGCGGGAAGGGCGGCATGCCGTTCGGCTTGAGGGCGCCTTCCTTGACGATGGCGCGGAAGGTCGCGGCATCGGTGATGGCCGGAGACATGCGCAGGTCAGGCGCGGCGCCCGATGCCACCGCGTTCCAGCCGTGGCAGACCAGGCAGGCGTTCATGCCATAGTTCATGGCGCCGGTCTGGGCGAGCGCGGGGTTGGCTTTCCATGTCGGATCAGCGGGGGGCTGCGGTTCTTCGTAGGCGAACGGCGGGACGGTGTCGGTGCCGCCCAGCGCGAAAGTCAGCACGCGGCGTGGCAAGCGATAGTCGGTGCGGATCGCCTGGTTGCCCAGCGTCTGCATGCCCACCCCTTGGCCGCCCGCACCCGTGATGACGGTAATGTACTGCCTGCCGCCCATGCGGTAGGAGATCGGCGCGCCGACGATCGGGCTTTCGGTCTGGAAGGACCAGACTTCCTTGCCGTTCGCAGCGTCATAGGCGACCAACTTGCCGTCGAGCCTGCCCTGGAAGACCAGGCCGCCCGATGTTGCCAGCACCCCGCCCGGCCAGGTGCCGGGCAGGTCCACCCGCCAGGCTTCCTTCTGCGTCATCGGGTTCCACGCCTTGAGGTAGGAACGGTGGTTGCCCGGCAGGTCCACTTCGGGGATCAAGGTGGTGCCATTGCCGCCGCCCAGCTCTCCGCCGCCTGCCTGTCCTTCGCCGATCAGTGCACCCATGTCCTGTACCGGCACGTAGACGAGGCCGGTTTGCGGGCTGTATGCCTGCGGCATCCAGCTGTGCGCGCCGGTCGGCCCGGGCCACATCTCGAACAGACCGGGCTTGCCCTGGTATCGGATGCCCGGGTTCTCCACCGGGCGGCCGGTCTTGGGATCGATCTTCTCGGCCCATGTCACCTTTGCGATTTTCTCGGCCGAGATGAACTCGCCGCTCGCCCGGTCGATTACGTAGAAGAAGCCGTTCTTTGGCGCCTGCATGAGCACCTTGCGCGGCTTGCCGTCGATCTCCAGCGTTGCCAGCGTCATGTCGGCTGTAGCGGTGCAGTCCCACTGCTCGGCGGGGCAAAGCTGATAGTGCCAGACATATTCGCCGGTATCGGCCTTCACCGCGACAATTGAGGAGAGGAACAGGTTATCTCCGCCGCTAGGGCTGCGCAGGTTTGTGTTATAAGGGAAGCCGTTGCCAAGGCCGAGGTAGATCAGCCCCAGCTCGGGATCGTAGCTGAAGGCATTCCACGCCGTGCCGCCGCCGCCGCGGCGCGATCCGTCCGGCTTCTTCCAGCCCGATGGCCAGGTCTTGGCCATGAGCGCATCGGCCTTGGCTCCACCGGCATTGGCCTCGTCGCCGGGGACCGAATAGAAGCGCCAAGCGCGCTTGCCAGTCTCCGCGTCATAGGCGGTGACGAAGCCGCGCGCCGAGCTGATGTCTGCGCCGCCGAAGCCGACGATCACCTTGCCGCCGAAGGCTCGCGGCGGCCCGTTGTACTGGCGCGGAGCGCCATCGGCGGGCGCATCCTGCATTTTCCAGACTTCCTTGCCGGTGCTGGCGTCGAGCGCGACGACGAAACCGTCGGTAGTGACGAGAAACACCTTGCCCGTGTCATAGGCGATGCCCTTGCTGCCCCAGCCAAGCCCCATGGAAGACGTCGCCCTCTCTCGCGTGCCGCCGTCGTACTCCCACAGCAGCTTGCCGGTATCGGCGGCGAAGGCGCGGATGTGTGAGTGGCCGGTGGTGATGAACACCTTGCCCTCGGCCATCAGCGGGGTGGTGGGAGTATAGCCGGACTCCAGGTCGTAATGCCAGGCCAGCTTCAGTTCGCCAACATTGCCGGTGTCGATCTCGTCCAGCGGAGAATAGTGCGCCTCGTGCCCGGTGCGGCCCCAGCTCGGCCACTCGTCGGGATTGGCGACGAGCGCATCTTCGACCGGCTGTGCGGTACCACCGCAGGCCGACAGGGCCAGCAGCGCAGGAAGCGCGAACAGTCGCTTGAACCTTTGGATATTCACCGGGTGTTCCTTCCCAATCATTCGTAATCGCGTTTTTATGCGCAGAGACCGCTTGACGCGATTCCGTTATGCTACACATAGTCGCATAACGACTCTGTCGAAGGGTCTCAACTCAAATATCAGTTCTTGCCGGAGGGGCTGGCCATGCAAATGAAGGGTGAACAGCACGTCGCAGCGACGCGGCGGCAGGTTTGGGATGCGCTCAACGATCCGTCTGTCCTCGCCCAGTGCATTCCAGGCTGCCAGAATCTCGAGTGCGATGGCGACAACAGTTTCATCGCCGTGGCCGAAGTGAAGATTGGGCCCATCGGTGCGCGCTTCAAGGGTAATGTCCAGCTCTCCGACATCGACGCGCCCAATGGCTATACCATTACCGGATCGGGCAATGGCGGGATCGCGGGCAATGCCAAGGGCGGCGCAAAGGTGCGCCTGTCTGACGCGCCGGGCGGGGGCACGCTGGTGTCCTATACCGTCGATGCCGAGGTTGGCGGCCGCATGGCGCAGCTGGGCGGGCCGATCATCGATGCGACGGCAAAGAACCTGGCCGGCAAGTTCTTCGCGAGGTTCGGCGAGGTGGTGAGCAGAACCGCCGAGCCCGCGCCGGTCGCGGCTGCGCCTGTGCCGGGCGCCGCCTCCGTGGCCGCATCCCCGGCGCGCGCACCCGCAAAGGTCGGCGCAACCGGCCTGTGGGGCTGGATCGCCGCCTTGCTCGTGGCGCTGCTGGTCGGCTATTACCTCGGCGCGCATCTCGTCTCGGGCGGCATGGTTTCGCTGGTGCTGGGCTTGCTCGTCATCGTGGCGGCTGCGGCCTATGAAGCGGGCAAGCGGAGTGGCCGCCAGTGAAGCCCGCTCCGTTCGACTATGTCGCCCCGCGCACCGTGGCAGAGGCCTGCGCGGTCTTGTCCGAGGCGGGCGGCGGCGCGACCGTGATCGCCGGCGGGCAGACGCTGATGCCGCTGCTCAACCTGCGGATGAGCCAGCCCTTCATTCTTGTCGACGTGAACCACATCGAGGGCTTCAGCGGCGTGACCCGCGTGCCGGGTGGCACCCGCATTGCGCCTGCCACCCGGCAGGCAGCGGCGCTCAAGGACGGGACGCTCGCCGCCCATGTCCCCGCGCTGGTCAGCGCGCTTGGGCATGTCGGGCACCACCAGACGCGCAATCGTGGCACCATCGGCGGTTCGGTCGCGCTGGGTGAGCCTGCGGCGGAGATGCCCGCCACGGCGGTGGCGCTGGGAGCTGCCATCGACGTCGCCTCGGTGCGCGGCACCCGGACAGTCCCGGCGCGCGAATTCTATCTCGGCCCCTACATGACCGTGCTGGAGCCCGACGAACTCGTCACCGGCATCACCTATCCCGACTGGGGCGAAGGCCATGTCGTGCTGTTCAACGAGCTTGCCCAGCGGCCCGGCGATTTTGCCCTGACCGGTTTCGTCGGCACGCTCGCGCTCGATGGCGGCAAGATTACCCGCGCCGGTTTGGCATGGATGGCGATGGGACCGACTCCGGTGGCCATGACCGAGGCTGAGGCTGTACTGGCCGGCCAGACGCTGGACGGCATCGACATCGCGGCGCTCTCGGACCTTGCCTTGCGCCCCACCGCGCCGTTCGACGACCAGCACGCCAGCGCCGAATACCGCCGCACCGTCGGCAAGCGCCTGTTCGAAAAGACCCTGCGCGCCGCGCTGCAAGTGAAGGAAGTGGCATGAGCGAGCACCGCGTCGAATTGACCGTCAACGGCGCAAGGCTAGCCGCGACGACCGAGGCGCGCACCAGTCTGGGCGATTTCCTGCGGCTAAAGGGGGGCTGTACCGGCGTCCACCTAGGCTGCGAGCACGGCGTCTGCGGTGCCTGCACGGTGATCGTCGATGGCGCAGCGGTGCGATCCTGCCTGATGCTCGCGGTTCAGGCCGAAGGCGCGACTGTCACCACCGCCGAGGGCCTCGCCGCCGCCGATGGCTCCCTGCACCCGGTGCAGCAGGCGATGCGCGAGAACCACGGGTTGCAATGCGGCTTCTGCACACCAGGCGTAGTCTGCACCTTCGCCGCTCTGGTGGACCGCAATGAACGGCCGGACGAGGCCGAACTGGTCAATGCCATGTCCGGGCACCTGTGCCGCTGCACCGGCTATCAGGGCATCCGCAAGGCCGCCAAGGCGCTCGCCGAGGGCACTGTCGGGCAAAGCCAACAAACGGGATCTGCGGCATGAGCGCGGGCGTTGGTTCCGCCCGCCTCATCGGCAAGCGTGTCGAGCGCAAGGAAGACGCGCGCCTGCTCACCGGCCACGGCCAGTTCACCGACGATGTCGTGGTGCCGGGCATGCTCCATGTCGCCTTCGCCCGCAGTCAGGTGGCGCGCGGGCGGATCACGCGGCTCGATACGGAAGCAGCGCGCGACGTGCCGGGCGTTTACGCCGTACTCACCGCCGATGATCTGGCCAAGCGCCCGATCACGATGATGAGCTTTTTCTTCGCGCCATCGGAAGTGCCGGTTACGCCGCTCGCTGGCGAACTGGTGCAATATGTCGGGGAGCCCTTCGCGCTGGTCATCGCGGACAGCCGCGCGCTCGCCGAAGACGCCGCCGCGCTGATCGAGGTCGAAATCGAGGAGCTCGATCCGGTGGTAACGCTGGCCGATGCCATGGCCATGCCGCCGATCCACCCCGGCACCGACAGCAATGTCGCCGCCGAAATCGGTGACGAGGAACTCGAGGACGAACTGGCAGCCATGCTGGAAGGCGCGGCCTTCCGGATAAAGCAGAAGGTGGTCCACCAGCGCATTTCACAGGCGCCGATGGAAAACCGCGCGATCCTCGCCACGCGCGAGGGGCCGGAAGAGCTCAAGCTCTACATCACCTGCCAGAGCCCGCACAACATCGCCCGCTGGGTCAGCCTCGCGCTCGGCCTGCCGAGCACGTCGATCCGTGTAATCTCCAAGGATGTCGGCGGCTCGTTCGGGCTGAAGAACACGCCGTGGAAGGAAGAATGCGCGGTGATCTGCGCGGCATGGCTCACCGGCCGCCCGCTCAAGTGGACCGAGGACCGCTGGGAAGCGCTCACCGCATCGTGTCAGGCGCGCGAGGCGGAAATGCGGCTTGATGTCGGTTTCGACGCGCAGGGCAAGATGCTCGCCAGTCACGGCGTCTATGACTGCAACAACGGCGCTTATCCGCAAGGCGCGGACAGCAACATCGCCGTCCACATGTTCCTTTGGGCCGCTTACAAATTGCCGACCTATTCGTTCCTCAGCCGCGGCTGGTATTCGAACACAAATGGCCTCGCCGCCTATCGCGGGCCATGGGCGATGGAATCGCTGATCCGCGAGACGCTGCTCGACAAGGCGGCGCGGAAAATCGGCATCGACCCGGTCGAAATCCGCCGCCGCAACTTGCTCTATCTCACCGACCAGCCGGCCGTGTCCTCCATGGGCATTCCGGTCGATGACATCACGCCCGGCGAATGTCTCGACAAGCTGGTGGACTATTTCGACGTCGCCGCTTTCCGCAAGGAACAAGCCGAGGCGCGTGCGCAGGGGCGCTATCTCGGCCTCGGCATGGCCACTTACATCGAACCCACCGGTTCCGCCGGAACCATGGCGCCGATGACCGGCGAACTGGCGCAAGTGCGGATCGAGCCTACCGGCAAGGTCACCGCCGCCATGTCGACTCACAGCCAGGGGCATGGCACCGCAACGACCATGGCGCAGTGCATCGCCGACAAGCTGGGCGTGCCTTACGAGGACGTCACCGTGTTCGAGGGCGACAGCGCCCATGGCGGCTTTGGCCCCGGCGCCGCAGGCAGCCGGCAGGGCGTGATCGGCGGCGGTGCGGCGATCCGCGCGGCGGAAATGCTGTCCGACAAGGTCAAGGCGCTCGCCTCGCACCTCTACAATGCCTCGCCCGAAAGCGTGACCATTGAGGACGGTGTGGTTCATGTGTCAGGCGCACCGGAAATGTCGCGTTCGATCGGCGAGCTTGCCGCCATTGCCTATGGTGAGCCAGACCGCTTGCCACCCGGCTTAGAAACCGGCCTTGAAGCGCAGTTCCGCTATCAGCCGCCGCCGATGACCCTGACCAGCGCCGCGCACGCCTGCGTGGTCGAGGTCGATGCTGACACCGGCTTCGTCAAGATCCTGCGCTGGATCAGCAGCGAGGACTGCGGCACGGTGATCAATCCCGGCGTGGTCGAAGGCCAGATTTCCGGCGGACTGGCACAGGCCATCGGCATGGTCCTGCTTGAGGACATGCCCTACGACGCGCGCGGCAATCCGCTGGCGGCGACGTTCAAGGACTATCTGCTGCCGGCGATCAGCGACGTGCCGATAATCGAATTTGTCCACGCCAATACCCCGTCCAAGACCATCGGCGGCATGCGCGGCGTAGGGGAAGGCGGGGCGATCATCGGCCCGCCGACGCTGGTCAACGCCATTGCCGACGCGCTTTCCCCGTTCGGCGAGATCGAGGAACTACGCTTGCCGCTGACCCCAGCACGGGTGCTCGACGTGATCGAGCAGCGCAATGTTTCGGGGCCGACGGAAGCGCCGCCCGCCGCAGTAGCTCCGCAGCCGGGGCCTGCTGCCCGGCCCGAAGATGCGCCAGAACCGGCACCCGCCAGCGGTCCCGCCACCATCGATGGCGACTGGAACGCGGTGCTCAAGACACCGATGGGGCCGCAGGCGATGGTGCTCACCCTGCGCACAGACGGAGATTCGGTGTGCGGCGCGCTCAGCAGTCCGGAAGGTTCGCAGGAGTTCACCGGCGGCACGCTTGAAGGCAATCGCGTTCGCTTCGACCTCAAGGTCGAAAAGCCGATGAAGATCACGCTGAAGTATGATCTGGAGATCACCGGCGATACCCTCGCCGGCAAGTGCAAGATGGGCATGTTCGGCTCGGCCAAGGTGACGGGGAGCCGAACTTGAAAGCAACCAGTATTCGGCGAACTTGATTCAGGTCAATTCTTGTTGGATATGCTACATTATAGCGCATAAATATGATGGCCGATGCTGGTAAGCGCTCTCGCGCGCCAAATGGACTAAGTGGAGAGAAACATGTCCGAACTCGCAAATGCAGACGTCTTTGTGGACAATGCTGCCGCTCAGAGGCCCTTTGAATATGTGGAAGCACTAAGAGCCAAAGGTCCGATCACGCCGCTTGGTTTCCGCAACGTGGTGGCCGTGACCGGGTATGACGAAGGCGTAGCCATCTACAAGGACGACATCCACTTTTCGGCGATCAATACCGTCACCGGCCCATTTCTGCCGCTTGAATACGATGCCGACCGGGACATCGACGAACAGATCGAACATTGCCGCGCGGCCAATCCCTATCTCGGCATGATCATGTCAGAAGACGAGGCGGCACACGCCCGTTCGAAGACGATCCTCAACGGGATTATCACGCCGGCACGCCTCAAGGCGAATGAACAGTACATGTACACCCTGGCCGATGAAATCATCGATGAGTTCATCGATCGCGGTACGTTCAATGTCGTCAGCGATTTCGGTGCGCCCTATGCGCAGCTCACGGTGGCGGACCTGATGGGGATTCCCAAAGAAGACAACGACATGGTGCGTTCGTTAACGGCGGACCCCAGCCAGTTGCCCGGAAACGTGGGTGGCACGTTCGACATGGGAACCAATCCGCTGGCCCAGATGGGCATGGCCTTTTACCAGTATATTGCCGATCGCCGTGCCAATCCGCGCGACGACGTGCTTACACGTATGGCGCAGCAGACATACGAAGACGGTACGCTACCCACGATCGAGGAGGTCGTCGGCCTTGCCACTTTCCTCTTCGGCGCCGGGCAGGATACGACCGTGCAGCTTTTCACGGCGATGCTGCGACATTTGTCGGACCAGCCCGAACTCGCTGAGCGACTTCGTAGCGAACCGGCCAGGATCGCCGATTTCGTGGACGAGACGCTGCGCCTTTTTGGCACGTCGAAAAGCACGTTTCGGTATGTGCGCAGACCGGTGACTATCGGCGGCTTCGACTTTCGGCCCGGCCAGCATGTCATGCTCCACACGCTGGGAATGAACCGCGACCCCCGTCGTTTCGACGATCCCACTAATTTCGACATCGACCGCAAGAATGGCCGAACCCATGTTGCCTTTGGGCGCGGCCTTCACGCCTGCGCCGGAGCACCGCTGGCCCGTGCTGAGGGACGCATTGCGATCGAGCGTCTGCTTGTACGGATGAAGAACATCAGGATCAGCGATGCAAGGCATGGCCCCGCCGGCAATCGCAACTTCTCATTCCTGCCGAACTATTCGTTGCTGGGCGTCACCGAGCAGTGGATGGATTTCGACCGCGCGTGAAGGCGTTGACGATCAAGGGGTGAAGCATGGTCAAGATAACTTTCGTCGAGCATGATGGCTCGCGCACCGAAGTCGATGCGCCGGTGGGACAGTCATTGATGAGAGCAGCCACCTATGGCGAGGTGCCCGGCATTTCCGCGGATTGCGGAGGAAATTGCGCCTGCGGGACATGCCGTGTCTACGTGCCGGAACAGTGGCGCAGTTGCTTTGCCAATCCTTCCTCCTCCGAGAAGGACATGATTGACTACTGGAATGACCAAACCGATGGCGTCCGACTCGCCTGCCAGACCAAAGTGAACGAAGCGATGGACGGCATGATACTGAACCTGCCTGAGGACCAGCATTACTGATCGAGCGATATTCCGCACGATGCTCTAGCCCTGGGAATGCTGAATCGCCGCACGGGATTTACCAAAGAGCGATGAGTCAGGCTCATCGCTCTTTGGCGTCAGTTCGCCTTGCCATCAACCTCAGCGACATGCCGGATTGCCGGCTCCGGGCAGGGCGGCAAAGGCAATGGCCTGTCCAGGTACCGTCAGGGAGGCTCCCAGCAATGCGCCGTCCAGGCCCGACAGGTTTCCTGACGCCGTAAGGGCCGGAACACGCCCATTGACCAGAACTTCGCGTGTGTCGAGCGGCTGGCCGGTCAGCACCCACGAGCGGCCCTTGGTACCAAGCGGGAGCGACTGTGCAGATGCTTCAGTGTTGATCGCCAGCAAACCAACGCCTCCGCCTTTGCCGGGCAGGCAATGGGCATAGAGCCTGAGACCAGGCGAGGGCGAGGCGGGAGGCGCCAGTACCGTTGCTCCCATGGTGCGCTTCCAGAGCACCGCCGCCCAGTAATTCGGGCGGGGCTTCAGCGTATCCTGATCGATCAGGCCATAGTCCGATGCCGCCAGTGTGTTGTGAGCCACCACCTGGACGCTCTTTTGCGCCAGCGCCCCCATCTGGTTGAGAAAGCGGAAGCTGTCGAGGAACGTCTGTGCCCAGGGGCTACCACCGCAGGCCGCCTGCGCCGTTTCGTTCAGCCACATCGGCTTGCCCGGTTCATGCCGGTCCCGCATTGCGCCGTAGAAATTGGCGTCGATCAGAGTCCGGTCCAGCCAGTCGGCCGAAAGGGCTGTGTCCTTCAGGCTTGGCGATGAGCCGCAGCGTTGCGAGACGTTGCCGTAGAAATGATACGTGACGATATCGAGGCTGCCGGGGTTGGCGGCCAGCAGGTCTTCCGATTGCAGAAAGCCCATGGAATCCGACTGGGGCGTGTGCTTCATCATCGTGCCTTCGGCGGTCCCGCCTGCGCCTGCCAGTTTCATGCCTGGGGCAGCCTTTGCTGCCCAGCTTTTGAAAATCCGGAAATCCCTGGCGAAGTCGGCTACGCCATATCCTTTCGGAAACGCTCCATGCGGCGGAATTGTCGGTTCATTGAACAGTTCCGCGCTGTGGATTTCGCCGCCAGCTTCGCGCGTCAGGTCAAGCAGACGCTGGGCCTGCTCGGGATTCCAGCTGCCGTCGGGATGGCGTGCACCGGCGCTGGCGGGAAAGCTGGTCACGATCTTCGCGTCGACAGCTGCGGCAAATGCCACGGCACCGCGCCACTGGTCGCGCGTAAGCACTTGGTTGAAGCCAGGCGGAGGAGACGTGACGACCTCTCCCGGGGCGGGCAGATAGGTACTGTTCGCCCAGGTCCCGGAAATGCGTATATAGGCGGGGCCAAGTTGACGGGCCATGGCGACAAGGCGTCGATCAGCCAGATTCGTCGGCGGGCGCATGCGATACATTTCACCCTTTGGCCCGTCATAGGGCGCCCAGAACCGGCCGCCGGTCACTTCGACCATTTCTACATTGTAAGACAGAAAGCGTTCGTCGACCGTGGCGACCCGCGGCAACGGCGCCAGGCCGTTCGTTGGTTGCCGCAGGGAAACGCAGGCGGCCAGCGACAGCGGCAATGCGCTAACGAACAGGATATTCCAAAGTTTGACTCTAGTCACCTGCATGCCCTTCTTTCGGTTGCCGCCCATTCGATTGCTGCTTCAAGCAGTTTCACGTGGTTGGGTTCGACATATGTTTCCGGCTTGTGGCCGATTGCCGAATAGAACATCCGGCCACGTTTGATGCAATTCGTCCAAGCGAGCGGATGCGAACCCATGCGTATGTCGGTACCCATCGGCCCGACTGGATTGTAGCTTGCTTCATCGAGGCTGAGCAGGACGTTCGCGCCCTTCGCGCGGGGATCGCCACGGAAGGAATACCATTCGTCGGTCATAGCCCAGTCAGCAGGAAGCGTCGCAGCAAGCGGATGCTGCTGGTCAACTACGATCCGCGCGTTCTGGAACTGCGGCGCCAGCGTGTGTCCGATGAAGCGGGCGCCGATCAGGCTGTCGGCATACCAATCCCAGAAATAGTTGAAATCGCCCGCTGATCCGTGGACCGCCACGAAACCGCCGCCTCGTTCAAGGTAGCGTTGCAAGGCGCGGCGTTGTGACAGGGTCAAGACATCGCCGCTGACATTGTTCCAGAAAACCACGTCGAACTGGCGCAGGGTTGCCGGATTGATGGCACCACCGCTTTGCGTGGCGGCAATATACCAGCCCTTGCGCTGCGCCATGGCGACCAGCGCGGCGCGGGCAGCTTCGACCGATGGCGTATCCTTGAAGCCGTTGATCTTTTCGAAGATCAGGATGCGCGGCTTGCCCCGATCACGGGGGAAGTTGAAATGGGGCCGATCATTGTCATAGCGGGCGCAGCGGGCGGCCCTGTCAGCCGGGGTGACGGGAAGGGCGCGCAGTGCCTGATCGACCGCTTCCAGCCGCGATGGGCTCAGGCCAGTCCAGGTCGCGTTTTCCTTCAGGGTCAGGATTGCCCCGAAGGTGGGCGGTTGGGTGTTCAGGAACATCGGCGGCAGTTTGTCGATCCGGCCCCCGGTTTCGCGGTCCAATACGGCCTTTGCCGCAGGGCTTAGCAGCAGATCGATGAGGGGGCTCTGCGCGGAAAAGGGCGCGTCGCGCAGCGGACAATCGATCGGCGCCCGCGCCAGGACGGGTGCAGAAATGGCCAGTGCGGCCAAGGCCAAAAGGAACTTAATGGTCCGCATCACAATTTGCCTTCCCCAAGCAATTTCGCCGCATGATCCGCTGCCCGGGCTGATAGCGCCATATAGGTCAGCGACGGGTTCTGGCAGCCGGACGAAGGCATGGCCGCACCATCGGTTATGAACAGGTTGGCGACATCGTGGGCCTGATTGTGGGCGTTAAGAACCGATTTGCCCGGATCCCTGCCCATGCAGGCCGTCCCCATTTCATGGATGCCAAGGCCAGGCTCTGCCGGGCCGGTTGCCGCACTGACCACCATGCCGCCTGCCGCCTGGATCATGGCTTTTGCATCTTCCAGTATCTGACTGGTCATCTTGCGTTCGTTTTCGCCATGGGCACAGTCGATGCGAACCAGAGGAATGCCCCACTGGTCGGTCTCCGACGGGTCGAGTGTGACCCGGTTTTCCGGATTGGGCAACATCTCGCCAAAGCCCGAGATATAGACCAGCCACGGACCCAGCTTGCGGGTGCGCGCCTTGAGATCGGCACCGATGCCCGGCAAGCCCAGCGCCGCGCTGCGCCAGCCCAGGCGGCTGGCCGCTCCCTGGAAACCATAGCCCCGCAGGAATTCATCAGTGCTGCCGACGTTGCGATAACGTGGAATGTACATGCCGGTCGGCCTGCGCCCGTGGTAATAGGTTTCCGGGCCTTTCGGCAGGATGCCCGCCACCGATAGGGAGAACAGGTGGTCCATCAGGTGTCTTCCGACCATGTCCGAACTGTTGGCGAGCCCCTTGGGCATGTCCTCGCTGCGGGAGTTCAACAGGATCTGGGCCGTGCCGATGGTCGAAGCGCAGCAGAATATCACTTTCGCTTCATAAGTGCGGCCGACCTTGGTGTTGGAATCGATCACCCTGACACCCGTGGCCCGACGGGTTGCAGGATCATGGATGATCGAGTGGACAATGGCATCGGTCACGATGGTGAGATTGCCGGTCCGCTGCGCTGCGGGAAGGGCTGAACTGAGGGCCGAGTGATAGGCACCATAGCTGCAACCGCGGTCGCAGAAATTCCGCACCTGACAGCTGTTGCGGCCCAGTTCTTCGTGATGGGGCTGCGCCTTTGACAGGTTGGCAACCCTGCCCGGGATGACCTTGCGTCCTGGAAACTTGGCTTCAACCGCGGCCTTGAACAGTTTTTCGCCATCGTTGAGTTCGAAGGGAGGAAGGAATTCGCCATCCGGCAGCTGCGGCAATCCCTCGACGGACCCGGAAACCCCGATGAATTTTTCGACATGCGAATACCAGGAGGCCAGATCTTCATAGCGGATCGGCCAGTCCGAACCATGGCCGTCGCGGGCGTTGGCTTCGAAATCCATGGGCGAGAGGCGATAGGACTGGCGCCCCCACATGATCGAACGCCCGCCCAGGTGATAACCCCTGATCCAGGCAAAGGGTCTGTCTTCCGGCGTCGTATAGGGATGCTCGTTGTCCTTCACCCAGTACTGCTGGGTGGCGGTGTTCATGTTGTACTGCTTGCCTTGGACTTTGTAGTCCCGCGCAAGCACTTCTTCAGCCACCATGCCGGCGTTCGGCAGGTCCCAAGGCTGCATCCAGTCGGTATAGGAAGCCCCGTGTTCGAGCTTGCGCCCGCGTTCGATCACCAGGGTTTTCAGGCCGCGTTCGCATAGCTCCTTGGCAGCCATGCTGCCGCTCATGCCCGAACCGATCACGATTGCATCAAACATTGGAAATGTCCTCGCTCAGAACAGGGTGCCGCCCGCGGGGCGGGTTTCGGAGGTCACGGGGACCGATGGGTTCCAGGAACCTGGTGCGTGTTCATAGGTCAGCTCCTGCGTCAGCGCCGGTTCCGACATGTAGTAGAGGACCACGATCAGTTCCTTCAGCTTGGCATAGCCAGGGTCGGCATATAGCGGACCAGCCATCAGGCTTACCGCCCCGCCCCGCCCCGGGGGCGTCGGCACAACTTTCAGCGCCAGCTTGTCGTGTTCGGTCAGCAGGGCGTGGCGCGCCTCGGCCGGCAATTGCCCGAAGGCCCTGGACTTGGTCGACCGGGCCTTCCCGTCGATCACGGCGAGAGCTTGCGTGATTTCGTAGCGCCGCTCGCCCGACGCCCAGTTCACCAGCAAGGCATCAAGCAAGGATGGTACGCCAACCGCAACTGCGCCGGGCGTGTCCGTTTGCGGGACGATGGTGTCCGCCACAGCTGAAAGCAGGTCAAAGACGCTCTGTTCAAGGTAAGGCCGTGCGCGTTTCGCGGTTCGTGCCAGGGCGGAAAAAGACAACGAGCTGGTGGCTGTGGCGCCAAGCACGGCCAGGGTGCGAGCAAGCATGGCCCTGCGATCAAGATTCGGATCAACAAGCATTTGGGTCAACTCCTGTTGCTTCGGTTCCGGTGCGGCACGAATTACGAAGCAGTCTTGAAAATCCCGGCGCCGGTGCAGCGCAATATGCGGTGTCGGCAACCGGATCGGCAAAGGTCTGTCCCATCGTCGTCCGATGCCGGTATCGCTTCAAAGTCCATTCAATTGATAGCGATAGATACCGTATCCCTCGCCGATAATTCCCGATGCGCTGTCGGACCGCTGGAAGACGAGCCACTTTCCATCAGGGCTGATGATGGGGTTACTGATATCGGCAGTCGAGCCTTCGACACGACCCTTCATCAAGACAGAAATCTCCCCCTCTTCGCGCAGATCTAGACGACAAATGTCGAGTTCGGGCAGACCTGGCTTGTCCTGCCTGCCGCACTCCACGGTTGCCCAGTCGCCACCGGGCGCAATACCCTCAACCTCGTCGTACTCGCCGTTTCGGCGATAATAGGTGATGTTTCGATCCTCGCTCAACCGGTTGCCCATGACCGAGACCTGCAGGCCCGTGGTGGCCGAGAAGGACATGCAGGAATAAACCAGCTCGGAATCACCGTCCCGGAAATCCTGTGGTTCGATGAAGCTGCATTCTGACGGCAGGCGCGACATGATCTCGCGCTTGTTCACAATCTGCGGCTTGCCGCCAATTATGGCGACCTCTGCCGCATAACGCTTGGTTGGCCTGGCGAACGACATCTGCCAGTTTTCGCCAGGCTTCAGTTCGGGCTCGACAACAGTCCAGGCAATCAGGTTACGCTGCCGGGATACGGCAACACCTTCGAACACTTGTTCGCCGAGCGGTTCCAGCCCGCGTGACAAGCCCTTGCGCAGCAGCCACAGCTGAAGATGGGCACGCGTGTTGGGGCCGTTATACTGCCGTGGGGCTGTGACCAGGAAATTGCCGTCAGGAAGGTACTGGATCCGCATGATCCCCTGATGCGGGAAGCCGTGCGTAAGATTGCGCACCTTGCGGGTCTTCAGGTCGATCTCGAACGCGTCTTCATAGGTCTTGCCGACAAAGGCTATGCGCGATCCATCGGGGGAAAATGCAGCACGCCCACCGAAGGAAGAGATCATCTCCGCGTCATCGATCGTCGGGGTTCGAACTTTGAGGCCGCGCGCCGGATCGGCTGACGGATCTCGCGGAGAGCCAGTGGCCGGAGCGGTGGCCAAGAGGGCCAGTGCGGCTGCAATTACTGCGGAACTTCGCATGCCGGTTCCTTTGAGGAAAAAGCGCTCAGGCATAGAGCGTAGAGAGAAATTCGTAGGCGCGCTGCGCGGCCTCAATCCCCGGAACGGCCGCACTGGGCTCTTGCTCGACAAGGAAATGGCGCGCTCCCGCGCGATAGGCCGCTGGCAGGATACGCATCCAGTCAAGCCGGCCCTGTCCGACAATCGGCGAGCCCATCGCGACGCGATAGCCCCGCGGTTGGCTGCTGCTCATATCCCGGACATGCAGCATCTTTATCCGCCCACGTGATCGATCAAGAAAGCGGACGGGATCGATTCCCGCCAGTTCGACCCAGCCGATATCGAGTTCGTACTTGACCAGATCCGTCTGGGTCTCGCGCCAGAGGATGTCCCATCCGGTCGTCTTGCCGATGGGTGCGAAGTCCATGTTGTGGTTGTGATAGGCCACGCCAATGCCGACCTTTCGCAACGCTTCGCCCTTGGCGTTCAATATTTCGGCGGTCTGCTTCCAGATGTCCTCGCCGGCAGCGGCAATAGTCCTGGCGATGGCCGCCTCCATCCCTTCGCCGGGGGTGGGGCGGAAGTTGGCGGGGATCAACAAAATGGGAGCAACTGCCCATTTTGCTCCGATAGCGGCCATTGCATCGGCGATGCGGGTCGGCTCGCTCATCATGTTGAGCGCCGTTGGTCCGCCCATCGCGATTAGCGGCAGGTGCAGACTGCAGATCGAAAGCCCGGCGCGGGCGGCGGCTTCGCCGATTTGCTTTGGCTGCATTCCCAGCAGACTGGTCAGCTCAAGTTCGCGGTATCCGATCTGGGCCAGCCTGGCAAAGGTCGCTTCGATGTCACGGGCAGAAACCGTGCCAAGCGAGCCAAGTTGCAGGCCGATCGGCTGGGCGTGTCGAACGAAGAAAGGCTTTCTGGATCGGGCCAAAGCAGGGCCTGACACCGCAGCAAGCGCGGCAGCAGCACCCATGCCCGAAATCAGCGACCGGCGATTAAGATGGCGCATTGCGTAGCCTCATGCATCCGGGCGATCAGGCGGTTTCCCCGGCGTCGACGACAAGGGTGGATCCGGTCATGAAGATCGACATGTCGGAAGCGCAGAACAGCACGACACGCCCGATATCGTCAGGCACGCCTACCCGTCCAAGCTTGGAAGTCATCATCGAAGGGATTGCCTCGGCTGCCAATTCGGCCATTTGCGGGTTCTGGCGGATCAGTGCCAGATTGCCTTCAGTGACAATGAAGCTCGGCGCTACGGCAAGCACCCGAATACCTTGCGGGGCGCATTCAAGCGCGAGCTGCTTGGTGAGGCCGACTACGGCATGTTTCGAACTGACATAGGCTGCCAGACCTGGTGAAATTCCCCTGATCCCTGCAAGCGAGGCGATGTTGACGATCACGCCCTGCCTCCCGCCACGCGTCATCGCGTCAATCGCCGCGCGGGCGCCCATGAACGTGCCTCGGGTGTTTACAGCAAACACATCGTCCCATTGGGCTTGCGTCATCTGTGAAACAGGAATGTGCGGAAACACGCCAGCGTTGTTGACCCAGATATCGACACCGCCAAGTTCGGCTTCTGCGCGCGCGCAGGCAGCGGCAATGGCATCGGCATCGGCCACGTCCATGCCCTGAGCGATGATTTTCCCGCTTGAGCTTGCCGAGAGTGCTTCAGCGGTTTCCTGCGCTAGTTCCAGGTTGCGATCGCCAATCAAAACATTTGCGCCCGCTTCTGCAAGGCGACGGGCGATCCCCTTGCCGAGGCCCTGGGCGGCACCGGTAACGACCGCCGTCCTGCCCCGCAGCGAAATCAGGTCTGCTATGGAACGTTCGGAAACGTCAGCGATACTGTTCATCAGGCAAGCTCCATGCTCAATTTCTGGTTCTTCGCCATCGTGCGGCTCAACCAATTCGAACCGAATTCTATCGATCTAAAAAATGAGGCGGCGCCAATTTTTCGACGCCGCCTCAACCCCTTGGGAGGTGGGGTATCTATACTACGCTCAGCGCGAGCCGAGCGCGAAACGCAGATTGATGCCGAATTCACGCGGCAGGTTGGTGGTAACCTGCGAGTAGGTCGACGTGAACGACTTGCCGGCAGTGGTCCGGAAGGTCGGCGGCTGCAGTTCCTGATAGGAAGTCGCCTGCGGCGCGGTGAAGCGGGTAGCGCGAACCGTGTCGAAAAGGTTCCGGACGAACAGGTTCAGTTCCCAGCCGCCGTCCGGATCGCGAACGCCCGCAAACATGTTGACCAAGCCGTAACCATCCAAGTCGTCGAATGCCAGCGTCGGATCGGACTGTGATTTACCCGAGTAGGTGAACAGTCCGCGAGCGAACACTTCAGCCTTGTCCGAAACCGGGAACTTGTATTCCGCCTGTGCCGTGGCCGTGAAGGGCGACTGGTAGGCAGAACGCTGCGAAACGTTGCAGGAGCCGATGTTGTTTGCACCATAAGCCGTCTGCAACTGTGCCACGGTCGGTGCCGTCGCCAGAGTATCTGGCACATGATCCCCGTTGAGATCGTTGCACGGGATCGTCCCGTTCTTGATCTGGCCATCGGAATAGGACGCGACGATGCCAAAGTTGAAGCGGTCGGATGCCCGCCACGACAGTTCAGCCTCGATGCCCTTTACAGTGACCGGTACGGCCGCACCAAACTGGGCGGAATTGCCAACTGACGGCACCAGCGCGTTGTTCACGAAGGCGTAGTCAAGGAAATAGACGCCGTTGGTGATCTTGTAGGGGAAATTATCGAACTTCTGATGGTAGAGGGCGACGTTGAATGTCAGGCGATTGTTCAGCCACTGGCTCTTCATGCCGACTTCATAGGAGGTCGACTTTTCGTTCCCGAGATTGAGGAACGAGCTTTGCAGCGCGGATTTGACGATGGCGCTGTTGAAGATGCTCGGTCCGGCACGGAACGATGTACCGGTGTTGGCATAGACCATTAGGTCGCTGTTAAACTTGTAGTTGATCGACCCCGTATAAATCCACGCGCTGTCGGTTCTGCCGGCATCAAAGAGAATCGAATTCGAACCGATGTTAAGCAGGGTTCTGGGTGAGCGGGTCTTGAGATGGCGTGCGCCGGCCGAAACCTGCAGCTTGTCGCCGATATTGGCAGTCAGATTGCCGAAGAACGCGTTTTCCGTGTTTTTGCCGTCGCGGCTGCGCGTGATGGGCGTTTGCGCTAGCGATGCCAGGCCTCCACCAAGGAAGCTCGGCAACATGACCGGGGTTTCCTGAATGAGGGCAATGTCGGTGGCCGCATTGGTGTGGTAATATCCGATGATGTAATCGAACATTCCGGCGACACGTTCTTCGTTCTGCAGACGCAGTTCGTGTGAATTGTCTACGGACTGAGTGAAATTCGTCTGGTAGAAATCGAAGTTCGAACGGAAGTTCGCAACGTCCTGGTTTGTTTTGGAATTGTTGACAAAAGAGTTGTGCGCACCCTGATAGATCAACTTCTGCCCGGCCAGCCGGACCTCGGCGCGCCAGTTGTAGGTCTTGAAGGTCGAATGCACCGCGCGCGGCGATTCCTGGATCGAGAGGTATTCGTCAGGCCTGATCGTGACGGGGCTTGCCGCCGCGCCAGGGCTGACCAGGCTGAACGATGCGTATTGATCAAAACCGGCGGACTTGACGTCCTGGGTCTGGTACATCGCCTCCATCTTGAGCCAATCGGTCGGCTGAAACAGTGCGAGCACTCGCCCGGCTCGCGTTTCAGAGAAGGGATGCTCGATCTGAGGATTGGCGAACGTGGCGGTCGTTGAGATCGGTACAATTGATTCGACCAGGCTGCCGCGGCCCTTATCATAGAGCCCGGCAAGACGAACGGCGAGGACGTCCTTGATAATCGGAATGCTGAAGGCGCCGTTAATGTTGCCGTGGTGCGCGTCGCTGTAGCTGAGAGACGCAACCATGCCCACATCTGTAAGGCTGGGTTTGCGGGTGGTATAGGTGATCGAACCCGAAGGCACGGAAAGGCCCCGCAGCGTTCCCTGCGGACCACGCAGCACTTCAATCTGCCCGATGTCGAACATTTGGCCGAGAATCGCGTTAGCCCCAATCGGGGCGTCGTTCAGGTAGAACGCCACCGAAGGCAAGGCGGAAGAGTTGATGTCATACTGGATGCCGCGCAGCTGCCCGGAGCTGCCAATGCCGTTGGATTCGCTGCGCAGCTGCAGGCCCGGAACCAGGTTCTGCAGCTCCTTGGCGTCCTGCAGGTTGAGTTTTTCAAGCGTTTCAGCCGGAACGACGTTCACGACCGCCGGAACGTCCTGGAGTCTCTCATCGCGCCGACGGGCGTTAACGATGATTTCGCTGCTTCCATCATCCTCATTTGCGCCCGCTTGGGCCCAAGCGGGCGTAAAGACGGTCATCGAGAGCAGGCTTGCGCCGGACAAGGCAATCGTGCGTAGTTTCGTCATCTTTAAAATCCCCTCCCATGTCATCCGAATGCTATCGGCTCTTCGTAAGCTACACATTGGCGCATAGCCCGTCCACCAATTAATGCGACACTTTGACACACAAATATCCGCCATTAAGTGATTGAAAATATGTTGGAACGTGCAAAATATATCGAATATGGCGCACACAAAAAAAGCCCTGGTTATGCGCCAAGGTGGTAAAAAGAATCGCCTTTGGTCAGGCCAAAATGTGGCAGTGTGCGGCCCAGATCGGCGCAGTTAGTTTGCCCCGTTGCAATCACTAATACCAAGGCGCGCTGAGCCTGACTCACGCTAGGGATTCCCAAGCGGATGAAAATCTGATTCGACGTTGCAGGCACATGGAGGCTTGCGATGGCGGCAGCGATTGGGGTTCGATCTGACTACAC
>NZ_JACLAU010000042.1 GCF_014230305.1 Novosphingobium aerophilum
CCGGCCTCCCCACAAAGGGGCCCTCCGGTGTGTCGGGATCCGCTCCGGGCTACGCCCTACGCAAATCCCGACACACCGGATTCTCATCTTGATTGTCGCGCATTCTCACCGTGAATGTCGCGCTACAATCACCCAGAGCGATCCGAGGCTATCTGCCCTCGTCGAACAGAATCTGATAGACCTTGGCTGCGGCCAGTATTGGGCTTTGCTGAGTCCGGCACACCAGCAACAAGATGCTGCTTTGGTCCGGCAAGCCG
This sequence comes from Novosphingobium aerophilum, assembly GCF_014230305.1. Lineage (GTDB taxonomy): Bacteria > Pseudomonadota > Alphaproteobacteria > Sphingomonadales > Sphingomonadaceae > Novosphingobium > Novosphingobium aerophilum. The sequence goes on from NZ_JACLAU010000042.1 coordinate 258, forward strand.
GATGAACCGAAGGTTGATTGCCAGAAAAAATTGAGACCATGCCCCGGACCCGACGCCGTGACAGCGCCGAAATCCGGGGTGAGGTAGCTCATACCTTAGGCAGCGGCAGGGACAGCCGTGCCGACATGGTTGTGATACACACCAGCCTCATCGCGGTACCAATGATAGACGTCCGGGTTAGGGCCTGCACAGGCATTCAGCACGATCACGACGTGGTCCTCGTTGAAACCAAGCTTGATCAGCGTTCCGCGAATGCGGCCGCGGGTGTTGATGCCGTTGTCGATGCAGGCCTGGATCAGCACGATCACGCGGGAATGAGCATCAGCGCGGCGACAAGCCACCTTGAGCTCGCGCAGCTCCTTGAAGATGCGGGAGACCTGCTCGGGGGCGGCGTTGCGGCCGAGCTGGTCGGTGGGAGAAGTCGCGGTAGTCATAGGGTTCCTTTCGTAAGTGGACCGCGCGCAGCGACACGCGCGGCCCGAGAGTTGATCAATCGTCGCTGTCCTGAACGTCGGCAGGGGCTGTTCCGGCCCAATTGACGTTCATCTTGGCAGCCCCCGCCTCGACCGCCTGCATCAGCGTGTCGTTGGCTAAGTGGCTGTATCTCATGGTACTTTGGTGGTCTGCGTGGCCGAGCACCTTCCCGACGGCGAAAAGGTCGATGCCGGCATTGATCATGAAGCTGGCCGCTGAGTGGCGCAGATCATGGAGGTGCAGGCCGGGAAGCCCGGCAGCATCCCGCGCGGTGTCCCACGGGTGCTTGATGCAGGTGTAGGGCTTCTTCGTGCGCGGGTTCGGCAGCAGGTAGGGGCACTTGTCGTAGCGCGGCAGCTTGGCGATCAGGTCGAGCGCCGGCTTCGACAGGGGCACGTGTCTGGCTTTCCCGGTCTTGCTCGTCGGGATGAACCAAGCCCTGCGCTCGAAGCTGATATTCTCCCACTTCGCGTCAAGCAGCTCACGCTTGCGCGCGCCGGTCAGCAGCAGCAGGCCCACGATGTTCTTGAGCTGTGGGTTGAGCGAGGTCTCGCAAGCCTTGAGTAGGCGGGTAGCCTCCTCGCTAGTGAGGAACCGGTCCCGGGCGTTGTTGAAACGCGGACGGGGGATGCCCCGCACCGGGTTGAACTTCACTCCCGGCGTTTGCCACTTCAGCGCCAGCTCGAAGCTGCGGTTGAAGGTGATGCGGATCTTCTCGACCGTAGCCGGGGCCAGCCCTTTCTCGCGCAACTCGCCAAGCCACTTGGCGACCTCCGGGGGGGTAATCTCGTCCAGGCGCTTCTTGTCCCAGCGGGGGCGGATATGGACGCGCAGAACCGCCTCGGTATTCGCCGGAACCTTCTGGTAGGTGCGGACGAACGCCATGTGCTGGTCAGCCAGCTCGGCATAGGTTGGCACCGCCTTCTTTTCGGCTTTGCGCGCGGCAGGGTTGCCGCCCATGACGACTTCAGCCCGGTACTTCTTCGCGATCTTCTGCGCTTGGGCGAAGGTGATGTCGCCATAGGCGCCAATTGTGCGCTGGCACTGACGGCCGTACTCGTCCTGGAAGCGAAAGACGTAGGTCTTCGCGCCGCTCTCGTAGCAGGTCAGGATAAAGCCGCTAATCAGGGTGTCCCAATAGTCGGTCCGCTTCCTGCCCAAAATGCACTGGAGTATCAGGCAGGTAGCAGCATCAAGTCTTTGTTTTGGCATGGGTAACTCCTTGAAAAGGTGATCGGGATTGGGGACGCAGAAGCCCAGCCCGGCCCGGGTAGGGTCAGGTGCCGGCGAGGCCGGCGGGGGTGCCCGGTGGGGCTCCAGCGGCGATTTTCGGGTGGTCCGGGGGTCAGGCTCGGCCTGCACGGGGGCGGGCGGCACCGGATACCGGGGACAGTTTTCTCCTCCCCGCACCCGGAAAGGAGGTAAAGGCGGCGGCTAGGTCACTTTCGCCACCGTCCAGGCGCGGCGCTCGGGCGTGATGACCTGCCGGATGACATGGCCATCGACGATGCGTTCGGCATTCTTCTTGAGGTACCAGCCGAGCTTGCTGGGATTGACGCTGTTGCGGTCCATCACCGGCAGGTCGTAGACCGCTTCGGCCAGAGCCTGATCGGGATGCAGCTCGATTGTCTGCACCAGCTTGCGCACCTGCACCGGCCTTTCACCGAACTCGTAGGACCAAGCTTCCATGAAGGCAGCAAGGCTGGCGGCTTCGGGATCGTTGCGCAGTTGCTCCAGCAGGCTGGAGGCCGGATCGGGTAGACCCATCCACAGCAACGGCTGCCGGCACAGGTCCGACCACTCGCCGAAGCTGCCAATCGGCGGCACATCAGCCTTGGGAGCACCAGCCGCCTGCCAAGCACGGATGATCGTCAGGGCGTCAGCGATGTAGCTCTCGCGGTTGGCCAGCATCGTCTCGACCGGGCGTCCCTTGTAGACGAGCGTTGCCGGTGACGATGAAGGCGGAGCCAGACGGATCGATACCACCCGGCGGCACATGTCGCGCACGGGTCCGACGTTGTTGCCCGAACCGATGATGAAACAGTTGGTGCTCGCCATCACCACCCGGCTCGAACCGAGAATGCGCTCCGAGATCGTTTCCGAGGTCAACATCCGGTTGATCACCCCGTGCGGGAGCCAGTCGGTCTGCATGTCGTCGAAGGCGATCGCGGCTGGTGCCTGGAGAAGAGCGGCGAGCATGGCCTTGGAAGCCTCCTCGGAGCGTGCCGGATAGCTCATGTTCAGCGGATCACTGGTCGAAGCAAAGGCAAGGGCCAGCCGCGTTGCATAGCTCTTCCCGCTTCCCGGCGAGGCGGCAGTGATGTTGAAAGCAGGCGCCAACGCGAGGCTCGGACGCACGGTTGCCGTAAGCAGGGCACAGAGAAGGGCAGAGCGGTCCGGCTCTCCGGCAAAGTGGAACTCGCCGATGAGGGCTGACAGCCGGTCCAGTGCGGCTTCCGCTGCCACTCGGGTAGGTTCCGGCAGCCTGTAGTCGCCAGCCTTGAAGTGCGCGTAAATGCCCGAAGCGCGATCGTAGCCCGGCTGTGTCACCAGCACATTGTCGCCCTTTCGGAAGAACGGTTGCCGCGCGATGCCGTTGAGCACCGGCAAAGAGCCGTAGCCGCTTGCTCGCACCAGCATCTGGCAGACGCGGGCCGGCGGATCGCAGCGCACCCAGGTCTTGGACCGGCCGTCATACTTCTCCCAGTCCGAGCCGCCCGACAGAGCTACCGCTACAACCTGTTCGCTCGCCAGCTCGGTCGCCACGTCACCACCAGCCGCACCGCGCAGCCGCACGATGTTGCCTTTGGCCTGATAGAAGTTCTCGCAGGTCGACAGGACGTGCTCGGCTGCAGCGAGGATCAGGTTCTGCTCTCCGGCTTCCAGCCGCACGACCGGCTTGCCCCGTGCACGCTGCGGCTCGATGTCCAGGCGATCGAGCAGAGCCCTGACGCCGACGTCTGCGGCATGTTCACCGACGCACTCGAAGTGCCCATACGGCAAATTGAGCGTGGGCTCGGTGTAGGTCGCGACGAGATCAGGTTGCCCCTGATGATCGGGCGCCCAAGGACATTCGACCGCATGCTTGCCCGGCCCGATCAGCCCGCGATACCAGCCCTGTTCCCGCAGCCGCGCGATGACGAGGTTGGTCTGGGGCTTCGGGGTGAACACGCCATCAGCGACAAAGCTCGCGGCTGATGCCTGAGCTTCCGCACGGACAGGCGCCGGCAAAGGGGGTGAAGGAGGCGTCGCGGACTGGGGCGTTACCACCTCTCCCCCTTTTCCTCCTTTTTTCGGCCAGTCGATGTCGATTGCCGAAACGTCGACGAGGGCGCGGGGTGCGGGCGCGGGTGTCTCGGTCTGTGGTGCCGTGAGCTCTGCCTGTTCGTCAGGCACAGCGGTTCCGTTCGGGAATGGAAGGTCCATTACCGGGTACTCCGTTCAAGTTGTTGGTTGAGCTCAGACGCCCGCCTTGGCAGGTCTGGACTGTTCTCGGCCGCTTCCGGCCGTTGAGTGCAGGCTAGGTCAGTGCTGGTACGCAGGCGTTTGATCCACGGACACCAGGGCCACATAGTCGTCCGGCTCCAACCCCGGGACTATGGTGGCGAGACGGTCTGCCAGATGGGCCGTCGAGGCGTCCGGTCCCTCACTGAGCTGCCCAAGCAAGCAGCCAAGGTAGGCCAATGGATTCTGGGAAAGTGCGGCGGCTTGCTTGCGCCGCCAACGGAGCAGGTTGAAAGCAATCTCATCCATTTCAGCGAGGCTGAAGGTGCTGCTGTTCCGAATTTCTGAGCTGGCAAGATACATGACAGGTTCCTTTGCTGATCAAGCTGCCTTCAACTCTGAAGACCCTGTCATTTTATGATCTAAACCATTTAAAACAATAGATTTTATTGATTACGTGCATTATGTTCGAAGCGAATAGTTGGGCTTCAGAATGGCTGTTTTCTCTCGACATAATCCGTTCTTTGCATAGTTACAGCTAAAGGAAGTATGGGCTCGCGCGGTCCGACGCAGCCGGAGATGCGCCGTGGGGCCGCCTGACGCGAATCAGTTTGGTGGGCGATGTCGCAGGTTCGAGGGTCTGTTGAGATGAGTGACATTAAGCCCGTGAGTCCTCGGCTAGAGTGGTTCTTGGCCGCGATCTGCGTCTACTATTTTGACAGCTACTCAGGCGCGGCCGAGTATCTCCAGATCAGTCAATCGAGCGTAACCCGCCAGATTGCTGCCGTGGAAGAATGGCTAGGAGCCCCAATTTTTGCTGATACAAAACCGCCTAGGATCACGCCTTCCGGCCTCAAGTTCTGCGAACTCGCCCGAGAGACGCTCTGCCGTTTTCACACGTTGAAAATGTTCTGGATGGGTGAGCAGGCGGCGCAAGCAGCATTGTCTGCAAGCAACTACTCCTACAATCGACTAATCTTCAGTTCTAAAGAGGATTTTTGGGCTAACCGAACTGCAAATGTGGTAACGGACGCGCCTCGCGACGCGCCCGGAGCCCTGTGATTTCGCGGTTTTCTAGGCCAATTTATGATCCCTTTTGAGTGACCAGACCTCCCAAGGCGAGTGCGCCAAGGGTGATCAACGGATGGTGTTCCATCATGCCGCATGCCACCGCTACGCAGAGGAAGGCGATTGTCTCCCGCGCATAGAAGAGTGCGCCCCAGATCAGCAGGACGCACACGGCGATCAGCAATGCCGCGATGGCAAAGCGCAGAGCCGCGAGCACCAGACACACAGCAAGCAGGAAGCCGAGCGTTCTCACAGCTCGGCACATCCCCGGCAGAGGGCGAGCAACTCAGGGAGGACCCCTTCCGCGTCTTCAACGAACACGATGAAGGCGAAGTCCGTGCCCATGGTGTAGACCAGCTCAATCCAGCCTTCGTGGTGCTCGATCCAGTCCCAGTCGGGTAGCAGGGGGATGCCATCGAGACGGGACACCAATGGTGAGAACCCCAAGGCTTCGATGAGGTCGGCTTCGGTATCGCCAGCCTGAACAACAACAAAGTGCGTGCAGTCAGCCAGGTCGAGCGAGACGGCATCATTGATACGCCCGGCGAGCAGATCTCGGAGGAGCGGGTCGAGCGGCTGGAGCAGCGCAGCGCACTGGGTGTCAAGGTCGGGTAGGTTGTACATGATTTGTTCTCCTCAGGGCAAAAAGAAAGCGCCGGAAGCGGCAGGGCCTCGGCGCGGTTGGATTTTGGGAAAGAGAGGTGGAGCCGGTGGGCTAGATGAGGCTGGAATCCGGATCGTGTGCAGCTTGGGCGTGTGCCCGAAGGTGGCTGAGCATGTCTGGATCGAAGCCGGGGGTGTCTGTCACGATCAGCACATGGGCAAAGCCGTCGTCTGAGATGATCAGGGGAGCCTCATACAGCGTGCCGTGGTCCAGGACCCATTCCCACGCCGGATCGGCAAAGGTGAGGCCGGTTGCCTGCTCTACGTCGGCGAGGCTGTCTCCGGCTTCAGGGATGAAGATAACGGCCAGCTCATCGTCGCCGTACTCGGCAAGCATTTCCAGCCGCTGGCGCACTAGGTGTTCCACGGCGGGGTCGATTGTGCTGTCCAGGTCGGACAGCGAACGAATAATGCGCATGTGGGCTCTCCAAACGAAAAAAAGGCCCCGGATTTCTCCGAGGCCTCAGTGGGTGGTGTGGGGGTGATGTCAGAACTTTTGAATGGGCTTCGCTCCGGGTTTACAGGTGCCAGCGCGTTCCTGCGTCATGACCAGCTGGGATGCTTGGGATTTGTGGGTCATCGTCCACGTCGTTGCGATGGTCCCCGTGGTGCGGCTCAAGGTTAGCTGACTTTGCTCGGCCGAGGTGTAGCCGGCGGCCTTGTCGTCCAGGTTCAGGCTTGAAGTGAAACGATACTCTGCAGGGGTTTGCGTTGCCTTGCAGGCTCGGCCGTCCCCACAAAGCGGGAGGAAGGCGTTCTTGTCATCGCGCAACTGTTCAATTTTCAGCGGCGCGTTCGTTATCCGAAGGGTGATCCGTTCGGAGACGGTCTTTGGCGGAAGGCTCGCCACCGGACGCAGGTAATCACGGCTGGAGTTAGTGCCGCTCAGCTCGCAGTCGAGGATGATCGGCTCGGCTGGAGAGGGTGCTTGCTCCCGTTGGCAGGCCACCCCGACAAGGTGGACAACAACCAGATGGGCCTGGCCTTCGAGGAGCTGATCCGCAAGTTCGCGGAAATCTCGAACGAAACGGCCGGTGAACACTTCACCCCGCGCGAGGTGATCCGCCTGATGGTGAACCTACTGTTCGTGGAAGATGACGATGTGCTGTCGAAGCCCGGCGTTGTCCGCAGCATCTATGATCCCACGGCGGGCACCGGCGGTATGCTGTCGATCGCGGAGGAATATCTGCGCGAGCACAACCCGCAGGGCCAGCTCACCATGTCGGGGCAGGAACTGAACCCGGAATCCTATGCCATCTGCAAGGCCGACATGCTGATCAAGGGGCAGGACATTGCCCGGATCATCCAGGGCAACACCCTGTCAGACGACGGCCACCACGGGCAAACGTTCGATTACATGCTCTCCAACCCACCGTTCGGCGTGGAATGGAAGAAGGTCCAAAAAGAGGTTCAGGACGAGCACACCCGGCTGGGCCATGCCGGGCGGTTCGGTCCGGGGCTTCCCCGCGTGTCCGATGGTTCGCTGCTGTTCCTGATGCATCTGCTGTCCAAGATGCGCCCCTGGACGGAAGGCGGCTGTCGGTTTGGCATCGTGCTGAACGGCTCCCCGCTGTTCACCGGCGGGGCGGGCAGCGGCGAAAGCGAAATCCGTCGCCATGTGCTGGAAAGCGATCTGGTCGAGGCGATCATCGCGCTGCCGACCGATATGTTCTACAACACCGGCATCGCCACCTATGTCTGGGTGCTGTCCAACAAGAAGCCGGCTGCCCGCGCTGGCAAGGTCCAGCTGATCGATGCCAGCTCGTTCTGGCAGAAGATGCGCAAGTCCCTCGGCTCCAAGCGCAAGGAAATGGGCGACCGGCACATTGCCGACGTCACCCGCCTGTTCGGGGCTTTCGTGGAAGCGGAACTCGCCACGGTGCTGGATGCCGAGGGCAAGGAAGTGGCGCGTGAAATCGTTGTTGCCGGGGAGCAGCCACCAGCCGCACCGGACGGCGGCAAGGTGAAGCTGGCCCCGCTATCGCGCATCTTTGATAACAAGAGCTTCGGCTACCGTACGATCACGGTGGAGCGCCCGTTGCGCGATGAGCAGGGCAACCTGGTGTTGGGCCAGCGCGGCAAGGCCAAGGGCCAGCCCCAGCCGGACAGCAGTCTGCGCGATACTGAGAACGTGCCGCTGGCAGAGGATCTGGAAGCCTATTTCGCGCGCGAGGTGAAGCCCCATGCGCCCGATGCCTGGATCGATCACGAGAAGACCAAGATCGGCTACGAAATCCCGTTCAACCGACATTTCTATGTGTTCGAGCCGCCTCGGCCGCTGGCGGAGATTGATGCGGATTTGCGTGAAGTGACTGCCCGGATTCAAGCCATGCTGACGGAGTTGGCGGCGTGAGCTTTCCTGCTTATCCGGATTACAAGGACAGCGGGGTTACTTGGCTTGATGTGGTGCCAAGCCATTGGACCGTGACAGCACTCAAGCGTCGATTGAAAATCGTTGGCGGATCAACTCCCAAGTCCGATGTTGACGACTATTGGGACGGAGATATCCCTTGGATTACCCCGGCCGACCTGAGCCGGCTGCCTGACCTTTTCATTCGCGATGCACTCCGCAGCATCACTACTGATGGACTTGCATCGTGCGGGACATCTTTGGTGCCATCAGGCAGCGTCATATTGTCAACTCGCGCGCCAATCGGCTCACTCGGAATCGCGGCGGTCGAGCTTTGCACTAATCAGGGATGTAAGGCACTGGTATCAAACGAGGTGAACTCGACATTCTTAGCTTACCTGTTGTCGATCTGCTCAGCCGAACTGAACGTCCGGGGGCGTGGTTCTACATTCTTGGAATTGTCGGCGGATGAGCTTGGGGCATTCCAAATCAGTTTCCCGCCACCCGATGAACAAACCGCCATCGCCACCTTCCTCGACCGGGAAACCGCAAAGATCGATGCGCTCATGGCAGAGCAGGAGAGGCTGATCGCGCTGCTGAAGGAAAAGCGGCAGGCGGTCATCTCCCACGCCGTCACCAAGGGCCTCAACCCTAACGCTCCCATGAGAGACAGCGGCATCGAATGGCTAGGCCAAATCCCTGCACATTGGCAAATCGAGCCGCTCAAGCGTCTAGCAGACCCACAAACGTCCATCACCTATGGGATTGTTCAGGCTGGCCCGGACATTCCAGATGGTGTGCCCTACATAAGAACCTCGGACATGAGCGGAGAGGAATTGCCTCTCGACGGTTATTTGCGGACCAGCGCTGAAATTGACGCTGCATACGCTCGATCAAAGGTAGCATCTGGTGATTTGGTAATCGCCATCCGCGCGACGATCGGGAAGCCGCTTATCGTTCCCGCTGAGTTGGCTGGCGCTAACCTAACCCAAGGCACCGCCAAATTTAGTCCAGGTGAGAAGGTGTTGGCTAGGTTTGTCCAGCTTGTGCTCGGAAGCACTGGAGCATCGGCTGAATTTGACCGGATCTCAAAAGGGTCGACGTTCAAAGAGATCACGCTCGACATGCTGCGCCGGTTCCGCATCCCCCTTCCGCCACTCGATGAGCAGCAGAGAATTTGTGACTGGGTCGATGGACCATTTGGCAAAGTTGGCGGACTACTGGAGACTGCTTCAGAGGCTAAATTGGTACTCCAAGAACGCCGCGCCGCGCTGATTTCCGCAGCAGTCACCGGCAAGATTGATGTACGCGGGCTGGCTGTCACCAGTGAAATGGAGGCAGCATGACCAGAGCCTTGGGTCGCTCGCTGGAGCTCTACTATATCGACGGGCGTCCCGACGGGATGCTGACGGCTGAACTGTTCAACTGGACAGGCCATGTACTGATGGCGCCTCGCACCCAGATTGCCACCGCACTTGCGCGGCCCGAAGCCAGTTATGCAGGCATCTACCTGTTACTGGGCGAACTCGATGGCGCGCCGCTGGCGTACATCGGCGAGGGCGAGGATATCTCGGCACGCATCCGCAGCCATGACGTGAAGAAGGACTGGTGGTCCAGCGCTGTCCTGGTAACGGCAACTGCCAACAAGCTCAACAAGGCCCACGTCCGCTACCTTGAAGCACGGCTGATTGCAGAAGCAAAATCTATCGGCCGAACTCCACTTGAGAATGGCACGGCGCCTAACCCGCCCTCCTTGAGCGAAGCAGATGTCGCTAAGATGGAAGCCTTCCTAGAAAATCTGTTCGTCGTGCTCCCGGCCGTCCGCGTCGATATGTTTATCCAGCGCGCTCGCAGCAGCGACCACAAAGCCTCAGCTCCCAAAGAATCGAAACAGCCTCGGCAGCCGCTGCCCGGACCTGAAACAGCATCAGGCGATGTCCGCTTCCGGCTAGAACTGCCACGCAAAAACTTTTCTGCCGACGCGGTTCTAAATGAGCGGGGCGAATTCGTTGTTCTCGCCGGCTCAAACGCTCGTCCAGCCCAAAATCTTGGTTCCTACACGGGCCTCTACAATGAGCTAGTGCGGGCAGGTGTGATCGCGCCAGACACTGCAGGGCAGCTTCGCTTCGCATCCAGCTATGTGTTCAACAGCCCCAGCGCCGCAGCGTCTGTTGCCAGCGGGACTTCGGCGAACGGTGCCGTCGGTTGGAAGCACGTCGAGACAGGCATGACTTACAAGGACTGGGAGGCGCAGCGACTGGGCAATGGTGACGGTTTTGCCGAAAGCCCTTTCGGAAACTAGCGCGAAACTCAATCCTGGCCTGAAGGGGCGGGACATCCGCGATGCCTTCACCGACGAAGACGCCAAGATCCTGCTGGTCGCCAACAAGTTCCAGACCGGCTTCGACCAGCCGCTGCTCTGCGGGATGTACGTGGATCGGCGGCTGGCCGGTATCCAGGCGGTGCAGACGCTATCTCGCCTGAACCGGTCCTACCCGGGCAAGGAAACAACCTACATTCTGGATTTCGTGAACAGCTCGGAAGAGGTGTTGCAGGCCTTCCGCCAGTACTACGAGACGGCCGAAATCGAGGCCGCCACCGACCCCAACCTGATCTTCGACCTGCGCGCCAAGCTGGATGCGGCTGGACATTACGATCAGTACGAGGTGGACCGGCTGGTGGCGGTGGAACTCGATCCAGCCGCCACGCAAGGGCAGCTGATCGCCGCTCTCGAACCCGTGGCCCAGCGTTTGCTCTACCAGTTCAAGGAGGCGCAGGAGCGCTTCAAGGCAGCGCAGGATCAAAAGGCCAAGGGCGAAGCCAAGGATGAGATGGACGCCCTGCTGCTGTTCAAAGGCGACATGGGCGGGTTCCTGAGCCTCTACACCTTCCTGTCGCAAATCCTCGACTACGGCAGCACGGAAATCGAGAAGCGCTTCCTGTTCTACAAGCGCCTGATCCCGTTGCTGCAGTTCGGCCGCGAACGCGAAGGCGTGGATACGTCAGGGCTGAAGCTGACCCATCACAAGCTGAAGGATGAGGGCAAGCGCAACCTCTCGATCGGCGGTGATCCCGTGTTGTTGCCGCCCATCACGGGTGTTGGCTCTGGCAGCGTCCAGGACAAGGAAAAGGCCTTGTTGGCCGAGATCATCGCGAAGGTGAACGACCTGTTCGACGGGGAACTGACTGACGACGATCAGCTCATCTACGTTAACAACGTGATCAAGGGTAAGCTGCTGGAATCGGAAGCCCTGCGCGTTCAAGCCCAGAACAATACCAAGGCCCAGTTTGCCGCTTCACCGACGCTGGCGAACGAAATCTTGAATGCGATCATGGACGCACTGGCGGCGCACGAGACGATGAGCAGTCAGGCGCTCAACAGCCAGAAGGTTCGTGATGGACTGAAGGAAATCCTGTTGGGACCGGGGCAACTTTATGAGGCGTTGCGGAGCGATCCGCAGCGGTGACTAGACCACTCAAAACCAAATCTATGTGCTAGGATCGAGCGAATGTTGGAAAAGCAAAACGTCCTTCGCGCCATTAAGCACTTAGACGCAGTCGGGGACACGGACCTGTTTCCACGCCTACCCGAAATGGCGTTCTTCAAGGAAAACTCTGAGAGCGTTGCTGATCTAGTTAGCAAGCTGACCTTGGGGCAATACAATCCAGTTAGTTCCGTGGAGGTATTGACTCCAAAAGCAAATCTGGGTTTTCGAATCGGTCATCAGCTTACTGCCACTGATATTTTGATCTATACCGCCTCAGTGATAGAATGTGCAGACGGGATCCAGGATTTAAGAGATCGCACCTCTCAGGATGTGCCATTTTCCTACAAGTACGATGCCAATGGCGAGGCGAGATTATTTGAATCAAACAGAGGATTTCATGATTGGCTGGCTTATCTAGCGTCTTTTGGAGATGATGACGTATTTGACGACGCGAAGCCAGTATTAGAAACCGATATATCAGATTTTTACCAAAGAATATACTTTCATAGAATTGAGAATATATTAAATGATGTCAATGCATCTAGGGGTAGCAACGGTGCAATAAAGAAGGTTATACAGGTCTGTCGATCAAAGCAGTCATTTGGACTTCCGGTTGGTTCTTCTGCCTCGCGCCTTCTCGCCGAAGGGCTTCTTTGCGACACAGACCGTTTGCTCCTTGATATGGGTCTCCAAGCCTCCCGGTATGTCGACGATTATCGAATAATAGCGAATGATCGAAATAATACTCACTCTGTGCTTTGCAGGCTGGCAGAGCACTTAATGGTTACTGAAGGGCTATCGCTTAATGTAGCAAAGACTCGCATTGTAGATACTAGATCATTACATAAGTCCGTTCAGCAGAAGCTGCAGGATGTCTTTACAACTGCGGAGATGAGGGCGTTTCATCAGCATTTGAGCACTACATATGGTGATGAAGAAATAGACGATGAGGATGAGTCCGGGCCAGACAATCCTTTCCTGACTGGCTCAGACCTTCTTGACCGGCTAGATGAACTTAAGAAAAACAACTCGGACTTTTCGAGCAGAAAAGCAATCCTGAAGGTTCTTCGGAGCGTCCCAGCAGCTGACGCAGCGAGGCTTCTCAAGGATCATAGAGACTTAGCCTACCATCTACCACGCGATTTCTGCCGAGCGATACGTGCGTCTATTGAGGCTGGCCTGGCAGAGCCGGTCGAAGTGGAGGCGGCAGTTTGGGACCTGCTCCAAAAACCACCAATTAGCGAGCTGTCTTATGCAAGGCTCTGGCTCCTGAATCTGTACGCGAATGGAACGCTACCTTCAGATCGCAAATTGATAGTCAACACGATTGGGCGGCCTTCGGCATTGGAGGAGCGCCAACTCATCTTCATCAGGGCTCGGCTGAACGATCGAGCGTTTTTTCGCGAACAGCGCGGGCGTCTTGGTCAGGTCGGAGAATGGATCAAACCTGCACTGTTGGTGGCTGGAGCCTGTCTACCTGCTGACGAGTACCGCAACTGGATCGATATCGCCGTCCGCCAACTTGGAGATCCTTTTGCACAGGCTTTCGGGAACTGGTTGAAGCAAGGTCAAGATTACGAGGCTCTGATGGCAGTCTGATGACGGCTTCTGACCTCAACGTCAGTTTCGGGCCCAAGGCGGACCCAGTTGCCCCCCATTTTTGTCCGGCTGGGTAAGTGGGAAGAGCTTCGGCCAGCCCAACTAGCACCCTTTTGCCGAAAGAGCTTTCATCTGCATGATTCTTAACAAAGATCTGTACATGGCTTCGCCGACAGTGTGGGTGATGCGTGGGCTGAGGGCAGTTCCTTGCTCAAAGCGCCACAAATAGGATCCGACCCAGCTCCTCACTCTAGAGCCCTAGAGCCGTATCTAAATGATTTTCCTAGTGGAAGCACCTTAAAGTGGGTGGTGCCGCTTACGTGACTCGAACACGTGACCCCATCATTACGAATGATGTGCTCTACCAACTGAGCTAAAGCGGCGTGGCCCGGGGAGGTGCGGGCGAACGCGGGGGCTCTACAGGCTTGGGGCGGATCGTGCAATCCGTTTCCGGACTGTTTTTGCGGGTTTGCCGGGTTCCGGGCGGGAGTGGGGGCGGAGTTCAGCGGATCGGGGCGACGATGGCGCGGCAGCCGGCGCGGAGCACGGCCCGCTTCTGCCACTGCTGGATCCGCGACGGGCGGGTCGGGACGCGGTCCTCGTAGTACACGTAGGTTTCGGCGAAGGCCGGCGCGTCGGCAAAGGCGATGGTCCGGCCGGGACACAGCCGCGCCAGGTCCCAGGGGAAGACCAGGTTGCCCAGCAGCACCCGCGGCCGGTTGCTCAGGTCGGGGCGGTTGAGGACGAAATTGGTGCCGAACGGCAGGGTCTCGCTATCCACCACGACGTAATCGGCATCGAGCCGGGCGAAAGCCTGGGTGGCGCGGGCATAAGGCGCGATCATCCCGCGCACCATCAGCGCGTGGACCGGCAGCAGGATCAGCAGCGAGACCGCCGTGGTGAGGTGCAGCGCACGGCGCGGCGTGCCCCCATGGTGACGCAACCAGGCCCAGCCGAACCCGGCGAGCAGGCACAGGTTGCCGATCAGTCCGTGGAGATAGCGATAGCCCCAGCCATGCCCTTGCGGCGGCAGCAGGATCAGCATGGCGACGAAGGTGACGAGAATGCCCAGAGCCAGCGCGCGCGCCAGGTCGTCGCGCGGCGCGCACCGCCAGGTGCCGACGATCGCGAGCGGAACGATCAGCACATGCTGCCAGGCGATGAACCGCAGCAGGTTCCCGGCCATCAGGCAGATGGCCGCGAAGTTGGGCGGGGTCAGCAGCCCGGCCAATCGGCCGAGAAAGCCGAACTGGTCGCTGGGGCCTTCCGGCGGCTGGCCGATCCCGTAACTGGCCAGCCAGTTCGGCCAGGCCGCCCAGGCCAGTCCGATCACCAGATAGCCAGCGACATAGGCCCCCAGCACCGTCCAGCGCCGTTGCCGCCGCAGCAGGTCGAGAAAGGGCAGGACGAACAGGGGGTGGAACACCGGCTGGTGGATCCCGGTGGCGAGAAAGCCGGTGATCAGCGCCCCGGCGTGCCCGGCCCGGGTGCCGCGCAGAAACAGCGCCAGCCACACCAGGTTGAGCAGCAGGTGCGTGGTCATGGCGAAGGCCGCCGTGCCCATCAGGATGACCTGCGAGGACGCGGCATAGCCGATCAGGACCACCGCCTGGGTGCCCCGATCGTCCGGCCACAGCCGCGCCGCGATGCGCCACAGCACCACGCCGGCCAACCCCGCCTGCAGCGGGGACACCAGCGACAGCGGCATGATCTTGCCCAGCGCCGCGCGGATGGCCGCGTTGATCGGCAGATAGCCCGAGACCAGGCCTTCGTGATTGCCGATCGGGAACAGGAACAGGTCGTTCAGCGCGCTGTAGAGCGGGGCGAGCGCCGGGGGGAAAGGCCAGAACAGCCGCCCGGCGGCAAAGATCCGGGAATCGAACACGGCCATGTGCTCGTCCCGGGTGAAGTCATGGTCGAACAGCACGCCGATGCGGATCGCCCAGGCGAGCGCCGCCAGCAGCCCGGCCCCAACCAGCACCGCGGCCGGAAGATGCCGCGCCGCGCGGGACCAGAGGCCACTGCGGCCCCCGGCGTCATCGGCTGCGGCGAGGGTCGGACGCATGCCGAGCAGGGCCAGGATCAGGGCCACGCAAGCGGCGACGGGGAGATCCTGGTGCCTGGCACTGAACAGGGTCAGGAAGACCAGGCTGTCCGGATAGTAGCGGGTCGGCACGATCAGCAGGGCCAGCCCCCCGCACAGCATCAGGGCGCCGAGCGTCACGAAAACCGCTCGCCGCAGGGTGGTTGCGGCGGTGTCTTCGGCCTCGATCTGCCCTGTTTGCGCCCGCCCGCTGGTCATTGCCTTCCTGCCCCTGTCGCGTCCGACCCAAAGCAGAGAACCGCAGCAGCGGCAAGGGCCGTGGCGGGGCCATAGAGGCATGGACGGGGTACGGGAACCGGGCCAGCGGCGCGGCGTTCGGGTGACAATGGCCGGATCGCTGTCCGGACCTTGCCGCGCAGTCCGGGCCAGGTCCCGGGGCAATCGAAGCTGTCAGGGACCGGGATGACCGACGACACCACCAGACACACATCCCGTGAGCGGAACCGGGGCGTTGGCGATCAGGGGTACGAATTGCGCTACTTCGCGCGCAAGCACGGTCTGTCCACGGCCCAGGCGATGGACCTGATCCGCCGCATCGGCAACGATCGCGCCAAACTGAACGAGGCGGCAGTGCGGCTCAGGCGCAGCCTCACGCCCACCCGCCCGGGATGACCGGCCGTTCCGGCTGCGCAAGGGGCGAACCGGTCAGTTCAGGACCAGCCGAATCGCCGTCGTGATCAGGAATCCCATGCCGCAGGCGCAGGTCGCCGCGATGCAGGACAAGCGGACAAGCCCCGTCATTCGTAGAATTACCGTTTTCGTGCATAGACTTAACTGTGCTGTACGAGAACGGCGAAGGCTTTGCGGCAAGCCGTTCCGCAGTTTCCCCGACTGATCGGCCAATTCGGGCGCTTCGCCGCGCCCGGCCCGGCGGCTTGCCCGGGGCGGCGGCAGGCTCTAGGCGGGAAGGGTGCCATCGCCCGCGCCTGCCTTGCCCGAATGCCCCAGGCTGCCCCGGTCGGCGCGCCAGGCGATGGGGCGCGGGCTCATGGCCCGGTGTCCGCGCTGCGGGGAGGCGCGGCTGTTTCGGCGCTGGCTGCGCCCGCATGACGCCTGTCCGCGCTGCGCCGTGGACTGGACGCCGCAAACCGCGGACGATTTCCCGGCCTATATCTCGATCCTGCTGACGGGCCATCTGCTGGCACCGGTGATCATTGCCCTCGTGGCCGAATGGGACCTGGGCCCGGGCCTGCTCGCGGCGATCATCCTGCCGCTGGCCGCAGTGCTGATGCTGGGTTTGCTGCAACCGGCCAAGGGCGCGGTGATCGCGCTGCAGTGGTGGCATGGCCTGAACGGCTTTCGGCGGGAGCGGGGGGGCGACCAGCGGGCGTAGATGTGAGCTTTCAGGAGGTTGTTCATCCGGCCTGACCGGACCAGACTGATGTTGCGACGGCTTCAGTCCTCTGTCGTCATGTTTCCGTGCAGCCGGGTCAGCAAGCCGATCAACTGGTCCACGTCGCCCTCGGCGAATCCGCCCAGCACTTCGCCCATCACCTCGTCGACAGTGCCGCGCAGGCGTTGCAGCAGTTCGTCGCCGGCGGGGGTGAGGTACAGCAGCCAGGCTCGCCGGTCGGCCGGATCGGGCCGGCGTTCGACCAGGCCCGCCTTCTGCAGGCGGTCGATCATCCGGCCGGTGGTGATCGCCTCAACGTCCAGATCGGCAGCCAGGGTCGCCTGGGTGGCGCCCGGGCGCCGCTTGAGGTTGCCCAGCACGCGCCATTGCGGACCGGTCACGCCGTAGGCGCGGGCGGCCGTGTCGAAGCGCTTGCGGAACAGCCGGGCCACGTCCGTCGCCAGAAACACGACCTCCATGCCGGGGGTGCGGGTAGGGCTCTCCATGCCCCGGACCTAGCATGAACCGGCGCGATGTAAACGATCGCAGGACGGGTCGGTCCGATGGTTCAGCAGGTCACGCCGAGGCTGGCCTCGTAGCATTCGCAGGCGTGCGCGACGAGCAGCGGGCGATCGATGATCGTCACGGTTCCGCGCGAATAGCGGATCGCGCCGGCGCGCATCAGCCGGCTGCAGGCCTCGCTGACGGTGGCGAGGCGCAGCCCGAGCAGCTCGGCCAGGCTGCGCTGCATGATCTGGAACGAATCCGTCAGGGTCATGTCGTCGGCGCGCAGCAGCCAGCGGGCGATGCGCTGGCTGGCGGTATGGACACTGGCGCAGACCACCGCCTGGGCGGTGTAGGCCAGCGTGCGGCTCACGTGGGACAGGATCGCGCGGTCGAGCGAGGGGAAGTGCGGCCGGGCCTCGATCAGATCGGCGACCGGCAGCCAACTGGCCTCGCCCGACAGGACGACCACGGCATGCGCCTGGGCGCGATCCACGCCCAGCAGCGCCTCGCCGCCCGCCATCGAATCGCGGCAGACCTGGATCTGTTCGATCATGCGTCCGTCGCGCAACCGCGTCTGGAGCGAGATCATGCCATCGTGCGGAAAGATCAGGCTCCGCGCCGGTGATCCGGCGACGTAAAGCACTTCGCCGGCCCGGATCGGCCTGGTCATCAGCCGCGGGGCCAGGACGGCGCGGCAATCATCGGGCAGAGCGGCAATGATCTGGTTCGTCACGGCCCGTCCCATGACTCAAGCTACGCGCCCCTGCAAGACCCGGAATTGCAATAAATATTTGGAAGATAAGAGTAATAAACATCGATATTGAAGTAATAAAGTTGCGATGTCTGGCAATCGGCATGGTGCCGCGCGGCGGTGTCGGCTCTCCCCGTGCCGCCCTGTGCCGGGCGTTGCGCTGTCGCGCGAATGGTGTAACGGCAGGGCCTTCCGCGCCGCACGGATGGTCCGAGTGGCGCCATCAGGGACCTCTGGCGAGACCGATGACGATCAAGCGCACGCTCTGTGGCAAGGCGATCAACCCCGTGGCGATGGGGTGCATGAATGTGTTCACCGTCTATGGCCCGGCCCTGCCCTGGGACGAGGCCGGGCGGGTGTTCGAGCGCGCGCTGGACCTGGGCTACGATCACTTCGACACGGCCCGGCTCTATGGCCTGGGGCGCAGCGAGGAACTGATCGGCGAGCGGCTGAGCCATCGCCGCCACGAGTTTACCGTCGCGTCGAAGATGGGCATCTTCAACGGCGACGGGAAGCGGTGGATCGATTGCCGGCCCGAAACGATCCGGGCTGAGTGCGAAATCAGCCTGCGGGCGCTGAAGACCGATCACATCGACCTCTACTACATGCACCGCCGCGACTTCTCGACCCCGATCGAGGATTCGGTCGGCGCCATGGCCGACCTGGTGGCCGAGGGGAAGATCGGCGGGATCGGCCTGTCGGAGATGAGCGCGGAGACCCTGCGCCGGGCCCATGCGGTCCACCCGATCGCGGCGATGCAGAGCGAATACTCGCCGTTCTCGCGCAATGTCGAGATCGCCCTCCTGGATGCCACCCGCGAGCTGGGCGTGGCGCTGGTCGCCTTCTCGCCGGTGGGGCGCGGTGCGCTGGGCGGGGTGCTGCGCGATCTCGCGGACCTGCCCGAGGGGGATCTGCGCACCGCCTTGCCCCGCTTCCAGGGCGAGAACTGGACCCGCAACCTGGCGCTGGTCGATGCCTTCGACGGGCTCGCGGCCGACTGCGGGGTGACACCCGCCCAACTGGCGATCGGCTGGGTCCTGTCGCGCGGCGATCATGTCATCGCCTTGCCGGGCACCCGCTCGCTCGATCACCTGGCCGAGAACATCGCCCGGGCCGACTGGCGCCCGTCGGCCGAGGTGGTGGCGCGGATCGACGCACTGTTCACGCCCGACAGCGTGGCGGGCCCGCGCTACAACGCGGCGCTGCAGGCCACGATCGACACTGAGGAGTTTGCCTGAGGCAAGGGGCAGGGCGGCCGGACGGATCGGGCCGCCAGCGGGCTGGCCGGTAGGATCAGTGGCGGAACACCACGGTCTTGTGTCCGTCCAGGAAGACCCGGTCCTCGAGGTGGAGCTGGACCGCCTCGGCCAGGACGCGCCGTTCGATGTCGCGGCCCTTGCGCACCAGGTCTTCCGGGGAATCGGCGTGGCTGATCGCCTCGACGTCCTGGTGGATGATCGGCCCCTCATCCAGATCGGCGGTCACGTAGTGCGCCGTGGCGCCGATCATCTTGACCCCGCGGGCGTGGGCCTGGTGATAGGGCTTGGCCCCCTTGAAACCGGGCAGGAACGAATGGTGGATGTTGATGCAGCGGCCCGACAGGAATGACGCCAGATCGTCCGACAGGATCTGCATGTAGCGCGCCAGCACGATCAGTTCGGCTCCCGTCGCGTCGACCAGCGCCTTGATCTGCGCCTCCTGCTGCGGCTTGGTGTCACGGGTGATCGGCAGGTAATGGAACGGCACCGATCCGATGTAGGGCACCCCCAGCGCGTCCTGCGGGTGATTGCTGGCGATGCCGACCACGTCCATCGGCAGTTCGCCGATCGCGTCGCGATAGAGCAGGTCGCTCAGGCAATGGTCGAACTTGCTGACCATCAGCAGCACCTTGCGCCGCTCGTCGGTGGCGCGCACCTGCCAGGTCATGTCGAGCCGGTCCGCCACTTCGGCCAGGCCGGCGCGGATCGCCGTGACAGTCTGGCCCGGGCAGGCGAACTTGATCCGCATGAAGAAGCGCCCGGTGTCGATCGCGTTGTACTGCTGCGCCTCGCGGATATTGCCGCCGATCTGGAAGAGCCGGCCGGTGACCGCGGCCACCAGCCCCGGGCGATCGGTGCAGGACAGGGTCAGGACGAATTCTGGCATGGTGCGCTGGCACTCCCCTCGCTGGCCGCGGCAGCGGCGCAGCCCCGTGCCCATGCGCGAGATGCCGCGGCATCGCAAGCCGCCCCGCCGCGGCTTGAGAATTCGCGCAGGGGCCATGCGATTTCCTGATTGGCCCGAACGGGTCAGGCCCTGCTGCCGCCAGGTCGCGGGCGGCCTCTTCCCATGGCGTAACGGGACTGTAACATGTGGTCCCCAAGCTGAAGGTCACTGTGGCGAGATGAAGGGCGGACGAGAGCGGATGGAACAGCGCGAGGCTGCACTGCGCGCCGCCAAGGGCAGCGCAAGGCAGAAGCCCTTTGTCGCGCCCGGGGCCGTTCCGACCGAGCTGTACTTCAATCGCGAACTGAGCTGGCTGGAATTCAACCGCCGCGTCCTGGCCGAAGCGCAGAACAGCCATTACCCGCTGCTCGAACGGCTCCGCTTCCTGTCGATTTCGGGCAGCAACCTCGACGAGTTCGTCATGGTCCGGATCGCCGGGCTGGCGGGCCAGGCCCAGCGCGGGATCGAGGAGACCTCGATCGACGGGCGCACCCCAGCCCTGCAACTGGCGGCGATCCGTGCCGCCGTGACCGATCTGGTCGCCGCCCAGCAGGCCAGTCTGGAAGAGCTGTCCATCCTGCTCGCCGCCCAGGGCATCCGGGTGGTGGCCGAGGACGAGGAACTGGGCAAGGCCGAGGCCCAGTGGATCGCCGGCTACTTTTCCGAGCACATCCTGCCGATCATCACCCCGCAGGCGATCGATCCGGCCCATCCGTTCCCGTTCATCGCCAACCAGGGCATGGGCATCATGTTCTCGCTCACGCGGATCGCCGACAGCGCGCCGATGACCGAGATGGTGCTGATCCCGCCGGCCTTGCCGCGCTTTGTCCGGCTGCCGGCGGAGATCGCCGGCGGGGAATCGGTCTGGGTCTCGATCGTCGAGCTGATCCGCCGCCATGCCGCCGTGCTGTTCCCCGGCTTCCGTGTCCACGGCAACGGCGCCTTCCGCGTGCTGCGCGACAGCGACATCGAGATCGAGGAGGATGCCGAGGATCTGGTCCGCTATTTCCGCACGGCCATCCAGCGGCGGCGGCGCGGGCGGGTGATCCTGCTGCAGGTCGAGGACAGCTTCGATCCCGATGCCGAGGCGTTGCTGCGTCGGCAATTGGGGCTGGAGACTGCCCTGATCCTGCGGATGAGCGGGACGATCGATTTCGCCGGTCTGGCCGCGATCATCGAGGAGCCGCGCCCGGACCTCAAGTTCGAGCCCTATTCCCCGCGCTATCCGGAACGGATCCTCGAGCATGATGGCGACTGTTTCGCCGCCATCCGCGAGAAGGACATCGTCATCCACCACCCTTACGAAAGCTTCGAGGTGGTGGTCGATTTCCTGCGCCAGGCGGCGGCGGACCCGGAGGTGGTGGCGATCAAGCAGACGCTCTACCGCGCGGGTAAGCAATCGGCGGTGATCGCCGCGCTGATCGCCGCAGCCGAGGCGGGCAAGTCGGTGACCGCGGTGGTCGAGCTCAAGGCGCGCTTCGACGAGGAGCAGAACCTCCTCTGGGCCAGCCAGCTCGAACGGGCCGGGGTCCAGGTGATCTATGGCTTCGTCGACTGGAAGACTCACGCCAAGGTGTCGATGGTGGTCCGCCGCGAGGGCGAGGGCTATCGCACCTACTGCCACTTCGGCACGGGCAACTATCACCCGGTCACGGCGCGGATCTACACCGACCTCAGCTTCTTCACCGCCGATCCCAAGGCCGGGCGCGACGTGGGGCAGCTCTTCAACTTCATCACCGGCTATGTCGAGCCGAAGTCCACCGAACTGCTGGCGATCTCGCCGCTGACCCTGCGCAAGAAGCTCTACGAGCTGATCGATGCCGAGATCGCCAGTGCCCGGGCGGGCAAGCCGGCGATGATCTGGGCCAAGCTCAACTCGCTCACCGACGAGGCCCTGATCGACCGGCTCTATGCCGCCAGCCAGGCCGGGGTCGACATCAGCCTGGTGGTGCGCGGCATCTGCTGCCTGCGCCCCGGCATGCCCGGCCTGTCCGAACGGATCACGGTGAAGTCGATCCTCGGCCGGTTCCTGGAACACAGCCGCATCTGGGCCTTCGGCAATGGCGCGCCGCTGCCCAATGCCAAGGGCAAGGTCTATATCTCCTCGGCCGACGGGATGAGCCGCAACCTGGATCGCCGGGTCGAGCTGCTCGTCCCGATCCGCAACAAGACCGTGCATGATCAGGTGCTTGACCAGGTCATGCTGGCGAACCTGCTCGACACCGAGCAAAGCTGGGTGCTGGCCCCGGACGGCAGCTACCGCCGGCTCGACCCTGGTCCGAAACCGTTCAACCTCCACAGGTATTTCATGACCAACCCCTCGCTTTCCGGGCGTGGGGCTGCTTTGGCCAGTGGGCGCAAGGTGCCCAAGCTGGCGCTGCGGCGCGGAGGTGGGCGCTAGGCGCGCCAGAGGGTAGGGGCAGAGGGTAGAAGCGGCAATGCAGGACCACGGCGCGACCGACGTGCTGGCCCCGGCCCGCGCCATCATCGATATCGGATCGAACACTGTCCGCCTGGTGATCTATGGCGGGCCGCCACGGGCACCCGTCGTGCTCCACAACGAGAAGGTCACCGCCCGGCTCGGCAAGGCCGTGGCCGAACGTGGCGTGCTGTCGGACAAGGCCCAGCAGGCAGCGCTGGCGGCGCTGTCGCGCTATCGCCTGCTGCTCGATCTGCGCGGAGTGCCCCAGGTGGACGTGGTTGCCACCGCGGCGGTGCGCGATGCCGCCAACGGGCGCGCGTTCCTGGCGGCGGTCACGGACCTGGGTTTCGCCCCGCGCCTGCTGTCGGGCGAGGAAGAGGCCGAAACCAGCGCGATGGGGGTGATCGGCGCCTTCCCCGGCGCACAGGGCGTGGTCGCCGATCTGGGCGGAGGCAGTCTCGAGCTGGTGGACGTGATCGACCAGGCCTCGAGCCATGGCGTCAGCATGCCGCTCGGCACGCTGCGGCTGCCGGCGCTGCGCAGCGAGGGGCTGCAGGCGTTCCGCCGCCACATCGCCGCCAGCCTCGATCGTGCCGGCTGGGCCGCCGATCCGGGACAGACGCTCTATCTGGTCGGCGGATCGTTCCGCGCCTTCGCCCGCTACGTGCTGGCCAAGGACCAGGCCGCGCTTGACGATCCGCATGGCTTTGCCCTGGCCCCGGAGGCCGCGATGGAGGCGGCCCGCGTGCTCGCGCGGCGCAAGGCCGGGTCGCTGGACGAGGTGCCGGGCATCTCCAGCGCCCGTCTGGCCAGCCTGCCCGACGCGGCGGCCCTGCTGCTCGCCCTGATCGAGGCCCTGCAGCCGGCGCGGCTGATCTTTTCGGCCTGGGGCCTGCGCGAAGGGGTGCTGTATGCCAGCCTGCCGCCCGGCTTGCGGCAGCAGGACCCCCTGCTGGCCGGGATCGGCGCCTTCACCCGCCAGCGTGGGGTCCTGCCGGCCACGGCGGCGATGGTGGCCGACTGGACCGCGCCGGGCTGCCTGCCCGGGGGGAACACCGGCGACGAGCGGCTGCGGCTGGCCGCGACCATGCTGATCCTGGCCGCGGCCGTGGTCGAGCCCAACCTGCGCGCCGAGCTCGCGGTGATCTGGGCCATGCGCAAGCGCTGGATCGGGGTGACCAACCGCGAACGGGCCATGCTCGCCGCCGCGCTGATGGCAGCCAGCGCCCGGCCCGAGCTCTCGCCCGAATGGCGCCAGCTCGCCTCGCCCGCCGATCTGCGCGCCGCCCAGGCCTGGGGCCTCGGCGCGCGTCTCTGCCGGCGCTTCTCGGGCACCGCGCCGCGGTCGCTGGAGGGCAGTGCGCTCGTGCGCGACGGCGACACGCTGCGCCTCGAGGTGCGGGCTCGCTTTGCCGCCCTCCTGAACGAGGGGGTGGAGCGCGATCTCAGGGCGCTCGGAACCCTGCTGGGGATGGAGACGGCCTGCCGGGTACGGGAGTAGGGTCCCGCAACCTGGCGCGGATTTGGCCGGGCTGGCCCGGATCGGGCCAGCCCGGATGCCATCCCGTCAGAGCGGGCGGCTTACTTGCACTTGGTGAACTTGCCCTTGGCGTCGCGGCACGGGGCCTTCTTGGCCGGAGCGGCGGCTGCGGCCGGCGGCGGGCACTTGATGAACTTGCCCTTGGCATCCTTGCAGGGGGCGGCGCTGACAGCGGCCGGCGCGGCGACAACGGCGAGGGCGGCGGCCATGGCGATGGCGAAACGGCGCATGATGTCTCTCCTCGGGAAGGAAGTTCCCGGGGCCGGAAGCTGCCATTCCGGACCAGACATCGTACATTACATTAGTGTAAACTTTCAATTGTTTACAATTGAAAGCCTGTCAAATCGGATGGAATTTTAGCGGTGTTTCAGGGGCTTAGTGGAGTCCCAGGAACAGCCCGGCCAGGGCGGCGCTCATCAGGTTCGAGAGGCTGCCCGCGACCAGGGCCTTGATCCCCAGCCGCGCGATCACCGGGCGCTGGTTGGGGGCCAGCCCGCCGGTCACCGCCATCTGGATCGCGATCGAGCTGAAATTGGCAAAGCCGCACAGGGCGAAGGTGACGATCGCCACGGTGCGCTCCGACAACTGGCTCGCCGCACCCAGGTTGATGAAGGCGACGAATTCGTTGAGCACCACCTTGGTGCCGAAGAACCCGCCGGCCGCGGTCGCCTCGGCCCAGTCCGGCGCGCCGAGCAGGTAGAACACGGGCGAGAAGACGGTGCCCAGCACGCTCTGGAACGACAGGTCGGGGTGGCCGAACCAGCCGCCGATCCCGCCCAGGATGCCGTTGGCGAGCGCCACCAGGGCGACGAAGGCCAGGACCATGGCGCCCACCGCCACCGCCAGCTTGAGCCCGGTCTGGGCGCCCTGCGCGGCGGCCATGATCAGGTTGGCGGGACGTTCCTCGTCATGATCGTCCGGCAGGGCCTGGACCACCGGGACACCGGGCGGTCCATCAAGCGTTTCGCGATGAAGGTCGCTCTCGTCCACGTCCTGGCCCGGCGGGGCGGGGCGCGGATCGGGCATGATGATCTTGGCCATCAGGATCCCGCCCGGGGCCGACATGAAGGCGGCCGCGACCAGATAGTCGATGCGGATCCCCATCGAGGCATAGGCCGCCAGGATCGTCCCGGCCACGCCCGCCATGCCCACGGTCATCACGCAGAACAGCTGCGACGGGGCGAGGCCAGCCAGATAGGGGCGGATCACCAAGGGCGCCTCGGACTGGCCGACGAAGATGTTGGACGCGGCGCACAGGCTTTCGACCTTGCTGATGCCCGTCACCTTCTCCAGCCCCCCGCCGATCCAGCGGATCATCAGTTGCATCATCCCGACATGGTAGAGGACCGAGATCAGCGCGGCGAAGAAGATGATCACCGGCAGGGCCGAGATGGCGAAGCTGGTCCCGCCGATCTCGGGCTTGGCCAGCGGGCCGAACAGGAACTCCACCCCGGCATGGGCATAGCCGAGCAGCTCGCTGACCCCGTGCGAGGCGCCGTTGAGCGCGGCGCGGCCGGCCGGAACATAGAGCACCAGCCCGGCGAGCCCGGCCTGCAGGGCAAAGGCGGCGCCGACCACACGCGGCCGGATCGCCCGGCGATCGGACGAGAGGACCAGGGCGATGAGCAGGATGAGCGCCATGCCGAGCAGGCTGAGAAGGATATGCATGGGCATCGACGCTAGCTGCGGCGGCGCGTGGTGGGAAGCCCCGCCGCGTGTTTCCCGCAATCCTTTCCGGGGAAGCCCTTTCCCGCAGCGGTCCGCGCCGCTAGGCTCGGCCCATGACCACAAGTGCCGCCACCGTGCAGATCCCCCGTTCGCTGTTCGTCTATGCGCTGCTCTACGGCGGCCTGTGCGTGCTGGCCGGGGTGCTGGGCACCAAGATCGCCTCGCTCGGCACCTGGCCGCTGCTCGGGCCCCTGGCGGTGGAGAGCGGGATCTTCGCGTTCCTGCTGCTGGTGGTGATCTCCAGCGCGGTGGCCGAACTGTTCGGGCGCGACACGGCGAACCGCCTGGTGCGGTTCGGTTTCGTACCGCTTATCGTTTCGATGATCCTGCTGGTCACGGTGATCCACGCCATCCCGCCGGCGCCGTTCTGGACCGATCAGGATGCCTTCGCCCGGCTGCTCGGACAGGGCGCGCGGATGCAGTTCGCCGGGCTGATCTCCTATGGCACCTCGCAGACGCTCAACGTCGCGGTGTTCTCGCGCATGGCCGGATCGGCCGGCGGAGAGGGTGGCCGGCTGCTGTGGCTCCGCGCCTGGGTGGCCTCGCTCCTCAGCCAGGTGGTCGATACGCTGATCTTCATCACCATCAGCTTTGCCGGCACGGGAGTGCCGATCGTCGAGATCATGACCGGGCAGATCGTCTCGAAGCTGATCCTGTCGACCATCATGGTGCCGCCGCTGATCTATGTCTTCGTGGCCTTGGCGCGGCGGCTGGACGCGAAATAAGCTTCAATTTGTCGACGGGGGGACTAAAGGCGCCCCATGACGACTCCCCACGATCCCGCGCACGATCCGGCGCTGCTCGCCAAGGCCGAAACGCTGATCGAGGCGCTGCCCTATCTGCAGCGCTATGAAGGCCGCACCTTCGTGGTCAAATACGGCGGCCACGCGATGGGCGATCCCGAGCTGGCGCGCGACTTTGCCGAGGATATCGTGCTGCTCAAGGCCGTGGGCATCAACCCCGTGGTCGTCCACGGCGGGGGGCCGCAGATCGGGCGCATGCTGAAGGCGCTGGGGATCGAATCCCGCTTCGTCGACGGGCTGCGCGTCACGGACAAGCAGACCGCCGAAGTGGCCGAGATGGTCCTGGCCGGGGCGATCAACAAGGAACTGGTCGGCTGGATCGCCCGCGCCGGGGGCAAGGCGATCGGCATTTCCGGCAAGGACGGCGGCATGGTCATCGCCCGCAAGGTCCAGGCCAAGAAGCCGCCCAAGGCGATCGAGGACGATGGCGAGCCGCTGGTGGTCGACCTTGGCTTCGTCGGTGAGCCCGACCGCATCGACACCTCGGTGATCGACACGATCTGCGCCGCCGGGATGATCCCGATCATCGCCCCGATCGGCGTGGGCGACGATGGCGAGACCTACAACATCAATGCCGACACCATGGCTGGCAGCATCGCCGCCGCGCTCGGCGCCGCGCGGCTGTTCCTGCTGACCGACGTGCCCGGCGTGCTCGACAAGGACAAGCAGCTCCTGACCAACCTCACCCCCGGCGACATCGCCCGGCTGGCCCAGGACGGCACGATCAGCGGCGGCATGATCCCCAAGCTGGAAACCTGCGTCCACGCGGTCGAGGCCGGGTGCGAGGCGGCGGTGGTGCTCGACGGCCGCGTGCCGCACGCCATGCTGCTGGAATTCTTCACCTCCAAGGGCGCGGGCACCCTGATCCGCGCGGATTGAGGCGGGGCGGACGGAATGGCCGGCTTGGGTGGATGCTGTTGAAAAAGTCGCTTCTTGGTTGAAGCGGAGGGTCTTGATTGAAGCGGGCGCGCGCGGATGCCGGAGCTCATGCCATCGCCGGCTGCCTTGCGAGGCTGATCTTGGCGAGCTTG
>NZ_JACLAU010000043.1 GCF_014230305.1 Novosphingobium aerophilum
CTGAACTCGTAGAACAGGGCCTCCTGCGCCATCCGGCGCTCGCCCATCATCGCTTGGCGTCCTTCAGCATTCTGATGCTGAATCAGACGCTCACACCCAGTGCAAGGCCGACTTTTTCAACACTATCAGGCGATAACGGACGTTCCACCTGGTCCTCACGGCCGTGTCACCCGAGGGTTCTCGTCTGGTTCGGAGGCGCTCAAACGCAACCCGCCAGCGCCGGCGACGGCTCTAGACCGGCGGGATATTGAGTTCGCCCAGCTTGGTCTCGACTTCGCGCCAGACCCGGTCGAGCGCCCGCGAGGCGTCGGAGGAGGGCGCGAAGACACCCACCGGCGTGCGCCGGAAGGCCATCTGCTCGATCGGGCTGGCGGCGGGGATCATCGGCAGGCCCGCCATGCTGCCGTTGCGGACTTCATGATGCGCCTTGCGCCGGCTGTCGAACATCGAGATCAGCGGCAGGACCGGGGGATGGCGCCGGTCGCGGCGCGAGAATTCGGCCCGCAACTGGTCCAGAGCGCGGGCGCCCAGCGGCGAGGGCGGCAGCGGCAGGATCACCAGATCGGCGGCGGCGAAGATCTGTTCCGACAGCTCGTTCAGGACCGGCGGGCAATCGAGCACGATCCGCGCATAGTCGCGCCGCAGGTCACGGGTCAGCCAGCTCAGCCGGCTGCGCTGGCCCAGGCGGGCGAGCTGGAGCGGGAGCTGGCGCAGGCTGGGATCGGCCTGGAGCTGATCGAGCCCGGTGTAGCGGGTCGAGCAGACCAGCCGCCGGGCGTTGCCCTCGCGCTGGAACAGCGATGCCGCGCGGGGATGCTGATTGGGCTCGGCGCCGAGCAGGAAGCCGGCGCCGCCCTGGATGTCGAGGTCCCACAGCAGGGTGCGATGGCCGCCGCGCATCGCGCAGCGCCAGGCCATGTCGACAGCAATGGTGGTCTTACCAACCCCACCCTTGGGGCTGTACACGGCTATGATTGCCATTCGTCCCGCCCACGACCCGATTGTTTGGACTCACGGTCCGCATCCTCCATGTCGCAGGGAACAATGGGTTGCAATCGAGTTTACTATGATTCTTCGGGCAGGGTTCCGCCCCGAAAATTCAGGGCTCCTTGGTGATCGCGGCGGTTGCACGCTTCGTTGGCTGGGTAATCTCCGAAAAAGAGAGGTTCACTTGCGGTTTCGGGTGGAATTCTACCCCAACTACAGGAGGTGGCGGCCGATGTAGATGAGCGCCATCGCCCCCAGCACCGAGGACAGGCAGCCCGCGCGATTGATCCCGTCCCGATAATCCTCGCCCGAGGCCCGGACCGTGACGAAGCTGGCCAGCATCGATCCGCCGATCCCCAGCAGAACGGTCATGACCAGCCCCATCGGGACCGGCCCCGGATAGATGAACCGCGCCAGCCACCCGACGAAGAGCCCCGACACGATCGCACCGAGCAGATTGAACATGGTTCACGCCTCCCACTGTATCATGTGAATAATACACTGCGTCGCGACCAAGACAACACCTTCCGGCAAGATTGTTGCCATCGCTGATTCTATCCTGAGTCAACCGCGCGTACCGCGCTCCCCCCGCAAAAATTTTTTCACAGATTCACTTTGACTCTTGCGCGTCGCGCCAGTGCCGAGTTCTTGGCGCGTCGCGGAGGCGACCCGGGCCGTCGGTGGCCCAACTCCACTCATTCTGAACTCAATCCGCGCTGTCCCCCCCTTGCGCCGCGCAGCCGATCGGGCACTATCTGTAGTGTCTGGTGATGAGACGTGCCTCTAGACCTTGTTTCCGCTGCGGGCAGTCGATGCGGAAACCGGTTGGGGCCGGACCCACGCCAGGCCACAGCGCAACGATCCCGAATACCAGAATGGAGGGCAATTTATTCCCCTTTTGTTCTGGTCTATACAGAGGGCGGGCGCACGCCGGTTGATTCGGATGGACCGGGCGGTCCACCGGGCGCGCCGGTTCGAATTTCGGTCCGCACAGGGGGCCGGACAGGTTGGGCGATATTTTTGAGCGCGGGGCAGCAAGCGTGGATTTCAGGAACGACGACAAGGCGGCAGAGGTTGGTCTGGCGGAGGGCAGCCTGTTCGCCCCGGCCGATGCGGCTACGGACTCAGGCGCAGCAACGGAGACGGGCAATGGCCCGGCGATCAGCATGACCGAAAAGACTGACGCAGGCAGTGCCGAACTGGTCGCCAGGCTCGGCGCCGAGGCGCTCGCCGGGGCTGTCGCGGGGGTGGCCAAGGCGGCCAAGAAGGACGATTCCAAGTCGGTGCAGCCGCGCCGCTTCACCATCGTCACCGACACCGCGCGCGATGCCCTGCTGACCGATTTCGGCAAGGACACGCTCGACGACCGCTACCTGCTTCCCGGCGAGAAGTACCAGGACCTGTTCGCCCGCGTGGCCGATGCCTATGCCGACGATCAGGACCATGCCCAGCGGCTGTACGATTACATCTCGAAGCTGTGGTTCATGCCGGCGACGCCGGTCCTGTCGAACGGCGGCACCGGGCGCGGCCTGCCGATCTCGTGCTACCTCAACTCGGTTTCGGACAGCCTGGAAGGGATTGTCGAGACCTGGAACGAGAACGTCTGGCTGGCCAGCCGCGGCGGCGGCATCGGCACCTACTGGGGCCAGGTGCGCGGCATCGGCGAGCCGGTCGGCCTCAATGGCAAGACCAGCGGGATCATCCCCTTCGTCCGCGTGATGGACAGCCTGACCCTGGCGATTTCGCAAGGCTCGCTGCGGCGCGGCTCGGCGGCCTGCTATCTCGATGTCTCGCACCCCGAGATCGAGGAGTTCCTCGAAATCCGCAAGCCGTCGGGCGACTTCAACCGCAAGGCGCTGAACCTGCACCACGGCGTCCTGCTGACCGACGATTTCATGCAGGCCGTGCGCGACGGGGCCGAGTTCCACCTGCGTTCGCCCAAGGACGGTTCGGTGCGCGGCACGGTCGACGCGCGTTCGCTGTTCCAGAAGCTGGTCGAGACCCGCCTCGCCACCGGCGAGCCCTACATCGTGTTCTCCGACACGGTGAACCGCACGATGCCCAAGCATCACCGCGATCTGGGGCTCAAGGTCTCGACCTCGAACCTGTGTTCGGAAATCACGCTCCCCACCGGGCGCGACCACCTCGGCAACGATCGCACCGCGGTGTGCTGCCTGTCCTCGCTCAACCTGGAAACCTGGGACGAGTGGCACAAGGACGAACGCTTCGTCGAGGACGTGCTGCGCTTCCTCGACAACGTGCTGCAGGACTATATCGACCGCGCGCCGGACGAGATGGCCCGCGCCAAGTATTCGGCCATGCGCGAACGTTCGGTCGGCATGGGCGTGATGGGCTTCCACTCGTTCCTGCAGCAGAAGGGCATCGCTTTCGAGAGCGCCATGGCCAAGGCCTGGAACCTCAAGATGTTCAAGCACATCGCCGCCAAGGCCGATGAGGCGAGCCTGCTGCTGGCGCAGGAACGGGGCGCCTGCCCCGATGCCGCCGACATGGGCGTGATGCAGCGCTTCAGTTGCAAGATGGCGATCGCGCCGACCGCGTCGATCTCGATCATCTGCGGCGGCACCTCGGCCTGCATCGAGCCGATCCCGGCGAACATCTACACGCACAAGACCCTGTCGGGCTCGTTCGTGGTCGAGAACCCCTACCTGAAGAAGCTGCTCCAGGCGAAGTCCAAGGATTCCACCAACGTGTGGAACTCGATCCTCGAGCATGGCGGCTCGGTCCAGCACCTCGATTTCCTCAGCCCCGAGGAAAAGGCGGTCTACAAGACCAGCTTCGAGATCGACCAGCGCTGGCTGCTCGAATTCGCGGCCGATCGCACCCCCTATATCGACCAGGCCCAGTCGCTGAACCTCTACATCCCGGCCGACGTCGACAAGTGGGACCTGATGATGCTGCACTTCCAGGCCTGGGAGAAGGGCATCAAGTCGCTCTACTACCTGCGGTCCAAGTCGGTGCAGCGCGCCGGGTTCGCCGGCGGGGTCGAGGCCGACAACACCGCCGAGGCGCCGAAGATCGAGCTGGCCACCCAGACCGATTACGAGGAATGCCTGGCCTGCCAGTGATAAAAGAGATTTGCGCGGTCGCCTTGAGGGTGACCGCGCAGATAAAAGGCCCGACGGAATCTCTCCCGCCGGGCCCCGAAACTGGGAGTTTCCCCCTCAGCTCCATCACACCTCAACCATGCGTTGAGCGAGCAAAGAGGTCAAGGAAAACTCTTAGCAATTCATCTCAAAATGGAGCTGTTAATGAGTCCTTACACTCTTCTGACTGGCGTGAACGGCCAGACCTTTCGCTTTCGTAGACCGCACCCAACCGAGGCATTCGCCGGCACCGCAGGGGTGGTCGCTCTGCTCAAGGTGCACTTCTTTGACACCACAACGGTGTTGTATGTGGCTGCCTGTAATGATCTTGGGCCCTTTGAGGCGGGGGTCATTGAACAGACCCCTATCTTTCGCCAAGCCCGTAAGCTTGGCTGTAACGCCGTTGCTTTGATGAAGACTGGAACGGCTTCATCCGCAAAGCGTGAGGCTATCGCAGCGTCGATCCAGTGGGCGCATGAGCCTCCTCTCAACGTGGATGAGGCGGCTTGAGACAACCTACGACAATCCGCGACTGGCCACGCGCCGCCCGGCCTGCGCTAAGGGGCGCGGGTCGCGCTGTTGGAGTGGAATTTCATGCGTAAGTGGCATCGGTGGCTGGTCGTGTTCTTCGGGGTCTTCCTGGTGTGGATCTCGGTGACAGGCGTGCTCAGCCAGGTCGTCCCCTGGTTCCTGCCCAAGCCGTCGCCCCAGGTCGCGGCCGCGCAGGTGCCGGCCGGGTTCGTTTGCCCGGAGACGATGACCTGCCGTCCGAAGCAGGGCGGGCGCAGCGTGGTCGGGCTGCTTCACCACCTCCATTCGGGGGAAAGCTTCGGGCCGGTCGGGGTGTTCATCGCCACGCTGTCCGGGCTGTCGATGGTGTTCTTCTCGATCTCGGGGATCTGGATGTACGTCCAGATGTGGCGCAACCGCAGCGACCGCGGGCTCAAGCCCGGGTGGTTCTGGAAGTGATGGCATGACCAGGGCGGCGCCTGTTCCGGCCCGGGCCGGTCGGGGCCGCCCATCGGCATGGCTGCCTGCGCGGCGCCGGCCGGGGTCAGCCCGGGCCGTCCCCGCCCTCTTCCTCTTCCATCGCATAGGCGACGTCACCGTTGGCCGACAGGCGCACGGTGTCGCCTTCGATCCCGGCGACAAGACCGATCGACAGGTAGTGGTGATGGCCGGAGTGCCCGCCACCCGCATAACCGGTCGCGGCATCGCGCCGGGTCAGCTTGATCCGGTGGCCGTCGACATGATCGACCGTGCCCACCGGCACCCCATCGGCGCCGATCACCGCCATGTGTTCGCGGATCTGGCCCGCCAGAGGGTGGCCGCCGACCCCGTCCCTCATGCCGGTCTCGCCGGCTGCCTTGTCGCCCATGGTCGTGCTCCTCGCTGGGGGTGGCGACCGGCCGCACCGCGCGGCGGGTCCGTCCCGTCCATCAGCGCGCGAGGCGGGCCGTGGTTCCACCGGCGCGTCGTCCTGCCCCTTCGGTCAGGCCGCCGCATGCCGGCCCCCTTTTCCCCAACTCTGCACCCGTGGCCCGCTTCGCAGTGCCGCGACACTGTCCTATATTGACCGACCAGACCGGAGAGATCCCATGCCCCTGCTCGAAGCCCGCAAGACCTACAAGCCGTTCGAATATCCGTGGGCTTACGAGTTCTGGAAGCGCCAGCAGCAGATCCACTGGATGCCCGAGGAAGTGCCGCTGGGCGAGGATTGCCGCGACTGGGCGCAGAAGATCTCGGAAAGCGAGCGCAACCTGCTCACCCAGATCTTCCGCTTTTTCACCCAGGCCGACGTCGAGGTGCAGGATTGCTACCACGACAAGTACGGCCGCGTGTTCAAGCCGACCGAGATCAAGATGATGCTGGCCGCCTTCTCCAACATGGAGACGGTGCACATCGCCGCCTATTCGCACCTGCTCGACACCATCGGCATGCCCGAGAGCGAATACGGCATGTTCCTCGAATACGAGGAGCTGAAGGCCAAGCACGATTACCTGCACACCTTCGGGGTGGACAATGACGAGGATATCGCCCGCACCCTGGCCATGTTCGGCGGCTTCACCGAAGGGCTGCAGCTGTTCGCCTCCTTCGCCATGCTGATGAACTTCCCGCGCTTCAACAAGATGAAGGGCATGGGGCAGATCGTCTCGTGGTCGGTGCGCGATGAAAGCCTGCACTGCGAAGGCATCACCAAGTTGTTCCACACCTTCGTCAAGGAGCGGGACTGCCTGACCAAGTCGGTCAAGGAAGACATCATCGACTGCTGCCAGAAGACCGTGCGGCTGGAAGACGCCTTCATCGACCTGGCCTTCGAACAGGGCCCGGTCCCGGGGATGAGCGCCAAGGAAATCAAGCGCTACATCCGCTACATCGCCGACTGGCGCCTGGGCCAGCTCGGCCTCCAGCCGATCTACCTGATCGAGGACCACCCGCTCCCCTGGCTCACCCCGCTGCTCAACGGCGTGGAGCACGCCAACTTCTTCGAAACCCGCGCGACCGAATATTCGAAGGGCGCCACCCGCGGCAACTGGCAGGACGTGTGGAGCAACTTCGACAAGCGCCGCAAGGCCCGCGACGCCGCCAATGGCGAGGCCGTGGTCGAGGAGAGCGAGGCGGATATGTTCGGGAGCGTCGCGGCGGAGTGAGGTTTTTCAAGGGGTAAGGGTTGATGCGAGGGGCAGAGCCCCTCGCGCTCCCTTTGCATGTCTCGGAGCTGCAGGTGTTTGCAAAACAAACTGTCTTCGTTGTCGGGGCGGGTGCAAGCGCTGAGCTAAATCTACCAACTGGTCAAGAACTCAAAAAGCAAATTTCTGCTGCGCTATCATATGATCGCGGGTATTATATAGAGTTTTCAGATCATCGTATATCTGATGCAATTAATGAAGATGCTAGTTCCAGAGATGAAAGAAATATCTCAAATTACATCGAGGCATGCGATCTAATTCGCTCCGCTCTTCCTGCGGCAATTTCAATAGATAACTTTATTGATGCGCATCAAGGCAATCATTATGTTGAGTTCTGTGGAAAATTAGCAATAGTCAAGGCTATTTGGGAAGCCGAAAAGAGCTCTAAACTTAGTAAATTCTGCGGAAGCGCAAAGCAGGGTATTTCTTCGGTCTCCCAAACTTGGTTAATTCCATTTTTTTAGATGCTCACTGAGGGTGTGAAGTGTGCCGATGTTGATGAAATATTCAACAATGTATCAATAGTTTGCTTTAACTATGACAGATGCATAGAGATATTTCTAAAAGAAGCTCTCATCACTTATTATAAAATTGACGAAATAAAATCGGTCGATTTGGTTGGGCGTTTGAACATAATTCACCCCTATGGATCTGTTGGCCATTTTGATGTCCGTAACGAGCGCTTCACTCCTTTAGGGGGTGAGGGATGCTCCCTCCGAAAATCTGTTGCAGATATAAGAACGTTTAATGAAGGCCTTAAGAGTGCAAGTCATCGTGCTGCGATCGCCGATGCCCTTTGTGACGCTCAAACGCTCGTTTTTCTCGGTTTTGCGTATCATCCAATTAACATGAGTTTGTTGGAAGTAGATCGCTCCTCCAAAATACAGAACATATTCGGAACAGCCAAGGGAATGGGTGAGCCATCCATTAAGAGAGTATCATCTGACCTTTTACGTATTTTATCAAAGCAAATGTTCCAACCTGACAAGGGTGGAATTAGAAATCTAGCCGCAGTCCGTCAGATGGAGATTGAGGAAAACACGTCCCATGACTTTCTCATGAGGCACTTCAGGGGGATAACTTAGCTTTGAGAGGTGCTATAGTGCTGGCCTCCCTTCTCCTCCTCCCCTCCCTCCTAACCCTCCTCCTCTTCGCCCTAGACAAGTCCCGCGCCTCGCGCCGCACCAGGCGGCGCATCCCTGAACGCACGCTGCTGCTCTGCGCCGCGCTCGGCGGGACGCCGGGGGCCTATGCCGGGCGCTGGCTGTTCCGGCACAAGACGCGCAAGCAGCCCTTCGTGGCGCGGCTCCACCTGATCGCGGCGGGGCAGGCCGCCTTGATTGGCCTGGCGGTCGCCCGCGCTTGGTCGGGGTGAGGGCGGTTACCCCGCGGCGCGCCCGGAGGAGGGGCGCTGCCGCGGGGTGCCCGATCCTGCCGCGACTGCTCAAACGGCAAGACCGGACCCGGGACAGGCCCTGATCCGGGTACTGGTACCGGCACCGGGACTGGTACTAACTAAAGTTATATAAAACGCAAGACCTGGCAAGCCGGGTGCGAACCGGTACCCGGGATCAGAGCAGCTTGGCCGGTTCCGTGGCGCGGTGCAGCGGGAAGCGGATGGTGCAGCGCAGGCCGTCCGGGCGCAGGCCACAGTCGAGCTCGCCCGCCTGCATTCCCCCCTCCGCTTTCCTACCCCGCCCGGCGCTGTCAGACTGGCGCGGCTCTTTGTCATCGTGATTGCTCCGGACCGGCGCGGCCTTCCCCTTGGGGGCGGTCAGGCCGTTCCGTCGGTCTTGTCCGGAAACGTCACCCGGAAAACTTTCCAGGCCACCTGTGGGTGAACTTCGTGAACTTGGCGAAGGTCGCTGGCCCCGCAGGCGCCACGCCGCCTGGCGCATCCACCTAAACAGGACAGGCCCTAGTCCGGCCGCGTCCCGTTCTCCGCGGGGCGCCGCAGCGGAAAGCGGATCGTGCAGCGCAGGCCATCGGGGTGCAGATCGTAGTCGAGCTCGCCGGCGAGCAGGCCCTTCACCGCGCTGCGGATCAGCGAGGTGCCGAAGCCGCCCTGTTCGGCCGGAGCCACGGGCGGGCCATCGTGTTCGGACCAGCTCAGCGTGACCCAGCCGGTTTGGCCCGCCGCGGCATCGCGCGGCTCCGGCCCCGCGTCGCCCCAGGCGGTGTCGGCAATGGCGGGATCTTCCGGCTCGGATTCTCCTGGCCTGAACTCGCCCGCCGCCGGGGCAGGGGGCATCGGCTCCGTCCCCTCCGGCGCGGCGAGGGCGCAGGCGAACACGACGTGGCCCTGGCCGCCGCCCTGACCGGACAGGGCCCCGTGCTTGGCCGAATTGGTCGCCAGCTCGTGCAGGATCATGCTGATCGCCTGGGCCACATTGGGCTGCAGCGGCAGCGCGCAGTGGAACGCCTCGATCCGCACGGCCGGGCCGAACGGCTCCAGCTCCTGCCGCACCAGCGCCTCCAGCTCGACCGCCTCCCAGCGGTTCTGCGCGAGCAGGGCATGGACCCGGCCGAGCGACTGGATGCGGCCGGTCACCGCGGCCTTGAATTCCTCGACGCTGCCGGTCGAGCGGGTCAGCTTGAGCACGGCCTGGATCACCGTCAGCAGGTTCTTGGCGCGGTGGTCCACCTCGCGGGCCAGCAGGCGTTCGCGTTCGCGCGCCCGCTTGGCCTCGGTCACCTCCTCGCAGAAGATGCCCACCCCCTGGACCGCCCCGTCGCGATCGTGGACCGGATAGAACATCTCGGTCCAGTCGCGCCGGACACCGGGCTGGGCGGGGGTCTCGCCGCTCAGTTCCACCCCCTTGATCACCTCGTTCCGGTCGATCACCCGGCGCAGCATCGGTTCGGCCGAGGCGCGCAGATCGGGCACCAGGTCCCATACGCTCTTGCCGATGTGGGCCTCGATGCTGAACCCGTTCATGTCGGCCAGGGCGGTGTTGATCCGCACGAACCGCAGGTCCCGGTCCAGAAAGCCGAGCCCGATCGGCGCCTCGTTGTACAGGGCCTCCAGCTCGCTCAGGGCGGCGCTCAACTGGGCCTCCTGGCGCAGCAGGGTGGCCGTCCCCCTCGCCAGCGCCGCCTCGCGCCCGCGCAGCGCTTCGGCCAGGTTGCTGAGCTGCGACAGGATCTCGACCACCAGCGACCCCACCAGCATCGACAAGCCCAGGGTGAGCGCCAGGACCAGCGGGCTCCATCCCCCCGGCGCGGTGACCAGGAACAGCGTGACGCTGCCCATGCAGAGCAGGCCGATGCCATAGCCCAGCCCCCGCCCCCGCAGCAGCGCGCCGGCCATGATCGCCGGATAGAAGGGCAGGAAGGGTGCAGGCAGCGACCGGCCCAGGCTGTAGACTACCAGGTTGGCCAGCCCGGCCAGCGCCAGCGTGACCAGCACGGCGCCCATCGGGTGGCGGCGGCCCCAGGTGCGCAGCGCGAACCATCGCGACCCCGTGGGGGACAGACCTTCGGGGTCCACGCTCGCCGTCATGCCCTGCTGCCCCTCTGCGGCCCTCCGCCCGGGCGATAGTGACCTGTCCCGCAGGCGGGCGCAAGCGCTTGGCCGGCTTGGCGAAAAAGGAAGCAGCCAGGCGCCTGCGGCGGGACCCCGCAACGGCCGATGTAAGGAATCCGCGCGGCCAGCGACTGTAGGGGCTCGTTTCGCAGGAGACTGGCAATGCGCAAGTGGATAGGATTGTACATCGCGGCCTTTCTGGCTCTTACCGGCACCGACCTGGCGTCGACGCTGTGGGCGCTGGGCAAGGGCAAGGGGCAGGAATTCAACGGAGCTGTGGCCGATGGGGCGGGGATGCTGGAGGTGGAACGCCTGCTGACGATCAACGGGGCCGCCCTGCTGTTCACCGCGGCCATGCTGGGCTGGGCGCTGCGGCGGCGTGACCGGATCGATCCCCGCTACATCGAACGGCCGGAGCGGGCCGTGCTGAACTACCTCTATCTCAACCCCTTTGCCGCCAGGCGCATTCCCGTCTCGGCCCTCCACTACATCGCGCTGGCACCAGCCTTGCTGATGATCAAGGCGGTGGCTTCGCTCAACAACAGCCTGATCGCGGCGGGCATCCCCGATCTGATCAGCCCCCTGGCCTGGTCCGTCCAGAAGATCGTGGGCCACCCCACGGCCACGTACTGGATCGTCATCATGATCCTGTTCCATCCCATCTGGTGGGCCGCGCTGCACCTGGTCGCCCGCGCCCTGCGCCAGGAGGGCGCCCGGGGCGCGCAGCGGCTCGTGCCGGCCATGTGATCGCTGATGCGCGAGGGGCTCTTCGACCAGGCGCTGGACGGGCACGGCGGGCTGATCGCCCGGATCGTCAGCGCCCACGAGCGCGACCCCGCGCTGCGCGAAGACCTGCGCCAGGACGTGGCGCTGGCCCTGTGGCGGGCCCTGCCAGGCTGGCGCGAGGAATGCGGCCTGCGAACCTTCGTCGCCCGCGTCGCGCACAATGTCTGCGTCAGCCACCAGCGCCGGGCCGTGCGCGAACCGCCCCGCGGCGAGCTCAGCCCCCAGCTCGACGCCGCGACGGAGCTGCCCGATGCGGTGGCCATCGACAACGATCTGCGGCGCCGGCTGTCGGCCGCTGTGGCCGACCTGCCCGCCGCCCTGCGCGAGGTGGCGGTGCTGGGGCTGGAGGGCTTCACCAACCAGGAGATCGTCGACACCCTCGGGCTGTCGAGCGGGACGGTCGCCACCCGCCTGTCGCGGGCCAAGGCGATGCTGCGGGAACGCATGGGACAAGCGTCATGATGCAAGACGACAACGATTGGGCCGCGCTGCAGCGGTCGTGGCAGGCCGGGCAATCGGCTCCGGCCGAACCCGCCTGGCTGAAGGCCGCGGTGCGCCGCGAGCAGCGCCGGGCCCGGTGGGAAATGCTGGCCGAGGTGCTGATCTCGCTGGGCTGCGCGGTGGTGCTGGCATCCTGGGCGGGGACAAGCCGCGGCTGGACCGCCGGCATCCTGTGGGCCCTGGTCGTGGCGGCCGGGATCTCGCCGGTCATCACCATCCGCCTGCGCCTGGCAACCTGGCGCGGCCGGGGCGATACCGTGACGGCCTGGCGCGGCCAGCTCAGGCGTCAGGCCCGGCTGGGACTGCTGCTGGCCCGCCTGGGCCTGATCGGCGGACCTCTGGGCCTGGTCCTGGGCCTGGCGCTGGGGACCTTCGGGGACATGTCGCAGATCGATCGGACGCTGGCCCACGGCCTCATCGGCCCGGTGGGGCTGGTCATCCTCGCGCTGGGCTGGTGCTGGGCCCTCCACGAAGCCCGCCGCCACCAGCGAACCTTGCGGACCCTGGCGGCCGAGGACGAGCGGGACGAAGAACGCGCTTAGGGCCGCTCAAGCAGCGGCTGGAGCGGGTGAAGGGAATCGAACCCTCGTCGTAAGCTTGGGAAGCTTCTGCTCTACCATTGAGCTACACCCGCGTTCCGGACCGGTCGTGCCGGTGGCCTCGCGTTGAGCCGGCGCTTGCCACAGCAGGCGCCTCCAGGTCAACAGCCGTTCTGTGGCCGCCTGGCCCAGGCTGCGCTCCGGGCGCGGTGATCGGGCCGGGGGCAGGGCGGATCGCGGCGGGGGCGCCGATCGGGGCAAAGGCCGTGCTCAGCATGTCGATCAGCCAGCAGCCGGCCGGACCGGGGGGCGCATCGCGGCGCCAGATCGCGCGCAGCGTGTAGATCGTGTGGCGCCATTCGGGGATGTCGAGCCGCACCAGGCGTCCCTTGGCCAGATCGCGGGCGATCATGTGGTGGGGCATCGATCCCCAGCCGATCCCCTCGCGCAGCAGGGCGTGCTTGGCGCCCAGATCGCCCAGGCGCCAGCTCCGCGAGCCGAACACGGCGAAATCCTCGCCCTCGGTCAGGGCGGAGCGGTCGGTCAGGACGAGCTGGCGATAGCGGCGCGCCACCCCCGGGCCGATCGGCGCCAGTTGCGCCAGCGGATGATTCGGCGCCGCCACCGGGACCAGTTCGATCTCTCCCAGGACGCGCAGGTGAAGATCGGGATGGTCGCTCACCACCTGCCCGGCCAGCCCGATCTGGGCCCCACCGTTGACCACCAGTTCGGCCACGGCCCCCAGGCTTTCGACATGCAGGCGCAGGTCCACGGTGGGAAAGGCGCTCTGGAATTCGCGCAGGATCTCGGCCAGGCGGTCCTGCGGGATCATCACGTCGACCACGAAGGTCAGCTCGCCCTCCAGCCCCTGGTTGAGCGCGCGGATCCCGCTGACCAGCGCATCGACCTCGCCGCTGATCCCCTTGGCATGGCCGACCACGGTGCGGCCCGCCTCGGTCAGTTCCGGCCGGCGCGAGCCTTCGCGCGCGAACAGCGTCACCCCGAGCTGGGCTTCGAGCGTGGTGATGGCATAGCTGACCACCGACACCGATCGCCCCAGCCGGCGCGCGGCCGCGCTGAAGCTGCCCTCTTCGACGATCGCCAGGAAGACCGCGAGGTGATCGAGCGTGGGCCGGCCGACATCCATGCCTGTTTCCGTTCAAGGGTGAACCCCGGGCGAGGTCCGGGATCGTTCGAAATTTCAGAACGTCTTGAGGGGTTTTATCCCGGTTATTGGATCAACTGGCAAGCGCTATATCGGGGCCAGACGGGAGAGGCGCAGACCCCCTCAGGAGCTTTCCATGGCGCAACATGCCACGACCACCATGACCATCACCCCCACGATCGAGCTGCGTCCGTTTGCCACCCTCGGTGCCGCTAATCATGGCTGGCTTGACGCCCATCACCATTTTTCCTTTGCCGATTACCACGATCCGGCCCGCGTCCAGTGGGGCGCCCTGCGGGTGTGGAACGATGATGCCATCGCGCCGCGGTCCGGCTTTCCGCCGCACCCGCATCGCGACATGGAGATCGTGACCTATGTCCGGCAGGGGGCGATCACGCACCGCGACAATCTGGGCAACCAGGGGCGCACGGCCGCCGGCGATGTCCAGGTGATGTCGGCCGGGACCGGCATCACCCACGCCGAATACAATCTGGAGGACGAGGAGACCCGCCTGTTCCAGATCTGGATCCTGCCCGATGCGCGCGGCCATGCGCCCAGTTGGGGCACACGGCCGTTCCCGCGCGATGATCGGGCCGGCGAATTCGTGGTTCTTGCCTCGGGCCTGCCCGGGGATGGGGACGCGCTGAAGATCAACGCGCAGGCCAGGGTCGCAGGCGCGTTGGTGAAGGCGGGCGACACCTTGCGCTACCCTCTT
The DNA here is from genome assembly GCF_014230305.1 of Novosphingobium aerophilum. GTDB lineage: Bacteria > Pseudomonadota > Alphaproteobacteria > Sphingomonadales > Sphingomonadaceae > Novosphingobium > Novosphingobium aerophilum. The sequence continues at coordinate 14,014 of NZ_JACLAU010000043.1, forward strand.
GCGCCGGAGCGCCATGCCTACCTCGTACCGGCCACCGGCCGGGTGCGGATCGGCTCCGTTGAAGCCAAGGCCAGGGACGGCGTGGCGATCACCGGGGTCGAGACGATCGAGGTGACCGCGCTCGAGGATGCCGAAGTGGTCCTCGTCGACGCGTTGTGAGCGATGGGGCGGGCCTGGGGTGCGCCCGGGCCCGCCTTTTGCTAGCCTGCCATCATGCGCCAGCTTTCCACCACCCTGACCGTGGCCACGGCCGGTCGCGGCTTCACCGAGATCACCGCCGAGGTCTGCGGTTGGGTGGCCGAGGCGGGCCTGCAGGAGGGGCTGCTGACCCTGCTGGTCCGGCATACCTCGGCGTCGCTGCTGATCCAGGAGAATGCCGCCCGCGCGGTGCGCACCGATCTGGCGCGCTGGCTGGAGCGGCTGGCCCCCGAGGGCGATCACTATGCCCACGACGACGAGGGGCCGGACGACATGCCCGCCCACCTGCGCAGCGTGTTGACCGGGGTCAGCCTGTCCATCCCCGTGCTGGACGGCCGGCCGCGGCTTGGCACCTGGCAGGGCATCTGGCTGGCCGAGCATCGCCGCGCGGCGCACCGGCGCGAGATCGCGCTCCATCTGATCGGTGCGTGACAATCGCTTGCGCCGTGTTAGGCTGGAGGCCTTCGGGGAGGTTCGCCGATGCCTGCCGATAGCGTCCCGCTCGATCCGCCCAACCCCGCGCCGGCGCTGCCGGGCGACGGGGCGACCGGGGGTTCCCTGGTCAAGCGGCACCGCCTGTCGACCCGCCTGTGGCACTGGCTCAACGTGGTTACGGTCGCGATCATGCTGATGAGCGGGCTGATGATCTTCAATGCCCACCCCCGGCTCTACTGGGGCCGGTTCGGGGCGAACCCGGATCACGCCTGGCTGCAACTGCCGCGCTTTCCCGGATGGGTGACCCTGCCGTCGACCTACAGCCTGGCCGATGCGCGGATCTGGCATCTCGCCTTCGCCTGGGTCCTGGCCTTCGGGCTGCTGGGCTATCTGCTGCGTTCGCTGGTCAACGGGCATATCCGCCGCGATCTGCACATCACTGCGGCCGAATGGCGACCGGCCCACCTGTGGCACGATGTGGTCGAACATGCCCGGCTGCGCTTTCCCACCGGCGCAGCGGCCCTGCGCTACAACGTGTTGCAGAAGCTGGCCTATTGCGGCGTGCTGTTCGGCCTGCTGCCGCTGGTGATCCTGACCGGGCTGACCATGTCGCCCGGGCTCAACGCCGCGCTGCCCTGGCTGCTCGATCTGTTCGGCGGCCGGCAATCGGCCCGCTCGCTGCACTTTGTCGCGGCGGGGGGGCTGGTGCTGTTCGTGCTGGTGCACCTGGCCATGGTGGTGCTGGCCGGCCCCTTCAACGAGGTGCGTTCGATGATCACCGGGTGGTACCGCCTGCCGCGGGAGCCTGGCCATGACTGAGCCGGTGAGCCGCCGCGCCCTGCTGGGCACCGTCGCCGCCGGGGCGGGGAGCCTGCTGCTGGCGGGGTGCGACCGGGTCAACCGCTCTCCCGCCGCGCGGGCCCTGCTGCAAAGTGCCGAGCAGGCGCACCTCGCCAGCCAGCGCCTGATCGGCGGGCAGGCGCTCGCGCCCGAATTCACCCGGGCGGACCTGTCGCCCGATTTCCGCGCCAACGGCAATCACCAGGCGAACGGCAATCCGGACTGGGTGCGCCACCGCGACGCGGGCTTCGCCGAGTGGCGGCTGCGGGTCGACGGGCTGGTGCTGCGTCCGCTCGACCTGTCGCTTGAGGCGCTGCGCGGCCTGCCGCAGCGCACCCAGATCACCCGGCACGATTGCGTCGAGGGCTGGAGCGCGATCGGGCAGTGGACCGGACCGCAGCTCGGGGCGATCCTCCAGGCGGCCACGCTGCTACCGGCGGCGCGGTACCTGGTGTTCCACTGCGCCGACGCCTTCGGGCCGCATCCCTATTACGAATCGATCGACCTGGTCGATGCCTTCCATCCGCAGACGATCCTCGCGCACAGCATGAACGGCGGGCCCCTGCCGATCCGCCATGGCGCGCCGCTGCGGCTGCGGGTCGAACGGCAGTTGGGCTACAAGCAGGCCAAGTACGTGATGCGGATCGAGGCGCGGTCCACCCTGGCCGGGCTCTACGGCGGCAAGGGCGGCTACTGGGAAGATCACAAGGCCTATGCCTGGTACGCCGGGATCTGACGCACGGCTCCCGGTTAACCCGGCGACAAGCCGGCTCGGCTAGGGCAGGGGGCCAGCAAGGAGTTCCGCCCGCATGCATGTCCTCGTCACCGGCGCCGCCGGCTTCATCGGTTTCAGCCTGATCCGCGCGCTCGTCGCGCGGGGCGACACCGTGATCGGGGTGGACAATGGCAACAGCTATTACGATCCGGCCCTGAAGGAGGCGCGCCTGGCCCGGCTCGCGGCCGAGGCGGGGGACCGCTTCACCTTCCTGCGGCTCGACTTCGCCGACTATCCCGGCCTGGTCGCCGCGCTGGAGCCCCACCGCTTCGACGCGATCGTCCACCTCGGCGCCCAGGCCGGGGTGCGCTATTCGATCGAGAACCCGCACGTCTATGCCCAGTCGAACCTGGTCGGGCACCTCAACCTGCTCGAGATCGCCCGCCACCGGCAGGTCGGGCATATGGTCTATGCCAGTTCCTCCTCGGTCTACGGTGGCAACGACAAGCTGCCCTTCGCGGTGGAGGACCGGGCCGATCACCCCGTCTCGCTCTATGCCGCGACCAAGCGGGCCAACGAGATGATGAGCGAAAGCTACGCCCATCTCTATCGCCTGCCCCAGACCGGCCTGCGCTTCTTCACGGTCTATGGCCCCTGGGGGCGGCCGGACATGATGCTCTGGATCTTCACCCGCAAGCTGTTCGCGGGCGAGGCGCTGCCGGTGTTCAACCACGGCGAGATGTACCGCGACTTCACCTACATCGACGACATCATCGCCGGGGTGGTTGCCAGCCTCGACAGTCCCCCGCCCGACGATGGCGCGGTGAAGGCCGGAGGCAGCACCAAGCCGCACCGGCTCTACAACATCGGCAACCATCGATCCGAACACCTGATGACGGTCATCGGCCTGCTCGAACAGGCCACCGGCATCACGGCGAAGATCGATTTCCAGCCGATGCAGGCCGGGGACGTACCGCAGACCTATGCCGACATCTCGGCGATTGCGGCCGACCTCGGTTATGCCCCGACCACCAGCATCGACGTCGGCGTGCCGCGGTTTGTGGCATGGTATCGCGAATACCACGGGGTTTAGGGCCAAGGTCTGGCTTCGCCCGATGTCGGACCTTTGTTTCCTCCCCGGTACGGGGAGGGGGACCACCGAAGGTGGTGGAGGGGCACTCTCCTTGGGGCACGGCAGCTGGTCAAGGCGAGGTGCCCCTCCACCATCCTGCGGATGGTCCCCCTCCCCCGCTGGGGGAGGATCAGGAACGTCCGCTCTCCACCCACGTCGGCCATACTGCCCGTCGGCCCTCTGATGGCGGGTCTCGCCATCGAGGGTTTGCGGGCGGCCGGAACCAGCGGGCCGTTCGCACCGGGGCATAACCCCGCCATCCCCGCTTGCCCCGGCCCGCCCCATCGGGAATCACTCCCCGCATGAGCATTCTCAGCGACCGATGGATTCGGGAAGAAGCCCTGCAGCGCGGCATGATCGAGCCGTTCGTCGAGCGCCAGCAGCGCGAGGGCTGCATTTCCTACGGGCTTTCGTCCTACGGCTATGACGCGCGTGTGGCCGACGAGTTCAAGATCTTCACCAATGTCGACAACGCCGTGGTCGATCCGAAGGAATTCGCGCCCAACAGCTTCGTCGATCGCAAGACCGATGTCTGCGTGATTCCGCCCAACAGCTTTGTCCTGGCCCGGACCGTGGAATACTTCCGCATCCCGCGCGACGTGCTGGTGATCTGCCTGGGCAAGAGCACCTATGCCCGCTGCGGGATCATCGTGAACGTCACCCCGCTCGAACCCGAATGGGAAGGGCATGTGACGCTGGAGTTCTCCAACACCACGCCCCTGCCGGCGAAGATCTACGCCAACGAAGGGGCCTGCCAGTTCCTGTTCCTGAAGGGCAATGAGCCCTGCCAGGTCAGCTATGCCGATCGGTCCGGCAAGTACATGGGCCAGCGCGGGGTGACCCTGCCGCGGCTGTGAATCCGCGCGGGATTTGTCCCCCGCGCCCGTCATGAATCCTGCGACAAACCGGGACTGGCGCAGGGGCCGCCCTCGCCGCTAGAAGGGCTTGGTCATGCCGGTGCCCATGTCCTCCCTTGTCCCCGTGGGTCTGCGGCGCCGTGCCGAGCTGATCCGGCAACAGCGCCCCACCGGCCTGCGCACGCCCCCGGCGCGGCTGCTGTGGCGGGAGCTGGCCGTGCTGTTCGGCGCCCGGCGCACGCCGGCGCTGCACCATGTCGCGATGCGCCCCGGCCCGGTCATGCTGCTGCCCGGTTTCGGCGCCCACCCGGCGCGGATGCGGCCGATGGCGGAGGCGCTGGCCCAGGCCGGGCATCGCGTGTTCGAATGGGGGCTGGGCTTCAATCTGGGGCCGACGCCGGAAAACTTCGCCTTCCTGCTCGGCCGCATCACCCGCATCGCTCACGAACAGGGCGCCCCGCTGACCCTGGTCGGCTGGAGCCTGGGCGGCCTGTTCGCGCGCGAACTGGCCAAGCAGCGGCCCGATGCCGTGGCCCTGGTGATCACCCTGGGCACGCCGTTCTCCGGCGACCGGCGTGCCAACAATGCCTGGCGCGCCTATGAACTGGTGACCGGCCACCCGGTCGACGATCCGCCGGTCAAGGGCGACTTCGCGGCCAAGCCCCCGGTGCCCACCGTGGCGTTGTGGAGCCCGCGTGACGGGATCATCGCCCCGCGCAGCGCCTGCGGCTGGCCCGGCGAACGGGACGTCGCGGTGGCGCTGCGCTGCAGCCACCTGGGCTTCGCCTCGGCGCCGGAGGCGATCGCCATGGTCCTGTCGGTGATGGATTCGATCGAGCCGGCCCCGCGCCGGAGCTAAGCATATCTTATCCATTTTCGCGCAAGGCTGCGCGTTCGATGAGCAGCTCGTCCCATCAGACCTTTGCGGCCGCCTGGGCGCGCCTGTCGGCCGTGGCCGTCGCGATGGGGCTGTTTCTGGTCCTGCTGATCGGCCTGTCCGGTGCCCATCCGGCCGGCGCCCACGTGCCCGGCGGTTCGGCGGACCACCTGACGGCCTGCATCGCTCCGGTCCGTGCCGGGGACCATCCCGCGGGGGTGCTGGCCCATCCCGAACGGTTCGATTGCCGCCGTCCCGCCGCAGACTGGGGCCCTGGCAGCTACTGGATCCGTCTGACCCTGCCGACCGGGTCGCCCGCCACAACCGCGGCCATGCCTGACCGGCAGCTGCGCTTCGTGCCGCTGTGGCAGCAGGACCTCGCCGTGTCCGTCCGCGATTCGCGCGGCCGCGTGGTGACCCGACGGTACAGCGATGCCGACCTGTCCCGCGCGATCGATTTCGGCGGGGCCCTGGCCGTTCCGCTCGATTCCGCCGGGAGCCGGGGGACCGACGTGCTCGTGCGGGTCGACGGTGCGCTCAATGCGTCGGGTCTCATCGGCGATCCGCACCTGCTCGATGCCGATACCCTGCATCATGACGAGGTTCTGGCGATCGCCGCGCTCGCGGCCTTCGGCGGCCTGGGCGTCGGCATGCTGTGCTACAATCTGGTGCTGTGGCTGACGATCCGCGAACGTTTCCAGTTGACCTACTGCCTGTCGCTGCTGGCCATGCTGACCTATGTCTGGGCCAGTTCCGGGGCGATGGTCCAGGTCTTCCCCGATATCGCGCACACCTATCGGCTGGCGACCGCCTACATCATGCTGGGCTTCGCCTCGGCCCTGTCCCTGCAGTTCATCACCGATTTCATCGAGGAGGACTGCCTGCCATCGGGACTGCGGCGCATGGCGCGGCAGTTCGGGATCGTCTACATCCTGGCCGGGCTGGGCGTGGCGCTGGCGGCACCCGACTGGCGGCACTTCGCCGACCGCCTCTATGCCCTGGCCTATGTGCCGCTGCCGATCCTGCTGGTGTCGCTGACCACGATCGCCTGGCGGCGCGGCAGCCGTTCGATCCGGGTGCTCGCGGTCGCCTGGGCCCTGCCGCTGCTGATGGCCCTGCTGCGCATCGCCCATGCCCTCAACGTGATCGAATATGGCCCGCTGGTGCAGTACGCGCTGATCATCGGGATGAGCTTCGAGGCGGTCCTGTCGTCGCTGGCCATGTCCTACCGGATCAAGCTGATCACCGCCGAGCGCGACCGCGCCCGCGCCGACGAGCGGGCGGCGCGCCAACTGGCCAATGTCGATTCGCTGACCGGCCTGCTCAACCGCCGCGCCCTGCTGGAACAGTTGATCGCATGGCGCAGTCCCGAACCGCTGCGGCTGCTGCTGGTCGATATCGACCGGTTCAAGGCGGTCAACGATCACCATGGCCATCTGGTCGGTGACGAGGTGCTGCGGGCCGTGGCCGAGGTTTTGGCGATCCGTGCCGATCTCAATGCCAGTGTCGCGCGCCTGGGCGGCGAGGAGTTCGCCCTGATCGGCGCCGCAGCCGAGTTGCCCGAGGCGGTCGCCCTGGGGATCATCGCCGACATCCGCAGCCGGCCCATGGCCGCCGGGGTGCGCGTGACGGTCAGCGTCGGCATGGCCGAAGGCCCGGTGCGCGGCGAGGACGACTGGCGCGAACTGTACCGCCGCGCCGACGCCGCGCTGTACCAGGCCAAGAGCGACGGCCGCAACCGCGCGGTCCATGCGCCGACGGTCCAGCCGGCACCGCCCAGCACCGCCGCCGCCTGACGGCCATCTACGCCTTCTTCGCACCTGCAGCATCGACCCCCTTGGCAAAGGCCGGATAGTCGTGCAGAGCTTTGCAGAGGCGGGGGTCCATGACAGCAACCCAGACGGCGCAGTATGATGAGATGTTCGGCCCCGATGGCGGGGTCCGACCCGCCTACGCCGGCTATGACGAATGGTATCGCGCGCAGGACCCGGCCTGGCTGCGCAAGCAGTCGAGTGAGGCGGAGCGCTTCTTCCGGCGCACCGGGATCACCTTCAACGTCTATGGCGACGATGCCGGGGAAGAACGGCTGATCCCGTTCGACATGGTCCCGCGGATCATCACCGCGGCGGAATGGCGCAAGCTGTCGCGCGGGATCGAACAGCGGGTCCGCGCGCTCAACGCCTTCCTCCACGATGTCTATCACCGCCAGGAAATCGTCCGCGCGGGCAAACTGCCCGAACGGCTCCTGCGCGAGAACGAGGCCTATCTGCCGGTCATGGCCGGCTTCGTGCCGCCGGGCGGGGTCTATACCCATATCGTCGGGATCGATCTGGTCCGCACCGGGCCGGACGAGTTCATGGTGCTGGAGGACAACGCCCGCACGCCCTCCGGGGTCTCCTACATGCTGGAGAACCGCGAGACGATGATGGCGATGTTCCCCGAGCTGTTCACCCAGGTGCGGGTGCGGCCGGTGAGCGACTATCCCCGGCGCCTGGCGCGCAGCCTGGCCGCCAGCGCGCCGCCTGCCGCCCAGTTCGGTGCGGGCGAGCGGCCGACCGTCGCGGTGCTGACCCCGGGGATCTACAACTCGGCCTATTTCGAGCATGCCTTCCTGGCCGACCAGATGGGCGCCGAGCTGGTCGAAGGCAGCGATCTGCGCGTGGTGGGCGGCCGGATCGCGATGCGCACCACCCGCGGCTGGCAGCCGATCGACGTGCTGTATCGCCGGGTCGACGACGAATACCTCGACCCGCTGACCTTCAACCCCAACTCCGCGCTGGGCGTCCCGGGGATCATGGACGTCTACCGCGCCGGCGGGATCACCATCGCCAACGCCCCGGGAACGGGCATTTCCGACGACAAGGCGATCTACAGCTTCATGCCCGAGATCGTCGAGTTCTACACCGGCGAGAAGCCGATCCTGCAGAACGTGCCGACCTGGCGCTGCTCCGAGCCGCAGTCGCTGCAATACGTGCTCGACAACCTGGCCGAGCTGGTTGTCAAGGAGGTCCACGGTTCGGGCGGCTACGGCATGCTGATCGGGCCGACCTCCAGCCGCAAGGAGATCGCTGCCTTCGCCGCCAAGCTGCGCGCCCGGCCGGACAACTACATCGCCCAGCCGACGCTCTCGCTGTCGACCTGCCCGATCTTCACCAAGGCAGGGCTGGCGCCGCGCCATGTCGACCTGCGGCCCTTCGTGCTGGTCAGCCCCAACGGGGTCGACATCACCCCCGGCGGCCTGACCCGGGTGGCGCTCAAGAAGGGCAGCCTGGTGGTCAACTCGTCGCAGGGCGGGGGAACGAAGGATTCCTGGGTGCTGGAGGACTGATGATGATCTCCGCACCACGCGTCCGGCGCACGCCTGTCGTCATCCTGAACTCGTTTCAGGATCCATCCCTCCCGGCGCGCCGGGCTATCACGGTCGCGGTGGGGAGGGCGCAGCGTGCCTCGGCGCGACCTGTGCCCAAGGCGTCTTGGATCCTGAAACGAGTTCAGGATGACGGGAGTAGGATGGGTCGGGTGTCCCTGCGGCTGGAGGGACCTCGCTGATGCTCGGACGGTCGGCCAACGGCATCTTCTGGATGTTCCGCTATCTCGAACGGGCGGAGAACACCGCGCGCCTGCTCGATGCGGGGTTTCGCATGGCGCTGACCCGGGGCGATTCCGCCTCGGCCGAGGAATGGCGCTCGGTGCTGGTCACCATGGGGCTGGATCAGGCCTATGCCGCGCGGCGCAGCGATTACACCGGGACGCAGGTGTGCAACTTCATCCTGCGCGACAAGGACAATCCCGGGTCGGTCCTGGCGATGATCGAGGGCGCGCGAACCAATGCGCGGATGGTGCGCACGGCCATCACCCGCGAGGTCTGGGAAGCGACCAATGAAACCTGGATGACGCTGAAGGACATGCTCTCGCGCCCGGTGCGCGAGACCAACCTGGGCGAGCTGCTCGGCACGATCCGGCGCCAGGCGACCTATGTGCGCGGTGCGATGGACGGCACCATGCTGCGCAACGACATCTTCAACTTCGCGCGGATCGGCACCTTCCTCGAGCGGGCCGACAACACCGCCCGCATCCTCGACGTGAAGTACCACGTGCTGCTGCCCTCGGTCGCCTGGGTCGGCTCCAGCCTGGACCACGTGCAGTGGGAAACGGTGCTGCGCTCGGTCGCGGGGGACCGGGCCTATCGCTGGCTCAATGCCGGGGGGATGGACGCGCGCGGGATCGCCGCCTTCCTGATCCTGGACGGCCGCTTCCCGCGCAGCCTGGCCTTCTGCTACGAAAAGCTGCGCAGCAACATGGCCAGCCTGGCCCGCGCCTATGGCGAGGAGACTGACGCGCACGAGCTGCTGCGCGGGGCCGGGGCGCGGCTGCACCAGACCACGATCGAACAGATCGTCGAGGCCGGCCTGCACGAATTCATCGTCGACTTCATCGCCTGCAACATCGACGTGGCCAACGCGATCGCGCAGGATTACCGCTTTACCGATTGAGGGGAGAGCCATGCGCCTCGCCGTCCGCCACGAGACCCGCTACCAATTCGATCCCCCGCTGGTCCACGGGCTGCAGCGGCTGCGGCTGTCGCCCAAGGAAAGCCACGGGCAGTCGGTCCGCGCCTGGCGGATGGAGCTCAGCGGCGGGCGGGTCGAGGTGTCCTACGACGATCACAACGCCAACCATGTCACCCTGGCCTCGGTCCTGCCGGGGACCAGCGAGCTGGTGATCACTTGCGAGGGCGTGGTCGACACGGCCGACCGGGCCGGCGTGGTGGGGCGCCATGTCGGACGTCTGCCGCTGTGGGCCTTCCAGTGCCAGACCCCGCGGACCCGGCCGGGGGCCCGGCTCAAGGCGCTGTCGGCGCCGCTGGCCGGACAGGGCGAGGATCGCCTCGCCCAGCTGCACGCGCTGTCGCAGGCGGTGCTGGCGGCCGTGGCCTATGCGCCCGGCCACACCGATGTCGGCACCACGGCCGAGGAGGCACTGGGGGCCGGGCGGGGCGTGTGCCAGGATCATGCCCACATCTTCATCGGCGCGGCCCGGCTGCTCGGGGTGCCGGCGCGCTATGTCAGCGGCTACCTGCTGATCGACGGCCGCACCGAGCAGGAGGCCGGGCACGGCTGGGCCGAAGCCCATGTCGACGGGCTGGGCTGGGTCGGCTTCGACGTGTCCAACGGGATCAGCCCCGATGCGCGCTATGTCCGCGTCGCCTCGGGCCGCGACTATGCCGAGGCGGCGCCGGTGACCGGGATCACCTGGGGGCAATCGGCCTCGACCCTGTCGGTCAGCCTTGCGGTGGAGCAACAGGCCGTCCAACAGTAACAAAAATATGAGGGCGAATCGCGTTCCGCCGCATCGCGCGGGCGGGAATGCGCAACGGAATTTCAGACGGGGCCGGACATGACCTATTGCGTGGGCATGATGCTCGATCGGGGGCTCGTGCTGATGAGCGACACCCGCACCAATTCGGGCGTCGACAACATCTCGGTGTTCCGCAAGATGTTCCACTGGCAGGTGCCGGGCGAGCGGATGATCGCGATCATGACCGCGGGCAACCTGGCGACCACGCAGTATGTGGTCAGCCTCCTCGAAGAGCGGACCAAGGCCCCGAAGGAGCGCCACAACTCCCTGCTCGAGGCCGAGACCATGTTCCAGGTCGCGCAGATCGTCGGCAAGCTGCTGTGCGACACCATCCGTGAGCGCGAGAACTTCAACGGCGAGGAGGCCCAGGGCCGCTTCACCGCCTCGATGATCGTCGCCGGCCAGATCAAGGACATGGAGCCGCGGCTCTTCCTGATCTACCCGGAAGGCAACTTCATCGAGGCCAGCTACGACACCCCGTTCTTCCAGATCGGCGAGACCAAGTACGGCCGCCCGATCGTGCTGCGCGGCTATGACCGCACGATGAGTTTCGAGGATGCGGTCAAGCTGCTGATGGTCAGCTTCGATTCCACCCTCAAGGCCAATCTCTCGGTCGGGCTGCCGCTCGATCTGCTGGTGATCGAAAAGGACACCTTCGCCCCGCGCCACGCCCGCCGCATCACCGCCGCCGATCCCTATTTCCAGAAGATCAGCTCGGGCTGGGGCGAAGCACTGAAGCAGGCGTTCTACTCGCTGCCGGATTATTCATTCGAGGAGTGAAGGGGAGAGATTTTCCCCCTCCGTCAGCGCTACGCGCTGCCACCTCCCCCGTTGCATCCTGCGGATGAAACAGGGGAGGGCCGAATGGCACGATCCTCCCCCGTTTTGCGCAGCACAACGGGGGAGCAACCGTCTTGTTACGCGGCCCATGTTTGTTGATTTTTGATCATGGCGTTGAGTGTTGCGATTAGCTTTCGCATTATGGCGACGAGGATGACCTTTGGCGGTTCTCCGGCGTCGGCGAGG
>NZ_JACLAU010000044.1 GCF_014230305.1 Novosphingobium aerophilum
GATGGTCGCTCGGGCAGACCAGCATGATCGCCTCGGGCGGCAGCCGCAGGGCCGCCAGCGCGATCGCCGCCGCGGTGTTGCGGGCCGCCGGCTCGACCACGATCTCGCCCCCGCGCGGTCCCAGTTGCGCCTCGACATGGGGAAGGTGCGCCGTGCCCGTGACGACCAGCGGCGCCGTGAACCGCGCCTCGTCCGCGCAGCGCGCCAGCGTCGCCTCGAACAGCGTCCCCTCGCCCACCAGCGGCAGGAACGGCTTGGGCTTGGCCGCCCGGCTGCGCGGCCACAGCCGCGTGCCACTGCCGCCGCAAAGAACAACCGGGGTGATCCTGTCCATTCCGATCCGATCCGACATCCTGCAACCGGGGCTAGCTGTCTGGCAGGCAACTGGCAAGCGGGGCACGGATCACTCTCCGCCGCGGTAGAACCAGCGCTGCTGCCAGCCGAACACCGAGACGACCGGGGTTCCGGCGCCATCGGTCGCCGGGCGGAACCGGAACCGCGCCAGGGCCAGGCGGCAGGTGATCGCATCGGCCTGGGCATCGCGGCTGGGTCGGACCACCCGGCAGGCGCTGGGTCGGCCATCGGTCCCGACGGTGATCGCCACGATCACCCGGTCACCGATGCGCAGATCGCGCGTGGCGATCGGGTAGTCGCGCGCCGAGTTGATCTCGCCCGCGATCTTGACCGCCGCACTGCCACCGCCCTGCCCGGTGCCGGCGGTGCCCCGGCCGGTCCCGCTGCCCTCCCCGCCAGCCCCGGTCCCCGCGCCCTGATCGCGCGCGCCGCTGGTATCGGCCGTGCCGGTCGCCGCAACCGGCGGAGCGGCCACCGGCGGCGCAAGGGTTATCCGCGGGGGCGGGGTGACGGTGGCCCTGGGCACGGCGCGGCGGCCCGCCGGTGCCGCCTGCCCGGCGGGGGTCGGCGCCGACGATTTCGGGGGCGGGCTGGGTTCGGGGGGGCGCGGTTCTGGGGAGCGGGGGGCTTCCACCGCGAAGGTCGAGACCACGGCATCGATCGCCCGCCCGGCAAGATCGGGGGCGAAGGCGCGGATCAGCCCCAGGATCGCCAGACTGTGCAGCCCGGCGACCAGCAGGGCCACGCCCAGCCGGACGCGGGGCGGAGCGGAAAGATCGGACCCAGCGCTCATCCCCGGTCCTTTGCCACGGTCGGGGGGGACATGGCAAAGGGCAGGCCCTAGGCCCAGGTTAAGCGCGCGGTCACCACGCGCTTGCATACTTGGGTAGGCAGCGCGGCCGCATAGGCCGGGGATGAGCCAGGCATCCCTTCCCGAGACCGATTCCCCCTCACTTGCCTGGGCTGCCATCCTCCGCTTCTGGCCCCTGCACCTGCTGGCCACCTGTGCCCTCTACGTGCTGGGCGGGCCGGCCTGGAACATCGTCCGCATGTCGTTCGCGGGCGGCGCGCCGGGCGGAGTCCAGGTCGATACCGCCGGCGCCAGCGGCCGCATGACCGGGGGAGGCTATCTGCTCGATCTGCCGGTCGACATCATCAACCGCAGCCCGGGCATGGTGATGGGCGTGTCGCTGTGGGTCGAGACCTTCGCCTGCGCCGATGAGGAGACCCCGACCTCGGCCTGCCGCCGCCTCACCTCATTCGAACAGTACGTGCCGGTCCGCCTCCAGCCTGGCTCGGCCCAGAGTCACAGCTCCGAGATGGCCGGCGTGGCCCCGCGCCCCGGCGAGGTGCTGCGGATCGAGCGCCGCCTGCAGTCGATCGACGACGGTGAGCCGATCCCGGAGCTCTGACCCCCGAGCTCTGAACCACCCGCTCAGGCCTGCTGCAGCCACCAGACCAGCAGTTGGTGCGCGATCGCGCGCCGCGGCGGCACCGTCAGCGGGGCGGAGCGGTCCCCGGCCAGGGCCGCCTCGATCTCGGCGCGGGTGAACCACCGGGCGTCCTCCAGCTCGGCCGTGTCGATCGTCAGGTCGCGCGATTGGGCACGGGCATGGCAGCCGATCATCAGCGACGAGGGAAATGGCCAGGGCTGGCTGGCCACATAGCGCACCCCGGACACCCGCACCCCGGCCTCCTCGTGGACCTCGCGGGCCACGGCCTCCTCGATCGTCTCGCCCGGCTCGACGAACCCGGCCAGTGCCGAGTAGCTGCGCGGGGGGAAGCGGGGCTGCCGTCCCAGCAGCAGATCCCCGTCGTGCTCGACCAGCATGATCGTCACCGGATCGACCCGCGGAAAGTGTTCCGCCGCGCAGTCGGGGTTGCGACAGGTGCGCTGCCACCCGCCCTTCCCCAGGTCGGTCCCATGCCCGCAGCGGGCGCAGAAACGATGGCGGGCATGCCAGTCGACCAGCATCTTGGCGCCCCCGTACAGCGCCAGTTCGGGATCGGTCAGCCGATCCATCGCCTGCCACAGCGCCATCATCGAGGGCGTCGGTTGCAGGGCCAGGCCCGGCGCGACCGGGGCGAAGCAGGCCTGTCCGTGAAGCAGGCCGAGGAACACCAGCTCGCCGGCAGGATCGGCCTCGGCCAGCGTTCCCCAGGTCAGCCTCCCGTCCTCATCCGTCACCGGGGCGAGCCCGTCGAGCCGCAGCAGCCGCGCCGCGGGTCCCATCAGCGCGGCCAGCGCCTCGGGATTGCCGCGCAGGTGATCGGCCCGGTCGATCGGGGCCCCGGCAAAGACCATCGGCAAGGGGTTGGTCACGTGCGTTCCTCTCCGCTCGGGCCGGCAGCGGCCCGACGTTCTATTTCTTGCCGGCCAATACACGCTCGGCAGCCCGAGCGAACAGGGTGGGCAGACCGGCCTCGCCGATCCGGGCGACCGGCCACCATTCGCCTTGTCCCGGCGGATCGCCGACCTGATCCGTCACCACCCACAGCGAAAGGGTGAGCTCGGCATGAGTGAAGCCATGGCTGACCTGTCCCGCGGGCCGCCAGTCGGCCGCGAACGGGGGCTCGCCCGAGCCGTCGCGCCCGGCGGTCCAGCCATCGTCGGGCAAGGCCCGCATCCCGCCAAGCATGCCCCGGGCTGGACGCGTGACCAGCCAGACCGCGCCGCTCCGCTCGATCCAGAAGGCACGGCCACGGCGCGCCGGGCGCGGCTTCTTGGCGGGCTTGACGGGAAAGGCCTCCGGCGTCCCGCGCGCCCGGGCGGCGCAGCCCGCCGCCAGCGGACAGACCAGGCAGCGCGCACTGCGCGCGGTGCAGACGGTCGCCCCGAGATCCATCATCGCCTGGGCAAAGTCGCCCGCGCGCCGCTCGGGCGTGATCCGGTCCGCCGCCGCGCGGATCGCGATGCGTGCAGCGGGCAGCGGGGTATCGATCGCGAACAGGCGGGCGACCACCCGTTCGACATTGGCATCGACCACCACGGCGCGCTCGCCGAAGGCGATCGCCGCGATGGCCGCGGCGGTATAGGCGCCCAGTCCCGGCAAGGCCCGCAATTCGGCTTCGGTTCGGGGGAACTCTCCGCCCGCCGAGGCCACGGCGCGGGCGCAGGCATGGAGATTGCGGGCCCGGGCGTAGTACCCCAGCCCGGCCCATGCGGCCATCACCTCATCATCACCCGCCGCGGCCAGATCGGTCACCCGGGGCCAGCGCGACGTGAAGGCGGCGAAGTAGGACTTCACCGCCGCGACGGTGGTCTGCTGCAACATCACTTCGGACAGCCAGACGCGATAGGGATCGGGCGCGGGATCGCCGGGACGGGCCCGCCACGGCAGGTCGCGGGCGTGGCGGTCGTACCAGGCCAGCAGGCCTGCCGCGATGTCGTCACTGGCGGTCACCGCGCGGCTATGGCATGGGCGGCGACACAATGGAACGGGATCGCCCACCTTCATCCGCGCCAGGCGCCCCTCGCACAACTGACGGCGGAAAGGCCGCGGCAGGCAAGGGGGATCGCCGCTATGAACGCCGCCGCGGCGGCCCGGCCCGGGCCATTGCCGACCTGATGCCCGAGATCGGCCGCACCGCGTTCCGCCGCTTCGGCTTCGTCCAGTCCAGCGTCCTGACCCGCTGGCCGGAGATCGTCGGCCCGCGCCACGCCCGGGTCTGCGCCCCCGAATCGATCCGCTTCCCGCCCGGCGAACGCAGCGAAGGCATCCTGCAACTGGTGGTCACTCCGGCGCATGCCCCGCTGATCCAGCATGTGATTCCGGAGATCATCGAGCGGGTGAACCGGTTCTTCGGCTACCGGGCCGTGACCAAGGTCAAGCTGCGCCAGGGGTCGGTCGCCGCTCCCGCTGCGGAATCGCGCCCCGCCGCGCCGCCGTCGCTCCGTCCCATCCCGATGGAACTGGGTGACAGCCTGCGCGACATCGGCGATCCCGAACTCCGCCAGGTCCTCGAATCGCTCGCCCGCAGCCTTGATGCCAGCAACCGGAAAGACTGACGCATGCGCCTTCGCCTTCCCTTCTCCCGTCGGCCAAACCCCGGCCGGCTCGTCATCGGCCTGCTGGCCGCCGGCCTGGTGACCTGTGGCGTCGTGGCCGATGCGCAGACCACCGCGGCGCGGCGCCCGGCGGCACGCGCGGCCGCCCGGCCGACGACCGGTACACCCGCCAATCCGGTCCTGGTGGTCGCCACGCCCCAGGGCAGCCACGTGATCGGTCGCAGCACGGCACCGGTGAAGCTGGTGGAATATGTCAGCTACACCTGCCCGCATTGCGCCGCTTTCGAGAAGGAAGGGGCCGATACCGTGCTGATGATGCTGGTCCGGCCGGGCAAGGTCACGGTCGAGGTTCGCCCGTTCCTGCGCAACATTATCGACGTGGCGGCCACGCTGATGGTCAACTGCGGTCCCCCGCGCCGCTTCCAGGGCAACCATGCGGCCGTGATGCGCAATCAGGAAAAGTGGATGACCCAGCCCAGCGAGGCCCAGGTCCAGCGCTGGAACAGCGGCGATCTGCCGACCCGGCTGCGCGCCGTGGCCGGCGACATGAGCCTCTACCCCTTGTTCGAGGCGCGCGGCTACACCCGCGTCGAGCTCGACCGCTGCCTGACCAACGAAGCCATGATCAAGGCCATCGCCGCAGAGAACGAAGCCGCCACCAAGGCCGGGGTGCAGGGCACGCCAACCTTCCTGATCAACGGCGAGCTGCAGTCCGCCCATGACTGGGCCAGCCTGCGTCCGCTGCTGGAGGCTGCCACCCGCTGACCGGAGCCCGGCAGCGGGTCCGCAAATCCTGCGGATTGGCCGGCCAAGACCCTTTGCCGCGGAGCCTGGCCGCGCTAGCCTGTTGCCCGCCCGATTTCGCTTCCCTAGAGGATGACCGCCGATGTCCGTGATCCCCGCCCAGAACCGCTCCCCATCGCGTGGTCGCGCCCTGATCGTCGCCGCGCTGCTGGCGCCGATCGCCCTCGGACTGGCGGGCTGCAAGAAGGACGCCGCCGCCGATGGCGCAGCGCCCAGCGCGGCGAGCACGCCGTTGCCGACCGTCGCCGCCCCGGCCGGCAAGACCTGGGCCGACACCGTCGCTGCCACGCCGGAGGGCGGCTACCGCATGGGCAACCCCGATGCCGCGATCAAGATCGTCGAATACGGGTCGCTGACCTGTCCGCACTGCGCCGAGTTCTCGGAAAAAGGGTCGGCCACGATTCGCGACCAGTGGGTGTCGAGCGGCCGGGTCAGCTACGAGTTCCGCCACTTCGTGCGCGACGGTCTGGACCTGACCATGGGCCTGCTGACGCGCTGCGGCGGTCCGGAGACCTATCTGCCCCTGACCGAACAGGTCTTTGCCAACCAGCGGACCCTGTTTGACAGCCTGAAGGGGCGCGACGCCCAGCTCAACGCCGCGATGAGCGCACCCCCGGGCCAGCGCTTCGGCGCGATTTCCGATGCGGCCGGCCTGGGCGAGTTCTTCGCCGCGCGCGGGATCGCGGTGGACCAGGCCAAGGCCTGCCTCGCGAAGACCGACGTGGCCGAGCAGATGGCCAAGCAGACCACCGAGCAGGGCGAGAAGCTGGCGATCGAGGGAACGCCGACCTTCCTGATCAACGGCGAGAAGATCGGCACGGTGACCTGGGAAGAGTTCAAGACCCGTATCGAGGCGATGGGCGTCCGCTGAGGCCGGCGCGGGGAGGCTGCCGACCATGCAAATCCGCCGGCTCAAGCTCTGCGGATTCAAGAGCTTCGTCGAGCCTGCCGAACTGCACATCGAACCCGGGCTGACCGGGGTTGTCGGGCCCAACGGCTGCGGCAAGTCGAACCTGCTGGAAGCGATCCGCTGGGTGATGGGCGAAAGCTCGGCCAAGTCGATGCGCGGCGGGGGGATGGACGACGTCATCTTCGCCGGCACCGGCACCCGGCCGCCGCGTGATTTCGCCGAAGTGGTGCTGCAGGGTGCCAGCACCGGCGGCGAGGAGCTGGAGGTGGTCCGCCGGATCGAGCGCGGCGCGGGCAGTGCCTATCGGGTGAATGGACGCGACGTCCGCGCCAAGGACGTGGCGCTGGTCTTTGCCGATGCGGCAACCGGCGCGCACAGTCCGGCGCTGGTCAGCCAGGGCCGGATCGCCGCGGTGATCGCCGCCCGTCCGGCGGAACGGCGGCAGATGCTGGAGGAGGCCGCCGGGATCGCCGGCCTGCACGTGCGCCGCAAGGACGCCGAGCAAAAGCTGCGGGCGACCGAAGCCAACCTGGCCCGGCTCGACGACATGCTGGCCGGGCTGGACCAGCAGATCGGAACGCTGCGGCGGCAGGCCCGGGCGGCAGAACGCTACACCGCCCTGTCCGACCGGATCCGCGTGAGCGAGGCGCGGCTGGTGTTCGCCCGCTGGCGCGATGCCGCCGCGGCGGCCAAGGACGCCCAGGCCGAAGCCGACCGGGCAGACCTCCGCGTTGCCGAGGCCCAGGCCGCGGCCACCCTGGCCCAGCAACAACAGCAGGCCGCCGCCGAGGCTCTGGCCGCCGCGCGTGACGAAGTCGCTGATCGCCGCGACGATGCCGCGGCAACGGGCCACCGGCTGGCCACCCTGTCGGGTCAGCTCGAAGCCGCCGAGCAGCGGATCGCCGATCTCGATCGCCAGCGCATCAGGCTGGAAGAGGATCGCGGCGATGCCGATCGCCTGACGCGCGATTCGGCCGAGGCCCTGGCGCGGCTGGCCAGCGAAGCCGCCGAGGCCGACGCCGCCGTCGCCGCCGCCCTGGCCGAACTGCCCGCCTTGCAGGCCGGGGTTGAACGGGCCGAGGCCGCCAGCCGGGCCGCGCAGCTGGCGCTGGCCGAAAGCACGGCCGCCCAGGCCGGGGTGGAAGCGGAATGGCGCGTGGCCGAGGCGGCTCTGGCCAGTGCCCGGGCGCGGCGGGCCCGGCTCGACGGCGATATCGCGCGGCAGGCTGAACAGGTTGCCGCGCTGGAACGGGAGGGCGATCCGCAGGAGGCGCTCGCGGCGGCGCGGGCCGATCTGGCCCGGGCCGAGGCCGAACTCGCCGCCGCCCGCGCCCATCTGGCCAGCCAGCAGACAGCCAAGGGCGAATTGCAGGCCGCGCGCGATGCCGCCCAAAGCGCTCTGGCTGCGGCACGGGCCGATCTCGCCGGGATCGAGCGAGAGTTCCAGGCGCTCGAACGCGATCGTGAGGCCCGGCAACGCCAGGCGGGCGGGCGACCGGGGGCGGGGGTCATGCTTGACCAGGTGCGGGCGGCGCCGGGCTATGAGCGGGCCCTCGCCGCCGTGCTCGGGCGCGACGCCAAGGCGGGGTTGGGCCCCGCGCCCCAAGGCGACGGACGGGTCTGGACCGGAGCCCCGGTTCCCGCCGGCGCGGTGCCCGACAGCCTGGGCGCGCACGTGCCGCAATGCCCGCCCGAACTGGCAGCCCGCCTGGCGCTGGTCCACGTCGTGGCCGAGGATGACGGGCGCAGCCTCTCGCCGGGCGAATGGCTGGTCACCACGGCGGGCCTGCTGCGCCGGTGGGACGGATTCGTCGCGCGCGGCGAAGGGGCTGCCGAAGCCGCGCGGCTCGAGGCGGAGAACCGCCATGCCACGCTGGCGGCGCAACTCCCCGCGCTGCGCGCCGCGGTCGCCACGGCCGAGGCGGAGCAGGCCAAGGCAGTCGCCGCCTTGAGCGCGTTGCAGACCCAACTGGTGGCCGACGAGCGGCGGGTGGCCACGGCAGCGGAAGCCGAGCGGGCGGCTTTGCGGGCCCAGGACCGCGCCGAAGCCGCCCGTCTGCACCAGGAGACCCGGCGCGCCGAACTGGACCGTGCCGCAGCCGAGTTGACCAGCCAGCGGAACGAGGCCGAACGCGAGGTCGCCTCGGCCGAGGCGGCGTTGACCGGTCTGCCCGACCCGGCGGCCGGACGCGCGGCGCTGGAGGCCGCCCGGGCGCGCAACGAGGCGGCCCGCCAATCCCAGCAGGCCGCCGCCGCAGCGCTGGCCGGGCATGAGCAGGCCCTGGCCGGCACGCGTGAACGGGCGGCTGCGCGAGCGGCCGACGTGCGCGGGTGGCAGGCCCGGGCGGGGGACGCCACTCGCCGCCTGGCCGAGATGGAACGGCGCCTGGCCGAAATCGCCGAGGAACGTGCTGTCGTGGCGGCCAAGCCCGCCGGGCTGGAAGCCGAGATCGCCGCCGCCGAGGAAACCCGGGCGCGGATCGGCGCCGAACTGGCCGAAGCCGAAGCGCGCCTGGCCGCGGCCGATGCCGATGCGCGGAGCGCCGGGCAGGCGCTGGGCGTGGCCACCGAGGCCCTGGCCGAAGCGCGCGAGCAGCGGGCCGGCGCCGCCGCCCGGGCCCAGGCCGAGGACCAGCGCCGAACGGAGATGGCGCGCATCGCCGGCGATCGGTTCCACTGCCCGCCTCCGCTCTTGCCCGAGCGCTGCGGATTCGCGAGCGCCGAGGTGGGAGCCGCAACCGACGAGTCGAGCGCACTGGAGCGGCTGATGGCCGATCGGGAGCGGATCGGGCCGGTCAATCTGGTCGCCGCGCAGGAACTGGTCGAGGCCGAAAGCCGCCATGCCGGCATCCTGAAGGACCAGGCCGACCTGGGCGAGGCGATCAACCGCCTGCGCGGCTCGATCGGCAGCCTCAACCGCGAAGGGCGCGAGCGCCTGCGGGCTGCCTTCGAAGCGGTGGACGGACATTTCCGCACGTTGTTCACCCGCCTGTTCGAAGGCGGCCAGGCCCATCTGGCGCTGGTCGATTCGGACGATCCGCTGGAGGCCGGACTCGAGATCTATGCCCAGCCCCCGGGCAAGCGCCTGCAATCGCTGACCCTGCTGTCGGGCGGCGAGCAGGCCCTGACCGCGGTGGCGCTGATCTTTGCCCTGTTCCTGACCAACCCCGCACCGATCTGCGTGCTCGACGAGGTCGACGCCCCGCTCGACGATGCCAACATCGAGCGGTTCTGCGACCTGCTCGACGCCATGGCCCGGGAAACCGACACCCGTTACCTGATCGTCACACACAACGCCGTGACGATGAGCCGCATGCACCGCCTGTTCGGCGTGACCATGGTCGAACGCGGCGTCTCGCGCCTGGTCAGCGTCGATCTGGGCAGCGCGGAGGAATTGCTGGCCGCGGAGTAGGCTTGTTGCGGCAAACGCAGAGCTGAACCGAACAATCCCCGACCGGGAATGTGAACTCCGCAGGACCACGATACGCGCAGCGAAGGCGATATGATCCAATCCGCACGGCTTGTCGCCGGGCCCGGGCTCGGGCATCCGGGCACGATGCAACCCGTCACCCCTGCCGCCCCCGGTGCCCCTGTCCCCTGGTATCGTCACCTCTACGTCCAGGTGCTGGCGGCAATCGTGGCCGGCGTCCTGCTGGGGCACTTCGCTCCGGGGACCGGCGCCGCCTTGAAGCCCTTGGGTGATGCCTTCATCGCGCTGGTCAAGATGGTGATCCCGCCGGTCATCTTCCTGACCATCGTCACCGGGATCGCCGGACTGCGCGACATGGCGGCGGTGGGCCGGATCGCGGGCATGGCGCTCGCCTATTTCCTGGTGCTGTCGACCAGCGCGCTGGTGATCGGGCTGATCGTCGCCAACCTGGTCCGCCCGGGCGCGGGGCTCAACATCGATCCCGCGAGCCTCGATGCCGGGAAGGTGGCGGACTATGCCGCCAAGGCGCACGACACCACGGTCACCGGTTTTCTCACCGGGATCATTCCCGACACCTTCGTCTCGGCGCTGACCGGCGGCAACGTGCTGCAGGTGCTGCTGGTGGCGATCCTGTTCGGCAGCGCCCTCGCCCTGTCGGGAGAGCCGGGACGCCGCCTGCTGCCCCTGCTCGACGATCTCTCGCACGTGTTCTTCCGCGTGGTCGCGCTGGTGATGAAGGTCGCCCCGGTGGGAGCCTTTGCCGCCATGGCCTTCACCATCGGCAAGTACGGGATCGGCACGGTCGCCAATCTCGCCGGCCTGATCGCAACCTTCTATGCCACCTCGCTGCTGTTCGTGCTGATCGTGCTGGGCCTGGTGGCGCGGCTTGCCGGCTTCTCGATCCTGCGCCTGATCGCCTATCTCAAGGCCGAGCTGCTGCTGGTCCTGGGCACCTCTTCCTCGGAAAGCGCGCTGCCCGCGCTGATCGCCAAGCTCGAGCGGGCCGGCTGTCCGCCCGGGGTGGTCGGGCTGGTCGTTCCCACCGGCTATTCGTTCAACCTGGATGGCACCAACATCTACATGACGCTGGCGGCGCTGTTCATCGCCCAGGCCTGCAACATCGACCTGAGCCTGGGCCAGCAGCTCGCGCTGCTGGGCGTCGCGATGATCTCGTCCAAGGGTGCGGCCGGGGTGACCGGGGCGGGCTTCATCACCCTCGCCGCCACCCTGTCGATCGTCCCCGAGGTGCCGGTGGCGGGGATGGCGCTGATCCTGGGGGTCGATCGGTTCATGTCGGAATGCCGCAGCCTGACCAACTTCATCGGCAATGCCGTGGCCAGCGTGGTGGTGGCACGATGGGAGGGCGGACTGGACCGCGCCGCGCTCGACCGCACGCTCAACCCCTGAGGCGGCGGACCCGGCAGCAGGCCCCACGCGCGCCCTTGGCCTTTGCCGCCGCAGGGCCTATCTGACGAGTCATGCTGTCTCTGGGCAAATCCTCATTCTGGCGCAATGCCAGCCCCACCGGTGCCATTGCCGACTTCCGCGAGGTCTGGCGCCAGGCGGGCGTGCGGCGCTGGCCCTTCGTCGCCGCGGCCCTGGCGACCACCCTCGGCGTGTTCTACGTGCTCGTCCAGGAGAGCTGGCAGGGCCCGCTGCCCAAGCCGAAGGTCACCTGGATCAACTCGTGGACCGCCGACCGCTCGGACTCCGAGATCGAGCGCGAGATCAAGGCGAACCAGATCCGCCAGGACAAGCTGCGCGCCGAGCAGGCCGCGCGCGAGGAAAAGGTCAAGGCGATCTACCGCACGCTCGGCAAGGTCTCCGGCCTCGACACCGCCAGGATCGAGCGCGAGGCCGCCGAACAGGCCGCCCGCGAAAAGGCCGCGCATGACAAGGCGATCGGCCTTTCCCCCCGGCCGGCCACCGCCCCGGCTGCGGAGGCTACCCCTGCCCGCTGACGCCGCCGACCTGCGCTGGCTAGAGGCGGCGGCACGGCTGGCCGCACGGGGGCAGCCGCTGAGCCGGCCCAATCCCGCCGTGGGCGCCCTGCTGGTTCGCGCCGGGCGGGTGGTCGGACGGGGCTGGACCCAGCCGGGTGGGCGTCCCCATGCCGAAGCCATGGCGCTGGAGGCCGCGGGCGAGGCGGCCCGTGGCGCCACGCTGTATGTCACCCTGGAACCCTGCGCCCACGCCAGCCCACGCGGCCCGGCCTGCGCCGACCTGACCGCCTCGGCGGGCCTCGCCCGGGTGGTGATCGGCTGCAGCGACCCGGATCCGCGCACCGCGGGAGCCGGCGCGGCCCGGCTGACCGAGGCGGGCGTGCCGGTCGATCAGGTCGATTCCCCCGCCTGCACCACCAGCCTGGCCGGCTATCTGACCCGTACCCGGCTGGGTCGCCCCCGCGTGACGCTCAAGCTCGCCCTTTCGCTCGACGGGGCCCTCGCCTTGCCCAACGGGGAATCGCGGTGGATCACCGGCCCGGCCGCACGCGCCCATACCCATGCCCTGCGCGCGCGGACCGATGCGATCCTGGTCGGGGGTGGCACGCTGCGGACCGATGCCCCGCGCCTCGACGTCCGGCTGCCCGGTCTGGCCGGGCGCAGCCCGGAGCGGTGGGTCCTGACCGGCGGGACCGCACCCGCCGGCTGGCGAGCCATCCCGGCGCCAGCGGCGATCCACGGGCTGTCCCCGGCACAGACCCTGTTCGTCGAGGGCGGAGCCCGCACCGCGGCCGCTTTCCTCGCCGCCGATCTGGTTGACCAGTTACTGATCTACCGCGCGCCGATCGTGATCGGGGCCGGCCGTCCCGGCATCGCCGATCTCGGCCTGACGTCGCTGGGCGACGCGCACGGGCGCTGGTGCCAGGTGGACCGGCGGACGCTTGGCAGCGACACGCTCGAGGTCTACGAGCGCACCCGCAGCACCTGAAAGGCCCCGCATGTTCACCGGCATCGTCACCGCCATCGGCACCATCCGCGAAGCGACCCAGAAGGGCGATCTGCGCGCGGTGATCACGTGCCCGTGGGACCCGGCCGACATCGGGATCGGCGCCTCGATCGCCTGTTCCGGCACCTGCCTCACCGTGGTCGATCGCGGCGGAGTGGCCGGCGATGCCTGGTTTGCAGTCGACATCTCCGGCGAAACCGTGTCGCGCACACCGGCGGGCCGCTGGACCGTGGGCACCCCGCTGAACCTCGAACCGGCCCTGCGGCTGGGCGACGAGCTGGGCGGACACATCGTCACCGGCCACGTCGATGGCGTGGGTCAGGTCGTCGGGGTCAGCCCCGTGGGCGATTCCCGGCGCATCGGGATCGCCGCCCCGCGCGAGCTGGCCCCCTACATCGCGGCCAAGGGCTCGATCACGGTGGACGGCGTGTCGTTGACCGTCAACGCGGTGGAGGACCAGAGCGACGGCACCTGCCACTTCGCGCTCAACATCATCCCGCACACCTGGGAGGTGACCACCCTGGGCAGGCTCGCCCCGGGCAGCGAGGTCAACCTCGAGATCGACGTGCTGGCGCGCTACCTGCAGCGGATGAACAGCCTGCGGGGGTAACTCCCGCTGCCACGGGCCGCAGGTCGGGCGATCGCAGCACGTCAGTCGAATCAGGTCCGGAGCGACAGCACGGTGCGCGGCGGAGGCGCCTCCGCGCATTCGTATACCGCATGGACCCGGCCCCGTCGGCACGGCAGTCTCCGCTCAAAGCACCGGGGCAAAGCACCGGGCCAAGACGACGGGAGAAAGACGATGCTCCGGCTGTTAGCCATGATCGCCGCGCTGGGTCTGGCGCTGGGCCTTGTCCCGGGGCGCACGGCCCTGGCGCGATCCACGGCCGAACCGGGCCAACGCCTGCAGTACGAACACGTCGCCGCCGCCGGCCTTCCGGAACAGCGCCTGACGATCTGGCTGCCGCCGGGCTATGACAGCGGAGAGCGGCGCTATCCGGTGCTCTACATGCACGACGGACACAACCTGTTCGACTTGCAGACCAGCAACTTCAACAAGATCTGGGCGGCCGACCAGGCCATGCTCCGCGCCATGGCCACGGGCCGGGTCGCGCCCCATATCATCGTCGGGATCTGGGCCCCGGGCAATGACCGCTACCGCCAGTACCTGCCAGCCGACATCCACCAGGCCGCCCCGCCCGCGCTGCGCCGCCGGATGGACGCGATGGCGGGCGGGCCGATCATCTCGCAGGCCTATCTCGCCTGGCTGGCCGGGCCGCTCAAGCAGTGGATCGACACCAATTTCCGCACCCTGCCCGACCGCGATCACACCGCGATCGCCGGATCATCCATGGGCGGGCTGATGAGCTGCTACGCCTTCCTGCGCCGCCCGGACATTTACGGCCGCGCCGCCTGTGTCAGTTCGCACTGGCCGGCGATCGACCCGCGCGAGGTGGGCCAGACCGCGCCCGACGGCGATGCCGCGCTGGCCCGGCAATGGGGGGACTGGTTCGCGGCCGGGCTCGGCCGCCCGGACGGCCGCCGCTTGTGGCTGGACCACGGCACGGCAACGCTCGACGCGTTCTACGCGCCCTACCAGGCCGAGGTCGACGCCCGGATCGGTGCGGCCGGCTGGCGCCGGGGCACCGATTGGGAAAGCAAGGTCTATCCCGGGGCCGAGCACGAGGAGAACGCCTGGGCCGCACGGCTGCCCGAGATTTTCGAGTGGCTGCTTGACACTCGGGCCAGGCCTTGAGGCCAGGGCGTCAGATGCCGCCCGCAAGGCCGATTGTCGATCCCGTCACGGGTCGTTACCCCTGACCACCGGCGGCGTTTGCACGGGGCAGATCGGAGCCGCCTGACAGGAGGGATGACATGGAAATCGTGGGATCGATTTTCGGGATGAGCTTGCTGCTGCTCCTGATCGGGCTGGTGCTGAGCAGCTTCTTCACCGTCCAGACGGCGGAAGTGGCCATCATCACCCGGTTCGGCCAGTTCCTCCGCAATGCCGGTCCCGGACTGGGCTGGAAGGTCCCGCTGATCGACAAGGTCCAGAGCCGGATGAGCCTGCGGGTGGAACAGATCGCCCTGACCATGGAAACCAAGACCAGGGACAATGTCTTCGTGACGATCCCGGTCTCGGTGCAGGCCCGCGTCCGGCCGGAAAAGGTGTTCGAAGCCTATTACAGCCTTGCGGACCCGACCGCGCAGATCAAGGCCTATGTCGAGCAGGTCGTGCTGGGCCACGTGCCCGGCATGACCCTGGACGAGGTGTTCGCAAGCCAGTCGAGCATCGCCGCCGCGGTGAAGATGGAGCTGGACACCGACATGGACGCGTTCGGCTACGAGATCGTCAACGTGCTCGTCACCGACATCATCCCCGATGCCAAGGTCAAGGCGGCCATGAACGACATCAACGCCGCCCAGCGCGAACAGGTAGCGGCGGCCGCGCGCGGCGAATCCGAGAAGATCCTGGTGGTGAAGAAGGCCGAGGCCGAAGCGGAAAGCAAGGCGCTGCAGGGCCAGGGCATCGCCAACCAGCGCAAGGCGATCATCGAGGGGCTGAGCAATTCGATCGAGGGTTTCAAGCAGAGTCTGGGCGAGGTCACCGCGCGCGACGCGATGCAGCTTGTCCTGGTGACCCAGTACTTCGACACGCTGAAATCGATCGGCGAGACCGGCAAGGCCAACACCATCTTCGTCTCGCACACCCCCGGGGCCGTGCAGGACATCTCGGACCAGATCATGCAAGCGATGGTCGCGGTGCAGGACCAGGGCCGCTGACAGCCGCCAGGCTTCGCGCTGGCGAAAAACCCCGGGGCGCCTGGCGCCGCCGGGGTTGCTTGGTCACCTCAACCGGTGATCGGGACAAGCGGCTCCCGAATCACTTCCCGGCGGCTGGCGCGGCCGGGGTCGTCGTGAACTTGATGGCCGTGCCCGTCGCGTTGGTCTTGCCCCAGCTGAACGCCGAGATATGCGAATCGCCATAGCGTGCATTGATGACCGCATCGGCGCCCATCTTCTCGGCACGTTCCCACAGCTCGCGATAGATCTTGCCCTGCGAGGCTTCCTTGCTGAACACTGTCGCCTTGCGGACCCCGGCCTTGACCTCGCCGATCACGGTGTAAGGGCGATCCGTAATGTCGTTCGGGAACACCGGGACCCCGGCATCCTCGTTCACAACAACAAAGGTCTTGGCCTCCTTGGCGCCACCGGGAGATGCCGAGGCCAAAACCGCAGCCGCACCAATGGCCATCAACTTTGTAATATTCATAATTACAAACTCCCCTCTCCGTAAACAGAAATTGAGCAAAGAACAGGTCTTGAGTCAAATGCCTTGGCTAACCTTGTTGACCTTCTTGTCCAGCAATAGCAGTGTTTAGGTATTGGGGAGGAAGACAGAAAATGACAAAGGGTTATGTGCTGATTCTGGCTTTCCTTTTTTCTGCGCTGCCGACGACGGTCGCAGCGCAGACCACAACCACCGCACCTCCGGTGAATCCGCCACCCGCCACCGCCGAACCGACACCACCGCTGTCGAACGTCGTCGTGATCCGGCGCGATACGCCCGTTGAACTCATGGCCTACAGCGAAGTCAGCACCGCCAAGGCGCAACCGGGCACCAGGTTCAGGCTCATGCTGAATCAGCCCATCACGGTTGCCGGCACCGTGGTTGTGCCCAAGGGGGCCTGGGCCTTCGGCGAGGTGCTCTCGGCCGAGGAGTCGGGAGGGCTGGGGCATTCCGGGCGCATGTCGGCAAGACTGCTCTATCTGAAGGCCGGCGACGCCGAGATCCCGCTTGATGGCCAGACCAGCGCGAAGGGCACCGGGGCCGGATCGGCCGGGGTGGCCGTGATCTTCACCGGCATCGTTGGTCTGTTCCACCGCGGCAACAACGCCAAGATCAAGGCTGGTGAGATCGTGGCCGGTTTCGTCGCCGAAGATGTCGCGCTCGATCTAGCCGCGACGCCGATCCGGCGCGTGCCGGGGGGTGCAGTGCGATGACGCGCGGCCTGTTGCCCGGAATGCTTGGCGTGCTTGCTGTCTGGGCCAGCGCGACCGCAGTTGGCGCGCAAGACACCCCCCGCCACACCCTGCACATGGGAGCATCCATCCCGCTGGCGACCGACCAGCCCCTGTCAAGCAAGACGAGCGCCAAAGGCGACATGGTCAGCTTGCGGACCACAGCGGACGTCATCGTCGATGGGCATGTGGTCATTCCCAGGGGCACGCGCGCCGTCGGGCAGGTCTCCGCGGCCCGAGCCAAGGGGGCGATGGGGATGAGCGGGCAACTGGCGATCCGGCCGCTGTACATCCGCATGGGAGACAGCTTTGTCCGCCTCGGCGGCGCCACGGGGGAAAAGGGTTCGGTGACGGCCGGGGCCGTGATCGGGATCGCCATCCTGACCCCCGGCTTCACCGGGCGCAGCGCGATGATCCCGGCCGGCACTGCGTTGGAGGCCTTCGTCGAACGGGCCATTGATCTGCCCGCCGTGCGCTGACAAGTTTGCGGTGCTGGACTGGGTTCGTTGCGGGGTCGATGCGAGACCCGGCCCGCCGGACGAAGCGCACCTGGAGGCACAATGAGCACGATCACCGTCGCAGCCCTCCAGATCGGCACCGATCCCTCCGGCACCGCGGCCACCCTGGCCAATATCCTGGCCTTCGAGGACCGCATCGCCGCAGCCGGCGCGCGGCTGGTGGTCATGCCGGAAGCCCTGCTCGGCGGCTATCCCAAGGGTGAGGATTTCGGCACGCGGCTGGGCTTTCGCCTGCCCGAAGGACGCGAGGCCTTTGCCCGCTATCATGCCCAGGCGGTCGATCCGGACGGACCCGAGCTGGCCGCCCTGGCCGGGCTCAGCGCCCGGACCGGCGCCACGCTGGTGCTGGGGGTGATCGAGCGGGCCGGCGCCTCGCTCTATTGCACGGCGGTGTTCATCACGCCCGAGGCCGGACTTGTGGCCAGGCACCGCAAGCTGATGCCGACCGGCACCGAGCGGCTGATCTGGGCCCAGGGCGACGGTTCGACCATGCCGGTGGTGGACAGCGCCATCGGCCGGATTGGCGCGGCGATCTGCTGGGAAAACCACATGCCGCTGTTCCGTGCGGCGATGTACGCAAAAGGGGTGGACATCTGGTGTGCCCCGACCGTGGACGAGCGCGACGTCTGGCGCAGCTCCATGCGCCACATCGCGCACGAGGGGCGGTGCTTCGTCATCAGCGCCTGCCAGGTCCAGCCCGCCCCCGCCGCGCTGGGGCGCACGGTCCCGCATTGGCCTGCGGACCGGCCGCTGATCGGCGGGGGGAGCATGATCGTCGGACCGCTGGGTGATGTCCTGGCCGGACCGCTCGAGCACGAGACCGGACTGCTGACCGCCACGATCGACCCGGAGGAGCTGGTCGGCGCGCGGTACGATCTGGATGTGGTCGGGCATTATGCCCGGCCGGACGTGTTCCGGCTGGAGGTGGACGAGCGGCCGCGCGCGGGGACGGTGTTCACCGGCGCGCCCGACCGCTCAGACCCCCTGACCACGGACTGAAGCGGCGGGCTGCAAAGCAATGGGGCGCGCTGACCCGAGGTCGGCGCGCGCCCTATGGCGTCGGGCGGGAAGCGCCCTTACCCTGCGGTGACGTCGGCCACCGCGGCGATGAACTTGTCAATGTTGCCCATGGTCAGACCGGCAATGTTGATCCGCCCGGATCCGGCCATGTAGACCGCATGCTTCTCGCGCATGGCCATGATCTGCTCGGCGGTGAGCGGCACGATCGAGAACAGGCCGTTCTGGCTGCCCAGCGGGCTCAGGTCGATCGTTCCGGCCATGCCGGCGGTCGCCAACCGGGCGCGAACCTGGCGCATGCGGTCACGCATCGCATCGAGCTCGGCCAGCCACTGCTTCACCAGCGCCTCGTCCTCCAGCACGAGCCGCACCGCGGCGGCACCGTGATCGGGTGGCATCGACCAGGCGGCGCGGGCCAGGGCATGGCCGTTGGACAGGGCCGCGCCGACCTGATCGGCGCTCGCGCTCATCACGTAGACCGCACCCACGCGATCACGGTAGAGGCCGAAGTTCTTGTCGCAGCTATAAGCAACCAGCGCCTCCGGCACCTCGGCCAGGACACGGCGCACGCCGTAGGCATCCTCATCCATCCCGGCGCCCAGGCCCTGGTACGCGAGATCAAGGATCGGCAGCAGCCCCTTGGCGGCGAGCAAGGGGGCGATCTCGTCCCACTGGGCATCGCTGTAATCGATCCCGCTGGGATTGTGGCAGCAGCCGTGAAGCAGGATCGCATCGCCCGGTTCGGCCTGGCCGACCGCGAAACGCAGCGAATCCATGTCGACAAAGCCGGTCTTGCTGGCGTGGACGAAGCTCTTCAGCTCCATGCCGAGGTCGGCGATGATCTGCGCGTGATTGGGCCAGCTCGGCGTGCCCATCCAGATGCGGCGATAGCCGGCGCGCTTGGCCAGACCCAGCGCCAGGCGGACCGCGCCGGTGCCGCCCGGGGTCTGCATGCCGTCGATCCGGCCGCCCATGGTCGGGTCCTTCGCCCCGAAGACATAGGGCATCAGCGCGTGGACGAAGCCCATGTCGCCCTCGGGGCCGAGATAGGCCTTGCTGTCCTGTCCGGCGAGCAGCTTGGCCTCGGCTGCCTTGATGCAGGCGAAGACCGGAGTCGCCCCGGTGTCGGTGCGGTAGACCCCCACGCCCAGGTCGATCTTGTCGGCCCGCGGGTCGGCGTTGTGGAGCTTGATCAGCGCCAGCAGCGCGTCGGCGGGCTGCTGCTGCAGTTGGGCGAGCGAGGGAGCGGCTTGGGTCATGGCCGGGCCTTTAGCCCCCTGCGCCGTCAGGGCAAGGGGCTTTAGCGCGGACGGTCGATCAGAACGGGAACCAGCGCGCCTTGCGGGAGATCTTCATGTAGCCGGCATTCACCCCCAGCCGCAGGCCCACGCCCATCCGTACCGGGATCAGGACCACGTCGCCCCGGCGCAGATAGGACACGTGAAACCCGCCGAGGAGATAGGCTTGCCCCTCGCCCGCGCCGAACCGGTGGTACAGGTCGTCCGTGTTGAACAGGTTGTAGACCAGCACGAAGGTGTTGCCCGCGCTCGCCCCGGCATCGATGCCGATCGAGGGCCCGGTCCAATAGACCGGCTTCTGGCCTTCGACCTTGTGGTAAAGCGTGCCCGAACCATAGCGCAGGCCCACCACGATCGCGCCGCCGCCCTCGCGCCCGACGATGTAGCCGTTGGGTTCGCCCTGCTTGGCAAGGAGGTCCTTGATCAGGTCGGCCAGGCCCTGCGCGCCCTTGCCGAACACGCCCTCGGCCGCGCCGATCAGGTCATCCTGCTTGTAGGTGCCGCCCTGCTGCCGCGCCTGGACCGGATTGGCTGCCGCCGCCGCCGCGGCCTTCTCGGCGCTGGCCGCGGTCGGGCCACCTTGCGCCTGGGCCTGGGCCTGAGCCTGGGCCGCGACCTGGCCGAAAGTGGGTTCGACAGGGGACGAGCCCTGGGCCACGGGCGCGGCCCCGATGGACGGCGCCGCCGTGGCAGCGCCGGGCGCGGCCTGCTGCGGCAGAGGCACGAGATCGCCGTCGATCGCCTTGTCCGGATCGACCGTGCGGACCTGGGCCCACAACGGCGCCGTGCCGGTCACGCCGCCGGTCGCCAGGGCCAGGCCGGCCAAAGCCATCGTCAAGCCCCGACCGATGCGGGCGGTCCAGTTGCGCATGCCGTTCATGTCCTTGTCCTCGATCGGGCGGAAAGCAGAATCCAAGCCTCGAGCAGCCGCAATGAACGCGCGATGAGCCGAGTCGGTTTTGCGGCCGGACGATAGCCCCGGCAGCGCTGCGGGCCGTCACGCACGAAAATCCACACACACCCTTGCCGCCCCGCCCACCCGCCGCTATAGCCCGCCTCCGCCGCTACAGCCGGAGACGTGGGTGAGTGGCTGAAACCAACGGTTTGCTAAACCGTCGTACTGGTAAATCCGGTACCGAGGGTTCGAATCCCTCCGTCTCCGCCACCTTACGATCTGCAAGGTTCCCCTAAAGTCCTATTTTCCTTGCGTTTTGGGCGTTTTGCGGCCGGTATTGTTCCTGATTTGTTTCGATCAATCCCGATGCATCCGCACCCATCCGGGGGCGTTTGTGGGGGCACTGAATCGCACATCCGGGGGCATCCATGCTCACAGAACTCGCCATCAAGAATGCCAGGGCCAGGGACAAGGATTACAAGCTCGCCGATTCCGAGGGCCTGTACCTCTATGTGACCAAGTCCGGTCATCGCAGCTGGCGCCTGAAGTACCGGTTTGCCGGCAAGGAACGACGGCTGGTCCTGGGCAGCTACCCCGATCTGCCTCTGAAGGCGGCGCGTGACCGGAAGGCCGAAGCGCGCAAGATGCTGGCCGATGGCCGTGATCCGGGGCTTGAGGCGCACAAGGCCAAGGTCGTGCGCGCGATCGCGGCGGGTAACACCTTCGAGGCACTGGCGCGGGGCTGGTATGGGCTGCAGGAGAGCCGCTGGACGCGGGTCCATGCTGCCGATGTCATCGGCAGCCTCGAGAAGGAGGTCTTTCCCTGGATCGGCAAGCTGCCCATCACCGAGATCGATGAACCGGTGGTGCTGTCGGTCTTGCGCAAGATCGAGCAGCGCGGCGCGATCGAGACCGCGCACCGGGTGCGCCAGCGGATCTCGGCGGTGTTTGTCCATGCGATCGCCGAGGGCGCGGCAACCCGTGATCCGGCAGGCGTGGTCTCCAAGGCCCTGAAGCCCGTGCCGCGTGCGCGCAAGCGCCCGGCGCTGGTCTCGCTCGAGGCCTTGCATGACATGATCCGCAAGACCGAGGCCGAGCCCGCCTCGCCGCTGACCAAGCTCGCCTCGCGCTTCCTGGCGCTGACCGCGCAGCGCCCCGGGATGATCCGCGCGCTGCCCTGGACCGAGATCGAGCACGTGGACTGGACCAGCGAGGAGCCTTGCCCTGACGCGCTGTGGCGGGTGCCCGCCGCGCGGATGAAGCTGATACTGGATCTCAAGCACGACGATGGCTTCGAGCATCTGGTGCCGCTGTCGGCCGAGGCCGTGGCCGTGCTGCGCGCGGTACGCGCGCTGACCGGACGCGGGCCGCTGGTCTTCCCCAGCAACCGCAATGCGCGGGTGCCGATGAGCGAGAACACGCTGAGCTATTTCTACAACCGCTGCGGCTACCAGGGGCGCCACGTGCCGCATGGCTGGCGGGCGTCGTTCTCGACCATCATGAACGAGTGGGCCGAACGCGGCGGCACACCGGGGGACCGCCATGTCATCGACCTCATGCTGGCGCATATCCCGGAGGGCGTCTCGGGCTCGGAAGGGGCCTACAACCGCGCCGCCTACCTCACGCGGCGCCGGGAGATCGCGGAAGCGTGGGGCGCCATGCTGCTCGGGATCTTTCCGGCACCCGCCAAGATGCTCGGCTGGCCGAGCCGTTAGGACCAACCTTGCGTTACAGCCCGATCTCGAAGGGCCTGACCCGCTCGATCGTGCGTTCAAGCTCGGCATGCCGTTGCGGCTCCGCCGCCTTGCCGGCAGCCTGGCCCTGGGCGGCCGCTGCGCCAAGCCGCTCGGTCACCTCTAGCGCCGAGGTCTTGTCCCCGGGGTTGCGGCCGATGCCGAGCTCGACCTGGTCGCGGCGATCGACGATCAGGGTGGGGCCGAGGCGCGAGGGCGTGAAGGTATGGCTGCGGCCACGGGTGTCGCGCAGCGTTACCCGCCCATTGCCCGCATCCACCTCGACAATGTCATACCGCCCTTTGCCAATGTGCTGGCGTGACTGCCGGGCCGTCAGCTCCAGCACCATGCCCGCCTCGTAGGTTGCGGTATGGCGCAGTTCCTCCCGCGTGGCATTGACCCGCGAGAGGACCGTGAGACTGCGGCTCTCGGGACCAATCTCGCCATTGGCGGCAAGGCCGGTCTGCACCGCCCGGTTCACCTCATCGCGCAGCTGCCGGCCCGAGACGTAGATCCCGGTCCGCTCGCGCTCGGCCGGCGGCAGCGACAGCCAGCGCTCGGCGGCAACCACGGCGCCGTTCTCGCTGACCTCGACGATGTGGTCCTTGAGTTGCTCCATCGCCTCGCCCGTGCGGCCCTGCTGCGCCGCCGCCTGGGCCAACCGCAAGGTCTCCGAGCGCGCCCTGAGGTTGGTCTCCATCCGGGCGGTCTCGGTGCCTGCCGCGAGCGCCAGGGCAAAGGGCTTGCCCGCCTCGACCGCGCCCAGTTGCCTGGGGTCGCCCATCAGCACCAGCCGATCGACCTCCAGCAGGTTGGCGAGCCGGACCAGCCGGTCAGAATCGCGGGTCGAGACCATCGAGGCTTCGTCCAGGACCAGCACGGTATCGCGATAGGCTGAGCGCGCTGCGGCGAGCTCGGCCTGGCTCGCGGCTCCCTCAAGGAGCCCCCGATGCTGCCCCAGGAAGCGGTGTAAGGTCATCGAGGGAATGCCGGTCTCGCGCTCGAGCATGCGCACCAAGGTGTTCTGCACGCCGAGCCCCACCACCTGCTTGCCGTGCTCGCCGAGGATCTGGGCAACGGGGCGCAGCAGGCTTGATTTGCCGGTGCCGGCCACGCCCTGCACGGCCACCACGCGGTTGACCGAGGAGAGGATCATGCGCCCGGCTGCTTCCTGCCCGGGGTTGAGCGTCATGCCGAAGTTGAGGTTGGCCGAGGCCTGCAATTGCGCCCCTGCCGCATCCTTGGGCAGGATCGGGGGAACTGCGCCTTTGCCACGCTCGATCTCGGCCAGCAGGCGGACCTCCAGCGTTGCCGCCTCGGTCGTGGTGAGCCAGCCTTGCATGGACCCACGCCCCTTGCTGAGCGCCCCCTGATCGGCCAGCTGCGCGATGCGTGTCTCGATCAGCGGCATGGTCGTGGGCAGGCCGAAGTCGAGCGCCGCCTTGGCGAGGTCAGTCGCCTTGAATGCGGCTTCCCGCTCCGACAGGTGCCGCACGGCCGAGGCCACGGCATGGGCCGCGGCGATCTCTTGCGCGGGCCGCAGATGGATGCGCGCGGGGACCAGGGGATCGCCCGCCTTGATCCCCAGACGCTCGGCCAGTTCGAGGACCATGACCCTGCCGCGCTGGGCGATCGTGGGGCGGTCCTGGTCCTGCCGCTGCGCGGCGATGGCCATGACGGCCGACCGCTCACGGGCATCGCGCACCATGCCGGCAAGGTCAATCCCCAGGCCCCAGGACTGCTCTTCCCAGCGGGACATCAAGGCACCGCGATCGACATCGCGCTGTTTGGCCGAGCGCGTCGCCAGCGTCGCGATCAGCCCCGCCTCGAGCCCGCTGCCGCGCCGCGCTTCGAGCACCTCCTGCCGCCGCGTCGAGAAGGCCATCACCGCCTCGCGGCTGATCCCGGCGGCTTCGAAGTTGCCATGCTTGCCGACCGCCCCAATGCGGTAGCCGAGCTTCTCCACCTCGACCCGGAAGCGCGCCATGGTCATGGTGTTGAGCAGGGTGTTAAGCTGCCACAGCCGGTCATTGCGCAGCGCCTTCCAGGTCCCGTCAGGAGCCTGCGTCATGTTGGCGACGACGGCATGGAAGTGGAGGTTGGGCTCCTGGTTGCGGTTGGTGTCGTGCTGGAACAGCGCCACGGTCAGGTTGTCGCTCTGGACCTGGCGCTCCTTGCCCGCCCGCTCGACACGCAGGAACGCCGCGTTCTTCTCGGCCCATTGCAGCGTCTCGATCACCGCCTCCCGGTACGCGGTGACGATCCGCTCGTCCTTGCCGACGAGCGCCAGCAGCGACCAGCTTTTGGGAAGCGAGAAGGTGAGGTCCGTTCCCGCACGGTGGTCTGCCCCTTCTCGCCCGATCCGCCCGCCGCCGGGCAGTTCGCCGCGCAGGATCGCCTCGAAGGCTACCGCTTCGACCGTACCCGTCAGGCCCAGCCGTTCGGCCCCCTTGCCAACCCATAACCCGGACCTATCGGCGTCGGCACCGGCGTAGTAGTTGTCCTTGGCAAAGTAGCTGGCCGCCCCGCCAGCCGAGCGCACATTGGCGAGGGACAGCATGGCTCATGCCCCCCGCTTGGGCTGAGCAATGCGCTCGCGGTACTCGCGCAGCCGCTTGCCATGGGCGGCATGGATCCGGGCGCGCAGGTCCTTGTCCGCCTGGACGGTCAGCAGCCCGTCGAGCGCGGTGGACGTGAACAGCAGGTGGGACATGATCCGGTCCCGGAACGCCGCCTCGTCCTGACCTTCGACCACCCCGCTTACGGCCAGCTTCAGCCACTGGCTGACGCTCATCTGCGCCGCATCGGCGGCGGCCTTCACCGCCCGGTAGAGCGGCTCATCGACGTAGCATTGCAGCGCGAAGCGCATGGGTTCCAACTCAGGTCGGCCACCCCCTCGGCCAGAAACCCCTCCAGACGAGACATCAGGCTAAGGTCAGGGCCGGTCTGTAGGAAAGCTGTTTTTATTGACCCATTATCAGTGCTTTAATGCGATCTAAGTCAGATCTGACTTACGCAGCCAAGCCTGACATCAAATGACATCAGGCGGGGGCATGGCGTCTGTTGCCTCCGTTCGTGGCAGATTTGCGCCATCTCCCAACACCGGGCTCCCGGGTACGGTGTGCCGGTCAAGCCGATTTCAAACTGCATTCGCTGGACCCGATGTCGCTCCACCTTGTCCATGGAAACATGGACCTGAATTCCTTGGAATTCCGCGCCTAAGCGCGGCATTCGAGCGGTTGAGTCTGGCCAGCCCAAGTAAGGCTCATGCTAGGTGCTGGGCCTCGTTTGTTCACAATTGGGGACCAGATGCGGATTCCGAGGTCATCGCGCGCACCATTCCGATTTGATCGCGCGCGGGAATCCGAGGTGATGGCGCGCAGCGTTCCGAGAATTGTCCGCGCAGCATTCCGAAATGATCGCGCGCAGTTTGAGGT
>NZ_JACLAU010000045.1 GCF_014230305.1 Novosphingobium aerophilum
GGCGGGCGGCGGCGGGGCGACCGGGCGCGGCGCCGGGGGCGGCGCAGCGGGCGGGGGCGGGTTCGCCGGACCGGCACAGCCGCCGAGCAGGGCCAGCGCCAGACCGGCGCAAGAGACGCGGTTTGCCTTCATCCTCCCGGTATGGAATGAGGCGGGCGCCCGAGACAACCCCGCAGTGCAGCCCCGCTCCCATGGCCGACCCGCAATCCTCCCGTCCTGCCGAAAAGGCGGCCCGAGCGCCCGGCAAGCCCGCGTCGAAAGTGCGCGTGGACCAGATGCTGGTTGACCGCGGCCTCGCCGAAAGCCGCACCCGCGCCCAGGCGCTGGTCCTGGCCGGGGTGGTGTTCAGCGGCGAGAGCAAGATCGCCAAGCCCGGCCAGGCCCTCGCCGCCGAGGCCCCGCTGGAGGTGCGCGGGCGCGATCATCCCTGGGTGTCGCGCGGGGGGATCAAGCTGGCCCACGCGATCGATCACTTCGCGCTCGATCCGGCCGGAGCCGTGGCCATGGACATCGGCAGTTCCACCGGGGGCTTCACCGACGTTCTGTTGACCAAGGGCGCGGCGCGGGTCTTTGCGGTGGATTCGGGCACCAACCAGCTCGCATGGAAGCTGCGGCAGGATCCACGCGTCACCGTGCTGGAGCAGACCAGCGCCCGCGTGCTCACCCCGGCGCTGATCGACGCGCCCTGCGACTGGGTGGTCTGCGATGCCAGCTTCATCGGCCTGGGCAAGGTGCTGGACGTGCCGCTGCGCCTGGCCGCGCCGCGTTGCACGCTGGTGGCGCTGATCAAGCCGCAGTTCGAAGTGGGCCGGGCCGAGGTGGGCAAGGGCGGGGTGGTGCGCGATCCCGCGTTGCACCAGCGGGTCTGCGGCGAGGTGCGCGACTGGCTGGAGCAGGCGGGGTGGATCGTGCGCGGCCTGGTCGAGAGTCCGATCAAGGGGCCGGAAGGTAATGTCGAATTTCTGGTCTGGGCCTCGCGCGATCCCTCTCACGATCAGAGCACAGACCTAACCACAACGGATTAAGTTCTGTTCGTTTCTGCTTAAAGTTGCCAGCCGCCGCAGGGGACGCCAATATCCGGCCGGGGTCCGCCGAATCGGCGTGTTGTGCGAGGTGTCATGAACCAGCTTGCGTCTTCCGGTCAGCTCAGAGCGTCGTTTCTGCGCTGGGCGCTGGTGCTGGTGCCCCTGGTGGTGCTGCTCGGCTTTGCGTCCGGGCGGGCGGTCAACGGTGGGCCGGGCAATGCCTGGTTCGATGCCCTGGCCAAGCCCGGGATTTACCCGCCGCCCGCGCTGTTCGGGATCGTCTGGTCGATCCTCTATGTCCTGATGGGTCTGGCGGCGGCCTGGGTCGCCGCCTCGCGCGGTGCGCCCGGGCGGGGGATCGCGCTCGGCATGTTCGCGCTCCAGTTGGCGGTGAACCTGTCGTGGAGCCCGGTGTTCTTCGCGCTCCACCATATCTCGATCGCGTTCTGGATCATCGTCGCGCTGGCCGCCGCCGTCGCCGTGACCATGGCGCTGTTCTGGCGCGTGCGGCCCGGTGCGGCGGTGCTGCTGGCGCCCTACCTGGCCTGGGTGCTGTTCGCCAGCGTGCTGAACTGGCAGTTCCTGGCGCTGAACCCGGCCGCCGATGGCGCCCCTTCGCCGAGCGCGGTCACCCGGGTCCAGTTCTGAGCTTCGCGCGGCGGAGGCTTGCAAGCCCGCCACGCCATTCCCATGTAAGGCCCATGCAAAGCGACAACCCCCTTCTCTCCGATTTCGCCAAGGTGCTGAACAGCGCCGCGGGCACCTTTGCCGGCATGGGACGCGAGGCGCGCGACGCCGCGCGCGAGCGTTTCCGCGAGGCGATGGGCGGGCTGGATTTCGTCAGCCGCGAGGAATTCGACGCGGTTAAGGACATGGCTGCCAAGGCGCGCGACGAGGTCGAGGCGCTCAAGGCCCGCATTGCCGCGCTGGAAGCGAAGCAGGGCTGAACCGGCGCCCCATCCCCGGGCACTTTCCGGGTCGCGCGCCGCTCTTGCCAGACCCGCCGGTGCGCGCCACAGCCTGACCCATGCAGTTTTCCGCCCCCGCGATCGTCTGCGCCGTCCGCCCGCACGGCGAGACCGCGGTGATCGTGCGGCTGCTGACCGAGCGGCAG
This sequence comes from Novosphingobium aerophilum, assembly GCF_014230305.1. GTDB lineage: Bacteria > Pseudomonadota > Alphaproteobacteria > Sphingomonadales > Sphingomonadaceae > Novosphingobium > Novosphingobium aerophilum. Next base: position 2,140 of record NZ_JACLAU010000045.1, read on the forward strand.
GGTATGGTCGCCGCTTATGTCGCGGGCGGGCGCGGGCGGCAGCTTCGTCCGGTGCTGATCCCCGGCAACACGGTCATGGCCGAGCTGCGCGCCCGGTCGGACAGCCAGTTGCCCTTCGCCCGGATCGAGCTGATGACCAGCCGCGCGCCATTCCTGGCCGAGCCGTTGCCTGCCGCCGCGCTGGCCTGGATCACCGCGCTGACCGCGGCGGCCCTGCCCGAACGCCAGGCCTACCCCTCGCTCCACCAGGCGCTGACCGCGCTGCTGGATGCCGTGTGCCATGCCCCGTCGGCGCGGGGCTGGCTGCCGGGGCTGGTGGCCTTCGAGGCCTTGCTCCTGCGCGAGCTGGGCTATGGCGGCGGGGCCCCGCCGCCGCCGGGCGCGGATGTCGCGGCGGACCTGGCCACGCTCGACCGGATCGGCCCGCTGATCGCGCGCTATGCGCTTGCCGAAAGCGGCGGCGATGTTATGGCGGCGCGCGCCGTGCTGCGGGAGCGGCTGGGGCGGATCGCCTGATCGGGCTGCGGTCCGCCGGCGCAGGGTTGAACAAGGCAGGGTCACGATGAAGATTGCGGTGTTCGCCGGTGACGGCATCGGTCCGGAAGTCACGCATGAGGCGGTGCGGGTGCTGCAGGCGCTCGATCTGCCCGGGCTCGAGCTGGTCGAGGGCGACGTGGGCGGCGCAGCCTGGCGCAAGCATGGCCACCCGCTGCCCGAGGCGACGCTGGAAATCGCGCGCGCGGCCGACGCGATCCTGTTCGGCGCGGTCGGCGATTTCGAATGCGATCATCTGGAGCGCCATCTGCGTCCCGAACAGGCGATCCTGGGCCTGCGCAAGGCGCTGGGGCTGTTCGCCAACCTGCGCCCGGCGCGGGTCTTCCCCGGGCTGGAGGATCACTCGGCGCTGCGGCCGGAAGTCGCCGGCGCGATCGACCTGCTGATCGTGCGCGAGCTGAACGGCGACGTCTACTTCGGTGAGAAGGGCATCCGCACGCTGGACAATGGCGAGCGGCAGGGCTGGGACATGATGGCCTATGCCGAAAGCGAAGTGCGGCGGATCGCCCATGTCGGGTTCAAGGCCGCGCGCGGACGCAAGGGCCGGCTGTGCTCGGTCGACAAGGCCAACGTGCTGGAAACCTCGCAGGTGTGGCGCGACGTGATGATCGAGGTCGCGGCCGAGTACCCCGATGTCGAGCTCAGCCACATGTACGTCGACAATGCCGCAATGCAGCTCGTCAAGAGTCCCGGGCAGTTCGACGTGGTCGTCACCGGCAACCTGTTCGGCGATATCCTGTCGGACCAGGCCTCGATGTGCGTCGGGTCGATCGGGCTGCTCGCCTCGGCCTCGATGGCCGAGGGGACCAAGGGCCTCTACGAGCCGATCCACGGCTCCGCGCCCGACATTGCCGGGCAGGGCAAGGCCAACCCGATGGCGACAATCCTGTCTGCCGCCATGCTGCTGCGCCATTCCTTCGGGCGCGAGGCGGAAGCCGCGCGGATCGAGGCGGCGGTCGCGGCGGCCCTGGCCGATGGCGTGTTCGGCGGGGACCTGGGCGGGACCTACGGCACCACGGCGATCGGTGATGCCGTGCTGGGGAGGCTGTGAGATGAACGCGCCCGCCATCGTCCTCCCCGCTCCGATCGAGCTGGGCATCGTCCTGCCCACCTACAACGAACGCGGCAACCTGCGTTCGATGATCGAACGGCTCGACACCGCGCTCCAGGGCATCGCCTGGGAAGTCATCGTGGTGGACGACAACAGTCCGGACGGCACCGCCGACGAGGCCCGCGCGGTCGCGCGTGAGGACCGGCGGGTGCGGGTGTTGCAACGGATCGGCCGGCGCGGGCTCTCCTCCGCCGCGATCGAGGGCATGTGCGCCACCTCAGCCCCCATGGTCGCGGTGATGGATGCCGATCACCAGCACGATCCGGCCCTGCTGCCGGGCATGCTCGCGGCGCTGCGCAGCGGTGACTATGACCTGGCCTATGCCAGCCGCTTCGCCGAAGGCGCCAGCACCGAGGAATGGGGCCGCCCGGACCGGGTCAAGGCTTCGGGCCTGGCCAACCGGCTGGCGCGCAAGGTGACGGGGGTGACCCTGTCCGACCCGATGAGCGGCTATTTCATGCTGCCGACCGAAATCCTCCGCAAGGACGCCAGCCGGCTGTCGGGCGTGGGCTTCAAGATCCTGCTCGACATCCTCGCCACGGTCGACGAGCCGCTGCGGATCAAGGAGTTCCCGATGAACTTCGCCGCCCGCGCCGAGGGTGAGAGCAAGCTGGACCGGACGGTCGTGTTCGAGTTCCTGGTCGGGCTCTACGACAAGTGGCTGGGCCGCTACATCCCGACCCGCTTCGCCCTGTTCGGCACGGTCGGCGCGATGGGCGTCGGGGTGCAGTTCGGCGCCTTGTGGCTGCTGCTGCACGTCGTCTTCGGCGAGCGGTTCGTATACGGCCACTGGTCCGACAACACGACCTTCAACATCGCCAACACCCTGGCGGCGGTGACCGCGATGTCGTTCAACTTCGTGGTCAACAACGAGCTGACCTATTCGGACAAGCGGCTGCGCGGCTTCGCGCCGCTGCTGCGCGGCTGGGCCAAGTTCGCCCTGACCTGTTCGCTCGGCCTGCTGACCAATGTCGGCTCGGCTGCGGCGCTCAAGGCGATGGGCTTCCACGACGTGGCGGCGGTGCTGATCGGCATCGTGCTGGGATCGGTGTGGAACTTCGCGCTCAGCTCGAAATTCGTCTGGGGACGGTACTGAGCACAGCCGCCGGTCCGGGCGAGACGACAGGGCGACTGTTTCAACGCCAGGTCGGCAGCCACATCCAGGCCTGGTAGCTGGGCTTGCCGCAGCACAGCGCCGCCGCCGAGAGGATCGGCAGGAACCACGCGAACAGCGCGAGCGACAGGGCGAGCGCGGCAGGCGCGGCCCAGCGCCAGCGGTCCGGCCGGTGCCACAGCGCATCGAGAGCCAGCGCCAGCCCGGCCATCAGGAACGTGCTCGGCAGCAGGTAGTGGTAGAAGAACTGGATCGGCTTGCCGTTGGCCACCCACATGCCGATCGCGGTCAGATAGAACAGCGCCGCCGCGAGCGCGTCCATCCGCCGTTGCCGCCAGCCCGCCCACAGACACCAGCCCAGCGCCGGCAGCCCGGCGAGCAGCGAGAACGGATTGCCCAGCAGCAGGACTCCGCGCTGCACGCCGTCGATCTTTTCGTAGAGGAACCAGATCGCCCGGATATCCAGCACCCATTGCCACCAGACCGATTGATAGGGGTGCGGCTTCACCACCGAATGCTGCAGCTTCAGCATGTAGCCCTGGTATTCGACCAGATGCAGCGGATCGACCGGACGCTCGGCATAGAAGAACGCCGGCATGAAGCTGGCGAAATAGACCAGCAGCGGCAGGGTGCCGAGCCACAAGCCGGCTTCGGCCAGGCTGATCCCGGGGATCGGTGCGCCATCGGTGGCGAGCAGGAAGCGGCGGCCGTGCTGGCGCAGGCGCAGCACCAGAAAGGCCAGGCCCGGCAGCATGGCCGTGGCCAGCACACTCCACTTCGCCCCCAGCGACAGGCCCAGGAACACACCCGCCAGCACCAGCCGCAGCCGCGCCTGCCCCGGCCATCGCACGGCGCCGGCCAGCATCCACAGGGCCAGCATGGCGAAGCCGGCCATGATCATGTCGAGCATGGCGATCCGGCTCATCACGAACCACAGGAAGTCGGTGGCGAGCAGCAGCGTTCCGGCCACCGTGGCGAAGGCCCGTCCGCTGGCCAGCCACAGCGCCCGGCTGAAGGCGAACAGGCCCAGCGAACCGAACAGGGCCGGAAACAGCCGCCACGATTGCGGGGTATCCCCGAACAGCCAGATGGCCGCGGCGATGAATTCCTTGGCGACCAGCGGGTGTTCGGGATTCTTCGGCCGGGCCATCAGCAGCAGTTCGCGCGCGGCCTTCACATAGTGGACCTCGTCGAAATAGATCCGCGTCGGCAGGTGCAGGCGCTGCCACAGCAGCACCAGGAAGGCGATCGCGATGGCGGCGCAGATCGCCAGCGGATCGCGGTCGCGCTGCGGCGCGGGGAACGAAAGCTTGAACATCGCCCCGGGCGATAGCGGGGCAGGGCGGGGCGGCGCAAGCGCCGGCCTTGGGGGAGCCGCATGGCAAATGATCGGGCATCCCGAAACCCCGCTCAGGCTGAGCCTGTCGAAGCCCACGCGGGGCGGATGAGCTTGGTGTTCGCAGCCTCTCCGCTCTGAGGCCCGGTCGCGGGAGTGTGGGGCCGCTGACGGCGCATGGCCCCTTCGGCGAAGCTCAGGACATGCTTCGACAGGCTCAGGCTGAGCGGGGTTGGGTGCGGAACCAGAGCGGGATTTCAAGTCCATTCCCAGGCGCAAGCGGTCGGCCCTTGCTATTGCCCTCAACCCCGCCAAATCCTAAGGCGGCGCACATGAAGAAGACCACCGGACAGGACCGCTCGATCACGCGCAACTGGCGCCCGGCCACTCAGGCCGTGCGCGGGGGCACCTGGCGGTCCGAGCATGGCGAGACCAGCGAGGCGCTGTTCCTCTCCTCGGGCTACACTTACGACGACGCGGCGACCGTCGCGGCGCGCTTTGCCGGCGAGCAGGACGGGATGACCTATTCCCGCCTGCAGAACCCGACCGTGGCCATGCTGGAAGAGCGCATCGCGCTGATGGAAGGCGCCGAGGCTTGCCGCACCCAGGCCACCGGCATGGCGGCGATGACCGCCGCGCTGCTGTGCCAGCTCTCCGCCGGAGACCATATCGTCGCCGCCAAGGCCGCGTTCGGATCGTGCCGCTGGCTGGTCGACAGCCTGCTGCCGCGCTTCGGGATCGAGGGCACGGTGATCGATTCGCGCGACAATGCCGCCTGGGAAGCGGCCATCCGCCCCAACACCAAGGTGTTCTTCTACGAAACCCCGGCCAACCCGACGATGGACATCGTCGACATGACCTTCGTCAACGGGCTGGCCCGCGCCCATGGCATCACCACCGTGGTGGACAATGCCTTCTGCACCGCGGCGCTGCAGCGCCCGCTCGATTTCGGGGCCGACGTGGTGGCCTATTCGGCGACCAAGCTGATGGACGGGCAGGGCCGCGTGCTGGCCGGAGCGGTCTGCGGGTCGGCCGAGTTCATCAACGACAAGCTGCTGCCGTTCCAGCGCAACACCGGGCCCAACCTGTCGCCGTTCAACGCCTGGGTGGTGCTGAAGGGGCTGGAGACGCTGGACCTGCGCGTCCAGCGGCAGAGCCAGAACGCGCTGGAGGTGGGCCGCTTCATCGAAAGCCGCGTGCCGGTGATGCTGCACCCGGGCCTGGCCAGCCATCCGCAGTACGATCTGGCCCGGTCGCAGATGAAGGCATCGGGCGCGATCTTCGCGTTCGTGCTCGACGGCGGCCGCGATCAGGCCTGGGCCCTGCTCGACGCGCTGAAGCTGATCGATATCTCCAACAACATCGGCGATTCCCGTTCGTTGATGTGCCACCCGGCCACCAGCACCCACCACAACATGGGGCCCGAGGGCCGCGCCGCGATGGGCGTGGGCGACGGCATGCTGCGGCTGAACGTGGGGCTGGAGGATCCGCAGGACCTGATCGAGGACCTGGACCAGGCCCTGACCGCCGCCGGGCTCTGATCCGACAGCGGGCGGGCGGACCCGGCCAGACCGGGGCCTGCCCCTTGGGCCACGGGAACCGCTTCCGCGCGAAAGGGGTTTGCCGAGGGCAGCGAAGAGGTTACCTATGGGCGCCATGAAAGAGCTGTTTCAGCATGCGGCGCTCACCAGCGGGGTCACGGTCCGCGTGGCGGTGAATTTCCTGCCGGAACAGTCCCGCATCGAAGCCGGCAAGTGGTTCTGGGTCTATCATATCCGGATCGAGAACGAATCGGACCAGCCGGTGCAACTGCTCACCCGGCACTGGCGGATCACGGACGGGAACGGCGATGTCGCCGTGGTCGAGGGAGACGGGGTGGTGGGCGAACAGCCGGTGCTGCGCCCGGGCGCCAGCCATGACTACGTCTCGGGCTGCCCGCTGGCCACTCCGCACGGGTCGATGGAGGGATACTACACCTTCCAGCGCGCCGATGGTTCGCTGTTCCAGGCGGCGATCCCGTTCTTCCCCCTCGCGGCCCCCGCCACGGCCGGTTGACCGCAACGATTGCCGCCCGCCGGGACCGGGGCTAGAGCAGGGGCATGAAGCGCACCCACCTGCCGCTCAACGCCCTGCGCGTGTTCGATGCCGCGGCCCGGCACCTGTCCTTCACCCGTGCCGCCGACGAGCTGGCGGTGACCCCGGCGGCCGTCGGCCAGCAGATCCGCGCGCTGGAGGACCTGCTGGGCGTGGTCCTGTTCCGCCGCACCTCCAAGGGGCTGGAGCTGACCGACGAGGCCGCGGCCGGGCTTGAGCCGCTGCGCACCGGCTTCCTCCATTTCGAGGACGCGGTGCGGGCGATGCAGGCCGGGCAGGCCAGCCATGTCTTCACCATTGCCGCCCCGCGCGACGTCTTTGCCGCCTGGCTGGCGCCGCGGTTGGCGGCCTATCGCGAGGCCAATCCCGAGGTGCGCTATGTCATCGTCGATGGCGAGACTGCGGACTTCACCGAGGCCAACCTCGATCTGGCCGTGCGCTGGGCCGAGGGCCCGGGGGACCTGGAAGGTGTGCCGCTGGCGCCGCCGCTGAGCGTGGTGGTGGGGGAAGGACCGTGGATCTCGTGGCCGGGCGATCCGGCCCCGGCCGGCGCCGACGATCCGGACGCGCCGCCGGTCCATGTCGCGGATGCGGGTCAGGCCCTGTCCGCGGCGCGCAGCGGGCTGGGCCGGGCGCGGGTGCCGCACCTGCTGGCCGCGGCCCTCCCGCCCGACGCGACGGTGGTCCGCAGCGAACCGGAAGAGGTCCGCCGCGGCTACTGGCTGGTCGCTCCGCTGCCGCAATGGCGGCAAAAGAAGGTCAAGGCGCTGGTCGCCGCGCTGACCGGCTGAGGACGCCCGGCCTCAGCGCCGGCGCGACGATCGCCAGCAGTGGCGGTTGTACTTGGTGCGGGCGATCTCGTGCCCGGCGACGCCACCGGCCGCGGCGCCCACCAGCACGCCACCGGTCCCGCCCGCGATCACCTTGCCGAGCACACCGCCCGCAACGGTGCCGAGCACCGCGCCTTCGGTCTTGTTGAGCCGCTTGCAGCCGCGCGCCTCGGCCGGGGCGGATGCGCCCAGCAGCAGGACGGCGAGCGCTCCCGCAAGGGCCATGCGGGCCGTGGCAGAGGGGCGGGGATTGTGAGTCATCATCTTGGGTCTGCTCCATCCGGTTTGCCCCCGGACTCCCGTGGTGGCGGGCAATGGCCCGGTTGCAAAGCAGATGTGGCCCCACTCCACGGGGAGCAGGGCCACATCTGCGACGGGCTGCGCCTTAGAGCCTGTTCTGTTTAGGTGGATGCGCCGGTCAAGCGGCTAGCGTTGCTGCTTGTCCGAACCATCCTTGCTGCCGCCCGGCTGCGCGCTGCCCTTGCGGTTGCGATCGCTTTCGCTCTGGCTGGGCTGGCCGCTGGATGGGCTGCCGCCCTGCTGTTGCCGGTCGCCCGGCTTGCGGCCCTTGCCGTCCTGATCCTTCATGGTCTGGTCTCCTCTGCCGCCCGGCGGGATGGAATCACCCCGGTCGGGACTGTAAGGGGACAACGCGCCGGGGCAGGGAGGTTTCCGCAGCCCGGCGCAATCCGGATGCCGTTCCGGAGCAAAGTCCGCTCAACTCCGCGGCAAGGTCCGCTCAGCGGGCAGGCTTGACCGCGCCCGGCTTTGCCTATAGGGGCGCGCACTTCCGCGGGCGGCATGCCGTCCCGTGCGAGAGCTGAACATTGCCGGTGCGTGCGGGCCTGTCCCGCGTAATCCGTCAAAGTAACCCGGCGACCTGGCGTCACGGGTGGAGCGTTTCGGCTCACCGGCCCTGTCCCGAACCGCCCTCCGGGCCGTTCGCGCCGTGCCTGTGAGGCCCTGCCTTCACCTTGGCCACCCGGCTGCCACAACACAGGTGAAGAGCACTTCATGCCCACGATCAACCAGCTGATCCGCAAGGGTCGCGAGCCGCAGAAGGCCAAGTCCAAGGTCCCGGCGATGGAGCAGAACCCGCAGAAGCGTGGCGTCTGCACCCGCGTCTACACGACCACCCCGAAGAAGCCGAACTCGGCGCTTCGCAAGGTCGCCAAGATCCGCCTGACCAACAGCCGCGAGGTCATCTCGTACATCCCCGGCGAAGGCCACAACCTGCAGGAGCACTCGGTGGTGCTGATCCGCGGCGGCCGTGTGCGCGACCTTCCGGGCGTGCGCTATCACGTGCTGCGCGGCGTGCTCGACACCCAGGGTGTCAAGGACCGCAAGCAGTCGCGCTCGAAGTACGGCGCCAAGCGTCCGAAGTGACGGCCCTGTCAGGCCGTCATCCCGGCGCAGGCCGGGATCTCCGGCGGCCTGGGGAAACGTTGGATTGATCGCCGTCGCGTCCGGACGAGAGAGGTCCCAGCCTTCACTGGGATGACGCTCTCCCGAAAACCGGCCACGGTAGAACGAGAAGGAATTTGCGATGTCACGTCGTCGTCGTCCCGAGAAGCGGGAAATCCTGCCGGATCCGAAGTTCGGGGATCAGGTCCTGTCGAAGTTCATGAACAACCTCATGCTCGACGGTAAGAAGTCGGTTGCCGAAAGCATCGTCTACGGTGCGCTCGACACCATGCAGACCCGCGCCAAGGCCGATCCGCTGCAGCTGTTCCACGATGCGCTGAACAACGTGAAGCCGCAGATCGAGGTCCGCAGCCGCCGCGTCGGTGGTGCGACCTACCAGGTTCCCGTGGAAGTCCGCCCCGAGCGTGCCCAGGCCCTGGCGATCCGCTGGCTGATCACCGCCGCGCGCAACCGTTCGGAAACGACCATGGCCGCGCGCCTGTCGGGCGAGCTGCTCGATGCCGCCAACAACCGCGGCAACGCGGTGAAGAAGCGGGAAGACACGCACCGCATGGCCGACGCCAACCGCGCGTTCAGCCACTACCGCTGGTAAGCGTCCGGGGGTGGGCGCCGGTCTCCGCCGGCGCCGCCCCCTGTCTTTAAACGGTCACATTGGTAACCATATGGGCAGGGCGGCCCGCAACCGCTCTCTCCCTGAACCCCTAAGGAACCTCCCATGGCCCGCAGCCATCCGCTCGAGCGCTATCGCAACTTCGGCATCATGGCGCACATCGACGCCGGCAAGACCACCACGACCGAACGCATCCTTTACTACACCGGCAAGTCCTACAAGATCGGCGAAGTCCATGACGGCGCCGCGACCATGGACTGGATGGAGCAGGAGCAGGAGCGTGGCATCACGATCACCTCGGCCGCGACCACCTGCTTCTGGCAGGACCACCGCCTGAACATCATCGACACCCCCGGTCACGTGGACTTCACCATCGAGGTCGAGCGTTCGCTGCGCGTGCTCGACGGCGCGGTTGCCGCGTTCGACGGCGTGGCCGGCGTGGAGCCGCAGTCGGAGACCGTGTGGCGCCAGGCCGACAAGTACAACGTGCCGCGGATGTGCTTCATCAACAAGCTCGACCGCACCGGCGCGAACTTCAAGTACTGCGTCCAGACGATCATCGACCGTCTCGGCGCGACCCCGGCGGTCCTGTACCTGCCGATCGGCGCCGAAAGCGATTTCAAGGGCCTGGTCGATCTGGTCGAGCAGCGCGCGATCATCTGGAAGGATGAATCGCTGGGTGCCGAGTTCTTCTACGAAGAGATCCCGGCCGACCTCGCCGACGAGGCCGCCGACTATCGCAACAAGCTGATCGAGCTCGCCGTCGAGCAGGACGACGAGGCGATGGAAGCCTACCTCGAGGGCAACGAGCCCGACGTGGCGACCCTGAAGGCGCTGATCCGCAAGGGCACGCTGGGCCAGGCCTTCGTTCCGGTGCTGTGCGGCTCGGCGTTCAAGAACAAGGGCGTGCAGTGCCTGCTCGATGCGGTCGTGGACTATCTGCCCTCGCCGCTCGACATCGAGGACGTGCAGGGCATCAACCCCGACACCGACGAGCCGGACAGCCGTCCGACCGCCGACGACGCGCCGTTCTCGGCGCTGGCGTTCAAGATCATGAACGATCCCTTCGTCGGCTCGCTGACCTTCACCCGCATCTATTCGGGCACGCTGACCAAGGGCAGCTACCTGAACTCGGTGAAGAACAAGAAGGAGAAGGTCGGCCGCATGCTGCTGATGCACTCCAACAACCGCGAGGACATCGAGGTCGCCTATGCCGGTGACATCGTCGCGCTCGCGGGTCTGAAGGAGACCACCACCGGCGACACGCTGTGCTCGGAAAAGCAGCCGATCATTCTCGAGCGGATGGAATTCCCCGAGCCGGTGATCGAACTGTCGGTGGAGCCGAAGACCAAGGCCGACCAGGAGAAGATGGGCATCGCGCTCAACCGTCTCTCGGCCGAGGATCCCTCGTTCCGCGTTTCGACCGACCACGAATCCGGCCAGACCATCATCAAGGGCATGGGCGAGCTTCACCTGGAAATCCTCGTCGACCGCATGCGTCGCGAGTTCAAGGTCGAAGCCAACGTCGGTGCGCCGCAGGTGGCTTACCGCGAATACCTGGCCAAGCCGGTCGATCTGGACCACACCCACAAGAAGCAGTCGGGCGGCACCGGCCAGTTCGGTCGCGTCAAGGTCAAGCTGACCCCGGGTGAGCGCGGTTCGGGCTTCGTCTTCAAGGACGAGATCAAGGGCGGCAACATTCCGAAGGAATACATCCCTGCGATCGAGAAGGGCTTCCGCGAGACGGCTGCCACGGGTTCGCTGATCGGCTTCCCGATCATCGACTTCGAGGTCCTGCTCTATGACGGCGCGTACCACGACGTCGACTCGTCGGCGCTGGCCTTCGAAATCTGTGCCCGCGGCGCGATGCGCGAAGCGGCCCAGAAGGCGGGGATCAAGCTGCTCGAGCCGATCATGAAGGTCGAGGTGATCACCCCCGAGGAATACCTCGGCGACGTGATCGGCGACATCAACTCGCGGCGCGGCCAGATCCAGGGCACCGACACCCGCGGCAATGCCCAGGCCGTCACCGCCATGGTGCCGCTGGCCAACATGTTCGGCTACGTGAACCAGCTCCGCTCGTTCACCCAGGGCCGCGCGAACTACTCCATGTTCTTCGATCACTACGACGAGGTCCCGGCGAACGTCGCGACCGAGCTCAAGGCGAAGCTTGCATAAGAACACGGATGCCATTAGGGGCGGCGCCTGATTCAGCGGGTGCCGTCCTTTTCCCGCAGCAATCTGCACACATCTGAGAAGAAGGTTTGAACAATGGCTAAGGCTAAGTTTGAGCGGACCAAGCCGCACTGCAACATCGGCACCATCGGTCACGTCGACCACGGCAAGACCACGCTGACCGCCGCGATCACCAAGGTCCTCGCCGAAACCGGCGGCGCGACCTTCACCGACTACGCCAACATCGACAAGGCTCCGGAAGAGCGCGAGCGCGGCATCACCATCTCGACCGCCCACGTCGAGTATGAGACCGCCAACCGCCACTACGCGCACGTCGACTGCCCGGGCCACGCCGACTACGTGAAGAACATGATCACCGGTGCCGCCCAGATGGACGGCGCGATCCTGGTCGTGAACGCCGCTGACGGCCCGATGCCGCAGACCCGCGAGCACATCCTGCTCGCCCGCCAGGTCGGCGTGCCGGCCCTGGTCGTCTACATGAACAAGGTCGACCAGGTCGACGATCCGGAAATCCTCGAGCTCGTCGAGCTGGAAGTCCGCGAGCTGCTGTCGTCGTACGACTTCCCGGGCGACGATATTCCGATCGTCAAGGGTTCGGCCCTGGCCGCTCTGGAAGGCCGCAACGACGAGATCGGCAAGAACTCGATCAACGAGCTGATGGCCGCCGTCGACGCCTACATCCCGCAGCCGCCGCGTCCGACCGACAAGCCGTTCCTGATGCCGGTGGAAGACGTGTTCTCGATCTCGGGTCGCGGCACCGTCGTGACCGGCCGCGTCGAGACCGGCATCGTCAAGGTTGGCGAGGAAGTCGAGATCGTCGGTCTGAAGGACACCCAGAAGACCACCGTCACCGGCGTCGAAATGTTCCGCAAGCTGCTCGACCAGGGTGAAGCCGGCGACAACATCGGCGCGCTGGTCCGCGGCATCAAGCGTGAAGACGTTGAGCGCGGCCAGGTCCTCTGCAAGCCCGGTTCGGTCAAGCCGCACACCGAGTTCTCGGCCGAGGTCTACGTGCTGTCGAAGGACGAAGGTGGCCGTCACACGCCGTTCTTCGCCAACTACCGCCCGCAGTTCTACTTCCGCACCACCGACGTCACCGGCGAGGTCATCCTCCCCGAGGGCACCGAGATGGTGATGCCGGGCGACAACGTCACCCTGGCCGTCAAGCTGATCGCGCCGATCGCCATGGACGAGGGTCTCCGCTTCGCTATCCGCGAGGGTGGCCGGACCGTCGGTTCGGGGGTTGTCAGCAAGATCACCAAGTAATATAGGCCGCGCACCGGCGGGGAGATTCGCTCTTCCCGCCGGCCGGTTTTTGTTCAATCAGCGACGCTAAGGCGATCGTCATGCTGAACTCGTTTCAGCATCCATTCTTCCGGATCGGGCTGCGGCTCCGAAGGCAAGATGGGTCCTGAAACAAGTTCAGGACGACGGCGTGTTGGCGCCGTCGCTCTTTCTCATTGGTAGTGGACATGGAAGCTCAGAATATCCGCATTCGCCTCAAGGCGTTCGACCATCGCGTGCTCGATCAGGCGACCGGCGAAATCGCGGACACCGCCCGCCGCACTGGCGCGCTCATCCGGGGCCCCATTCCGCTCCCGACGCGGATCGAGAAGTTCTGCGTCAACCGCGGGCCGCACATCGACAAGAAGTCGCGTGAGCAGTTCGAAGTCCGCACCTACAAGCGGCTGCTCGACATCGTGCAGCCCAACGCCGCCACCGTCGACGCGCTGATGAAGCTCGACCTGGCTGCCGGCGTGAACGTCGAGATCAAGCTCGCGTAAGCGACTGACCGACGAAAGTTTCGAACCCTCGGGTTCACATCTCTCCCGGCTTCGGCCGGGCTTTGCGGGGTCTCCCCGCACGGACATAGGGATACCTCCGGCCTGATCCTCGGATCGCATGGGCCGGGCAGCGTCCCCCGTCTCGCCACCGCGAGCCTCGCGGCGAATGGTGGCACTCGGCCCGGACGGGGCATGCTTCACACATTGGGCCGAACACGCCCCTGGGGATGGTCCCCATGGGCCTCTGTGAGGAGAACGGATCATGCGTACCGGCGTGATCGCTAAGAAGGTGGGGATGACCCGCCTTTTCCACGAAGACGGACGGCATGTGCCGGTGACCGTCCTGTCGCTGGAAGACTGCCAGGTGGTTTCGGTCCGCACCGCGGAGCGTGACGGTTACGTCGCGGTTCAGCTCGGTGCCGGCGAGGCCAAGCAGAAGAACGTCGCCAAGCCGCAGCGCGAACATTTCGCCAAGGCCGAAGTTCCGCTGAAGGCGCAGGTCGCCGAATTCCGCGTGGCCGATGATGCCGTGCTGGAAGTCGGCTCGACCATCGCCGCGTCGCACTTCGTCGCCGGCCAGCTGGTCGACATCACCGGCCAGACCCAGGGCAAGGGCTTTGCCGGTGCGATGAAGCGCTGGGGCTTCGGCGGTATGCGCGCCACCCACGGCGTGTCGATCACCCACCGCGCCCACGGTTCGACCGGCAACCGCCAGGATCCGGGCCGCGTGTTCAAGAACAAGAAGATGGCCGGCCACATGGGCGACCGTCAGCGCACCCAGCAGAACCTCGAGATCGTCCGCACCGACGATGAGCGCGGTCTGATCTTCGTCAAGGGCTCGGTCCCCGGTTCGAAGAACGCCTGGCTGCTGGTCCGCGACGCCGTCAAGGTCTCGCGCCACGCGGAAGCGCCTTATCCCGCCGGCCTGAAGCAGGTCGCCAACAACAACGATGCGGCTCCGGCCGACACCCCGGCGGAAGACGTCGCGGCTGTCGAGTCGACCGAAGGCCAGGAGGGCTAAGTCGTGAAGGTTCAGGTCCTCAATCTGGACGGTAGCGCCGCGGGCGACGTCGAGCTGTCGGATGCCGTGTTCGGTCTCGAACCGCGCGCCGATATCCTCCACCGCGTCGTAACCTGGCAGCTGGAAAACCGTCGTGGCATCGCCCGCAAGGCGCGTGAGCGTTCGGACGTTGCCCGCACCGGCAAGAAGTTCGGCCGCCAAAAGGGTGGCGGCACCGCCCGTCACGGCGACCGCGCGGCCCCGATCTTCATCGGCGGCGGCAAGGCCCACGGCCCCCGGGTCCGCGAGTTCAACATCTCGCTGAACAAGAAGGTCCGTGCGCTCGGTCTGAAGATGGCGCTCTCGGCCAAGGCCCAGAACGGCCTGGTCGTGCTGAGCGGCCTCGACACCGACGGCAAGACCAAGACGCTGGCCGGCCAACTCGCCAAGGCGGGCTTCGGCAAGAAGGTGCTGGTGATCGACGGTGACGCGGTGAACGACAACTTCGCCAAGGCTGCCCGCAACCTCATCGGCATCAACGTCCTTCCGGCCGTCGGCGCCAATGTCTACGACATCCTGAAGCATGATACGCTGGTGCTGACGCGCGCCGCTGTCGAAAAGCTGGAGGCGCGTTTCAATGGCTAAGTCGGCAATCGACGTGCGTCACTACGATGTGATCGTGGCTCCCCACATCACCGAAAAGTCGACGCTGCTCTCGGAGCACAATGCCGTGGTCTTCAAGGTGGCCGACAAGGCGACCAAGCCGGAGATCAAGGCCGCGGTGGAAGCGCTGTTCGACGTCAAGGTCGTCGGCGTGAACACCCTGACCCAGAAGGGCAAGACCAAGCGCTGGAAGGGCAAGCCCTACAAGCGTTCGGACGTCAAGAAGGCTGTCGTGACCCTGGCCGCCGGCCAGTCGATCGACGTCACCAGCGGTATCTGAGGCGCGCAGCACCATGGCACTCAAGAGCTATAACCCGACCAGCCCGGCCCGCCGTGGCCTGATCCTGGTCGACAAGTCGTCCCTGTGGAAGGGCAAGCCCGTCAAGGCGCTGACCGAAGGCAAGCGCAAGACCGGCGGCCGCAACAACAAGGGCCACGTCACCTCGCGCGGCATCGCCGGCGGCCACAAGCAGAAGTACCGCTTCATCGACTTCAAGCGTCGCAAGTGGGACATGTCGGCCACCGTCGAGCGGCTCGAATATGACCCCAACCGCACCGCGTTCATCGCGCTGGTCAAGTACGAGGATGGCGAGCAGGCCTATATCCTCGCGCCGCAGCGCCTCGGCGTGGGCGATCAGGTGATCGCCGGCGAGAAGACCGACGTGAAGCCGGGCAACGCGATGCTGCTGTCGCAGATGCCGGTCGGCACCATCATCCACAACGTGGAGATGAAGCCGGGCAAGGGCGGGCAGATCGCCCGTTCGGCCGGGACCTACGTCCAGCTCGTCGGTCGTGACCGCGGCATGGTCATCGTCCGCCTGAACTCGGGCGAGCAGCGCTACCTGCGCGGTGACTGCATGGGCACCGTGGGCGCCGTCTCGAACCCCGACAACGGCAACCAGAACCTGGCCAAGGCCGGTCGCAACCGCTGGCTGGGCAAGCGTCCGCTGACCCGCGGCGTCGCCAAGAACCCGGTCGACCACCCGCACGGCGGTGGTGAAGGCCGGACCTCGGGCGGCCGTCACCCGGTCACCCCGTGGGGCAAGCCGACCAAGGGCGCCCGGACCCGCCACAACAAGCGCACCGATGGCATGATCATCCGGTCGCGCCACGCGAAGAAGAAGAGGTAAGCGACCATGGCACGTTCCGTCTGGAAGGGTCCGTTCGTCGACCTGCACCTGCTGAAGAAGGCCGAAGTCGCGCAGGACGCCGGTTCGCGCGCTGGTCCGATCAAGACCTGGTCGCGTCGTTCGACGATCCTGCCGCAGTTCGTCGGCCTGACGTTCAACGTCTACAACGGCCACAAGTTCATCCCGGTGTCCGTCTCGGAAGAGATGGTCGGCCACAAGCTTGGTGAATTCGCGCCGACGCGCACGTTCCCCGGCCACGCCGCTGACAAGAAGGGCAAGCGCTAATGGGCAAGGAAAAGTCCCCCCGTCGCGTTGGTGACAAGGAAGCGCTTTCGGTTGGCACGCAGATCCGCGGCTCGGCCCAGAAGCTCAACCTCGTCGCCGGTCTGATCCGCGGCAAGAAGGCTGAAGAGGCGCTCAACATCCTGGCCTTCTCGAAGAAGGCGATGGCGGTTGACGCGCGCAAGGTGCTCGCTTCGGCGATCGCCAATGCCGAGAACAACCACAACCTCGACGTCGACGCCCTGGTGGTGGCCGAAGCGAGCGTTGGCAAGTCGATCACCATGAAGCGGTTCCACACCCGTGGCCGCGGCAAGTCGACCCGCATCCTCAAGCCGTTCTCGCGGCTGCGGATCGTGGTGCGCGAAGTCGAGGAGGCCTGAGTTATGGGTCACAAGAGCAACCCCGTCGGCCTGCGCCTCCAGATCAACCGGACCTGGGACAGCCGCTGGTACGCCGAAGGCAAGTCCTACGGCAAGCTGCTGGCCGAGGATCTCAAGATCCGCAAGTTCATCATCGCGACCCTGCCGCAGGCAGCGATCTCGAAGGTGGTGATCGAGCGTCCGGCCAAGCTGTGCCGCGTGTCGATCTATGCCGCCCGTCCGGGCGTGATCATCGGCAAGAAGGGCGCGGACATCGAGAAGCTGCGTTCGCAGCTGTCGAAGATGACCGACAGCGACGTGAAGCTGAACATCGTTGAGATCCGCAAGCCGGAAATCGACGCCAAGCTCGTCGCCCAGGGCATCGCCGACCAGCTCATCCGCCGCATCGCCTTCCGTCGCGCGATGAAGCGCGCGATGCAGTCGGCCATGCGTCTGGGTGCCGAAGGCATCAAGGTGGTCTGCGGCGGTCGTCTTGGCGGCGCCGAAATCGCCCGCGTCGAACAGTATCGCGAAGGCCGCGTGCCGCTGCACACCCTGCGCGCCAACATCGACTATGCCGAGGCCGAAGCCCACACCACCTATGGCGTGATCGGGATCAAGGTCTGGGTCTTCAAGGGTGAGATCCTGGGCCACGATCCGATGGCGCAGGACCGTCTGATGCTGGAATCGCAGACCTCGGGCGTGCGCCCGGCGCGCGATGATCGCAGGAACTAAGAGCCATGCTGCAACCGAAAAAGACCAAGTTCCGCAAGGCCTTCAAGGGCCGCATCCATGGCCTGGCCAAGGGTGGCTCGGACCTGAACTTCGGCTCCTACGGCCTGAAGGCCCTTGAGCCGGAGCGGATCACCGCCCGTCAGATCGAAGCGGCCCGCCGCGCGATCACGCGTCACATCAAGCGCCAGGGGCGCCTGTGGATCCGCGTGTTCCCGGACGTGCCGGTGACCAAGAAGCCCGCCGAAGTCCGTCAGGGCAAGGGCAAGGGTTCGATCGAATACTGGGCTGCCCGCGTGAAGCCGGGTCGCATCCTGTTCGAGCTCGACGGGGTGGCCGGTCCGCTCGCCGCGGAGGCGTTCAGCCGCGCCGCGATGAAGCTGCCCATCAAGACCAAGGTCGTTGCCCGCCTGGGCGACACCTCGCACCTCGGAGGCGAATAATGGCCAAGATCAGCGATCTGCGCGCCAAGACCGACGACCAGCTGACGGCTGATCTGGCGGATCTCAAGAAGGAGGCGTTCAACCTCCGCTTCCAGGCTGCGACCAACCAGCTCGAGCGTCCGGCGCGCATCAAGGAAGTGCGCCGTGACATCGCCCGCATCAAGACGCTGCAGACTGAGCGTTCTCAGTCGGCCAAGGCGTAAGGAGCCAACGATGCCCAAGCGTATTCTCATCGGGACCATCGTCTCCGACAAGACCGACAAGACCGTGGTCGTGAAGGTCGAGCGTAAGGTGAAGCACCCCCTCTACGGGAAGATCATCCGTCGCTCGAAGAAGTACCACGCCCACGACGAGGCGAACGCCTACCACACCGGTGAGGTCGTCCGCATCGAGGAAACCGCTCCCTATTCCAAGCTCAAGACCTGGAAGGTGATCGAGCGGGTCACGGCGGGCAAGACCGCGGCGCTGGAAGCCGAAGTCTAAGAACAGCGATTTTGGAACTGCCGGACTTGTTCCGGCAAGCCATTGAGAAGGAACCGGATCCATGATCCAGATGCAATCCAATCTCGACGTCGCGGACAACAGCGGCGCGAAGCGCGTCCAGTGCATCAAGGTGCTGGGCGGGTCTAAGCGTCGCACGGCCGGCGTCGGCGACATCATCGTGGTGTCGATCAAGGAGGCGCAGCCGCGTGCCCGCGTCAAGAAGGGCGACGTGCACCGCGCCGTGATCGTCCGCACCCGCAAGGACGTCCGTCGTCCCGACGGGTCGGTGATCCGCTTCGACAGCAACGCCGCCGTGCTGGTCGGCAAGAACGAAGAGCCGATCGGCACCCGCATCTTCGGCCCCGTGGTCCGCGAATTGCGCGCCAAGGGCTTCATGAAGATCATCTCGCTCGCGCCGGAGGTGCTGTGATGGCTGCCGCCAAGATCAAGAAGGGCGACAGCGTCGTCGTTCGCTCGGGCAAGGACAAGGGCCGCACCGGCACCGTCCTCCAGGTCCTGCCGAAGGATGGCAAGGTCGTGGTCGCGGGGGTGAACATCGCCGCCCGTCACCGCAAGCCCACCCAGACCAACCCGCAGGGCGGGATTGACCGCCGCGAGGCGCCGATGGCGATCTCGAAGGTCGCGATCGCCGACAAGGACGGCAAGCCGACCCGCGTCCGCTTCGAGGAGCGCGATGGCAAGAAGGTCCGCGTGGCCGTGAAGTCCGGGGAGACCATCGATGGCTGACAAGTACGTTCCGCGTCTGAAGACGAAGTACGACGCCGAGATCGCGAAGGCGATGCAGGCCAAGTTCGGCTACAAGAACGCGATGGAGATCCCGCGGCTCGAGAAGATCACGCTCAACATGGGCGTGGGCGAGGCCAGCCAGGACAAGAAGAAGGTCCAGACCGCCGCGGCGGAAATGGAGCTGATCGCTGGCCAGAAGCCGGTGATCACCAAGGCGAAGAAGTCGATCGCGCAGTTCAAGCTGCGTGAAGGCATGCCGATCGGTTGCAAGGTGACCCTGCGCCGTGAGCGGATGTACGAGTTCCTCGACCGCCTGGTGACCGTCGCGATGCCCCGCATCCGCGACTTCCGTGGCCTGAACCCCAAGTCGTTCGACGGCCGTGGCAACTATGCCATGGGCCTGAAGGAGCAGATCATCTTCCCGGAGATCAGCTACGACCAGATCGACAAGGTGCGCGGCATGGACATCATCGTCACCACCACCGCCAAGACCGACGACGAGGCGCGCGAGCTGCTTCGCCTGTTCGGTTTCCCGTTCCCGCAGGAAGCCGAGCAGAAGCAGGCGGCCTAAGGCCCCTCGCTGCCCTCCCGAGATTTAAGGAAAGAGCTTAAGTCCATGGCGAAACTGAGTTCGATCAACAAGAACGAGCGTCGCAAGAAGCTCGTTGAGAAGTACGCAGCCAAGTATGCCGCGCTCAAGGCCCAGGCCAACGACAAGTCGCTCGACGAGACCGAGCGGCTGATCGCCCGCCTGAAGCTGGCCGAGGTGCCGCGCAACGGGAATCCCACCCGCGTGCGCAACCGCTGCAACACCACCGGCCGCCCGCGCGGCTACTATCGCAAGTTCGGCCTTTGCCGCGTTGAGCTGCGGGACCTTGCCAACAAGGGCATGATCCCGGGCGTGACGAAGTCGAGCTGGTAAGGAAACGGCGATGGCATTGACCGATCCCCTGGGTGATATGCTCACCCGCATCCGCAACGGCCAGCAGGCGAAGAAGGACTCCGTCCTCTCGCCGGCTTCGAAGCTCCGCGCCCGCGTGCTCGAAGTGCTGCAGCGTGAAGGCTATATCCGCGGCTACACGGAGGACGCCACCGGCGCCCACCCGCAGCTGCGCATCGAGCTGAAGTATTTCGAAGGCGAGCCGGCGATCAAGCACGTCGCTCGCGTCTCCAAGCCGGGCCGCCGCGTCTACTCGGGTTCGAAGGAACTCCCGGTGGTGCGCAACGGCCTTGGCATCACCATCGTCTCGACGCCCAAGGGCGTGCTCTCGGATGCCGAGGCCCGCGCCCAGAACGTCGGCGGCGAAGTGCTGGCGGAGGTGTTCTGATGAGCCGCATCGGCAAGAAGCCGGTCGCGATCCCGGGTGGTGTCACCGCCGCCATCGCGGATGGCGTCCTGACCGTGAAGGGCCCCAAGGGCACCCTCACGCTGACCCTGCGTGACGAGATCAGCTACACGGTGGAAGCGGACAGCATCCTCGTGAAGCCGGCCAACGACACCAAGCAGGCGCGGGCCTTCTGGGGCATGCAGCGCACGCTGGTCTCGAACCTCGTCACCGGTGTCAGCGAAGGCTACACCAAGGTGCTCGAGATCACCGGCGTCGGCTACCGTGCCAACGCGCAGGGCCGCAACCTGAAGCTGCAGCTCGGCTACAGCCACGATGTCGATTTCCCGGTGCCGGAAGGCATCGAGATCAAGACCCCGGACAACACCACGGTGGAGATCACGGGGATCGACAAGCAGAAGGTTGGCCAGGTTGCCGCCGAGATCCGTCGCTGGCGCAAGCCCGAGCCGTACAAGGGCAAGGGCATCAAGTACCGCGGCGAGTACATCTTCCGCAAGGAAGGGAAGAAGAAGTAATGGCCAAGCTCTCCCTGTTCGAGCGCCGTCGCCGGCGCGTCCGCACCGCGCTGAAGGCGCGCGCCGGTGGCCGTCCGCGGCTGTCGGTGCACCGTTCCGGCCGTCACATCTACGCGCAGATCATCGACGATGCCGCCGGCCGCACGCTGGTCGCCGCTTCGTCGCTGACCAAGGGCTCGAAGGGCCCGGGCGCGACGGTGGCTGTCGCTGCCGAGGTGGGCAAGGCCCTGGCCGAAGCCGCCAAGGCGGCCGGCGTGACCTCCGTCGTGTTCGATCGCGGCGGCTTCCTCTTCCATGGCCGCGTCAAGGCGCTGGCTGATGCCGCGCGTGAAGGCGGGCTGGAGTTCTAAGATGGCTGACGAAACCAACCAGGAAACCGAAGTCGCCGCCGTCGAGGCCGGTGCACCCGAAGGCGATGCCCGGGAAGGTCGTGGTCGCGGTCGTGGTCGCGGTGGTGACCGTGGCGGCGATCGTGGCGGCCGTGGCCGTGGCGATCGCGACAACCGTCGCGGCCGTGGCGGGGACGAGGAAGGTGGCGAGGAGCTGATCGAAAAGCTCGTCCACATCAACCGCGTCAGCAAGACGGTGAAGGGCGGCAAGCGCTTCGGCTTTGCGGCGCTGGTCGTCGTGGGCGATGGCAAGGGTCGCGTCGGCTTCGGTCATGGCAAGGCGCGCGAAGTGCCGGAAGCCATCACCAAGGCCACCGCTTCGGCCAAGAAGAAGATGATCCGCGTTCCGCTGAAGGAAGGGCGCACGCTGCACCATGACGGCAAGGGCCACTTCGGCGCCGGCAAGGTCAACGTCCGTTCGGCCCCGGCCGGGACCGGGATCATCGCCGGTGGTCCGATGCGCGCCGTGTTCGAAAGCCTCGGCGTGGCTGACGTGGTGACCAAGTCGGTCGGCACCTCGAACCCCTACAACATGATCCGCGCCACCTTCGACGCGCTGACCGACCAGACTTCGCCGAAGTCGGTCGCCCAGCGTCGGGGCAAGAAGGTTGCCGACCTCCTGGGTCGCGGCGGGGCCAGTGCGGTCGAGGCGGAAGCCGCCGCCGAAGCCATCGTGGAGTAACGAACCATGGCCAAGATCAAGATCAAGCAGATCGGTTCGCCGATCCGTCGTCCCGAGAACCAGAAGAAGATCCTGGTCGGGCTCGGCCTGGGCAAGATGAACCGCGTCGTTGAGCTGGAAGACACCGCCGAAGTCCGCGGCGCGATCGCCAAGCTGCCGCACATGGTGGCCGTGGTCGACTGACCTCGGGCGCAGTGCCGGAATTGCAGCGGCCCCGGGAGCAATCCCGGGGCCGCTTTGCGTTCTGACTCCATTGGCCTGGCCCATCAGTGTTGCGGGGTGAGCGCCAGGGGCGAGGCTGAATGTCGTGCGCTCTCCGCGACAGGAGAGCGATACGCCGGGTCGGCACACCGTGGCGGGCCGGAGTTGAGAGGGGGCCGGGTCCGCTTCCGGGCAGGATAATGGCCTGAGCCCATCCATCCCCAATCGTCGCCCCGGACCTGATCCGGGGCTTTGCTGCCGTCTGCGGCAGCGGCGCGAACAGGTCAGGGGGATCCCCGGTCAAGCAACCGTGGATGGTGTTTGGAATGCCGGGTCATCGCGGGCGATGGCATTGAGGATGGAGATGAGCTTCCGCACGGTTGCGATCATGGCGAGTTTGAAGGGTTTTCCGCTGCTTCTGAGGC
>NZ_JACLAU010000046.1 GCF_014230305.1 Novosphingobium aerophilum
TCGCTTCGAGACCCGCGTATGCTGCGCGCGGGTGGCTGGGGTCCACATGCCTGTCTCCGAGAAGTCTGCAAACTCCCGGAATCACATGTGTCTCAGCCGCTCAACCCCTTTCGAAACGGCCTCTTAGATCTTGAACTAGCATAGGAAAGCAGACCGCCGAGGGCAATCCATGCCGTTTCCGCTCCATCATAATCAGTCGTTTCACACGACCATTCACGACTGCGTCGCAGCGAGCCCCCATTTCCGGTCGACAGCCAGCGCCAGCCGGCAGTAGCGAACGGGCATGGCCCGGGCGCGAGCAGACAAGGCGGACCTTGATAAACGCACTTTCCTAGACGGTGCCATCTACCTCTACCGCCGTAAGAACTCCAAGCAGGGCAAGTGGGACATCAGGCTCAAGGTGCTGGGGCACAAGGGCTACATCATCCGCAGCAGCGGCACAGCCAACGAACACGAAGCCTATAATCTCGCCCACGAGCTTTATCTGGATTGCTTGGCCAAGCAGCGAGCTGGACGCAGGCTGGACAGCAAGCGCATTCGGGGTGGGATGGTCGTTATTCCTGCCGGTCTGCTTGCGGAACGTTTAGCAGAGAAGGGCAATGACCCGTCGAAGGGCAACATGTTTGCCGAAGACCCGCAGGCTCGGAAGATCATCGAAACCCTTGCGATGAATGCCGTCATGGACGCCGAACGTGCGCTGGGCAATTCTCCGCTGGACGTTTCAGCGCAAAAGGTTGGCTACGATATCCAGTCGCTCGATCCCAAGGCAGGACATTTGCGTTTCATCGAGGTGAAGGGTCGCATCGACGGAGCAGACAGCCGCAGCAGGCTGCGTCTTGGGATCAGGTGCAGTGGTCAGATAGGCCTTGTACTGCTTGAGCAGCTTAAGATCGCGGGCCTCGATGACCTTGTGAATCGCATCCACTGCCCGCTTGGTCTTGGTATGCACCGTATGGACAGGGTTCTTCATTTCCACCTCGAACACATGGTGAGCCAGCTGGATGGCATCGCACAGCACCGTGAGATTGTGATGGGCGTGATAATGGTCGCTTTGCGCATCGTGATGGCATTTCTTACGCTCAACTCAAACCGCACATGACCCGTCCCCGTAAGCGCCGTGCGAAGGTGGAAGGATAAATCCACGGTCAGCTGGTTGTGATCAGGCAGTGTGCTCCAACATGAAGCTCACTGCGGCAGCCAGCACGACCTCCAACAGATGTGCTGAGAACTCCTCGGGAGTCAGTCGGAACTCGGATCGCTGGGGTTCATCCGGATTAGCTGGAGCGTCGACACGTTCGTGTGGAATGCCAAGCGCAGCTATCGTCGCCGGGATGCAGTAAGCACGGCATAGAAACTGCTGGTTTTGCGTTTGGTATGTGGCGGTAAATATTGTCCTGCCAGCACGTATCAAGCGCACTCGCAGATCGCCCTTGTTGGTGCCGGTGAAATAGGCGCTTAGTCCGGTCGGTTCAGTGCAAAACGCCTCCAAAGCACGGACTGCGTCAGCAGCCATTACGTTCGACAGTCTCTCGAAGAAGGCGTCTCTGCTCATAGAGGCATGGTAGCCAAGCACGGAACTGAAGCAATCGGCAATGGCGTCTTGCTTGCGCTGTAACCACCCTAGCAGCGTTCAAGCGGCATCCGCAGCTACTCACGTAGCGGCCAAGCTTGCGCCTCGCACACACATCCGTTATTACAAACGTATGAACGCGACCATCAAGCTCACCAAAGTCGGCAACTCCACGGGCGCTGTGTTCCCCAAGGAACTGCTGGCGCTCTTGCGTGTGGGGCCGGGCGATACGCTCTATGTCAGCGAAACCCCAGACGGCGGCGTTCGCTTGACGGCCTGCGATCCTGCGTTCGAGGCTAAGATGGCTGCTGCCGAGAAGATCATGCGTGAAGATCGCGACATTCTCCGCGTTCTTGCTCAGTGACCAGCAGCGACAACGCTGAGCCAACGTGGATCGAGGTCGAGGTGGCCTTGGCGATCCATGACCGACAATTGGCCGAACACGGCGGTTTGTCGGGGCTACGCGATGCAGGTGGATTGGCATCGGCGCTAGAGCGTCCCCGAAACAAATGGAGCTATGGCGAGACAGACGCCTCTGAACTCGCAGCTGCCTACGCATACGGCCTTGCTCGCAACCATCCCTTCGCTGACGGCAACAAACGGACAGCATGGGTGCTGGCCCGACTGTTCCTCGCCCTGAATGGCCAGACGCTGCAATTTGCCCCTGAGGATGCAGTGCACACGGTTATGGCTTTGGCTGACGGAACGCTAAGTGAAGAAGCGTTGGCGGACTGGTTCAGAGCTCATTTGATCAAAGCCTGACGCAGCAATGGCGTCTAGCCTGCGCTGTAACCGCCCTAGCAGCGTTCAAACACCATTTTGAGCTACTCACGTAGCGGACCGCATGGTCGGCGGCGCTAAGGTGCTGTTTTTCTGGCTGTGCTGCACGGTTGAGCACGGTTGCCTACGGTGAGCTGAGACCTCTGCCTTTTTCAAAGTGGCGCTCAGATAAAAACTCTTAACTTCAATATCTTGAGCGTCTCAAAAATAAGCGAATCATAAGCAACCGGAAAATCGGGGTAATTTTTCTCAACCCTTTCAACAGCTTGTAATAGCGTTTTGCCCTCCGAAGGCAGAGGTCACAGGTTCGAATCCTGTCGGGTGCGCCATCCCCCAAAGCCCACTGAATAGGTCGGCTGCGTTCTGACGCGGCATGGCGTTATTGTCCTGTGCATGACGCGTGCCGGGCGGGTGTGGTGCGACGCATCTTGCGCTAGATTGTAAGCAACAAAAACAACGATTCGCTGGAGTGGGAGCTCATGCCGGGTCCGTCGCCTTGGGATATCGACCGGATCGCCGCCGCCGATCTGCTTAACCTGCTGCGCGGCGCGCGGGAGGAGGAATGGCTGGGTCTCGCGACCGAAGCGCTCAGCCGCCATCGGCGCCAGGCGAGTGAGTGGGCGGCCAAGCGGGTCCATCGCGCCGCGATCGAGGCGCTGGAGGCCGGATCTTCGCGCAGCTTCCATCGTCACGATGCGATCTGGGCCGACGGCTTCCGCGCCGCCGAACAGTGCCTGTGCCAGTCAACGCCGGCAGAGCTGCTGGGCGCGGGGTCGCCCGAGCCGGTGAGCCAGGGACAAATGCTGCGTGCCCTGATCCGCACCGCCAAGGCCGCCAAGACCGCCAAAGCCGAAGCCTGACGCATCCGCGGCGGTGAGACCCCGGGGGCCATCGGGCCCGATCGACGGATGGGCTCAACGGGCAGGGGGGCTTGCCGCAGCCCATCCTGCGGGCCATCGTGACCCTGCCCGCGCGCACGGATCGGCCCAGGTCGACGCCGGGGCCGCGCCAAAGCCAAAGAGGAGAGGTCGATGGTCATGCCGCTGGTCGAACTGTCAATCGCCGCCGCCACCTTCGTCGGGACCCACTTCCTGCTCTCGCACCCGCTGCGCGCAGCATTGGTGGCGCGGCTGGGAGAAAAGGGCTTTGCCGGGCTCTATGCCGTGGTCGCGCTGGCGAGCATGGCCTGGATGGCCCATGCGTTCCGCGCAGTCCCGCCCGGGGAGGGGCCGCTGTGGGACGGAACCGGGAACGGGATCTGGGGCCTGGCCTCGGTCCTGATGCTGCTGGCCGCAGTCCTGATGGTGGGATCGCTGCGCGGCAATCCGGCCCTGCCCGATCCGCGCGCGGGGCAACTGGCCAAGGCCCCGGTGCGCGGCGTGTTCCACATCACCCGCCACCCGATGATGTGGGCCTTCGCGCTGTGGTCGCTGTCGCACGCGCTGGTGGCGGCGACACCCCGGGTGCTGATCCTGACCGCGGCGATTGCCGTGCTGGCGCTGGTCGGCGCCGCACTGCAGGATCGCAAGAAGGCCGCGCAGATGGGGTCGGACTGGCAGGACTGGGCCAGCCGCACCCACTTCTGGCCCCGGCCGGACGGCCTCCTTCGGGCCGGGGCGGTCGCCTGGCTGGGCGGCGGCGTGCTGTGGCTGGTCGCAACCTGGGCCCACATCCCGCTGGCCTATGTCCCGGCCGGCCTGTGGCGGTGGATCGCCGCCTGATCCGGCCGCGCTGGCACGGCCGGGCACGCTTGCAGAGAGCGGCGCGGGGCGGCAAGAGACCGGCATGACCACCCCGCCCACGCTTGTCCTCACCACCGGGGGCACGATCGACAAGGCCTATTTCGATGCGCTCAGCGAGTACCGCATCGAGGACAGCGCCGTTCCAGCCCTGCTCGCCCGCGCCCGGGTGACCGCGCCGTTCCGCGTCACCGAACTGATGCGCAAGGACAGCCTGGAGCTGACCGATGCCGACCGTGCGCTGGTCGTGGCCGCCGTGCGCGAGGCGCCGGAAGCGCGGATCGTGGTGACCCACGGCACCGACACGATGACCGAGACGGCCCGCGCCATCGCCGCCGCCGTGGCGGGCAAGACCGTGGTGCTGACCGGCGCCCTGGCCCCGGCGCGCTTCGCCGAGAGCGATGCGCCGTTCAACCTGGGCATGGCCTTTGCCGCCGCCCAGACCGCCGCGCCCGGGGTGTGGATCGCGATGAGCGGACAGGTGTTCGACGGTCTGAAGGTGCGCAAGGATCGCGAGGCCGGCCGGTTCGTCCCGGCCTGAGGCCGCCCGGCCGCTCAACCGAGCCGACGTGCGGCGGCGATTGGCCGGAATCTTGCTTACCCGCTTGAAGTGCCCGGAACCCCCGCCTAAACCTGCGGCCATGACCGACGCTTCGCCCGCGCTCGCCGATCGGCAGCCCGTCCCCGGCCCGACCTCCGGAGGATCGGGCAGTGCGTTCCAGCCGATCCCCCAGGGCGGTCTGGAAGTGGTCTCGATCGCCAAGAGCTATGACAAGCGGGCCGTGCTGACCGATATCTCGCTGTCGGTCGGCAAGGGCGAGGTGCTGGGCCTGCTCGGGCCGAACGGCGCCGGCAAGACCACCTGCTTCTATTCGATCATGGGGCTGGTGCGGCCGGATTCGGGGCGTATCCTGATGGACGGGATCGATGTCACCAACCTGCCGATGTACCGCCGCGCGGTGCTGGGCCTGGGCTATCTGCCGCAGGAAACCTCGATCTTCCGCGGGATGACCGTGGAACAGAACATCGCCTGCGTGCTCGAGCTGAACGAGCCCGACGAGGCGGTGCGCGCCAGCGAGCTGGAGCGCCTGCTCGACGAGTTCGGCCTGACCCGGCTGCGCGCCTCGGCCGCCATGGCGCTGTCGGGCGGCGAACGGCGACGCTGCGAGATTGCCCGGGCGCTGGCGGCCAAGCCTTCGATCATGCTCCTCGACGAGCCCTTCGCGGGGATCGATCCCCTGTCGATCAGCGACATCCGCGAGCTGGTCAAGGACCTCAAGCAGCGCGGCATCGGCGTGCTGATCACCGATCACAACGTGCGCGAGACACTGGATATCGTCGATCGGGCCTGCATCATCTATGGCGGACAGGTGCTGTTCGCGGGCAGCCCCGAGGCGCTGGTCGCCGACGAGAACGTGCGGCGACTCTACCTGGGCGAAAGCTTCACGCTGTGAGGTTTGCGGGGTGAACGGGACCGGGGGGCGGCGCGTGGCCTTCGACAGGCTCAGGCTGAGCGGACGAGGGTGCGACAGGATTTCGCCGAACCGACAGCTTGGCCGGGAATCCGCTGGGGCTGAGCCTGGCGAAACCCACGCGCGGCGGGTGATCTAGCCGCAATGGGCCTTGGTCCCCGCCTTGACCTGCGCCAGTCCCAGTCGCTGGTGATGACGCCGCAGCTGCAGCAGGCGATCAAGCTGCTGGCGCTGTCGAACCTCGAGATCGAGACCTTCATCGGCGAGGCGCTCGAGGCCAATCCCCTGCTCGAGGTGGGCAGCGGCGCGGCCGAGGTGGCCTTGCCCGAAGCGGAGGACCTGCGCCGCACCACGCTGGAATCCTCGCCGGTCGACCAGCTCATCGGCGAAGGGCGCGCGGCCGACGATCGTCCGCTGGACATCGATCCCGCCACGCTCGACCGCGATCGCGACACCGGCGACGGGGATGCGGCGACAAGCGACTTCGGTGGCGACTTCGGCACGGCCTCCGGCCCGCTGGGCGGCGGGGGCGAAGAGGGCCCCGACATCGGCGAGCGCGGCGCGGCCGAGCAGACCCTGGCCGAGCATCTCCATGCCCAGGTCGGCCCGGTGGCGCGCGATCCCGTCAGCGCCTTCGTGGCCCACGCGCTGATCGACCAGCTCGACGAGGCGGGCTACCTGACCCTGCCGCTGGCCGAGGTGGCGAGCGACCTGGGCGTGACCGCGGCCGAGGCCGAGGCCGGGCTGCGGGTGGTCCAGTCGCTCGATCCGACCGGCGTGGGCGCGCGCCATCTGGGTGAATGCCTGGCGCTGCAGGCGCAGGAGGCCGATCGCTACGATCCGTGCATGGCGCGCCTGCTCGACAATCTCGAGCTGCTGGGGCGCGGCGAGCTGGCACGGCTCAAGCGGCTGTGCGGGGTGGACGACGAGGACTTCGCCGACATGCTGGCCGAGCTGCGCGGCTATGATCCCAAGCCCGGGCTGCGCTTTGCCACCGGCGGGGGTGAGCCGGTGGTGCCCGACGTGCTGGTGCGCGCCCGGACCGATGCCCAGGGGCGCTTCGTGGCCTGGGACGTGGCGCTCAACCAGGCGACCCTGCCGCGGCTGGTGATCAACCGCAGCTACTATGTCGAGCTGCGCGGGACCTGCGCCGACAAGGCCTCGCGCGGGTGGCTGTCCGAAAAGCTGGCCGACGCCAACTGGCTGGTCAAGGCGCTGGACCAGCGGCAGAAGACCATCCTCAAGGTGGCGGCCGAGATCGTCACCCAGCAGGACGGGTTCTTCCGCCACGGCGTCGCCCATCTGAAGCCGCTGACCCTGCGCACCGTGGCCGAGGCGATCGGCATGCACGAATCGACCGTCAGCCGCGTCACTTCCAACAAGTACCTGAACTGCGCGCGCGGCACGTGCGAACTGAAATACTTCTTCACCTCGGGCGTGGCCTCGGCCGACGGCGAGGGCGCCGTCTCGGCCGAGGCGGTCAAGGCGGCGATCCGCCAACTGATCGAGGCAGAGGACCCCAAGGCGATCCTGTCGGACGACACGCTGGTCGATCTGCTCAAGGACAAGGGCTTCGACCTGGCCCGCCGCACCGTGGCCAAGTACCGCGAGGCCATCGGCCTGGGCAGCTCGGTCCAGCGGCGGCGGCAGAAGGCCCTGGCCGGGATGCGCTGAGGCCCCCGAAGCCCACCCGGCGAATGCGCCCCGCCATCCCACCGTGCCGGCGATCAGCCCGGCAACAATAGCTGCGCTTATTGTTGTGTGATGTTATAAAATTACAAAAAGAATTGCTGTTCGGCTTCACTTGCCGTAACGTCAACCTGTCCGGACACCTGCCCAAATCCGCCTCACGCCGTGGGGCGGCTCAAGAAGAGAGGTGTGCCATGACTTACAGCCGTACCCATCGGCCGGCCGACCGGATCGCGACCCTCGTCGCGGTCGGGGCCCTGCAGGCCGCAGCCTTCTATGCCCTGATCGCCGGCTTCACCGTGGCGTTCACACCGGTCGACAATCCCTTGCCGATCCGCGCCACCAATTCGCCCCTGCCACCACCCGAGGCGCCGGAGACCCCGGTGCGGTCGCGGCCGCACGAGCGCGACACCATCACCACCGTGACCCCGATCAAGCCGGTGATCCCCACCGTTGTGCCGACGCCGACCATCATTCAGGATCCGCCGATTCCTGTCTCCATCGATCCGCCCGCGCCGAAGACGATCCCGGAGGTCAGGCCGGCGGGGACGTCGGCCCTGGCGCTGCGTCCACGGCCGCTGGGACGGCCGGGTGAATGGGTGACCGAAGCCGACTATCCGACCAGCGCGCTGCGGCTGGACCACGCCGGCACGGTGGGCTTCGTCCTGACCGTCTCGGCAAAGGGGCGGGTGACCGGGTGCGAGATCACGCGGTCGAGCGGCTTCGCCGAGCTGGATGCCGCGACCTGCGCCCTGCTGCAGCGCCGGGCGCGGTTCGAGGCCGCCCGCGACGCCGCAGGCCAGCCCGCGGCCGGAACCTATGCCAACGCGGTGCGCTGGCAGCTGCCGGACTGACGGCCGAACCGGTCCACCGCGGCGGTGCGCGCCGGGCTCGCGGCCCGGCGCGCACAGGTTCAATCCCCGTCGATGAAGTTGCCGAGCGCGCCGAGGACCGATCCCTCGCCGCGGTTCGAGCCACCTCCGCCGGGCATGGCCGTGGCGATGACCCGGCCCGCCAGGCGGGCGAAGGGCATCGACTGGATCCACACCTTCCCGGGCCCGCGCAGCTTGGCGAAGAACACGCCTTCCCCGCCGAACAGCATGGTCTTGACGTTGCCGGCGCGGACCACCTCGAACTCGACCCCGGCGGTGAAGGCGGCGACGCAGCCGGTATCGACGTGGAGCTCCTCGCCGGGCCGCAGGTCGCGCTCGATCACGGTGCCGCCCATCTGGACGAAGACCCAGCCATCGCCGTCGAGGCGCTGCATGATGAAGCCCTCGCCCCCGAACAGGCCGGTCATGATGCGCTGCTGGAAGAAGATGCCGAGCTGGACGCCCTTGGCGGCGCAGAGAAATGCGTCCTTCTGGCAGATCAGCGTGCCGCCCAGTTCATCGAGCTTGATCGGCAGGATCGCGCCCGGCACCGGGGCGCCGAAAGCGACGCGGGCCTTGCCGCTGCCGTTGTGAGTGAACACCGTGGTGAACAGGCTTTCCCCGGTGACCAGCCGCTTGCCCGCCCCGATCAGCTTGTCCATGAAACTGCTCTCGGCCCCGCGCCCGTCGCCGAACACCGTGGTCATGCCGACCGCGGCGTCCTTCCACACCATGGCTCCGGCCTCGGCCACGGCGCTTTCGCCGGGATCGAGCTCGATCTCGACGAATTGCAGCTCCTGGCCCTTGATCTCGAAATCGATGTCGTCGGCAACGCCGCTGCGGCGCAGGTGCGTCCAGGGAGAAGAGGACATGCAAGGCTCCTACAAAAGGGTTGGGCGTGCGCCCCGGAGGAATGACGGACCACGGTCCCTAGGCCATGGACGAAAACACCCGATTAACGGCCATCCCACCCCGCGGTCAGACGCTGGTCAGGCCTCCAGCTCGACGTCCCAATACAGCCAGTCGCGCCACGTCTCGTGCAGATAGTTGGGCGGGAAGCCGCGGCCGCGTTCCTGCAACTGCCAGGAGGTCGGCCGGATCGGTTCGATCAGCAAGGGCATCTGCGCCTGCCGGGGGGTGCGCCCGCCCTTGCGCATGTTGCAGGGGGCACAGGCCGTGGCGACGTTTTCCCAGCTGGTCCGTCCTCCCAGCCGGCGGGGGATGACGTGATCGAAGGTGAGGTTGTGCGGGCTGCCGCAGTACTGGCAGCTGAACCGGTCGCGCAGGAACAGGTTGAAGCGGGTGAAGGCGGGAAACTCGCTGGGCTTCACGTACTGGCGCAGCGCGATCACCGAGGGAATCTGCATCGACCAGTTGGGCGAGTGGACCTCGCGCTCGTAAGTGGCGACGATGTCCACCCGTTCGAGGAACACCGCCTTGATCGCGGTCTGCCACGGCCAGAGGCTGAGCGGATAGTAGGACAGCGGGGTGTAATCGGCGTTGAGGACCAGGGCCGGGCAATTGGCGAGATTCCGGGAGGGATCCTCCTCGGCGCTGCGGAAACGGGCCGCGCGATCGATCAGCTCGCCCTTGAGCATGACCTCTCTTGGCAATCCGGCGTGACGGTTTCGCGACAGCGCATGGCCCGATCATGCATCTGCGGCGCGGAGGGTCAAGCCCCGCCCCCACCCCCGGACGGCCGACAATCCACAACTCGCGACGGATCGCGGAACGCTCTATGGCACGGGCGATGATCCGCACCCGCTTTGCCCCGAGTCCGAACGGACCGCTGCACCTGGGCCACGCCTATGCCGCGGTGGTGGCGCATGACCTGGCCCGCGCCGCGGGTGGCGAGTTCCTGGTGCGGATCGAGGATATCGACGGAACCCGCAGCCGGCCCGGACTGGCCGCGGCCTTCCTGGCCGACCTGGCCTGGCTGGGGTTGCGCTGGGACGGGGTGGTGGCGCACCAGTCGGACCGCCTGGACAGCTATGCCAGGGCCGCCGGGCGGCTGCGGGACATGGGCCTGCTCTATCCCTGCACCTGCACCCGCGCCGAGGTGCTGGCCGCCGATCCCGCGATGGGTCCCGAAGGCCCGGTCTATCCGGGCACCTGCCGCGGCCGCCGCGATGCGCCCGCGGGGGCCGCCTGGCGCCTGGACGTGGCGGCCGCGCTGGCCCGGACCGGCCCGCTGACCTGGATCGACGCGGTGGCCGGCCCGCAATCGGCACGCCCGGAACGGCTGGGCGACGTGGTGCTGGTGCGCAAGGATGCCCCGGCGAGCTACCATCTGGCCGTGACCCTCGACGATGCCGCCCAGGACATCACCCTGGTGACCCGCGGTGCCGACCTGTTCGCCGCGACCCATATCCACCGCCTGCTGCAGGCGCTGCTCGATCTGCCGGTGCCGCGCTGGCACCATCACGGCCTGTTGGTCGAGGCCGACGGGCGCAAGCTGGCCAAGCGCCGCGGCTCCCCCGCGCTCGCCGATTTGCGGCAGGTCGACGCCACGGCGGACGGCCTCGCCCTTGCGAACAGCTTGCGCGAGGGCCAGATCCCTGCTGGTCTTTCGCTGGCTGCAACCCTAGATGGTGACCCATGATCTATATTCTTGTCCCCGCGATCGTGATCCTCATGGCGATGGTCGTGGTCAGCCTCGTCAAGGGCATCGTCGCCTTCCTGAACAGCACCCGCACCGACCTGGAACGGGGCGACGCCCCCGGGGCGAGCGAGATGCAGTTGCTGCAGAACAAGATGATGTTCGCGCGGATCAAGTACCAGGCCGCCGCCGTGCTGGTGGTCGGGGTGCTGCTGGCGGTCAGCAAGTCCTGATCGCAACCCTTGGTCAAGCTCAACAAGATCTACACCCGCACGGGTGACGACGGCACGACCGGGCTGGTCGACGGGTCGCGCTGCGCCAAGCATGCCGCGCGGATGGAGGCGATCGGCGCCGTGGACGAGGCGAACAGCGCCATCGGGCTGGCCGCCGCGGCCACCGGGACGGCCGGCCACCTGGCCGCGCTGGTCCGGATCCAGAACGACCTGTTCGATCTGGGGGCCGATCTGGCCACCCCGGGCGAGGACTTCACCCCTTCGCCGATGGTGCTGCGCATGGTGCCCGGCCAGGTCGACTGGCTGGAAGGCGCGATCGACGGGATCAATGCCGATCTGGCGCCGCTGACCAGCTTCATCCTGCCCGGCGGCAGCGAGGCGGCGGCCCGGGTCCACGTGGCCCGCGCCGCGGTGCGCCGCGCCGAGCGCCGGATGGTGGCCCTGGCCGCCGAGGCCCCGGTCAATCCGGCGGCCCTGGCCTATGCCAACCGCCTGTCCGACTACCTCTTCGTCCTCGCCCGCGCGCTGAACGGCAACGGGGCCGAGGACGCGCTGTGGGTGCCCGGCCAGAACCGCTGAAGGCCCAGAACCGCTGACGGCCCAGAACCGCTGACCGCCAGGCTTGCGCGCACTGGATTTGCCCCGTGCGGCGGGCTAACGCGCGCCGCGAAGGAGCATTCACCATGACCACGATCGCCGTTATCGGTGCCGGCCTGATGGGCTCGGGCATCAGCCAGACCGCCGCCCAGTTCGGCAACCGCGTTCTGCTCGCCGATGTCAGCCTGGCCCAGGCCGAACAGGGCAAGGCCGGGATCGAGAAGACCCT
Source organism: Novosphingobium aerophilum (assembly GCF_014230305.1). Lineage (GTDB taxonomy): Bacteria > Pseudomonadota > Alphaproteobacteria > Sphingomonadales > Sphingomonadaceae > Novosphingobium > Novosphingobium aerophilum. The sequence goes on from NZ_JACLAU010000046.1 coordinate 11,781, forward strand.
GACCCGGCTGGTCGCGCGCGACAAGATCGCGGCGGACGAGGCCGAGGCGCTGCTCGCGCGGATCGTTCCGACGGTCGACTATGCCGCCTTCGCCGAGGCCGAATTCGTGATCGAGGCGGCCACCGAGCGCGAGGAGATCAAGCAGGCGATCTTCGCCAAGGTCGGCGAGGTCCTGGCCCCCGGGGCGATCCTGGCGTCCAACACCAGCTCGATCCCGATCACCCGGATGGCCGCCGCCACCCGCGATCCGGCCCGGTTCATCGGCCTGCACTTCTTCAACCCGGTGCCGCTGATGCAGTTGATCGAGGTGATCCCGGGCCTGGCGACCGGGGCGGAAACCCTGGCGCGGACCCGCGCCTTCGCCGAAAGCCTGGGCAAGACCGTGGTGCAGAGCCAGGACGCGCCAGGCTTCATCGTCAACCGCATCCTGGTGCCGATGCTCAACGAGGCCTGCTTCGTGCTGGGCGAGGGCACCGGCGGCGTGGCCGATATCGATGCCGGAATGAAGCTGGGCGCCAACCACCCGATGGGCCCCTTCGAGCTGGCCGATTTCGTCGGGCTGGACACCTGTCTCAGCGTGATCAGGGTCCTGTTCGCCTCGACCGGGGACGCGCGCTACCGCCCCGCCCCGCTGCTGCAGAAGTATGTCGAGGCGGGCTGGCTGGGGCGCAAGACCGGCCGCGGGTTCTACGACTATTCGGGCGAAGTGCCGGTCCCGACCCGCTGAGGACGGGAACCGGGGGCCGGTCCGGCGCTTTGATCGGGGGAATCCGTTCCAGCGGCCCGATCCAGGGCCTGATCAAGGGATTGCCCCCGATGCCCTCCTTTCCGACGCCCCCTGCTGCTGCCCCCGCCACTACCACGCCACTGTCGGCCGGCGAGGCTCCGGACCGCGTCCATGGCGAACAGGACGACGAGGAGGCCCAGGCCCAGAGCGTGTCCGGGCAGGCCTATCACCGCCAGGCGCCAGGGCTGGACGAGACGGTCAAGGTGCCGGGCGGAACCCCGGCCGACGATGTGCCCGATCTGGTCGACCGCATGCGCCAGATGGATTCGAGCGGCCTGATCGACATGAGCGCCTTCGCCGGCGAACGGAACGATGATGACGAAGACGGCCGCTACGGCCCGGCCGCCGAGGAGGAATAGCCGCCGAGGAGGAATAGCGGTCCCGCCGCCGGGCGGGTGCCTGGCTCACTGGTTTTCGGGGAAGTCCGGGCCCTGCGGCGGCGGTGGGGCCACCATCGGGCTGCCCTCGGCCGGGGCGGCGGGGGCGTTGGCAGCCCCGTTGCCGCCATCATTGCCGGGCGTCGGGGACACGGCCGGGGGGGTCGGCTCTTCCTGGGTGTACCAGGTGCTGGCGGCGATGCTGGGTGAGGGGCTGGGGCGCGGTGTGGTCAACGGCGCGGCGCTGGGCAGGGCCGGGGGCGGCACCACCTGATCGGCCGGCCCGCCCGGGCCGACGAACAGCGCAACAATGAACAGGAAGGCAAAGACGATCACGATCGTCAGGCGCGGATTGAGAGTGCCGTTCATTGGGAATCGATCGCCCAGGGGTCGGCCGGCGGCGGCGTCTGCGACGCGGCACGGCCCGTCAGTCCATCGGCCGTGGCCACGCGCGAGGCGAGGAACAGGATCCCCCCGGCCCACCACAGGGCGGACCACCGGCTGCGAAAGACTCGGGTGACGCGCGGCAACAGCATGATTCCGGCCTAGCACGGGCAGGTTAACGATCCGCTAGAGCCTGTCCTGTTTAGGCCTGGCCCTCGGCGGCCTCGCGCTGCAGCGCATAGAGCAGGTCGAGCGCCTCGCGCGGGGACAGGGCATCGATGTCGAGCGCGGCCAGCCGCGCGCGGAGCGCCTCGCCCGCGGGTGGCGCCGACGGGGCGGCGGGTGCCGCCGCGAACAGCGGCAGGTCGCCCAGTCCGGCGGCCAGCCCCCCGCTTTCGGCGCGCCCCTTTTCCAGCCGGTCCAGCACGGCACGGGCGCGGCCGATCACCCCCTGGGGAACCCCGGCCAGCCGCGCCACGGCAAGACCGTAGGAGCGGTCCGCCGGGCCTTCGGCGAGTTCGTGCAACAGCACCAGATCGCCTTTCCATTCGCGCGCCCGGACGTGGTGCAGCGACAGCGCGGGGCAGGTTTCGGCGAGCCGGGCGAGTTCGTGATAATGCGTGGCGAACAGGCAGCGGCTGCGGTTGGTGCCATGGACCGCCTCGGCCACGGCCCAGGCCAGGGCCAGCCCGTCATAGGTCGACGTGCCGCGCCCGACCTCGTCGAGGATGACGAAGCTGCGTTCGGTCGCCTGGGCGAGGATCGCGGCGGTCTCGACCATTTCGACCATGAAGGTCGAACGCCCCCGGGCCAGATTGTCCGAGGCCCCGACGCGGCTGAACAGCCGGTCGACCAGACCGACCGTGGCGGCGGTGGCGGGGACGAAGCTGCCCGCCTGGGCCAGGAGCACGATCAGCGCGTTCTGGCGCAGGAAAGTGGACTTGCCGCCCATGTTCGGACCGCCGATCAGCCACAGGCGATCGTCGGGAGAGATGGTGCAGTCGTTGGCGACGAACCGCTCGCCGCGGGCCGCGAGCGCCGCCTCGACCACCGGATGGCGGCCGCCGCTGACCGTCAGGCACGGTTCGGCGACAATCTCCGGGCGGCACCAGTGGCCCTCGGCGGCGCGCTCGGCGAGGCCGGCGGCAACATCGAGCCGGGCCAGCGCCGCGGCCGTCGCCGCGATCGCCTCGCGGGCGTCGATCGCCAGGGCAACCAGTTCGGCGAAGTGCGCCTCCTCGGCCGCCAGGGCATGCCCCCCGGCCTCGCCGATGCGGCTGGCTTCCTCGTGCAGGGCCAGGGCATTGAAGCGCACCGCCCCGGCCATGGTCTGGCGATGGGTGAAGCCGCTGTCCGGGGCCATCAGCCGGTCGGCATGGCGGGCCGGGACCTCGATGAAATAGCCGAGCACGCCGTTGTGGCGGATCTTCAGCGCGGCGACACCGGTTTCGTCGCGGTATCGCGCCTCCAGCGCGGCGATCGCGCGGCGGGCGTTGCCGGCGGTCTCGCGCAGGGCATCGAGCGCATGGTCATAGCCCGCGGCGATGTACCCGCCCTGGCCGCGTTCGGTCGGCGGGCTGGGCACCAGCGCGCGGGCGTAGCGATCGACCAGGGCGCCATGGCCCCCCAACTGCGGCAGCAGGGCATCAAGCAGGGGCGGGCGATCCGCGGTGCGGAGCAGGTGATCGCGGATGCGCCGCGCGCCATCGAGCCCATCGCGAATCTGCCCGAGATCGCGCGGCGAGCCCCGCCCGGCAACCGCCCGCCCCAGCGCCCGGCCGATATCGGGCAGGGCGCGCAGGGCGCCGCGCAGATCGGCGCGCAACAGCGGATCGTCGTGCAGCCAGCCGACCAGCGCGACCCGCGCGGCGATCGCCGCGGCATCGGTCAGCGGGGCGGACAGGTCCTCGGCCAGTTGCCGCGCCCCGGCCCCGGTGACGCAGCGGTCGACCGCATCGACCAGGCTGCCCTTGCGCCCGCCGCCGCTGGCCTCGACGATCTCGAGGCTGGCCCGCGTGGCCTCGTCCATCGCCAGGTGGGCTGCCCCGGCCCGCGCCACCGGCGGCAGCAGCAAGGGCAGACGACCCCGGCCGACATGGTCCAGATAGGCGACCAGCCCGCCCGCAGCGGCGAGCATCGGCCGGGTGAAGGTGCCGAAGCCGTCGAGCGTGGCCACCCCGTGCACCCCGCAGAGCCGCGCCGTGCCGGATTCGCTCTGGAATTCGCGCGGGGGGCGCGGGATCGCACCCGGGGGGGCCTGCTCCCACCCTTCGGGCACGACCAGTTCGCTGGCGCCGAGCCGGGCGAGCGCGGCACCGAGCCGGTCGGGCGGGCATTCCTCCAGCTCCATGCGCCCGGTCGACACGTCGCAGGCGGCGATCCCGACCTGGCCGCGCAGATCGCAGGCGGCCGCCAGCACATTGGCACGGCGCGGTTCGAGCAGGGCTTCCTCGGTCAGGGTCCCGGCGGTGACGAAGCGGACGATGTCGCGCGCCACCAGGGCCTTGGACCCGCCGCGCTTCTTCGCCTCCTCGGGGCTCTCGACCTGTTCGGCGATCGCCACCCGGCAGCCCGCGCGGATCAGGCGGGCCAGATAGCTTTCGGCCGAATGGACCGGCACCCCGCACATCGGGATCGGTTCGCCCAGGTGTTCCCCGCGCGAGGTCAGCGCGATGTCGAGCACCTGGGCCGCGGTGCGGGCATCGTCGAAGAACAGCTCGAAGAAATCCCCCATCCGGTAGAACAGCAGGCAATCGGCGGCCTGGGCCTTCAGCGCCAGATACTGGGCCATCATCGGCGTGGCGCCGGCGGGAATCGCGCTGGGGGGATTCTCGGGGGACGGCTGGGGCATGCGGCGGTGCTATCGCTGCACCGGGCGCTTGGGAATGGGGCCTACGCCGCTTTCCCCTATCCTCTCGCCGCGACACACGATAGGGCGCGAGGGACAGCCAGACGGGAGGCCCCATTGTCCGAGGAAAGCAACGTCCGTTTCACCGAACGCGAGGCGCTGTTCTACCACAACACGATCCGGCCCGGCAAAATCGAGATCATCGCCAGCAAGCCGATGGCGACCCAGCGCGACCTGAGCCTGGCCTATTCGCCGGGCGTCGCCGTGCCGGTCCGCGCGATCGCCGAGGACCCGGCCGCGGCCTATGACTACACCGCCAAGGGCAACCTGGTCGCGGTGATCTCCAACGGCACCGCCATCCTGGGGCTGGGCAACCTCGGCGCCCTGGCCTCCAAGCCGGTGATGGAAGGCAAGGCGGTGCTGTTCAAGCGCTTCGCCGACGTCGATTCGATCGACATCGAGCTCGCCACCGAGGACCCGCAGGCCTTCATCGACGCGGTCACCCTGCTCGAGCCGAGCTTCGGCGGGATCAACCTGGAAGACATCAAGGCCCCCGAGTGCTTCATCATCGAGCAGGCCCTGCGCGAGCGGCTGAAGATCCCGGTGATGCACGACGACCAGCACGGCACCGCGATCATCTCGGCCGCGGGCCTGGTCAACGCCTGCCATCTGACCGGGCGCGAGCTGAAGGACGTCAAGGTGGTGGTCAACGGCGCCGGCGCCGCGGCGATCGCCTGCACCGAGCTGATCAAGGCCATGGGCGTGCGGCACGACAATGTGATCATGTGCGATCGCCAGGGGGTGATCTATCGCGGCCGCCAGGAGGGCATGGACCAGTGGAAGAGCGCGCACGCGGTCGACACCCCGGTGCGCACGCTGGAAGAGGCGGTGATCGGCGCGGACATCTTCCTCGGCCTGTCCGCGGCCGATGCGCTGAAGCCCGAATGGGTCAAGAAGATGGCCCCGCAGCCGATCATCTTCGCCATGGCCAACCCCGATCCGGAAATCACCCCGCCCGCGGCCAAGGCGGTGCGGCCTGACGCGATCGTCGCCACCGGCCGGTCGGACTATCCCAACCAGGTCAACAACGTCCTGGGCTTCCCCTTCATCTTCCGCGGCGCGCTCGACGTGCGGGCGACGGCGATCAACGAGGAAATGAAGATCGCCGCGGCCGAGGCGATCGCCGCACTCGCGCGGGAACAGGTGCCCGAGGAAGTGGCCGCGGCCTATGGCAAGAACCACACCTTCGGGGTGGACTACATCATCCCGGCGCCGTTCGATCCCCGGCTGATGGAGGTGGTCTCCTCGGCCGTGGCCAAGGCGGCGATGGACACCGGGGTGGCGCAGAAGCCGATCGAGGACTTCGAGGCCTATCGGCTGAGCCTGAAGGCCCGCCTCAACCCGACCACCTCGGTCCTCACCAACGTCTATGCGCAGGTCCGCGAGAATCCCAAGCGGGTGGTCTTCGCCGAGGCCGAGAACGAGGTGGTGCTGCGCGCCGCGATCCAGTTCCGCGACTTCGGCTATGGCACCCCGGTGCTGGTCGGCCGGACCGAGGCGGTGCGCGCCAAGCTGGTCGAGCTGGGCGTGGGCAATCCCGACGGTTACGAGATCCACAACTCCAACGTCTCGCCGCTGGTGCCGGACATGGTGGCCTATCTCTACGAACGGATGCAGCGGCGCGGCTTCCTGGAGCGCGACGTGCGGCGGATGGTCAACCAGAACCGCAATGTCTTCGCCTCGCTGCTGGTCGCGCTGGGCCATGGTGACGCGATGATCTCGGGCCTGACCCGGACCTTCTCGCAGACCCTGCGCGAGGTCCGCCGGGTGCTCGATCCCAAGCCGGGCCACGTGCCCTTCGGCGTGCATCTGATGGTGGCCAAGAACTACACGGTGTTCCTGGCCGACACGACCGTCAACGAGCGCCCCTCGGCCGAGGACCTGGCCCATATCGCGGTAGAGACCGCCGCCGTGGCCCGGCGCATGGGCCACGATCCGCGCGTCGCCTTCCTGTCGTTCTCGACCTTCGGCAACCCGATGGGCAAGTGGGTCGAACCGATCCGCGGCGCAGTCGCCCTGCTCGACGCGATGGAGCCGGGGTTCGAGTACGAAGGCGATATCGCCCCCGATGCCGCGCTGAACCCCAAGGTCATGGCGAACTATCCGTTCTGCCGCCTGTCGGGCCCGGCCAACGTGCTGATCATGCCCGGACTGCAATCGGCCAACATCTCGGCCAAGCTGCTGCGCGAACTGGCCGGCAACGCGGTGATCGGGCCGATGCTGATCGGCATGGACAAGCCGGTGCAGATCGCGCCGATGACCGCGCTGGCGCCCGATATCCTGACCCTGGCGGTCCTGGCGGCCGGCGGCGTGGTCGGCTGAGGCGACCCGCCGATCCCCGGAACGACGACGGGGCGGGCGCAGGCGCCCGCCCCGTTTCGTTTGGCCCGAGCCGTCCCGGTCAGGAGGCCAGGGCGAATTTCGCCGAGGGTGCCGCCGCCCGTACCGGCTTGCCGCGCCCACCGGTCTGGAACACCGCCACGCGCTGACGCAGCATGCCGGCCTCGGTCGAGAGGCTGCGCGCTGCGGCGGTGGTCTCCTCGACCATGGCGGCGTTCTGCTGGGTCGCGCTGTCCATCTCGTTGACCACCTGGGACACCTCGCGCAGGCTGGCGGCCTGGCGATTGGCGGCATCGGTGATGTCCTGGACGCGTCCGGCGATGTCGGAAATGCCGGTGACGATCGACTGCAGCATCTGACCGCTGCTGTTGACCAGGCCGACTCCGCTGACCACCTGTTCCGAGCTGGCGGTGATCAGGCGGCGGATTTCCTCGGCAGCCTCCTTCGACCGGTCGGACAAGGCGCGGACCTCGTTGGCGACCACGGCGAAGCCCTTGCCCGCCTCACCCGCGCGGGCCGCTTCGACCCCGGCGTTGAGCGCCAGCAGGTTGGTCTGGAAGGCCAGGCCGTCGATCGTGCCGATGATCTGGACGATCGCCCGGGCCGAGGTTTCGATCTCGCTCATGGCGGTGATGGTCTGGGCGACGACATCGGCGCTGGCGCGGGCCTCGTCCTGGGCCGAGACGATCGCGGTGGCCACCTCGAGCGAATCCTGCGCGGTGCGCGACACCAAGGCCGTGACCTCGTTGAGCGCATGGGCCGCGGCCTCGAGCCGGTTCGCCTGATGCTCGGTCCGGTGGGCGAGGTCACCCGCGGCGGCATGGATCTCGTTGGCCCCGCAGGACACGGTCTGCGAGGTCTCGCTGACCTGCACCAGGGTTTCGCTGAGCGCCTCCATCGTGCGGTTGAAGGCCACCCGCAGCCGTTCGTAGTCGGCCGCCATCGGATGGTCGATGCGATAGGACAGGTTGCCGTCGGCCAGCTCGGTCAGGGCATCGTCAAGGCGGGCGACCACTTCCTGCTGCTCACGCTCGTGCGCGATCCGGGTGTGGAGCGCGTCGCGGAAGACGCGCGCGGCCTCGAGCATGGCGCCGATCTCGTCATCCTGGGCGGCATGGGGCGAAGCCTCGCCCAGATCGACGTCGATCTGGCCATTGGCCATCTGCCGCAGGACCCCGGCGGTGTTCTCGATCGGGCTGATGATCTTGCGATCGAACAGGCGCACGCCCGCCACCAGCACGCCGATCACGGACAGCGCGATCACGCTGAGCAGAATGCCCACGATCAGCAGGGTCGACTGGCTGGACTGCACGAGCTGGCCCTGCTGGTCGGCCGCGCCGGCCACCAGAGCGTCGACCGCCTGGCGATGTTCGCCATAAAGCCGGCTGAGGTTGTTGTAGGACGCCAGCACGCCATCGCGGTTGTTCGCCCGCAGGGCCGGGACGAACTGGGTGTCGACCTCCTGCCAGAAGGCCTTGCCCGTGCTGATCACGCGGGGCACCAGCGTGGCCTTGAGCGCGCTGGTCAGATCGCTGTTTTCCCAGACCTGGGCGCGTTCGTTGAACTGCCTTTCCAACTGGGCGAGCCGTCCGGCATGGCCTTCGGCAGAACCGGGCGCGCCGATGCCATCGGCGGTCGCGGCGACGGCCTGGGTGGTTTCGAGATAGGATTCGATCACGTAGAGCGGCGGCGGCAGGATATCGGCCGTCAGGTCGCTGAACTGCTGGTTCACCCGGTGCATCGGCCCCCCGAACCGGATCTGCTGGATGGCGATCCCGGTCACCAGAATGGCGATCAAAATGGCGCCGACCAGTATGGCGCTGCCCTTGCGGCTGGTCCGCTTGAGTGACATTCGACGAATCCTACGGCTGTTGAAGTGCGATCCCGGCAGCGTCCTACAATCGTTTTGCATACGGTTTCGCACATGGCCGGATCGGTATTTCGCCTTATTTGTCACCCCGGGCCTGACACTGGCGGATGGACAGGCGATCACCCCAAGGCGCCGCTTGCGATCACGGTTTGCCGTGCCTAAGCCATTGATCGTGTTCGAAGCCTTCCTGACCTCCAGCGCTGTCGTCGCCCTTGCCGAGATCGGCGACAAAACCCAATTGCTGGCCATCATCCTGGCAACCCGGTTTCGCCGCCCGTGGGAAATTGTCGCCGGAATCCTGTGTGCGACTCTGGCCAACCACTTCCTGGCCGCGCTGCTGGGCGAGCAGGTGGCCAATCAGCTCGACGGCAAGGCCTTCCGCTATGCGGTCGCGGTCTCGTTCATCGCCATGGCGGGCTGGACCCTCGTGCCGGACCGGATGGACGACGATGCGCCCCGCGAATCGCGGTTCGGTGCGTTCCTGACCACCCTGGTGGCCTTTTTCCTGGTCGAGATGGGGGACAAGACCCAGATCGCCACCATCGCATTGGGGGCCCGCTTCCACAGCGTGCTGGCGGTGATGGCGGGCACCACCCTGGGCATGATGGTGGCCAATGTGCCGGCGGTGTTCCTGGGCGAAGCGCTGATCGCGCGGGTGCCGCTCGGGGTGGTGCGGGGGCTCGCCGCGCTGCTGCTGCTGGCCGTGGGCCTGTGGGTCCTGGCCCAGACCGCGGGCGTCCTGCCGGGCTGATCGGCCCGCCGGAGACGGCCATCACGGGCGGCGGGCCGGTGGGGCGGTGTCAGGCCCCAGCCCGACTCAGCGGCGCCGAAAGCGGAAGTACCACACCTCATGGCCCAGCCGCCGGGCCTTGGCCTCGTAGCGGGTTTCCGGCCAGCCCCCGGGACGATGCTGGAAGTCCCCGGGCTCGGTGCAGAGCCATTCGAACAGGTCGCGGTGCCGGCGCATCACCATCAGCGCGTGGCGCAGGTAGACCGGGTGATCGGTGCCGAAGCGGAATTCGCCCCCCGGCTTGAGCTTGTCGGCGATCAGCCGCACCGGCCCGTCGTTCATCATCCGGCGCTTGGCATGGCGGGCCTTGGGCCAGGGATCGGGATGCAGCAGATAGACGAAGGACAGGGCGCCGGCCGGAACCCGTTCGAGCACCTCGATCGCGTCGCCATGCTGGATCCGGACATTCGCCAGCCCGGCATCGCGGACATGGACCAGGGCCTGGGCCACCCCGTTGATGAACGGCTCGCAGCCGATATAGCCATGATCGGGCAGCAGATCGGCGCGATAGGCCATGTGCTCGCCCCCGCCGAAACCGATCTCGAAATGCAGCGGCCGCGGCTCGCCGAACAGCCGCTGCGCCGTGATCGGCCCGTCCGTAGGGACCGCGATCTGGGGCAGCAGCCGATCGACCAGCTCTTGCTGGCCCTGCCGCAGGGGCTTGCCCTTGGCGCGCCCGTAGAGGCGGTTGATGGTGGTTGGATCGCCTGCCTTGTATGCCGTCATGGCGGCGGCCTTAGTCGGCCCGCGCCATGAAAGCCAGACGTGTGGCGCCACAACGGCAAACGGCCCGCCTCCCCCCACGGAAGCGGGCCGTTGCCCTGTCGAGCGCCGCCGGGGGCGGCGTGACGAATGGGCGGTGGGACGTCAGGCGGCTTCCATCTGATCGTTGGGATCGCGCAGCACATAGCCGCGGCCCCAGACGGTCTCGATATAGTTCTCTCCGCCGCAGGCATGGGCCAGCTTCTTGCGGAGCTTGCAGATGAACACGTCGATGATCTTCAGTTCGGGCTCGTCCATCCCGCCATAGAGATGGTTGAGGAACATTTCCTTGGTCAGCGTGGTGCCCTTGCGCAGCGAAAGCAGCTCGAGCATCGCATACTCCTTGCCGGTCAGGTGGACCCGCGCGCCATCGACCTCGACGGTCTTGGCATCGAGGTTGACTGACAGCTTGCCGGTGCGGATGACCGACTGCGAATGGCCCTTCGACCGGCGCACCACGGCATGGATGCGGGCGATCAGCTCTTCGCGGTGGAACGGCTTGGTCACATAGTCATCGGCGCCGAAGCCGAATGAGCGGACCTTCGAATCCATCTCGGCAATGCCCGACAGGATCAGCACCGGGGTCTGCACCTTGGCCACCCGGAGCTTCTTCAGCACGTCGTAGCCGTGCATGTCGGGAAGGTTCAGGTCGAGCAGGATGATATCGTAATCATACAGCTTGCCCAGGTCCAAACCTTCCTCACCGAGGTCGGTCGAATACACGTTGAAGCCCTCGGCCGTGAGCATCAGCTCGATGGCGCGGGCCGTTGTCGGCTCGTCCTCGATCAGCAGCACTCGCATGGGTGTCCCCTTTATGCCCCTTTACCCGACACACCCCAACGGCTGGGGTCTTTCCGGCAATTAACCATGTGACCTATGAAAGAGAAAGGTTAATTTACCGTAAAAGGGAGATTACCCTTCGTTTTGATCTTATTTGCTACGCCTTCGGGGTAGAACGTTCGGCGGAGATTGGCCCGCGCCGCGACAAGGGACGGTCAATTCACGGGCTGGACCAGCGCCGGCAGCGGATGGAAGGCCGCAGCATTGACCGCGAACCCCGATTGACCGGGCCGCGCCAGCGACCAGCGGATCGGGGCGCCGAGCGGCAGGAACAGGGCCGCGCCCGACGCCTGGGCTTCGACCGCGGCGAGCATCGCGGCGCGGCGGTCCGGGTCGCGTTCGGCCCGCGCCTGGGCCAGCCGCGCATCGAGGGTGGCGCTGCAGATGGTGCGGCGCGCGGCGCAGGACAACTGGTTCAGGTACCACAGCGCGCCCGGATAGCGGGCCACCAGGTCCAGCAGGCGCAATTCGGCCGGAGCGCCCTCGGCAACGCGGGTCAGGGTCACGCCGATCGTCGCGACATCGGCGGCGAGCCGGGAAAACACGGCATCGGCCGCCGGACCGTCCGGCCAGGCCAGCCGCAGCGCCGGCAGGGCACCGCCGTTGCGGGTCCGGGCCCGGGCGACCCGGGCCGAAGCCTCGGCCCGGCGCGCCTCGAGCGGCCAGCCGGTCCAGACCGGCGGAGCGGCAGTGGGCGGCGGCGCGCCGCCGGTTGAGGC